>JAKVCO010000049.1 GCA_022448245.1 Paracoccaceae bacterium
CACCAATTCGCTGCGGTTGCGCCAATGGCGGCTTGGCGATACCTCGACGTGCAATCTTTGCGCTCTCCAAGGCTGCTTCGCGTGCCTATTCGAGGTCTTCCCGAATAAGATCAAATCCGTTTCCGAACGGATCAGCACAATTTGCAAGGTCTGCGACCTCTGAGAAGGTTTTTTTTTCAACCGAGCCGCCGTACTTTTCAACTTCTGCACAAACTGGATCAATGTCATCAACTATGAAGTCAAGATGGACCGGTGTCCAATGACGCTGATAGTGACGTTTTTCATCGGCAGCGCCGATGGTGCCTGCGGCTTTCTCTTGGATGTGAAGATCGAGAGCTCCAACGGAGACAACCTGCCAATCATCCGAGTACTTTTTTTTGAATTTGCAGCCCAGTGCCTCAACATAAAACTTCAAGGCTTTGGACATGTCAGATACGTCAATGCTGATGGTTGCTTTGCGAGCCAAAACGGTGCCTCCTAAGAGTAGTTTGTTCTATTTTTGTTCTATCGCACGGTGCCAGATTTTGTTTTGCAAGTCAACCGCGCCGTGCACGATAGCCAACATTCATTAAGCATACAGAAACCGTGAGATTGGGCTCCTTCGAGGCTTCCGCTACCATCAGTTCCAATGTCCGGTGTGCTATCGCACCCTTTCCACTGATACTCGCTGACGACAAACAGAGAAACCTATCCGTCGCCGCTGCCGATCCGTGTGAGCGCATCGAAGTCTATTTCCTGCTTCTGTTCGTCACTTATATCCGGCCAGATTTCAGATACCAGCTGGGGCCCGTGGACGTTCCACATCACCGCATGCGCGCCTTTCGTCCATCTATACACCCAACCAACAATGCTGCACCCATCGGTCCCAATCAGATTGGCGATCGCGACGCCCTCACCTTTATTATCGTTCACTGTTTACTGACTTCCTGCACTGTGGCGCTGAATTTGCGGCATGGTGTCATAAGGCGCTTACTCGCGCCGCAGGCCGCACGTAGTGGATGTTGGCTAACTGCTCTTTGTTGAGGAGCTCACTTCACATGGGGACGCACGCAACAGCGCGTCCCAAAAGTTCTTTGCTGTCAAATTCTGTGGTCGGGCTCCGTGGCGGCTTCGACGATCGCCAGAACCTCGAACGGGTCAAAGCCGATGGCACGCGCCAGAACGACCAGTTCGACGACGTCGATCCGGCGTTCGCCGCTCTCAATGCGCGCCACGAGAGATTGATGGCACTTGAGCCTGTTCGCCAAGTCGTCCTGGCCCAAGCCTGCTCTTTTGCGCGCGTCGACCAACGCCTGGCAGAGTGCCACCTGCCCTTTGCTTCTGATTGTTTTTGCCACGCGTCACATACCTTTTGTGACGTCGCTAGCGGATGAAATCTGTTATCTAAAAAGTAGATATTTGAAGGTGTTATCGGCGTCTGGTTTCCACGGGCTGCTAGTCTGATGCTCCCAAGGCTGCCCATCAATCCCCTACCAATTGCAGAAATCGGCCATAGTCCTCGCTGACTTCCCGCGCTTCTTCGAAAGCGCGGGCGCGTTCGCTGTCGAGGCAACGGAAATAGCTCTGGATATCCTGGATGTAATTTTCGAAATCGCTGCGGATGATAGCCGCATAGTCCCGCGCGGCCTGCGAATCACTTGGCAGGAAGGGGCGGGGCGGGGCGAAGCAGGATTCCGCCAAAACCGGCCCGGGAACGCAGATCAGAAGGGCCAGAGCTTGCAATGGGAGCAGGCATATCAACCTCGGGTTTCTCAAACCTGTTATCTCCTTGATCGCGGACACTGGCCGAGACTAGTGTTTGCGTGACCAAACTACAGCCAAAGCATGATATTACATCTTGCGGTTGATAGTATACTATCGTAACTCTGGGCTTCAAGTGGGAATGCCTGGGGTCGCGCCATTGGAGAAAGCGTGAGCCGGGCCATGAACTGGGACATCGAAGCACCAAATGTGGTTACGGAAGCACGTTTCCGCGAACTCGTGGAAAGCGGCTATAGCGCAGAAATCCTGTGCCAAGAATCGGCACACAAGAAAGGCCCCAGCTATTACGGGGTCTGGATCATGCGCGTGGTCTCTGACGAGGGCGTGGAAAAGCTCCTCGTCACCGCCCGCACGCGGACGACCTACAACGATATCAAGATCCGCGAGTTCAAGACGATCTCCGGCGTGGTGTCTTTCTTCATTGGCCTTGGTTTTGCGCATGTCGACCTGCCGCTTGAGGCGGGTACAAGCCGTACACACAAACTTGCGCCGTCAGACAAGGGCACTGGCACCTAGCCTCGTCTGTCTCTGGCTGGTCACAGCGCCAGCTTCAGCGCAAATGGTCCTGGTCATGGAGAGCGACGGCTCCCTGACCCCGTCCCGCTCCCAAAGCAGCTTTGCCCGTAACTACAATGACGGCATTGGTCAGGGTTCGGTCTCCGATGGGATCGCTATCTTCGGCGAGGTAGAGGCCGAGCAAGAGGGCGTCCAAGTTGCGGCCCTTGCCCGCCCTATTCCCCTGCCCCGCGCCGATGTTCTCTCTGGGATTCAGACCACGGCCTTGCGCTATGCCGGCCATCCCGGCCTGCGTCGCGCCGGGCTTTCCGTGACCGATTGGCTGGCTCTCTATCGAGCCAATATCGAGGTTGAGAGCGCCTATCGACAGGATGCGATCTCGAGCGCGGGCGCTATAGGCCTTGGCCAGCTGATGCCCGCCACTGCCCGTGATCTCGGCGTTGACCCGCGTGACCCGCTGCAGAACCTCGACGGGGCCGCCCGCTACCTCGCGATGATGTTGGACACGTTTGGCGATCCACGCCTTGCCCTCGCAGCCTACAACGCCGGACCGGATGCGGTCCGTCAGTATGGCGGCATTCCCCCCTACCGAGAAACCCAGAACCACGTGGCTCGCGTCATGTCTGTCGTGGCCCGATTGGAAGGATCAAATTCATGAGACAGATTTCAAACCTCTTTGTCGCCTCACTGGCGCTATTCCTGCTCATTGCAGAGCCCGCCCTTGCCCAAAGCATCGATCTCTCCCCGATCCAAAGCTTATTGCAGGGCATTGTCGATGCTCTGACCGGCCCGCTTGGTGTTGTCATCGCGACGCTGGCCGTGCTCGGCGTCTTCCTGAGCTGGTTCTTCAACATCATCGATCTGCGCCAGGCACTCTGGGTGCTTGTCGGTATCGCCGGTGTCGCTGCCGCTCCCACCATTGTTGCCGCGGTTTTCGCCGGTGGCTGAGCGCTCGCCTCTCTTTCTCGGCCTCGTGCGCCCGCCGAAGCTTCTGGGCCTACCCATCATGTACGCGATGGTCTGGCTTTTCGGCTCGGTGCTCTTGTTCGTCTGGGTGCAGCACATCGCGGTGCTGGGTGTGGCGGCCCTGCTCTACCCGGTGCTCTGGAAGGCTGCGGATTGGGACCCGCGCTTCATAGATGTGATGATGACGGCCCTGCAGGAGACACCGCCCACGCGCAACAGGTCCATTCATGGTGGGGACAGCTATGCCCCGTGATGAAGCCCGTGATGCTGCGCTCGATCCCCGCACGATGACGCCGGAGTGGTATGCGCGCGAGACCCGCCTCGCGCATATGCTGCCCTATGTGAGCCTGGTTGATGACCGCACCGTGCGGACGCGGGTCAACGAGCTTTTCCAGTGCATCCGGCTCGACGGGGTGAACAGCTACACGATGGACGATGCCTATCTCGACAAGGTGACCGCGCTCTTTGCCCGGATCATCGCGCAGCTGGGGCCGGAGTTCAGCTACTACGTCCACAAGGTCTCAAAAGCGATCACGCCGGACCTCGAGCCCGTGCGCGAGGACAGTTTTGCCGGAGAAGTTGACCGACTCTGGCGCTCTAAACTCGAGACCAGCGGGCTGCGCGACAAGACCCTGACGCTCACGGTCATCCATCGCCCGCCGCCGAAAAGCGTCCTGCCATTCCTGAACCGCAGCGCGCCGGATCGCCTCAAGGAAGCGACCGAGAAGCGCCTGCGCCGATTGAGCGAGGCCGTGAACGTGTTCCTGTCTGGCCTGACGGAGCTGAACCCGCATGTACTCACGGCCAAAAGCGGCGAGTTAATCGGTTTTCTGGGGGCCCTCAACACTGGCCAGGAACTGCCGCTCTATCCGGCGAACACCTATGGCTTCCTGTCCTTCAACGTGGCCAACACGCGAGTGACGTTTCAAGGCGATCACTTCGAGCTCTCCGAAGGAGTCGTGGGGCATCGCTACGGCAAGAGTTTTACCATCGGGGAATACTCGGAAGGCACCTCCTGCACCATGTTCGACATGCTGAACCTGCCGGTCGACATGATCGTCACCCATTCCTTCACGCCGATCAATTCGAACCTCATGGCGGGCCGCATCAAGCGGCAAAAGCGTCAGATGCAGGCCAGCCAAGATGCGGCGCTCTCGCTGATGGAAGCACTCGACATCGCCGCCGATGATCTCGAGGCCAAGCGCCAGAGCTTTGGCGAGCACCACATGATCGTGACGATCTTCTGCGATACAATCGATGAGCTGCAAACGCTCAGCGCCGAAATTGTCAACGCCGCCGCCGCCGAAGGCGTGAAGATGATCGGCGAGCGGGTCGCCGCCAAAGCGCATTACCTCAGCCAGCATCCTGGCAACCAGCCCAAGCGCGTGCGCGCCAGTGCCATCACCAATCGCAACTTCGCGGATTTCGCGGCGTTTCATCGGACGCAGCTTGGTAAGCCTGCTGAGAAAACACCCTGGGGTAAGGTCGTCACCTACCTGCCTACGCCCGAGCAGAGCGCATACCGGTTTTCCTATCACGAGCAAGGTAGTCCCGACAAAGAACCGACCAGTGGGCATACGCTCATCATGGGGCGGCCCGGCTCGGGCAAATCGGTGCTCTCGGCCTTCCTCATGACGCAAGCCCGCAGGGCGGGGGCGCGGATCTTCGTCTTCGATTACCGTCTCGGTATGGAGATGGCGGTCCGCGCCACTGGCGGGCGCTACGCGTCTTTGAAAGCCGGACAACCCACCGGCCTAAACCCGCTCTGGACTGAGGTCGACGCGCGCGGCACGGCCTGGCTTTCAGACTGGCTCGCCACCCTTCTCTATCGCGCAGACAAGCCGCTGACGCCGGCACAGACCAACCGCATCCAAGAAGTCGTGCGTCAGAACGCGCAGGCCTCCAATCCGGCCCTGCGGAACTGGCGGGATTTTGCATCGCTCTTTGTGTCCACCGATGATGGCGGCGATCTTCACCAGCGCCTGCTCGAATGGACGGAAGAAGGCCGCTACGGCTGGATATTCGGCCAGACGTTGGAAGACACCTTCTCGCTCGAAGGCGATGTTGTGGGTTTCGATCTCACTGGCATTCTCGACAGCGAGGCCGACAAGGAACGGATGGCGGTCCTATCCTATCTCTTCCGCCGGGTCGAGCGCGAGATCGAGGATCGTCGCCCCACAATCATCGTGATCGACGAGGCCTGGAAGGCGCTCGACAACGCGTATTTCGCCGAGCGACTGTCGAACTGGCTGGTGACCGCGCGCAAGCAAAACACCGTCGCGGTGATGATGACGCAATACGCCAGTCAGCTCGAGCGCACGCGGACCGGCAAGACCATCGTCGAGGCGGTGCCGACGCAGATCCTGCTCCCGAACATCCGCGCCCATGCCGCCGACTACGCGATGCTGAACCTCTATGAGAAGGAACTCGATGTGCTTCTCAACACCGGCAGCGACAGCCGCCTTGCTCTCATCCGCGACGACCAGGGATCCATCGTCGTCGATGCCGATCTGAGCGCCCTCGGGCCCAATCTCACCATCCTCGGCGGCATGGAAAAAGGCGAAGCGCTCGTGGGCGCCGATTACCGCGACCGCCCTGATTTCTGGAGGCTTTCATGACCCGTATCTTGTTGTTCTTTTCTGCGCTTGGTGTGTTGGCCTCCTGCGCCCAGTATCAGGAGCCACAGGCCAACTGCTTTACCTTCCTCGCCTCGACAGCCCCCGTCGCGCCAGATTGCACCTTCACGCCCCTTGGCGCGCCGGAGGGCGGCATTGAAGTATAAACTGCCCCATATCCTCGTGCTTTGCCTGCTGCCCGGCATCGCCCTTTCCCAAGGCGTGCCGACCAATGACAGCGGGCTGACCGCGCGCGATATCGTCGAGACCGGAGATCGCGAGACCGACCTTGCGATCCAGGCGGACAAGCTGTCCGTGCGCGAACTCATTGCCGAGATCGAACGCGAGCAATTGGCCACACTTCAACGCATCCTCGATGCCCAAACCAGCTTCGGCGGTCAGGGCCTGCCCGCGATGATTTCAGGGCTGGAAAACGGAAGCGGCGATCCAGCCCGTTCCGTCGAAGCGGTCTACGGCAATGCCGACATCGACCCCAATCCCGGCGGCGCACAGATGTTCGGGGATGCGGCAGAAAACATCGAGCAGCTCATCATCCGCGTCGCCCAGGAAACCAGCGGGTTTGCCGGCGTGGGCCGCGCGGGCCTCTCCCCAGTCCAATGGCGCGCACTCCTACAGGCGCTCATCTGGCAGGAAAGCCGGTTTACCATCGGCGCGCGCTCGCCGGTCGGCGCCTTTGGCCTCACCCAGATTATGCCCGGCACGGCCAGCGATCTCGGCATCAACCCGGAATACTACGACAGCCCCTACCTGCAGGTGCATGGCGGCGCGCGCTATCTCGCAACGCAACTGAACACCTTCGACGGCAATATCATCAATGCGCTCGCCGCCTATAACGCCGGACCCGGTCGCGTGTTCGAATATGGAGGCGTACCACCCTTCCGCGAGACCCAGCACTACGTCCAGGTCATCCCCGAACGCTACAATCTCTACCTCAGCCGCATCGGCGGGATCGAAGCGCTCGGTACGATCGACCCCGCGCTTCTGGCAAATGCAAACCTCTCCCTCACGGGTCATGGGGCGGCCTTTTATGGCACCAACTCGCCCGCTGCGATCAGGCAGGCCGCCCTGCGCATCCGCGACATCGTCGAGCGGATTTCTGAGACGGAAGACATGCAGGAAAGCGTCGCGCTCAACACCTATGCCCGCGCCGAACTCGTGCGTCTCGTCGCCGCGCGCGTCCGGCTTCAGGCGGCGCGGACCCGTGTCCTGAGCGCAGAAGAATTGGCGCAGGCCAGCGCCCGCATGGCCGAGGGCGCATTCATGGAATTTACGATCCGGGAGATAGACTGATGGGACGGATGTTTCTGAGAACGGCTTTGGCCACGACACTTGGGATTGGCCTGCATCTGGGAGCCCTCTCCCCTGCCGCAGCGCAAGGCGTGCCGGTCGTCGATACCCAGAACATCGCGCAAAACATCCAGCAGCTCCGGCAGATGATCGAAGACGAGATCCTGCAGAACGAGCAGCTGACGCAGCTCCGCGAACAGCTTGCCACACTGACGGACCAACTCGCGGAGCTGCAAAGAACCTATGAAGCCCTGACCCGCCTTGCTGAACTGCCGGAAATCATCCGCACCGAGATGGAGGACGAGCTGAACGGCCTGCTTGATCAGGAGTTCGGAGACATCCTCGCCACCATTGAAGCCATCAAGACCGGCGACTTCTCTGGCCTCTCTGGCTCCGGTGCGGGCGAGATCGAAACCCAGATGGACCGGGTCCTGGCCGATCTCGGCTTTGACGACGACACCCTCTCGGAAATGGCCACCAGCGGAAATCCCGGGGCCAACCGCGTGGCAACGCAGGCAACAACCGGCGCGCTCGTCTCGGCCGCCGCCCAGAACAGCTATGAAGACGCAGGCCAATCGCTCGAGCGGGTAGACCGCCTCGTCGGGCTCATCGACGACATGGACGAACTCAAGGAAAGCATCGATCTCAACACGCGCGTGACGGCGGAACTGGCCATCGCCCTCGTCGCCATGTGGCAACTCGAAGCCGTGCAAACCGTGGGTGACGGCACAGGCGGCGTGATTGATGCCGCCACAATCGCCGAAGAACAGCGCTTCATGGATTTCACCTTGCCGGACCTTCGGGCCGAGTAATCGTGGGGGCATGAATGGTGGCGAGTGAACAAGAAATCATCGAGGAAGAACTGGTCTACGGTGCCTTGCGCCGCGAACGGCTCTGGCAACGCCTTGGCCTGACGGGCCTTGTCTTCGGTGTCATCGGCTGTCTGAGCGCCGCGGCGGTCTCGATCCTCGATGTCGACCCGCCCCCCGTCGTTGTTCCCTATGATCCCGCGACCGGCTTTGCACTCCCCGAAGCCTCGGTCGGCGCCTCCTCGGTGACCGCCAACCAGGCGGTCATCGAGGCGGAGGTGTTCCGCTATGTGACCGACCGGGAGGTCTACAACCAGCTCGACAACGATCTGCGCATCCGCAACGTCCTGCGCCGCTCGGACGGAGCTGCCGAGAGCGGGCTGCGCCAGATCTGGAACAGCGCCAATGAGAACTTCCCGCCGACGGTCTATGGCCCCAATGCGCGGCTCGACGTGGAGATCCTCAGCATCAACCGGATCGGAACCAACCGCGCGACGGTCCGCCTGCGCAAGCGCCTGACGTCTATCAACGGCGTCCAAACCGGGCTTTTCACCGCCACGCTTCTCTTCGAGTTCCGCCCCGAGACCCGCCGCTCCATCGATGAGGTCTGGACCAACCCCTTCGGCTTCACGGTCCTCGAATATTCCATCCGCTCCGACAGATTGGAGAATTAATGCGTTTCTGGAATTCAAATCAAAATGGCTTGTCACCAATGTCCCGAGAGCGCGCAGCGCGGCAGGGTATTGGTGACTCAACTTGTTCCGGAAACGCATGTCTGTTCCCTGCTCGACTTTTCATATTGCTGATTGCCCTGTTGCCCGGCCTTGCTTTCGCCGAAGCCATCCCGCGTGGCGGGCCCAATGACAATCGGGTGCGGCTGGCAACATATCAAGAAGGTCAGGTCTACCGCCTCAGCGTGTCGCTCACCCATGTGACCACGGTCGAGTTCGGGGAAGGCGAGAGCATCCGCTCGATCATTGCGGGCGACACGGAAGGCTTCGAGATCGACGGCGTACCCGGCGGTCAGGCCTTCGCGATCAAGCCGGTGGCGCGCGGGGTGCATACTAATGTGACCGTCTACACGAACAGGCGCAGTTATTACTTTAACGTCCAGGAGACCCGCAGTCCGACCTTTTACGTGGTCCAGTTCCGCTACCCCGAAGACAATACGCGGCCCACACGTGCCATCGCGGCCCAAGCGCCGAACTATAATTACGGTGCCAGCGCGCGGACCGAGTTCACCCCCACCCGTGTCTGGGATGACGGGACGTTTACGTATTTCGAATTTCCGCGGAACACGCCGGTGCCTGCGATCTTCCGTTACGCGGGTGGCCGTGAGCGCACGGTCAACACGCAAGCCACCGAGGACGGCGTGATCCGGGTTTCAGGCGTGAACCGACAATGGGTGCTGCGGATCGGGGAGGAGGTGGTCTGCATCGAGGCCACACCACCTGCGGGGGTAGGCTCATGAGCGATACTGGAAACGCAGACCTCGAGAAACGCCTCGCTGCTCTAGAACAAGGCAAGGGCGCTGGTTCGCCCCCTGCCCCACGGCGCTCACCGCTGCTCGCTTTGGTCGTCGTCCTCGTGATCGGCGCGGGCGGTGCGTTGCTCTATCTCATGTCCCAACCCGAGGAAGAGGAAGCCCTGCCCACGGCCACGCCGGACGTGTTCCAGAACGAAGGCGACGGGTTCGGCGCCATCGAGACCTTGCCCCCGCCCGAGCCCGAGGTTGTGTTCGTCGCACCCGATCCGGTGGAACCGAACGCCGAGCTTTTGGCGCAACTCGCCGCCCTTCAGGCCCAGATCGAGGAGTTGCGCAACACGCCCGAACCGATGGTCGAAGAAGATACCGCTGCCGCCGAAGCGATCGATGCGCTGACCGCCCAGATCGCTGCGCTCCAAGCCGCCTCGGAAGCCGCACAGCAACGATTCCAGGATGAACTGACGGCGCGGGATCGCAGCCTTGAGCAACTCCGCATGGATCTGGAACTGGCCCAACTCGAGGCCAACCGCCCCCTCCCCGCACCCATCGGGCCCACCGAGGACGAGTTGCGCGCGCGGGAAGAAGAACGGCTCCGCCGCGAGGAAGAAGCACGACGGCTCGCGGAACTTGAACGCCGCGCGGCCGAGGAACGGGCGTTTCAGGAACGCCGCATCACCTCGCCCACCATCGCCTTTGGCGGCACTTCGGGCGCCAATGAGACGGCGTTAGCCGAGCGGACTTTTGACGAAGTGACGGATTTCGTTCTGAACGGCGCGCTGCCCACTTCGGTGACACAGGCAGAAGTCATCGCCAATCCCTCCAACACGATCATCCAGGGCACCATGATCCAGGCCGTCATGGAAACCGCGCTCGACAGCTCCCTGCCCGGCCAGACCCGGGCCGTTGTTTCCGAAGATGTCTACAGCGTCGACGGCTCTCGTCTCCTGATCCCGCGCGGGTCCCGTCTCATCGGGCGCTATCGCTCTGGCGTCGATATCGCGCAGCGCCGGGTCACCATCGCCTGGGACCGGATCATCCTGCCCAACAACCAGACGATCCAGATCAGCTCTTTCGGGGGTGACGAATTGGGCCGCTCCGGCGTGACCGGCTTTGTCGACACGCGCTTCGATGAGCGTTTCGGCTCAGCGGCGTTGATATCGCTGATCTCCGCCGCGCCAAGCGCTGCTGCTGCAAACGTCCAGGATGAGACCACCGCGGACGTGCTCGAAGACGTGGGCGATGATCTTGCCGATGCCACGGACAGCGTGATTGGCGACTATCTCTCCATCGGCCCCGTTATCTATGTCGACCAGGGTGCCCGCGTCACAGTCATGGTCGACCGCGATCTGGAGATTTTCTGAGCCCATGTCGCTGAGCTATCTCCAGACCTCGCTTGATCGGATCGACGCCGCCGCCCGCGACGATGTCATCGAGATCTGCATCAATCCCGACGGGACCTGCTGGGGAGAATTCCAGGGCGATCACTTCATGCGAAAGCTGGACCAGAAGCTGAACGCAACAGAAGTGAAAGATCTCGGCAACCAGATCGCCTCCTCCGCCAACACCACGATGAGCAAGGACCGCCCGATCATCTCGGTATCGATCACCTACAAGGGGCGACCGATCCGGGCTCAAGTCATCACCCCACCTGCCGTGCTCTCGGCGATGTCGATCAGCCTGCGTTTTTTCTCGAGCCTGCCGCTCGACGGGATCGCGCTGGATTTCCTTTACGGCAAGGAACGCAAGCTTGAAGAACTCCGCCTCGAGAAAACCCGCGAACTGCGCGAAGTCGTGGCCGCTGGTGTGATCGACGATGCCCTCGCCTTCTGCGTCGACAACAAGCTTAACATGATCGTTTCCGGGGGCACCTCCACTGGCAAGACCGTGGCTGCGCGCAAGATCCTCTCGCACGTGCCATCCGAGGAACGCATCGTCACCATCGAGGAAGCCGCCGAGCTTCTACCGACCCAGCCCAATGCCGTGACCCTCATCGCCAATCGTGACGCGGAATTCCAGACCGCCGATGTGCTGCTCACCGCGACACTGCGCTTGCGCCCCGACCGGATCATCCTCGGCGAGGTGCGCGGCAAGGAGGCCATGACCTTCATTGAAGCCATCAACACCGGCCATGGCGGCTCCATGACCACGCTGCACGCCGAAACCCCTCAATTGGCCGTGCAGCGTCTCGCGATCGCGGCCCTCAAGACCGAGATCCCGATGACCTATTCCGACATGATCCAGTACATCGAGAATTCCATCGACGTGATCATCCAGGCCGGTCGCCACGACGGCAAACGCGGCATTACTGAATTCTACCTCCCCGGCGCAACCGAGATTGGAACTTCCCAATGAAGACCTTTGAATATGAAATTCTTAGTTTTCCCATGACCCGCAAAACTAGCCTTGCCGATATGCAGGCCAGCCTGAACGCGAAGGGGGCCGAAGGCTGGGAGGTCGTGTCGATCAGCTCCTCGGATTTCGCCAATGTCGGCCACACAGTTTTCCTGAAGCGCGAAACCACTATCATCGGAGCCACGGCATGAAGCCAGCGCGGCTAACCCTTGCGCTAGTCGCGCTGGCCGTGAGCCTACTGGCTGTCCCTGCCTTCGCCGAGCGCAATCTGGTGCCGACCCTCGATCGCAGTTTCAAAGTCTGCCGAGACCGGCCCGCTGAGCCCAGCTGGATGCAAGAAATCCCCCTACGCCAAGTCTATCAGCGCGTGTTGGTCCAGGATATCTACCGCACCCAAAATCTCGAGCGCATCGTCGAGAGCGGCAACTGCGATTGCGATACTCGGTTCCCCTCTTGGGATGCAGCCGAGGGGGTGTTTCGTGAGCGCCACGCCAGTGATGAACGGTGGGAGATGCTTCAGGCCTCGGACGCCTACAACCGCCGCGCCAACGACGTTCGCCTTGAGGCTAAAGCCATCTGCGAAACCGCAGGCAATTGGTAAGGCAGCCCCGTCATGAGCGTCGTCACCTATTTCGTTGAAACCTCCCAGGGCTATCTCGACACCGCCGCCGAAACCCAGTTCGGATCGGTTGCGGCAACGGTGGGCTCACTTCTGGTACTGGGAACAACGCTCGTGGTGATCCTCGTCTTCCTGAACTTGATCTACCAGTACAAGGCGATGGACGGGCGCACGGCCTTTTGGCTCGCGGTCAAGATCGGGCTCATCGGGATATTTGCAACCAACTGGGTGCAGTTCAACGCCTTCTCCTCCGCCATCCTGGCCGGGATCGACAGCATTGCAGGGGCGCTCGTGGCTTCGGTCGGCGGTGGAACTCCTGGCCCTTCTGGAACTTTCGCCGAAGAGTTTGACCGGCTGATCGCGGAACTAGGGGACTATCTCAACGCCGCCGGGTCAGAGTTGAACTGGATGGCCGGCGCCATGCTCGACATTGTCGGGGTCCTCTTGCTCTCGATACTCGGCGGGCTGGCCGCCTTCATCCTTGTGGCATCCCGCCTGATGATCGCACTTCTAATCGGGATCGCGCCGGTGATGATCTTCCTCACCCTCTTCGAGGTGACTAAAGATTACTTCGCACGCTGGCTGTCGGCATTGGTTTCCTTCGCACTCTACCCAATCGTCGTCGCAGGGGTGTTCGCAACGATCACTGGCGTCTCTTCCGCTCTGATCGGTGAGCTTGGCGACCCGGAAGGGGCTTCAAACATAGGCGCGCTCATCCCCTTCTTCATGATGGTCCTCATGGCCAAGGGCTTCATCATTGCCACGCCCTTCATCGTCCGCGCGATCTCCGGAAACATCATGATGCCCGCACTCTCCGGTGGTCTCGGCGGTGGCTACAGCTTTGCCCGCGCCGCAATGGGCAGCCAGCAGGCCTACAATCGCTACCTGATCGGTGGGGCAAGCGGTGCGGAATATGCAGCCCTCAGAGCGCGGCAGTTCTTCGGTGTACAGCAGATGCCTGTTCGGCAAGGGATGGGGCAGACGGGTTCCGCAGGAGGCACAGGATCCGCAGACTCGGGGTCAAAAATGCTGGCGCAGCTGGCGAGACTGGGTCGACTTGGACGACGGTGACGGCCCTGAGCTGACATCCGCATAGTCCGCCAATTCTGAATCGCAGCGTCCTGAAAGCGGGCGTTCGTGGTCATATGGCCCCGAATTGCTAAGCCCCCAATGCGAAAACCAGTTGGCTCGAGATGGTTATAGACTCAGTTCGTGCTCGGCAGCTATTCATGGCTTCCAAACTACCCAAGGTGATTTCTCAATGACTTCCCTTCGACCGAACCTTGTTAAACGAATTGAGCGGCTGCCCAAACCGACGAATGTAGCCAGTGCGATGCAGCCGCTATTTGAGGCCATAAGCAACGCGATTCACTCGACGCAGGATCGTTACAAAGAGCGCGTGGCGACCGACGGCAGGGTCATCGTGACGGTGAACACCAGTCGGAACAAGGAAGGCGTTTGGGCGACAGTCGAGGACAACGGATACGGCCTAACGGATAAGAACTGGGAGGCGTTCACAACGACCGACACCGACAACAAGATCGAAGCGGGCGGGAAGGGCGTAGGCCGGTTGCTCTGGCTTGACTGCTTTGAGGACATTCAGGTCAGTTCCGTCTACGATAACGGCGACGGCGGGCGTCATCGGCGCTCATTCAAGTTCCGGCTTGCGCTTGAAGATCAGCTCGAGAACCTCTCCGTTGAAGAGGCCGACGACGCGACGGACAGCTCCTTCTTCGTCAAATTCTCCGGCCTCCGCGATAACGGCTACCTTTCGAACTTCCCGGGACGCGACACCTTCGTCTTTCAGCACCTCACGTCCCACTTCCTTCCCGCGTTCATCGGAGGTCGCAGCCCTCAAGTCATCGTCCATGTGGGGGACGAGACGAGGGACTACCCGAGTGCAATTTCGGAGATCGTTCACCGGAATGAGACGCGGGAGCCGCTGGAGACAGAAGAATATGGGCGACTTCATCTGACACTAATGGAGTGCGATAAGGTCGCCAGTTCCGACCTCAAGGGAAGGCATTTCGTTCACTTCATCGCGCACGATCGAACGGTCCATTCCCAGTGCATCGACGGTAAACTCGGGCTTACCTATTTCAGCAATATGAACGACCGGGTATTCCACGCAATTCTAACTGGAGAATATCTGGACCAGAACGTCAATCAGGAACGGACTGCGTTCGTATTCGAGGACGTCATTATCGACCGAATGATAAACGATGTCTGCTTTTCTGAGATTGAGGGATTTCTTGCAGAACCGCTCGAAAAACTCAAAGGCGAGCAGAGGGGCACTATTGAGACAATCACGGCGACCTATCCGTCTGTCGCGTTCGGAGACGTTGATGAGCTGCAAAACCGCGTGCCGTCGGGCGAGCTGAAAGCCGATGCAATCTACGGGCACCTCGCTCGGGAGAGGTTTCGCCGTGACGAGCGCCAAGCTGAGAAGATCCGTTCTGTGCTGACCCGACTGAAAGACGGCACGGCCAACATCGACACGTTCAGCGCGGCTATCGCAGACGCGAGCGAAGCGATCGAGAGCGCGGAGCAAAGAAGTCTCGCCGAATACAACGTGCGCCGGAAAGTCGTTCTCGACTTCATTGAGATCCTTTTGGAAAAGGTGCGGGACGACACGCGAGACAGCTCTTATCAGCGCGAAGACATCCTCCACTCGTTCATCTGCCCGCTCCGAGTGAAGACGATTGATGGCGGAGGAGGCAAGATCGAGCCCGCTGCGTCACACGACTTATGGATTGTGGACGAACGGCTGACGTTCGCCCAGTATTTCAGCTCGGACGTTGAATTCAGGAAGCTGTCGGAAGCAGTCGAGAGCGATGAGCGACCGGACGTGCTAATCTTCGACTACGTTCATGGGCTTCGTCAGACGGAGGAGCCGTCCAAGGTTCTTCTGGTCGAGTTCAAGCGACCCGGGCGAAAAAGCTACGGTGACGATGAAAACCCGCAGTTTCAGGTAGAGCGCTACGTAAAGCAGCTACAGTCCGGGGGACTGTCAGACGTCCGTGGCCGACCAATTACGCTGGACCAGAACACGATCTTCTACTGCTACATCGTCGCCGACATCGTGGGAAAAATGGACACGTGGACCTACTCTTGGCAGCGGACGGCAGATGGACGCGGCAGGATTTATCTGTAGTGGTTCCGATGTGATCTGACAGTTGACCGTTTTTCCGGCGGCGTCTGTCAGGTTAAGTTCAGTTCATGAACTTTTCCTTCCAGATCTGCTTGCCCTCGATCATGGTCTGGAACGGCGTTCTGCCGCAACACATTTTGCCCTGATGAGTGCGTTGGTGGTTGTAGTGATGCAGCCAGTCATCCAGATCTGCTTGCAGCGCGTCGATGCTGTCGTAGAGCGTCTTGCGGAATGCGACTTGATAGAATTCTTGCAGCACCGTCTTATGGAACCGCTCACAGATCCCATTTGTCTGCGGTGATTTCACCTTTGTTTTGGTGTGGTCAATGTCATTGATCGCCAGGAAGAGCTGAAAGTCGTGCTTGTCGGCCCGGCCGCAATATTCCGTGCCCCTGTCAGTC
>JAKVCO010000005.1 GCA_022448245.1 Paracoccaceae bacterium
AAAACGCGACGTGCCGATTGTCCCGCTGGTTTTGGTCACCCCTACGAAGCGCCAGTGCGCAGTCGCAAATCTGAAGCGACCGCCACCAGCCTACTCCGCAGTGTTCCAAGCCAGCCCACAGCTTATCTGGTTACGATGCGCCTATGCCCTGCGCTCGAATGCCTCTTTCAATTTCTGCACCGCCGCAGTAAGTGGCCCGCAACGCCGCGCATCTGCAAAAGATCCAGCGGCCCTTTTCTTTTTTGGAAGGACCGAACATGGACCTGCGCAACATCGCGATTATCGCCCACGTGGACCACGGCAAGACAACCCTTGTGGACGAACTGCTCAAGCAGTCTGGCACCTACCGTGAAAACCAGGCCGTGACCGAGCGCGCCATGGACAGCAACGATCTGGAGCGCGAACGCGGGATCACCATCCTCGCAAAAGCCACAAGCGTTGAATGGAAGGGCACCCGGATCAATATCGTGGACACCCCCGGCCACGCAGATTTCGGTGGTGAGGTTGAGCGCATCCTGTCGATGGTAGATGGCGTTGTGCTGCTGGTGGATGCCGCCGAAGGCCCCATGCCCCAAACCAAGTTCGTGACGTCCAAGGCGCTTGCGCTGGGTCTGCGCCCGATCGTCGTGCTCAACAAGGTCGACAAGCCCGACGCAGAGCCTGATCGCGCCCTCGACGAGGTGTTTGACCTGTTTGCTGGGCTCGATGCCAATGACGACCAGCTCGATTTCCCGCACATGTACGCCTCGGGCCGTTCCGGCTGGGCAGATCATGAGATGAACGGCCCCCGCAAGGATCTGGCCGCTCTGTTTGATCTGATCGTCAATCACGTGCCCAAGCCGCGCCAGATCGCCCGCCAAGAGGATGATTTCCGCATGCTGGCCACAACGCTGGGCTCTGACCCGTTTGTGGGCCGCATCCTGACCGGTCGGGTGGAAAGCGGCAGCCTGAAGGTGGGCGCCACTGTTCAGGCGCTGTCGCGTGTCGGACAGAAGATCGAGCAATTCCGTGTCACGAAGATCCAAGCCTTCCGCGGCCTGCAGATGCAAGACATCGACGAGGCCGTCGCCGGGGATATCGTCAGCCTTGCCGGCATGTCAAAGGCCACCGTTGCCGACACGATCTGCGCGCTGGCAGTGGATGAACCCCTGGACGCCCAGCCCATCGACCCGCCCACCATCACCGTAACCTTCGGGATCAACGACAGCCCGCTCGCTGGCCGCGATGGCAAGAAGGTGCAAAGCCGCGTGATCCGTGACCGCCTCATGAAAGAGGCCGAATCCAACGTGGCCATCAAGATCGCCGACACGCCGGGCGGCGAGGCGTTCGAGGTATCGGGGCGCGGTGAATTGCAGATGGGCGTTCTGATCGAAAACATGCGGCGCGAGGGGTTTGAGCTGTCGATCTCGCGGCCTCAGGTGATCATGCGGGATGTCGATGGCGAGACGATGGAGCCGATCGAAGAGGTGACCATCGATGTGGATGATGATTACTCAGGCGCNGTGATCGAAAAGCTGACCGGCGCCCGCAAGGGCGAGTTGACCGAGATGCGCCAGCAATCGGGCAAGACGCGCATTATNGCGCATGTGCCATCGCGCGGACTGATCGGCTATCAGGGCGAATTCCTGACCGACACGCGTGGCACCGGGGTTCTGAACCGCGTATTCCACGGCTGGTCGCCCTACAAGGGGGCGATCCCGGGCCGGCGCGCAGGCGTGCTTGTTTCGATCGAGAACGGCGACGCAGTGGCCTATGCTCTGTGGAACCTCGAGGATCGCGGAAAGATGTTCATCAACCCGCAGGACAAGGTCTATGAGGGCATGATCATTGGCGAGCACTCCCGCGACAATGATCTTGAGGTGAACCCGCTTAAGGGCAAAAAGCTGACCAACGTCCGGGCCAGTGGCTCTGATGAGGCCGTGCGCCTGACACCGCCGATCCAGTTGAGCCTGGAAGAAGCCATTGCCTATATCGACAATGATGAGCTTGTCGAAGTGACGCCGAACGTGATCCGGCTGCGCAAGCGCTATCTCGATCCCCATGAGCGCAAGCGGATGGCCAAAACCGCAAGCTGAATTTAGGCCTCTCAATGCGTGCCCGCCCCGGATGCCTCGGCATGCCGAGACCCGGGTGGGCCACAGCCGCCGTCACATGGAGGGGGATGCCGCGCGCGCCAGAGCGCTGTCCGTATCCTTGAGAACGACAACCGGGTCGCCGACAATTAACGGCCCCGTCCGCAAAACCTGTGCGCACCAGCCCCCATGCCCGCGCATCGCATTGTAGCCGCCCACGCCCAGCACATCCTCCATCCGGGAACAGGGTGCGCAGGGGCCCGTCACTTCGAGCACGGCGTGGGCACCGATTTGCAGGCATTTGCCGCGGGTCGCCGAT
>JAKVCO010000050.1 GCA_022448245.1 Paracoccaceae bacterium
GTTCCTGATGCCGATCGAAGACGTGTTCTCGATCTCTGGCCGCGGTACGGTTGTAACGGGTCGTGTTGAGCGCGGCGTGATCAACGTGGGCGCCGAGATCGAGATTGTTGGCATCAAGGACACCTCGAAGACGACCTGCACGGGCGTTGAGATGTTCCGCAAGCTGCTTGACCGCGGTGAGGCCGGCGACAACATCGGTGCGCTTCTGCGTGGTGTTGACCGTGAGGGTGTTGAGCGTGGCCAGGTTCTCTGCAAGCCGGGTTCTGTTACGCCGCACACGAAGTTCACGGCTGAGGCCTACATCCTGACGAAGGAAGAGGGTGGCCGTCACACGCCGTTCTTTGCGAATTACCGTCCGCAGTTTTACTTCCGTACGACGGACGTGACGGGCACGGTTACGCTGCCTTCGGGCACCGAGATGGTTATGCCTGGCGACAACCTGAAGTTCGAGGTTGAGCTGATCGCCCCGATCGCGATGGAAAACGGCCTGCGCTTCGCCATCCGCGAAGGCGGACGCACCGTCGGCGCCGGCGTCGTCTCGAGCATCATCGAGTAAGACTAGCTCTGGAATTTGGAGGCCGGTTTCGATCGGCCTTCTCCCAAAAACGGTTCGATGTGGGCGGGTCACGTCCACCTCTCAACGAAAGGAATTGACATGGCCGTCAGCCAGAACATCCGTATCCGGCTTAAGGCGTTCGATTACCGTGTGCTCGATGCGAGCACGCAGGAAATCGTGAACACCGCCAAGCGCACCGGTGCGCAGGTTCGTGGGCCCATCCCGCTCCCGAACAAGATCGAGAAGTTCACCGTTCTTCGTGGCCCCCACGTTGACAAGAAATCCCGCGACCAGTTCGAGATCCGTACGCACAAGCGTCTGCTCGACATCGTGGATCCGACGCCGCAGACCGTGGACGCGCTCATGAAGCTCGACCTCGCCGCTGGCGTTGACGTGCAAATCTCGGTGTAAGGGAGGCCTCACATGCTACGCTCTGGCGTTATCGCAAAGAAAGTGGGGATGACCCGCATCTTCCAAGAAGATGGCAAGCAGATCCCCGTGACGGTGCTCTTGCTCGACAACCTGCAGGTTGTTGCGCAGCGCACCTCCGACAAAGACGGCTACACCGCGGTGCAGCTCGGCGCAGGCGCGGCGAAAGCCAAGCGCACTTCCGCCGCCATGCGTGGCCACTTCGCCGCTGCAAAGGTGGAACCCAAGCGCAAAGTTGCAGAGTTCCGCGTGGCTCCTGAGAACATGATCGAAGTCGGCGAGGAAATCATCGCCGATCACTACTTCGAAGGTCAGTTCGTGGACGTCACCGGCACCTCCATCGGTAAAGGCTTTGCTGGCGCGATGAAGCGGCACAACTTCGGGGGCCTTCGCGCCACCCACGGTGTGTCGATCTCTCACCGCTCCCACGGCTCCACCGGTCAGTGTCAGGATCCCGGCAAGGTCTTCAAAGGCAAGAAGATGGCCGGCCACATGGGTGCCGCCCGTGTCACGACGCAGAACCTGCAGGTCATCAAGACCGACAGCGACCGCGGCCTGATCATGGTCAAAGGCGCCGTTCCTGGTTCCAAAGGTGGTTGGGTGACGATCAAGGATGCGGTCAAGAAGCCGACGCCTGAGAACGTGATCCTGCCGGCAGCTCTGATGTCCGCCAAGCGCGAAGCTCAGAAAGCCGCCGACGAAGCCGCTGCAGCCGCAGAAGCCGAAGCCAAAGCAGCTGAAGAAGCCGCCGCAGCCGAGGCCGCAGCAGCTGAAGAAGCCGCACTCGCAGAAGCAGAAGCTTCCATTGCTGCCGATCAGGCAGCTGAGGCTGATGCCGAGAAAAAGGAAGGTGACGAATAATGAAACTCGACGTCATCAAACTGGACGGCGGCAAGGCCGGCTCCGTGGAGCTCTCCGAGGACCTTTTCGGCCTCGAGCCCCGCGCGGACATCCTGCACCGCGTGGTCCGCTGGCAGCGTAACAAAGCGCAAGCTGGTACGCATAAGGTAAAGACGCGCTCCGAGACGAGCTACTCTTCCAAGAAGATCTATCGCCAGAAGGGCACCGGCGGCGCACGCCACGGTGACCGTAACGCGCCGATCTTCCGCAAGGGTGGTATCTACAAGGGCCCGACGCCGCGTTCCCACGCGCACGACCTGCCTAAGAAGTTCCGTAAGCTCGGCCTGATGCATGCTCTCTCCGCTAAGGCGAAAGAGGGTGCGATCGTGGTCATCGACTCCGCGGAATCCGACGGCAAGACGGGCGCCCTGGCCAAGCAGGTCAAGAACTTGGGCTGGAAGCGCGCGCTGGTCATCGACGGTGCTGATGTGAACGAAGGCTTCCTGCAAGCCTCCCGCAACATCGAGGGTCTGGACATCCTGCCCACCGCAGGCGCGAACGTCTATGACATCCTGAAACGCGACACGCTTGTCCTGACGAAGGCCGGTGTCGAAGCTCTGGAGGCACGCCTGAAATGAGCGCATCTGCCAACCATTACGACGTGATCCGCAAGCCGCTGGTCACCGAGAAAACCACCATGGCGTCCGAGAACGGCGCCGTGGTCTTCGAAGTCGCCATCGATGCCAACAAGCCGATGATAAAAGAAGCCGTTGAGGCTGTCTTTGGTGTGAAGGTGAAGGCCGTCAACACGACGATCACGAAGGGCAAGAACAAGCGTTTCCGCGGTCGCCCCGGCACCCGCAAGGACGTCAAAAAGGCCTATGTGACGCTCGAAGAAGGCAACACGATCGACGTGACCACCGGTCTGTGATCCTAGCCTGAATAGAGTTGAGGAAGCCCGGCCATCGCGCCGGGCTTTTTATTTGTGAATGGATCATGAAAGGCTCCTGGCCAGCGCGCTCTGTCTTTTGGGGCGCGATCGTCAGCATTGATGCGCCACTGTTTTCCTTCACACCTTTAGTCGCGCCGCATGGCTCCGACAGGTCACACTCTTGCCGAACTCTTGGGGCACACCGTCCGAGGACAAAAGCGGCGCACGCCATGTCTGACTATTTTGAATCTGCCACTACGCTCGAAGAAGAGCGGGCAATCGCGCAATCCCTCCCGCGGAAGGCGTTGGTTCAGGCTGTTCACAGATATTCGTGGGATTCCTGGAACGTCACGACTATGGGGGCGATCGCTGACCGCGACGACTGCCCTCTGATAGCGGCGCTCTTCATCTTCGATATGGCGGACGCGGACTACCACGCTGAGACCGTGCTGTCGGGCGCTGAACACGCCGAGCATGATATGTTCGCGCTCTTCAGACGTATCGAAGCACGGATTAACGCGGGCGGATACGAGCACCGACCAGGTGACGAAATCGCTACAGATAGCTCGCTGGTGACCGTGTATCTTGAGGGGGAGGGCCACCCGGTGTGGAGCCTCGACCCCAAGCAAGTTCTCCCCTTTCTGGGCCGCCCTGCCCAGACAGTGGCATCGAAACTCAGGCGCGCTCGTGCCCGCTGGTCTCTCGACGCGATCTTGTGGATCGTGATCCCTTTCGGGCTTCTCCTGCTGCTCTTTTGGAGCGATGTGCAGCGCATCCTCTTCGGGTGATTATCGCGCGCTATGGCCACCCCAAGCTATCCGCAACACTGGGACCATATGGGCAAAACTCTATCAATCTACTTGACCGAGAGGGGCCATACCCTCATTGGGAGGCGGCTACGTTACCCCCTCGACCCCTTCTCCTACTCAGGCGTTCGGCATTCGATTGAGACTGACAATGCCACGCTGCCGCATCCTGCGGGCAGACAACAAATAGGAGAAACGGCATGCCTACAGGCACCGTAAAATGGTTCAACACCGATAAAGGCTACGGCTTCATTGCACCTGACGCAGGCGGCAAGGACGTCTTCGTTCACATCCGCGCCGTAGAGAGTTCCGGTCTCACCGGCCTCGCAGACAACCAGAAGATCAGCTACGAGCTCGAGTCCGGCCGTGACGGCCGCGAGAGCGCGGGCAGCCTCGAGCTTCTATAAGCCGAGCGCAGAAGGGGCGTTTACCCCGAGCCAAGCTATTGCGAAGGCCCTCCGATAAGGAGGGCCTTTTTCGTTTCGGCTCAGGCTGGATCAGTCGCGTTTCTGGAGACTTAGCTGGCGGAAAACGCGCCTCGCCTCACAGCTCAACGCGGTGTCGCTGCCGGGGACGGAGAACGGCATTTGCTTGAAAAGCGGGGTCACGCCACCTTATGTGAATCACGTGTAATCAGAAGGATGGGTCATGCGTAACGCAGCGCTGATGCTTGGTATTATTGGCGGCTTGATCGCCATGGTCGTGGGCTCTTTCGGGTACGGGTATACCGAGCTCGTTCGGGAATATGACGAGGTGGGCGAAGTCTTCGGCACCTTCGACAACGAGGGCCTCGTCCGCGCCTCAGCTTTCCTTGCCCCCCTCCTGGCCATCGCCGGCGGCGCCATGGCCAAGATCCGAGCGCTGTGGGGCGGCGCGCTCCTCATGATCTCAGCCGCGCTCATGTACTTCGGGTTCAGCTTCAACGTCTTCACGATGTTCCCGATCGGCTTCTGCCTCGTAGGCGGCGCCCTCGCCATCGCGGCGGGTAAGCCGGACGAGGCCAAAGCTCATTTTTGATCGGGACGCTGGGGATTAGGCAGCAAGGACGTATTCGTCCAAATCTTTCGGTCGAGCGCTCCGGCCTCACCGGCCTCGCCGACAATCCGAAAGTGAGCCACGAGCTCGAATCCGTCCGCGTCGGCCGCGAAAGCTCGAGGAGCATCGAAGCTCTCAGTGCTCTTCACAACGAAACGAGGAGGCCCGGCCTTTTGTGGAGGGCTCGTTCGTTTTGGACAATAGAATGCCGACTTCCAATTTCTGGGCCCGTGTCCGACAATATGAGTGTAGATTTTGGAACGAACCAATTTGGCGGAAAATTCATTGTTGGTTTTGGCGCTTCATAGATTGTTAGCTATCGCCACCTTTGTCGGCCTTTCCCTCGGCGTGTGTCCAACTGAGGTCGATGCGCAAGAAATCGTTTTGGTTGAAAGACGAGACTTCGCTGACCGCCTTGAAGGGGTCGTGGACTTCGATGATTTGAGCGCGAGCGTTTTCCCCGGTACGTGGTACCGTAGCCGACTTTCGACACCAGGGGTAAGCTTCGCGACTTATTTCGAAGGCCAGGTTCCTTTTTTGGCAACCGACCCCTTCGAAAGGACCAATTTGGCGCTTAGCCCAAGCTCCCCGCTGCGCCAAGGAATAGGAGGCAGAGACTTTTCTCGACTTATCCTAATCCAAAGGTCGTAGGGTAACATACAGACCGATAACGGCATTACTTCCAGAGTGTGGCGACCCTCGGTTCGCCCAACGAACCGAGAAGTTGGCCAGGGCGCAATATCGATCAAGTTCACAAACCGCCAAGGCGTTTTCGGCTTCGATCTACATCGCCTTCAAAATATGGAAGTTCCGGGTCCGATTGTGAGAGTTTCTTTCTTTGCCGAAGATGGTCGTCGTCTAGGGCAGTCGTTGGTCCTAGCTGAAGCGGGGCGCTACACGTTTCACCATCAAGTTACTCATCGAGAAGTTGCAGGGCTTACAGTGGAGAACCTTTCCGGAATTCCCTACTTAATCGATCACGTAGTCTTCGAATTGCCCTTGCTGCTTGGTTAGTCCAAACAACGCTCCCTACGGACTAGACACCCCACCCGCCCCCTGCTATCAGCTCGCATCTCAGATGGCCTCGTATTCTCCGGGGCCTCGTTTGTTTGGCTGAAAGTCAGCAAAGCTGAGTGAAAAACCGGGGACCTTAGGGGCCCTATACTCCTGCCGGGCAACCGGCGATTACATAGCCTCGGGGCAACTCGGGGTGTCTGAAAACGGAAGACAGTGAACATGGCACTCAAGTCGTACAAGCCGACGACGCCGGGCCAGCGTGGACTGGTTCTGATCGACCGTTCGGAGCTGTGGAAGGGGCGTCCTGTCAAGGCGCTCACGGAAGGCCTCACCAAGAATGGTGGCCGCAACAACACCGGACGGATCACGATGCGCCGCAAAGGCGGGGGCGCGAAGCGTCTCTATCGGATCGTCGATTTCAAAAGAACCAAGCAAGACGTACCGGCAACCGTCGTTCGTATCGAATATGACCCGAACCGGACTGCGTTTATCGCTCTGGTAAAATACAATGACGGGGAGCAGGCCTACATCCTCGCGCCCCAGCGTTTGGCAATCGGCGACCAGGTGGTCTCCTCTGCCAAGGCAGACATCAAGCCCGGTAACGCGATGCCCTTCAGCGGCATGCCCATCGGTACGATCGTCCACAACATCGAGCTCAAGCCCGGCAAAGGCGGTCAGATCGCCCGCGCGGCAGGCACCTACGCTCAGTTCGTGGGTCGCGACGGTGGCTACGCTCAGATCCGTCTGAGCTCTGGCGAGCTGCGCTTGGTACGTCAGGAATGCATGGCCACCGTTGGTGCCGTGTCGAACCCCGACAACTCCAACCAGAACATGGGTAAGGCGGGCCGCAACCGTCACAAGGGCATCCGCCCGAGCGTCCGCGGCGTCGTGATGAACCCGGTGGATCACCCCCATGGTGGTGGTGAAGGCCGGACATCCGGTGGTCGTCACCCCGTGTCGCCTTGGGGCGTGCCAACCAAAGGCAAGCGCACCCGCAACAAGAACAAGGCCAGCCAGAAGCTTATCATTCGCTCGCGGCACGCCAAGAAGAAGGGGCGCTAACACATGTCACGCTCTGTTTGGAAAGGCCCCTTTGTGGACTCCTATGTCCTCAAGAAGGCCGAGGCAGCTCGCGAGAGCGGCCGCAACGAAGTTATCAAGATCTGGTCGCGCCGTTCGACGATCCTGCCGCAGTTCGTGGGCCTCACCTTTGGGGTTTACAACGGCCGCAAGCACGTCCCGGTTCTCGTCTCTGAGGAGATGATCGGCCAGAAGTTCGGCGAATACTCCCCGACGCGCACGTACTACGGGCACGCGGCGGACAAAAAAGCGAAGCGGAAGTAAGCCATGGGCAAGGAAAAGAACCCCCGCCGCGTGGCTGAAAACGAAGCAATGGCGAAAACGCGCATGCTTCGTACGAGCCCGCAGAAACTGAACCTGGTGGCCGCCATGATCCGCGGCAAGAAGGTGGACAAGGCCCTCACGGACCTGACGTTCTCCAAGAAGCGGATCGCGGCAGACGTGAAGAAGTGCCTTCAGTCGGCCATCGCTAATGCCGAGAACAACCACAACCTCGACGTCGATGAGCTCATCGTTGCAGAGGCTTGGGTCGGCAAGAACCTGACGATGAAGCGCGGTCGTCCGCGGGCGCGTGGCCGTTTCGGTCGCATCATCAAGCCGTTCTCGGAACTCACCATCAAGGTGCGCCAGATTGAGGAGCAAGCCTAATGGGACATAAAGTAAACCCGATCGGCATGCGTCTTCAGGTCAACCGCACCTGGGACAGCCGCTGGTACGCAGACACCAAAGACTACGGTGACCTGCTGCTCGAGGATCTCAAGATCCGTGAGTTCATCAAGGAAGAGTGCAAGCAGGCGGGCGTGTCCCGTGTGATCATCGAGCGTCCGCACAAGAAGTGCCGCGTGACGATCCACACGGCGCGTCCTGGCGTGATCATCGGCAAAAAAGGCGCCGATATCGAAGGTCTTCGCAAGAAGGTCGCGTCCATGACCGACAGCGAGCTGCACCTCAACATCGTGGAGGTCCGCAAGCCGGAGCTCGACGCACAGCTCGTCGCTGAGAGCATTGCTCAACAGCTGGAACGCCGCGTCTCCTTCCGCCGCGCCATGAAGCGTGGTGTGCAGAACGCGATGCGTATGGGTGCCCTCGGTATCCGCGTGAACGTCGCTGGCCGCCTCGGCGGTGCAGAGATCGCGCGGACGGAGTGGTATCGTGAGGGCCGTGTGCCGCTTCACACCCTGCGTGCCGACATCGACTATGCGCTGGCCGAAGCTGAGACGCCCTACGGCATCATCGGCATCAAGGTCTACATCTTCAAAGGCGAGATCATGGAACATGATCCGTCCGCACGGGATCGTAAGGCGCAAGAGCTTCAGGATGGTCCTGCACCGCGTGGTGCCGGCGGCCGTCGTGACCGCTAAGGAGTAAGCCAAGATGCTACAGCCAAAGCGTACAAAATTCCGGAAGGCCCATAAGGGCCGGATCAAAGGGCAAGCAAAGGGCGGGTCTGATCTGAACTTCGGCACCTACGGCCTGAAGGCTCTCGAGCCGGAGCGTGTCACCGCGCGCCAGATCGAAGCTGCACGTCGTGCCATGACGCGTCACATGAAGCGTCAGGGTCGCGTATGGATCCGTATCTTTCCCGACGTACCTGTGACGGCAAAGCCGATCGAAGTTCGTATGGGTAAGGGTAAGGGTTCCGTGGACCGTTGGACGGCCAAGGTGAAGCCCGGTCGCGTGATGTTCGAGATCGACGGTGTCAACGACGCCGTTGCGCGCGAAGCTCTGCGCCTCGCAGCGATGAAGCTGCCGATCAAGAGCCGCGTTGTCATCCGCGAGGATTGGTAATCAGCGGCCTTCGCCTCGGCGAAGGTCAGCTGCGCGATTATCGCCGGATTGAAATTGAAACGCGGCTCCGAAAGGGGCCGCGTTTTCGCCTAGGAGCACAGCCATGGGCAAAGAGCCTGACTTTGGGTGGAAGTACTTCGCGGGGACGGCTGCTCTTTTCGTCTTCGGCTTCTTTAACGTCTGGCTAATGACGAAGTTGTTGAACCCCGGCGTGCATCCCGGTCAGCCGGAGGGGCCGTGGGGGCAAACCTTTTTGCTGCAGGCTCACACATGGGTGGGCTGCATCATCCCAATTTTCTGGGCGCACCTGCGTCTTTGGCGGCAGATGAGGCTGAAGTTCCGCATATTCTTCCGGGGCCGCGCGGATTAAGTCGACAGGCAAGCTTCGCGGGGCCCGGAGAAGCGCCATGCCCGACCCCGGGAGGGCCGTGGTGGGTTTGTTTGGAGGCTGCGTCTCTCCACGCGTCAGGCCTCGGTTCTACTTGCAGCCTTGGCAGTATGCCCTCCCGGGGGGGGGGAGGGTGAGCGGCGTCTTGGAAATCGTCCTGTGGACGATTTCAGCCGTGAACGGGCGGAGCCCCGGGCGGGCATGGCGCTGGCGCGCCGGGGGAACGAGGGCGGGCTTGGGAGTGCGGTGCCGGCCCTGCGCAATTAGATCGCACTTTACGGACGAGATGCCTGTCTCCGCCAAGCCTCTTCACAGGGCCGACCTTGGATGCCGCGTAACGCATAGACGCCAAAAACAATCCAAAGGTGTTCGTTGACTGTCATCATCCCTCGGTAAGCGACGATGACCAGCGGAAGGAATGGGAGTACCCCAAGTAGCGCCAGCCCAAATAGAGCATCCGGAAGTAGGTTAGTCGCACCGCCGACGACAAGGCCCAACCCGATGAGCAGCAGCATCGCAAACAGGACAATGGCCAAGCATCCAAGAACGCGATTTGTGTCGAGACACTTAAGCAAATACCTCGAAACAAAACGCCCCATGGGTTTTCGCTAACCGATCGACCTTTGGCCGTCAATTCGAGCGGATAACAGCGAATTTAAGCGCTATGCTCGACCTCGGGAGGGCGGCGCTGGGTGGGATTTGAGAATGCACCTCTCCATGCGTCAGGTCTCGGGTCTGTCTTCAGCGCGTAGTATGCGCTCTCGGGGGGCGGGCATGGCGCTGGCGCGCCGGGGTGCATATTGATCGCCTCTCGCACTTTTTCGACGCAGCGACGGGATTGCGGATTGCAGCGCGCTACTCTAGCGATATCGCTAATTCGAGACATCCGCCGGCGGCGCGGCAGTAGGAGAACGGGACGTGAATATTCATTTTCTCTACGGGACAGAGACAGGCACGGCAGAGATGTTGGCCGAGGACATGGCCACCGGGGCCAATGGCCACGAGACGCAGGTGTCCGACATGGACGATGTCGATCCCACCGCGCTTGATGCGTCGCAGTTCCACGTCCTTGTGTGCTCCACCTTCGGTACGGGCGAGTTGCCCTCCACGGCTGAGGCGTTCTTTGACAAGCTGAAGTCTGCAAAGCCGGATCTGAGCGAGCTCAAGTTCGGGATCTTTGGTCTGGGCGACCGCACGTTCTCTGAGACGTTCAACCACGGTTCTGAGAGCCTGATGAACGAGATGATCGCCTGCAAAGCTCAGATGGTGGGTGAGCGCGGCATCTATGACGCCTCTGGTGGCGATATGCCCGAAGATATCGCGCTGCCGTGGCTCGAGGATCTCCTCGCCAAAGTCTGATCAGGCACTATGGTGCGTCTCACTAGAAGGAGACCACCATGCCCGGTACTTACCGCGTCGGAGAGCGTAACGAGACGCTGCCCGAGCCCACCCAATTTGAAAGCAAGCCGTTCAAGAAGGCCAAGCCGCCAGAGCCGCTTGAGTTCGAGGTCGTGCTGACCGCCGAAAGCACCGGCCGTCAGAGGAAAGAGGGCTCGGTTCAGGTGAACATCCCGGGCTTCTCGGCGGTGAAGCTCTATTGCGACGAACAGACGCCTGTAGGCGATGACACGGCGCCGCCGCCGCTGGCGTTCATGTGTGCAGGCATCGGTTTTTGCCTGATGACGCACCTCACCGACATCTACACAGCGCGCGGGATCACGATCAAATCCATGAAGCTGGAGCAGCGCGTGGGCTTCAAGACGAACCTCAGCAATATGCGCCAGCTCGGCCATACGACCGACGGGTCGATGGAGGGCATCGAGACCCATGTCCTCATTGAGAGCGACGAGCCGGAGCAGCGGATCCTTGATCTGATGGAAGAGGCGGAGAATGCCTGCATGGCGCACTTCGCGTTGCGCAACCCGATCCCTTGGAAGTCGCGCCTTGTGCACAACGGGGAAGAGGTGATGGCTCACGAGGGTCTGCAGAAGGACTGAGCGGGAGCGCCATGCCCGACCTCGGCAGGGCCTACCGGGTGTAGGCGAGGTGT
This sequence comes from Paracoccaceae bacterium, assembly GCA_022448245.1. Classification (GTDB taxonomy): domain Bacteria; phylum Pseudomonadota; class Alphaproteobacteria; order Rhodobacterales; family Rhodobacteraceae; genus Shimia_B. The sequence continues at coordinate 10,921 of JAKVCO010000050.1, forward strand.
GTTTTCGAGAAACCCTGCGGCAGTGATCTAGTGAACGCTGCCGCAGTATGCCTTCCCGTGGGGGAGGTCGGGCATGGTGCTGTCGCGCCGGGCGCTTCAGGGTTAGCCGCGCGCGTGAGCAGAATGAGTGTGCTGAACGACCCCCGGGCTCGCCCTCCACGTCGGATGGGCGCTGGCCTACCCCTCAGTCCCAGCGATAGTTGAAGCTGACGGAAATACGGTCTTCCTCGGCCATGTTCATCGGAACCTCGTGCCGCAGCCAGCTTTCCCAGAGCAGCACGTCGCCCACGGCGGGCTTGGCGTAGACAAAGCTCTGCTGCGGTTCGGGTGCATCCGCGCGGCGGGGAGGGGCGGCCATCATCATCTGGTGGCGCGGGTCCTCAAGCTTGAGCGCGCTCGTCCCTTCGGGCATTGCAACATAGGTCGTGCCCGAGATCACCGAATGGGGATGGATGTGGGCGGTGTGGATGCCGCCCTCGGGCAGGATGTTGATCCAGATATCCTCGAGCACCAGCGCCTTGTCGCCAAGATCAAAGGCGAGCGCATCCGAGAAGGCCGCAACATGGGCATCAAGTGCTGCCACCACGTCGGCAAAGATCGGAAAACGCCAGGGCAGGTCGGTAAGCGAGGCGTAGGACGTGTACCCCGGAAAATCGTTCTCATCGCACCAGGCTTCACCCGCCTCATCGTCATCCGCGATTGCGCGGCATGATGCTTCCAGTTCATCCGCGTCGACGCCCTTCCCGAAATCGTTGAGACGTGCGCGGTAAAGGCGGGTGGTGAAGAGGTCTGAGATAGCCATGTGTATGCCCTAGCGCGGGGTGCGCCCGCTGACAATTCGCGCTACTCTCGACGCGTGGAAAAATTACCCAATATGATCGCCATGCTTTGGGCCGGAACTCTTTTGGGTGGGTCCTTCGTTGCAGCACCTGCGAAGTTCACCGTCGAGACGCTCACCACGGCGGAGCTTTTGGCCGTCGGTCGCGCTCAATTCCATGCCTTGGCTGTGGCGGAGTATGCCCTTGCGTTCGTGCTGGCAGTTACGCTGATTTGGTTGCGGCCAAAGCGGTGGTGGTTGGGCGCCGTGCCTCTGGTGATCTTGGCAGCGCGGCAGATCGTGACCATGCCCGCCCTCGACGCGCGCACGATTGCGCGCATCGCTGGCGAAGCGGTGGAAGGTAGTCACCTCCACCTCGTCTACGTTGCGCTCGAAGTCGCGAAGACCGCCGCGCTTATCGGGTTGGCGTTCTACTGGCGCCGAGACCCGCCTGCCTGACCTTTTCGCACGAGGAACGCGCCTATGGAAAACTATGCCGAGCTGATGTTTCACAAAGCGGTCGCCTATCTGCAAAAGGCAGACGGTACCTATAAGCGCTACCAGAAGATGTATCCACGGCGCGCCCAAGACGCGCTGAGCCCGGACGACATCGCCTTCATCCAATCTCGAGAAAGCGTCTACCTCGCCACCGTCACGCCGGATGGGTGGCCCTATGTTCAGCACAGGGGCGGGGGGTGGGTTTCCTACGGGTTGTCGGCCCTTCGCGGATCGCCTTCGCCGACTATACGGGCAACCGTCAGTTCATTTCGCAGGGCAATATTCAAACAAACTATCGCGTGTCGCTCTTCCTGATGGATTACGCGGCCAAGGCGAGGCTCAAGATCCAAGGGCACGCGAGGCTCGTCGACCTCGCAGACGCCGCCCCAAGGATCGTGGCTCAGGTGGTCCAAGATGGCACCCCTGTAGAGCGGATCCTGACCATCGACATCGCCGCCATGGACTGGAACTGCCCTAAGTATATCCCGAGCCTCTACCCCGAAGCTCTCGCCCGCGAGGCCATCGCCCGCGCCGTTGCGCCTCTACAGGCCGAGGTCGCAGAGCTCCGTGGGCGGTTCGGGGAGGTGTAGGGACGGCTGCCACCGTCCCAAAGAGGCGCGGGTTCAAGCCGCGGGCGCCGCGCATCGCCGGGCCGCCCCGAGGCACGGATCACGACGCCATCTCGCCAGAGTTGCCCCAGACCAAGACCGCTGCTAACCAACCCTTGCAATGTTTGTAGAAAGCTCATGGAAGCACAAAAATTGGAAAGCGCCCGGTTACGGCGAGTATATCGAACTGACCTTGTGGGTTGGAACGGACATTGGCGCCGGGAAGGATAGTTTCGTAAACTGGTCGGGAGATGAAGGCAGGATACTCCCAGAAGACCGTTGGGAACCCTTGGAAAAGGGGGTGTTCTCGGCGCTGGCCGAACATGAGCACCCTCCCCTCAAAGTGGCGCTCGTGAGCCACGGCTGGATGGATGTCGGTTCTCCGCCTTCGCTATTTGAATGGGCCGGAAAGACTTGGACAAACGAACTCTTGGAGGAACTCTCGGAGCAATTGGCCCAATAGCAATGATCCGCAACCTTGGCCGTCACCTCGCTCGGGACTGTCGTTTGGCGACGAAAGAATTAGCACCGGGCTCGCGAGGCCGCTCGCCCCGGTCAGGCGATGGCCTTAACGATCCATCAGGAAAGGGTTGCGTGGGGGCTCTTTGAGGGCTAAACGCGGCGCTTATTCTGAACCCATCGGGAATCGGGTGACCTGTCGCAAAATGGGCAGGGCCTACCGGTGAGAACCAAAGGAGAGCGTGATGAACGCCAGCGAACTGCGGGAGAAGACTCCCGACCAGCTCCGTGATGAGCTGACCAACCTAAAGAAAGAAGCCTTTAACCTGCGTTTCCAGCAGGCAACCGGCGCGCTCGAGAGCACTGCTCGCATGCGCCAGGTTAAGCGCGACGCTGCGCGCGTGAAGACGATCCTGAACGAAAAAGCTGCTGGGGAGGCCAACTAATGCCTAAGCGTATCCTGACCGGCACCGTGACCGGCGACAAAAACGATCAGACGATCTCCGTATCCGTCGAGCGCCGCTTCAAGCACCCGCTGCTTCAGAAGACGGTTCGTAAGTCGAAGACGTACCGCGCCCACGACGAAAAGAACGAATTCAAAATCGGCGACAAGGTCCGCATCATCGAATGCCCACCGAAGTCCAAGACGAAGCGCTGGGAAGTCTACCTCGGCGACGCGTAAGCGTACTGTCTTAGAGAATTTGAGAAGCGCGCCCCAAGTAGGCGCGCTTTTTCGTTTTCTGGTGCACCTTTGTCGCGGCAACCTTCCCTTGACACAAAGCACGCTCGCATGCGCTTTTTGGGCCACTTTGCGGGTTCGAGAGGTCTTGATCGTGGAAACAGCAAAAAAGCACGGGCTTGTGGCCCGCATCTTCCACTGGGGCTTCATTCTGGTTTTCATCTACGCGCTGTTCAAACAGCTCGATAATATCGACCAGCTTTCCGAGCCCGGTCTTTTGCGGTTTGAGGTTATTTTCGCGGCGGCGTTCCTCGTGCTGCTTGCGGCGCGATACACCTATATGCGTGTGACGATGCCGTCGGCGCTGCCGGAGGAGACATCGGTCTGGATGAAGCGCGCCGCCCGCGCTGGGCATCTTGCGATGTATATCAGCCTCTCCATGATCGCGATCTCGGGGCTTTTGATCGGGGCGCTCTATTACATGGGTGGCCCGGATGCGGTTGGGATGGGGATTGCGATGTTCCTGCACGAGAACTCGGTTCTGGCGGCCTATGCGAGCATTGCGCTCCATGTGGCGGCAGCGCTCTTTCATCGCCTCAAAGGGGACGGGATCTGGAGCTCGATGGTGCCCGTCATGACCGAAGACAAAGCGCGCAGCGAGTAAGCCGCCTCGACTTCCTGGACGGATCATGTGACGCAGAGCGATGCTTTATAAGTCCTCCAACCTGTGGCTGTTCTTGGTGCTGAGCCTGAACTTCTGGGCGGCGCCCCTGTTGCCCGGCGATCTCGCCAGTGAAGTCTTCACCGACGGGCTCATCGCCGCGACGTTGGTGGCTGCATTGGCGTTGCAGGGATATCTGCATTCGCAGTTTCGGGGCTGGGCCATCGGCGCTGGGCTCTTTGTGGTGGCGGCGGTGATGATGGAGGAGATGCTCCCCGACACGCGCTATGTGGAGAACGCGAGTTTCGCGCTTTGCTTCGCGGCGGTCACCGTTTTCTATTTCAACGCTATGGCGCGCACGCTGCGGGAAGTGACGGCCGACACCGTTTTCGCCGCTGTCTGCGCCTACATGCTGATCGGGCTCTTCTTTGCCTGTGTCTTTGGCCTCGTGGTGGAGCACAACCCCGCCGCTTTCACGCCCGAAGGCGCGGCGTCGGCCTTCTTTGATCAGCTGTACTACAGCTTTGCGACGCTCACGACGCTGGGGGCGGCTGACATTGTGCCTGTGTCGCAGGCGGCAAAGCTGCTCACCGTGTTCGAGGCCGTGATCGGGTTGATCTATATCGCCATCCTCGTGGGCGCGGTCGTCGGGGCGTTTTCAGCAGGCATCGTAAACCGTTAGACCCAACGAACTGAGGGACGCGCGCGAGCCTGGGAGGGCTCTGGCGGCTGGATGGGGTGGGTGTTCGGCTGACTGGTCTGTCTGCGCTAGCGGTATCCGTTCGGAGTGCGCCCTCCCGTCGTGCTAAAGCACGCCTCCGGCGTGACGGAAGGGTCGGGCGCCGTCCGGTGCCCGGGCCAGGGTGCCGCTCCAGTACTGGTTTGTTTGGTTGCGGAGAACGCGCGCAGTCCTCAATGTGAAGTGGTCCCAGGAAACTGGACAGTCATCTAAGGTGTATCCCAAACCTTTGAAGGGATACGAGAATGGCGAA
>JAKVCO010000051.1 GCA_022448245.1 Paracoccaceae bacterium
AGATCAGACAGGGTCACCGCTCGATTTTTGAACCGTGAATCACGCTGTCAGCCGGAAATCAATGGCTCCTGACCCTAGGTGAAGTTACCATATTTTGTGTCTGGTATGGTATTCAACCGAGATAGTGCCACTAGGATCGACCCGGAGGCACACTTTAAGTGAACGAGTGGGCGCCAGCCCCACCCATGCGCGTGCGGACCCAGCCTGGGCACATGGCGTTGACTTTGACGGTGCCCAGAAGCTCGCGCGCCGCAAGGATGGTGAGCCCATTCAGCGCAGCTTTGGCCATGCCATAAGCGCCGCCGCCGCCCAGCCCCTCAGAAAAACTGCCCCAGCCGGAGCTCATATTCACGATCCGGCCCCAGCCGCGCGCGGCCATTGCGGGCGCGAGTTGGCGAATCAGATCGTAGGGGCCGTCGACCATGACAGCCATGGAGGTCTGATAGCCCTCAGAGTCAGCGAGCAGCGGACGATCATAGAGCACGCCCGAGTTGTTAATGAGGATATCGAAGGTGGTATCCGGCAAGTGCCGCGCCTCGGGGTTGGCGAGGTCGAGCGGCATCGTGCGGTGCGCAGATGAGACTTCGCCTGGATCGCGCACACCGATGGTTACCTCGATACCCTGCGCGGCAAGACCATCCGCAATTGCCGCGCCGATCCCGCGGTTACCGCCTGTCACGAGCGCAAGCTTGGGGCGGCCTTCGGCCACCGGCAAGCTCATCGTGACAGCTGCATCTGGCGCGATCCGCCAGCGCTGTTGGCCATATAGCCCGACGCCGCATCCTCAAAGATGAAGGCGAGCGCGCCCCAGCTGCTGTTGCCGCCAATGCTCATCGACCACCAGTAGCGCGCGGGGTTCACGCAGCCCGACACAAGGGCCACCTCGTCCGCCGAAAGCCCGAGCGGTGTGAGCGCCTCGATTGATGCGTCAAAGTTCGGGACGGGCGGCTCGGCCTCGCCCAGGTTGCGCGTCATGCCGATCGGGATAAGCGGCACGCTGGCCCCGCCCCCCTCCATGAAAAGCGTGGAGGTCGCCTCATCAAAGCGCAGCGACACCTGACCAACATTCGTGCCTGTGGTGAATCCGGTGCCCGGGGCAACCATGTTCCAGTTCCCCGCCAGATAGCGCCCCATGTCAGCGGCCGTCGCAGGCGACACCGCCCCTTGGCAGGGCGACGTGACGACCACTTGTTCAGCGGTAACAGGCGCGGCGAAGGAAAGGAGAGAAAGAGCAAAAGCAGAGAGTGAAACTGGCTTGGTCGTAAAATGCATGGCGTTGAGCCTCCTATCGAACTTTCAAAGTAGCGAGGCCAATCATGGCCAGAATAAGCGAGATAATCCAGAAACGGATGACGATCTGCGGCTCCGCCCACCCCTTCTTTTCGTAGTGGTGATGGATCGGCGCCATGAGGAAAATGCGTTTCCCGGTGGCTTTGAAATAAGCGACCTGAATGATGACGGAAAGCGCTTCGACCACGAAGACACCACCCACGATGGCCAGCACGATCTCGTGCTTGGTGGCCACAGCGATGGCGCCCAGGGCTCCGCCGAGAGCCAGGCTGCCAGTGTCACCCATGAAGACGGCTGCGGGCGGGGCGTTATACCAAAGAAAGCCCAAACCGCCGCCAATGAGACCGGCCGAGAAGATGAGGATTTCGCCTGTCCCCGGCACGTAGTGGACGTCGAGATATTCAGTAAAATCCACGCGGCCGACGGCATAGGCAATGATGCCCAGCGTGCCTGCAGCGATCATTACGGGCATGATAGCAAGCCCGTCGAGGCCATCAGTGAGGTTCACCGCATTGGCCGATCCCACAATCACGATCAGCGCGAAGGGGATGAAGAGGAAGCCCAGATTGATGAGCGTATCCTTGAAAACAGGCAGTGCGAGCTGCCCCTGAAGTGCCTCGGGGTGCAGGTAATAGGCCGCGAAGCCAGCCACGGCCGCGATCACAAAACCTATGCCCAAGCGCAGCCGCCCCGGCACGCCTTTCGTGTTCTGCTTGGACACTTTGGCGTAGTCATCGGCAAAGCCCACCGCACCAAAAGCCACCGTCACGAAGAGAACGAGCCACACGAAACCATTGTCCAGCCGCGCCCAGAAAAGCGTGGATACGATCAAGGCGCCGAGAATGAGCGCACCGCCCATAGTCGGCGTGCCAGCCTTGGAAAAATGGCTCTCAGGGCCGTCATCCCGGATCGGCTGGCCTTTACCCTGTCGCTTGCGCAGCAGGTTGATCAACGGACGCCCAAAGAGGAACGAGAACACCAGCGCCGTCAGGAAAGCCCCGCCCGCGCGAAAGGTTATGTAGCGGAAAAGGTTGAAGAAATCCCCGCCATCAGACAAGGCCGTCAGCCAGTATAGCATGTGATTTCCCTATTCCTGCTCATGTGAGGGGCGCGGATGCCCGAGTTTGCGGATCGCGTCAACGACAAGGCTCACACGGCTTCCTTTGGAGCCTTTGACGAGGATGACGTCGCCAGCATCAATGAGGTCGTAGGCAACGGCGGCGGCCTCTTCGGCGGTTTCAAACCATTGACCGCGCTTGGCCGGCGCCACGGCCTCGTAAAGGTTTTGCATACGTGGGCCGACGCAATGGACTGTGCTCACGGCCTCCAGATGCGCGTTTTCGGCGAGGCCCGCATGATCCGCGGCCTCGGTCGGGCCGAGTTCCAGCATGTCGCCTAGGATCGCGATCCGGCGCCCGCGAAGGACGCGGCCCACATCGTCGATGGGCGTGGTTGCGGCCAACACCTCGAGGCTCGTAGCCATGGATGTGGGGTTCGCGTTGAACGCATCGTCGATCAGTTCGATCGCGAGGTCGGGATCAGCCGGATCGAGATCAAGGGTCTCGCGCGTGCCACGCCCCGCAGGCGGGCGCCACTGGCCGATATCAAGTGCAGCGCGGAACGGGTCCGCCCCCAAGGCCTTGGCAGTCGCTAGGACCCCAAGCGCGTTCATCCCAAAGTGGCGCCCTGCAGAGTTCAGCTTGAGCATCACCGGCTCGCCGTCGATCTCGGTCGCGACGACGGTCGTGTCCCCGTGGAGGGCAAGAGAGGTGAGAGGTTGATCCGCGCCGACACCGAAACTTACTGAGGTGGCACCCGCTTGCCGTGCGCGCTCAAACAACAGATCAGCATGGGCCGTATCTGCATTGAGCACCGCCGTCCCGCCCGCCTCTAGTCCGGCAGTGATCGAAATCTTTTCTTCGGCGATACCCGCCAGGTTTTCGAACGCTTCGAGGTGGGCGGCCGCGATGGCCGTGATCATGACCACATGAGGTCGCGCCATCTCGGCCAGAGGGGCGATCTCTCCCGGATTGCTCATACCGATCTCGAGCACGGCGTAGTCCGTATCGGCGGGCATGCGGGCCAGCGTCAGCGGCACGCCCCAATGGTTGTTGTAGGAGGCTTCTGCCACATGGGTCTTGCCCTGCGGGCATAGCACATCGCGCAGCATCTCCTTGGTGGAGGTCTTCCCGACAGAACCGGTGATGGCTGCTACGCGCGCATTCGTGCGCGCCCGCCCTGCCCGGCCGAGCGCCTCGAGCCCCTCCTGCACGTCAGAGACAAGCAGGCAGCGGGCGGGATCGACACCTTCAGGAATGCGCGACACGAGGGCGGCAGCCGCCCCCTTCTCCAGAGCTTGAGCCACGAAATCATGGCCATCCCGCACAGCTTTGAGCGCCACGAAAAGGTCGCCCTGAGCGATGGTGCGCGTGTCGATAGAAACGCCACCGGCCTCCCACGTGCCGGTCTCGCCGCCTGTTGCTGCGGCGGCGTCGGCTGACGTCCAGAGCGCGCTCACGCGAGGCGCCCTTCTAGCGCGGCGACGGCGATGGAGGCCTGCTCCACGTCATCAAAAGGCAGCACCGTATCGCCCACGATCTGGCCTGTTTCATGCCCCTTCCCAAGGATGATCGCGGTGTCGCCGGGCCCAAGTGCGTCCACGGCGCGCAGAATGGCCTCAGCACGGTCCGCGACCTCGGTCGCTTCTGGGCAGCCTTGCATCACAGCTCGGCGGATGATCTCCGGATCCTCGCTGCGTGGGTTGTCGTCAGTGACGAAAATCACGTCGGCATGTTGCGCGGCGGCCTCCCCCATGAGGGGCCTTTTGCCCGCATCGCGGTCACCGCCTGCGCCGAGCACACAGATGAGGCGCCCGATCACATGAGGCCGGATCGCTTTGAGAGCGGTGGCCACGGCATCTGGCGTATGGGCGTAGTCCACAAAAACTGTCGCGCCGTTTTCGCGCGTGGCGGCCAGTTGCATGCGCCCGCGCACGGTTTCGAGATGGGGCATGGCCGCGAAAGCCTCGCGGACCGATCCGCCCGTGGCCACTGTAAGCGCCGCCGCGACGATGACGTTTTCGGCCTGAAAGCCCCCAATAAGGTTCATGCGCGCGGTGAAGACCCCACCGCCGAAGGACACGCGCAGGTCTTGGCCCGTCGCATCAAAGCGCTGCGCCTCGATCTTGAAATCCAACTCGCGCGCCAAGCGGCCCACAGTGAGGATGCGGTGGCCGCGCTCCTCGGCGATGCCCGCCATGTCCGCGCCGCGCGGGTCATCCATGTTGATGACGGCGGTGCCTTCTTCGGCAAGCACTTCGCCGAAAAGGCGCGCTTTGGCGTCGAAATAGGCCTCAAACGTGCCGTGATAATCGAGGTGGTCTTGCGTGAAGTTCGTGAAAGCCGCCGCCGAGAGGATCACGCCATCCAAGCGGCGTTGTTCGAGCCCGTGAGACGATGCCTCCATCGCGCCGTGCGTGACGCCAGCGGCCGCAGCCTCGGACAAAGCGCGGTGCAGCGTGATCGGCTCGGGCGTGGTGTGGGCGAGAGGCGCCTCGTAGGAGCCTTCGACCCCCGTCGTGCCTAAGTTGATCGCCTCTTTGCCCATGATTTGCCAAAGCTGGCGGGTGAAGGAAGCGACCGATGACTTCCCGTTTGTCCCCGTGATCGCGACCATCGTCTGCGGTTGGGCGCCAAACCAAATGGCCGCCGACCCTGCGAGCGCACCGCGCGGATCTTCGGTCACCACAAGCGCGGTGGGATATTCGCGCAACGCGTCCTCGGCCAGCCGCGCGCCTTCTGCATCTGTCAGGATCGCCGCTGCCCCTTGGCGCAGGGCGTACTGCACAAACTCGCCGCCATGAACACGGCTGCCCGGCAGCGCTGCAAAGAGAAAGCCAGCCTGAACCTCGCGGCTATCGACTGCGAGCCCGGTGACATTGGGATTTTCGCCCCCCTGCGCCGTCAGCCCCAGATCGCTGAGTTGTCTTGCCGTCATCTTGGGGGTTCTCCCCCTGCGTTATTCACTCGATGTGAGCGTTATACCTTCAAGGCGCCCGGGTTCAATCTCGGGGCGCAGTCCAAGAAGGGGTGCCGTGCGGCGAATGAGCTCTGCGGCGACTGGCACAGCCGTCCAACCAGCAGAGCGGCGGGGTTCTGTGCCCGAGGTCTCCACCGGCTCGTCCAGCGTGACGACGAGGACGTATTTCGGGTCATGGGCCGGGAAGACTGAGGCGAAGGTCGTGATTGTGCGGTCGTCGTAGTAGCCGCCGTTCGGGCGCGGCTTGTCCGCGGTGCCGGTTTTGCCACCCACAGCGTAGCCCGCCACGTCGCCAAAGCTGGCGGTGCCTTCGGTCACCACGCGGCGCAGCATCATGCGTGCTGCCGCCGAAACCTCGGGGCTTACAACCTGCTCGCCCAGACGCGCGCGACCTTGCTTGAGGAGCGTCGGATCCACTTTGCGACCGCCGTTCAGGAGGCTCGCGTAGCCTGCCGCGAGGTGTACCGGCGAGGTAGAGATGCCGTGGCCATAGCTGATCGTCATCGTCGACAACTCCGACCAGTTCGACGGGTAAAGCGGCTTGGCGCCTTTGGCCTCAACCATCTCAAGCGGCGTGGGCTCCAGGAAGCCGAGCACGCCCATGAATTCCTTCTGGCGCACGTTGCCGATCTGCTGGGCAAGCCGCGCCGTGCCCACATTGGAACTTTTCTCGATAACCTCAGTGAGCGTGAGCGTCGGGCCATAGTTCTTGTTCTGGAACTCACCGATGCGGAACTTGCCCCAGCGCAAGGGCCCCTGCGTATCGACATCTGTGTTCGCATTAGCGAGGCCAAGTTCCATCGCCTGAGCGGCGGTGAAAATCTTGAAGGCCGATCCCAGCTCGTAGACGCCCTGCAGCGCGCGGTTGAACAACGGGCTGTCGCCGCGATCCCCGTTGGGTACTGCTGGGCGCTGGTTCGGGTCAAAGTCTGGCAACGAGACGAGCGAGATGATCTCGCCCGTGTGCACGTCCATCAGAACGCTTGCGGCGCCCTTGGCGTTGAGAAGGCGCATGCCGCCATCCAGAACGCGTTCCGCCGCCGCCTGCACGCTGAGATCGAGCGAAAGCTCGAGAGGCGCGCCGTCATTGGCGGGATCACGGAGGAAGTCGTCAAAGTGCTTCTCGACGCCCGCGGTGCCGATCACCTCGGCTGAATTCACGCCCTCTTTGCCGAAAGACGCCCCGCCCAGCACGTGAGCCATAATGGCCCCGTTGGGATAAAGGCGCATTTCACGCGGGCCAAAGAGCAGCCCGGGATCGCCAATGTCGAAGACAGCCTGCTTTTGCTCCGGGCTGATTTTTCTACGCACCCAGAGGAACTTACGGTCACCAGTGAAGTCTTGTAGCAGGCGATCTGCATTGAGGTCAGGGAAGATCTCGGCCAGTTTCGCGACCGTGCCTGCCGGATCAATCAGGTCCTGCGGATGGGCATAGAGCGAATGCGTATCGAAATTCGTGGCAAGCACCCGACCCTGACGATCAACGATATCAGCGCGTTGCGCGACAATCTTGGTGAGCGTCGCGGTCGTGCGCGGCTCCACGGGCTCAGAGACCGCGAGAAGCGTCATCTGCGCGCCGATCAGGGCAAAGCCCGCGAGGAAGAAGAGGCCGAGCACGATCAGACGGCCCTCCGCCATCTCCCGCGCCTTGTCACGCATCACCTCATGGCGTTGGCGGATATTTTCACGCTCGATCCAGTCGGGGTTTTCACCCTTGCTGCGGGCGCCAAGAATGCGCGCGAGCGGGCGCAGCGGTGTGCGGGTTTCGCTGGCCGACGTCATTGGGAGCGCTCCATCACCTCAACAGGGTTCACGATGCGCAGCTCTTCCGGCTGCGGGAAGGCAACCTGGTTGATGACGCCGAATTGCTCGGGCGTCACGGGGAAGAGCTCGAGGCGCTCGAAGTTCAGCTCGGCCAGATCACGCAGACGATCGGGGCGGTTCAGGTAGGCCCATTCGGCCTTGAGCACCGCCACGCGGGCGCGGGCTGCGCCGATATCGCTGTGCAGGCGTTCCACCTTCGCGATGCTTTCCTGGGTCCGGTAATTCTCGGAATAGGCCCAAAATGCGAGCCCCATAACGGCCAAGGCCGCGAGAGTATAAAGAAATGTTTTCAACGTCTTGCCTCTGGAAGTTGCGGCATACCGAGGGCCTTGGCAGGGGTGGGCGGCGCATCCTCTTCGGTGCGCCGTGCAATGCGTAGTTTGGCAGACCGCGCGCGCGGGTTAGCGGCGATCTCTTCCGGGCTGGGCTCCACCGCCTTGCGCGTCACAGGCGCGAAGGGGGCGGCTGGTTTCTCTTGCGCAGGGGCGTATCGGTTGCCCGCCGGCGCCTTGCCCCCACGGAGCTGGAAGAAGCGCTTCACGATCCGATCTTCTACGGAATGGAAGGTCACCACGGCCAGCAGCCCACCGGGGCGAAGCGCCTTCTCGGCTGCCATCAGCCCTGCGAAGAGCTCGTCATATTCGTTGTTCACCGCGATGCGCAGCGCCTGAAAGCTACGGGTGGCCGGGTGCGATTGGCCAGGCTTCGGGCGCGGCATCACGTGCTCAATGATCTGCGCCAGAGCCAGCGTGCTGTTGATCGGCCCCTCGGCGCGAGCTTTCACGATGGCCTTCGCGATACGGCGCGAGGCACGCTCCTCCCCGTAGTGGAAGAGGATGTCAGCCAGATGGCTTTCACTTGCTTCCGCCACGATATCAGCAGCGGAGCGGCCAGACTGGCTCATCCGCATGTCGAGAGGGCCGTCCTTCATGAAGGAGAACCCGCGCTCAGCCTGATCGATCTGCATGGAGGAGACGCCGAGATCGAGCACGACACCGTCGAGATCGCTCGCATGGGCGTCGAGCTCTGAGAACGTGGCCTCGACCATGCAAATACGGTCATCCGCCCAGGAGGTTGCCATCTCGAAAACCGTAGGGTCACGGTCAATGGCCATGACTTCGTCAGCACCGGCGGCCAGAAGGCCCTTGGTGTAGCCCCCCGCCCCGAATGTGCCGTCCGCCCAGCGCCCCGTGATGGGCGCGCAGAGCTTTAGGATCGGATCAAGGAGGACTGGAATGTGGGGTGCGGCAGCGGACATTCCGGTTACTCCTGAGGACCGTCCAAGAATGAGAGTGGATCGAAGTCCTCGGGCAATTCATCGAGGAAGGCCTCCGTCTTGGAGAGCTCCTCAGCCTCGTAGGTTTCGGGCTTCCAGATCTGGAAGGTGTCACCGGCAGCAATGAAGAAGGCCTCGCCGTCGAGGCCAATCTTGGCGCGCAGCTTGGCGGGCAGCACGATGCGGCCCGTCTCATCCACGTTCGTGGGCAGCGACTGGCCGTGGAAGAGCTGCTGAAGCACTTTACGCTCACGAGAGCCGCGCGGCAGGGCATCGATCTTGTCGTCGACCTCGGCGATGGCTTCCATCGTGTAGCACTCAAGGAATTTGCGGCGGTGATCTCCGTAAACGATCACGAGCTCTGGCGTGCGGTCGGGCTCCCAGGATGGGTCAGAAGCTTCGAGCACACGGCGAAAATGGGCCGGGATCGAGACCCTGCCCTTCGTGTCCACCTTGTGGTGGCTTTCGCCTCTGAACCTGCGTGCCACGCTGGCCCCCTCTCACTGCCTCGGACCAAAAACCGGCCCTGAAAATGGAAACGGCGGATCAGACTGCTGCCACTGTCTGATCCGCCGCCCTCGTCCCGCTTGGCGGGATGTCCAGCTGCGCGCGCCACCTGGGGGGATGTCTGCTCGCTCGCGCGCCGGATCTCGTCGAAATGAGCTGCCTGTATGAAACCTGCGATCTTGTCCGCTGGGTGGGGTTCTTTGCGCCCCGTTGTGTGCTCGCTTCGATGAAGAAGGGATGACATGGGATTTCGTGGCACGCAAGGGATTTTATGGGAATTCTATACCGCCCATTGTGTTTCATGTGGCTGAAAAACTACATTTGGTGTGCCCGATGCGCCGGAAGACCGCACATATAGTACCTAACTAACAATCCAACACTACAAATTGATGATCGTTGGCTTGAAACTTTTTTCCCATAATTTCCCACCTATCCTGCGATGAACGGGAAAACGGGATCAGCCACGGTCAGTTTTAGGCAGAAGTGCTTTCCGGCAAAGTCCCGCCACCCCCGTGATTCGGCTTCGTTTCCCCAGAAATTCTGCCTTGGGCCCATGATTTCCCTAATACTGCCCCATGAAATCCCATGCGCGGCCTGCTAGCCTTCTCTCATGTTCAGATTGTTTCGACACAGCCCACCAAACACACAGGTTCTGACGCACTCAGAAGTGCAAACCGCGTTGCCCCCGGCTGTTGAAGAACTCCTCGGAGCCGAGTTCCATCGCAACGCCCCATATCGCTGGGCCCGGAAGGGAGGAGACGGCTGGCACGAGGTGTTTGAGCTGCGCGCATGGAAAGGCGCTTGCCTTTCGCCCGCATGGGGGCTCGCGCTGGATGGCGTGCCGCATCGCTCAGGCGATGCTGCCAAATGGCACCGAACCCTGAAATCAGGGCAAGCCGATATCTGGGTCGACTGGCCAGAACAGAGAGCCTTGAGTTTCCTGTATGGAGAAGCGCCCCTGCTGCAAGAGGCGTCGGATGTTCTGCCGCGCGCGGTAGCCAAAGCGCGCGGATTCTGGTCCTCCCTGAAAGGACGCGAGGATTTCCGAGCAGCACATGAGACCGCGCTCCGTTCCACCGGAGGCACAGCCTTTGGCGGCGCCCTAACTCACGCCCGCCACCGGGTAGAGGCAGCATTGTCTTGGAGCGAAGGCGCCAGTGAGCTGGCCGAAGCCGCGCTTGCGCAGGTTCCAGGGACGGACACAGCGCGCGAGGACTTCCGCCGGAAAGTATTCCGCTAGGCCATGCCGCCTGCGACAAGTCGCGATGCGAGGGCTGCGTAGGCGTCGGCCACAGGCCCCTCGCCCGCCGCAACCGGCGTGCCCCCGTCTCCGGCGATACGGGTTTGGAGATCAAGCGGAAGCGCGCCAAGGAAGGGCAGCCCGAGCGCTTCAGCCTCGGCGGCAACGCCACCGTGACCGAAGATCTGGCTTTCATGGCCGCACTTGGGGCAGTGGAACGTGGACATGTTCTCCACCAGGCCCAGTACCGGCGTGTTCAAGGCGTTGAACATGTCGAGTGCCTTACGTGCATCCAAAAGCGCCACATCCTGCGGCGTGCTCACGACCAGCGCGCCCGCCAATGCCACACGCTGGCACAGCGTCAGCTGCACGTCGCCCGTGCCCGGCGGGAGATCGACGATCAGCACATCAAGCTCACCCCAGGCCACCTGCCCGATCATCTGCTGGAGCGCCCCCATGAGCATGGGCCCGCGCCAGACGACGGCCTTGTTGGGATCGACCATGAAACCGATCGACATCAGCGTGACGCCGTAGCTCTGCAGTGGGGTGATGATCTTCCCGTCCGGGCTCTGCGCGCGGCGGCCCTCCAGGCCCATCATGCGCGGCTGTGAGGGGCCGTAGATATCGGCATCAAGGAGACCGACCCGCCTGCCTTGCTTGGCCAGCGCCACGGCAAGGTTGGCAGATAGCGTCGACTTGCCGACACCGCCCTTACCGGACGCGATTGCGAGAATGCGCGACACACCCTCAGGCTTCATCGGGCCCTTCTGCTCCTGCGGGTGACGACCGACTTTCAGGTTCGGGGGCTCTTTCTTCTGGTCATGGGCGGTGAGCACCACGGACACGCTTTTGACGCCATCGAGCGCGGCCACGGCGGCCTCAGCGGCTTCGCGTGCAGGGCCCAACGCTTGCGCGGCCTCCGCGCTAGGCGCCTCGATCACGAAGCGAACGCCTGTGCCCTCGACGGTCAATGCGCGCACCAGATCACGGCTAATCAGGTCTCCGCCCCACGGAACTGTGATCGCCGTGAGCGCCTCGCGGATAGTTTCGATTGAAGGTGCCATGTCGTCTCCTTGTCAGTTGAGCATTTAATGGCCCGCTCAGGATGGCAAGGGGACCTTACGGCAATTGCAAATGCTGCATAGCAGCATTGCACATTTGGGGGCTTTTAGCTGGCTCTCATAGGCATAACTTAGGACCAACGGCGGATGAGCCGCTGTTTTATCCCCAATGAGAAAACCGATGGCATACGCAACCGCATCTACGACGTCCCGCATTGACTTCCTGACCCGCATTCGTGCTGCAAGCACGGGCCTTTTCGAGGCATGGATCCGTCACCGTATGTATCGCGACACGCTCAACCAGCTCAACACGCTGAGCGACCGCGAGCTTCAGGATCTTGGTCTTTCCCGTTCCGGCCTGCAGCGCGCGGCTTGGGAAAGCGCCAACCAAGGCGAATAACTCAAACCGGTTCCTCCTCCCAAATTTGGACCGTTTGACCAGAGCGGTGGCACCCCCTCCTCCCTTGGGTGCCACCGCTTTTTTGCTTTCTGGGGGGCACTTCGGCCCCTGACTTCCCCGCGCAGATGCGCCATGGAGCCTTATGGAACTTTCGCTGATCCTCGCCCTCTTTGGATTTGCCTTCGCGTCTTCGATCACGCCGGGGCCGAACAACATGATGCTCATGGCCTCGGGCGCGAACTACGGCATGTCGCGCAGCTGGCCGCATATCACGGGCATTTGCGCGGGTTTCGCGTTCATGATCTGCCTCGTGGGCTTGGGGCTGGCGCAACTGTTTGAGCTCTTCCCCGTGCTTAACACCGTCCTGAAGGTCGGTGCCGCGCTTTATATGACGTACCTCGCCTGGATGATTGCCCCCGCAGCCCCCAGCCTCGACGCCCCGGAAGGCGGGCGCCCGTTTTCCTTTGTGCAAGCAGCCGCATTCCAATGGGTGAACCCCAAAGCCTGGGCCATGGCTCTGACGGTTGTGAGTGTCTACATGCCCGACGGCGTCTTCGCCCCACTCACAGTGGCGCTTCTTTTCCAGGTCGTGGGCGTCCCCTGCATGATCGCCTGGGCCGTGCTCGGCGTCGGCATGCGTCGCTTCCTGACTACCTCTGGCCGGCTGCGCATTTTCAACGGCGTGATGGGCGCACTGCTCTTGGCCTCGATCTGGCCCATCGTGGTGACGTAGCGAAGGACGTCACACTTCGGTTGGCCGCGAAGGCCGCCGCAAGCCACAAACGGACCCACGCAGCGCAACTGTCGACGCTCCACTGACAATGCGACAAAGAAGTTGCCAACTCGGTAAAATGCAAGGCAATTCCCTAAGGGCAAGCATAAGCACGCGACCGACATATTCTGAGATTCTTTCGACGCCTCAACCCTTGAGGCTGATAGACCACGCCCCAGCCGGACAGCCAGGAGCGGCCCAATGGCCCAGCGACCTGCGCCTTGAAGAACACCGATTGGGTCGAAGCGAAAGCGCCTCACGCATGATCGGCGACGCGCCAGGCACACGGCGTATTCCCGGCGGCTGGTGAGTGGAGATAGCACGATTGGAGATGCCACGATGAAAATTTGGATCATTCTTCCCGATGAGATGCTCACGGATGATCGCGCCTACCTCGTCGGTTTTCTCAAGGCAGAATTCGAGACTGTTTGGGTCTCTAGGGCGACGCGTGTCGCTCACGCGTGCCCGCCGCCGGCGGGGCGGCCAAATGTGGTTTTGAATCTCGTGGGGGCGCGCAACCCCGAGCTCCTGGCCGATATCGATCGGCAGGCAGCAGCCTTCGACGCCCCAGTTTCGCCGCCGTCACGCGGCGCTTGGCGGACCGAAGACAAACGGAGCTATCTTGAAGATTTCCCCGATGTGAGCCCACCCACACGCGTCGTGGGCACCATGGCCGAGCTGCAGGAGGCGTGGCGCGACTTCGGCGGGGATATCGTCGTCAAAGACCCCTTCGGCTACCGTGGGGATGGCGTCATTCGGATTCAGGCCGAAGACGATCTGCCCAGTGCCGCAGAGCTTATGCAATCGACGCTCCGAGACGAAGGCGAGCTGATCGTACAGCCTTACTTCTCGGGATTTTCAAAGGGCGACAAGAGGATCTTGCTGCAACGAATGCCTGACAACAGCTTCGAGATTATCGCCCATATCGGTCGTTTGCCGCCCGAGGGCGGCTGGAAGAGCAACATTCGCTCCGGTGGCGAAGTGACAAGAGTAGAACTGACACAAGAGGAACGCGACTTTGCCCTGGCGATCGCGCCACGCGCTGGGGTCGACCTTGTTGCCCTCGATGTCGCCTCGCACGACGGCCGCCTGTGGTACATCGAACATAACCAGGCATATGGCGGGATCATCGATCACGACCTCGACTATGATGTCGCCAATGTGCGGCGAGCGTCTGAGTTCTTGCACCACATTGCCCGCCATGGGCGCCCGGACTAAGCAACACGCCGAAATGAGCGATGGATAACCGCGATGACTGAAGCGACGGACACGCATCCGCCCAAAAAAACGGACGCACCGCGCGCGGCACGCTTTAAGGCTGCGCTGCGCGGGGCCGTCGAGAGCTTGCTGAGATGGGTTCTTCCTCGAACGGTGATTGGCGACCGGATCTACAACTACGTCGACTTCATTATCAAACAGCGCCGGCTGCCGCGCCGGCGGATGCTCTTCAACGACTATCTGCTGCGTATGGAGGTGTCGGGAGAGATGCTGTCGCTTCCGCGCCAGCTGGTGTCCGACAAGGAGCTTTGCAAGGCCTATGTCGATTACAAGATTGGGCCAGGACGCACGATCCCCACGATCAAGGTTATCCGGAGCGCGGACGAAGTCACCGAAGACGCCTTCCCAGACAGCTGCGTCATTAAAGGAACGCATCTGAACGGGATGGTCATCATCCGCAGGAAAGGCGAGCCACTCCCCCTCGACGAGATCCGAGCCTTTCTCGACAGCTCGCTGTATCGGCGGACGCGCGAGCAGAACTACAAGTATCTTGAACCGAAGATCATCGTTGAGCCCATCGTCTTTGGCGGCGACATGATGGAGATGAAAGTGCACTGCTACCGAGGTCAGGTGCGCGTCTTCAGCGTGCATCCTTCGGGGACGAACGCCGGCACGCTCGAACGCTTCGACCGCAGCTGGACGCGTATGCCGCTGAAACAGCGTAAACCGTTTCCCCCAATTTCGACACCGCGGCCGCCATGCCTCGATGCATTCATCGAGGCCGCCGAGCAGCTGTCCTCAGACTTCGAGTACATACGCGTCGACGCCTATGTCTCAGGTGACGAGTGGCTGATCGGAGAGTTGACGAACTGCCATATGAACATCGGATGGCGACCCGCCGACATGGAGCAGGAACGCCTCTTCTCGCGCGAGCTCTTTGGCAGCGACGCGTCCTGACCACCCCGGTGCGTCTGCGCGTCTTCAATGAAGAGATGGCCGCACATCTAATGGAAATGCAGCGAAGAACTGCTGCTGTTGGCCGAGGCAAGCGTCCGCTTTGCGGGAAGGCGATAATCGCTTTGACCGAAAAGCTCGTCCGCCCTCAAGTAAGTGACGCATTGCAGCCGTCTAAAAGGTAAATCCAAAGAGCAAACGGAATGATTACAGTTGCTGCGTTCACGACATTAATCAGAAGGTTTCTGCGAAACCGAGTACGGATCATCGCGTAAATTGCCTCCATGAGGCTCAGCTTCTCATTTGATTTTACTAGGATCGTCATTGCCATCACCCCGGCACAGAACAGCACCATGGGGAATATCGACGTCGCCTGCATACAACCCATAGTGTCCATGTAGTCAAATTCCTCTTGCGGTCTTTGAGTAGAAGATGCGCTCCCAACCGCGATTATGCGTACGCAATCAGGTATGTGAAGGCGATTCAAACACAGCAGTTTCGCTCGTCGCACGGCTTTCTTAGCTAAGTCGAATGTCCCTCAGGGCGCCTCAAAACGGCACGTCATCCGCCGCGTCGGCGCTGGTGACGAACTTCGACACGACCTTCTTTGAGCCCGCCTTGTCGAACTCCACGTCGAGCTTGTCGCCTTCGATCTCCATTACTTCGCCGTAGCCGAACTTTTGGTGGAAGACGCGGTCGCCCACGGTGAAGGCGGAGGTGGCGTTCATGTCGATGACGATGTTGCCGCCCTCGCGCGGTTGGCTCATCCCGCGCTGTGCGGTGCGGGCCTGCATGCGTTTCCAGCCCGGCGAATTGTAGACATCCGCCTTGGAGGCGCGGTCATGGAGGTCAGAGCCCGCCGCCGCCTGCAAGATAGGTGAGGCCTGTGCCATTGTTGATCCCATGCCATAGCCGCCCGAATGCAACGAGGAGGCGTTGGTGAGCACGTTCACATGCTCCTCCGGCAGCTCATCGATGAAGCGTGAAGGCAGCGAGGATTG
>JAKVCO010000052.1 GCA_022448245.1 Paracoccaceae bacterium
CGAAACGCGTTCTCGCACGCGGTCATCCTTAACCAGGTCAGACACCGCCAATTTGACGAGGTCACAGCCGCGGAGTTTGCTGTCGATGGCGACGTTGAACAAAGTGAGATCTCGCAGATAGCCCGCCAATTCGAGGCGCGCTCGTATCGCCCAGACTTGTTTGGGCAGCAAAGGCCGCTTCTGACCGATGATCCGCCCCTTGTTCCAGGCTCGGCGTTTCGGTGTGGTTGCAGGAAGTTGGACTCTTGGCATGATTTGCCCTCCAATCCTCCCTCCATACCCTGGCATCAGCACAACGCTGACAGTGGGAACATAGCATTTGTTTGTATGGCCGCTTTGGGTGTTGCGTTGAAGTAGATGGATTTTCGC
This sequence comes from Paracoccaceae bacterium, assembly GCA_022448245.1. Lineage (GTDB taxonomy): Bacteria > Pseudomonadota > Alphaproteobacteria > Rhodobacterales > Rhodobacteraceae > Shimia_B. The sequence goes on from JAKVCO010000052.1 coordinate 370, forward strand.
TCATGCCGCATTTTTCACGCTGCGTGCGCTCGCAGCATGACTTGAAGACTTCCGCTATGGGCTCTCACCAGCCATTAGCTGCAAAATGTACGAACGTCCGCTCCATCTGAATCAGGAACGGCGCATGCCTCGTTTGAGGCCAAACGCCAGCCGCTAATCGAACACGCGCTCCACTTGCTCCGGCCAGCTTTCCCCCGTCAGAAAACATAGATCGTACAAGCTGACCCTCGACGCCTCGCGCCCGCAGGTCAGCCGCTTCAGCACCTCCGGCGCGAGGTATGCCAGCCGTAACTGGCGGCTGATATGACGTTCGGCCAGCCCGACGGCCTCAGCAAGTTCCTGGATCGTGGCGAACTCACCGGTCTCCATGCGCCGCCGCCAGCCCCATGCCCTGCCGATGGCCCGCAGGATATGCGGGTCCTGCGCTTGACCCTCGCTGGGGCGGTAGTCGGCGGGCGGCAGGATCTTTGGCCGCCCGTTCTTCTTTCGGACCTTCAACGGGATCAGGACGCGGATCGTGTCGTCAGGCTTTGTCATTCCGCCGCCTCCATTCCGCGAGGCGCAACCATCTCGCGGACGACCCCGGCGACGCCCTCGCGCCTGATGTCCACCTCAAGCCCTGCAGCGGTGACGGTGACGCGCCGGACGAGAAGCTGGATGATCCGAGCCTGCTCGGCTGGGAACAGCTGTGCCCAGAGCGCGCGGAACTCATGCAGTGCCGCGATGGCGTCGGCTTCCGAAACTGCGCCCTTTTCTTTTTTCAGGGCTGCCATCACCTGCGCCACCATCTCTGGTGTCTGCAGAATGCGCCGAACCTCGCTCACGAGCGCATCCTCGACCATTCCTGCCGCCAGCCGCATCGGGGCGGTCTCTTCGCCGGTCTCGCGGTTCCGGATGACGTCCATCGACACATAGTAGCGGTAAAGCTTCGCGCCTTTCTTCGTGCTGGTGGGCGTCATGGCCGCGCCGGTGTCGCTGAAGATCAGCCCCTTGAGCAGCGCCGGTGTCTGCGCGCGGGTGTTGTTGGCGCGTTTGCGGGGGCTTTCCTGCAGGATGGCGTGGGCCCGATCCCAGAGGTTATCGTCGATGATGGCGTCGTGCTCGCCGGGATACGCCGTGCCCTTGTGGACAGCTTCACCGCGATAAACCCGGTTCTTGAGCAACCGGTAGAGATAGCCCTTGTCGATCAGCGTGCCCTGCTTGTTGCGGAACCCCTCGCGGCGAAGTTCGCGCGCCAAAACCGTGGCGGAGCCGAGTTCGACAAAACGCCCGAAGATGCGACGGACCGAGGCGGCTTCGGCGTCATTCACCACCAGCTTGCGATCCCGCACATCGTATCCGAGCGGCACGTAACCCCCCATCCAGATACCGCGTTTTCGCGACGCGGCCACCTTGTCGCGGATCCGTTCACCGATGACCTCACGCTCGAACTGGGCGAAACTGAGCAGGATGTTCAGTGTCAGCCGTCCCATCGAGGTGGTGGTGTTGAACGATTGCGTGACAGAGACGAAGGTGACGCCATTGCGGTCAAAGATCTCGACCAGCTTGGAGAAATCCATCAGCGACCGCGACAGACGGTCGATCTTGTAGACCACGACCACGTCGATCAACCCATCGTCGATATCCGTCAGAAGCTGCTTGAGACCGGGTCGTTCGAGATTGCCGCCAGAGAACCCGCCATCGTCATAGCGATCGCGGGTTGCGACCCAACCCTCTGAGCGCTGACTTGCGATGTAGGCCTCGCAGGCCTCCCGCTGGGCGTCGAGGGTGTTGAACTCCATATCGAGACCTTCTTCGGTCGACTTGCGGGTGTAGATGGCGCAGCGCAGCCGACGGTTCGGGCGGTTTGTACTCTCCATTATGCTTGCTCCCGCTTGCGCTCACGCAGCCCGAAGAAGCGATAGCCATTCCAGCGTGTGCCGGAAATGGCGCGGGCCACGGCCGAGAGCGATTTGAATTTGCGCCCCTGCCAGTCGAAGCCGTCTTTCTGCACGGTTACGGTGTGCTCAACCCCATCCCATTCACGCAGCAGTTTGGTGCCGGTCACGGGATTTCGGGGATCAGCGATCCGGTGCTTGCGCCGCGCATGCCCCTCGACCTCATCAGCCAGCAGATCCAGCATGCGGCGCGTTTCCCTATCGGGGCCGCCGTAGGTCAGTTCCTGGATGCGATAGGCGATCCTGAATTCCAGGAACTTGCGGCTGTTGTTCGGCGCAGCGATGCCAAAAAGTTTCTCCCATTCGGCTTTTAGCTCCCTGACCGACATGGCCTTTAGAGCAGCTAGACGGGCCAGGACGGATTGATCAAACCTTGGATCCAGCCCCGGTTTTGTGGGCGTTATCTTATTGTGATGCTTCATCAATTCCTCCGATGCGGATACGTTTTGCACGACGACCACCGCTCTTTCGGGGTGAGAAGTCCACGAAACTGTCTCCGATGTCGGCAGATAAAGAGCTGGACTGTGTGGCGTTCAGGCGAAGGACGCCCGCAGCCAGGATGCGACCGAGTTCTTCGAAGCGTGCACGTGCTGACATCTTGTCCGGACACAAAGGATTGGGCCCCGAAACCGGGGTTAAATTATCGTTAAGCATTGGAGCGCCTTTCGGGTTGTTGCCCTATCTGGGCTTCAAGTGGCGCTGGTATTCAAGTTAAAACAATGGGTTGCAGGGCTGCTGCGCGATGCTGCGTGCAGGATCGGGTTTGTAGCGTGCGGCCTTTCAGTGCCGTGTCGCGGATTGGACCATCGAATCTGTGTCGAGTTTCAGGGCGGCCTTCCAAAGCGGGGTTTTGGCGAACAGGCTGTCTTGCGACCGAAAGGACTTTTCGGACCGGGTTTCCTGAAGCAAGCCTGCCCAGACGAGAGGGCGCAGGAACTGAGTGTAAAGACTGCCCATCATCTCATCGTAGCGTGGAAAGGAGCTGGGCTCTGGTTCACCGAACAAGATCTGTCGCAGGTGGGCGCCCGCTGCGCCGTCTTCAGTCTCGACGTTAAGGACGTTGAGGAAGACGTCCCAGTTGCCCGGAAGCACTTGGTCCGGGGTCCGTGACCAACCCGAATGATCGATTTCAAAGAGGTAGAACGGCGTTATGATCCCGAACAGGCGGCCGGGTTGATGTGCCAGGTCCGCCCCTGACTTCGTTAGCTTGAAATTCCCTTTGTAGTGCCGACCCATCTTCAAAGTGGTCAGCAGGAAGTGAATATCCCCGAGCGGCATGAAATCATGTTCGTTGAGCACTTTGTTGACGGCGAAGAGGTCCGCCTCGCTATGCCCGGGCCAGTCGAACTCGGCTGCGGCCCAGTGAACGAAATTGCGCTTGAAGGCTTTGGACGGGGTGAGGCCGATGGAACCATGCTCCTCGACGTAGGCGAAGGTTTTTTGAACTCCGCGCAAAAGCGGCGAGAAGCTTAAGTCGGGAGCATCATCAGCGAGGGACCGAAATTCGATCACCTCAAATCTCCCGCGCGAACCAGCGGATGCGGCCGATGATGTGGATTTCCTCGGCGCTGCGCTCGTAAGGGCTGTAAAAACCGTTGTCCGAGATCACCCGCACCGCGGGCGGATCGCTGTTCGGGACGTGCTCGAGCCGCTTGGCCACTAACCCCATTCCATCATCCAGCACAAAGATCCCGGGCGGGTTCGGCGCGCGGCGAGTCATGTCGACCAGCACTGTATCGCCGTCCAGCAGGGTCGGTGCCATGCTGTCGCCCTCCACGTGCATGATGCGCAGCTGCGAGGGACTGGCCTTGAGGCTGCCCTTTATCCAGGAGCGGCGGAAGTGATAGGCACGGCCGGGCGTGTCGTGATCCTCGGTCACCACTGCACCGCCGCCCATCGATGGGCGCGGACTGGCATGCGCAATCGCCACGAAGGTCTCATCGGGGTTCTCGATGAAGGGCGGCTCACCCTCAACCTCACCGATGCCGTGGATCAGCCATTCCCGCTCTACCTTCAGCACGCGGGCGACCTCTGCCAGCTTATCGATGCCGGGTCGCGTCGAGCGACCGCGGAGGATGTCGTAGACGAAGGATCGGTTCACGTCAGCCATTTCGGCGACATGGGCGGGGCTGAGCCCGAGTTGCTGAGCGCGGGCGCGGAGGCGATCAGAGAGCGTATGATGCTCGGTCATGTTTTCCCCAGAGGGCTGCGGATCAAATAGGATAAAACAGGATTGATCGGAGGGCGTCAAGGAATTAGAACAAAACCTAAACACTCAGCGGCAGGAATCGGAGGTCAGATGGAGATCGAGAAGGCGTATTTTACTCTGCCGGAGATCCTCGATCGCTGGTCCATCTCCGAGGCCGATCTGATCTATCTGGCAGAGAACGACAAGCTTCGGCTGTCGGTGCGCGTCTTCGGTGTGCCTTTGGAACAGGGCGACTACGAGGGAACCCATGAGGGCGAGCACTTTCGGGTGCCAACCGAGCAGAGCCGGTTCAGCGGTCTCCTGGATTTGTATGCGCAGGACGTCTTTCAATTGTTCCGGTGCAGCGAAGTCCATCTCAGTGATTTCCGGACGCCACGCGCATCCTATGCAACGCTTTATGGCGAAGCTGATCCGATCTTCGTCATGATTGGTGATCTGCTGCTAAGGCGCGAAGAACGTGATCGATTCGAAGCGGAAACAGGGTTTTCGGGCGCAGAAACTCCGTCGCAGCTACCGGTCTTCAGCGCGTCGCCTGATTATCAGGATGTGCGTTGCGGCGGGCACCAATTCCGCTTGGGGCCGATCCAGGCGCAAGTTGTCCGCGCGCTGCATGAGGCCGCGCGGCGTGGCGAGGCCTGGCAGAGCGGCAAGGCGATCCTGTCGACGGCGGGCTCCAAGAGCCTGAAGATGTCCGACGTGTTCAAATCCCAGAAGCAGTGGCGCTCCCTGATCGAATCGAATGGGCGCGGCAACTACCGCCTGAACTTGGGCTGATTTCGGCCCGTCTCGCTCTGCCGCGCGCGTCCCTTCGTCTCCACAGTGGGATGCTCCGGGGGATGAGAGTGGGATGATGATCCCCCACCGTCGCCTTTGCCGCTGAGTTGCAAGGCGCAATTTGATCCCCCTCCGCATCCCACTTCTATCCTGACGACATCCCACAGCAGGATTTCGCATCTTCCTCCTAACATAGCGAACGACAGGAGACGAAGATGCAACTCAAACACCTCAGTCAGAAAGAACTAGCCCGGCGCTGGAACATCTCGCACCGCACGCTGGAGCGGTGGCGGTGGGCAGGTGAAGGTCCGCAGTTCATGAAGCTGGGCGGCCGCGTCGTCTACCGCATGGAGGATATCACCGCGTTCGAGCAGGCGCAGCTGCGTAACAGCACCGGCGCGGATGCGCGGGCCGGTGCCGCATGATGGTCCGGCTCGATGACTTTGCGGCCGACCGGGTGGCGCCGTTCTGCGCCACTACCGGTCTAGACGAGGTCGGGTTCTGTGCATGGATCGCGCAGGCCGAACCCGGCGAAACGCTGGTTTATCACCGCGGGTTTCTGGCAGTCGATGCCACCGCCGTTCTTTCACAACTCCCAACCGACCGTCAGCGCGCCCTGCGCCAGCTCGCGGCCGCCGCCCTTCGCGCGGCCGAGCAGAACCTCGTTCATCTCGTCCAGGCGCGGATCGGTCCTGACCAATTCGCCTACATCGCCATCGCCCGGCCGAAACCCCGATCCAGCGGCGCCGCATTGTCGGTCCGCCTGCTCGAGGCCGCGTGATGACCGCCTTCCAATCCCTTTTCACCGATCACGGAGACCCTTTCATGCCATTTCCCGCGAACACCCCCACGCCCGATGATCTGCCAAGCCTCAGCGTAGCCGAGATCGCGGCCTTGCCGGTCGAGTTACTGGCAATCCTGCAGCGTGAGCTTGACGAGCGCCTGAAGCGCGACAAGGCCGCCAAGACTCGCTTCGATGCTGGACTCGCTGTGCGCTATGCCACTCGCGCCGCCGAAGAACGCCAGGCCGCAGGTAAAGACACCGGCACCGTCCGGTTCGACGACGGAGATTTCACGGTGGTTGCCGACCTGCCGAAGCGGGTGGATTGGGACCAGGGTCGGCTGTCCGACATGGTTGCGCGGATCCAGAAGGCTGGAGACGACCCAACGGAGTATGTCGATCTGGCTTTCAAGGTGCCGGAGCGCAAATACGCCGCCTGGCCCGAGGCTATCCGTCAGGGCTTCGAGCCTGCACGCACGGTGCGGCCGGGCACGTTGAAGATCGAGATCCTCGCGCAAGGGGCTGACCAGTGAGCCTCCCCATCATCAGCGCCGACAAACGTCTGGCTGAGCCGCGCGGCATCAAAGGCTGCATCTTCGGGAAATCCGGAATTGGGAAAACCTCGCTCCTGTGGACCCTCGATCCCGACCGTACGCTGTTCATGGATCTCGAAGCGGGGGATCTCGCCATCGAGGGATGGACGGGCGCCAGTATCCGGCCGCGCACATGGACGGAATGTCGGGACTTTGCGGTGTTCATCGGCGGGCCGAACCCGGCGCTGCGCGATGAGCAGCCCTATAGCCCGGCGCATTATGCCGCCGTCTGCGACCGCTTCGGTGATCCGGCCGCACTGGACCGCTACGACACCATCTTTGTGGACTCGATCACCGTGGCCGGGCGGCTGTGCTTCGGCTGGTGCAAGGGCCAGCCGGAAGCGCTGTCCGAAAAGACCGGCAAGCCGGATGTGCGTGGGGCTTACGGTCTGCATGGCCGTGAGATGATCGGCTGGCTCACCCATCTGCAGCACACACGGGCCAAGAACGTCTGGTTCGTCGGGATCCTCGACGAGAAGCTCGACGACTTCAATCGCAAGGTGTTCCAGCCGCAGATCGACGGCTCCAAGACCGGGCTCGAGCTGCCGGGGATTGTCGACGAGGTGATCACCATGGCGGAGATGAAGGCCGAAGGCGGCGACCCTTATCGCGCCTTTGTTTGCCACACGATCAACCCCTGGGGCTTTCCGGCCAAGGACCGTTCCGGCCGTCTGGGCCAGGTCGAAGAACCCCATCTCGGCCGCCTGATGGCGAAAATCCGGACGCCCGCAGCCCCGGCGACGGATCGCCTGACCTACACCCCGCCACCCGCCGATCCGGCCAGCGGCGACCAATCTCAACCGCAATCCTGAAAATACAAGGAGGTTCCCCATGGGTTCCTGGAACGATTTCAACGACGCGCAAAGCAACACCAACCTCATCCCCAAGGGCACGCTGGCCAAAGTAAGCCTGACCATCCGGCCGGGTGGCTTCGACGATGCCTCACAGGGCTGGACCGGCGGCTACGCCACACGCGGCTCCACCGGCGCGGTGTACCTCAACGGCGAGTTTACCGTGACCGAGGGGCAATATGCCCGCCGCAAGATCTTCACCTTGATCGGGCTTCACAGCCCCAAGGGACCGGACTGGGCCAACATGGGCCGCAGCCTCGTGCGTGGCATGCTGAACTCGGCGCGCGGGATTTCCGACAAGGACATGTCGCCCGAGGCGCAGGCGGCGCGGCGGATCAGCGGTTTCGCCGATCTCGACGGCATTGAGTTCGTTGCCCGGATCGACGTCGGGACTGATGCCAGCGGCGAGGACAAGAACGAGATCCGCGGCGCCATCACGCCTGATCATCGGGAATATGCGCAGGTCATGGGTGCGGCGGCGGCGTCTTCTGGGGCTCCGGACTTTGCCTCCGCCGCCCATCAAACTGCGTACGAGGCGCAAGCACCAGCGCCGCAAGGGCGTCCCTCGTGGGCGGACTAAGCCTCGGGCCGTCTGAGGTGGAGCGCTCGTGCGCTTCACCGACACAAGGACGCGGCGAATGCAGCTACTGAACAGTGTCGCGCAAATCCCACCCGCGCCCAGGGCGGCTTCAGATAGATCGGGCACTGATCGTCTGTGGCATCCGCGCGGCACGCTCTGCGCTGTCTGCTTGTCCCGCGCACGTGGCTTCGGCTGGTTCAACCCCCGCCAGCCGCGCCCGCACAGGATCCGCCGCTGGTTCTGCTCCATGGGCTGCTAGGCGGCCTTCACCCGCAAAGCGAAGAAAGGACCGACCATGGTCAAGTTCACGAATGAGGAAACGCAATCCCTGCCTGCTGTCATGCGCGCGCTGGCCCCGGAAATGGAACGGATTGGCTGGGAGAGACCGCTTGGCCAGCTGTCCCGGGGCGACATGCAGCAGCTGATCGTCACCACCATCAACGCGTTCCGTGCCGAGATGTCTAAGATCACCCTGGAAGACGAGATCCCGTTCTGATGCTGGACTTCAACCCGCGCCCCTCGATGGCCGAGCGGATCAACGCACTGGTCGACGCAGCCCTCATTGCTGAACGAGCGGCCACGCCGCCGCGGATCTATCTTGGTGCTTCCCGCCTTGGACATGCCTGTGAACGGGCGCTGCAATTCGAGTTCGCCGGTGCACCAAAAGATGACGGTGCGGACTTCAGCGGCCAGACATTGCGGATCTTCGCCATCGGACACCACCTCGAGGATCTGGCGATCCGCTGGCTGCGCGCGGCCGAGATCGATCTGGTCCCCCAGAAACGCGATGGCGGCCAGTTCGGGTTCTCCGTCGCGGGCGGTCGTATCCGGGGCCATGTCGATGGAATCATTGCTGACGCTCCAGCAGCGCTCGGTCTGCGCGTACCGGCGCTCTGGGAGTGCAAGACCATGAACGCAAAGAACTGGCGGTCCTGCGTCAAGGACGGCGTGACGGTCTCCAAACCCGTCTATGCCGCCCAGATCGCGATCTACCAGGCTTACATGGAGCCTTCGGTGCCGGGGATTTCGTCCGCACCGGCGCTGTTCACGGCTATCAACAAGGACACGGCCGAGCTGCACCATGAGTTGGTGCCTTTCGATGCCGATTTGGCGCAGCGCATGTCCGACCGCGCCGTGCGGATCCTGAAGGCCACCGATGCGGGCGAATTGCTGCCCCGCATCGCCGCCAGTCGCGATTTCTTTGAATGCACGTTCTGCGCCCATGCCGAGCGGTGTTGGAGCCTCACCAAATGACTGACGAGCCAGCCGATCCCGACGAGGACACATCCATGCGCGACGACACGACGACCGATACGCCCGCGGAAAACATCGTCCATTTCAACCCTTGGCGCGACTTCAACGATGCTGCTCCGCAGATTGACGTTTTCGGCGATGAGCCGGACCCTGAGCAGATCGCCCAGTTCATGCAGGTCGTCTTCGGCTATTGCGACGGGCTGATCCCGGTCCGCAGTTTCATTGACAAGGGCCAGGGCATCGATGGCCGCCCGCACAATATCTGGCTCGAGGCGGATCAGGCCGCCCCAGAGAAGATGGCAACCTTCGCCACATGGGCCTCACGCGAGGGCGCAGCGGTCTACGTGATACCCGGCACCGTTGCCGCGTCCGGCCAGGCCAAGGCCGCCGAGATCCTGCAGATGCAGACCGTGGTCGTCGACCTCGACACGGGCGACATAGCCGCAAAGCGCGCCCATCTTGAGCGCCACCTCGGTGTCCCGACGATGGTGGTGGAAAGCGGTGGTGTGACGCCGGAGGGCCAGCGAAAGTGCCATGTCTGGTGGACGCTGACCGAGCCTGCCGAGGGGGATGACATTACCCGTGTCTGCCGTCTGCGCGGCGACATTGCCGCCAAGGTCGGCGGGGATATGCATTTCCGCTCGGCCCACCAACCGATCCGGGTGGCAGGCTCGGTCTATTACAAGAACAGCCTGAAAACGCAGGTGCGTTTTGTCGAGCTGAACGCCGCCCACGAGCGCGATCTGGCCGAGTTCATTGAGGCCGTCACCGACATGCCGCCTGCGCCGGGCGTATCCCTGCAGCCCGAGTTCACCCATCCGGACAAGCCTGCCATCGACGATGTACTGCTTACACCGGTGCGCGAGGGGGCGCAGGATGATTGGTCCCGCTTCGAGGGTGCGTCGGCCGCGATCGGGCATTTCATCCGCATGGTGCACGAGGGCCGGATGACAAAGGACGAAGGCTGGGAAGGCATCTGTGGCTACAACGCCGCGATGCTACGGCCCCAATGGCCGGTCGAACGGCTCAAGCGCGAGTCCGAGCGGCTCTGGGATCGGCACGTCGAGAAGTACGGACCGCCCCTGATCCGGTTGGACTCCGGCGCACCGGGGCCGGTCGAGATGCCCGCCTTCACGTTGGGCGCGCTGCTGGACGACCAGAGCCCGATGCCCGAAGACATCATCGCACCCCGCGTCCTGACGCCGGGCGGACTCCTGGTGCTGGGCGGCGCGCCAAAGGTCGGCAAAAGCGATCTGCTGATATCCTGGCTCGTGCATATGGCGGCCGGTATGCCGTTCCTCGGCTTCGCCCCGCCGCGGCCGTTGCGCATTTTCTATCTGCAGGCCGAGATCCAGTATCACTACCTGCGGGAACGGCTGAAGCAGATCGCTCTGCCGCCAGAGGTGCTGGCTGCCGCACGCGACACCTTCGTTGCCACGCCCAAGCTGAAGATGCTGCTCGACAATGACGGCAGTGTGTGCGTGGCGCGCGCTGTCCAGACCGCGTTCCCCGACGCACCGCCCGACATCCTTTGCGTCGACCCGATCCGCAATCTCTTCGATGGCGGTCCCGATGGCGGCGGCGAAAACGACAACACTGCCATGATGTTCTTCCTAAAGGAACGCATCGAAGTCTTGCGTGACCATATCGACCCCGACTGCGGGGTCATCCTGATCCATCACACCAAGAAGCTCAGCAAGCAGCAGGTGAAGGACGATCCCTTCCTCGCGCTCTCCGGCGCCAGCGCGCTGCGTGGGTTCTACACCTCCGGCCTGATCCTGCACCGGCCCGATGAGGATTCCTCGCAGCGCAAGCTGGAGATCGAGCTCAGGAACGGCCCTGCGCTGCCGCCCAAGGTGATCGACAAGGTCGGCGGCCAGTGGGTCGAGATCAACCCGATGAACGAACGCCTCGTCCGCCAGGAGGTTGGCGCTAAGCATGATGCCGAGCGGGATCGCAAGCGCGATGTCATCCTGTCGATCCTGATCGACGAGGCGGCCGAGGGCAAACTCTACACCTCGACCCAGTTCCGCGAGGCGTTCGAGAACCAGCGCGGCCTTGGGAGCCAATTCACTATCCGAGACCGCATCAATGTGTTGGCAACCAAAGGCGACATCCGCTTCCTGCGCGATGGCAGGAAATTCGGCCACTCCGTGGTCCGGTCGCGCTTCGGCTACCTCTGCGCCGAAGGCATGGTGTTCGGCCGCAAGGGCCGGATCGATCCGGAGACCGGAGAGGTCCTGGACAGCGTCATTCCGGTCGTCCCGAGCCACTACAAATCGCCCTCCAACGGGCAGTGCATGGACCTCGCAGACCCCTCCGGGTGGTCGATCCGGGAGGATGAAAATGCCTGATTTTGGCTTGTACGTCCTCTGTTCGACCTCAGGACAAACATGTTCGTCCTCCTCCGTTGTTCGTCCTCAATCCAATGAAATCAATCACTTGGAGCAAAAAGAGGTCGAACATGTATGTCCTGTTGTACGTCCTCTGTTTGTCCTCGAAACCCAAATAAATTCAGTGCCTTACGCTGATTGGAGGACGAACAATGAAAGCCCCCATACTACGTATGGGGGGCCAACCAGCAGGTTTGGCCCTATCCCATACGTCGTGGGGTATCCGCGCGCGGGCTCTGACGTTCCCTGCACATTCCAATCCGACGACGGCGGCCCGTACCGCCAAGCACATGACCGCCGTCGTCTTCCACCCCCGCAGCCAACTCAAAAAGGAGACCACGATGGCTGAAGCGACTCTGACCACCAGGATGCAAGAGGCAATCCCCGATCTTCCGCCTGCCTTCCGCGCCGACCGCACATTGCTGGCGCTCGATCTTGGCACGACCACAGGCTGGGCCCTGCACGGTGCCGATGGGCTGATCACCAGCGGCACCGTGTCCTTCCGCCCCGGCCGCTTTGACGGTGGCGGCATGCGCTACCTGCGCTTCAGCAACTGGCTGGGCGAGCTCGACCGGCTGTCCGGGCCCATCGCCGCCCTCTGGTTCGAGGAAGTCCGTCGCCACGCGGGCACCGACGCAGCCCACGTCTATGGGGGCCTGATGGCCACCTTGACCGCATGGGCCGAGATGCGCGGCGTGCCCTACGAGGGCGTGCCCGTCGGCACCATCAAGCGCTTCGCCACCGGCAAGGGCAACGCCAACAAAGAGGCCATGATCGCATCCGCCCGGGCACGCGGCTTCAGCCCAGCCGATGACAACGAGGCCGACGCCATCGCGATCCTGTTCTGGGCGCTGGAGACCAAGGGGGGCATGCAATGAGCGGTATGCGGTTTGTGCCCAAGGGCTATGGCGGGCATCGCCGCAGCCCTGACGATGTGAAACGCGATGGCTGGCAGGAGCAGGGTCTGCTGGCTGTGGCCATCGATGACCACCGCCTGACCTGGCCGGAACGAGAGTTGGTCCGGCAACTCGGCGAGAAACTGTACGGGCAGTGCCCGCGAGTTCGGGAGGTGTCGCAATGACGGACTGGACACCCGACCTCGTGGAGGAACGGCTGGCCGAAGCCGCCTTCGTCCTGAAGCGCCTGCCTGAACCGCGCAGGCAAGGTTACTTCAGCACATGGCCCGAGATGGTCTATAGCTTCGCGGACAAGGTGGGCCAGGAGCCGAAGCCCATGCGTTTGCTGCCCTCGCCGCAGGTGATCAGCCGGATGGAGGAAACGCTGACCTGGACCTCCTGCCTCGAGCCCATCGACGGCAAGATCGTCTGGATGAAGGCGCATGGCGAAAGGTGGAAGGAGATCTGCTGGACGGTCGGTCTGCAGCGCTCTGCAGCCCACCAGCACTGGCAATTCGGGATTTCCGTCATAGCGCTCACGCTCAACAGACGACGGTTCAACCGCAACATGTCGAAGCGCCGCGTGATCGAACTGGCCGCTGGCGCGTAAGCGCCCGCAGCCACTAGGAAAGTGTCCGCCGGACAGTTTTCGATGAGACAGAAAGCCCGGCCGAGGGTTAGAAAAGGGATATACTCGGGAGAGGCGCGCGCGAGACGGCCCGCGCCGCTGGACCCCGGGGTCCACCCAAGGGTCCAGTCGGGATCCAATCAGTTAACCCATTGAATTCTTGGTTCCTTCTGGGCCACTTTCGTATGCTGGCGGGCGAAGCGCGTAATATCGCCAGCGACAGGGCCGGTTTTTTGGGAAGCCACCCCAGCGGGTATCCACCCGCGATCTGCTGAAAACCACAACAAAATAGACTCTTGGAAGCGGACACGCCCGGTGGCCGCTGGACCCTTTGCGGAGTCCAGACTGGCTGCCGGTGTCCGGAGTCCAGAGATCCACCCCATTGAGGCGAACCGACATCATGACGCTGAGCTTTGCCCCGGACGCGATTGAGACTTGGCCGCTGGCCAAGCTCCAGCCTTATGCCAAGAACGCAAAGGCGCATGGCGCGGACCAGATTGCGAAGATCGCCGCCAGCATGGCCGAGTTCGGCTGGACGGTGCCGTGCCTCGTCGCGGACGACGGCGAGCTAATCGCGGGCCATGGCCGCGTCCTGGCCGCCACTCAGCTGGGGTTGACCGAAGCGCCGGTAATC
>JAKVCO010000053.1 GCA_022448245.1 Paracoccaceae bacterium
GGCCGAAGACGGTCTACCGGTGACGGCAGGACAGGCGCTTGCCGAAGTGGTGGTCTGAGATGAGCATCGAGCGCCTTTTTATCGCAAACCGCGGCGAGATCGCTGTTCGCATCATTCGCGCCGCCAAAGAGCTTGGAATCACGACGATCCAGGCCTATTCGGAAGGCGACGCGGATATGCTCGCCGTCAAGCTAGCCGATGAGTCCGTCTGTATCGGACCTGCAAAGGCGACAGAATCCTATCTCAACATCACAGGTGTGGTGGCAGCAGCCATTGAGAAGTCGGTCGACGCGGTTCATCCCGGCTACGGCTTCCTTTCTGAAAGCCCCGAGTTTGCGCGCGCCATCGAAAAAGCCGGTATCAAGTTTGTTGGGCCATCCGCAGACACGATCGAACGCATGGGCGACAAAGTGGCTGCACGTCAGGCTGCCGAAGCCGCCGGCGTTCAGGTCGTGCCCGGCTCCAAGGGGCGGATCGACTCCGTCGATGAGGCCGTCGAGGTCGCCGCGAAAGTGGGCTATCCCGTGATGGTCAAGGCCGCCGCAGGTGGTGGTGGCAAGGGCATCCGGATTGCAGACACCGAAGACGAGCTGCGAACGCTCGCACCACAAGCGCAACAAGAGGCGGCCGCGGCATTTGGTGATGGTGGGCTCTATGTCGAGCGCTCGGTGAAATCTCCCCGCCACATTGAGGTTCAGATCGTTGGCGATGGTAGGAAGGCCGTACATTTCTATGAACGCGAGTGCTCTCTCCAGCGCCGCCGCCAGAAAGTTTGGGAAGAGGCGGGCGCGGATTGCCTTGATGACGAGACGCGCGAAAACCTCTGTATGGCCGCCGTCGCACTCGCGGAGTCGGTGAACTATCGCGGTGCTGGCACGCTTGAATACCTCTACGAAGAGAACACCAACGAGTTCTTCTTCATTGAGATGAACACCCGCATCCAGGTTGAACATCCCGTGACCGAGATGATTACCGGAATTGATCTTGTTCAGGAAATGATCCGCGTTTGTGGCGGCGAACCTCTAAGCGTCAGCCAGGATCAGGTCAAGAAATCAGGGCATGCGATCGAGGTTCGCCTCAATGCTGAAGATCCCTTCATGCAATTCCTGCCATGGCCGGGAAAGGTCGAGAGCCTGAAAATCCCGGAGGGGGAAGGCATTCGCTTCGACCACTTCATGTATGAAGGCTACCAGATCCCGCCGTTCTACGACTCGCTGATCGGGAAGTTGATCGTTCACGGTAAGGACCGCGCCGATGCCATTTCCAAGATGGCAACTGCGCTGGAAGGGCTCGAGATCAATGGCCTGAAAACCACCGTTCCGCTCCATAAGGCTTTGGCAAACGACGCTGGTGTCGCCTCTGGCGATTTCCACACCCAGTGGCTTGAGCCGTGGCTGGAAGCCGTGAACCTGAAACCCGAGAACACGTGAGGAAGCCAGAATGAAAACCAGATACACATTTGGAGGCGACGAGCACGTCTATGTCGAAATGGATGACGAAATGTCCCTCGACGCGTTCTTCAAGTCTCTTTCCATGAGCAATGCGGTGCGCGACGCCAAGATTGAGGGCGTCACCGAGATTTGCCCTGCGAATGCCTCGTTCCAGGTTCGCTTCNATCCGGATGTCATCGCTCCCGATGACATCATGGCGAAGGTCAAGGAGCTCGAGCATAAGGCGGAATCTGCAGAAAAGCGCCTGACCACACGGATTATCGAGATCCCCGTTTTCTACAAGGACCCCTGGACGCACGAGACGCTGATGCGGTTCCGCGAGCGCCATCAGGACCCGAACGGCACCGATCTCGACTATGCCGCGAAAATCAACGGGTATGCCTCGGTAGACGACTTCATCGAAGCGCATCACTCGCAACCCTGGTTCGTGTCGATGGTGGGCTTTGTTGCTGGCTTGCCGTTCCTTTATCAGCTGGTCGAACGCGACAAGCAGCTTCAGGTTCCAAAATATCTGAGCCCCCGGACGGACACACCGAAACTGACTGTGGGCTATGGTGGCTGCTTTTCTTGCATCTATTCCGTGCGCGGTGCCGGCGGCTATCAGATGTTCGGTGTCACCCCGATGCCCATCTACGATCCAGAACAGAAGGTCGCGCATTTGAAGGACTTCATGGTGTTCTTCAAACCCGGCGACATCGTGAAGTGGAAGCAGATCGACCGCGCCGAATATGACGCCATCGTCGCGGCGGTCGAAGACGGCACCTACGTGCCGCGGATCGCCGAGGTCGAGTTCGATCTCGATAAATTCAACGCCGACATGCGCGGCACCAATGCAAAGATGTTGGAGGCCCTCAATGACGCTTAAGATCAAAAACCCAGGCCTTGCGACCTCCATTCAGGATCTTGGCCGCATCGGCTTTTTCCATCTCGGCATCCCGCTCGGCGGTGCCATGGACCGCTATGCGCTGCGCGCTGCAAACATGCTCGTCGGCAATGATGAAGGTGCAGCCTGTCTCGAAGCGGTCTTCATGGGACCGGAGATCGAGTTCACGCAAACCGCTACTGTCGCGGTGACCGGCGCACTGCTCCCGATCAAGGTAGATGGGGAATACCAAGAGGCGTGGACCTCCTTTGTCGTCAAAGCTGGTCAGACCCTCAGTTTTGATTTCCTGCAGTCCGGTGCACGCATCTACATCGCCGTTAGCGGTGCAATCACAACGCCCGAGGCTCTGGGCAGCCGGTCCACATATCCCATCGGAGCTCTCGGTGGCATGGAAGGGCGCGCAATTCAAGCTGGGGATGAACTACCAACTGGCGGTTCGCAAGGGCTCGGCGCCGGCCGCACCGTGTCGGAACCTCTTCGCCGTAAACCAGGAACACCTGCCAGTCTGCGCGTACTCCCCGGGCTGTACTGGCATCGCCTGACGGATGAAGCCGGTGCCGGGTTCTTCGAAGATGAGTGGAAAGTGGCGCCTGAAGCAGACCGTATGGGCTATCGCTTCAAAGGCGGGCGTCCGCTCGAGTTTGTGGATCGCGAACAACCGTTTGGCGCGGGCGCTGATCCTTCGAACATCGTGGATGGCTGCTATTCCTATGGCTCAATCCAGGTGCCGGGCGGAACCGAACCAATCGTTCTGCACCGCGATGCGGTGTCGGGCGGTGGATACTTCACACTCGGTGCGGTCATCTCGGCTGACATGGACCTCATCGGCCAGCTTCAACCTCACACCTCGGTCAAGTTCGAGAAAGTCGACATGGCCCAGGCGCTTGAGGCCCGCAAGGAACGCAAAGGAATGCTTGCAAGAATAAGAGAAGAGCTCGGCTAAGAGCCAGAAACCCAACCCGAAAATGCGAGAAATCGCTTCAGATACCTGTAACTGACAAGGAGATCAGAACAATGAAACTCGTCCTGAAAACGGCCACGGCACTGGCTTTGAGTGCCGCAATTCCAGCGGGGGCTTTCGCCGAAGAAGCATGGTTCCCCTACGCAGCCGAAGAGGTCACCCCGGCCTTTTCCGCAGATGGCGAAGTGAAGGCCGTCACTTATGAAGCGCTCTCCTCTGCCGAGAAAGCTTGGAACATCTGCGTGTCTTTCCCGCACATGAAGGATGCCTATTGGCTTGGAGTTGACTACGGGGTGGTCCAGGAGGCCAAGCGCCTAGGCGTCAACCTGAACATTGTCGAGGCCGGCGGCTATACCGAACTCAATCGTCAAATCAGCCAAATCGAAGACTGTGTCGCAGCTGGTGCGCAGGCCGTCGTGTTAGGCGCAATTTCCTATGAGGGTCTCAACAACCTCATTTCAGAGCTCAAATCTGAAGGAATCCCTGTCGTTGATACGATCAACGGTGTTTCATCGCCGGACATTGCCGCGAAGTCGTTGGTGTCTTTCTATACGATGGGATACGAAACCGGGCGCTATTTGGCCGAAAAACACCCGGCTGGGTCGGAACCTGTGAAAGTTGGATGGTTCCCTGGACCCGCAGGTGCAGGTTGGGTAGAAGCTGCCAATTCCGGATTTCTTGCTGCTGTAGAAGGTTCCGCCGTCACGGTTTTGGAGCCTCGCTACGGTGACACCGGCAAAGAAACCCAACTCAAGCTTGTCGAAGATGTTCTGCAAGCCAACCCGGATGTTCGCTACCTCGCCGGCACAGCCGTGACCGCCGAAGCGGCTCAAGGTCTCATCCGTGAGCGCGGTCTGCAGGGCAAGGTCGATCTGCTCGCCTTCTACATGACCCCGGGCGTCTACACGGGCATCGAGCGCGGTTTCATCCTCGCGGCGCCTGCTGACAGCATGGTGGTTCAGGGCCGGATCGCAGTCGATCAGGCGGTCCGCATCCTCGAAGGCAAAGACTACATCAAACACGTGGGTCCGAAGATCTTCGTGGTTGATCCTGAAAACATTGGAGACGTCGAGCGCACCAATATCCTTCCACTGGAAGGGTTCTCGCCTGTGTTCTCTGTGTCCAACTAACCTCCTCCCTATTGGACTGCGGGCCGGTCTGGGCCTGTCCCACCGGCCCGCATTTTTTTTGGAGACTGACATGTCAAAACAACCACTCATCGAAACCAGAGCGATCACAAAACAATACCCAGGCGTGCTTGCCCTCAATGCCGTCGATTTCGACCTTCATTTGGGCGAAGTACACGTTCTCTTCGGTGAGAACGGTGCAGGGAAATCGACGCTGATTTCAATGCTCGCGGGCGCAAATACTCCGTCACAAGGCAGCGTTGTCCTTGATGGTCAGGAAATGAAATTCGACAGCGTTGCCGATGCCCAGGACAAGGGCATTTACACTGTTTTTCAGGAATTCTCGCTGATCCCGACCCTGACGGTGGCACAGAACATCTTCCTGGGCTGGGAGCCCATGAAGGGCCCTTTCATTGACCATCGCACCATGCGCAAACGCGCCCATGAAATGCTCCTCGAGCTCGGGTTCGATATCGATCCGAATGAGACCACCTCGCACCTGTCGCGGGCGCAGCAGCAGATGGTCGAGATCACCAAGGCCTTTCACGGCGATCTCAAAGTGCTCATTCTGGATGAGCCGACGGCATCACTCACCGACAAAGAAGTCGATCACCTCTTTGAGTTCGTAAACGAGCTCAAAGCGAAGGGCGTCGGCATCATCTATATTTCGCACCGCATCCAAGAATTTTCGCGCATTGCAAACCGGGTCACGGTTCTACGCGACGGTGGCAAGATCGGTACCGTCGATATGGCGGACACGGACGAAGATGCCCTGGTCGAGATGATGACCGGGCGCGCGATCGACGAGATCTATCCCAAGATCGAACAGGGGTCCGGGGAAGTCCTGCTGACCGTTGAGGGCCTCAGAACAGCCGGCATTTATGATGCCTCCTTTGAGGTGCGGGCGGGCGAAGTCCTGGGCGTTGCGGGTCTTGTGGGATCCGGAAAATCGCGCCTCTTCCGCACCGTCATGGGCTTGACCACACGCGTGCAAGGTACGGTGAAAATGCGCGGCAAGGACATCAGCCATGCGCCAACGCGCGACATCATCAAGGAAGGGATCTACTACCTCTCACCGGACCGAAAAGAGGAAGGGCTCGACCTTGTCAAAACGTCCAAAGACAATCTCGCGATCAATCTTGTCATGGGGGACAAGGTTGGCGGCGACGGCAAACTGGTCAAATGGTCCGAAGTCAACTCCGAGGTCGAGACGATCTCAGACCATGTGGAGTTGCACGAGGGCTATCGCAACAAGCCGGTGTCCCAGCTCTCTGGCGGTAACCAACAGAAGGTGCTTTTTGGCAAATGCTTTGGCCAGAACGCCGACATCATNATCTTCGATGAGCCCACGGTCGGTGTCGACATGGGNACCCGCGCTGCACTCTACCTTCTGATCAAGGAATTGGCGGAATCCGGCAATGCCGTAATCGTGATCTCTTCCGACCTTCCCGAGGTCATGAACCTCTCCCATCGAATGATTGTTCTGGCGCATGGCCACATCTCGGCAGAGCTGAGCGGTGACGACATGACGGAAGAGCAAGTTCTCAAATTCTTCTTCGACGAAACCGGAGCAAAACAATGATGACAGAAGCTATAAAAACCGGGGCCTTCGATCCCATCCGCAAAACCTTCATCAAGGTTGGCGTCTTGCCATTTTTCCTGGTTGGCGCGCTGATTATCTTCACTGCGCTGTCCGACAAGTTCCTCAGCTTGCAAAACCTCGTCAACGTCGCCCGGCAGTCGGTTTATCTGGTGCTGGTTTCGATGGGGCAGATGCTGGTTCTCATTTCAGGCGGCTTCGACCTTTCCGTCGGCACGTCGATTGCCTTGACATCGGTGGTCTCGGCGCTCGGCATGGTTTGGCTCGCCGGAATTTTCCCTGACGCGATCTGGCTCGCAATCGCCCTTGGTGCTTTCATGGGCTTTGCTGCCGCGATCTCTGTCGGTCTGGTCAACGGTGTCGGCGTCGCCTACTTCGATGTTTCTCCGTTCATCATGACACTGGGCGTATCTTCTGTTGGTGCAGGTTTGGCTCTGTTTCTGACCGGCGGTGTTCCGGTTTCGGGTCTGCCCTTCGCATTCGGTGATACGTTCGGATTTGGAAGGCTCTTTGGCGTTCCCGTTCCGGTGATCATTGCTGCCATTTGCATTATCGTCATGTGGCTCTTCATGTCCCGGACGCGCCTCGGTACCCAGGTCTACGCCGTCGGCGGTAACATCAAGGCGGCCCATCTTTCGGCGATCAACACCAAGCGCACTCTGATGATGGCCTACGTGATTTGTGCCTTGATCGCGTCATTGACCGGCTTGCTGCTCACTGCGCGAGTCGAGTCGGGCGAAGCTAACCTCGGCAGCACGATTGCGCTGGAATCGATCGCAGCTTGCGTGATTGCGGGCGTGTCGCTCAGAGGTGGCATCGGTCGGGTCGAAAACGTTGTCCTTGGGGCCTTCTTCATCGTGCTTGTCCAGAACGGCATGAACCTCGCGCAGGTCAGCTCTTACATGCAGATGGTGCTTCTCGGCGCTTTGCTGATCCTAGCCGTGATCTTCGATCAGATGCGCTACCGCATGATCCTGAGCGGCAACTAACGAATGGTCGAAAGCCACACGGCAAGCCTCATAACCCTGTTTCGAATAGGAAGAAAACCACTATGTTGAACGCAGAAATCAGCACTCGCAAAGACAATGCCATCTCTCGCGGCGTCGGGATGCAAACCCAGATCTACGCCGACCGGGCAAAGAACTCGGAAGTTTGGGATGTGGAGGGAAATCGCTACATCGATTTTGCCGCAGGCATTGCCGTCGTGAACACCGGCCACTGCCATCCGAAAGTCATGGCGGCAGTGGAGCGGCAAATGGGGTCTTTCACCCATACCTGTCACCAGGTGTTGCCTTACGAGAACTACGTCCGGCTAGCTGAGCGACTGAACGCGAGCGTTTCCGGCGATTTCGAGAAGAAGACCATCTTCGTGACGACCGGGGCCGAAGCTGTCGAGAACGCAATCAAAGTCGCGCGCGCGTACACTGGCCGCCCGGCGGTTATCGCCTTCGGGGGCGGCTTTCATGGCCGCACGTTCATGGGCATGAGCCTCACCGGTAAAGTCGCGCCTTACAAGCAAGGCTTCGGGGCGATGATGCCCGACGTCTATCACGTGCCGTTCCCGATCGACGTGCACGGGGTTTCCACGGAAGACTCGATGAATGCCCTGAACAAGCTGTTCAAAGCGGACCTCGATCCCGGGCGCGTCGCGGCGATCATCTTTGAGCCCGTGCAAGGCGAGGGCGGGTTCTATCCTGCTCCTGCCGAGCTTGTGCGTGAGATCCGCGCGCTTTGTGATGAGCATGGGATTGTGATGGTCGCGGACGAGATCCAGACCGGCTTTGCGCGCACGGGTAACCTCTTTGCTGTGGATGGCTATGGCGTCGCACCCGATCTGACCACGATGGCCAAGGGTCTCGCAGGTGGCTTGCCGCTGGCGGCCGTCACCGGCAAGGCCGAGATCATGGATGCCGCAGGCCCTGGTGGTCTTGGCGGAACCTATGGCGGCAACCCCCTCGGGATTGCGGCGGCCCATGCCGTTCTTGATGTCATCGAGGAAGAAGACCTCTGCGCACGCGCAAATGAGCTGGGGTCGCGACTGCGCCAGCGACTTGAATCGATCCGTGCCACAACTCCGGAAATCGTCGACATTCGCGGCCCCGGCTTCATGGTGGCTGCAGAATTCAATTCGAGCGATGGCTCAGCCCCCAGCCCTGAATTCACGCAGAAGGTTCGCACTGAAGCTCTCAAGCGCAACCTCATCCTTCTGACCTGCGGCGTCTATGGCAACGTCATTCGCTTCCTCGCCCCGATCACTATTCAGGATGAGGTCTTTGCCGAGGCGCTCGACATTCTTGAAGCGTCTATCGCTGCCGCGCGGGAGAACTGATCATGCTGAAGCTGGACAATCCTGCACTTCTGGAGACCCGCGCCTATGTGAATGGGCACTGGATCGAGAACGGCAACATCTTTTCGGTCTTCAATCCTGCGACCGAGGAGAAGATTGCCGATGTGACCGACCTTGGCGTCGAAGACGTCTCGCTTGCCATCGACGGTGCTTATGATGCCAAGGCAGCCTGGGCGGCCAAGACAGGCAAGGAGCGTGGCGCGATCCTGCGCAAATGGCATGATCTGATGTTGGAGAACATCGACGATCTGGCCGCGATCCTGACCGCTGAAATGGGCAAGCCTCTGACCGAGGCCAAGGGCGAGATCATGTATGGCGCGTCCTATGTCGAGTGGTTTGCCGAAGAGGCAAAACGCATCTACGGCGATGTGATCCCTGGGCATCAGCACGACAAGCGCATTGTGGTCCTGAAGCAACCGGTCGGTGTCGTCGGCTCGATCACGCCCTGGAATTTTCCCAATGCGATGATTGCCCGCAAGGTGGCGCCTGCGCTCGCCGTTGGCTGCACCTTTGTCGCGCGTCCCGCCGAACTGACGCCACTGTCTGCCCTGGCCATGGCTGTGCTGGGCGAACGCGCCGGTATTCCCAAAGGTGTGTTCAGCGTGATCCCGGGCAGCAACGCATCCGCAGTCGGCAAGGAGCTTTGCGCCAACACCAAGGTTGCCAAGATCACCTTTACAGGCTCCACCCGTGTCGGGAAAATTCTGATGGAGCAGGGGGCTGCCACGGTCAAGAAAGTCTCGATGGAGCTTGGGGGCAACGCGCCATTCATCGTGTTCGACGACGCCGATGTCGATGCCGCTGTTGAGGGCGCGCTGATCGCCAAATACCGGAACGCCGGTCAGACATGCGTCTGCGCCAACCGGATTTACGTTCAATCGGGGGTTTACAAGGAGTTCTCCGAGAAACTTGCAAAGCGCGTGTCGGCGCTGTCTGTCGGGGATGGCTTCGATGAGGGGGTGGCGATCGGTCCATTGATCAACGAGGCCGCCCTGTCGAAGGTCGAAGCACACCTTTCGGATGCGATTGCCAAAGGCGCAAGAATTGCAACAGGCGGCAGCCGGCATTCTCGTGGCGGGACTTTCTTCGAACCGACCGTCGTCACCGATGTGACCCGCAGCATGCAGGTGCAGTACGAGGAGACCTTCGGACCGATTGCGCCGCTCTTTGAGTTCGAAACGGAAGACGAAGCCGTCGAACTGGCGAACGATACGGAGTTCGGCCTTGCTGGTTACTTTTATGCCAAGGACATCTCCCGCGTCTGGCGCGTCGCCGAACGCCTGGAGACGGGCATGGTTGGCATCAACACCGGTCTGATTTCGACGGAAGTCGCGCCCTTTGGCGGCGTCAAGCAATCGGGTCAAGGCCGCGAAGGCTCCAGATATGGAGCCGATGATTACCTCGAACTCAAATACATGTGCTTCGGCGAGATCCACTGAGATCGCTGAACCAATCCAAGGACAAGACCATGTCGGGCAGTAAAACCTTTCTCCAGGACGTCAATTCGATGTTCCAGGAAGCCGCAGACCTCATCTCGGTGGAAGAAGGCCTGGCTACGAAAATCTCCGTGGCAAATTCAACATATATCACGCGGTTTGGCGTCAGACTGCGTGGGAAAATGCAGACGTTCGAAGGCTGGAGATCGGTTCACTCTAACCATCCCAGCCCCGCNAAGGGGGGGATCAGATATGCCTCCTACGCCAACCTCGATGAGGTTGAGGCGCTGGCTGCCTTGATGACCTACAAATGTGCCTTGATGGACATTCCGTTTGGCGGCTCAAAAGGCGCATTGAAGATTGATCCGAAAGAATGGACCCAGGATGAGCTTGAGCGCCTCACGCGTCGGTTCACGCTGGAGCTGGTGCGTCACGAGTTCCTGACGCCAAGCCTCAACGTGCCGGCACCCGATGTCGGGACAAATGAAACCACCATGATGTGGATNGCCGACNAGTACCGACGCCTGCGGCCCACGGACATCAACGGATCGGCCTGTGTCACNGGTAAACCTNTTGCCGCTGGCGGGATCGAAGGCAGGATCGAGNCTACGGGCTGGGGAGTTCAGTACTCCATTCAAGCGTTCTTCGAGTCAGAAATTGATCGCGCCAAGACCAAGCTGCCCAGCACGCTTGAGGGTGCCACGGTTGTCGTTCAGGGCTTTGGGAACGTGGGCTATCATGCGGCCAAGTTCCTCTCTGAGGAGGACGGATGCCGGATCGTATCGGTCATCGAGCGCGATGGCGTGGTCCGTAACCCTGACGGCCTCAACAACGAAAAGCTCAAGCACCACATCAATGAGACCGGGGGCGTCCGGGGTTTCAAAGGTGGCGTGCATTCGCTCGATGCGATGGATGCCTTGGCCGATGAATGCGATATCCTGATCCCGGCCGCCCTT
This sequence comes from Paracoccaceae bacterium, assembly GCA_022448245.1. Lineage (GTDB taxonomy): Bacteria > Pseudomonadota > Alphaproteobacteria > Rhodobacterales > Rhodobacteraceae > Shimia_B. Next base: position 10,762 of record JAKVCO010000053.1, read on the forward strand.
GAAGGCGTGATCACAGAAGACAACGCACCTTACCTTCGCACGAAGCTGATCGTAGAGGGGTCTGATCGACTTGTCGGCGCTTTGCCTGAGAACATCTCTCAGAAGGTCTTGAATGAACTGGGATCGTTGAGCGTCGACGTGCTTCTCGGAACGCGTGTTACACGGGTTACAGAAAAGACGCTTGAGTTTGGTGATGGATCGTCGCTCGAGGCGGAGATCATTGTCTGGGCGGCCGGCATTCAANGTAACAAGGCACTTGCCTCTGCGGTCGATCTCGAAGTCGGCAGCCTTGGACGTCTTCGGGTCCGGCTTACGCTGCAAACGACGCACCAGGATCGGATATTCGTCATCGGTGATGCCGCAGATTGTCTTTGGCAAGAGATGAACAGCCCTCTTCCTCCAAGAGCCCAGGTCGCCTCTCAGCAAGCTGCCTTCCTTGAAGATCAATTGAAACGGTGGGTCCGGGGCGATGCACTCAAGGAGTTCCGTTACACCGACCACGGGTCCTTGGTCGCGCTCAGTTCCAGCTCTGCCATTGGGTCGCTGATGGCGCGCGCGCTCGGAACAATGACCCTGAAAGGTTGGCTAGCGCGATGGGCCTACAAGTATCTCCACTACCAGCATGAAGCGGTCGTCCAAGGCCATTTCTGGGCCTTGGTCCGTACCTTCCTGTCGATGGCCATGCGCCGTGTGCGACCTCGATTGAAACTGCACTGAGGCCAGTATGAGCGTGATCCAGATCTTTCCCGAAAAAGAACGCCAGACTGAGAACACTCTCAGCCTGGCAAACGTTGGCTACGATGTGACGGGCAAAACCATCTTGGACGGAGTTTCCTTCGAGGTTTCAGCCTCTCGGATAGGCATCGTCGGACGCAACGGCTCGGGAAAGTCCACGCTTGCGCGGTTGCTGGCAGGTCTCGTGGAACCGACCAAAGGTGAACTGAAAATCAACGGTCTCAATCTCGCCAAAGACAGGAAGACTGCGCTGGCGGATGTTGGCATCCTCTTTCAGAACCCGGATCATCAGATCATTTTCCCGACCGTCGAAGAGGAGATCTCCTTCGGACTGCGGCAGCAAGGTCTGTCAAGGGAGGAAGCCGCTGACCGCGCGGCCATGACTCTCAGTGAATTTGGCAAGTCGCACTGGGCATCCGCCAACATCAGTGCCTTGTCGCAAGGTCAAAAGCACCTGGTTTGCATGATGGCGATCATCGCCATGGAGCCCCGGCTGATCATTTTGGACGAACCCTTCACGGGTTTGGACATCCCGACGAAAACGCAGCTGACACGGTACCTGTCACGCTACCATGGTGGGCTCGTACACATCTCGCACGATCCGGTTGATCTGCTGGACTACGAGAAAATCATCTGGCTGGACGAGGGGCGGCTGGCATCGATGGGCGGGGCAGGGCCCGTTCTGAATGCCTACATCGCGAAAATGGAAGAATTGGGAGGGCTCGATGATATCTCTGACCTCTCCCGTTAGGACAATTGCGCACGGCTGGCCTGCCGGCACCAAACTTCTGGGCCTTTATGTTGCAACTGCATTGCTCTTTGCGATCGAGAGTCTTTTGGTCCAGGGCCTCGTCTTCACCTTTGTCTCGCTACTTTATGCCTTGCCAGGCAAGGCGTTCCTTGTCGCTGGCATGCGACAACTGAAGCTCTTATTGCCCTTCGTCCTGATTGTCGGTCTGTGGCATCTCTGGACCAACGAATATGAGCTCGGGGCGTCCATCGTTCTGAGAATTCTCTCGGCTGTCGGTCTTGCAAATCTGGTCACCATGACCACGCGGCTTTCCGACATGGTCGACGTCGTGGCAAAAATCACCAAACCTCTGCGGTGGCTTGGGCTGAATTCTCGGGTTCTGGAGCTTGCAATCGCTCTCGTCATCCGGCTCACGCCGGTACTTGTGGAGCGGGGTGGACAGCTTACGCAGGCGTGGAAAGCCCGCTCACGGCACGCCCCCAATTGGCGCATCATTTTACCTTTCACCGTGCTTGCCTTGGACGACGCAGATCGCGTCGCTGAGGCCCTTCGTGCGCGCGGTGGATTCAACAACATGGAGGATATCTAACATGGAAAAAAACGTAGCACTCATCGCGCTCTTTGCCGCTCTCATCGCAGCCTTGGGCCTCATCCCGAAAATCACCCTGGCCTTTGGCGTCCCAATCACCGCGCAGAGCCTCGGTGTGATGCTCTGCGGCACGATTTTGGGTTCCAAGCGCGGCGCGCTTGCCGTGCTTTTGTTTTTGCTTCTGGTGGCGATCGGGCTTCCGCTCCTTTCGGGTGGCCGCGGTGGGCTTGGCCTCTTTGTTTCTCCGACGGCAGGCTTTCTGGTTGGCTGGCCAATCGCTGCATTCGTCACCGGCTTGATTGTCGAGAAATGGCGCAGTGCGCCTCTGGCCGTTGTTGGCAGCATCGCATCGATCATCGGGGGCATCCTGGTGATGTATGTTTTCGGGGTCATCGGCATGTCGATCACACTTGAGAAACCGCTCCTGGAGGCGACCGGACTTGTGACGGCGTTCATTCCTGGGGACGTGCTCAAGGCGTTCATCGCCGGTATGTTGACCGCTGCCTTGGCCAAAGCGCGCCCCGCGAGCGTCCTTTCGCGTTCAGAACCAGCCGATGCGGTCTGATTTTCTGAAAATATTGGCGCAGCGCCGTTCGGTCCAGGCGTATACCGATGATCGGATCGCGCGCGCCACGCTTGAGCGCATCTGCACAGCCGCGCGGCAGGCCCCGAGTGGCGCCAACCTGCAGCCCGGCAAATTCCACATTTTGATCGGGAGCGCGCTACAGGCGCTGGTTGACCGGCTCGAGAAAGCGCAGGACGCAGGCGAGCCGATCAGTTCCGAGTATTCCTATTTTCCGGAGCAGATGTCTTGCGAGTTTAAGGATCGACAGCGCCGGGCAGGATAGCC
>JAKVCO010000054.1 GCA_022448245.1 Paracoccaceae bacterium
ATGATCGCGAGCTGGGGCAAACGACTCATCGATTGGCTCAACGATTACACTTTCCCGGAGGAGACGCGTTTCAGCGATCCGGCCTACGCACAGGCCGTCGCAGGCACCTACCTCGACCTTCTGCTCGATCACGGCACGACGACCGTTTGCACCTATTGCACCACGGCGCCTGCGTCGGTCGAAGCGATTTTTGAGGCGGCCGAGGCACGCGGCATGCGGGTGCTGGCAGGTAAGACCTGTATGGATCGCAACGCCCCTGAAGACCTGATCGATACGGCCACCCGCGCCTATGACGAATCCAAGGCGCTCCTTGGCAAGTGGCACGGGCGTGGCCGCGCAGGATATGTCATCACGCCCCGTTTCGCCCCGACCTCCACGCCCGAGCAGCTTGATGCTTTGGGCACCCTCTGGGCTGAGCACCGGGACTGCCTCATGCAGACGCATCTGAGCGAGCAAACTGAGGAGATCGCCTGGATCAAAGAGCTCTTCCCCACTTCGCGCGACTATCTCGACGTGTACGAGAGCTTCGGACTTCTCGGCGTGAAAGGCGTCTATGGCCATGCAATCCACCTTGAGCCGCGTGAGGCGGACCGGATCGCTGAGGTGGGCGCAGCCCTCGTCCATTGTCCAACGTCGAACATGTTCATTGGCTCGGGCCTCTTTGACATGAGCCTCGCATCCCGCCTTAACGTGGGGCTGGCGACAGACACGGGCGGCGGCTCCTCCTTCTCGATGCTGCGCACGATGGCTGCGGCCTATGAGGTCGCACAGCTGCGCGGCCAAGCATTGCATCCGGCTGAGCTCCTCTGGCTCGCCACCGAAGGTTCCGCGCGCGCGCTTCATCTTGAAGGCACCGTGGGCCGTCTGGCGACTGGCGCGGATGCCGATATCTGCATGCTCAACCTCGCCTCCACGCCCGCCCTCACCCAGCGCAAAGCGAACGCCGCAAGCCCTTGGGAGGCGATCTTTCCGTCGATCATGATGGGCGACGATCGCGCCGTGGCCGACATGTGGGTGGCAGGCAAACGCCGCTAACTGGCGCTGAGCTCCGGCGGCTCATGCACGGTGATCGGGGGAAGCGGGCCATTGAAAGGTGCGATCTCCACACGCGTCGAATAGGCAGCTGGGCTCTGGCTCCATTCCGAGGTGCGCAGATCGTGGGTCAGCACGTTCGGGTTGCCGTGCTGGCAGTTCCCGTCAGCGTCCGGCTGATACCAAGCCCCCGTCCACAGAAAAACCGATCCGGGCGCGATGTCGTCTGTGACCCGCGCCGCGGCAAGGCAGCGCCCGCGAGGAGACGTAAGCTCCACAATGGCCCCATCGCTGATCCCGCGCGAGGTGGCGTCAGTTGGGTGGATAAGCACTGGCTCACGCCCATCGATCTTTGCCGCCATGCTCAACGCGCCGTCATCGAATTGGGAATGGAGCCGGAAAGCGGGCTGGCCGCTAAGCAAGGCCAGCACCTCCGTTTCCCGCGGCGGCACCCAGGTTGCATGACCACCGGCTTCAGCCAAATCAAAACCAGCAATTGTGGGCGAATAGAGCTCGATCCGCCCGGACGGCGTTGGCCGCGGATTGGCCTCTGGATCTGCTCGGAACTCCGCCAAGAAAACGCGATCAGGCGCGGGATCCGGCAGAACGACCGGTCAACCCGCAATGAAGTCCGACCAGTCTGGCAGATCGGGGGCATGCGCACGGGTTTGGGCCCAAAGGCGCTTGAGCCAGCCTTCTTCATCGAGACCTTCGGTAAAGGCATCGGCCACCTCAAGCCGCGCGGCCAGATCGCAATAGATATCAAACTCCGTGCGAGCCTCCCCGGCCGGTGGAACGGCACGCGGCATGGGGACGAGCACGTTGTCCGTTTTGCCCGCGCCGAAATCCCGCCGTTCGAGACCCGCCGCCACGGGCAGAACGATGTCCGCATGGCGCGCGGTTGCGGTCCAGCCGATCTCGTTGACGATGACGACCTCGGGGCGCTGGAAGGCGTCCGTCAGGCGGCGCAGGTCTTGATGGTGATGGAAAGGATTGCCACCCGCCCACCAGACCATGCGGGCGTCGGGCAAACGGTAATCTGCCCCGTCGTAGCGGAAGGGCGCGCCGGGATTGAGAAGCATCTCAGCGATCATCGCCACCGGTATCTTCTCGCGCACGGGGTTTGCGCCCTGCGGGAAAGCGCCAGCTTGGAAGGGGCGCTCCACCGCGCCCACGTGGCCGTTGACCGCGTAGCCAATGCCATAACCGCCGCCCGGCAAGCCGATCTGCCCGAGCATTGCCCCGAGCGTCACGCAGGCCCAAAGCGGCTGCTCCCCCCAATCTGCGCGCTGGAGGGATGCCGCGCAGGTGATGAAGGTGCGCCCCACCGCCATGCGCTGCGCCAATGCGCAGATGGCGTCAGCAGGCACGCCACAAATGGGCGCGGCCCAGTCGGCGTTCTTCACGACACCATCGGACGATCCATCCAGATAGGCCGCAACCTGATCGAACCCCGCGCAGTATCGGTCGAGAAACGCGCGGTCATGGAGCCCCTCTTCCACGAGGGTTTGCGCCAAAGCGAGCATTAGGGCTGTGTCGGTGCCCGGATGAACCGGGAACCATTCGCCTCCGAGCGCTGCATCAAGATCGCCGCGCAAGGGAGAAATATTCACGAAATCAACGCCCTGCTGGCGGGCCGCTTCCATCACACCGGGAACGAGGTGGCGCGAATTGCCGCCGTCGCAAATCTGCATGTTGCGCGCCGCGAGCCCTCCGAACGCCACGACGAGATCGCTGTGTTCGGCGATAACGGACCAGCGCGTGGCAGAGGCGATGTGATCGCGGAACGAGCCGCCAACGATGTGGGGCAGCGCCACGAGAGCGGCGTTGTAGCTGTAATTTCCCTCGCTCGTGACCGCGCCGCCAAGGCAATTTAGGAACCGCTTGAGCTGGCTTTGCGCGTGGTGAAACCGCCCCGCACTGGCCCACCCGTAGGAGCCCGCAAAAATCGCTTCATTCCCGTGCGATGACCGCAGGCGCTTGAGCTCGCGGGCCACGTGGCCCAGCGCCTCGTCCCACTTCACCTCAACAAAGGGCCCCTCGCCTCGGCGACCCGTGCCATCCAGCCATCCTTTCCGGATCGCGGGCCGCAGCACCCGAGACGGCGCATTCAAGCCACCGGCCACATTCTCGTTGAGCGCCGAGGGCGCAAGATCGAGGGGGTGCGGTACCACATCTGTAACCCGCCCCTCTTTCACCGTCGCGAGGCCGAGGCCCCAGTGGCTCGACGTGAGGCTGCGCTCAACCACGGAGCCGTGCCACGCCGCGCGCTTGGGCGTCGAGCGCTGCAGACAGATCAAAGCTTACCACTTTGCCATCAGAGACAATGGGTCGCCCTTCGACGAAGAGGTCTCGCACCGCATGAGGGCCTGCAAGGAGGAAGGCGGCGGGATCCCAGCTGCCAGAGCTTTCGACGCCGCTGACATCCCAGATTGCAAGATCGGCTCGCATGCCCGCTGCCAGATACCCTACATCATCGCGCCCCAGCACCCGTGCGCCACCGCGCGTCGCAATCTCCAAGGCTTCCATCGGGCTCATGGCACCTGCCCCGCCGACCAGGCGTTGCAGCAGCATCGCTTGCCGCGCCTCGGCCACGAGGGAACCTGCATCGTTAGACGCCGATCCATCGACACCCAAGCCCACAGGCACCCCTGCCTCCCGCATGGCGCGCACGGGCGCCACGCCCGAGGCCAAGCGGCAGTTCGAGCAGGGGCAATGCGCCACGCCAGTACCGGTGCGCGCGAACAGCTCGATCTCACTAGGGTCGAGCTTCACGCAATGCGCGTGCCATACGTCTTCGCCGACCCAGCCGAGATCTTCGGCATATTGGCCCGGGCGACAGCCGAAATTCTCGAGGCTATAGGCGATGTCGTCGTCATTCTCGGCCAAATGGGTATGGAGCCGGACGCCCTTGTCGCGCGCCAGCACCGCCGCTTCGCGCATCAGATCGCGGCTCACAGAGAAGGGCGAACAAGGTGCCACACCAACGCGACACAGCGATCCCGGCGCGGGATCATGGAACGCATCGATGACGCGGATACAGTCCTCAAGGATCGCGCTTTCGTCCTCAACCAGCGAATCCGGCGGCAACCCTCCCGTGCTTTTGCCAATGGACATGGCCCCTCGCGTCGGATGAAACCGCAATCCAACCTCGCCCGCCGCTGCGATCGTGTCGTCGAGCCTCGTGCCGTTGGGGAAGAGGTAGAGGTGATCTGACGTCGTCGTGCAGCCGCTCAAGGCAAGCTCGGTTAGGCCTATCTGCGCAGAACAAAAGAACTCCTCCGGAACCATACGCTCCCAAATTGGATAGAGCGTCTGGAGCCAGGGAAAGAGGCTCGCGTCCTGTGCGGCAGGCACGGCACGCGTCATCGTCTGATAAAGGTGATGGTGCGTGTTGATGAGCCCGGGCGTCACCAGACAGCCCGTTGCATCGATCACCTCTGCGTCCGGCGCGATGAGGCCCGCGCCGATCTCTGCAATCACACCGTCTCGGATGAGGATTTCTGCATCGCCCAGAACACGCCGGTCATCGTCCATCGTGACGACATGCGATGCGTTTTTGAGGAGACGGTCAGCCACCCGCAAGCACCTCAAGGGCCTGCGCGTGGAGCTCGGGTGTGGCCGCTGCCACAGCGCGCCCTCCTTCATGAACAGAGCCACCTTCCCAGTTCGTTACAACGCCACCGGCCGCTTGAACAACAGCCATAGGGCCCTGAATGTCGTAGCTTTGCAGCCCCGCTTCAATGACGAGGTCGGCGTGTCCGCCCGCCACCAAAGCATAGCCATAACAATCCATGCCATAGCGCGTCAGCTTAGCCCGGGCGGCAACCCTCTCGAAACAGCGGCGATCGTCGGGTGTGCCCACCTCGGGGAAGGTGGTGAAAAGGATCGCGTCCTCGATTGTTTTGACGGGTGAGGTCTTCAAAGTGCGCTCGCCCTGCGGGCCGGTGGCCTGCGCGACGCCAAGCCCGCCTTCGAAGCGTTCGCCGATGTAGGGCTGATCCACGATACCGTAGCGTGGGCCTTCGCTGTCGCCTACTGCGATGAGCGTGCCCCACGTGGGCGTGCCTGCGAGATAGCCGCGCGTGCCATCGATTGGATCCAGCACCCAAGTCAACCCGCTGGTACCGGGCTTGAAGCCTTTTTCCTCGCCTAAAATGGCGTCCTGCGGGCGCTGGGCATCTAGAATTGCCCGCATCGCCACCTCAGCCGCGCGGTCGCCTTCAGTGACAGGATCAAAGCCCCCTGCCTCCTTATTGTCGGCAGCGAGCCCTTCGGCACGAAACCATTTGAGCGTTTCATGACGTGCAGCATCTGCGCAGGCATGTGCCACGCGGCGCAGTTCATTGGCCAAATCAGGATTGAACACCGGCGCCTCCCTTATACTCACGGGCTAAGGGAAACGGACCGCTAGGGTCAAGCCACGCGTTCCGCATCGCGGCGCGGCGCGGAATCAGGCGACGTCGCTCAGAACGCGGGCAAGTTCGAACAGGCGCCGGCGCTGGTTCTCAGGAATCGCATAATAGGAACGCACAAGCTCCATGGCTTCCTTATCAGCCATCAGATCGCTGGGCGTGGCCCGCGCTTCGGCTTGATCAGATTCTGCCCCTTCGAGACCTACGAAAAAGAAGCTCACCGGTACGGACAGCGTTTCGGCGATGTCCCAAAGCCGAGATGCGCTGACGCGGTTCATTCCAGTTTCGTATTTCTGGATCTGTTGAAACTTGATGCCCACTTTCTCAGCGAGCTGTTGTTGTGTCATACCCACCATCCAACGGCGATGGCGGATACGCTTCCCTACATGCACATCAACGGGATGCTTCATTTACAATACTCCTCAATTGCCACGCCTCCCACAGCCGTGACGCTACCCGTGTAGCACGAGGCCGGGGAGACCGCACAACCTGACGTTTTGTTGGGTTTCAGCTTTGCAGAGCGGTATTAAGCTGCCGTAAACACCCAAGTTTTTGGTTAATGTGCCTAAAGTTTGTGCAAAAACTCGGAGACTCACGGGTTTCTCACCTGACCTAAGATCACCCTTTAGGTGAGTCCTCGGCCCTTGCGGTTCCGCATCTTGGCACTGCATACCCTGCCCGAGCGGAGGACAGATATGCGCGCATTGCAGGTTACCGAATTCAAGACAGCCCCAAGCCTTCTCGAGGTGGAAATGCCCGAGCCCGCGGCCGGCGAGATCCGCGTGAAGGTGGAGGCCTGCGGGCTCAACTTTGCGGACCTATTGATGATCAAAGGCGAGTATCAGGAAACCCCCGCCCTGCCCTTCACGCTGGGCATGGAGATTGCGGGCACAGTGGATGCGGTCGGCGCGGGTGCCTCTCTGCAGCCCGGTCAGCGCGTGGCCATCTTTGGCGGTCAAGGTGGTTTGGCAGACTACGCCGTGGCCCGAGAGGAGCTTTGCGTGTCGCTACCTGACGCGATGCCTGCAACCGACGCCGCCGCCTTTCAGATCGCATACGGCACATCGCACCTCGCACTCGTTCATCGCGGCGCTTTGAGAGCCGGCGAGAAACTTCTCGTCCTGGGGGCAGCCGGTGGCGTGGGCCTGACGGCCGTCGAGATTGGCGCCGCTCTCGGCGCGGAGGTCATTGCTGTTGCCAGAGGGGCCGACAAGCTGGAGGTCGCCCGCAACGCCGGCGCAGCTCACTTGATCGACGCAGGCGACGCCGAACTGAAGGACAAGCTCAAGGCCATCGGCGGCGTTGATATGGTTTATGATCCCGTGGGCGGTGATCTAGCCCAACTTGCCCTTCGCGCCTGCAAGCGCGGTGCACGCTACCTCGTGATCGGCTTCGCTTCAGGCACGGTGCCCGAGGTAAAGCTGAACCACCTGCTGGTAAAGAACATCGCATTGCATGGATTTTATTGGGGCGGGTACCTCGCCTTCGATCCCGCGGCCCTCAAGGGCTCGCTCGGCGAACTCTTTACGCTTTATGCCGACGGCAAGCTGTCCCCGCACATCGGGCTACAGACCGACCTCGACGGGGCGGCGGACGCGCTTGAGAAGCTGCGTCGGCGCGAGACGACCGGCAAAGTCGTCATCACACCCTAGTCGCGGCTGTAGGCCTCGCGCACCATCTCTGCGAGCGCCAGGAGTGGCGCACTATCGTCACCCTGACGGCAGTAGAGGTTGATCTTCTGAAGCGAGAGCTCCGGCAACGCACCATTGTGGTTTATGCGTTCGAAGTAACCCGGCTCGGACCCAGCCACCATTGAATGGACGGCGAGATCCGCACTAACCGAGGCCTCAATCGTGCGCGTGGAGGCGCTCTCCACTGCCATCTCCCATTCGATATCTGCGCGATCGAGCGCGCGCTGCACTTCCCGCCTGAATATACAATTGTGCTCGAACGCCAGCCGCAGCGGCCGCGCCTTCCAGGCAGAGCCATCGGGCGCACCGACCCAGACGAGCGGTTTCTCCGTCAACGTCTCCCCGCCTGCTCTGAGCTCACCCTCCGTCGTGAGGATCATATCGCACTCTCCTGTGTCGAACTGCTTGGTCAGCGCGCAAGTGAAAGAAGAGATCAGCTGCACTTTCATCCGTGGAAACGCGGCCGCAAAGCGCTGCAGCACGTACGGGATGTGCGGGTAGACGATGTCATGGGGCACGCCGAGGGTAATCTCCCCCTCATAGCCGTCATCCATTAGGCGGCTGAGCGCCTCGTCGTTCAAAGCAAGCATGCGGCGCGCATATCCAAGCAGCTGTTCACCTGCCGCCGTAAGCGCGATTGTGCGCGCGGACCGGTCCAGAAGGCCCACGCCCAGCGCCTCCTCGAGGCGCTTTAGCTGCATCGACACGGCCGATTGCGTGAGGTGCAGCGTGCCCGAGGCCCGCGTCACCCCGCCCAAATCAGCCACCGCTACAAACGAGCGAAGTGAGGTGAGGTCCAGATTTCGCACCATATCACAACTCCTGATGGATCATCCAACTATCATTCATTTTAAATATGGATCAGAAACACCCATAATATCAAGCATCTTGATATTTCACTCCCAAACCATCTGTAAGAGAGGATGAGACGATGACCGACATGACCGCTTCCTTCACCCGTCCGGCCCGCCACAGCTCCGCTTCTGACATCGTGGCCCGTGTGAGCCACTGGCTCAACGTCGCCCGCTCGCGCCGCGCGCTTGCCGCCCTCGACGCAATGCAGCTCGCCGATTTGGGCATCAGCGCAACCGAAGCCCACGATGAGGCATCCCGCCCGTTTTGGGACGCGCCGAGCCACTGGTGCCGCTGAATCTTTGACCCTGCGGCGGATTGCGCCGGCCCGATACGCGAATCCGGGCCGGAAATGCTTGAAAACTGCCGGTCTACCGCCAATATCTGTTCGTAATGACGAGGTACGACCTGTGCCTCATCCAGGGAACCTTTTTGGAGGCGTAAATGGCAGACTATCAAACGATCCGCTCCAGCGCTGGTGTGCGCTCGGCCGAGATCGACGCGGGGCTTCGGTCCCACATGAACAAAGTCTACAGCACGATGTCTGTAGGCATGTTGATCACGGCGCTTATGGCATGGGCGATATCCGGCCTAGCGACGACGACCAACGTGGACGACGCAGTGGTTCAACTGCAGAACGGCACTCTTCTGACGGCGCTCGGTAGCGCAATCTACCTGAGCCCGCTGCGCTGGGTGATCATGTTGGCACCGCTCGCGGTGCTTTTCCTCGGCATGGGCCCGGTCATGCGCCGCGCATCTGCCTCGGGCGCACAGCTTTTCTTCTTCGTGTTCGCGACGCTGATCGGCCTGTCGCTCAGCTCAATCTTCATCGTCTACACGGCATTCTCGATCACGCAGACGTTCCTCGTGACCGCAATCGCCTTCGCGGGTCTCAGCCTCTACGGCTACACCACGAAGCGTGACCTCAGCGGCTGGGGCACGTTCCTGATGATGGGCCTCATCGGCCTGATCGTCGCGATGATCGTCAACATCGTGCTGGGCGCGTTCTTCGGCATCTCGTCGCCGGGGTTCATGTTCGCGATCTCCGCGATCGGCGTTCTGATCTTCGCAGGCCTCACCGCCTACGACACGCAAACGATCAAGAGCGAGTACGTCGCGCACGCACAGTACGGCGACCAAGAGTGGCTGGACAAAAGCGCCATCCACGGCGCGCTGAGCATGTATCTGAACTTCCTGAACATGTTCCAGTTCCTGCTCTTCTTCCTGGGCAGCCAGGAATAAGCCGCACTGACAGACACACAGAAAGGCCGTCCCTCGGGGCCAGCCGTTCACTTAAAGTGTGCCCCTAGGTCGACCTGGGGGCACTCTCTCTTGTGAATACCAAACTAGACGCAAAATACGATAACTTCGGCTAGAAACTATTCAAGTTAGTTGCGCTCAAGGCTTAGAAAGCACTGTAGAAACTGGCCTCGGAAAGTCTTGTCGCAAAAATGGTTCAAAGGGCGGGAGAGCCGACTTTCGCTGCGGTGCGCACAGATGGCAACTATGCGGGCCAAAGCGCCATTTCGCTGCGGTTGCGCGAGTGTCAGCTTTTGATTTGGATGTCCGACAACTCGTTGATTGACGACACCAGTTTCAAAAGGTCGGCCTCATAGAAACCGGCAGCGTTGATGCAATTTGTTTCTAGCATCTTGAGCCCATCGTCTGTGCGACAAATGTCGATAACGTAAGCAGGTGCATAATCCGGGTTTGCCTTCACAAGCCCATTGGCAAACTCCAACGCATCATCATCGATTTCATGCCGGTAAACGACGCGCGAGCCTTCCTTGTACAACGAGTAGGTGACGATCTCATTTCTTACCACCCACAGTCGCCATTCTTTGAGAATGCGAGCGGGCTCAGTGAACATCAGTTCTGTATCGTGACGAAGTGAACCTTTGGGTATCTCGTTTTCTCCAAGGGCGAGCACTTTGTTAGCCAACTCAATGATTTCGCCAGTGGTTTTCACCTTTCCCGGCTCTTCTTTGCTGTCTTCTACCGGGCGTAGGAACCAGCTCTTCCCATCATGAGGAAGCTTTGCCGGAACGTCTCGTAGCTTCAAGAAAAGAGCGTCTGCGCCATTAAGCAGAAACGGTTGCCACGGAACCTCATGCACGAAGGGTCTTATCTTGAAGACCCCTGGTTTTAGATCGTTCGCCTGCGCGTAGCGCCATAGTGTGTATGACCCGAACATCACCACATCGTTCGGATCGCGGATAGTCGGAGCTGGTGTCAGATCTCCAATAAAGGGGACGACCTTGTGCCAAGTGTATGGAATTTCCAGCCGATCAAGTGCATCGGCCATTTTCCGAGTGTCCTCGAAATCTTGCAATATCCACTGCATGTACCGGTCTCAAATGCGGCTACTAAATTCCAAGCTTAGTTGACATCATCCGGTCTCATGCTCAACCGCCGACATTCGCGCGTTGCGCAGCATCCGGAGGAATGGGCTCGGACCGGTTATTCGCTGCACTCAGCATCAACGACCGTTCTGCTGACTAAACCGCCGGTTGCCGTGACTGTTTTCCCCGTCAAGCCTTCGCAAGTTGCGTTGCGGCAAGCGTTTACCTGCAAATCTCCATAAGCCTCTGGAAAACGCAGGCTTCTGAGAGGGGTACTATATGTTGATTTTGCTGGCTTCGTGTCCATCATCGTTTGCCGAAATTATCTCCAGCATACGAACCAATCCAGGAAGAATGCTAACATACTGCCCGAATTGAATAAATCGTCAAGTGTTCACTCATAGTTCGACGAATTGGCACGCTTTATGTGAACGGCTGGCCTCTCGGAGCGGCCATTTTCTTTTGAGCAACCGGAGTCACTCCAGCGAGGCGAGCCAGGTTTCCGTCTCGGCGATCGAATGGAGCCGTTTCTTGGGCTTCGGGTAGGCCGCGAAAACCCGCGCCATGCGGCGCTTGCCGGGGCGCCATGTGCGCAGGATGAACCAAAAGAAGTCCACCGTCTCACGGCTAAACTGCTCTGGACAGCCTTCCGTAAGATCGGGACGTGACTTCCCCCGAAAGCGCCAGCTGCGCCAGAGCACGCGCCACAGCCGACGCGTCAGCGCCACATCGATCCATACCAGCATGTCTGCGCGTTCGAGCCGCGTGTCCCAGGTAGAGCTGAGGCCACCTTCGATGATCCAGCGCTCCTTCTCTTCCTCGGCACGAATGAGCGGGATCTTCTCAGACAGAGGGCGTTCGACCCAACCGGGCATCCAGTGGATCTTGTCGAGATGCACAACCGGCAAGCCCGTGCGTTCGCCCAGCTTCATGGCGAGCGTTGATTTCCCGGCGCCGGGCTGGCCGATGACCATGACACGCCTCAAAGCGCGCGTTCCATGCGTATTGCGGGGAAGTCGATCGCGCCTTGCAGCTGCACGTTCATTGGACCGATCTCGCGGAAACCGACTGCCTTGTAGAACCGCACAGCCGTCAAGGTGGCCCAACACTCCATCTCCTTGATGCCCGCAGCTTTGGCAGTGGCAAAGCTATGCTCCATCAGCGCGCGCCCTACCCCGAGCCTCAGCGTGCGATCATCGGTCACCACGTGGCGAACATGCCCCTTGGTGCGCCGCCGCCTGTCGCGCGTCCAACCGCCAGCGCCCACTATGGCGCCGTCTGTGGCTTCCGCGAGGAAGTAGGTCCCGCAAGACATCAGCGCAGGCTGCGCACGCGTCATCGCCGGGATCGCGCCCACAAGAACGGAGGGCAGATAGTCAGCTTTCAGCAGGCGCGGATAGGTCCGCTGCAGCAACGCATCGACCGACGCAGTGTCAGCAGGCGTTGCAGGTCGGATTGAGAATTCCATTACAACCTCCCAAAACGAAAAAAGCCGCGCTTGCGGCGCGGCTCCTTCGGATACCAAGTGGGGCAGATTACTTGATCTTGCCTTCCTTGTACTCAACGTGCTTGCGCGCGACCGGGTCGTACTTCTTGATTACCATCTTCTCAGTCATCGTACGTGCGTTCTTCTTCGTCACGTAGAAGTGGCCCGTACCCGCAGAGCTGTTGAGCCGGATCTTGATCGTGGTGGGCTTCGCCATCGTGTCGTCTCCTCGTCAGGCGTGCCACGCCCGGTGAAATCTAGAAGCTGCCTTTTACGCGCGCCCGCGCCCGAGTCAACACGCAAGACTTCATAGACGCTGCGTTCCCCAAAAAACATCGCCAGACGGACAGAGCTACCGTTAGCCGCGCCTCGTCGGGCCGAGGTACGGCGATCAGAGGTGGCATCTACGCACTTTATGGCCGCCCTTTGCCTCTGCGATCTCAGCGACGTCCTTACGTCGATGTATCGCCGTGCCGTGGGGCGATCCGACGATGCGCGGCGCCTTCGGCTTGATTCCGCGCGGGGGGGCGGTGCTGGCTACTCAGGGCTCAAGTCGGCCGTGATGCGGACAAAACCGACCTAGCGCGAAGCACGTCGCAAAAGGCTGTCGTTGGTGGACCTTCGCTGCCAATAGACTTCTGTTCCACTATCCAGTTGCCGCACTTCGAAGCCGATTTTCTCTAGAACTCGCATCAACTTTGGATTTGGTGTCGAGCAGTTCCTTGCAAGGACAGACCATTCGATTGCTGAAAATCCCCGCATCAATGCAGCTTTCTCGATAGTGGCGATCAATATTGGCAGAACACCTTCGCCACCTTGTTCAACAACAGCAATCTCAACTGAAAGTAATTTGTCTGACTTCGAGAACTCAGCGAGAACTTCAGCTTCCCAAATTGAAAACACAATTGAGCGACCGACTAGGGTCAGGACCCATTGATTTCCGGCTGACAGCGTGATTCACGGTTCAAAAATCGAGCGGTGACCCTGTCTGATC
>JAKVCO010000055.1 GCA_022448245.1 Paracoccaceae bacterium
CCGGCGCGGTTCAATTTGAAGTTGGCCAGGTCGACCGGAGGCCGGATGGAGAGACGAAGACGCCCAGCTTGCGCAACTCCTTGGAGGTGCGGGCCTGGCCATAGGCCGGGAAATCGGTGGCGGATTTGATCACCGCATCCTCTGTTGCCTGATCAACGCGATTGGCCAAATTAGGTTTGCGCCGGGTGCGTTCGAACAGGGCTTCGACGCCACCGTCCTCGACCGCTGCTTTGTAACGGTAGAACGTGTCCCGACTGTAGCCCATCACCTGGCAGGCTTTCGAGACATTACCCAGTTCCTCGGCCAGGTTCAGCAGGCCGGTTTTGTGTTTGATGATCTTATCGGTAGAATTAAGCATCGTGGTTTCCTTGTTTCGATGGTTTGGTTGGCACCACCATCAAAACGGACAACCATCTCCCTTCAAGGGAACCACCGCCCCCAATACAATTTGAAAAATTGGGGGCGGTGTCAGATCACATCGAGACTAATTCAATTTATCGCCCAAACAGCGGTTTCCACGGTTCTATCGAGCTTCTGGGTTGGGACCAGTTGATTGGCGACGCCCGAGCGCGCAACCGGGCGTTCTTTGACAAAGCGGGCATCTCTGGCGATAGCTTTTTCAGCAGCTCATAGCTTGCGCGACAACTCATGGCCATCATCGGTCGAGAAATTTCACTCGCTGCGCTGACGCTCAGGGAGGCTCGCGTCGAGTTTGACCGGCAAAGAAATTCACGCGGACTTAAAGCGGAATAGGTCATCGCGGTCATCAACTGACTGACCGTTATAGGGGTGCAAATTTTGGAAACCGCCGTTCTGACACATCACACTATTTCCGAAATAATGAAGTCTTGGGCCTTCTTGAATTCTATTCAACCGCAGGGCAACTTCGAAGCAAGAAATTGAGGCATCTTTAGAAGGGAATTGTAGTGCGACTGTCCAGGTTGAGCATTCTGAACTTTCGAAATTTTGAGGCTATTGATATCGCGCTCGCCAATAATGTCGTGCTGCTGGGCGAGAACCGCGTCGGCAAAAGCAATCTCCTCTTCGCCATCCGTCTGGTCCTTGACCCG
Source organism: Paracoccaceae bacterium (assembly GCA_022448245.1). Lineage (GTDB taxonomy): Bacteria > Pseudomonadota > Alphaproteobacteria > Rhodobacterales > Rhodobacteraceae > Shimia_B. The sequence continues at coordinate 1,071 of JAKVCO010000055.1, forward strand.
ACGCTGCCCGACGCGGCGCGCCAGCTCAAACTTTCGGATTTTTGGGATGGCTGCGATCTCGCTCAATGCCCCCAGATAGAAGTGCATCTTGATTTCGCAGAGTTTGATGCCGACGCGGCGCAAACGGCACTGCTTACAGATTTTCGCATCGCCGATGACCCCACGATCGCTAGGCTCAGCTATGTCTTTCGCAAAAAGCCGGAGGTCGCTGGGCCGCCGCAATCCAGTGAGGATTGCGAGTTCGTTGTCTACGGCGGTGGCGACGAAACGCGCCCCATCCCCAGTCGGTTGCGGCGAAGGATTGCGCTCGACATGCTCGATGCCCTGCGGGATGCGGAGGGCCAACTTGGATCGTGGCGCAACTCGCCGCTACGCCCCTTGCTCGAAGATGCGATCGCCAGTGTCGATCGCGCGGCACTTGACGCTGTCTCCGCGGACCTTGAACGCGCCACTAAAGCGCTTGAAGCCTTTCCGACGGTAAAGGCGCTCGAGGATGAACTGCGCTCAGGCATCGTAAACCTCGCAGGCAAGGCCCATGACATCGATGCACGCCTGCGTTTTGCACCAACGGACCCACTCCGCCTGTTTCGTTCGATCGCCATGTTCATCGACAACGGCAAGCGAGGTATCGCCGAGGCGAGCCTCGGCTCTACGAATGTCGCTTTGATCGCGCTCAAGCTCGCTGAGTTTGCGTGGCGTCGGGCGAAGAATGAACGGAACTACTCGTTGCTGTGCATCGAGGAGCCTGAGGCCCATCTCCACCCCCAACTACAGCGCAGCGTTTTCTCCAAACTATTTAACGCTGGCGAACCCAACCAGGCGCTGATTGTCACGAGTCACTCGCCAACCCTTGCTGCCGCCGCGCCTCTCCGCTCGATCGTCCATCTCAAAGCACAAGACGAAAAGGCGCACGCTTATTCGCTCGCGAACCTTCCTGTGACGCCCGAGGAGCTTGATGATATCGAGAACTACCTGAGCGCCACGCGCTCTGAGCTGTTGTTCTCGCGCGGCGTCATCTTTGTCGAAGGCGATGCCGAGCAAACACTGATGCCAGCATTCGCTGATGCGCTCGGGCTTAATCTTGATGGGCTTGGTATCACCGTATGCAACGTCGCTGGCATCAACTTCACACCCTATGTCAAGCTCGCGGCCAGTCTTGGCCTACCATTCTCAGTGGTTACCGACTGGGACCCTCTCGACGGCAGCAAGGCGCCGCTGGGAAAGGCACGGACGCTCGACATCTGGGATGCCTATGTGTCGGTATCTGGAAAGGAAGTGCTTTCGGCCGAGCAACGCACCTATTGGGACAGCTCCGATTTTGCTACTTTCAGCAAAGGCTGGGCGCCGGCCGGCATTTTTCTGAATGATCAGACCTTCGAGGTCTCGGTCGCAAACACGCCTGACTTGATCAACACGTTGCTCGACATCCTGTCCGAACAGGGGTTCGGCTCTGTCCGCTCCAGGCGTATCGCGGATTGGCGCAGTGGAACACCAGTCGATCCTGCGCAGCTGCTCGCGATGATTGCGGACATTGGCAAAGGAAGATTGAGCGCCAAAATCGCCCGCAAGCTGTCCTCTGGCCAGCAACCACCCGCCTACATCGCCGCCGCCATCAAGTTTGTGGCCGACCGTGTCTAATCATCTCATGTTGGAGCGGGCGTTGGCTGATCTTGCTACCAACGCCGAACAGACCGCAGCGGTTCAGGAACGCAACCATTGCGTTGTCCTGGCTGGACCCGGCAGCGGTAAAACCAAGACCTTGACCACGGCGATGGCACGCTGCCTCGTGCAAGATGTCATCGATCCACGCGGAGTCGCATGCATAACCTACAATAATGACTGCGCGATTGAGCTCGAGACACGCCTCGCCCAGCTCGGCGTTGCCAGCAATGATCGCGCTTTCATCGGCACTGTTCACAGCTTTGCGCTCACGCAAGTGATCCTGCCCTATGCGCGCTGCCTTCCTGGGCTGCTGCCAAATGAATTTCGCGTTGCCAGCCTGGCGGAATGCCGCACTGCGGTCGAAGTCGCTTATTCGCAGGTTTTTGACGACCATCTCGACCCCCACGAGCGTTGGCGCTTTGCCGAAGAGAAGCGTCGGAGCGTTGTCGACCGATCGCTGCCTGATTGGCGCAGCCGCAATCCTGAGCTTGCAGATTACATTGAAGCCTATGAGGCGGAATTACGCCGCCGCGGTCTTATCGACTTTGACGACATGCCGCTGATCGCCTTTCGCATGATCCAGCAGCATGATTGGATTCGGTCCGCGCTTCGAGCCCGATTTCCGGTGCTTTTCGTCGATGAATATCAAGATTTCGGCCATGCGCTACACGAACTGGTTCTTCTCCTGTGCTTCGTCGGCGGTATGCGTCTATTCGCAGTAGGGGACGCGGATCAATCGATCTACGGCTTTTCTGGCGCTGATCCCGAACTGCTGCAAAATCTTGTCGGGCGTCCTGATGTCCGCGTCATTCGCTTACGTTTTAACTACCGGTCCGGCGCAAAGATCATTCGCGCCTCGTTGGGTGCGCTTGGCGAAGAGCGTGACTATCGTGAGCGCGAAGGTGCGCCTGATGGCGACCTGTTCTTTTGGAAGGTTAAAGGCGATATCGATGCGCAGGCGCGCGCGATCGGTAAACAGATCCTGCCTGGGCTTCTCGAGCGTCACCCCGCCGAGGAAGTCGCCATTCTCTATCGCGCGGCGTGGCTGGGCGATAAGATTGCCGCCGTGTTGGATGGCGAAGATATCCCCTATGTCCGCACTGACGGCAACGCGCTGATCAAACGCAGCTCGCGGCTTGCACGGTTCATTGAAGGGTGCGCCCGCTGGAGCACTGGTGGCTGGCGCGAGGCTGCCCCCCCTTATTCGCGCTTGCTTTCACAAGCCAAGGCTTTGGTCTTTGGCGGACGATGCAGCGAGACGGAAGAGCAGATATTGTCAGGCCAGCTGATTGCGTTTCTGCGAAGTGGGATTGAAAGCGACGAAACTACCCATACTTGGCTTCAGAGGTTTTGGCATGAACTGATCGTGCCTTGGCGCACGGTCACTCGCAACCCACAGGAAGAATGGGACGTCTGTTCCGAGTTGGTCACGCGGACCGATCCGGCTCGAGGTGAAGATGTCGCACTTAACATCTTTGCTGGCCGGACCGAGGGCACAGGACGTGTCAGCCTGAGCACGTTGCACAGCGCGAAGGGACGCGAGTTCGATGGGGTCATACTATTTAATATGAATGCTGGGGCCATCCCAAACCAACACGACAAGAAAACGCCAACTGCGCTGCGAGAAGCCCGGCGGCTCTTCTATGTCGGCGTGACGCGGCCTCGGAAGGAACTCGCGATCGTCTATCAGGACGCCAATCCCTCGCCGTGGATTATAGAACTCTACAAACGCAGTCATCAAGCCTGATCAGAATGTCATGATCAGGACCGTTCGAGCATAAAGGGGGCGAATCGAGCGAGTCCTCATCCAAATTTTGGGGCATTTGATTGTGCGCTTGGCTGCAATGGTCAGTCCGTGGCAAAAAGTAGGCCAATGCTTCGCGCTATCCTCCTGCTTTCGGGGCCTGCTTTTATGAACGCTGATATTCTCGCGCGCCGCCACTGAGAGAATCCGCTCTCCGCTCCCTGTGTAGGTCATGCCGCATAAAAGGGCGCGATCTTGGCTGAATGTCCGCTTCCACCTGCTGACACGGGTCGTTCGCGCTTGCGGCGAACTTCCGGAAACCGCCGATCCCTGAAAGATGACGATGGACACCACGCTATCGAGCAACCGGCTTTTCGAAATCCCCCTCTCGCAGCATCGCTTCCATATCCTCCAAGCCATCAACGGCAGAGCGCATCTGCGCCTCATCATCCACCCCCACTGTCTCGGCATCCGCAAGCTGTCCCCCAAAATCCATCTCCATCTGGCGCTGTTCCTCGGCGACAACGGCTTGAACGACAGGCGCGGTCTTCTTTGGAACTACATCAGATTGCCCTGACGGTTGACCGTCAACGCCATCGCGTGCCCGCTCCACATCAGCTTCAGAACCACGGGGGCCGCCCGGTGGCGGTGTCATCGGCATGGCGCGCATGCTCAGCGGCAGCGTGCCCTGCGACCCACCTCCCCCCGGTTCCGGGAACGGCAACTCGCCCGTCTGCGCCGCGTGGATCGCCTTGAAGAGCCGATCGTCAAAATACTGGATCCGCTTCGCGCGGACCGGCATCTGGGCATCGATGACCATGACGATCTCGTCGAGCGATAGGCGGCGCGCCTCATCCTCGGGCAGCAACGAGCTTTCTTCGGTCCGTGTTGATTGGCTGCGCCCTTCAAAGGGGTTCTTGCCGATGGATTGCGACCGCGTGACCACGGTCTTCGTGGTCTTGCCGACCGCCTTGCTCAGTTCCTCGACTGTCTTTTCATCAGAGGGCGTCAGATAGAGCTTCACGCCCGCGTTACCCTGCAGGGCGCGGCGGGTGTTCTCGCCGTAGATTTCATCGAGGGCGGGGATGGTTTGGGTGACCACGGCCAGATGGCCGCGATAGGTGCGCAGGGTCTCGATGCTCTCGACCACGATGGGCATCTTGCCGAGACGGTTGAACTCATCAAGCATGATCATCACCGGCCAGGGCTCATCCGGTCCGGGATCCTTCTCCTGCAACGCCGACAGCAGATCGGAGAAGAAGAGGCGGATCAGCGGCGCGAGCGGCTTCACCATGAGAGGCTGGACCACGAGATAGACCGAAAAGGGCTTCTTGCGGATCGTGCGGAAATCGAAGTCCGAGACTGCCGTTGCCTCATCGATGGCCGGGTTCTGCCATTGGTCGAGCCCCGAGGTCATCAGGAGCGAGACATAAGAGGTCAGGGTGTCGTTGTTGGTCGAAGCGAGCCGCGTGAAGATCAGTTTGGCCGCCCTGTTGTCGACCTCGTGACCCCGCGCGAAATACTCCTTCTGCTTGTTTCCGCCCGAGGCCGCGATGCGGTAGATCTCGCCCAAGGTGGGACGCTTGCGCTGGAAGGCCAAGAGCCCGGCCGCCACAAAGAGATCAATCCCGCCCTTGAGGAGGCCCTGCACCCGGTCGTTGTCGCTCTGCAGAAAGAGCGTCGCCAGAAGCTGCAGTTCCATCTGCTGGCGCGCGGGATCTTTCAGCTCAAAGATGCGCAGGAGCGGGTTGTAGCGATGCGTGCGTTTGCCCTCCCAATCGGTGGGGGCAAAGCGATAGACCTTGTCGCCCTGGGCTGCGCGGTGCCGCGCCGTGGCTTCGAAACACTCGCCCTTCACATCGAGCGTCACGGCGGAGCCTTGCCAGGTCAGCAGGTTCGGAATGACAAAGCCCGATGTCTTGCCGCGACCCGTGGGGGCCACGATCAGCGCATGGGGGAAGACCTTCGAGCAGATGTATTTCGCGCGGGACTTTGGAGTACCGAGCTTGCCGAGGATGAACCCCGTCCCGGGTGCGCCGAAGAACCCGTTGGCCTTCATCTCGCGCGCAGTCTGCCAATGGGTCTGACCAAACCGTGTGAGGGCCGATCCCGAGAGAGCGAGGCTCAGCATCAGGCCGGCGGCGGCGAAGCTGCCGATGATCAGGTGGATGAGCTGGGCATCCTCGGGGCGGCGATCGAGGATCGCCAGATAGTTCTGCGCGATATAGGCGAAGTCGATCTCGGCCCCGAAGCCCAGATCCTGGTAGGTCAGCACCGCCGAGGCGATGGTATAGCCGATGGCCCCGGTAACCAGCGTCACCAGCAAGACCCCCGTGGCGATCCGCGCTTTTCCCACGGCGGCGCTCAATGGACCTGGCCCCGCTCGGTCTCACCATCCACGTCTGTCGCGCGGTGTTTTTCGTATTCGGCATCGGCGAGTTCATCGGCCATCTGGCGCAAGGCCTCCGTGTTGGCCGTCGCTGCATCGGATTGCAGGTAGACCTTGGCGACATAGAGCCGGTCGAGACGGTCCTCGAAAACCTTGTCCAGCGCATCGGCATCGCCGGATGTGAGGCGGCCCAATTGGCGGTCATCCAGCGCCCGCGCGATCTCGGTTCGGAAAGCGTCCCGCTCCGCCTCGGTCTCGAAGGGCGCGGACAACTCCCCCGACCGCTCATGGTCCAGAACACGCGCAATCTCGTCTGCAAGGTGGTCGGCACGGTCAGACTGCGGCGCAGTTTCACCGCGGGCTGCGAGGAGGTCGTCGCGTGTGCCAACCCCAAGCCCCTCGCGCAACTCGTTGTCGCGGCGGACCTGATTGATGGCCTCCGTGTCCCGTATCTCGACGACGGCCGCATAGGTCGCGCCGAGCCCGCGGGCGAGATGGGCCGGCATGTCCGGATAACGCGCTCGTAAGTCATCCGTGACAGCATCTGCAACGGGCGTGCGGACGTCGCGTGCCTCCATGATGCGGTCGACTTCACGGGTGATCTCACTGGCGCGGGCCGCATCGGTGATGGTCTCCCTGTAGGGCTGGGACCGATCGATCACATCGCCCGGCCGTGCCAACAGGTCCGGGTGTTTCTCGAGATATGCGCGCTGCTCGGCCTCGATCCGGCGCTCCGACCACGAGACCACCTCCCACTCCCGGTCTTCGATTTGCTGCGCTGTCAGACCCTCGGCGCGCATCTCCTGACGGATTGTTCCTTCCATCGCCCGCACCGCGTCCTCCTGATAGTGGAACCGCTCGCTGATCGGTTCCGCTTCCATGATGCCGTCCCGGCGCAGCACCTGTTCCCGTTCCAGAAGCGTGCCGAGGTTGACATGCACGTCATTCAGGATGTCACGCGCCTGTTCCAGATCGGCGCGGCGTTCGAGGTTCAGGTCCCTCGCCTCGGCCACTTTGGAGAGATCATCGGCGATCCATTGATGCTCGAGAGCCGCATTCGAGGCCCCGGTTTCGATCCGGGCCACAACTTCCGATGTGCTGATCCCGGTTCCGCGCAGCGCGGTGTCTATGCGCGACCGCAAGTCCGGCTCGGCAAGACGTTCTATCTGTTTGGTGTCGATATTGGCCTCGGAATAGACCCCGCCCTCCGAAGGCGCCTCGGACAGCGTGCTCGAACGCAATCCGAGCGGCTGCATGTGCTGGACCTGCGTCTGGATCTCGATGAGGCGTTTTTCCAGCACGGGACGTTCCGCGTCAGACTTCTCGGCGATCATGCCCTGCACCCGGGCGAGCTTCTCCGCATAGAGGCTTCTCAAATCCTCAAAACTTTGATCCTCAGCCATATACACATCTCCTGTTCGGTCCACCTGCCCGCCGCGCGCCAGCACCTCGCCCGCGCGGAAGAGGGCTGCGGCAATATCCTCGCGAGCCTCGCGCGAAGCCTCCGCAGCAAGCGAGTGGTAGACGGTTCTGGTATTGGCGATCTCTGCCAACGTCCGGGTCAAGTCGGCCCCTACACGTTCCCGCTCGCGGGGCGCGCGGCCCTCGTCCTTCGCGGCGTAGACCTCGCTGGTTCGGGCCGGGTAGTGCACAACACCACGATCCACCCGGCGCGTGGCTTCCAGGCGCACGCCATACTTTTCCGCCTCCTCGACCATGGCGAGGCGGAAGTCGTCATAGTTGAAGCGATGGTTGCGCCCCAGAAAGAAGAACTCGCCCTCCTGCGAGCGGCGGTTCAGCACCAGATGCGCATGGGGGTGATCGCGGTCCTCATGCACCGCGATGATGTAGTCGAAATGCCCCGCGTCACTCTGGAAGAACCGCTCGGCCACATCCGTCGCGATATCGCGCACATCTTCGCCCCGCGTGCCGATTGGGAAGGACATGAGCATGTGCGTGGTCTGGCCAAGCTTGGGTTTGAAGCCTGCATCCCACCGCTTGGCAAAGCGCTCGGTCAGATCCTTGATGTCCTTTGCCTCAAGCTTTGCCTTACCATCCAGGAACCCACTCGAGTCCACGATATGGGTGGACTTTGTGGTCAGATAATCAAGCTGGTTTGCGAGCTGCGATTTGGTATGGGTTCCCCCGCCCCGGATCGCCTTGAAGACGGCTGGCCGATGCCCTGCCGCCGCGCGCACAAGCTGGCTCTGCTTGGCGACATGCAGCCCCTGCATCGAGCCCCGGATCCGGCTCCAGCCATCCCGGAAGACCTCGCCGGTGACAGCGTCGACTGCATCATTCAGCCGCATGCGCAAACTCCCTCAGCGCGGCCGTGGCCTGCAGCTGCATTGCGTCCCGACGGCGGCGCAGAAGCAGATCGATCTCGTCGGCGGAATCCAGGATGAACCGCGCCAGCCCGCGCATCTGCGCAAGGCGCAATTCGGAGAACTCCGCACGCGTGCCACCATCAGCCCCCTGCCCCATCAGGTTGGCCCGCGTCATCTGCTTGGCGATCTGCGCGACCCCATTGCCAACCTCGTGCAGAGAGGCGCGGTAGCGCGCCATCTCTGCCGCCATCTGCGCGTCCGGAACGAACACCCCGCCCGCCGCCTGAATGAGCCGCCGCAGCCCCTCGGCCCGGCTCTCGATACCGGCCTCGGCCAGTACCTCGTCGAGCGCCGCAAGCTCCGCAGCCGTGACCTTCACACTGACCGCCGAGACCGGGATCGCAGCATCCGTCTGGCGCTCCGCATCGGCTTTGAGCGTGTACTGGATCGCCCGCACCGACACGCCAAACCGTTCCGCCAGCACGGATGTGGTCACACCTTCCGCAGCCTCGCGAACGATCTCCATGCGGTCCGCATCTGTGAGACGTTTTGAGCGCGACATGCGAAGAAAGACCCCCTATTTCCTGCCACCTTCCACCAAGGCTGCCCCCACATTACGATAATATACCACACTGTCAATTATATACTTACGTCGCATTCAGGCTCAGCAGCCTTGGTGTCCGCTTCGCGCCGCGGCCCGCAGGGACGCTGCTCTGCCACCCTCACCATCGGGCGACCCACCTGTCCAATAGGTCCCCTTCCCCAACACCGCCCGAGGATCTGGCCGAACACGTATGTGTTCGGACGGAACCGCGGGCGGGCGCAAACCCCACCGACAGGGCGGACAGGCAGGGTCAAGGAGGGCCAGATTTGGCCCCGCCAAATATCTGCCGCAAAAACCGGGAGGCCCTGGCCGATAGGTTTTTGCAGATGGCCCCCTTGAGGCTGACTGGTCGGTCTGTCGCGCACTGATCCTTCCGGGGGAAGTGCGTCCTTTGAATGCGCAGCGACCGGCGGCTTCGTGAGGTCGCCTCGGGCGATCTGACCGCGGGACTCGGCACCCCTGGAACAGGGATCGGGCCGCCCCAAGATCGTCCTGGGGCGGCCCATCCTCGTCAGAGGATTTGGTCCTGCGGGTCCTTCGCGCTCGGTGGGAACATCACCAGCTCCGAGACCGCGACCGGGAAGTCGAGCTTGAGACTGAAGAACTCCGATCCATCCCCGTTGCGAGTGTTGCGGAACATCGCGCCCACGCGCTGAAAACGGGTGCGTCCCTGCCCATCAGTATCGGTGAACTTGACGGGGACGGTGGCGACGTAGTGGTTGGTCATTTAAGTTACTCCTTTTTGCGATGGGGATCTGCCAGCACGGGGGCAAAAGGCCCGGTCGCAAGCGCAAATGCGGAGGGTCCGCGGCCCCGCCGTGGAAGCCGTAATTGTGCTTGCCGAAGCGTGAGCTGAGGGCACGAACGGGCCGACCCCGTGCGATCCACATGCATAGCAAAAAGGAGGGACCCGAATGACCTCTGCCATCACGCAGTCGCCACCATCTGCGTCCACGTCCTGCCGAACCTGGCCGGGGTGCTGATGACGCCCGCCCGCGTGGATGCGATGTTCCGAAACACCACCCGAGGGTTGTGCAGGTCTTCAGCCTCATGTGCGACGTCTCGCCCCCTCGGTCTTGCGCTGCTGATGATGTGCGAGGTGCGCACCATCCCCAGCCCGTACCGATGTGGATGGGCCGAACTCTGACGGGCTGGGTAGAGGGATGACGGTGCTGGCCGCCGCGAGTTGCTGAAAAAGTGTGACCGATCGCACGCGCCATGAGACATGACGAAAGGGCAGCGCCAAGCACGACCCCGTTACGGTCATCACGCGCCCAAGCTGTCGAGCAACCCGCTGGTATCAGGCATTCGCTTCAGCGAGTTGCCGATGTGCTCCCGCCAGCGCGGCCCAACCTCCATTGCGGTGGCATAGGCCCGAGCCAGATCATCGGGCCGGTCCTCGGCCATCGCTTCGATAAGGAAAGCCGCCTGCTCGCGGTCCTTCGCGGATTTCAGGCTCCCTGCCCCATCGCGGCGCCGGTCGGCAATGATCAGTTTGTGGACTGCATAACGCTCCGGGCGGGGCACCTGCACCAGAACGCCGGATCTATAGATCGCCGCCGCGTGGATCGGCTCAGCGATCAGGAAGTTGAGATAGTTCAATCCTTGGGCGTTCACGCCCAATGCTGGCAGATCACGGATGGTCTCATCTCCGAACGCCGGTGTGAGAAACTCGACCAACTGGCCGCTGC
>JAKVCO010000056.1 GCA_022448245.1 Paracoccaceae bacterium
GTTCTATCAATCAAATAGCACTGACACATAGACCTCGTGTCCTATTGCACCATCTCTCAAGCAGCTGATCGCTACTGCCGCCTCTTCTGGAAGGCCGGAGTGGTTGATGTTGTTCGCGGGAAAGCCCCTGAACCTCCCACTGGTGAGGTTGTGGACGAACCGTGCTTGGCCGCATGAGAAACAGAGGTGTTTCTGGGGTCAAAAACCTGAGAGGTCCAATCTCTATAGAACAAGCGCCGTTTCCCCCCATGCGGTCTCTCGGCTGGCATTCAACAGATGACAAAAGGTGGGCTGCAGGGAGGCAATGTGGGTGCGCCCCCGGCACCGCACTGAGCCTCAAGGACCCTCTCGTGGATCGTAGCGGCCGCCGTAGACCAAATCGTAGATCAAATGGTGCCTCTTGACGGGGTCTCGTCCCTGCAGATACCCCTTGTTTTGTTGAAGGGGGACCCCGATGAGGTGCCTGTAACGGGAATGGAACTACCGCCCCCGGGCACCATTTAAAAGCCTAAAAATATAACTGCTCAGGGCATCGACTGCATTTGGAGTGCGCTCAAGTTTTCTGCGCGGTCTAATGTGGTCTTCAGTCATCCAACTCGCGGCGCCGCATGGCGTGGCGATACCTGTGGCTGCTCAAATCCCGTTTTTTGGGCTAAGTGCGCAACTTGGAAGCCTTGCGAACGCCGGCTTTCGAGGTCGTCCATCATTCACCGCGTAGCTATCCCTTTACGTTAACACGGATCGTAAAGGTCACTGACTGGTTCGCGGGCGGTGGGCCAAAGGGGGCGGCGCGGTCTACGGTTTGCAGTGCTGCGCGATCGACGCGTACCGACCCCGAACTCTGTGCCACTGAGGTGGCGGACAAGGCGCCACTTGCCGCGATGCGCATCCTAACTAAAACGCTTCCTTGGTCACCCGCGCTGGGAGCCCGCGTTCGTGCCACCCGCCGGAGAACGCTGGACTGATAGCTTCGCAGTTCTGAGGCACCTGCTTGCTTTGCAGTTGTCCGCTTCGCCGAATTGCTCTCAGCTGCTTGGCCTTGGGCTGTCCCGCTGCTTTGTCCTTTGGCTGCATTGGCCTGTGCATTCCCACGTTGCGTGGGCTGTGCCTGAGCCGCCGTTGGTTCTTGTGGCTGTCGGGGCGCAGGGCTGGGGGCGGCCAGAGAGGCCGGGCGCTGAAGAGGGCGCAAGCTTACCTCGGGCGCCCCGGACGCACGTGGTTCTTCGGGCGCGAGCGCAGAAGGCGTCGGCGCAATAGCAGTGAGTTCGCGCGGGGCAGACGGCAAGGTCTCCGCCGTAACCTGCAAGGCCTTCGCGCTCGAGATAGGTGCCGTAACGGTCGCCTCGGTCAGGGTGCTTGGGGCGGCTGGCGTGCTGGACACTGAGACCTCAGTCGAGGCCGCAGCTAGCTTTTGGTCGAGCGCCAAGGATTGGGTGACATTCGTTTGTACGACGGGCGGCAGTGAGGTTGGTGGCGCTTGAGCCGCAGCTTGCTGGTCAGTTGCTGTTGCGGTTGTTGGAGCTGCAGAAGCCGTGGGCGCACTCTGCGGCGTTGGCGCTTCGGCTGTGGCGGAGAGGGGAGAGGGCTTGAGCTCTTGCACCTGCGATTGCGCAGTTACCTCCGGTTTGGTTTCGGTCAGAGGCTCAGGCTGCGACAGCTCTGCGGTTTCGGGCACGTCGTCAACGCCAGTTTCGACCCCGCGGACGAGGTCAGCAAAGCTTGATCCGAGGGCAACCTCTCCGCTCACATCACCGCCCGAAAGCACCGGTTCTGCCGGCGGCGCAATACCCGCTAGCGCCACATGCAGCGCGGCGGATACAAGAAGCGCGGCGACCCCAATGATGAGCCTCTTTACGCCCATCACCGCAGCGCCTGTTCAGTTATGATGTACACGGCGGAGGCGCCGGCACTTCGAAGCTCAGTAGCCATCGCCACTAAGGTCGCAGCATCGCTACGAGCGTCGGGTAAGAGCCTTACTTCAACCTCATCACCTCCTTCTGCGCTGAGTATTGCGAAGGCTTCAGCCACCGTTGTCGGCGCGCCGCGGAAGGACAGCCCGCCGTCTTGCGCAAGGACCACAGCGTCGGGTGGGGGCACCAGGGCCTGATCATCCGTTTTTGCCAACTCAAGCTCGGGATCGAGGGGGCTCGCGACCTGTGCGGCAACAAGAAAGAAGATCAGCATCAGGAAGACGATGTTTATCAGGGGGAGCGTTGGTTCCCCTTTGTCGCGGGCTGGGCGCAGCGGTTGCCTCATTGGACGATCGTCATCTGAGTGTTTTCGAGCCCGCGCAGCTCGTGCATCACGCTGACGAGGTCCTGCGACGTTGAACCATCAGCCAAGCTGATGACCAAGTGGGCCGGGCTGGACGTGCTCATGGATTCCACCCGGGCCGCAGCCTGATCGACGGGCACCGCCACGCCATTGATCGACAGCCCGTCGGCACTGAGACGTAGGAGCACCATTTGCACATCGCTCGCGCCCTGGCTCTCACCAGCGGTGCTCCCAAGGCTCAGTTTGATCTCGCCAAAGCGGGAGAAGGTCGAAGTGAGCATGAAGAAGAGGAGCAGCAGAAAGATAACGTCGATCAGCGACGTCATCGAAAGGCGTCGGCGGCGTGTACTACTCGGCAGCATGGGCGGCCGCCACGTCCCAGTTTGGCGCAGCGTTGCTAAAGGCCGATGGGCTCAAAAGCTCCTCCACAGCGTCCGCAGCGAGGCGGCGATGTGCATCGAGCCGCGCATCAAACCAGCTCAGTATCATCGAGGTGGGAATAGCGACCACGAGGCCTGCTGCTGTCGTCATGAGCGCCACCCAGATGCCGCCCGCTAGGATGGAAGGGTCGGCTGTGCTGCCAGCCTCCTGCAATGTCCGGAAGGCAGCAATCATGCCGAGAACAGTCCCGAAGAGGCCAAGAAGCGGCGCGATCTGGGATGTAAGGTCGAGCGCGCGGAGCCCGGCGGCGGTGCGGCCAAATTCGGCCTCAAGGCGCGCATAAAGCCGCGCACGCAAATCTTCTCGCGGCAGGCTACTGCCGCGCACCTCCGCCAGCGTGCGCCCGAGGAATCCACGATGGGCGCCGCGGCCGACGCCTTCGAGTTCAAAGACCACGATCTTCCACAGAACGATTGCAACGGCGATGACGGACATCACGAGAAGGATCGCCACGACGGGGCCGCCGAGTTCCACCAACTCAAGAATGCGAGCTTGGGCTGTTTCGATCATCCCAGCACCTCGACGCTTTCGAGGCGCGATCCAACGCTTAGAGGCGCGCTTTCACACGCTGCACCGGCGCAGGTATCAACACCATTGAAGAGAATGCGCCCCACCGAAGCACATTCAGTGCCGGGCAGGTCGAATTGGCGCACCCGGAACTTCTGTTCCGGCAATTCGCCGAAATCAAACAGGGTGAAGAGAGACACGGTGCCATTCGTGTCAAAAAGCACGGTCTCCGTCACAAGCTTCTGGATAGTCTGAGGGGCTCGCGCGGTAAAGGTGATGCGGCAGGTCTGATCACGCTGCTCGATCGTGTTTAATTCAAGCGTTGCGAGGGCATCCTCTGCTTTAGCGGAAGCAGCTGCCAAGATCAACGCGGTGGCGCAAGAAAGAGCTCTCATCATGATGGGTTTCCTGTTGCTTGGGCCGCGCGGGCGGCTTGGGGGATGAGCCAGGGGCTCGCGTCTGCCGGTGGCGTGTTGACTCGGACATCACAGTTGTAGGCATGGCGCAGCGGCTCATTGCGAAGCACATCCTTGGGTGTGCCCGAACGCACTTCGCGCCCGTTGGCCATCAGTGTGATGCGGTCTGAAAACATGGCGGTCAGGTTCAAATCGTGCATGACCGCAACCACCCCGCCGCCAGCGCGGGCAAAATCCCGCGCGATCGCCATGACTTGCAGCTGATGGGCAATATCCAAAGCCGACACAGGCTCATCCAGGAAGAGCCAACGAGGGATGCCGTTCAGCACCGGCTCCCATGTCTGGACGAGGACACGGGCCAGCTGGACCCGTTGTTTCTCGCCGCCTGAGAGCTCCTGATAAAAGCGTCCCTCGAAACCAGCGAGACCAACACGCGCCAGCGCGTCGAGGGGGAGGCGTTCGTTGTCCCCTGGCGTATTTGTGGACAGCCCGGCGGTCAGCCCGATGCGGACCACCTCGAGCACGGTGAACGGGAAGGCGAGGTTCGTTGCCTGCGGTAGCACCGCACGCTGGGTCGCCAATACTTGCGGGCTTTGCCGCCTGATATTGGCGCCGTTGAGTGCGATGTGTCCCTTGTAGGCGAGCTCACCCGTCAGTGCTTTGAGCAGGGTCGTCTTGCCACAGCCGTTGGGCCCCACGATGCAGGTCACTTCGCCAGCGGCCGCAACAAAATCAACGTCGTGGAGGATCTGCGCGCGGCCTAGGAACAGCGAAGTTTTGTTGCACACCAGCCCCATCTCAAAGATCCACCACGTTGCGATTGCGCAAAAGGATCCAGAGGAAGAATGGCCCTCCGAGGATCGCGGTAATGATACCGATGGGCATTTCAGCGGGGGCGATGACAGTCCGTGCCATTGCGTCCGCAACGAGCAGCATCACGGCACCAAGAAGCGCTGAGTTTATTAGAAGGCCGTTGTGGTCAGGCCCCTGCGCGAGCCGCAACAAGTGGGGGACCACAATACCGACGAACCCGATGCCACCCGTGACAGCGACCGAGGCGCCGACGCTGCCGGCAACTGTCAGGATCGCGATGTTTTTCATGCGCTGGACGGGGATGCCCATGTGGGTGGCCGCTGCCTCGCCGAGGGCGAGCGCGTTCAGGCTGCGCGCCAAGAATGGCGCCACGATAAGACAAGCCACGATCAGGGGGAGGGCGGTCCAGAACTTGTCCCAGTTTGCGCCCGCGACCGATCCCAGGCCCCAGAACGTCAGGTCCCGAAGTTGGTCGTCCGTAGCGTAGTAGACGATGATGCCCGTCAGGGCGCCAGTGAGCGCGCCGAGGGCGATGCCCGCCAAGAGCATTGTGGCAATCGACGTCCGCCCGCCTCGCGTGGCGACGGCATACAGCACAATCGTCGTAATCCAGCCGCCGAAAAACGCGGCCAGGGGCACGAGGTAGTAGCCAACGACGGCCTGTATGGCCACCGGCAGAAGACCGCCCAGAACGATCGCTGCAACCGCGCCAAACCCTGCTCCCGCGCTAACACCGATCAGGCCAGGATCTGCGAGCGGGTTTCGGAAAAGCCCCTGCATCACAGCGCCCGACACGGCCAAGGATGCCCCAACAAAGGCACCCGTCAGCATCCGTGGGAACCTGATGTCCCAAATGATGACGGTGTCGCGCAAGCTGGCCTCAGCGAGGCCCAAGGGCGTCAGTAGGGCAGGGATGACCTGCGTGTCTGAGGCTGCCCCCCAGCCGAGGCTGAGGAGCATTGCGAGAACCAGCGCGACGCTCAGTCCCGTTCGGACCGCGAGAACGCGTCTGCGGCGATCGCCTTGAACGTGGCTTGACGCACTGGGTCGTGCGATATGTTCGGCAGCCGCCATGGGTTATCCGGCCCCGCCGTAAAGGCTGTCGTGCAGCTCCAGCCCCAGCTGGCCTGTCCGGGGACCAAAGCCTAGCGCCGCGCCTGGCACGGTGATGAAGCCGTCATTTTGACCTGCAGGGGTGAGAGCAATGGCCGGCAGGCTGAGTACTTCTTCCTTGCGGCCAGAATGGTTGCCACGGCCGTCCATCATTAGCACCACGTCGGGCGCGGCCTCGATAATCGCTTCGGCATCGACCAGTTTGTAGCCGCTGTAGCTCTCGGCCATCACGTTGATCCCGCCAGCAAGCTCGATGATCCCATTTGCGCCTGTACCGCTCCCTGCGGCGTTCACGCGGCCGCCATCCATGGACAGAATGAAAAGCACGCGCTGCTGCGCCTCCAGATCGCTCACTTTGGCTGCGAGCCGGTCCAGATCAGCCTGCACATCCGCTGCAAGCGCCTCGGACTTCTCGGTCGCACCCAGCGCGGTGCCCACTGTGTTGATGGCCTCAATCACGGCCTCCGCCGTGAAAGTATCCTCGACAAAGACGATGGGGATCGATGCGCTTTTGAGCTGGTCAATCGCCTCAATCGGGCCCGAAGTGCTGCGCGCGATGATCAGATCAGGCGCGACGGACAAGACGCCTTCAGCCGAGAGGCGGCGCATATAGCCAACATCTGGGAGCGCGTTGGCCTCTGCCGGGAAGACGGAGGTCGTGTCGCGCGCGATGATCCGATCCTCTTCGCCCAGTGCATAGACGATTTCTGTGACGGGCCCGCCGACTGTCACGATCCGTGAGGCATCAGCGTATGTTTCCGCATGGGTGGCAGAGGCGAAAAGCGCAGCCGCAAGGAAGGCAATTGAACGTATCATGCTGAGACCTCAGTGCTGCTGGAGACAGGCGTGTCGGGAAGGTCGGCGAGAATGCGGGACCAACCGCTCAGATCGTCGGCATCTGTGCGTCGCCCGAACACTTGGAATATCAGCATGCCGCTTGCATCGAAGGCCTCTACTGACAGGGCTTCGCCGCGTTTGGTCGGTTTGCGAACCGTGTAGACTTCGGCCACGTGGTCATCGCGCAGATGCAAGTTGAACCGCGGGTCCATTACGTTTTGCCACGGCCCCATGGGAACGATCTTCTCGAGAGGGCCCCAGTGGATCTGGATGTTGCCGCGATTGCCGACAAATAGGATTACTTGTTGGCCCGCTTCGCTGACCGCAGTCAGTAGCTGGCCCATGGCGGTATGGTCTATGGGGCGAACCCAATCTGTCCCCGCGACTTCGCGGTAGGCGCCAAGGCGGTTCATCCCCAGCTTGGACGTCAGGCGCATAAACTGATGGGTGTCGGTCATCCGCGCCCATTCACTGAGGAGGATGTCGCGCTTTGCAGGGTTGCCCTTTGGCGCCTCTGTGGGCGCTCGGTCCCCCACATCGAGCGCGGCAGACGATTGTACGGTCGCAAGCTTCTCGACAACACCATCCCAAGCGGCGGTGTTGGAGCGCTCGCGCATAAAGACTTTGTGTACGGCATCGCCTGCTGCATCAAAAACCTGCAGGGTGCGGCGCATTCCTTTGTCGGTTTCATGCTCGATTGCGAAGCCATGAACCCAGTGACGGGGGAAAATGCGCAGATCGATCTCTTCGCCCACAACCATGCTGGCATGGGGGTTCGAGTGATAGTTGCCGTAGGTCCCAACACGCTCGTGGACGGCCGAGGCATTGCGCGTCAGTGCCATCACTTCACCCAGCTCCGAAATAGCTGGCATGAGAGCGTCTGGATGGGCGTTAATTGGTGTCACGCCGTACCCAATGTGAGCCGCGACGAGAGCGGCTTCGCTGATGCCAAGTTTATCGGCGAGGTCACGGTCGCGCATCTTGGCATTTGATTGCTTTTCGGCGCGGATATCTTCGGGTGTCAGCGTCTGGGGCATCAGCAGGTTCCTTTGAATGGTGACTGGGCCGGCCGAGGGAGACCGGCCCAAGCGTTTTCGATCAGAAAGTCTTTGCGACCGAGAAGATGAAGTTGCGGCCCGGCGCATTCCGCTCGTTGCCGAACACGCGGTAGGTTTCGTCGAAGAGGTTCTCGACAGTCCCGCGGAACTCGACGCCTTCGAGAGGGCCGGAGGATGCGGTGTAGCCGAGGCTCGCATCGAAGACGGAATAGGCGTCCGTCGGAGCGCGAGCGCCACTCGAGGCCGTTGTCCGATCGTGTGAGAACGCGCGGGTAAGCTCGATGCTCGCATCAAGCTGGTCATCGAGGAACTTCTTGCCCAGCGTCAGCTGGATCGTGTCGGCGGGCGTGTAGCTGAAGAAGGAACCTGGCACGGCTGGGAAGCTTCCGGCTCCTGCCGTGACGAGCCCGCGCGTGCGGCCGGCATTGAAGTCAACGTAGAACGCCGCAGATGCGTAAGATGCCTCCAGCTCATAACCGTCGAGATCGACGCCGTCGATGCCACGGTAGGTCGTGCCATCCCAGATTGCCGTTTCGAAGTAGGTCAGTTTGGCTTTGAAGCTGTCGCCATCTGTAAATACGTCAAATCCGTCATAGAACACGCCCACCTCATAAGTGCGGGCTTTTTCCGACTGCTCAATGAAGATTGGCGATCCGAGGTCATCGAGGATTGGCAGGTTCTCGTTGTAGGCCAAGGTTCCGAAGACGCCGAAGCTGTCGGTCACGTCGAATATTGCGCCGATTGCCCCGGTGAAGGCGTCCTTGCTGAACTTCTGCCCGTTAGGCGCGATGGGAGAGCCAAAGGCCGTGGTCGCCGGGTTGTTTTCGCCGGTCAGGTCCTGCGTCTCGTAGCGGACTTGAGGTATCAGCGTCAGGCGGTTGCCGAAGCTCATCTCGTTGACGATATAGACAGCCTGAGAATCCACAACCCCACCAGGGGCCGAGGCGTCGTTCACGCCGCTATCGGTCACCGACGATCTTTCGCGGCTCTTGATCTCAAGCCCAGCCGTCAGCACGTGATCGATATTGCCGGTCGTGAATACGGATTCATTGCTCAAGAGGAAGGACACCGACTCAGTGGTGTGATTGCCTTGGTAAAGCGTGTTCGTCTCTGCCGGATCGACGGGGTCAACGGTGTTGACCTCTTCCTTGAACTGAAGTCGGGCGGTGACGTTGATCAGCTGATTGTCGGCAGGAGCGAAGTTGTATTCGATGTAGGCCGTCTCATCTTCGATCAGGCGGTCGACGTTCGCAAAGCCTGTCGTGGTATTCACCACGTCGTAAGGCACGTCGAATTGAGGAACTTCGCTGTTCAGGAGCGCTGCCGTGAAGGAGCTTTCGCTGTTGAGGCGGTAGGTGCCTTTAAGCATGAAAGCCGTTTGATCGAACGCGGTGTCGTCATCCACGTTGCCATCACCATCGGCAAAACCCTCGGCTTCGCGGCTGCCGTAGAACGCCAAGATCTCGGTATTCGCTGTAGGGGCCAGCGCAAAGATCGTGCTGGTGAGAACGGAGTCCGAATTCGTCTCATAGCTCAGCTTCTGACGCAGCGCCGTTGTTTGGCCGTCTGAGAGAAAATCGGACGCATCCTTCGATTCGGCCTCGATCGTGCCGCCGATGGCGCCGCTGGAGTAGCGGAAGCCGTCAGAGGGGCCGCGCGTGACAGTCAGCTTTTTGAAGAGCTCCGGTTCAAGCGCGAGCATCGAGCCGTTGCGGTAGATTTCCTCCGCGCCACTCGCGATGCCGTCAACCACGACGGAAATCTTGCCGTCCGTGCCGTATACGCCCGCTTGCGATCCCAGTCCTCGGATCGAGACAGCCCCACCTTGGGGCGTATTTCCGTTCACTAAGTTCACGTTCGGTACCGTCTCCAGCAAGTCGGTTAGAGTCGTCGCTTGACGCGCTTCAATCTCCTCCTGATCGATCACGGTGACGGAAGAAGCTGTATCCGTCTGCACGCCGCGGCGGCTTTCGCCGATGGTTACTGTCCCAATAAACTCGCCATTTCCGATTACCTCTTGGGCATGTCCGGGAACGGCCATCAGGCCGGCCATAAGGGCCGACACGCATGTCGTTTGTTTCATCTGTTTCCTCGCTTATGTCAGAGCCCCGATTTCCGCGGTCGGGTAGCTGGCACGAGCGGGCTACGACTCTTATGGCGTTTGATGTGCTTTACTGTAGTATTTTTGTCAAGATTATTAACTTGTGCAAATAATTCCTGACAAGTATCTGTAAGCGGTGGGAAATAGGCTCTCCGCACAGTTTTTTGATGAGCCTGCTGGGCTCGGTTCAGCTTGTATTTCTGGATCCGATTTGGCTGAGTTTCCGGGCTGGAAGGACTAGTGGTCTCCTACTGATTAACCCGTTCTGCTAGGGTCAGGACCCATTGATTTCCACCGGGCTGCATGATGCACCGCTGTAAAAATGAGCGGTGTATATGTCTGATCTTTTCTGGTTGAGCGACGCCCAGATGGTGCGTCTTGAACCCTTTTTCCCAAAGTCCCACGGCAAGCCACGCGTTCACTGCCGGCAGGGTATTTCCGAAGGAATTGTCCCGAGAGGGGCCGAACCAAAGGCGGCATGAACACCAAGCTGCACGCCATCTGCGACAGCCAAGGCCGATCGCTCAACCTGTTCGTCACCGCCGGTCAGCTCAGCGATTATTTCGGGGCACGCGCGTTACTGAGCAGCTTACCAGATGTCGACTGGCTGCTCGGCGACCGTGGATATGACGCCGATTGGTTCAGAGAAGCGTTGAAAGACAAAGGGATACGTGCCTGCATCCCGGGTCGAAAACAACGGAAGAAGCCGATCAAGTACGACAAGCGTCGCTACAAACGGCGCAACCGGATCGAGATCATGTTCGGCAGGCTCAAGGACTGGCGGCGTGTGGCGACGCGATACGACCGCTGTCCCAAAGTCTTCCTCTCAGCCATCGCACTAGCTGCCATCGTCATCTACTGGCTGTGAAATTCAATGAGTCCAGACCCTAGGGACTTCACGTTCTGGGGCTCTGTGACCAACGTGGGCGCTCCCAGCTACAAGGACGGCTGGACGATGGACTTCGGCGAGGATGGCTTCGATCTGCTTCTGACTTGGCAGAATGTGCTCCAGTCGGCGCTCGATTTCACACTGACGATCAAAGCCGACGGCGGGACGTCTTCGGGTGGCGACACCTAGGAC
>JAKVCO010000057.1 GCA_022448245.1 Paracoccaceae bacterium
TTATGCGGACCATAGGCGGCAGGCGCGTCGCGCCAACGCAAGCCGTTGCGATTGATGAAGATAATCCCACTCAACACACGCCGATCATCCCTCTCGGGACATTGCGACGGAATGCCCTGC
The DNA here is from genome assembly GCA_022448245.1 of Paracoccaceae bacterium. Taxonomy (GTDB): domain Bacteria; phylum Pseudomonadota; class Alphaproteobacteria; order Rhodobacterales; family Rhodobacteraceae; genus Shimia_B. Next base: position 121 of record JAKVCO010000057.1, read on the forward strand.
CGGGCAGTGAACGCGGGGCTTGCCGTGTGACTTTGGAGAGAAGGGCTCAAAACGCGCCATCTGCGCATCTGTCAACCAGAAAAGATCAGACATGGTCACCGCTCGTTTTCGAACCGTGAATCTCGCCACGACGCGGAAATCAATGGGTCCTGAGCCCTAGATCGTTCCGGAGGCGTGGCGCAGGATGGCATCGAACTTACCGCTTATCTTGCGCTCAGCGGAAGCCACGCCGGATTGCTCCCCGATCACTACGCCAGCCCTTGGGTGGCCTCGGGAGCGCTTGTGCCGCTTCAGCCGGAAGTGCACTCAATCATTTCCGAGTTTCATGCGGTTAGGCGTCCGGGCGACACAGCTCAAATCGTCTGGGAACGGCTGCTTGCTGAGAAACCGGACTGACATCGCTGAGGCGCGGGAAGGGCCGTGCATTTAGGGCGGATCTGCATGGAAGACTTGGAGCGGGTAACGGGAATCGAACCCGTAACTTAAGCTTGGGAAGCTCGCGTGATACCTTTTCACCATACCCGCGCTGAGTTGGCGAGATACGCCCCAATGCTCAGGGGGTCAACGTCTCAATACACCCTCGATTTGGTGATTTCAGCGAAGCGCTGATAACCTTAAATCTGCGCCTCATGCGCATTTAGGGGCCGCTGCGTTTCGAGATGACAGATGGGAGGGCTCGCCATGCGCATGAAGCGATTGGGTATTATTTCGCAAAACAAGTCAGTTTTACAGGGAATCGTTGCCGATATCCGCGCCGGAGATGATGACGCGCTGATCGCGTTGGAGACATGGTCACCGTCAACCCGGACCAACGAATGGTTTCGATTACGTTCCAGCCTCAGACCGTCATGGCAGTCGCGCGAAATGCGGACGCGCTAAAGGTAAAGGAGCTGTTGGATCAAGCGGCCACCGACGGGATCACGGCGCTGGGAACCAGTCTCGCAGGCGGCATGGTCGCGGCAAAGGGTGTAGGCGCCGCTGCCATCGACACGCTCCTCGCGATTTCAAAAGGATGCCCGCGATTCAATCGATGTATTGCTCAAGGTGCCGGTGACCGAGATCGACGTCGACGCGTCAGGCATCCGGCGCCTGTATATCGAAGTCGAAGTCGGGGGCTGGACCCTTACCGAGGATACGGACGCCGAACACGAGATTGCTAACTTTTACTGCAAGGCCAGCTTCAACTCTCTGCGCACGGAGAGCATCGCGACCCTCAATGAGGGCCTCCACAAGTAAATCCCCATCAAGAAGGGCCCTGCGCGCCGCATTGGAAAGGTTCAAGTTACAAAGGGCCAGGCAGACGTCGGTCTAAGCTGGAACCTGAAAACCGACGGCGATGGGCCCAAAGCCTCCACGGCGCAGATGCGATTGAGCTATTTCAAACTCATCTTGAAGGAGCTGCCAAACGAGGAAGGCGGTTCATGGGAAGAGGAAGAAGTCAGCACTTCTGGAACGGAGAGCGGGTCCGACACCGAAAACCCAACGCCTGAAGTCGACCCAACACGGAGCCATCGTCGGGGTCGTCTCAGTAGGTCTGCGATCTCTCAGCCCAACCTGCGAAGATCTTCTCAAGCACGACCACGACGTAGAAGAGCAGGATACCCAGCGCCGCCAGCGCGATCAGGACGGCGAACATCAGCGGGTAATCCGCGTTGATCTTACCTGAATCGAAGAGGTGGCCGAGGCCGCGGCCGTGGGGCTCCACGATCTCCATCAGGTTCGTGCCGATGAAGGCGAGCGTGACGGCGACTTTCAGAGCGCCGAAGAACTCTGGCAGCGTCTTTGGTAGCGCGATCTTCCAGAAGATCGTGAGGTTTGACGCGCCGAGCGATTTCAGGATGTCTCGGTATTCAGGCTCCAGCGTGGAAAGGCCGATGGAGACGGCCACCGCGATCGGGAAGAAGGAGATCATGAAGGCGATGAGGATCGTGTTGAAATCGTGCTGGCCCACAAAGAGGAGCGCGATGACCGGGACGACCGTGGCTTTAGGGACCGCGTTGAAGCCCACGAGCAGCGGGTAGAGCGCGTCACGCATGGTGCGCGAGAAACCCATGATGACGCCGATGCCGGTGCCGACAATGACAGCCACGATAAGGCCCACCACGGTGCGCCAGAGCGTGTCCCAGGTGTATTCCACGAAAAGGGGCCAGTACTTCACGAAGGCCGGGCCGATGTCGGAGGGCGACGCCATCTTGTAGTTCGGCCAGCCGTTGGCCCAGACCAAAAGCTCCCACAGAGCCAGGAAGATTAAGATGGCGAAGGACGGCACGAGCCAAGCTCGGAGCGTATCATTCATTTAATTTCCTTCATCATCTGGCAGCAAAACAGACAGTCCAACTACTCCCACCACAACTGTGGCGGTCAACAAACTTCCCCACGACCACTGCTCTCTCATTTCAAAGAATAAACCCAAGCATACAGTCGCGCAGAAAAAGAGAGCACCGCTTGCCTTGTTCTTCATTCCGCAGTCTCAACAACTTTGCGGCCCTGAGCGATCTCGATCTGATCGCGGAGATCGTAGAGCATTTTGCCCACTTCGGGCGTGTAAAGCATGTCGATGTCGGTGCGTCCGCCCAAGCGCGTATCCATGCGGTACTGCGTCGTCGCGGGACGGCCAGAGAGCACGATGACCTCATCGGCGAGGTAGATGGACTCGCGCAGGTCATGGGTGATGAGGACGCCGGTGAACGGCTCCTCCGCGCGGAGCGCGTGCATCGTCTGCCAGAGATCCTCGCGCGTGAACGCGTCGAGCGCGCCGAAGGGTTCATCCATGATCAGCACTTCGGGCTTGTGCACGATCGCGCGGCAGAGCGACGCGCGCTGGCGCATCCCACCTGAGAGCTCAGAGGGGCGTTTGTCTTCAAATCCATCAAGCCCCACGAGCGTGAGGAGTTCGCGCGCGCGCTCCTCCTTCTGGGCGCGGTTCATCTTGTTGGGCACGATTTCGAGCGGCAGGATCACGTTGTCGAGGATCGTCCGCCACTCCAGCAGAACCGGGTTCTGGAACGCCATACCCACCGTGGAACGGGGGGAAGTGACACGTTCGCCATGGAGCCAAACCTCGCCCTCATCAGGCTTCATAAGCCCCGCCACAAGACGCGTCAGCGTGGACTTACCGCAGCCTGATGGGCCCACGACCGCGCAAAATTCGCCCTCGGGCACCGAGATATTGAGATTGTCGAGGACGGGCAGGGGCCCGGCCTTCGTCGCATAGGCGTGCGTGACGCCTTTGATGTCGATGAGGTTTGTCATGGTGGTGCAAGAGGGCCCCGAAATCCGGGGCCCTGCAAGTGGTTACTTCAGCATCCGCATTTCGGCGGACGGCAGGAAGGAAGCATCGAAGTAGAGGTCCGGCGTCGGATCGTTCTGGAACTCATAGGTCTCCTTCAGCTGCTCAATGGCGGCTGCGAAGCGCGCATCGTCGATACCGCCCATGCCGTTTGCCATCGCGTAGTCGGTGGCGACGTTGGCATCGATGGAAAGCTGCAGGCGACGCGTCTCAAGAGCGGCGTCCGCGGCAGGGTTACGCTCGATGAGGGAGTCCACAGCAGCGGCTGGATCAGCGATTGCAGAGGCCCAGCCCTTGGCGACAGCGCCGAGGAAGCCCGTGACGAGCTCACCATTCTCAGCGGCGAACTCGGTGTTCACGATGATCGCGTTGCCGTAGAGGTTGAGGCCGTAATCCGCCATCAGGATGGTGGAGATATCGTCCTCCGGCACGCCGAGACGCACGAGGTTCAGGTAGCTTGAGAAGCTGAAGCCGGTGATCGCGGCCACGTTGCCTTCTGCGAGCATTGGCTCACGCGTTGGGAAGCCCACAGGCTCCACCGTGATGGCGTCGACGTTCAGGCCGTTGGCCGAAGCAAACGCCGGGAACTGAGCCCATGCGCCATCGGGGGGCGGTGCACCGAGCACTTTGCCTTCGAGGTCCGCAGGCACTTCCACGCCCAGCGACTTGCGGCCGACGACCGCGAAGGGCGGCTTGTCATAGACCATCATGACGGCCGTCACAGGCGCGCCGGGGTTCTGGTCGAGGAACTTGATCAGGCTGTTGATGTCCGCAAAGCCAATCGGGAAAGCGCCGGTGGCAACTTTCGGAATGGCGTCTAGGGAGCCCTGACCGGCAGAGATCTCAACCGCGAGGCCAGCTTCTTCAAAGAAGCCTTCGTCGATGGCTTTGAAATAGGGCGCGGACGGGCCTTCGAATTTCCAGTCGAGCGCAAAGTTGAGGTCGGTGGCGTGGCCGCCCGCAGCGACCTGGGAGCCTGCGACGAGCGCGGCTGCCGTGATGAGTTGTTTTAGCATGTTCGCTTCCCCAGTGTGTTGGACCGCCACAAAGTAATGCTTCAATCGGTTGAGGACGCAAGCATCCGCCCCCACTAAAGAGCAAGATTAGCGCGCATTCGCCCACTTTTTAAGCACCAAAGATGAGGGGCCCCGGGAGGCACTCGCGCTAAAGATGAAGCCACCGAAATGGGGCCACAAATAAGGTCTTGAGGATCGCGAAATAGCACTAGGCGCGGCGGCGCCGTCTGCGGCCACCACCGCCGCCAGTATCCGCGCCCGCGTTGAAGCTCACATCCGGCAGATCGACAATCGACTTCAGGATCGGGAACGGGTCGGAGCTGTTTGGCATCGCCGAGGCATTCACAAAATGCTCCTGAAAGCGCGGCTCAATCGCCGTCTCGATCTTGTGGATGTTGCGTACTGTTGTTTCGATCTCTGCCCGCTTCTCGCGGTTGAGGAGCGCAATACGTGCACCAGTACCAGCCGCGTTGCCGGCGCTCGTGACCTTATCAAGGGGCGCATCGGGGATCATGCCAAGCACCATGGCGTGCTTGGCCGAGATATGCGCGCCAAAGGCGCCCGCCAAAACCACGCGATCCACGGTGTTGACTTCCATCTTGTCCATCAGCAGGCGCGCCCCGGAATAGAGCGCGGCCTTGGCCATCTGGATGGCGCGGATGTCGGGGTTGGTTACCGTGATGCGCGGGCCACCGTCCGCGCTGCCGTCGTGAAGGAGGTAGGCATAAGTACGACCGTCGGCTTCGCAGCGCGGCGTGCCCACCTGCTCAGGCGATCCGATCAGGCCGCCTTGGTCGACGATGCCTGCGATCCGCATTTCGGCAATGGCTTCGATAATGCCGGAGCCGCAGATGCCAGTGACGCCCGTGGCGGCCGTCGCCTCTTCAAAGCCCGGCTCGTCAGACCACAAATCGCTGCCGATCACACGGAAGCGCGGTTCTTTCGTCTCAGGGTTGATCTCGACCCGCTCGATGGCGCCAGGTGCGGCGCGCTGGCCGCTGGTGATCTGGGCGCCCTCAAAAGCCGGCCCCGTGGGGGAGGAGCATGCTAGCACCCGCTCGGTATTGCCCAGCAGGATTTCCGCATTCGTGCCCACGTCCACGACGAGGACGAGGTCTTCGCTCTCATTCGGGGTCTCGCTCAGCGCCACAGCGGCGGCATCTGCACCCACGTGGCCCGCGATGCAGGGCAGGAAGTAGACGCGCGCCGAGTGATGGATGGCGAGCTGCAGATCGCGCGCCCTCAAGCGCAGCGCATCAGATGTCGCCAAGGCAAACGGCGCCTGACCGAGCTCGAACGGATCAATCCCGAGGAAGAGGTGGTGCATCACCGGGTTACAGACGATGACGATATCGACGATCAGCTTCTTGTCGATCTCGGCTTCGGTAGCGAGCTGCGTGAGGAGGGCGTTCATCCCTTCACGCACGGCCTGCGTCATCTCTTGATCGCCGTTTTCATTCATCATCGCGTAGGAGACGCGGCTCATCAGATCCTCACCAAAGCGGATCTGCGGGTTCATCAGGCCGCTCGAGGCGATGATTTCGCCTGTGGCCAGATCGCATAAATGCGCGGCAATGGTTGTAGAGCCCAGATCGACGGCCACGCCGTAGAGCGAGCCTTCGTAGAAACCCGGCCACACCTGCATGATACGCGGTGCGTTCTCTTCGTCGCCCAGATGGATCGCACAGGTGACCTTCCAGCCACCCTTGCGCAGAATGGGTTGCAGGCTTTGTAGGATGTGGAGGTCGGCGACCACCTGCTCCAGCCCCCATTGATCCTTCAGCGCCGCCTTCAGGCGCTCCAAATCGCCGGAGGGGTCGTGCATGTCGGGCTCTTCCACTTCGACGTAGTAGAGCTTGGCCGCCGGGTTCAGTGTGATGTCGCGCATCTCAGCGCGCTTGCGGACGACCTGCTTGTGCACCTGACTGTCGGCGGGGACGTCAATGACCACGTCCCCTTGCACCGTGACCTGACACCCCAGACGGCGCCCGTCGAGCATCCCGCGCTTTTGCTTGTAGCGTTCCTCTACGAGGTTCCACGGGCTCATGGCATGTTCGTCGACGGTGACGCCGTGCTTTGGGAATTCACCCACCATCGGCTGCACCTGACACTTCGCACAAATACCGCGGCCGCCGCAGACACTATCGAGGTCCACGCCCAACTGGCGCGCCGCCGTCAAAATCGGCGTGCCCACGGGGAAATGACCCCGTTTTCCGGACGGCGTGAAAACGACGAGCGGGTCTGATGACATGAAGCTCTCCCTCTTTGCGCTGGAAGATAGGTGGCCTGCAAAGCGGGCACCAATTCAAACCCGTCATAATGATGTTCAAGACCGTCACGCAGGCCCTGCAATCCGTCGTTTTCCAAAGCGGCTTCAGGAAGCAGCCGGGCAGGGCGCCTGATTTGGCTCAAAGCGCAACATCTTGCGCCCAAGGCCTTCCCATTGCCGCCATTTCGTGAGAAAGCGAAGCGCCAACCGAGGCTCCCATCTGGAGGTACCCCATGGAGATTCGCGAGGCTCTCACATTCGATGATGTTCTGCTCGTGCCCGGCGCGTCTGAGGTTTTGCCCTCGACCGCAGATACCCGCACGCGCGTCACCAAATCGATCGCGCTGAACATCCCGCTTCTTAGCTCCGCCATGGACACCGTGACCGAGGCGCGCATGGCCATCGCCATGGCCCAAGCGGGTGGCATGGGCGTTATTCACCGCAACCTCTCCATCGAGGAGCAGGCCCGCGAAGTTCGCCGCGTGAAGCGTTTTGAGAGCGGGATCGTCTACAATCCCGTGACGCTGAGCCCGAACCAGACCAAGGCCGATGCAAAGGCCCTGACGGAGAGATATGGCTTCACAGGCTTCCCCGTGGTCGACGAACAACGCCGCGTCGTGGGGATCGTCACCAATCGCGACATGCGTTTCGCGGCTGCAGATGACACGCCGGTGTCGGTCATGATGACCTCTGATGACCTCGCGATCCTCAAAGAGCCTGCGGACCGCGAGGAAGCCATCTCCCTCATGAAAGCCCGCCGGATTGAAAAGCTTCTAGTCACGGACGCCTCGGGGGCGCTGACGGGGCTTCTGACGTTGAAGGACACCGAACAAGCAGTACTGAACCCGACCGCGTGCAAGGATAATCTAGGGCGCTTGCGGGTGGCAGCGGCCACCACGGTGGGCGACGCGGGCTATGAACGCTCTGGGATGCTCGTCGATGCCGGCGTCGACATGATTGTCATCGACACCGCCCATGGACACTCGGCAGGTGTGGCAGAAGCCGTCAAGCGCGCCAAGGGCTTGTCGAACGAAGTCCAAGTCGTTGCAGGCAATGTTGCCACGGGCGAGGCGACGCGCGCGCTGATCGATGCGGGCGCAGACGCCGTGAAGGTAGGCATTGGCCCCGGCTCCATCTGCACAACGCGCATGGTTGCGGGTGTGGGTGTCCCGCAGCTCACCGCGATCATGGATTGCGCCGCTGCAGCAGGCGAGGTGCCGGTTATTGCGGACGGTGGCATCAAATTCTCTGGTGACTTTGCCAAGGCAATCGCCGCGGGCGCGTCTTGCGCCATGGTCGGCTCCATGATCGCAGGCACCGACGAAAGCCCGGGCGAAGTCATTCTTTATCAAGGGCGTAGCTTCAAAAGCTACCGCGGCATGGGTTCACTTGGCGCCATGGCGCGGGGCTCTGCAGACCGCTATTTCCAGAAGGACGCAGCCTCCGACAAGCTCGTACCAGAGGGGATCGAGGGCCAGGTGGCCTACAAGGGCTCAGCTTCCGCAGTGGTGCATCAGCTCGTGGGCGGCCTCCGAGCGGCCATGGGCTACACAGGTTCCGCAACCGTGGACAAAATGCGCACGAACTGCAGCTTCGTCCGGATCACCGGCGCTGGCCTGAAGGAAAGCCATGTGCACGACGTACAGATCACCCGCGAGAGCCCAAATTATCGCATGATGTAAGGGCATTAGGTCGGGAGGTTCATGTGACCCCAGCCGCCAGATACGCTGCCGCAATTGACATTCTCGACGAAGTGCTGGGAGGCACGTCGGCCGAGCCTGCCTGCCTGGCATGGACTCGCGGCCACCGGTTTGCAGGCTCCAAAGATCGTGCGGCAATTCGGGATATCGTGTTCTCGATCGAGCGCCGTCGCAGGTCTTGCGCCGCGATGGGGGGAAGCTTGACCGGCCGCGGCCTCGTACGCGGCTACTTAGCCCAGCAAGGCATTGAAGAGGCGTCTGTTTTCCACGCTGATCGCTACGCCCCCGAGCTGTCCGAGAGCGATCCAGAGGTTCGCGCGTGGCAAGACCTAGACGCAGGTGAGCAGGCCGATCTTCAACCCTGGATGTGGGAAACGCTCAAAGCGGAACACGGCGAAAACGCAGCTGCGATTGCGGAGGCACTACGCCACCGCGCGCCCGTATGGCTCCGGGTTAACGGGTTGAAGGCTCAGCCCGCAGCAGTGCTGCGGACGCTCACAAAGGCAGGATTTGAGCCTGAGAGCGATCCTGACCTGCCCTCCGCCATCAAAGTTGAAAAAGCGACCCGCCAATTGGCCCAGCACGAGCTGCTGTCCAAGGGCGCCGTTGAATTGCAGGACCTTGGGCCGCAACGCGCTCTGGCGGAGATGGAGGTCACAGCGGGTATGACGGTTCTGGATTTCTGCGCGGGCGGTGGCGGGAAGAGCCTTGCTCTCGCGGTAAGGGGCGCGCAGGTGACCGCCCACGACGCTAACCCCCAGCGGATGAAGGACCTGCCTTTACGCGCGCGCCGGGCGGGGGCTAACATCGAGGTTGCAACGGATCTTGAGGGCCGAAAATTCGACCTCGTGCTTTGCGATGTGCCGTGCACGGGGACGGGCGCGTTCAGGCGCGTTATTGATGGTAAATGGCGGCTCACCCCTGAGGACGTTGAAACATTCGTTGAACTCCAGCGTTCGATCGTCTCCAAGGCCCGCGCGCACCTCGCTCCGGGTGGTCGGCTTGTCTACATGACCTGCTCTCTCTTAGGCTCTGAAAACAAAGCACAAAGCGATTGCATCGCGCAGGAGATGGAGCTGCTTTGGACGCGCTCCTACACGCCATTGGAGGGCTGCGACGGCTTTTTCGTTGCCACATTTCAGTAGTTGGTTAACCCGCGCATGGGCTGATCATTGTTCAACCCTTGGTGGAATTGCACTTTGCGCTTAAGCTACCCTTAATAGTTTCCGCGTTTTTTTGGATTCAAATCGAATCTGGGCAGGGGCATAGCGTGCCAACACCGTTGAAGAAAAAAACAGGTCTTTACAGGCTCGTGCGGCGTCTAGGGCCACAAGCAACCATCGTTGCGGCGTTGGGTGTCTTGGTCGCGGGCGGCAGTCTTTTCATTGAATTCAGCGGGCTTTCTTTAGGCATTCTGCTCGGCGGAACGTGCCTGGCCGTGCTGGCGGGGGCGATCAAGGGCTTGGCTTATTGGTACGAATGGCGCCAGCGGATGATGATTACCGCTGTGGCTGGATTTGTGGAGAACGACTCATCGCCGAGCCTTTTGTCGGATGCCTCAGGGGCGCTTCTGACACGCAACCGCGCCGCCGATGATCGGCTGAAAGTGTCTGAGACGGGCACGCTGTCTGAGTGTTTCTCGGACCTTTTTGCAAATCCGGCGCCGATCCTCTTTCGACTTCAGACCAAGGCGCTGGCATTGGGGGCGGCCCGCGATGACATCGTTACCCGGCGGGGGCATGTGCGCCTCGCCGTGCATGCGCTCTCACGCGACAGCTTCATGTGGCGTCTTGAGGATCTCGTTGACCGTTCCGGTCAGGCTACAGGGGCCCAAAGCCTGAGCCTGCCGATGATGACGGTGAGCGGGAGTGGTGCGATCCTCTTCATGAACGACGCGATGCGCCGTTTGGTAGGCGGCCGCGCGAAGTCTCTTGATCGCGTGTTCCGAAACCTGCCCATACGTTCTGGTCAGCTGAACGAGGTGACTAGCGCGGACGGCCCAATCGGGTGCCTCGTCGC
>JAKVCO010000058.1 GCA_022448245.1 Paracoccaceae bacterium
GGCCGGTCAAAGAGGCCCATCAAATGGCCCATCGACACCACCCAGGTGCCTGTAAACCCGTCCAATTCGTTGCGCCCGGCAAAGAAGATATCCTGCCGCCGTTGCAGCCGCGTCAGCGACTGGCGCAGGGGTGCCCAGAAATGCTCTGCCACAGCGTCCGGCCCGGTCAATTCGCCAAATGGGTGGAACCCGCGCCACAGCGCGTCGGGTGCCATTGCTTTTGAAAGAAGCGATCCGATTCGATCCGGAGTGGAACCCTCCAATGCAGCGTAAAGGCCTAAAATTGTTTGTTTTTCTTCCTGAAAGTTCACAGCTGCATCCTGAGTTAGTCTCTTGTTTACAGCATGCGTACTTGTCAATCTGACACTTGCATGTCCAGCAAATTTCCCGACGAAGGTTTGGTCACGTCCGTCAAGGTGGCGTCATTTGTCAGGTGGCCTGACGTCATGATCAGGCGGTTGGAAAGGTCCGTTTGGGTGGCAATTCCGAACACCTAGCGGGACACTATGCGGTGCAAGTTTTCAAGTAACCATATGTGGAGCGGGCTATTGGCATCTCGCGCATGTCGAACAGCCTGCAACTGAAAATCGCCCACCTTTATCGGCAACGGCTTGTGGGTGATTTCAAAAGGTTGGTCGTTACTTTGGGCGACACGCTCGGGTAAGGTGATGACAAGATCTGAGTTCTCGATGATCGAGAGCGCCGAAAAGAGCGACGGAACAATCGTGCGGATGTTTCTCTTGTAGCCTTGCATTCGGAGCGCTTCGTCCACCCGATTTCGGATCAGACCATGAGGTGAGACGAGCAGGTGATCTGCTTGCGCCATGTCTTCAAGCGTCGGGTTTGCAGTCAACAGGGGGTGGCCGCGACGGCCGGCCAGAACGTAGTTCTCCGAATAGAGATCCTCGACGACAAATGTCGCGTCGTTTCTTGGCGGAATATCAAAGTATCCAATGGCAAGGTCGAGCCGTCCCTGCACAAGTGCGTCAAGGGCCTCACTGTAGACCAGAGGGTAGGCATGGACATCGATGTTCGGGCTGATAGTGCGCATTTCGATAACAAGCTTCGGTATCACTGTCGTCAGTTCGTAATCGAATGCCCCGATCCTGAGGTCGGTCGCCGTGGAATGCGGATCGAATTCTTCCGGATCTTCGAGCGTCTCTGAAAGGATTCGTACGATTCTGCGAATCTTGGGTTCCAGCTCATGCGCCAGCGATGTCGGCTCCAACCCGTGCGCGCGACGCAGAAAGAGCGGATCCTCATAGAGCGTGCGAAGACGTTTCAGGGCATGGCTGACCGCCGGTTGGGTCAAACCCATCTCGCGGGCAACGTCCGTTGCTTTGCGATGACGCATGAGGCCGAGGAAGATCAACAGGACGGTCGTGTCGATCAATCTTAAATTAATGTTTGTTATATCTGCCATAGAACGATTTCATTATACTGAATAAAGGGTTTCGTCTAGCCTCTTTGCAAGCGCATGCAAAGCGTGAAGAGCCACACTCGGGAGGCACCGCATGGCTGAGATACAACTTCGCAATGTCTGCAAACGGTGGGGCAGCTTCGTTGGCGTCGACGATTTCGACCTGACGATCGCAGACCGGGAATTCTTGGTGTTGCTCGGGCCGTCAGGCTGCGGCAAGACGACGACTATGCGGATGATCGCAGGTCTGGAAGATCCCTCGGATGGCGAAATCTGGATTGGCGATCGCAAGGTCAACGATCTGGAACCAAAGGACCGCGACGTAGCGATGGTGTTCCAGAGCTATGCGCTTTATCCCAACCTCAACGTCTATGAGAACATCCGCTTTCCGCTGAAGGTGCGGGGCATTGATCCGTCGACGCACGACGAGAAAGTGCGTCGTGCCAGCGCAATGGTGGAACTGGACGAATTTCTCCATCGTCGTCCCGCCGAGCTATCCGGCGGTCAGCGTCAACGCGTGGCGCTGGCCCGCGCCATCGTGCGGGAACCCAACGTATTTCTAATGGACGAACCGCTGTCGAACCTCGACGCGAAGCTGCGGGTGTCTACCCGGGCGCAGATCAAGAACCTGTCCCACGAGCTCAAGGTTACCACGATCTATGTCACTCACGACCAAATCGAGGCGATGACGCTCGCCGATCGTGTGGTCGTGATGGAAAAGGGCGTGGTTCAACAGGTGGGCAGCCCGACCGAGATCTATGACCGTCCAGCCAACACCTTTGTCGCCAGCTTCATTGGTTCGCCGGCGATGAACCTGATCGACGGCGCGGGGGCATCTGGCGTCTTTACCGCGCCGGAAACCCGCATCGACGGGCTTTCTGCCCCGGACGGCAAGATCACGCTGGGCTTTCGTGCGGAGGACGCGCAAGTCGTCGAAAGCGGCGGTGAGATCAACGCGCCAATTTACACGCTGGAGCTTCTTGGCGACGCCACGATGGTCACCGTCCGTCTGGGCAAGACTCTGGTCAGCGTGCGTGCGGACAAGGCTTTCCGCGCAGAAATCGACGACATGGTCTCGATCCACGTGCCAACCGATCTCTGCCATCTATTCGACGGCCAGACCGGTCAGCGAATCGGAGCCTGACTTCTTTTTCTCCTCCGGAGCCCGGAGGCAATCAGTGGATGCGTGATTGCAAGGTGCATCCAGTCCAACAGAAACACAGGGAGAATGACATGTTTTTAAAGAATATCGCCATCACCGGCCTGGTTGCCGGCCTGATGTCCACCGCAGCCTATGCCGAAGGCCATGGCGTTATGTGCGGCCCCGAAGGCCAGAGCATCCGTATCCTCGCCTCCGACTTTCCGGCGATCCACGCGGTGGCTGATGACGCGGAAAAGAACTGTGCCGGACGGGCCGCTGAGTTCACCCGCAACCACACGACCGAGGCGCGCCAGATCATGAACGCCGCGCTGACGCCGAACCCGGCGGAATATACGTCCGTGATTGTCGCGAACTCGACCCTCACGCAGCTGATGAACGATGGTCTGGTCCGCCCGCTGAACGATCTGGTTGAGAAATACGGCCAGAACCTGCCGCAAAACCTGATGATCACCCTTGACGGAAACATCATGGCAGTGGCCTTCATGGCCAACTCGCAGCATCTCTTTTCGCGCACAGACATCCTTGCCGAGGCCGGTATCGACACGGTCCCCGCAACCTATGACGAAGTTATCGCGGCCGCGGAAGCGATCCGTGCGGCTGGGATCATGGAACACCCCATTGTGATGAACATGAAAACCGGCTGGAACGTGGGTGAATCCTTCAACCTCGTGTTCATGGCTCATGGTGGTGAATTCTTCAAACCCGGCACGGCTGAGCCAGCGATCAACAGCCCCGAGGGCATTGCCGCATTGAATACGCTAAAGAGGCTTGTCGAATACGCGCATCCCGACCACCTCACCCAAGCCTCCAACGAGACCCAGGGCCTTTGGGAAGCCGGGCAGGCGGCATTGGGGATCATGTGGGGTTCGCGCGGGGCGCCGATCCTTGACGATGAGGGCTCGACCAAGGAGATCACCTCCAACACGGTTCTGTCCGCGGCGCCTTCGGTAGAACCCGGCGGCGTGCCCGGCGCGACCCTGTGGTGGGATGGCTTCACCATCTCATCCAACGTCTCCGACGCAGAGGCAGAAGCCACCTTTGCCGCGCTGGCCAGCGCAATGAACGCGGATATGGTCGCGGCGAACAACGATGACGCGGTCTGGCTGCTGGACGGCTTCACGCCAGGGCCCGCAGCGGCAGGTGTCTCCGCCACTGCGCAAGGTGGTGCAATGCCCTACCCAATGATTCCGCAGATCGGGCTGATGCACAATGCGCTCGGGTCGGAACTAGCTGACTTTCTCAAAGGTGATGAGAGCGCCGAGAAGGCTCTCGCTGATGTCGAGGCTGCCTACATCACGGCCGCCAAGGAAGCGGGTTTCCTTCAGTAAGTGCTTCATGGGAGGGGCGCCCTTCGCCCCTCCCATCCTTCTTGCCACGCATCAACCGGAACATACGCCATGAAGCATCGCACCTTTTTTTGGTTCATACTGCCGACGCTCTCGGCGATGATCCTCTTCATCGCATTGCCCATCGTCTCGGTTTTCGTGCAATCCCTGTTCGTCGCTCATGAACAAGTGCAGGTGGTCTCAGAAAGCTGCGGCCCCTTCGGGTGCACGCCGACCACCTCAATCGATCTTGAAGCCACCGAGAAGCTCCGCGAAGAGCAACCGCTGGGCCGGTTCAACGGGCTGAACACTTACTTCAATCGCTCGCATTTGGCGATTGCCGATATCGGCGAGGCTTGGGCGAATTCGGACAGCATGGGAGCGTTCTGGAACGAGGTCTACAACCTGCCGTTCTATAACGCGCTGACCTTCACGTTGACCTATACCTTTATAGTGACGCCGCTCGTGCTCATGCTCGGATTGGCAATCGCCGTGGGCGTCAATAATCTGCCACGCGCGCTCAAGGGAGTTGCGATTTTCACTTCCCTCTTGCCGTTTCTCGTCACCCCGCTGGTCGGTTCGCTAATCCTGTTCTGGATGGTCGACGGAGACGGCGTGATCGGTGCGACACTTCAAAACATCTTCAATGATTCCTCGCTCAGTCTCAAAGGCTCGACCCCGCTGATGTGGACGATGCTGATGGTTTACGGAGTCTGGCACACGCTGCCGTTTAGCTTCATCACCTTCTACGCAGGACTGCAAACCGTGCCTGAAGACACGTTGGAGGCTGCAAAGATCGACGGCGCCTCGAAATGGCAAAGCCTGATCCTGGTGACCGTTCCGCACCTGATGCCGTTGGTGTCCTTCGTGACTCTCATGCTCATCATGGACAACTTCCGCGTCTTCGAGCCGATCGTCAGTTTCTCCGCCGAGGCGCATGCACGGTCCCTGAGCTGGATCATCTTCAACGACCTGCGCGAAAGCGGCAATCCGCTCTATGCCTCTGCCGGCGCGACCTCTTTGCTCACGATCATTCTGGTCGTGATCCTGATGATGCCCGTCCTGGTCCGCACATGGCGTGACTTTACTCGTAAAGCCCACTGAGGAGACGATCATGGCAACCGCAGCACAATCCCGCCTCACGCCGCTCAAGATCGCCTCTTTTGGCCTTGTCCTGCTCTGGCTCATTATCGCGGCCTTCCCGTTTTTCTGGACCTTCTGGGGCAGCTTCAAGGTACAGGCAGATTTCCTGTCCAAGGCTGACTGGATGAATGCGATCAGAGGCACGAACACCATTGCGCAGACCGGCAGCGCCTTCACCACCGAGGCCTATCGCGGTGCCTGGATCGACGAAGCTTTCTGGTTCAACTTCAAGAACACCGGCATCGTCGTCTTCTTCACCGTGGTGATCTCGCTCACCTTCGGCACGCTTGGTGGTTATGCGCTGGCTCGGTCCGGATTCCGCTACGCGTTCTGGATCCTGATGGCCGCGCTCGTGTTCCGCGCCATGCCGCATATCACGCTCGTCTCGGGCTACCTGCTGTGGTTCTTCGAGTGGAACGTCTGGGGCATCCTGCCCACGACCATCATCGTGCTCGTGGCCATCAATCAGCCCTTCACGCTCTGGATGCTGCACTCGTTCTTCAAGAACATTCCAAAGGATATGGACGAAAGCGCCATGGTCGATGGCTGCACCCGTTTTCAGGCGTTCCGGCATGTGATCGTGCCGGTCATGTGGCCGGGCGTCATCACCACGGGGCTGTTCAGCTTCCTGCTCGCCTACAATGACTTCACCGTGACGGTGATGCTGCTGAGCGAGCAGAATGAGACCATCATCCCGGCCATCAACAGCTTCATGGGCACGACGCAGGTCGAAGGCAAAGTGATGTACGCCGTCGCCGCCGTCGTCTCGGCCACTGCGCCCCTGTTCGTGCTGATCCTGTTCTTCCAACGCCAGATCGTCAGCGGACTGACCGCCGGCGCCGTGAAAGGATGATGCAATGAAAGGTTCTCGACCCGAACAAGCAGTCCTGTCACGCGACACGGACATGACCAAGACCGAAGAGACCCGTGCCGTCATCGAAGGCATGGTGGACGGGCTGAACGACCATCGGATTGACGATATCGGCCAGTTCTTTGCCGATGGCTTCCGCTGGATGGGCAACCAGGGCTGCGGCACCAAGACCGGGCTCAAGGAGTTTCAGGACAACTGGCAGCGCCCGTTCCAGGCCGCGTTCTCCGACAAGACCTGTATCGACGAGGCCCGGCTTTACATGGGCGAATGGGCCGCTGCCTTCGGGCGGCAGGAGGCCACGCACTCCGGCACCTTCATGGGCATCGCACCCACCGGCAAGCGGATCCAAATCCGGTACATGGATTTCTGGAAGGTCGAGAATGGCAAGATCACCGATAACTGGGTGATGGTCGATTTCCCGCATGTGCTCGCCCAGTTGGGACATGACGTATTCAACGGCGAGGGCTGGGAAGCCTTCGACCGGGGCGAGAAGACTCCGCCCAGACCCGCAAACTGAGGATCACTGAGATGAGCATCGAACGCATCAAGACATCGAAACCTGAAACCGACCGCGCAGAGGACGACACCAAGGTACGCGGCATCGTCGAAGCCGGCCTGAAAGACATCGAGTCTCGCGGCGATGCCGCAGTCCGGGAGATGAGCCAGAAGTTCGACAATTATGCGCCCGAAAGCTTCCGCCTGACACAAGGTGAGATCGAAGGGCTGATGTCCAGGGTGTCGGCACGCGATATGGAAGATATCAAGTTCGCGCAGACCCAAGTGATGAATTTCGCCCGGGCGCAGCGGGACTCGATGAAAGATATCGAGGTCGAAAACCTGCCTGGCGTGATCCTCGGGCATAAGAATATCCCCGTGCAGTCGGTCGGGTGCTATGTGCCAGCCGGGAAATTCCCGATGGTCGCATCGGCGCATATGTCGGTGGCAACGGCCACCGTCGCAGGTGTGCCCCGTATTGTCGCGTCGACCGCGCCCTTCAAGGGCGAGCCGAACCCAGCCGTCATTGCCGCCATGCATCTGGGCGGCGCGCATGAGATCTACGCGCTTGGCGGCATTCAGGCCATCGGCGCCATGGCCATCGGAACGGAATCCATCGACCCGGTGCATATGCTGGTTGGACCCGGCAACGCCTTTGTCGCCGAGGCCAAACGCCAGCTTTACGGGCGCGTCGGCATCGACCTGTTCGCCGGACCGACCGAGACCATGGTCATCGCCGATGACACCGCGGATGCTGAGCTTTGCGCCACCGACCTGTTGGGTCAGGCAGAACACGGGTACAATTCGCCCGCCTGCCTGATCACCAACTCGCGCCAACTGGCCGAGGCGACGGTGGCGGAAATCGACCGCCTGCTGGACCTCCTCCCGACAGCTGAAACAGCCTTGGCCAGCTGGCGCGACTATGGCGACGTGATCCTGTGCGATACGCACGAAGAGATGCTGCAGGTCGCCAATGAAATGGCTTACGAGCATGTGCAGGTCATGACCGACCGCGACGACTGGTATCTGGAGAACATGCACAGCTACGGTGCCTTGTTCCTCGGCCCGCGTACCAATGTCGCGAACGGCGACAAGGTGATCGGCACCAACCACACGCTACCGACCAAAAAGGCCGGGCGCTATACCGGCGGGCTCTGGGTCGGCAAGTATCTCAAAACACACAGCTACCAGAAGATCGTCACGGACGAAGCGGCGGCGATGATCGGAGAATACGGCTCACGGCTCTGTATGCTCGAGGGCTTCGTTGGTCATGCCGAACAGTGCAACATCCGCGTTCGTCGCTACGGCGGGCGGAACGTGGCCTATGGCACAGCGGCAGAGTGATTGACGAGCCACGCTACGCCTTCGGGCCCCCCCGGCTGTTTGAGCAGAAGACGACCATGACCGACCAACATACCCATAACAAACAGGCCCTCGCGCCGCTACGCGCGGCGATGGT
>JAKVCO010000059.1 GCA_022448245.1 Paracoccaceae bacterium
ACAAAGCAGCATGAAACCTAAACCCGATACACCTTAGAAAAGCTGCAAAACTGTCCAAAAAGGTGGGACCACTTCAGCGTTCCGCCTCGCCGACATCAAAAGCCGCGACCGGGAGGATACCCCAGACAACGAGCGGGCGGTGGATCATGCCGACGCGATCGCGCGCTATAACGGCGGCAAATAGAAGGCGATGGCTGCGCGGCTCGGAGTGTCATCGCCGTGGCTCTCGCGGTATCTTGCCATGGTGGATCTGCCGGCGGACGTGTTGGCAGCCTATGCCTCCATCTGCGACATCAAGGAGCGGCAAGCCCGGGACCTCAAACCGCTTCTGACGAGCGCGTAAGCCGCGGGTCTCATCCTCGATGAGGCGATGATGCTCCAGGATTAGCGGAAGCATGGCAAGCTGTTGGATGGGACGCAGGTGATCAAGCGCCTCAAGGCGGCGGGGCGTCCCTGCCAGCGGCACCGAAGAAGGGCCGTGAGCAGCGGGAGTTTCGCCACAGCCGCGCAGATCAGCCGGTGGTGATAACAAAAGCTGGCCGCAAGATCACGCTCACTTTTGAGAATTCAATCTCTGAAAGCAGCTTGCGGGGCGCATTGGAGAGCTTTTTTACGGAGTAAGGGCCTAAGTTATGAAAATTGCCCACGGGGAGCCTTTTAGGCGATCCCACGAAATTGCCCATGTATAATTCTCGGCAAAGCCCTACTCGTCATCATGAAAGAGGCGCGCTATCGGGTTGCGCGCCGCACCCAGAAGGCACGCGGTCCCGGACACTGCGAAGAGCACGGATTGTAGAGGGGGGGCATTAATCGCTTCCCCCACCAGCCACAGACCCACGCCTAGATAACAGAGCGTGGAGATCAGTTGGCCGGTCGAACTTCTGTCACCTGACATCTTCATTTTCCTTTCTGGTTGCGCCCAAATTCGTCCACGAGGAGCTCATTAGGCAGATCTATAGCGGGGATCGGGTCGCGCAGGCCCTGGTCGAGCCGCCAGACATGCGCGAGGAACACCGCGACGGACGTATAGAGCGCTTCCGGGATCTCCTCTCCGATGGCCCCGTTGAAATAGAGCGCGCGGCTCAGCGGCGGCACGCGCAGCGTCTTGATGGAGGCCAACCTGCCGCGCCGGATTACCTCCTTGGCAATCGGACCCTTGCCCATGGCGACGATCACTGGTGCGCGACCGGCCTCGCGATCATAGCGCAGGGCCACCGCGAAATGGGTGGGGTTTGTCACGATCGCCGTGGCCGTCGGCACATCGGCAAGCGCCTTGCGTTCGGTCGCACGCTGCGCCGCCTCGCGCTGACGCCTGCGCTGTTCGGCCTTCTGCTCGGGGGAGCCTTCGGCCTCCTTCATCTCATCCTTCATCTCCTGCCGGGACATGAGCAACCGCTTGGTGTTCGAATGAATCTGCCACGCTAGATCGATCGCCGCGATGAGGAGGAGGCCGCAGAGAATGCCGCCTAGAAGGCGCACGACGGCGGTGCCGAGGATGCTCACACTCGCCGCTGGGTTGAGGCCTGACATCGTTTCAAATTCCGCAAACATCGGCCACACGGCCATGAGGCCCGCACCGAGGAGTAGGATTACCTTCAGCGACGCCTTCGCCAGCTCCACGAGCGCCTTCATCGAGAACATGCGCTTGAGGCCGCTCAGCGGATTTATCTTGTCGACCTTCGGCATTAGGGCCTTCGGGGCGACGTTGAGTCCGCCGATACTGGCCTGCGCCGCGAGGATCGCGAGAAGGGGAGGGAGGCCGAGAACCGTGCCCGCAGATGCCGTCCAGATCAGGAGGTCTCGCAGGCGCAGCATCATCAGCTTTTCAATATCGGCCCCGCGCCCGATCACGAGTCCCTCCGACCAGAGCGCGGCGACCGCCGGAAGGAAGCTGCGCCCGGTCAGAAACATCAGGGCCCCGGCACTGAGCGTTACAAGTACAAAGACCTCCGTTGAGGTGACGATCTGCCCTTCTTGGCGCGCGTCCTCCCGGCGTTTGGCGGTCGGCTCCTCGGTTTTTTCTTGGGCGTCCTGTCCCTCAGCCATCGCGCGCGTCCTCGAACATGGTGGCGAGGCGCGTGAGCGTATCCTCCACGAGGCTCGCGAAGGCGTAGCCCGTGCTCGTCGTGGTCAGAAAGAGCAGGAGGATCGTCGCGCTCATCGTGAGCGGGAAGCCGAAAGCGAAGATGTTGAGCTGCGGGGCGGAGCGGGTGATAACGCCGATAATAGCATTTAAAATCAATAATATAGACACGACCGGCATCATGATTTGCGCTGCCGTTCGGAACATGACGCCGGCGGCGTCGCGGCCCATCTCGCTCAGCGCCTCACCCTGGAGGGGTGCGGTGATCGGGATCAGGGAATAGCTGCCGATAATGATGCGGATCGCCACGAGGTGGCCGTCGAGGCTCAGAAATATAGCAATGAGGAAGAGCGTGAAGAATTGGCCGATTATGGGGGATTGGGTGCCCGTCGTCGGGTCAACCTGCGCGGCGAGGCCGAGGCCCGCCGTGTTCGCGATCCGGTCGCCTGCGATGACCGCCGCCGCGAAGAGGATCTGCAACAGCAGACCCGCGGCAAGCCCGAGCGCGAGCTCCCGAAACACGAAAATCGCAATTCGCGCGCCCTCTAGGCTGCCGAGGGTGGGCAGCGGGGCCGCCACCATAAGCGGCAGCGTCAGGCACACGGCCATCATGATACGCACCTGCAGCGGCACGAAGCGGGCGGAGAAAAGCGGCGCCGCTATCAGGAAGGACCCGATCCGCAGCATCGCGAAGAGGAACTGCAGAAAAACGCCAATCACCTCCCCCAGGGCAAGGCCCGGTAGGCCTGAGGTGGGAAGCGCCTCCAGCATGACTAATTGATGGTCGAGATGGTATCGAAAATGTCGGCGAAGTAGTCGCTGAGCACGCCAAGCGTAAAGCTCGACATCAGCGCCATGGTCAGGATCACGATGCCCATTTTTGGCACGAATGACAGGGTCGCCTCGTTGATCGACGTCGCCGCCTGGAGGATCCCGATCAGAAGGCCCACGCAAAGGGCCACTAAAAGGACGGGGCCGGCGGTGAGCAGGATGTTCCAATAGGCCATCTGAAGCTGGGCCACGTTCATGTCGAATTCCATGGTCAGATCACTCCCTGAAAGGACGACGCGAGCGACCCCATCGTCAGTGCCCAGCCATCGACGAGCACGAAGAGCAGCAGCTTGAAGGGGAGTGATACGATCATCGGCGAAAGCATCATCATGCCAAGCGCCATAAGGATCGACGCGATCACCATGTCGATGACGAGGAAGGGCAGGAAGAGGAGAAAGCCGATCTGGAACGCGGTCTTCAGCTCCGATGTGATGTGCGCGGGCAGGAGGACTGAGACCGGGATCTCCGACGGTGAGGCGAAGGGCCCCTGGCCGCTGAGTTCCGAGAACATCAGGAGGTCGTTTTGACGTGTGTTCGACAGCATGTAGGCCGACAGATGCTCCCATGCGACGGCCACGGCCTGATCGGGGGGCATCGCGCCGTCGAGATATGGCGCGACGGCGGAGGTATATACCTCTGTCAGCACGGGCTGCATCACGAAGAACGTCAGAAAGAGCGCGATCGCTATCAGCACCTGGTTGGGCGGCGTCTGCATGGTGCCTAGCGCCTGTCGGAGGATCGATAGCACAATGATGATGCGGGTGAAGGCCGTCATGCCGAGCACGAGGCCGGGCAGGACCGTGAGCGCAGTCATGAAGGCCAGAAGCTGGAAGGACAGCGAATAGGTCGTGCCTGTTTCGCTGTCGAGCGACAGGACGGGCAGCCCCTGCTGCGCTGAGGCGAGAGAGGGCAGGGCGAAGAGCAGTAAGGCGAGAAGAGGCCTCATGCCGTGTCCTCCCCGGCGGACAGCGAGTGGATGGCAATCCCTGTGCGTTTGCCCGACACCACGAGAACCCGCGCGCCGTCTATCCTCAGAAGCGTTGCCTGCGCGTCCGGGCCCACCCTCGCCGCGCTTTCAATCTCGATCCTTCGGCCCGCCTTAATGCGTGAGCTGAGCGTACCGCGGTTTACGCGCACGAGGATCAGCATGACGACCAGGACGGCGACGAAGGCCGCAATTATGAGAAGTCTTTCCGGGGTGAATGGCTCCAAGGCGCGATTTCTCCAGCAAGGGGTTGTCCTGCTTGCTGCAGGTTTCGTGCCATGTGCCTCCAGTTTTAGACGTTTTCGACGCGGCTGCGGGCTTCCACGATCTCTCCTAGGCGCACGCCGTAATTCTCGCCGACGACGACGACCTCGCCTTTGGCGATGGGCAGGCCATTGGCCAGAACCTCCAGCGGGTCGCCGGCAAGACGCTCCAGTTCGAGGACCGAGCCCTCGCCGAGGCGGAGGAGGTCGCCCAGAGTGATCTTGGCTTTTCCAACCTCGACGGTCAGGCTGACCTTCACTCGCGACAGAACGCCGAGATCAGGGATTGGCGCGTCGGAATTGTTGTCGAGGACCTCGCCTGTGCTGGCCCTAGTGGCCGCCCCCGTTTCGCTCGTGGGGGCGGTCTTCTGAACCTGCGGCGGGGCGGCGTGTTCGGTCTCGTCCGTCATCTCAGGCGTCCTCTCTCGTCAGGTATTCGAGCTTTCGTTCCAGCGACACCGCCGCGAGGCGTCCGCGCTGCCCGGGGACAACGTCGAAAAGCGGCGCTTCATCGGCAAGAAGCTGGGGGTTGAGATCTGCTTGCAGGGGCAGGACCTTGCCCGTTTCCAGGCTCGCGAGGTTGTTGAGCGGCACCTCGACCGCGGCAAGCTGCGCAGTTACTTCCATCGGGATGTTGAGAAGGGCCCGGTGGAAACGCGTCCGCCAAACGCTGTTGACGGCGGTGACGGTCGACTGCATCGCCGATCGGATTTCCGGCGCGATGACCTTGAGCGCTTGCACGGGATAGATCACCTCGATCAAGGCGGATTCGATCTCCGGGAAGCGGACGATGAAGGATGATCGCAGGACGGGCTCTTCCGGGTCCACGAAGTGCAGAAAGCCTAGGTTATCCTCCTGTTGCTGGATCGCGAAGGTCAGTGGCACGACATCGTCCCAGGCTTGTTCGAGGGTGGTGAGGAAGGAACTCACGAAGAGGCTGCGCACCCGCGCCTCGCTGACAGTGAACTCCTGCTTGGTGTTCTTATGATACTCTAGCGCGCCGCCAAAGTAGGTGTTCGTCAAGAGCGTTATGAATTCGGGTCGAAGTACCAGTAGGCAACTGGCCCTGAGCTGCGGTATATGCGCTGTCGTCAGGCTTTGGAACGGGTCGAGATCGCGCACGAAGTTGGCGTAGGTCTCCACTCCCGGTAGCAGATGCGCGAGCTTCGGATGCATCCGCAGAAAGCCGAACATGTTGTCCCGCGCGAGGCGGCAGATGCGTTCATTCACCAGATCGAGGCCACTGTGATCGCTGAGGTCGGAGAGGTTGTCATGCCCGAACTTGTAGGGCTTCACGGAGTCCGGGTCGGGCTGCGCGGGCTTTCTCTGAGCCATCTCCACGAGGGTGTCGATCTGGGCATCGCCCAGCTTTTCGGTCAGGGTCGCTTTGGAGGGTGTGTTCATGTCTGGCCTACTATTGCATCACGAAGGACGGAAAGAAGACGGCCTCGACGCCGCCGAAGCCCTCGAGCTCCTCGAGACGCGCGTTCATCGCCGTCTTAAGCGCCACGGCTAGCGTCATGCGCCCGGCCTGGCCGGTGACCTCTTCTTCAGTGAACCCGCTCATGACCGCGAGCATATCCGATTTCAGCGCCAGCGCGTGCCGTTCGACATTGGCCACGACGGTCTCGTCATACTGCGTCGACACGCCGATCCCAATTTGGAGGAACCGGCTGCCGTTGCGCAGGTTTGTGGTCAGGAGATCGGGGAACTCGTAATAGCTCGTCTCGAAAAGCGTCTCGTCGGGCACGACCTTGGGCACCCGGCGCGGGCCGTCTCCCATGGCGCTGTCCTCATCTTCGATCAGGGAGAGGATATCATCCGCGGGAGCGGCCTGTTGCTGGGCAAAGTAGAGGCCCGCCGCAAAGCCGCCCCCGCCGAGGACGGCGATCGCCACGACGCCGATGAGCGCCTTTTTCAAGAAGCCGCCGCGGGGGGCGGGGTCTGGTACGGCTGTGTCAGTCATGGTGTGCGTTACGCAATGCGTTCAATTCTGGAGAAGGAGGGGAGGGCCTCGGAGTGCGCGGGCTCCCACGTCTCGGGGGTATCGAGGGCCGCGGCTTTCTGTGGCGTGTCGCCAGAGTCATCCTGACCCTCGGGCGAGGCGCGTTCCTGCTCTGCGCCCATCAGGTCGGTGGAATGCTGCGTGAGTTCGAGCCCGACCCGGGCAAGCGCGTCGGCGAGTCGGGGCTGCGCCTCGCTTAGGAGGCGCGCGGCCTCGGGGTTCTCCGTGAGCACCTGGACCTGCGCTGCGCCGTTTTCGACGGTTAGGCGAATCTGGAGCGCACCTAGCCGTTCGGGCGTGAGCGAGAACTCTAGCTTCTGCCCGTCGACCAACCGCGCGCCCGCGATGTCGTCGGCCATCCGATCCGTCCAACCCGCAACGGCCGTATCAAGAGGCGGCGCGGTGGGCTGCGGCGCGCTTTGAGCAGGCGTCTCGAGCCGCCCAAGCGCGGGACCGCCCACATCTGGTAGGTGCGTCGTGTCACCGCCACTCGGCACGGTGAACTCCGGAACCACGGGCTGGAGAGCCGGGAGAGGTGAAGGGGCCTTCATCTCAGCCGTGGGCATCTGCGGCTCGGGATTGGTGATGTCGAGGGCGATCGCCTCCGATGTTTTCTCTGCGGGGGTCGGGGAGGGCCCGGCTTGCCTCGGGCCCGGCGATGGCATGTCGTTCGGGGTCTGAAGCGGCGCGACCAGTGCCGTGGGCGCCATCGCAGGTGGCATCTCCTCGACCGCCATCTCTGTTGCAACGGTCTCCGTAGCGGCGGTGGGCGCGTCGTCAGCCCCGATCCATTCAGCGAATTGCGCGGTGAAGGGGTCCTCATTGGGCATGTCGCCCGCCTCTCCGGACATATGGCCCAGCGTTGGGCCGGAACCAGTCGCAGGCGCGGGTGTCACCTCCTCTAGTGCGATGGCCTCCGTCGTGGCGGTGGGCGCGTCGTCGGCCCCGATCCATTCTGCGAATTGCGCGGTGAAGGGGTCCTCATTCGACATGTCGCCCGCCTCTCCGGACATATGGCCCAGCGCTGGGCCGGGACCAGTCGCAGGCGCGGGTGTCACCTCCTCTAGTGCGATGGCCTCCGTCGCGGCGGTGGGCGCGTCGTCGGCCCCGATCCATTCCGCGAATTGCGTGGCGAAAGGGGCCTCATTTGGCATTTCACCCTCCTGCACGCGCATATGGCCCCGCGCGGGCTCGGGACCGGTCATGGGCGCGGGGGGCGAAGATTGAAAGGGCAGTGCAAACATTCGTCAAAGCATCCGTTGGCAAGGTGTAATCTCCCTACTGCAAGAACGGTGCCAGTTGGCTTAGGTATTTGATCCCACGGTTTGATGGTGCGGTCCATTCGATGGAATGGAAGGAAGCACTATGGGACAAGTTCGTCACGG
>JAKVCO010000006.1 GCA_022448245.1 Paracoccaceae bacterium
ACAGATGCCCGAAGGTCTTCCTGTCCGCCATCGCCCTCGCAGCTCTCGTAATTTACTGGCTATGAGTCCTGAGCCTAGAGACCGTGTTTGCTTGGGACGGCGTTCCTAGAAGCGTGCGCGCATGGAACCGCGATCAAACGTTGGAAACGGCATTTCAGGCATCGGCGGTGTGGGTCTATCAAGCGCTCTCGCGAACCGCTGGTCAAAGCACTCTGTCGGGCGCGCTCGCAGACTTCGGCTACGGGAATGCGAACATCGGCGCACCCGATCAGCTCACGACCTACTAGTTGGATGACACGCTTCAAATCTCAGCGGTCGAGCAAGTTGCGTTCCTGTCAAAGCTTGCCCGTGAGCAACTGCCGCTGTCCGAGACGACATACCGAGCCGCTAGGGACATCATGATCAGCGATACCGGTGAGACTTGGGTGATGCGCGCCAAAACGGGGTGGCGCTAAAGCGCGACCGACATGGATATCGGGTGGTTTGTTGGGTGGCTTGAATGCGCTGACGAGGCCTTTGTGTTCGCCTTGAATACGGACATGCCGGATACGAGATCTCTCCCTCAAAGGCGAGCAATCACCATTGCAGTCCTCGAAGGCATCGCTGCATTCGATTGCGATTGATGTCGCTAGTCAGGTGTGGCGTTGGGCGCGGCACTGATTTTCGAACCTCTACCCACGCCCGGTGTCAGAGCTTCTTCGCCACAACGTAGCGGCTCACAAGGATCCCTGCTTGATCGCTCACTTCAAGAATTTCGAAGCCCCCCGCCTCGATCCGTTTGTTAAGCTCAGATCCAAAGATGAAGTTCACTGATGGGGCTTTGCCAAGGGCCTGCATGATCGGAACCGCGATACTGTTGATGAGGAAGAACTTCAGACTGAACCCTTCTGGCGCACACACAGTTTTGGAGATGAATACCCCGCCCGGCTTTGTGACCGACGCGAGATGCTCAAGCGTTTGGTCGAGCGACGGAACGAGGTGCAGCAAGTTATGCGCCAGAACAGCGTCATAAGTCGTCCCCTCCTGAGAATGATCCTGCGCCTGGGCGACTTGAAAGGTGATATTCTCCACCCCCTCCTCGGCCCGCTTTTCATTGGCGATCTCGATCATACCGGGGGCAAGATCCGAGGCGGTGATCGTCGCGACATGAGGCGCAATCAGCAGCGCGGTTGACCCTGTGCCACACCCGATTTCGAGCACGTTGTCGTCTGCCTTGAGGTAGGACTTCGTGCGTTCGAGCGTGTTGAGATAGCCGTCCATGTTTCGGATGGGGTCCGCGGCGTATTTGCGGGCGGTCTTGCTCCAGAACGCTGCATCTTTGGATAGGTTCACGCGGTCTACCTTTCGCAAACGAGTGTTTTCCGCGCTTTACCTTGATCGAGCCCAGCACTCAATCGCTGCAACCTATCGGCCATCAGATTGGCGGTGCCATGAGCGCCAACCGCGCAAATCTAGCAGCGTGATCGTGCGATTGCTTAGTAAGTAGCGACAATTGATGAAGTCAGACCCAAAGCCACCTTCGCTTGCTTGAACCTACAGCCCCACTTGCCCCAAACACCTGCCTCGCATAGAAGCTCGCCAAACCGCAGGAAGGGGGCTTCATGCGCCGCGTCGTTATTACAGGTATCGGGATCGTCTGCCCGATCGGAAACACTGTCTCAGAAGTAGAAGCATCTCTACGCGCCGGGAAATCCGGGATCACCGCCGAAGAGAAGTACAAAGAGCATGGCTTCCGCAGCCAGGTCGCGGGCATCCCGCGGATCGATGTCTCTGAACACATCGACAAGCGCCAGTTGCGCTTTATGGGCCCAGGTGCGGCGTATTCCTACATCGCTATGGAACAAGCCATCGCGGATGCAGGCCTTGAAGAGAGCGACATCTCGAACGAGCGCACAGGCCTTATCGCCTCCTCGGGCGGGCCGTCCACTTCGAACTTTTTCACGGCGTTCGACACGGTGATCAACAAGGGCTCGCCCAAGCGGATGGGCCCGTTCATGGTCACGCGCTGCATGTCGTCGACTGTGTCGGCCTGTCTTGCAACGCCCTTCAAGATCAAGGGCGTGAACTACTCCATCACCTCGGCCTGCTCGACCACGCTCCACTGCATGGGCAACGGCGCAGAGCAAATCCAGATGGGCAAACAAGACATCGTCTTTGCCGGCGGCGGGGAAGAGGTCGACTGGACGCTGTCGTGCCTCTTTGACGCGATGGGCGCGATGTCATCGAAATACAACGACACACCGGAGAAAGCCTCCCGCCCGTTTGACGCCACGCGTGACGGTTTCGTCATCGGTGGCGGTGGCGGCATGGTGGTCCTCGAGGAGCTCGAGCACGCCAAAGCACGCGGCGCCAAGATTTACGCAGAAGTCACCGGCTACGGCGCGACCTCTGACGGCCACGACATGGTGGCTCCGTCCGGTGAAGGCGGCGAGCGTTCCATGAAACTGGCGCTCGGCACGCTGCCAGATGGCCGCAAAGTCGACTACATCAACGCGCACGGCACCTCGACGCCGGTGGGCGACGTGACCGAGATGATGGCCGTGCGCCGGGTCTTCGGCGAAGAGCACCCGGTGGTGACCTCCACCAAGTCGCAGACGGGCCACGCGCTCGGCGGCGCAGGCGTGCACGAGGCGATCTACAGCCTCATCATGATGGAGAAAGGCTTCATCGCACCCTCGATCAACGTGACCGAGCTCGCACCTGAGCTGCGTCCCGACGAAGTGTGCACCGAGTACCGCGAGGGCGTGGAACTCGATTCCGTTCTTTCTAATTCCTTCGGTTTCGGAGGCACGAACGCCTCCATGATCATGAGCAAATTCAGCGAGTAATACCCATGGCAGACCTTTTGAAAGGCAAGAAGGGCCTGATTACAGGCATCGCCAACAACCGTTCCATCGCGTACGGCATTGCGGCTGCGATGAAGGCCGAAGGGGCCGAGCTGGCCTTTGCGTGCCAGATGGACGTGTTCGGCGAGAAGGTGAAGCCCCTGGCAGAGGAGCTGGGCGTCAGCATCGTAACCGACTATTCCGCGACAGACGACGCAGTGTCGAAGGCCTGCTTTGATCGCTTGGCCGGTGAGTGGGGCTCGCTCGATTTCTGCGTCCACGCGATGGCCTATTCCGACAAGAACGAGCTCACGGGTTCCTTCACGGATACGTCGCGCGAGAACTTCAAGAACTCGCTCGATATCTCCGCCTATTCGCTCATCGACATGGCACGCAACGCGGCACCGCTCATGACCGATGGCGGTTCGATCATGGCCCTCACCTACCAGGGCTCCAAAAAAGCGACGCCGTGGTACAATGTGATGGGCGTGGCAAAAGCTGCCCTTGAGACGACTGTACTTTACCTTGCAAATGACCTCGGGCCGCAAGGGATCCGCGTGAACTCGATTTCGCCAGGACCGATGAAGACGCTGTCCGGTGCCGCCATTGGTGGCGCACGCAAGACGTTCCGCTTCACGCAGGCAAACGCTCCCCTGCGCAAGAACGCGTCGCTCGAGGCAATCGGTGGTACGGCCGTCTACCTTGCGTCCGACTATTCGGACTGCACGACGGGTGAATGCATCATGGTCGACGGTGGCTACCACATCCTGGGCATGCCGCAGCCAGACAACCTCTGATCACCGGATGATCGGCGCGCGGATAAAGGCAACGCTTGTTGAAGGCGTCGTTTGCCTCGCCTTGATGCTGCCGATCTTCTTGCTGCTTGAACGCCAGGACGTCGGTCTTTGGCTTTCATTTAGCTTGGCCGCCGCCCTGGGGCTCTTCTTTGCGCCTCTCGTTTTACTGCTCCGCGCAATCGCGCGGGCAAAACCGCCCGCCGAAGAGCACCTTCGCGCCGGGCTCCAACTTGTCGGCGACGGCTGCCACCTGTGCCGCCTCATGCGGTTTTGGTTGCCGTTGGTCGCACTCCCCGGCGGCGTCGCAGCTGCAATCTACTGGGGCAGTTGGGGCGCCGCGCCGCTGGGCCTTGCAGTCACGGCGGTGCACCTCGCGACAGGGCTTTCAGCGCTCGCTGAGGGGCGAGAGCCCCATTGGGCGCGTCTTACCGGGTTCCGGTTCGAACGCACCAACTGAACGAGGGGCCAGCCCCTCGAGCTCCCCGAAGTACATTTGCACAAAGAAGAGGGGCGCCCTCTTCTTTGTGCAAATGTACTTCCGCCGGAGGCATCCCGACTTTTCAACTGCGCCGACCTGTGCGAGCCTCGCATCATGTCTATCAGTACCTGCATTTTCGACGCCTACGGCACGCTCTTTGACGTGGGCGCCGCGGCGAGAGAGGCCGCAAAGGAGAACACCGCTCTGGCCGACGCATGGCCCGGGCTTGCCGCGGATTGGCGGCGGAAGCAGTTGGAGTATTCGTGGCTGCGCGCCGTGGCAGGAACCTATTGCGACTTTTGGCAGCTCACGCAGGACGGGCTCGATTGGGCGATGGAAGCGGCAGGTCTGAGTGATGCCGCCCTTCGCCAACGCTTGCTTGATCTGTATTGGGAGCTTCAGGCTTACCCGGAAGTTCCCGAGATGCTGGAAGCTCTCGCGGGTGCCGGCAAAGCCACGGGCATTTTATCGAATGGATCACCCAAGATGCTAGATGCCGCGGTGACATCGGCGGGCATTGGAGACCTACTGGATGCGACGCTGAGCGTTGAAAGCGTGGGCATCTTCAAACCGGCAGCATCTGTGTACGATCTTGTCGGCCAGCACTTTCGCTGCACGCCATCTGAGGTTCTGTTTGTCAGCTCGAACGGGTGGGACGCCGCGCATGCGGCGGCTTACGGGTTCGAGACCGTATGGGTGAACCGAGAAGGCTTGCCCATGGACCGTTTGCCGGGCGCGCCAGCGCATGTCGTCAGCGACCTCACAGCTATTTCAGGCCTCGCGCTGTGAGTTACTTCACTGCCTCGGATGGAGCGCGGATTCACTTCAGCGACGAAGGCAACGGCCGCCCTCTCCTATGTTTGTCGGGCCTTACCCGCACGGGGCGCGATTTTGACTATGTGGCGCCCCACTTGCCGCCTTGCCGGTTGATCCGGATGGATTATCGCGGGCGGGGCATGTCTGATTTCTCGGGCGCCGCCACCTACTCGGTCCAACGTGAAGGCCAAGATGCAATTGAGCTTCTTGATCATCTGGGGATCGATAAGGTCTCTATCCTCGGGACATCGCGCGGGGGCATCATTGCTATGGTCTTAGCCTTCAGCGTGAAGGATCGGCTTGCGGCCGTGGCACTAAATGACATTGGCCCAAAGATCGAGGCGGCGGGGCTCGACGCGATCAAGGATTACCTCGGGCGGCGTCCCTCTTTCCGGACGTTGGATGAGGCTGTGAGCAAACGCTCAACGGTGATGACGGGCTTTGCCAATGTGCCCGAGGCCCGCTGGGCGCAGGAAGTGATGCTGCATTACCGTGGCGCGCTGGGGGGCCTCGATATCACCTACGATCCGGCCCTACGCGACGCCGTGTTAAGCAATGAGGCCGCCGCTGTGCCGGACCTCTGGCCCATATTCGACAGCTTGAATGGACTGCCCTTGGCGCTGATCAGAGGCGCGAATTCGGACCTTCTGAGCAGCGAAACAGCCCAAGAGATGCTCCGCCGCCGCCCGGATATGATCTTCGCGGATGTGCCCGATCGCGGGCATGTTCCTTTCCTTGACGAACCAGAAGCGCTCGAGGCGCTTCACACATGGTGGGACCTATGAACTTTGACATGATCCAAGCTTCTGCGGCGCGCGCAGAAGGCCACGTACGGCGCACGCCACTCCTCACCTCGCCGTTTATCGACGAAATCGCCGGGCGTCGCGTTTGGGTGAAGGCCGAATGCCTGCAGCACACCGGCTCATTCAAGTTCCGCGGCGCTTGGTCCGCCGTTTCCGCGCTAAGCGATGAAGAACGCGCTCAGGGCATCTTTGCCTCCTCGAGCGGCAACCATGCCCAAGCGATCGCGCTGGCCTCCAAGATGCATGGCGCCAGTGCCGTGATCCTGATGCCGTCGGACGCGCCCAAACTGAAGATTGCCAACACCGAAGCGTTGGGCGCCGAAGTCGTGCTCTATGATCGGGCAACCGAGGACCGGGAGGAGCTTGCAAAGAACCTCGCCGCCCAGCGCCAGCTGACCTTCATTCCGCCCTACGATCATCCCCAGGTCATTGCGGGCCAAGGCACCTGTGGGCTCGAAATCCATGAGGACGCACCTGAAGGCGCGGACGTGCTCGTCTGCTGTTCGGGCGGTGGCCTCACGGCGGGCATTGCGCTGGCCCTCGAAGAGACGGGGCGCCGGGTCCATCCAGTAGAGCCAGAGGGCTTTGACGATGTGGCGCGCTCGCTGATTGCAGGCGAACGCAAGCGTAACGAGAAGACGTCGGGCAGCCTGTGCGACGCGATCATCTCTCCCCAAGCGGGGGACCTCACTTGGCCCATCATCAAGCGGCTTTGCAAACCGGGGATCGTCGTGACCGAGGACGAAGCTTTGCGCACGATGGCGCTCGCGTGGCTCAGGCTCAAGATCGTGGTGGAACCCGGCGGTGCAGTGGCGCTGGCCGCGGTCCTCTTCCACGGGGACGAGATTGAAGGCGATGACATCGCGCTCACCGTCTCGGGCGGCAACGTAGACCCGGCTGTCTTCGCTATGGCCATGGAGAAACTATGACCGACTTCACCATCGCATCCTTCAACGTCAAAAACCTGATCGGCGCCGATCAGGAATACTACCGCTTTGAGAGCTACACGCCCGAGGAGCACGCTTGGAAAGAAGATTGGCTCGCCGATCAGCTGCTGACCATGGACGCCGATATCGTCTGTTTTCAGGAAATCTTCGCGGCTGATGCGCTCCGCGATGTGGTGCGCGAAACGAATGCACGTGGGATCGCTTCGAACGAGGCCGTCGTGCCCGATCGTTCCAAGCGCTACGCCCGCAAGGCGATTTTCCGCAAACTCGCGTTCGAGCCCTATGACGAGGCTCAGATCGCCTTTGCGCCCAATGCCAATGACGGTGAACCGGGGCAGCGGCGCCCGGGCGTGGCGGTGCTTTCGCGCATGGGGTTTGTGGGGGCGCCGGAGGTCATCCAGGTGCTGCCGGAGCCTTTGGAAATCCCATTCTCCGATCTCGGTGGCGAGGACGGCGGGTCCTTCACGATCAGCCGCACCTCGCGCCCGATCCTGAAAGTCCGCGTACCCGTGGGCGACAAGATCATCACCATCTTCAACTGCCATCTGAAATCGAAACTGGGGGAGTTCCCGCGCAAGGATGGCAACCAGCCGCCCGAGGTGGACTTGGTCAACTACGACCCCTCTGGCCGCGCCATGGGATCGCTGCGGGCCGCACTCCGCCGGATGGCGGAGGCTTGGGTGCTGCGCAACGAGGTGCTGAAATCCCTTGCCGTGGGCGAGCCTGTCATGGTGCTCGGTGATTTCAACGATGGCGAACATGCGGTGTCGTCAGAAATCATCGCAGGCGAGACGCCGTTCAAAAACTACTCCTGGATGCGCCGCCACGATGCCGAGCATCGCTCAGACCGCTACACGCAGGACGAAAATGAGGTGATCCGCGAACAGATCGAGGCTGTGCGTCTTCACTCCGCCGAAAAGCTCTTCGTGCGCCGCTCGCTGCGCGACATGGTCTACACAGCGGCTTTTGGCGGCAATTTCGAGAGCATCGATCAGATCTTCATGTCGCGCCATTTCCATCCGGATTACGCCGACCGCATTGGCGAGATGAATTACTTTAGCGTGCTGAACGACCACCTGACGGACGGCTCACATCCTGAGGCGCCCTACAACAAGCTGGCCTCTGACCACGGCCAGATCATCGCGCATATGAGGCTGGGATGAAGGTTTTCGACACCGGCCAAGTGAAGCTGCACTACCGGGTGGATGGTGATCCGTCTGGCGCGCCACTCGTTTTTGCCAACTCGCTCGGCACGGATCTGAGGCTCTGGGACGCGGTGCTGCCGCTCCTGCCACCGGGTCTCAGGATCATCCGCTATGACAAGCGCGGTCATGGCCTGAGCGACTGCCCTAAGGCGCCATATTCCATGGGCGCACTGGTCAAAGACGTGGAGAGCTTGCTGGATCACCTTGAGGTGCGCGAATGCGTCTTCGTGGGCCTCTCCATAGGCGGCCTCATCGCGCAAGGCCTCGCATCCAAGCGTCTCGATATCGTGCGGGCGCTCGTGCTGTCGAACACCGGGGCCAAGATCGCAACGCGCGAAATCTGGGGCGACAGGATCGACACGATCCGCCGCCACGGCATGCCCGCCATCGGGGACGCAACGATGAAGCGCTGGTTCTCAAAGGGTTTCCGCGAAAAGCCTGAGATGGCCGCGTGGCGCAACATGCTGATCTCCACCCCCGCTGAAGGGTACATCGGCTGCGCAGATGCCATCGCGGGCACTGATTTTTACACGCCGACGGCCGCGCTGCGCCTCCCTTGCCTCGGCATCGCGGGGTCCGAGGATGACGCGACACCGCCCGATCTGGTGCGCGAGACGGTGGACCTGATCCCGGGATCGCGACTTGAAATCATGCGCCGCGCGGGCCACCTGCCTTGCGTGGAAGATTCTGAGACCTATGCAAGCCACCTGCGCGCATTCCTCAAAGAGGTAGGCCACGCCTGAGCAAGCGCCCGCATGTAAGCCCTTCTCTTGCAGGAGTTGAAGTGCTAGGCGAGCGCTGCAACTAGAGGCACCATGGCCACATCCGTCTCCAATCCACGCCTCGCGCTGACCTTCATCATCATCACGCTGACGATCGATGCGATGGGCATCGGGCTCATCCTGCCGGTGCTGCCGACCCTTATCCGCGAGATTACGGGCGCTGACCTCGGCCAGGCTGCGGTCTGGGGCGGGATCATGACAACGATCTTTGCGGGCATGCAGTTCATCTTTGGCCCGATCGTGGGATCACTGAGTGACCGCTACGGGCGCCGACCGATCTTGTTGGGGTCGCTCTTTGTCGTGGCGGTGGACTTTGTGATCATGGGCATGGCGCAGGCCATGTGGCTCTTGATCCTGACGCGGGTGATCGGGGGTATCGCGACCTCTACACAGTCCACGGCAGCAGCCTTCATCGCCGATATCTCCCCGCCGGAAAAACGCGCGGCGAACTTCGGTCTGATCGGTGCGGCCTTTGGGGTGGGCTTCGTTCTCGGGCCCTTTATCGGCGGCGCCTTGGGGGAATTCGGCCCCCGCATGCCCTTCTTCGCTGCGGCTGCGCTTGCCGCAATCAACATGGTCTTTGGCTACTTCGTGCTGCCTGAAACGGTATCGCGCGAGAAACGCCGTCCCTTCGACCTCAAACGCGCCAATCCCTTCGGCGCGTTCAAATCCGTGGGCAAGCTGGAGGACGTGCAGCGCCTCCTCGTCATCGCGTTCCTCTATGAGTTCGCCTTCATCGTGTACCCCGTTGTCTGGGCCTATTTCACGCCCGAGCGCTTCGGCTGGAGCGAGTGGATGGTGGGGGTCTCTCTCGGGACCTTCGGCATCTCGATCGCGATCGTGCAGGGCTTCCTCATTCGCATCATCATCCCCAAGCTCGGCGTGCGCGCGACGATCCTCTACGGGTTCATTTTCAACACCGGCATCTTCATCGCTTTGGCCTTCATCACGAATGGCTGGCTGGTGCTGGCGCTGACGCCGATCTCGGCCCTTGGCGCGGTCGTTGTGCCTGCGTTGCAAGGCATGATGAGCCAACGTGCGGGCGACGATCAGCAGGGTGAGCTTCAGGGTGTCATCACCTCCGCCAAGGCGCTGGCGCTGATCATCTCGCCCTTGGTGATGACGCAGCTCTTTTTCCTCTTCACGCGCGAGGGCGGCACGTACCAGCCTGGCGCGCCGTTCCTTTTGTCTGCAGCGCTCGTTCTGGCCTGCCTTATCGTCTTCGTCACACGTAAAAGGCGCACTGACGTCACGGGATGACGCAATAAGGCTTGCACCCGCCGTGCTGATCGGCACGGATCGTCGGAAGAACGATGAGGAAGAACACCATGGCGCGCATCAAGGCAGCCGTATCGCGGGAATTCGGAGAGCCACTGGTCATTGAAGAGCTTGAGCTTGCTGCGCCACGGGCTGGTGAGGTCGAGGTGACCTTGGGCGCCTGTGCGATCTGTCACTCGGATATCTCCTACATTGACGGCGGCTGGGGCGGCACGCTGCCTGCCGTTTACGGCCACGAGGCCGCTGGCACGGTAACGTCCGTAGGGGATGGGGTCCGCGGCTTTGCGGAAGGGGACCGTGTGGTCGTGACCTTGATCCGCGCCTGCGGCGCATGCTCCTGCTGCGCATCCGGTGCCCCCGTTGCTTGCGAAACCCCTGCCGATACGTTCGAGGACGGCCCCCTTCGCACGCAAGACGGCGCACCTGTCATGCAAGCCATGAACTCCGGCGCGTTTGCCGAAAAGGTCGTGGTCGACCAAAGCCAGATCGTTAAGATCAGCGAAGACATCTCCCTGGAAGCGGCCTCCCTCATCGCCTGCGGTGTGATCACCGGCGTGGGCGCTGTCGTGAATGCGGCAGGTCTGCGCGCCGGTCAGGACGTGGTCGTGATCGGCGCAGGCGGCGTGGGCCTCAACGCGATCCAAGGCGCACGGATCGCGGGCGCCCGCCGGATCGTGGCCGTCGACATGACCGAAGAGAAGCTAGAAATCGCCAAGGAATTCGGCGCCACCGACGGCGTGCTGGCCACCGACCAGAAGCCATGGCGCGCGGCAATAAAGGCCATGGGGCGCGGGGCAGATGCCGTGATCGTCACCGTGGGAGCGATCCCTGCCTATGACCAAGCCCCCCGATACCTCGCGGCAGGTGGCAAGATGATCATGGTGGGCATGCCCCATTCGGGCGCCACGTCGACCTACGAGCCCGTGATGCTCGCGGCCACAGGCCAGGGCATGGTAGGCTCCAAAATGGGTGACGTGGTGATCCAGCGCGATATCCCTTGGATGGTCGACCTCTACGAACAGGGGCGACTCAAGCTGGACGAACTCATCTCCGGCCGCTGGTCGCTTGAAGAGATCAACGAGGCAATCGCGGACACCAAGACAGGATCTGCCAAGCGCAACGTCATCATCTTCTAAGCGCGCATCGGGGGAAGACCATGAAGCTTCAAACGCTCGACATCATCGTGACCGCTCCGCCCGCACCCGGCTGGGGCGGGCGCTATTGGATCTTCGTGAAGGTCACGACGGACACAGGGATCACCGGCTGGGGCGAATGCTATGCCTCCTCGATGGGACCTGCGGCCATGGAGGCCGTGATCCGCGATGTCTTTGACCGCCACATGGCGGGCGAAGACCCGGCCAACGTTGAGAAGATGTTCCGCCGCGCCTATTCCTCGGGCTTCACGCAGCGCCCCGACCTCACCGTCATGGGCGCGTTCTCCGGGCTTGAGATCGCCTGCTGGGACATCTTGGGAAAAGCCCGCGGCGAGCCTGTCTGGAAGCTCATCGGCGGCAAGATGAATGACCGCGTACGTGCCTACACGTATCTCTACCCCCTGCCCCATCATCCGCTGGATGAGTTCTGGACCTCGCCTGAAATGGCAGCCGAAGCAGCCGTCGCCGCTTGTGACGCGGGCTATACGGCGGTGAAGTTCGATCCCGCCGGGCCCTATACCCTGCGCGGCGGCCATATGCCGGGCATGCGCGATATCTCCATGTCGGTGGCCTTCTGCAAAGCGATCCGGGAAGCGGTAGGCGACCGCGCGGACCTCCTCTTCGGGACGCATGGGCAGTTCACGACGGCCGGCGCGATCCGGCTTGGCCAGGCTTTGGAGCCCTACTCCCCCCTCTGGTTTGAAGAGCCGATCCCGCCGGATGCGGTGGGCGAGATGGCGAAGGTAGCCCGTGCCGTGCGCATTCCTGTCGCCACGGGGGAGCGTCTCACGACCAAAGCCGAGTTCGCCACGATCCTGCGCGAAAGCGCCGCCACCGTCTTGCAGCCCGCCCTCGGGCGCAGCGGCGGCATTTGGGAGACAAAGAAGATCGCTACACTGGCGGAGGTCTATAACGCCCAGATGGCGCCGCACCTCTATGCGGGTCCCATTGAGTGGGCGGCGAACATCCAGCTCGCCGTGGCGATTCCGAACCTGCTAATGGCCGAAACGATCGAGACGCCGTTCCACGCGAACCTGATCAAGAACTCCATCCAGGTAGAGAAAGGGTTCATCCCCTCACCCACCGCCCCTGGCCTCGGGATCGAAGTTGATGAAGAGCTCGCCCGCGCGCATCCTTACACGGGCAATGACCTTCACCTGCAGATGCAGGAAGACCCGTGCGACTACGTCAACGGCAACAACTTCGAAGGCGGCGCGCCCGCACCGCGCGACTAGACAGGCCCTGCCCGAGCCCGTAACCCGGAGCCATGGCACGGGATACCGCTCAGAAACACGACGCGTTGCGCAAACGGCTGATTGACCTGGCCGAGGTGCGGATCGCTGAGGGCGGGCTCGATGTGCTGAAGGCGCGCGACCTTGCGGCGGAGGCGCCCTGCTCCGTGGGCGCAATCTACAATGTCTTCGACGACCTGAAGGACATCGCGCTCGCCGTGAACGGGCGCACCTTTCAGCGGATTGGCAAGACGGTGGGTGCAGCCGTTCACGAACGAAACCTGCCCCCGCGCGACACGCTTATCGCCCTTTCCCACGCCTACCTGCACTTCGCGACTGAGAACCCGCGCCTGTGGCGGGCGCTCTTTGATATCGAGCTGACCGAAGATGACGACACCCCGGAATGGTACCTGGCAGAGCTGCGACAGCTCTTCGCTTATATCGCCGCCCCGCTGCATGAAGTCTTTCCGGAATACAACGACACCGACATCGAGCTGATGACCCGCGCGCTGTTTTCTTCGGTGCACGGTATCGTCCTCCTCGGGCTCGAGCGTCGTATCTCTGGCGTTCCGCCCGAAATGCTCGAACGCATGATCGAGCTCGTCCTCTCCAACATCGCCGACTAGCCGTTTCCGTACTGGAAACGAACTATTTTTGAACTTTGTTCATAGTATTTATTGAACGTCGTTCATGGATACCAATATCCCCATTCATGAACACAGTTCACAACCGGAGAAACCAGATGCTGACCACACTTCGAACCATCTTCATTGGCGAGAGCCGCCGTGCAGAAGAAAAGATGCGTGATCACTATGCGCTCGACCTCATCGCCCAGAAGATCCGGGAAACCGAGGACGCACTGAAGGCCGCAAAGGGCACGCTGGGCGCACTTATCCAGCGACAGCGCAGCGAGACCCGTCAGATCGACGGCCTCAACCGCCGCCTCGTCACGATGACCGAACGCGCTCAAGCCGCTCTTTCGGACGACAATGAAACGCTCGCAGCGGAAGCCGCACAGGCCGTCGCCACGATGGAAAACGAGCGAAAGGTCCGTGAAACGACGCTGGAACGGCTCGATCAACGGATCATTCGTCTCAAAAGCTCCGTCGAAACGATGCACCGCCGCATCATCGACCTCAAGCAAGGTGAGATCGCCGCACGCGCCGCGCGCCATTGCAACGAAATCCACCGCCGCATGAGCAGCACCATTGGGAACACCGCCCCTGCCAACGAGGCGCAAAAGCTCATCGACCGCGTCCTCGGTCAAGAAGACAGCTTCGAGCAGGCCGAGATCATGGACGGCATCAATGCCGATCTCGACCACACGAACCTCGATGATCGCATGGCCGCCGAGGGCTACGGCCCGGCCACTAAATCCACCGCCGCCGACGTGCTGGCACGCCTGAAATCGTAACTGAAACCAAATCTGAAAACGCAATCTTAAGGACTGAAAACATGTATAACTCTGACAACGGCCTCATCATCTTCTTCAACGCAGCCGGCGTGGTTCTTTCCTACGTTATGCTCGGCATCTCGCTGTGGCTTTCCACCGACGTACCTCTCGCCACCAAGGGTTTCTGGGCCATCGGTATCCTGATGCTGACGCTGAGCCTCGTTAACTTCGTCAAGTTCCGCTTCGATGATCGCATCAGCGAAGACCGCATCACCCAGATCGAGGCAGCCAAGAACGAGAAGCTGCTCAAGGATTACGTGGGCGGAGAGGAGTAAAACAACCGCCATCAGTCTGAGGGGCTCCGAGAAATCGGGGCCCCTTCTTCGTGATGGGGCAAGAATAACTCATACATTAACGTATACATAATTACATTCGGCGAAAGAATCTTTTTTTAATGTTGCCCAGGGACTGGCACGCAATAAAACGTTGGTTAGTCGCGGCGAAGGGCAACCTTCGCCAACGCTCAATGGGAGGATACAATGAAAAAGACTTTCGCTGCTCTGGCTGTTGCCGGGCTTACCGCTGGCGCTGTTCAAGCCCAGGAAACCCTCGAAATGACATCCGCGTTCGGTAAGAACCTGCCGATCCTCGGCACGGCCGCAACGGACTTCGTTGCCAAGATCAACTCGATCTCGTCCGACGTTGAGTTCGAGCACTTCGATCCGGGCGAGCTTGTCCCGACGCTTGAAGCACTCGACGCCGTCTCCAATGGCTCCGTGGACGCAGCTTTCACGACGACCGGCTACTGGCAGGGTAAAATGACTGCCGCATCGCTCTTCGCTGCTGTGCCGTTTGGCCCGGAAGCGGGCGAATTCCTCGGCTGGATGCTCTACGACGACGGCGCAACGCTGTGGCAAGAGCTCTATGACACCAACGGCTACAACGTAAAGGTTATGCCTTGCGGCATCATCTCCCCGGAGACGTCTGGCTGGTTCAAGACCGAGATCAACGAGCTGAGCGACCTTGAAGGCCTCAACATGCGCTTCTTCGGCCTCGGCGCCGAGGTTATGCAGCGCCTGGGCGTGTCCACCTCGCTTCTCGCGGGCGGCGACATCTTCCCGGCTCTGGAGCGTGGCGCAATCGACGCGACCGAGTTCTCCATGCCGCGCATCGACGCGCGTCTGGGCTTCTACAAGATTGCCAAGTTCAACTACTTCCCCGGCTGGCACCAGCCCGCGACGATGTTTGAACTCATCGTGAACAAGGACGCATGGGAAGATCTGGACGAGCGCGCTCAGAACCAGATCGAAATCGCATGCCTCGCGAACGTCACGACGAACTACGCCGAAGGTGAAGCCACGAACTTCTCCGCGATGGTCGACAACGTAGAGAACAACGGCGTAACCATCAAGAACTGGACGCCAGAGCAGCTGGACGTGTTCGAAGCGACCTGGAATGAGGTGGCACAGGAGCTCGCAGCTGAGGACGAGTTCTTCGCAAAAGTCTGGGCGGACCTCGCCGAGTACCGGGAAGGCTACGACACCTGGAACTCCAACATCTACCTGCCCCGTCCGCGCAAGTAAGCTTCGCCGACTGGCATGAAGATCTCAGACGCTCCCCTGCCTTGGGGGGCGTCTTTCTCTGCAAGTGTTGATCTGCATCAAGGCCCCTTTGGGGGGCTTCATCCAGATGAACTTATCTGAAGACGTCGCGCGCCGCTCGCGCGGTATGGGAGGGGCAAATGTCATACGATGCTGACGAAATCGCAGCAGTCTCCGATCCCGGAGACATAGATCGCGAAACCCACAACCGCGGAGACCGCTTCGTCGTTGGCATCAGCAACTACCTCGCATGGCTCTTCCCAGTCCTGATGATGGTCATCGTCATTCAGGTTCTTTTTAGAAACTTCGGCCGCATCGGCGTGGGCCCTGGCAACCAGGCGTGGATGGATGACCTGCAATGGTGGGTTTACGGCATCGCGTGCCTCGTGGGCGTGGCCTATGCGGTGACCACCAACAGTCACGTGCGCGTGGACATTTTCTACGACAACTACCCCGATCAGAGGCGCCGTCGCGTGGATCTCTTCGCTCTGGGTTGGCTCTTTTTGCCCTTCGCAATCCTGACCTGGGACATCACCTTCCACTATGCCTACGCTTCGATCCTCGCGTGGGAAGGCTCCGACAGCCCCAACGGCCTCCACAACCTTTGGTCGCTGAAAGTGATTATGAACCTGTGCTTCATCTTGCTGGCCTTCGCGATTTACACGCGGATTTTGCGCATCCTCTCGAACGCAGGTGAGAATACGGGCTGGGCGCGGTTCGTCTGGACCCTTCCTTCGGTCATTCTCAGCGCCAATCTCGTGATCTTTTATGCGTTCTGGTGGATCACACGCTGGACCGATCCGGAGATGAACCCGCGCTCCATCGCACGCAACGGCCTCATGATGGCCGAGATCGAGTACGGCCCCTATGAGACCAAACTCACCGTCTTCGCCGCCTTCGCAGTGACTGCAATCCTCGGCGCTGTGCTCTACGCCCGGAGCGCTCGCTAGTGTTTATCCTCGAAGCTCTTGGGCAGTTTCTGACCCTCAACGAGATCCTCGTCGCGCTGATCTTTGGCACCTTCATTGTGCTCCTGTTCCGCGGTGTGCCGGTGGCCTTTGCTCTCGTAGGCGTTGCGCTGATCTTCTTCAGCTTCGCGCAAATTTTCCTCGACCCATTCCGGAGTGAGTTCCGAGATGTCATCGAATTCGACCGAATAGGGCTGGAGTATAAAAAGCTCGGCGTGCAGGGCGGGCGGCTCTTTGGCTCCATCGTTAAAAACCCGGTCCTTGTGGCCTTGCCCATGTTCATCTTCATGGGCTTGATGCTGGATCAATCGGGCGTGGCCCAGCGCATGATGCAGTCGATGCAAAAGCTCTTCGGTGGCCTCAAGGGTGGGCTGTCACTGACGGTTCTCTTGATCGGTATCATCCTTGCAGCCTCCACCGGTGTGATTGGTGCGTCGGTCACGCTTCTGGGCGTGATGGCCCTGCCCGCGATGATGAAGCAGAACTATTCCAAGCCGATCGCAACCGGCACGATTGCCGCTTCTGGTACGCTGGGGATACTGATCCCGCCGTCGATCATGCTGGTGATCATGTCGGACCAGCTAGCGATTTCGCTGGGTGACCTCTTCATGGGCGCGCTCTTCCCGGGGCTAATCCTCGGGGCGCTCTACATCATCTTCATCGTGATCTATGGCTTGATCCGTCCGCAAGACATGCCGACCCCGGACCGCACAGAGGCCATCGGCTGGACCGAGGTAAAAGAGGTTCTTCTTTCGGTCATCCCGCCGATGCTGCTGATCCTTCTGGTTCTGGGCTCCATCTTTGCGGGCATCGCAACACCGACCGAGGCGTCGGGCCTTGGCGCCCTTGGTGCCACCTTGCTCGCCATCGCTTACGGCCGCTTCTCCTGGAAGGTTCTGCGCGAGGTGTCGCACTCCACACTCAACACCTCGGGCTACATCCTTGGCATCTTCCTGGCGGCGAACTTCTTTGCCTTCGTGCTGCGCGCCTATGGTGGCGACGAAGTGGTGGAGCACATGATTGAAGGGGTGTTCGAGAACCCATACATGGTCGTGGCCTTCATCCTCTTCATCGTCTTTCTCTTGGGCTTCCTGCTCGACTGGATTGAGATCACGCTGATCATCATGCCGCTTATGCTGCCGATCATTCAGGGCCTCGCGCTCGAGGTGCCGGACTATGGCACGATCAACGACGCGCAGGTGGTCTGGTTCGCAATCCTTGTGGCGGTGACGCTGCAAACATCCTTCCTTACGCCGCCTGTGGGCTTTGCGCTCTTCTACCTGAAGGGTGTGTGTCCGCCCGGCGTGAACCTCGGTCACATCTATCGCGGGATCATTCCCTTCGTGATGCTGCAGCTTCTTGGCCTCTTGATCGTGTTTGAGATGCCTTGGCTCACGACGTGGCTGCCGAGTGTGGCCTACGGGAACTAAAGCGAAGGGGCGGAATCAAGCACTCAGCGCGCCGCCCCATCGACGGGCCGCCCCCCGGTCCGTCGTTGACGCAATCACGAGCATTTTTTGACTATGGTAGCCGTGCAGCAGCCATAAAGCGCCTCGAACTGGCCGGAGCTCGACGCACCGCGGCCCCTCGACGGGGCTTTACAGCTCCTGACCGCGCTCCAAGAGCTCTTCGAGGAGGAGTGCACCGCTGTCACCACCCCCAAAGCTCATGGCTCCGCCTGAGTAGGTGCTGCCATAGGTCAGAGCGATATTGATCGTCTGACCGAGGCC
Source organism: Paracoccaceae bacterium (assembly GCA_022448245.1). Lineage (GTDB taxonomy): Bacteria > Pseudomonadota > Alphaproteobacteria > Rhodobacterales > Rhodobacteraceae > Shimia_B. The sequence continues at coordinate 18,010 of JAKVCO010000006.1, forward strand.
CGAGATGAGCTGATCCCTCTCAAGCGGCGACAAAGGATGGATCAAGATAGTCCAGAGCCTACCCTGAGCAATCGCATAGCGCGCATCGAGCGCTGTATCAAAATTGGCCTGCATCGCCCGTGCGAGTTCCTCCCCCGACATCTCAGAGACGCTCCGGATCGGAACCAAAGCGCGCATCCTGTCCGCGAAAGGATCCATGATGATGAGCATCGGCACATCGGCGATGGTCATCTCGACCCCGCGTGGGGTCACCCGCGCTTCGGGATCGAGCGCGAGGGCAATCTGGCCCACGCGGTCCGCAGTCATCATCTCTTCCGGCGCCTCCTGCACGGCGGCGGCGATGGCAGTTAGCGATAATAGCGCGAGTGCTCTGAGCATGGTGCAGCCCTCCTGACCCCGCAAGTTAGGGCCAGGATGTGCTCCGTGCGATGCAAAGTCCTGTTACCGAACTGCTAGAGCCTGAGATCTCCGGACATGAGCACATGCGTCTGTCCGCATACGCGGACGCCCTCTGGCGCCTCTCTCGGGCCCAGAACCTCGACATCTGCCTGGCCGGGACGCTCCATCAGATGGCCCTGTTCGGCCACATAGCGCGGGCCTTCAAGATGTCCGTGATGCCACAGGTAGGCCGCGGCGGCCCCGGTGGCCGAGCCCGTGAAAGGGTCCTCCGGCGGGGATGGCGGGGCCATGAGAAGCCGGGCGAACGTATCGCCAGCCTTCGCCCCCTCCAGCGTGACCAGATATGGCTCAAGCATCGTGCCATCCGGCACACCATGCTTGGCGCCAAAGGCTCTAAGCGCGTCGACATCGAGCTTTGCAGCTTTCATCGCCGCCATCGACTTCACCACCGTGATGAAGAACCCGAGGCCAGTTGAAACGAGCTGCGGCGTGCCGACGATGTCCGCCGCCCCTAGCCCCATAACGTCCGCCACCTCCTCCGGCGACGCCGTGGGCCCAAACTCAGGTTTCGCCTGAGTCATGGTGAAAACGGGGCCGCCTTCGCCTTCCGTTAGCTCAACGGGGATAATTCCTGCCCCGGTCTCAAAGGTCATCATGGGGCCCGTCAGGATCCCTCGGTGATAAAGCGAGGCCGCCGTCGCCACAGTGGGATGGCCCGCAAAGGGGATCTCATGAGACGCAAGGAAATATCGGACTTTCACGTCCGCTACGTCCGAGGGCTCCAGAAACGTGCACTCGACGAGCGAGGTCTCCCGCACGAAGCGGATGCATGTGGCGGCATCGAGTGCGGCTGCGTCATGCACGACCGCGCATCCATTGCCGCCCATGGGCTGGGATGTGAAGGCGTCTACCCAGTCGACCGCGTGGATGCTCAATGCACCGTCACCGGACTCAGATCGTTCTCGCGCGCCAGCGTGAAGGCAAGGCTGCGGTCAGCGACAAGCGCGAGCTGCTCCCCTTCGGCGTTGTGCACGGCATAAACATGCGCGCGATCCCCAGCCTCGGCGCGCACCTCATCAGGTAGCGTCTCGACCGCGACGGCTTTCACGTAAACCAGGGATCCGGTGGCGTCGGGGAATTCGAATTTCGTGTTCATGACTTAGCCATTCCTGATTTCGATGGTTTGGACGATTTTCTCGGGCGCGGCGCGGGTCAGATCGATGTGGAGCAATCCGTTCTCCATGATCGCCTCGCCCACATCGACGCCCTCGGCGAGCACGAAGGAGCGTTGGAACTGCCGCGCAGCAATCCCGCGATGTAGGAACACACGGCCTTCGGTGTCATCACCCTGACGGCCCCGAATGACGAGCTGACGGTCCTCCACGGTGATCTGCAGGTCACTCTGCGAGAAACCGGCGAGCGCCAGCGTGATGCGGTACGAATTCTCGGATGTTTGTTCGATATTGTAGGGCGGGTAACCGTCATTTCCGGTCTTCGCCGTCCGTTCGACCAAGCGCTCAAGCTGATCGAACCCCAAAAGGTAGGGATGCGTCCCCAACGTAAGTTTTGTCACGGCCCGTGTCCTCTCCAATAAGCGACATGCCAGCAGATGGGTCCTGTCCGTCAGCAACCCGTTAGGAAAAATATGGGCAGAATTCGCGAGATCACAAGGCCTATCCCCTTTGCAATGAGCGGTCTCGCACTGATATAAGGATCGACATGCTAGTGAAGCGAGACGCCATATGAATTCTGGCAGGATGGAACGCGAGGCCGTGCTTGAGGCCGAACACGCTGTTTTGACAGCGCAGCATCGTGCGCTTGATCAAGAGATCGAAGAGATGCGGCACACGGGCGTGGATCCCTTCACCCTGCAGCGCATGAAGCGCCAGAAACTCGCGCTGAAGGACAAGATCGCCCGGCTCGAGGATCAGATCACTCCGGATATCATCGCCTAAGCTTGCCTCGCGGGCCTGTGCCCTTATAAGCGGCGGCTCACGAAGGGGGACCGCGATGGCAGACGTGGGCATTATCATGGGCAGCCAATCGGACTGGCCAACGCTTCAGAAAGCCGCCGAGGTTCTCGACGAACTCGGCATCAGCAACGAGGCACGGATCGTCTCCGCGCATCGCACACCTGATCGTTTGTGGGATTATGGCCGCGCCGCTTTGGACAGCGGGATCAAAGTGATCATCGCAGGCGCCGGTGGCGCCGCGCACTTGCCGGGCATGATGGCCTCCAAAACGCGCGTGCCGGTGATTGGCGTGCCGATCCAGACGAAAGCGCTTGGTGGCTTGGACAGCCTCTATTCCATCGTGCAGATGCCGCGCGGCTTTCCCGTGGCCACTATGGCCATCGGTGAGGCAGGCGCCGTGAATGCGGGCCTCATGGCGGCAGGCATCCTGTCGGTCAGCGATGCAAAGCTTGGCGCCCGCTTGGACGCATGGCGCGCCGCCCTCTCTGCCTCGATCCCGGAAACACCGCAATGACGCTGGCACAAGGCGCCACGATTGGCATTCTGGGCGGCGGACAGCTGGGGCGCATGCTTGCTGTTGCGGCGTCGCGCCTTGGGTTCCAGACATGCATCTTTGATCCCAATACGAACGCCCCGGCGGCTCAGGTCGCCAATGAAGCATTCCATGCTTCTTACGACGATAGTGACGCGCTGACCGCTTTCGCGAACCGCTGCGATGTTGTCACCTATGAGTTCGAGAATATCCCCACCGCGGCCCTGGATGCGATTGAAGCGCTTTGCCCGATCCACCCGAACCGCCGCGCACTGGCCACGTCTCAGGACCGGCTGGTGGAGAAGGACTTTCTCACCGATCTCGGCCTCACCTGCGCCCCTTACACGGCCATCGATCAGGGCGGCGATCTCGCCACGGCCCTGCCCGCCTTTGGCGGCGGCATTCTGAAGACGCGCCGCTTTGGCTATGACGGCAAGGGGCAACAGCGGCTCGGGGCAGATGATGATCCAACAGCCGCGTTTCAGGCATTGAACGACGCACCTGCGATCCTCGAGGGGCTGATCGAATTCTCCTGCGAGATCTCAGTGATTGCGGCACGCACGACCGATGGCTCCGTTGCCTGCTATGACCCCGGCCAGAACGTCCACAAGGACGGCATCTTGCACACCACGACAGTCCCTGCGACCGTGCCCGCGCGCGTGAAAACCGACGCGGTGCTCGCCGCGAGCCAAATCCTGAACGCGCTTGATTACGTGGGCGTGCTGGGTGTGGAATTCTTCGTGACCCCCGGCGCCCTCATCGTGAATGAGATCGCGCCACGTGTGCACAACTCCGGCCATTGGACACAAAACGGTTGCGCCATCGACCAATTCGAACAGCACATCCGCGCCGTGGCGGGATGGCCGCTGGGCAACGGTCAGCGCCACTCGGACGTGGAGATGGAGAACCTGATCGGCGACGATGTGGACCGGGTGTCAGAGCTCGCGACCTCAGGCGCAGCCATCCATCTCTACGGCAAGGCAGAGGCCCGCCCTGGTCGCAAGATGGGTCATGTGAACCGGATTATTCCGACCAAGTAACCTCGGCCACGGCCTCATAGTAGGTGAGGCCGTGATCGAACGCGCCTGTCTCAAGGAAGTTGACGGTCTGCGCGATCACGAGCGGGTTCATCATCATGAAAGTATGGGTCACTGGCAGCGTGATGTGATCGCTCATGCCAGCCACGCGCGTGGACTCCACGGAGACCTTCCCATCGTCCGGTCCCTCGATGATCGAGGAATAGACCGGGTTCACGCTGCGGTTGCCCGCAATAATGCCGAGCTCGAACGTGGCTGCGGGCAGCGCGGAAGGCACGTCGTCGGTGCCAAGCTGCGCACCTGCGGGGCCATTGAGCCACTCAAACGGCGGCCAGTCTTCCAGCGCATCCACAAGCAGAGAGCCCTGGTTCGGCGGCCCAAGCATAACCGCGCGGCCCAGACGGGCGCGAAGCTCAGGCTCCGCGTTCTCGACCCAAGCGCGCAAAAGGATGCCGCCCATGGAATGGGTGACGAAATGCACAGGCTCGTCCTCGCACGCCCGAATGCCCGCAGGCACCGCCGTACGCGCCAAGGTGGCGACGTCAAACTCGGTCGATGGATAATCGACACGCACCGTCTCGTAGCCCTTAGACGAAAGCGCCTGATCCATGATCGCGAGCGAGGTCTCCGTCCGGGCAAGGCCATGCAGCAGCACAACGCAATCCGCCTGCGCTGCGGCGGGCAGAAGTACGAGGATGAATACGAGTTGCTTGACCATAACGTCAACATAAGTCGTGACGCGCAATTCTGCACACGTCACGTGGCGTCACGTTTTGGCGAGAGCACCGCATAGGCCACGCCGCCCAAAACAATGGCAGAGGCAATGATGAAGCGTGTCGTGAGCGGTTCTGCGAGGAAGATCATGCCCCCTGCCATGGCAATCAGCGGCACCGTGAGCTGTGCCACGGCCGCCGTCGAGGGCGCGAGCGTAGGCAATACACGGAACCACAGCGCATAGCCCAGACCAGAGGTGATAGCACCTGACGCAATGCCCAACAGCGCACCGCGCAGGGGCACATCGGGGGCCGCGCCGCCTCCCGCACCCACGGCCATCAGGACAAGGCCCACCGGCACGGTGGCATATAGAAAGTTCCGCGAAGTGTCAGATAGGGGGTCCTTCGATCCGCGTCCGAGGAGAGAGTAGATCCCCCAGCCCACAGCAGCCGCGCCCATGAGCAGCGCGCCCAGCAGGTCAGGCGCCTCAGTCCCTGACGGCCACAGGAGGTAGACAAGGCCACCAAAGGCGAGCGTGGCCCCGATCCAACGCGCGCGGGGCACGTTCTCTCCCCCCAGCACCGCACCTGCGAACATGGTGATCTGGACGCCACCAAAGAGGATAAGCGCTCCGAGCCCAGCGGGAAGTGTCAGATATGCAAAGGAAAATCCCAATAAATAAAGCGTCAACGCTCCTGCCGCCGAAAGCTCTGCCCGTGTTGGCAGGCGGCGTTCCCGGTCCAGGTGCCGGTCGCGAAGCCGCACGAGAATGATGAGCGCCACCGCCCCCGCAATCACCCGGATCGTAGCAAACTCGAGGGCACCAATTGCCCCGTTCCCTACCAGCGCCAAGCGATTCAGCACGGAGTTCCCCGCAAAAGCGAGGAGCACGAGAAGGAGCATTCCGACAAGCTTCATAGCACTTCCAAAAGTGGCTGAGTGAGGTGGCTCCAACGTCCGCCAACAAGCGTGCCCGCCACACGACCCGTGGTGTCAAGCACTGTGAGATCAGCGCGCAGGCCGGGCGCCAGACGCCCCCGGTCCTCAAAGCCCAACGCCTTGGCGGGCGCCTCGGAAATCATCTTCCAGCCGTCGATGCCTTCGGCCTCCAGCATCAGGGCAGCTTGCCGCTGCGCCGGGTAGTGGTAGTCAGAGACCAGCACATCGCAGAGCCCGCGCCGGATGCCCTCAAGGGCGGAGATTTTCTTTTTGTGAGACCCACCACGCACGACATTGGGCGCCCCAAGGATCGTGACGTCCTCGCGCGCGGCCTCTATGGCCTCCCAGCTCTCTGGAAACTCGGCCACAGGCGCGCCGATGCCCCGAAACCACGCCCGCCCTTCGGCGGTGGCATCGTCATGGCTGCCCAGAAGCACACCTCCTGCCTGCAGCCTGATGCTCAGCGCCTCGAGCGCTGCAGGGACCTCCGCGTGTTTGGCGTGAAGCTCCTGCAAGAGCGTCCAATGCGCCTCGGGCGACCGGCCGCTTTTGATGGCTTGCCCGGTGAGGCGTGGCGGCTTTTTACCCTGCTCCAGGGCGGCGTGCGGCAGATGATCGTTGAAGATCACGCAGCGAATGCCAGCCTCTTCGACCAGCGCGGCAATCTCCTCGAAGTCGTCGATGAGATGGGTCTCGACGCGCAACTGGATGTACATATCCGTGAAGAGGCGATCGCGGCACTCGCCCAGCGTAGCAATGATGCGCCGCGCGTAGTCCGGGCCGCGCATGCCCCCTTCCCAAGACCAAAACTGGGCGAGCATCGCGGTCGTGATGCCGTTCGCCGCGAGTTCTGCATCGAGAGCCAAGAAACCCTCTGTCAGGTCCTTCAAAGCACCGCGCCTTGGGGCCAGATGCCTCTCGAACCCGTCGCCATGGAAATCAACGATGCCGGGGCGGACCTCAAATTCCTCGAACTGAGGAATGTCCTGAAGAAGGGAGGGGAATGCGACCGTCATAGTGAGCGCCGCTTACCTGAGCTTCCTAAATCGCACCAGCCACGATCCCGTAATCATAGGTCGTCACCTCAAGCCGGTTCTGATCGGGATCCTTGAAGTAGATCGACCACGATAGGTCATGATCCACCACGTCTTCGCGTGTCAAAGCCTTGCCGCTGACATGCTGGAGGGCGAGGTCATCGAGTTCGCGCAGGAAGTCGAGGAACGCAGCCCCGCTCACCCTGAATGCAATTGTGCTGTCACGTGAGGGCGTCCGCGCTTCCCGCGCGAAGAGAGAAAGGGTTGGAATGCCAGAAGCCGTTGCAAGGATCATGGGACCCATGGGGTCTTCGGCCCAAGACGCGTAGGGTTCATGGCGGACGAGGCCAAGGACCCGGCCATACCACCCGGCGGCGACATCGCGATCAGTGACTTCAATATGGACGTGGTCAATCTGGTCAACTTGCATGGCGCAACGCTACGCCAGCGGGCCCAAAGTAAAAAGGGCGCCCCGGAGGACGCCCTTCTCAATTAGTCGAGCCGGGTGGCTTACATCATGCCGCCCATGCCGCCCATGTCGGGCATGCCGCCGCCTGCAGCCGCGCCTTCTTTGGCGGGCTTGTCGGCAACCATGGCTTCCGTCGTGATCAGGAGACCAGCGATGGAGGCTGCGTCCTGCAGAGCCGTACGCACAACCTTGGCCGGGTCGATGACGCCGAAGGAGAACATGTCGCCATACTCTTCTTTCTGAGCGTTGAAGCCGAAGGTCTTGTCGTCGGATTCGCGGATCTTGCCGGCAACGACGGCGCCGTCGACGCCTGCGTTCTCAGCGATCTGGCGCAGCGGCGCTTCGATTGCCTTGCGAACGATGGAGATACCGACGTTCTGGTCGTTGTTGTCGCCGGACAGGCCGTCGAGTGCCTTCGCACCCTGGACCAGAGCAACACCACCGCCCACGACGATGCCTTCCTGCACAGCAGCGCGGGTCGCGTTCAGAGCATCGTCCACACGGTCCTTACGCTCTTTCACTTCAACCTCGGTCATGCCGCCAACGCGGATCACAGCCACACCGCCTGCGAGCTTCGCGACACGCTCTTGGAGCTTCTCGCGGTCGTAGTCGGAGGTCGTCTCTTCCACCTGCTGGCGGATCTGAGCGACGCGTGCTTCGATCTCGGCCTTTTCGCCGGAACCGTCGACGATGGTCGTCTCGTCCTTGGTGATGGAGACGCGCTTGGCAGAACCGAGCATGTCCATCGTCACAGACTCAAGCTTCATGCCGAGATCTTCGGAGATGACCTGGCCGCCCGTCAGGATCGCGATGTCCTGAAGCATGGCCTTACGGCGGTCGCCGAAGCCCGGTGCCTTGACGGCTGCGATCTTGAGACCACCGCGCAGCTTGTTGACGACGAGCGTTGCGAGAGCTTCGCCTTCTACGTCTTCTGCGATGATGAGGAGCGGCTTGCCGGACTGGATCACAGCCTCGAGCAGCGGAACCATCGGCTGGAGGGAGGAGAGCTTCTTCTCGTGGAGAAGAATGATCGCGTCCTCGAGGTCCGTCGTCATCTTGTCAGGGTTGGTCACGAAGTACGGGGAGAGGTAGCCGCGGTCGAACTGCATGCCTTCCACAACATCGGTCTCGGTCTCGAGGCCTTTGTTCTCTTCCACAGTGATGACGCCGTCGTTGCCGACTTTCTGCATCGCGTCAGCAATCTGCTGGCCGATGGCTGCTTCGCCGTTTGCGGAAATCGTGCCGACCTGTGCAACTTCGTCGGAGTCTTTGACTTCGCGAGATGCAGATTTGATCGCTTCGACAACAACGGTCGTTGCCGTATCGATGCCGCGCTTGAGGTCCATCGGGTTCATGCCAGCGGCAACCGACTTCATGCCTTCGCGAACGATGGCCTGAGCCAGAACTGTTGCGGTCGTCGTGCCGTCACCGGCTTCGTCGTTGGTGCGGGAAGCAACTTCCTTCACCATCTGTGCGCCCATGTTCTCGAACTTGTCCTCAAGCTCGATCTCTTTTGCGACAGACACACCGTCCTTCGTGATTCGCGGTGCGCCGAAGGATTTATCGAGAACAACGTTGCGGCCTTTCGGGCCCAGCGTCACTTTCACCGCGTCTGCGAGGATGTTGACGCCTTTCAGCATCTTGTCGCGTGCGGAGGTGTCAAATTTGACGTCTTTAGCAGCCATGTCTTTAGCTCCCTAAAGTTGAAGTTTCGTGATGAGCGAGGGCTCAGGAAATGATCCCGAGGATGTCGCTTTCTTTCATGATGAGAAGCTCTTTGCCGTCCACGGTCACCTCGGTGCCGGACCACTTGCCAAAGAGAATCTTGTTACCTTCGCTGACAGCCATCGGGATCAGCTCGCCGCTGTCCTTACGTGCGCCTTCGCCTGCAGCAACGATCACGCCCTCTGCGGGCTTTTCTTTCGCGCTTTCGGGGATGATGAGGCCGCCGGCCGTCTTTTCTTCGCTTTCGGTGCGCTCGACAAGAACGCGGTCATGAAGCGGTTTCAATGCCATCTTTGATGCTCCTATTTAGCTCAAAGGTTACTCTCTTTAGCACTCCTTCTAGGTGAGTGCTAACGGCCGGCAAATATGGGAGAGGCACGCCCGAGTCAACGTCTGAGTGGCAAAAACTCTCGCAACTTTCGCCTCTGCCAGGGTGAGGCTTGGATAAATCGCGAAAGCGCCGCTTAGTGCGGGGGTGTCTAATCTAGTTTCTCGCCGCGTTCTACTCGCTTCTCTCGGGGCTGCCTCGCTGGGGGCCTTTCAGCCTTTGCCAGCGCGCGCCACGGGTGCCCGCCGCGCCACAGACTTCATTCGCACAAATTGGAGCCGCGATCCCTACGCTTAGGGGTCCTACTCCTTCTTCGCCAAGGGCTCCCGCCGGCGCGAGACGGGTGATCTGTTCGAACCGGTTGGCGACACGCTTTTCTTTGCGGGCGAGGCGACAAACCCGGATCGCAACTGCACGGTCCATGCAGCGCTCGAATCCGGTCGCTTGGCGGCGCTGCAGGTTTTGGCAACCGACGCCCAGCGCATCTGCGTGATCGGCGCAGGTATGTCCGGTATGGCTGCCGCAGATACTCTCGACCGTGAGGGACGCGCTGTAACGGTGCTCGAAGCCCGCGACCGTATCGGCGGCAGGGTCTGGACAGACGAACGCCTCGGCGCGCCGCTGGATCTCGGTGCAAGCCGGGTCCACGGCCATGCGGGCAACCCGCTGACCGAACTCGCCGCCGAACGTGGCATGGCGCAGACCGAGACGGGTTTCGATTACACAATTCGCGGTGGCGACGGACGTTTGATGACGGACGACGAAACACCGGATTGGATCGACGAAGTCACCGAGGTTCAGCATTCAGCCGGGGCGTCCTCTCTGGAATCAACCAGCGCGCCTACATCTTTGGCAGCGACTACGGCGGCGAAGAGCGGGTTTTTCCAGGCGGCTACCTCCCCCTCTTTGATGGCCTCGCCGTCGGCGCAGACGTGAGGCTGAGCGCCAAGGTGACGGGCGTGTCCACGTCGGACGCGAGCGCATCCGTCACACTTGAGAGCGGCGCGCAGGAGACCTTCGATGCCGTCATCGTCTGCGTAGCACTTGGCGTCCTGAAACGAGGGGCGATCAACTTCTCCCCCGCCCTGCCCGATCGCAAACAGCGCGCCATCGAAGACCTCGGCATGGGTCTGCTCGACAACGTCTCCCTGCGGTGTGACGTGGTCTTCTGGGACGCAAACAGCAGCTGTATCATCACGCCGGAAACTGGCCTGCCACCCGGCCAGTTCAATCAGTGGCTCAATATGGTGCCCATTGTGGGCGAGCCCATCATTATGGCGTTCAACAGCGCTCAGCCCGCGCCGGATCTGGCCGCGCTTTCGGACGACGAGGCGGTTTCTCGCGCGCAGCAGGTAATGAGCATGGGCTACCCCACCTAGCACTGTTCACGCACGGTTAGCCAAGACGATCGGTTGCGCTTGGCGTTAACCAATTTCTTTACCTATCTTAATTGCATGGGAGAGGTCGAACTCGCAGCCATTCTGTGCAGCTTGTTCCTTGGCGGAGACGCCGAGGTGCGCCACCCGTTCTCGGCTGGCTACGACCTCAGCCGGATCGAGATCGACTGCGAGACAGATACCCATGTCATTGAAGTCGGCCTCGACAAACGTTCCTCCCTCGACAGCGTACAGCAAGCGCTGTTTGCGGCCTCGCTCACCGGTAAGACGCCCATGGTCTACATCATCGACACCGACGGTCGGGTGGGGAAATATGAATACCGCATCCGGACCGCGGCACAGATGGTGGGGATCCAATATCGCACCGACACCGAGGACTGGATTTACCGCCAGCAGATGACCCACTGGCTCCGCCACTACGACCCTTTGGCCTCTGGTGAGCCCAGAACCCGCAGCATGGCAGAGGGCGGCTAGGGCAGCGCGTCGCCCCAGTCAGACAGGCCTTTGCGGCCATCGTCGGTGAGGTCGTAGACCCCCTTTTCCACCTTCTGGAACCAGCCATAGTGGTTGTTGCGCATAATGGTCGTGGCTTTGGGCACGCCAGTGGCTTTGGCGATGATGGCGCCTTTCTCTGCCCCGCTCGTTGCCAGATAGGCCGCACACTTCAGCGCGTCCTGGCGGTAGCCCGTGACAATGCCGTGGCGCGTCGCGCCGCCTGCGTTCGGATCGCCGTCCAAACGTTCGAACTCCCGCAGGAGCCGCGATTTCTTTTTCTTGTTCTTGCGTGGCGCGTAGGGGCCAGGATCGGCGTGAACTTCCAAAAGGCCATCGGCGCGCACCGTCATCACACCCAACCCCAGCCGTCGCGCCAGCCGCAGATTGTCGCGGAGCGCGCGTTTCCCCTTGGGGCGCGGCACGCAGAGATAGACGTGATCGCTCACGCCCAACCGGTCGATCCCTTGGTGAAAAAGGCTGAGCGAAAAGCCTGTTTTGAGCTCGACAATCAGGGGCGGCTCGTCACCGCGCAACGCCACCACATCAGCGGCCCCCACCTCGCCCTTCACGGCATATCCCTGCCCCTCAAGGTAGGCTTTCACAGGCGGATATAGATCGGCTTCGCGCATGGAGGCACCCTAGCGAAGGGCCCCAGCAAGATCACGTGCGATCCTGCCGGGGCCAATGCGGATCAGCGCCCGCCGGTGCGACCGGGGAAGCGTGGCGGGCGTCCGCCCCTTGTCTTGCCCTTGGTTGCGCCTTTTCGGTGCGGGGCGCGGGGAGCAAACCCCGGCCGATCACGGGACACATGCTTCAGAGTTTCAGGCAAAATGCGGGATGCGCCCGCGGGCGGGGTGGTTTTCTTGAAATCAGGCATGAAGGCCTCTCGGATAGAGTATGTTTCGAGCCACTCTTGGCTCAGACGAACGGCATCAGACGCGCTGGTTCATTCTCAAGGCACTCCTCTCTTGCGAGTTGGATTGCAGGGTGAGCGGTTCAGCCGCGGATCGTCATCGTCAGGATACTCCTTTGTCCGTGCAACTGTGCTATTCCACCTGCCCCCACGGATCAAATTCGCGAGGTCACGGTGGGTGACATCATCCAGACCCGGCGCTATACGGCGCGCGAATTCGATACACGCGAGGCGCGCAGCAATGATCAAAGTCTTTGGCCACAAATCACCCGACACCGATTCCACCGGCAGCCCGATCATCTGGGCCTGGTACCTGAACCAAGTGAAGGGTGAGGCTGCTGAGCCCGTGCTTCTGGGCGAGCCGAACACCGAAGCCGCCTTCATGCTCAAGCGCTGGGGTCTTGAGAAGCCCGCGATCATCAGCGACGTGGCCGAGGACGAGCCTGTCGTCATCGTCGACACCAACAACCCGGCCGAGCTGCCCGACGCGATCAACAGCGCCGACATCCGCGCCATTATCGACCACCACAAGCTGGTGGGCGGGCTCGAGACCAAAGGCCCCATAGATATCCGCATCGAGCCGCTGGCCTGCACAGCCACGATCATGTGGAAGATGATCGGCAAAGACATGGCTCAGATGCCTGAGGGCGTGAAGGGCGCGATGCTGAGCTGCATCCTCTCGGACACGCTGGAATTCCGCTCCCCCACGACGACGCAGGAAGACAAAGCCATCGCCCACGCGCTGGCCGAAGAGTTGGGCGTCGATCTGAGCGCCTATGCGGGGGAGATGTTCGAAGCGAAATCCGACGTCAGCGCCTTCTCCGACGCCGAGCTGCTACGCATGGATTCCAAAGAATACGAAGTGGGCGGCACCAAGTTCCGCGTCTCCGTGCTGGAGACGACGGCCCCCAAGATGGTTCTCGACCGCAAGGCATCGCTGATGGAGACCATGACCACCGTCGCGTCCGAGGACGGCGTCGATCAGGTGCTTCTCTTCGTGGTCGACATCCTCAACGAGGAAGCGACGATGCTTATCCCCAACGACCTCACCAAGGGCGTGGCGGAGAAGAGCTTCGGCGCTTCTGTCGAAGGCGACAGCGTGGTCCTGCCGGGGGTTATGAGCCGCAAAAAGCAGATTATCCCAAACCTCGCCGTCTGAGCATGGTGCACGTCCTACTCGTAGGAACGTCTTTGTTGCTGGTCCTGAACGTCATCACGTTCGGGACCTTTTTCTTTGATAAGCGCCAAGCGCAGCGTCAGGGTCAGCGGATCTGTGAGGCGACGTTGCTTGGCCTTGCGTTGTTCGGGGGATGGCCCGCCGCCAAACTGGCACAGCGCAGGTTCCGCCACAAAACCAAGAAACAGCCCTTCCGAACCCAGCTCAACGCTATCCCATTCCTTTGGCTGATAATCGCAAGCGCCTTCCTATGGCTCAGCGGGATGCCAGCAATTGCTCACTAGAATTTCACAACCTGACACGTAATAACGCCACGCGACGCACAGGGGAGCCGGCCGACAATGAGACTGATCGAAAGACTGGAGGAGATCTCCTCCCAATATGACGCCCTCTTCGTTGACCTGTGGGGCTGCGTGCATAACGGGCTGGAACCCTTTGCGGAGGCCGTTGCAGGCCTTCAGAAATACCGCGCCTCCGGCGGGATCGTGGTGCTGGTGACGAACGCGCCCCGCCACCGCGCCTCGGTCGCGCGGCAGCTCGAAAAGATGGGTGTGGCTGAGGATTGCTGGGACGACATCGCCACCTCCGGTGACAGCGCGCGGGCGGCCATGTACACCGGCGCCGTGGGCGAGAAGGTCTACTTCATCGGCCAGCCCCATGATCAGGCCTTCTTCGATCCTTTGAAGCTGATCGAGAACCCGACACCGATCACACAGGTACCTTTGGCTGAGGCCGAGGGCATCGTCTGCTGCGGGCCCTTTGATCCGCTTGAGGACCCTGACAAAAGCCGCCCGGACCTGCTCTATGCCAAGCAACAGGGGCTTAAGCTCCTTTGCGCAAACCCCGATATCGTGGTGGACCGCGGCGAGACGCGGGAGTGGTGCGCGGGCAAACTGGCAGAGATGTACACCGAGATGGGCGGCACGAGCCTCTACTTCGGCAAGCCTCACCCGCCGATCTATGACCTGGCGCGCAGACGCCTTGCAGCTATGGGCCGTGACGTGCCCGACAGTCGTATCCTGGCCATTGGCGACGGCATCCTGACGGATATACGCGGCGCCGTGGGGGAGGACATCGATTGCCTCTTTATTTCCGGTGGATTGGCCGCCGCTGAGACGGCCACAACGTATCAGCCGGACCCTGCCCTGCTTCAGACCTACCTCGCAGATCAGCAAATCGCACCGACCTACACGATCGGCTTCCTGCGCTGATATTCTGCGTTTGCAAAGTAATAATATTTCGCATATATCCTGCGCAACAAAACATGATTGCGCAGTGAGAATCGGTATGCTCGACAATTTGCCTCGCGGCACCATCGTCATCGAAGACCTCGAAATTGGCATGAAGCGCCATGTCTCCAAGGTCGTAACCGACGCGGATATAGAGATGTTTGCGACGGTATCCACCGATCACAACCCTGTCCATCTCGACGACGACTACGCGCAAGACACAATCTTTGAGGGTCGTATTGCCCATGGCATGCTGACCGCGGGCCTCATCAGCGCCGTCATCGGTGAACAGCTCCCCGGGCACGGCACGGTCTACCTTGGTCAATCGCTGAAGTTCCTCGCACCCGTGCGCCCCGGCGACCTCGTGCGCGCCGAAGTCGAAGTCACCGCGATCGACTACGCTAAGCGACGCGTGACGATGGACACGCTTTGCGAAGTGGATGGCAAAAAGGTCCTCAAAGGCGAAGCAACCGTGCTCGCACCGTCGCGCAAGTTCGACTGACGCCGCGCTGCCCTTGCCCCGCCCGGCGCCGCGCGTTACGTCGCGCGATATGGAGCGGCTGACCACCCTGACTGAAATACCCGAGGCAGCTAAAGGCGCCTCCATCGCCATCGGTAATTTCGATGGCGTGCATTTGGGGCATCAGGCGGTGATTGATCTCGCGAGGCGCGATGATCTGCCCCTCGGCATCATGACGTTCGAGCCGCATCCACGCACTTATTTCTCGGCGCAGAAAGGCACGGCCAAGCCATTTCGCCTGATGAATGCCGACGCCAAGGCGAACCGGCTCGAAAAGCTGGGCGTTGAGCGCCTCTACGAGGTGCCTTTCAACGCCGATCTCGCGGCCCTGTCGCCGGAGGCTTTCGTGGCAGAGGTGATCGCAGAACGGCTCGGCGCACGCCACGTGGTCGTCGGGGCTGACTTCTGTTTCGGCGCCGACCGCGCGGGCAATGCAGAGACGTTGAAGACGCTCGCAGCAACGCACGACATCGATGTGACCATCGCCAACATGGTCAGCACCGGTGAGACGGAGGTCTCCTCCACCAATATCCGCCGCGCTTTGTCCGACGCGCGCCCGCGCGATGCCGCCAAGATGCTGGGCCATTGGCACCGCGTCGAAGGCCCCGTCATCCATGGTGACGCCCGCGGCCGCGACTTGGGATACCCCACCGCGAACATGTCGCTGGGCTCCCTGCACCACCCGGCCTACGGCGTCTACGCCGTACTCGTGGACGTGCTAGACGGGGCCCATGCAGGTAGCTACCACGGCGCCTCCTCCATCGGGGTGCGGCCGATGTTTGGCGACAACGCTGCCAACTGCGAGACCTATCTCTTTGACTTCAAAGGCGATCTCTACGGCGCCACGCTATCTGTCGGCCTGGTAGAGTATCTCCGCGGCGAACAGAAGTTCGACGGTCTCGACGCCCTCATCGCCCAGATGGGTGCCGACTGCGATCGCGCCCGGACGATTCTAAAGGCGCTGTGATGAGCGAGAAGTTCTGGGAAACCATCCCCCTCGACAAAATGACCGATCAGGAGTGGGAAGCGCTCTGCGACGGTTGCGGGAAATGCTGCCTCAACAAGCTTGAAGATCCCGACACGGGCGAGGTCGCGCTGACCCGCGTGGCGTGCCGACTGCTGGATAACGAGAGCTGTCAGTGCTCCCAATACCCGATCCGGCATCACTTCGTGCCAGAGTGCATTCGCATGACCCCTGCCACGATCCCCATGCACGCCTACTGGTTGCCGAAGTCCTGCGCCTACAAGCGCCTGCACGAGGGCAAGAAACTTCCGAACTGGCACCCCCTCATCACCGGTGATCCTGAATCAGTGCACGAAGCAGGCGTCAGCGTACGCGGCTGGACAGTGCCCGAATTCGAGGTGCCCGAGGAAGAGTGGGAAGACTACATCGTGGGAGAGGAATAATGCACTTCGCCTCAGACAACACCGGCCCCACCCATACCAAAGTCCTCGAAGCCGTGATGCGCGCCTCCGAAGGATACGCAATGCCTTATGGCAATGACCCCTGGAATGAGGAGGCCGTGGCTCAGATTCGCGAGACCTTCGAGGCGCCTGAAGCCACCGTGTACTTTGCCGCGACGGGCACGGGCGCAAACTCCATGGCTCTCGGTGCGATGACTGCGCCTTGGGCTGCGATCTTCTGCCATGAGATGGCGCATGTGCTGATCGACGAAAGCCACGGGCCGACCTTCTTTGCGGGCGGGGCGTCCTTCGCGGCAGTCGGCGGGATCTCTGGTAAAATGTCCCCTGATGCGTTGCGTGGCACCATCGAGAAATACGCGCCCGGCGACATCCACACGCCAGAGCGTGGCCCCCTCACGATCACCAATGTGACCGAGGCGGGCACCGTCTACACCTTGGCCGAGATCGACGCGCTGGTGGCTGAAGCAAAAGCCGTCGGGATGCCCGTGCACCTCGACGGCGCGCGCTTTGCCAACGCCTGCGCCGCCCTCGGTTGCACAGCCGCGGAGATGTCCTGGAAGCGCGGCATCGACGCCGTCACCTTCGGCGGCACGAAGAACGGCTGCATGAGTGTCGAGGCCGTGATCTTCTTTGATCCCACCTATGCAGAAGCATTCAAGCGCCAGCGCATGCGCGCCGGGCACCTGTTCTCCAAACACCGTGTGCTGTCGGCGCAGATGGCCGTCTATGCCGATGGACTGTGGCTCGAGCTTGCAGAGCAAGCGAACGGGGCTGCGCGCCGCCTGATCGAGGGCCTGCATGCCCTGCCCCACGTGGAGTTTGTGCATAAACCGGCCTCGAACCTCATGTTCTGCCGGATGCCACGCCGCCTGCACGTCCATGCCCATCAGCAAGGCGCAGAGTTCTACAGCTTTGCTGACACCGAAGCAGGCGACCCGGACGAACCCATCGTCGCGCGCTTTGTCGTCGATTGGTCCGCGACTGACGAAAACACCGATCGATTCCTCGACATCTTGGCCTAGGGCGCGAGCCTTTCGTCCGTCCCCATGAGGGCGGCAACCTCAGCCGCGTGGGTCATGGGCACCATATGCCCAGCTTCCTCGATCACGTGCTCTCTCGCGGCGGGCAGCAAGGACAAAAGCACCCGGTGGATCGCAGCCACAGAGGGCTCGCTTTGCCCCCCACGTATCAACGTCACCGGGATCTCGAGCGCTTCTAGTTTTCCAGGCGCGAAGACCCCGCCGGAATCTTCGTCGATCCCAACATGCTGGGCGGAGATCAGGGGCATCTGGGCTGCCAGCCCGTCTTTGAAGCGCTGCGGCATCAGCCGCCACGGCGCCCCGCCCCACATCGTGGTAAAGAGCTCTGCCGCTTCGTGAAAATTGCGCGCATGCAGACAGTCCGCGATCGCTGAAAAGGCTGCAGTGTGGGCCCTGTAGGCCTCGCTATCGTGAAGCCTTAGGGCGGCAAAGAACACCGGCTCCACGAGGGTGAGCGACGTCACGAGATCAGGGTTTTCCACCGCAAAGCGCAGAGCGACCGTGCCCCCGAAGGAATGCCCAAAGACCGGGCCCGGCATGGGGCTGGCCGCGCGCGCCATGGCGACGGCTTGGGCCTGGTAGTCGCCCCCATCCCAAGCAGGGCCGTTGCCGTGACCGGGCAGATCAAAGGCACGGGCGCCGCCGGCCAGAGCCTCAGCCAGGCGCGCCAGCGTGCCGCCGTGACTGAGTGAGCAATGAATGAGGAGGCTTTTCCCCTCGCCCCATTCCCTCACGCTGACAGATGCCGATCTAGGTCTTCGATCCGGTCCTGCCCCCAGAAGCGGGCGCCATCATCCGTGATATAGAACGGCGCGCCGAAGGCTCCGGCGTTCACCCCGTCTTCGAGGTTTTGAGCATAGGCCTCAGCACCCGCCAGAAGTCCACTATCGGCCAACGTCGGATCAAAGCCCGCGGCCGTGAGGCATTCGCGGATAACACTGTCTTCGGCGATGTCTTTCTCTTCTGCCCAGCAAGCGCGGGTGAAGGCGTGCACCAGCGCACCCAGATCCCCGCCGGCCTTGATGGCCGCAATGAAGGCATAGGACGAAGGCGCCGGGTTCGTGGGCCAATGCGCGGGCTTCAGGTTGAAGGCCATGCCGAGTTTTTCTGCCTGTCGCACAAGCTCCTGCGCGCGATACTCCTGCCGTGCGGGGTGGCGATCCTTCGGGACGGTCCCGCCCGTCCGCGCGAACAGGGTGATGATGTCGAGCGGTTTGTAGGTGATCGTGGCGCCGTGTTTGGCGGCGATCTCCTCCATTCGCGTTCCCGCGAGATAGGTGTAAGGGGAAATGGTGGAAAAGTAGTAGTCGATATGTGCCACGTTTAACCTCGCGAGCCGTCTTAGTGTTGGTCGCACAGTAGGTCCGTGCTAGGCGCAGTCAACGTCGCGAGTCGCTATAAGGCGCCGCGGTACGAGGGACAGTCACGGGGGACAACAATGGCCACTTCCTCAGAGCCAAAGCTCATTTCCGGCAATGCAAACATGAAACTCGCCAAGGCGGTCGCCCGCCGGGTCGGCATGAGCCGGGGCCACCAATTCGGGCTCGTGGATGCCCGCGTGGAACGGTTCAACGACGGCGAAGTATTTGTCGAAGTTTTCGAAAACGTCCGCGGCGAGGACATGTTCATCATCCAGCCGACCTCGCGTCCGGCCAACGACAACCTGATGGAGCTTCTGATCATCTCGGACGCGCTCCGTAGGTCTTCGGCAGCGCGCATCACGGCTGTCATCCCCTACTTCGGTTACGCCCGTCAGGATCGCCGCACCAAGGCCCGCACGCCGATTTCTGCAAAGCTCGTGTCGAATATGGTGCATGAAGCAGGCATCGAGCGCGTTCTGACGATGGATCTGCACGCTGCTCAGATCCAGGGCTTCTTCGATATCCCGGTCGACAACCTCTACGCCTCACCGATCTTCGCACTCGATATTCGCTCGCACTTTGGCGATCTGAGCGATGTGATGGTGGTGAGCCCTGACGTCGGCGGCGTGGCCCGCGCGCGTGAGCTTGCGCAGCGCATCGGCGCCCCGCTGTCCATCGTGGACAAGCGTCGCGAGAAGCCGGGCGAGATCGCCGAGATGACCGTCATTGGTGATGTCACGGGCAAGAAATGCCTCATCGTGGACGACATCTGCGACACGGCCGGCACTTTGTGCAAAGCCGCGGAAGTGCTGCTCGAACACGGCGCCACCGAGGTGCACAGCTACATCACCCACGGCGTCCTTTCCGGCCCCGCCGTTGAGCGCATCACGAACTCGGTCATGAAGACGCTCGTCATCACCGACACGATCGAAGCGACAGATGCCGTGAAGAACTGCAAGAACATCCGCATCGTGCCCACCGCACCGATCTTTGCTCAGGCCATTCTGAACATCTGGAACGGCACGTCTGTGAGCTCCCTTTTTGACCATTCCACGTTGGGCCCGATCTATGAGGGTCTCTACGAATGGGACTAAGGCAGCTTCAAGGCAGCTGAGCCCCAAGACAGGCCACGCCTAGCGCTGATTGATAACTGAACCCGGATGGCGAAACGCAATCCGTGACTGTGACCTTCAGTGACGAGGTTACCCTAGTCGGCTTTGCCGGCTTCGACATCTACGCAGATGGCCCAGGCGAGGCCCTGATCGTCAACGGCACTGGCATGGCCTATGGCAGCGAGCTGTCTGAGAACGGCGGCAAAGGCTGGGGCTACTCCGGCACGCTGAACCTCGTAGGGTCTTCGTTCACGTTCACCGTGGATGTGAACAACGACTTGGCAGGCTTTGCCGACGGCGCGCCGGCAGCTCTCGACATCGTCTATGAGATGGCCCCTGTGCCGCTCCCTGCGGGTATCCTGCTGCTCGGTGGTCTGGCGATGACGCGCAGGCGCAAGGCCGCTTAAGCGGAATACATAACGTTCGTGCATCCTAAGGCGCGTCCGGATCTCCGGGCGCGTCTTTGCGCTAGTAGAGGTCCCATTCGTCGAAATCGCGAAGCTCGCCCATGGCCATCCAGGTCGCTCGCGCCCGCGCTACGCGCGTATCGCCCCACGTCCGGAACACCACGTCAAAGCCCGTCTCTGAGACGTCCTCAGCGGTAATCTCCATCCGAGCATTCGGGCCGGAGTCCATATCCCACATCGACAGCGATACCTGCACCATCGGCGGAGTTTTGAAGCGTTCAGAGAAGAGGATCGGACTACGCGACAGCCGAAGTCCTTTGCCAGCCCACATAGGGCCACCATTCTCAAAGTCGGAGAACAGCGTGAGTTCCCCGTTATCGAGTCCGATCAGATGGTTTCTTAGTCGCCGCATGGCACCCAACAATTCACTAGTCTGAGGAAACAATACCCACGAAGAGAGGTGAATTTATGGCCAAATAGAAAAAAGGCCCCTTCGATCGCGTCGAAAGGGCCTCTTTTGAGCCATATTTGCCCGGTTCAGACGGCGGCTTTGAGGGCCTCGTAGTCTGCGACCAGCTTGTCTGCTGCATCTTTGGCGTCGCCAGTGGCGCCGTCAGCTGCGGCTTTGGCGTCCGCGATGAGACCATCCATGACCTCGCCCGTGACGTCAGCAAGCGGCATCGCGCGCTCTGCCAAGACAGAAGCGCCCGTCGGCGTGATCTCGGCGAAACCGCCGGTCACCGCATAGGCCTTCTCCCCGTCAGAGCCCGTGGCGCGCAGGACGCCCGGACGCAGCGTGGTGATGACGGCCGAATGATCGGGCATTGCCGTCAAATCGCCGTCCGCACCTGGGATTTGCACCTCGGTCGCCTCGAACGACGCCAGGCGTCGCTCAGGGCTTACGAGGTCGAATTGAAATGCCATCTTACGCGGCCTCCGCAGCCATCTTCTCGGCCTTCGCCTTCACCTCGTCGATGCCGCCAACCATGTAGAAGGCGCCTTCGGGCAGGTGATCGTACTCGCCAGCCACAACGGCCTTGAAGGAAGCGATGGTGTCTTCGAGCGGAACCTGCACACCGGGGGAACCGGTGAAAACTTCTGCCACATCGAAAGGCTGGCTGAGGAAGCGCTGGATCTTACGGGCGCGTGCCACGGTCAGCTTGTCCTCTTCCGACAGTTCGTCCATCCCGAGGATCGCGATGATGTCCTGCAGCGACTTGTAGCGCTGGAGGATACCCTGGACTTCACGGGCCACACCGTAGTGCTCCTCACCGACGACAGCCGGGTCAAGGATACGGGAGGTGGAGTCGAGCGGGTCCACAGCCGGGTAGATGCCAAGTTCGGAGATCGCGCGCGACAGAACGGTCGTGGCGTCGAGGTGAGCAAAGGACGTTGCCGGTGCGGGGTCGGTAAGGTCGTCCGCGGGAACGTAGATGGCCTGCACCGAGGTGATGGAGCCGTTCTTCGTCGAGGTAATCCGTTCCTGCATCGCACCCATGTCGGTGGCGAGCGTCGGCTGGTAGCCCACAGCGGAAGGGATACGGCCCAGAAGTGCGGACACCTCGGAACCGGCCTGCGTGAAGCGGAAGATGTTGTCCACGAAGAACAGAACGTCGGTACCGGACTGGTCGCGGAACTGTTCAGCCATCGTCAGACCGGACAGAGCCACGCGCATACGTGCTCCGGGAGGCTCGTTCATCTGACCGTAAACGAGGGCCACTTTGGACTTCGTCAGGTCGTCCGCGTTGATAACGCCGGATTCGATGAATTCGTAGTAGAGGTCGTTGCCCTCACGGGTGCGCTCACCCACGCCGGCGAACACGGAGTAGCCCGAGTGCACCTTTGCGATGTTGTTGATGAGCTCCTGAATGAGAACGGTCTTGCCCACGCCGGCGCCGCCGAAGAGGCCGATCTTACCGCCCTTGGAGTAAGGTGCGAGAAGGTCGATGACCTTGATGCCGGTGACGAGGATCTCGGAGGACACGGACTGTTCCGCGAACTCAGGAGCGTCATTGTGGATGGAACGGGTCTCGGTCGTTTCAACTGGGCCCTTTTCGTCCACGGGGTCGCCGACCACGTTCATGATGCGGCCGAGCGTTGCGTCGCCCACGGGCACGCTGATCGGGCCTGCGGTGTCGCTGACTTCCTGACCACGGACGAGACCTTCGGTCGCGTCCATAGCGATGCAGCGCACGGTGGCTTCACCGAGGTGCTGCGCCACTTCGAGCGTCAGCGTCTTGCCGTTGTTGTCGGTCGTCAGAGCGTTCAGAATTTCGGGCAGGTGGTCGTCGAACTGGACGTCCACCACGGCGCCGATCACCTGAGTGACTTTGCCTTTTGCATTTGCCATTGCGGTTCTCCGGGTTCTTTAGAGCGCTTCGGCGCCCGAAATGATTTCGATGAGTTCGTTCGTGATGACGGCCTGGCGGGAACGGTTGTACTCGATCGTCAAGCGATCGATCATGTCGCCGGCATTGCGCGTCGCGTTGTCCATGGCGGACATGCGGGCACCTTGCTCGGACGCACCGTTCTCCAGCAGAGCCGCGAAGATCTGCGTTGCGACGCCGCGCGGCAGCAGGTCGGCGAGGATCGCCTCTTCACTGGGCTCGTAGTCGTAAAGCGTGGCTTCGTCGCCCTCGCTCTCTGTCTCGTAGGCCGCAGGAATGATCTGCTGCGCCGTCGGGATCTGAGAGATCACGGACTGGAACTCGTTGTAGAAGATGGTCGCGACGTCGAACTCACCCGCTTCAAAGCGGCCGAGCACATCCTGCGCGATACCAGCGGCGTCTTTGTAGCCGATGCGCTTCACTTCGCTCAGATCCACGTGGCCGACGAGATGATCGCCGAAGTCACGTTTGATCTGTTCGCGCCCCTTTTTACCAACGGTGAGGATCTTCACCGTCTTGCCTTCGCTAACGAGCTTTTGCGCATGGGTGCGCGCAAGCTTGGCGATGGAGGAGTTGAAGCCGCCACATAGGCCGCGTTCCGCCGTCATGACGACGAGCATGTGCACGTCGTCTTTCCCCGTGCCCTTCAGAAGGAGGGGCGCGGAGTCAGAGCCACCCACCGATGCTGCAAGCCCACCCATCACGGCGTTGAAACGCTCCGTGTAGGGCCGTGCAGCCTCGGCCGCATCCTGCGCCCGCCGCAATTTTGCGGCGGCCACCATCTGCATGGCCTTAGTGATCTTCCGGGTCGATTTGACCGAGTCGATCCTGTTTTTGAGGTCCTTCAAGCTGGGCATGAGAGGTCCTTACGAGAAGCTCGCTGCGTAGTCGTCGAGCACTGCTTTGATCTTGTCGGCTTCTTCGCCTTTGACCTTCGGGTCGTTCGTCGTGATGTGGTCAAGGAGGTCCTTGCCCTTGCCCCGCAGGTGGCTGATGAGCCCCTGCTCGAAGCGGCCCACGTCACTGACGGGAAGATCATCGAGGTAGCCGTTCGTACCCGCGTAGATAACGCAGACGATCTCTGCGTTCGTCAGCGGCGAGTACTGCGGCTGCTTGAGCAGCTCAGTCAGGCGCGCGCCACGGTTCAGAAGCTTCTGAGTTGCGGCGTCGAGGTCGGAGCCGAACTGCGCAAAGGCCGCCATTTCGCGGTACTGAGCGAGTTCCAGCTTCATGGAACCTGCGACGGACTTCATCGCGTTCGTCTGAGCCGAAGAGCCCACACGCGAAACCGACAGACCCGTGTTCACAGCCGGGCGGATACCTTGGAAGAAGAGTTCCGTCTCAAGGAAGATCTGGCCGTCGGTGATCGAGATCACGTTCGTCGGAATAAAGGCGGAGATGTCGCCAGCCTGCGTCTCGATGATCGGCAGTGCCGTCAGCGAGCCTGCACCGTTGTCTTCGTTCAGCTTGGAGGAACGCTCAAGCAGACGCGAGTGAAGGTAGAAAACGTCACCTGGATAGGCTTCACGGCCTGGCGGGCGGCGCAGCAGCAGGGACATCTGGCGGTAGGCCACGGCCTGCTTGGAAAGGTCATCATAGATGATCAGCGCGTGCTTGCCGTTGTCGCGGAAATACTCGGCCATGGCCGTTGCCGCGTAAGGTGCAAGGAACTGCATCGGCGCGGGGTCGGAGGCAGTTGCCGCAACCACGATCGTGTATTCGTTCGCACCGGTCTCTTCGAGCTTGTTCACGAGCTGCGCCACGGTGGAGCGCTTCTGGCCCACGGCGACGTAGATACAGTAAAGCTTCTCGCTGTCGTCCTTGGCCGCGTCGTTGTAGGTCTTCTGGTTCAGGATCGCGTCGAGCGCCACAGCCGTTTTACCGGTCTGACGGTCGCCAATGATGAGCTCGCGCTGGCCACGGCCAACGGGGATCATTGCGTCGATTGCCTTGAGGCCAGTTGCCATCGGCTCGTGCACGGATTTACGCGGGATGATGCCCGGTGCCTTCGAGTCCGCGATGCGACGCTCAGCGGCGTCGATGGCGCCTTTGCCATCCAGCGGGTTGCCAAGGCCGTCTACAACGCGGCCGAGCAGGGCTTCGCCTGCAGGCACGTCCACGATCGCGTTCGTACGCTTGACCGTGTCGCCTTCTTTAATGTCGCGGTCGGAACCGAAGATAACACAACCAACGTTGTCCATCTCGAGGTTCAGAGCCATGCCCTGAATACCGCCCGGGAATTCGACCATTTCACCGGCCTGGATGTTGTCGAGCCCGTAGACGCGCGCAATACCGTCACCGACGGAAAGCACTCGACCGACCTCGGCCACTTCAGCCTCTTGGCCAAAGTTTTTGATCTGGTCCTTAAGGATCGCAGAAATTTCTGCAGCTTGGATCGCCATTCTATCCGACCTCTTTCATGGTGTTCTGGAGTGCTGCGAGCTTTGACTTGATCGACGTATCGACCATGCGGGAGCCCACTTTCACAATCATTCCGCCGATGAGGCTCTCGTCTACCGAGGCCTCCACATTAACATCTTTGCCGACCTGCGCCTTGAGCGTCTTCGCTAGCTTATCGGCTTGCGTTTTGGTCAGGGCCTTGGCCGTGACGACCTCTGCAGTCACCTCGCCCTTCTCGGCCGCAATCGCCGCCTTCACGGCAGCAACGAACTGAGGCACGACGAACAAGCGCCGGTTTTCTGCCATCAGTGCCAGCGCATTCTTCATAATGTCGCTGAAGCCCGCCTTTTCTGCGACAGCAATCGCAGCGCGGCCCATCTCTTCGCGGGTGTACACCGGCGACGAGAAAAAGCCCCGGAGATCATCCGAGGCATCAATAGCCTCCGCAAGGACGGCAATATCGGTTTCAAGAGCCTTCAGAGATTTGCCTTCCTTGGCAAGCTCGAAGACGGCTGTGGCATAGCGACCTGCGATGCCATTGGAAATCGAAGCTGGTTCGGACACGTCCACCCTTTCGATATGTGCCCTGGGTTTTGCGCCCCAGGTTTTGCGCGGGCGAAGGCAGGTCGTGAGTACCCGTCTCGCCGCAAATTCGAGCGCGATGTAGCAGACGCCTTCGGCTGTCGCAATGCCCTGCGACATATCCCCATCTTCGACATTTTCCTTTCATTTTCAGTTACTTAAGCCATGCACCCAACACCTTGCCGAAAATTTTTGCGCAACTGGATTCGCAACCCCCTTTGAGCGCCCCGCGATTCCCGCAGAGGGTCGCCCAATAGTTTCACCAACAAAAACAGTAAATTAGCCGGCTTTTCGAACTCTTTTGGCCCGCCCGGACGTCGATCGAGGGGCGGGGGTGGGTGGGTGGGACGCCCCGGCGATTGGCGTCCGGGCGGGCCTATCCCCGCCGCACAGGTTCGGGTGCGGGCTTCCCGATCCCCTCAAGAACCTTGAGCGGGTTCGAAATCACCTGCCCCAATCCGGGGCGCGTCGGTCTCGGCACCTGCTTCTTGACCTCAACGATCAAAACACCGCCGCCCCGCCACGCGGGAATCGCCCGCCCAATCCGCTCGATCAAGGGACCAGCCTTCAACCAGAACCGCGTACGTCGCGGCGGCTGGTAGAGCGCCGTGACATGACGGGTCGTCGTCAGCCCGTGGTACGCCAGTCGGCTCTCGATCTGCGACGGCGTGAAAGGCCGCGACACCGAAAAAGGCGTTCCATCGCGGCGTGCCCAGGCGCTCAGGCGGTTGGGCACGATGAAGAGCGCCCGCCCCTCGGGCGCCAAAACTCGGTAACTCTCTTCCAACAGCCCCGTCGGGTGTTCAGATGAATCGAGCCCATGGAGAACGATCAGCCGATCAACACTATCGTCTGCGAGCGGCCAAAGCCCCTCCTCACACAAAACGCTCAAATTGTCGGCTCCCGCAGGCCAGTGCATCACCCCCTGCGGCCCAGGCATCAATGCGATGACGCGCGCAGCGGTCGTCAGATAGGGACGCAACATCGGCACGGCGAAGCCATAACCCACAACCGATTGCCCATCGGCCTTTGGCCACAAGGTCGTCACCTGATCACGGATCGCGAGCTGCGCCGCCCGTCCGAGCGACGACCGATAGTAAAAGTTTCGCAACGTCTGGACGTCGAGATACATGCATCACCCCAAAACCTCGGGGCTCAGTCTACGCAGCACCGTGCCGCCATTTCCAGCCCACTTGCATTAACACCGTACGGTTCCCATGTGTTTTGGCCGCCCCGTGAGCAGGCAAAACAAGCCGATACGCTCAATTGTGAATGTATTTTTCGAGAAAGCCCTTGAAGGCTGCTCATAAAAACCGAAACTTAACTTTAACAGGCCACGGTACGCAGGTGGGTCGACGACTGCGCAGCTGCTTGCGCACCCCCCACCCGAGCGGACCCCGAGCAGAGGAGCACCCATCGTGCCTTCATTTTCTACGACACTGGAACAAGCGATCCATTCGGCGTTGGCGCTCGCGAACGCACGGCGTCACGAACTCGCCACGCTCGAGCATCTGCTCCTCGCTCTTTTGGAGGAACCGGACGCCGCAAAAGTCATGCAGGCCTGTTCGGTTGATCTCGATGCCTTGCGCACCACGCTCCAGGAATTCATCGAAGATGACCTCTCCACTCTGATTACGGAGATTGAAGGCTCTGAGGCTGTTCCCACAGCCGCTTTCCAGCGCGTGATCCAACGCGCCGCGATCCACGTGCAGTCTTCGGGCCGCACCGAGGTGACGGGCGCCAACGTTCTCGTTGCGATCTTTGCGGAGCGTGAATCGAACGCGGCCTTCTTCCTGCAAGAGCAGGACATGACCCGCTACGACGCCGTCAACTTTATCGCCCATGGCGTGGCCAAAGACCCCTCCTTCGGCGAAGCGCGCCCCGTACAGGGCGCCACCGAAGACGGCGAAGGCTTCAGCACCTCTGATACGAGCGTTGAAGACAAAAAGGACGAAAGCGCACTGGCCAAGTACTGCGTCGATCTGAACGCAAAGGCCGGCAAAGGCGATGTGGACCCGCTTATCGGGCGCGCCCACGAAGTTGAGCGCTGCATCCAGGTGCTCTGCCGTCGTCGCAAGAACAACCCGATCCTCGTGGGTGACCCCGGCGTTGGCAAAACTGCCATCGCAGAGGGCCTTGCACGAAAGATCGTGCAGGGTGAAACGCCCGAAGTTCTTTCTGGCACAACGATCTTCTCTCTCGACATGGGCGCCCTTCTCGCGGGCACGCGCTACCGCGGTGACTTTGAGGAGCGTCTCAAGGCCGTGATGACCGAGCTCGAAGATCACCCCGATGCGGTGCTCTTTATCGACGAGATCCACACGGTGATCGGTGCAGGCGCGACCTCTGGCGGCGCTATGGATGCCTCTAACCTCCTGAAGCCCGCGCTTCAGGGCGGCAAACTGCGCTGCATGGGCTCCACGACCTATAAAGAGTTCCGTCAGCACTTCGAGAAAGACCGCGCGCTCAGCCGTCGTTTCCAAAAGATCGACGTCACCGAGCCGTCTGTTGAAGACAGCGTGAAGATCCTCAAAGGCCTCAAGCCGTATTTCGAGGATCACCACTCGGTCAAATACACCTCTGACGCCATCAAGTCGGCGGTGGAGTTGTCGAGCCGTTACATCAACGACCGCAAGCTGCCCGATAAAGCCATCGACGTGATCGATGAAGCCGGTGCCGCTCAGCATCTCCTGACTGAATCCAAGCGCCGCAAGACCATCGGCCAGAAGGAGATTGAGGCCGTCGTCGCCAAGATCGCGCGCATCCCACCGAAGAACGTTTCCAAGGACGATGCTGAGGTGCTGAAGGATCTCGAAGTCTCGCTCAAGCGCGTTGTCTTCGGTCAGAATGCAGCCATCGAGGCGCTTTCCTCGGCGATCAAACTGGCACGCGCAGGCCTGCGCGAACCTGAAAAGCCCATCGGCAACTACCTCTTCGCGGGTCCAACCGGCGTGGGTAAAACCGAGGTGGCCAAACAGCTCGCCGATACGCTTGGCGTGGAACTGCTGCGCTTTGACATGTCCGAGTACATGGAAAAGCACGCAGTGAGCCGCCTGATCGGCGCGCCTCCGGGCTACGTTGGCTTTGATCAGGGTGGCATGCTCACCGATGGCGTGGACCAGCATCCGCATTGCGTGCTGCTGCTCGACGAAATCGAGAAGGCGCATCCGGATGTCTACAACATCCTGCTGCAGGTCATGGACCACGGCACGCTAACCGACCACAATGGCCGTACGGTCGACTTCCGGAATGTGATCTTGATCATGACCTCGAACGCAGGCGCCGCAGAGCAGGCCAAGACAGCCATCGGCTTTGGCCGCGATCGTCGCGAAGGCGAAGACACCGCCGCGATCGAACGCACGTTCACGCCTGAATTCCGCAACCGTCTGGACGCGGTCATTTCCTTCGGCGCCCTGCCGAAAGAGGTTATACTTCAAGTGGTTGAGAAGTTCGTGCTGCAACTCGAAGCTCAACTCATGGATCGCAATGTCTCGATTGAACTTACGCGTCCGGCAGCCGAATGGCTGGCAGACAAGGGCTACGACGACCGGATGGGTGCCCGCCCGCTTGGTCGCGTGATCCAGGAGCACATCAAGAAGCCGCTGGCCGAGGAACTGCTCTTTGGCAAGCTCGCTAAGGGTGGCCTTGTGAAAGTAGGCGTGAAGGATGGGCAGCTCGATCTACGCATCGAAAGCCCGGAGAAGCGGCGCCTGGGCGGCGGTGAAGACAAGCCACCACTGCTCACAGCAGAATGAGATTCTTGATCGGGGCGGCTCTTGGGGCCGCCCTTTTCACGTCCGCCAGCGCGCAAGACCGGCTGCCTTTGGCGTTTCCACTGGCCTGCACCTTGGGCGAGACCTGCTTTATCACGGCCCTGATGGACCACGATATTGGCAGCTTCTCCACCGACTACAGCTGCGGCACTCTCACCCGCGATGACCATTCAGGAACAGATTTCACCCTTCCCGACATGGAAGCCATGAAGCAAGGCGTGGACGTCCTCTCAGCCGCACGAGGCACCGTCGTTGGCGTCCGGGACAGGCTTCCTGACACGGGC
This sequence comes from Paracoccaceae bacterium, assembly GCA_022448245.1. GTDB lineage: Bacteria > Pseudomonadota > Alphaproteobacteria > Rhodobacterales > Rhodobacteraceae > Shimia_B. Next base: position 47,662 of record JAKVCO010000006.1, read on the forward strand.
GCTGACTACGGCGATGAAGACTGCGGAAACGGCGTTGCGGTCTCTCATGGCGACGGCTGGGTCACGCAATACTGTCACATGAAACTTGGCTCCATTGCGGTCGAACCAGGCCAACGCGTGGCAACGGGGGATCTCCTTGGCCAAGTCGGTCGCTCAGGCGCCGCAACCCTGCCCCATCTCCACCTGAGCCTGCGAAAAGACAACGAAGAGGTCGATCCATTTGCCCCCGGCACCATAGGCTGCGGCAATGGCGAAAACGCCCTCTGGGACGCCCCTCTCTCCGCGCCAGCAGCGGGCTTTCTGAAATCCGGCTTCGCCACCCAAGTGCCAGACTATGACGAGGTCAAAGAAACCTTCGCGGGCACCAAAAGCCTCAGTGCAATCCAGCCGATCGTGGCCTGGGTCTCGGGCTACGGGTCCAGGCCCGGAGATATCGTCACAACAACGATCTCGACTGAAGCAGGCCTTTTCAGCCAACAAGAAGAGACGCTTCAGCGCCGCCAAGAAGCATGGTTCCGGTTCTTCGGCCGCCGCTACACTGACACGCCTTGGCCCCAAGGCACCTATACGGCCACGGTAACGCTCACCCGTCAGGGGCAAGTCATCGCGGAAACGACCTTTTCTGCCAAACTGGACTAACCCGCCCAAGCTTTGAGTTCTGGGCGGCGCTGCAAAAGCGCGGCCGCGGTTTTGCAGCTGGGTGGGCGGGTGGGCCGGCCGGAAATCAAGGCGTGGGCGGGTTAGTTCTTCTCAGTGAACTTGAGCTCAATACGCCGGTTCTGCGCAAATGCTGCTTCATCATCACCCGTCGCCAGTGGCTGGAATTCCCCAAACCCGTTGGCACTCAGGCGTTCCGGGTCAAAGCCGAGCGAGTTGATCATGTAGAGCACCACGGAAAGCGCCCGTGCCTGGCTAAGCTCCCAGTTGTTGGCGAACTCACCTAAACCGGAAAGCGGTTGGTTGTCCGTGTGGCCGTCCACCTGCAAAACCCAGTCGATATCTGACGGGATTTCGGCGGCCGCGTCGCGCAGCGTCTGAGCAATACGACCGATCTGCTCACGTCCCGCATCGCTCAGCTGTGCGCCAGCCGGCGGGAAAAGCACCTCTGAGGAGAAGACGAAACGGTCCCCGACGAGGCGCACCCCCTCCTGCCCTTCAAGCGCGTCGCGCACGCCGGCAAGGAACGTTGATTGCGCCCGCTCCAAATCAGCGGCTCTGGCTTCAAGCTCAAGGCGCAGCGCCTCTTCAGCTTCGGCCCGCGCTTGCTCGGCAGCCAAGCGCCGCTCTGCCTCCTCGGCCGCACGCTTTTGCTCCTGAGCAACCTGAGCCAGTGCGGAATTCAAATCCTGCCCCAAGTTCACCAACTGCGCATCATCCGCGATTGCCTGGGCCTCAAAATCATCCAGCAAGCCGCGCAGAATGCGGACGTCATCCTGCAGATCGGAAACCTGCGCATTCAACAGCGCGACGGACCGCTGGGAATCCGCAGATAGCGCCTCCTCGGCGGCCAGTTGTTCCTGAGCTTGCGCCAGTAGCGCGTCACGACGCTCCACCTCGGTCAACTGCTGCGCCGCATCGTTCTCGGCTGCAAGCTTTTGAGCCAAGGCCGCTGCGAGCTGATCGCGCAGGCTCTCCGCGGTCTGGCCAACTTCCGTGCGCGCTGACGTCGTCTCCTCCAGCGCCGCTTCAAGCGACGCGATGCGGGCGGTGGCGTCTTCTCCGGCGACGAGAGCCGCCGCAAGGCGTGCTTCAAGATCATCAACATCGCCCTGCGCCGCAGCCAACAGCGTCAAGGTCTCTTCCGCCTCCAGCCGCCGCTCCTCCAGCTGAAGCGTCATCGCAGTGAGCTCATCATTGGCCTCAGCCAAACGCGCCCGCAGCGTTTCTGCAGCGGCAAGTTCCGCAAGGCGCGCTTCTTCCTCAGCCGTCAGGGCGCCTTGGCTCTCCTCAAGGCGCGCCTCCAGCGCGGCCACAGCTGCAGCTTGCGCCAACTGCGCGCGCTCTTCTTCAGCGAGAAGGGCTTGCGCCTCCTGCAGCTGCGCTTGGAGCGCCGCGACAGTTGCCTGTTCAGCAAGCGCGGCCTGTTGGCCAGCACTTAGTTCAGCTTGCGTATTCTCCAGCTGTTCTTGCAGCGCCAGAAGGGTCGCCGCCTGCGCCAAGCGCGCAGCTTCCTCGTCCGTAATCTGTTCGAGCGCGGCTTCCAGCTGTGCCCGCACGGCTTCCGCATCTGCCAGCGCTTGCGCACGGGCGTCTGCCTCGTTTTCGACGTTCTCTTCCAGCGCGCTGATACGCCCGTCGCGCTCGTCCACGCGCGCGGCCTCAGCCTGCCGTGCGGCCTCAGATTGCGCGAGCGTGTCACGCAAGGCGGCCAAGCTTTCCGTTAAAGAGGCCGTCGTGCCCTGCGATTGCGTCAGCGACGACAGCGCCGCTGCGAGCTGTTGATCTACGCTGGCCTTTTCAGCCTGCAAAAGCTGCAGGGCGGCCGAAAGCTCATCGCGCGTATCTTCTTCGTCGCTAAGCTGTTGCGCCAACTGAGCGAGAGAGGCTTCCTGCGTCGCGGCCTGCTGGCGCAGATCAGCAACTACTGCCTCAAGCGCTTGCCGTTCGGCATCGGCTCGGCGCGCGGCAGCCTGCTGTTCATCGATCTGCTCACGCGCGGCAATCAGTGCGATGTTGAGCGCTTCCTCGCGGCTCAGGAGCTCTGCGATTTCGGCATCGCCAGCGTCACGTTCTGCTGTCAGAGAAGCGATCACCGCTTCATTGTCAGTCCGCGCTGCTAGCAGGGAAGCCACCTGTTCTTCAAAGCTGGCAATTCGGCCCGTGGCTTCCGCGAGCGCGGCATCTTGCGCGTCCCGTTCTGAGCGCAGCGATGCAATCAGCGCCGCTTGCGCACGCGTCTGCGCATCCGCATCCTCGAGCGCGACGCCAAGCTCATCCACCTGCCCCGTCAGGCTGCGGTTTTCATCTTTCGCCAGGCCCAGCGCGTCTGCGAGGCTCGCCACTTCGGCTTGCAGCCCCAACACAGCATCGGACTGGCGCGTGATCTCGTCACGCAGCACGAACTGCACCACAAGAAAGATCGTCAGAACGAACATGAGGACCAGTAGAAGGCCCGTCATTGCGTCAACAAAGCCGGGCCAGATCGAGTTCTGGACCCGCCCCCCGGAACGGCGGCTCAGCGCCACGCCTTAGCCCTCACCGCGCTTTGCGGCTTGGTCCTGTCCCCGGCGCGAAGGCTTGAGTGCGCGCGCGAGCCCCGCGATATCGGTGCGAAGTTCAGCAATCGCCTCTTGGCGGCCTGCGGACACCTCTTCGAGCAAGCGCAGAAGTTGGACATCGATAGACCGCAACCGCATGCGGCTTTCCGCATCCATTCCTTCGCCTGTGCCGCCCTCGCCTATGGCAGCAATGAGCCGCTCCTGCCCCTCGGCAATGCGCGCCAGGGCGTCTGCCGAGCTGTCGGGCGCGGCAAGCTTGTCGGCCACACGCTCCATCGAGGTCGTCAGTTGGGAGATCTTTTCGTCCGTCATCGACCGGCTGATGTCAGACTGGGTGAACATCAACTGCATGCTCTCCATCTGCTCGGCCATGTGATCGAGGATTTGCGCCATAGCGCCCGTTTCGCCGCCCGCATCGCCGTCACCGCCGCTCAGCGACACGCGTGTGATGGAGGAGACCCATTCCTCAAGCTCGCGGTAAAAACGGTTCTGGCCGTGGCCTGCAAACAACTCCAAAAGCCCGATCACCAGCGACCCTGCGAGGCCCAGGAGCGAGGAAGCAAAGGCCACTCCCATGCCATCCAGCTGAGACTCAAGCCCCACCTGAAGGCGGCCAAATACATCAAGGCCAGTCTCACCCTCGTTCGGTGTCAGCGACCGGATGGTCTCAACCAGCGCGGGCACCGTGGTTGCGAGGCCAAAGAACGTGCCTAAGAGGCCGAGGAAGATCAGCAGAGAAACTAGATAGCGCGTGATTTCACGTTGTTCGTCAATACGTTGCGCCACAGAATCGAGAATGGAGCGCGAAGAGGTGGCCCCCAGCTGCATCCGGGCGCCACGGGTACGCAACAACGTCGCCAGAGGCGCCAGCAGTTGCGGCGGCGTCACGATGTCATGCCCCACCCGGTGGGCCGCAAACCCTTCGATCCACTGCACGCAGTTAAAGACCTGATAGAGCTGCGCGAAACAAGCAATCACCCCGATAAAGAACACCGCAATGATGAAACCATTGAGCCAGAGGTTCGCTGAAATGACCGGATAAAGGACCGGGTAAGCCAGTGCCGTGCCAGCGCCAACCGCGCACAACACTGCGACCATCAACACGATCTGCTGAATGGGCTTTGAGAAGTACGGCTCGGCCTCGCGATCAGGGTGTTCCACCGTACGTGTCCTGTATCTTTTGCGTTGCGGCGCAGCATAGCCACAAAATGTTGCGGGGGCTAGGCATTTAGCTCCCTCACACGTTGGGCCAAAGCAGTGAGATCAGCATCTTCGATTCCAAGCTCGGTCAGATGCGCAGCCGTGTTGAACAGGTATTCCATATTGGGCCCACGGCCACCTACGGCATGGGCGATCACTTGGGCTTGCCGCTCCATCGGCAGGCCGCCGCAATACTGCACGTGATCGCGCGCGACGATGTAGGCTAGGGCCTCGACCTGGCGGCCGTCATCAAGGGCAAGCGGCACGCGCGCTTCATAGTAAGCCGATGAAATCAGCTCGCGCTCGCGAAGCTCCGCGAGCACCGCATCATGGCCATCGTCCGGCAACCGGAATGCCATCCCCCAGCACGATGCCCCCGCCTCGGTATCGAGCGCGAGAACAAGCCCGGGATCTTCCTCGGTACCGCGATGATGGATCGACCACATGCAAAAGCTGCGCGCATAATCATCAAGCCGCGCAAGCACGGCCTCCGGCGCATCAAAGCCCGGGTTCCACATGAGCGAGCCGTAGGCAAAGACCCATGTCTCAGGAGGTGCTGTCATTCCCATGACGCGCGGCTATAGAGGTTGCTGGAAGAAGGGAAAAGGCACCATGCGCTTCATCATCTGGATTCTCGCCATCGGGGCGCTGTGCTGGTGCGGATATTGGTTTGTTGCATCGTCCGCTTTGGATCGTGGCGCGAATGCTTGGTTTGAAGATCGTCGCGCTGATGGCTGGCAGGCTGACTATAGAGATCTCGACATTTCGGGCTTCCCCTACCGCTTCGACGCCACCCTCTCGGACGTGGCACTCGCCGACCCCGAAACTGGTGTCGTTCTGCAGGCACCTGAGTTCATCGTGACGGCACTCGCCTATCAACCCAACCACGTCATCGCGATTTTCCCGGACGAACAAACGCTGCGCTCGCCCTTTGACACGCTCACGATCACCAGCGCCGACATGCGGGCATCTGCGCGCGTGGGCGGCACCAACGTGGAGTTGCGCGAAAGCACCGCCGAGATGGAGCAGGTGTCGGTGACCTCCACCCAAGGATGGGAAGTGACGCTCAAGCGCGGCCTGCTGGCCACGCGCGCCACCGGCGACAACAGCTATGACCTCTACTTCGAGGCGACGGACCTGCGCCCCTCAGACGCTCTGCGCCTCGACATCGACCCGCAGGACCGGCTGCCAGACACGTTCGAGACCCTCAAACTCGATGCCACAGTGGCGTTTGATGCGCCTTGGGATCGCTTTTCGATAGAACGCGCCCGCCCGCAGCCCACCAGCATCGATCTAAAGGAATTCGACGCGCGGTGGGGGCAGCTGGAACTGCGCGCGGTGGGTCAGCTTGACGTGGCTTCTGACGGTACCCCCGACGGGCGCATCACCGTCAAAGCCATCAATTGGCGGGAGATCGTTTCCATCGGCCAAGCCACCGGAGTGATCCCCGAAAGCGCAGTGCGGATGATCACGAGCGGGCTGGAAATGATGGCCTCACTCTCTGGGCCGCCCAATACGATCGACGTGCCGCTAACGTTCCAAGGTGGGCGCATGTCCATCGGGCCGCTCCCGCTGGGCCCCGCCCCTAAGCTAAGACTTCGCTGACGCGACCTTCTTTGTGCCCCGGTACTTTGGGGCAAGGGCGAAGCCCAAACGCCGCGTAGCGGCGTCCCCCAAACACAAGCAAGGCCTACCCGCGACCGCGCCCAAAGTCAGGCGCGTCCGTGTCCTGGCCGGCCTGCACGATCGACCGACGCACCGCGCGGGTACGCGTGAAGTAATCGTGCAGCAGATCCCCATCACCTGTCCGGATGGCCCGCTGTAGCGCAAAGAGCTCTTCCGTGAAGCGCCCGAGTATCTCCAGCGTCGCATCCTTGTTGGTCAAAAACACATCGCGCCACATCGTGGGGTCCGACGCCGCGATTCGGGTGAAGTCTCGGAAACCTGCAGCGGAGTAATTGATCACTTCGCTGTCGGTGACGCGCTTGAGGTCATCAGCCACGCCAACCATCGTATAGGCAATGAGGTGCGGGGCATGAGATGTCACCGCCAGCACCAAATCATGGTGATCGGCTTCCATCGCATCGACCTTGGCGCCCATCCCCTCGCAGAGCGATTTCAACCGGTCAGAGGCCTCGGCATCAGCGCCTTCCGGCGTCAGCAGCCACCACTTGTTCTCAAACAACTCCGCAAAGCCAGATCGCGGCCCGCTGTGCTCTGTGCCAGCGAGCGGGTGGGACGGCACAAAATGCACGCCTTCGGGAATATGCGGCGACACGGCATCAATAACTGCACGCTTCACCGATCCCACATCTGTGACAGTTGCCCCGGGCTTCAAGAACGGGCGCATCTCGCCAGCCACCGCCGACATGGCGCCGACGGGCACCGCCAGCACGACAAGATCAGCGCCCTCGACCACGTCGGCGATCGTGTCATGCACGCTGTCACAAAGCCCGATCTCGCGCGCCACGTCGCGTGTCTCAGCTGAGCGCGCGTAACCCGCGACATGCCCCGCCAAACCATCGCGTTTCATGGCCCAATGCATGGACCCAGCAATCAGGCCGAGCCCGATAAGAGCAACACGTTCGTAAATCATGCATCCACTCCCACGAATGCCCGGATGGCGGCCATCACGCGTTCTGTGCCTGCAGTGTCCCCTACCGTGATACGAAGGCCCTCCGGGAAACCATAGCCTTTTACCTTGCGCACAAGGATGCCGGCGCCCCGCAGTGCAGCCTCACAAGCCACCGCCTCATCCTCGTCCCGGAAACGAGCAAGGACGAAGTTTGCATCGCTCTCATCGCAGGCAATCCCGAGAGAGGTCAGCTCTTTGCGCATCTCCTCGCGTAACCGCGCGTTATCGGCGATGCATCTCGCGGCGAAGTCCCGATCTTTCATCGCAGCCTCTGCAGCGGCCAACGCAGGCGCCGACAGATTGAACGGTCCCCGCACACGGTTCAGCACGTCGATGATCTCTTTGCAGGCATAGCCCCAGCCGACGCGCAGGCCACCCAACCCGTAAAGTTTGGAGAAGGTCCGCGTCATCACGACATTCGCCCGCCCACCAGCAAGGGCGGCGCCTCCGTCGTAGGTATCATCATAACCCCGGGCGTATTCAGCATAGGCCCCGTCGATCACGAGGATGACCTCAGCGGGCAGCGCATCCGCCAACCGCTCGATCTCACCCATCGGGATCGTCGTGCCCGTGGGATTGCCAGGGTTCGTCAGGAACACGAGCTTCGTCTTTTTCGTCACCGCCGCGAGGATCGCATCGACATCAACGCACCGGTCGCTCTCCTTTACGCAGACAGGAACAGCTCCCGCCGCGCGCGCCAGGATTGGGTACATGGAAAAGCCATGCTCCGTGTGGATCACCTCGTCCCCCACGCCCGCATAGGCTTGGCACAGGAAAGTCAGCACCTCGTCGGAGCCCACACCGCAGATGATCTGCGCCGGATCGAGACCGTGCACTTCGCCAATCGCGGCCCGCAGGGGCGTGTGATCGACGGACGGGTAAAGGTGCATTTTCGACGCCGCCTCCGCGAGCGCCTGCTGCGCTGCGGGCGGTGGTCCAACGGGGTTTTCGTTCGAGGACAGCTTCAAAACCTCGCTGACACCCGCGATATGGCTCTCCCCGCCCACGTAGAGCGAGATATCCATAATTCCTGGCTGTGGCTTTGGTGCGGACACGACATTTTTCCCTTTGCTTGTCGCTCTGTAACCCGCTGCGGCGAGCGAGGCTAGGGCTCGCGGTCCGAGCCGCCGCCATCGTAGCTCTGACGCGCGCCAAGCACTTGCTCCATATGCGCCACGCCCCATTCAGCCATGGCCGCCAGTGGGGTCTGAAGCGTCTCTCCAAGAGTGGAAAGGCGGTACGTAACGCGACGCGGAAAACCGCCCAGTTCCTCGCGCAGAATGAGCCCGTCGCGTTCCAAGCTACGCAATGTCTGAGTCAGCATCTTCTTTGACACATCGGGTATCCGCGTCTGCAGCGCGCTGAAGCGATGCGGCTCCTGACCGAGCGCGAAGATTACAAGAATGCTCCACTTGTCGCCCACGGGATCGAGGATGTCCCGGATGGGGCAGGCTTCCGGCCTCAGCGGTCCACTTGGGTCCATAGCGCGTTCCTCACAGGGCTGTGACATCTCCTTGGTTACCAAAAAGTGCCTTATTTCCATCGTTAGTCTCTGTTGGTTACCTAGCAGCACCACATTCAACCCGAAAGGCAAATCATGCTTCTTCTCGACCGTAGAACCATTCTGCAAGCCGGTGGCGCTGCTCTTCTGACCCCGTCGCTTACTTGGGCCGCAAACAAGCGCGCTTTGGAAACCTTCACCGCCTCGCCCATGGGCGCCTTCGTGCATTCAACCATGGTCGTGGGCGAAGAGAACGCCCTCGTCATAGATGCGCAGCTGACGCAAGCGGATGCCACGCTTCTGGCGGACCAGATCGAGACGACAGGCAAACGTCTTGAGACGGTTTTCATCACGCACCTCCATCCCGACCACCTCATGGGCATCGCTGTCCTCAGCGCGCGGTTCCCGGATGCGTCCTTTGTCGCACATCCCGTTGTCGCAGAAATTCTAGCGCAAGTCGGGCCCGGCATGTTTGACGCATTGAAGGGCAACCTCGGCTTTGCCGCTGGTGACAGCTGGGTGCTCCCCACCGCCCTCGATGGCGATCTGGAGCTTGAGGGTGAGCGCTTTAAAGTACTTGATCCGATGGTGGGTGACACAGCTGCGATCACCCCAATCCACATGCCCCAGTTCAATGCCCTCGTCGCCTCAGATGTCGTCTATTCCGGGCTGGGCCTCTACATCGCAGAGACGCTTACCGCAGAAGCCTTCGCGGGGTGGCGTGCCTCCCTCGATGCCCTTGAGGCTGTTGGCGCAGAGAAACTGATCGCAGGCCATGAGGGCCCTGTCCCGATGGAGGGTAGCGCCATCGACTTTACCCGCACGTATCTCGACGGGTGGGAGCAGGCTTTGGCCGAAAGCACTGACCGCGTGTCGCTCGCCTCGGCGATGGAGCGGATCCTTGGGGCTGACCCTGAAGCGTTTTTCAGCGTCGAGGCACTGAAGGCCGCCTATCCCGAATAGGCAAAGAAAAAGGGCGGCCCTTGCAGGCCGCCCTTTCCCGTCTCTCGCTGCAGAAGACTTAGTTCTGCGCGTAGAATTCGATCACGAGGTTCGGTTCCATCATCACCGGGTACGGCACATCGCCGAGGCCCGGGGTACGGGTGAACGTTGCGGTCATCTTGGAGTGATCCGCTTCGATGTAGTCAGGCACATCACGCTCGGGCAGCTGAACTGCCTCAAGAACAACGGCGAGCTGCTTGGAGCGATCACGCACCTCGATCACGTCGCCTTCCTTCACGCGGTAGGACGGGATGTTCACGCGGCGGCCGTTCACCTTCACGTGGGCGTGGTTCACGAACTGACGTGCAGCAAAGATCGTCGGCACAAACTTGGCGCGGTAGACAACCGCGTCCAGGCGGCGTTCGAGCAGGCCGATGAGGTTCTCACCGGTGTCGCCCTTCAGACGCTCGGCGTCTGCGTAGATGCGGCGGAACTGCTTCTCGGTCAGGTCACCGTAGTAGCCCTTGAGCTTCTGCTTGGCGCGCAGCTGCGTGCCGAAGTCAGACATCTTGCCCTTACGGCGCTGACCGTGCTGGCCGGGGCCATATTCACGACGGTTAACTGGGGATTTCGGACGACCCCAGATGTTTTCGCCCATCCGGCGGTCAATTTTGTACTTGGCAGACGTGCGTTTGGTCACGATCTGATCTCCTTCGTTCGGGTTTCGAAGGGCGTTGTCCTCTGTCCGTATTTTGCCGAACCGACAGGGCATCCCCTTGCGGGGGCCACCAACACCAATGAGCGCGCCGTATCGTCGCTTCCGCGCCCCGAGTCAACACCTGAGAAGGCAGCACTGGCACCCGCTCTTAAGGGGACAGAAAGTTTGGGAAAGCGAGCGCCAGACTGGCATTCCTATCGTTGCGTATGTTATAATATAACGTCAATCACATTAGCCAGGATTTCCCCGCTCATGACAAAAGATCCCCGCCTCCCCGTAACTGTGCTTTCCGGCTTTCTCGGCGCAGGTAAAACCACGCTGCTCAACCGTGTGCTGAACAACCGCGAGGGCCGCCGGGTGGCCGTCATCGTCAACGACATGTCCGAGGTGAACATCGATGCCGATCTCGTGCGCGCAGATACCGAACTCAGCCGCACCGACGAGACGCTGGTAGAAATGTCAAACGGGTGCATCTGCTGCACGCTGCGCGATGACCTCCTGCAGGAAGTGCGCAAGCTCGCCTCAGAGGACCGCTTTGACTATCTGCTGATCGAGTCGACCGGCATCTCGGAGCCCCTGCCCGTGGCTGCCACCTTCGATTTCCGCGATGAAGAGGGCGAAAGCCTTTCGGACGTCTCGCGACTCGACACGATGGTCACCGTCGTGGACGCAGTGAACTTGCTCAATGACTACTCCTCGCACGACTTCCTGTCCGACCGGGGCGAGAGCCTAGGCGAAGAAGATGACCGGACCCTCGTGAACCTGCTCGTGGAACAGATCGAGTTCGCTGATGTTGTCATCTTGAACAAAGTCGCCGACGCGGGCCCTGAGAAGACGGACGCAGCTCGCAAGATCATCCGGTCGCTCAACGCCGACGCAAAGATCGTCGAGGCTGACTATTCCGACGTCGCCGCTGACGCGATCCTCGACACCGGTCTCTTTGATTTCGACAAGGCGCACGAGCACCCGATGTGGGCGAAAGAGCTATATGGCTTTGCCGATCACGTGCCTGAAACGGAAGAATATGGGGTCGCCAGCTATGTCTACCGCGCCCGCCAGCCCTTTATCCCTGAGAAGATCCTCGAAGTCCTGAACGGCGATCTGCCCGGCGTGATCCGTGCCAAGGGCCACTTCTGGATCGCAACGCGTCCCGATTGGGTCGCTGAATTCTCCCTCGCCGGCGCCCTGTCGTCAGTTAAGCCGCTCGGAACGTGGTGGGCGTCGGTTCCAGAGGACCGTTGGCCCCAGCACGAAAGCATGCGCGGCTACATGCATGAACATTGGCAGGAGCCGTGGGGTGATCGTCGTCAGGAGATTGTCTTCATCGGCGCGGGCATTGAATGGGACGCCCTTAAGAAGAAGCTCGATGCTTGCCTCGTTCCAGCCGTGGCTGCCGCTGGTCCAACCGCGCTTCCGCTCGATTATCCGGATCCATTCCCGGGCTGGCGTCGTGCGGATGAAGCCGCCTAAGCACGCCTGTTAGGCTGCGTGGCCCAAGATCGCAGCCTCTGGACGCGACAGCACGCGGCGCGCATAGGCGCCGTCTGCGGCACCCGGAAGCAAATCTTCCACCTCCGCCATCTGCTGCGCGTCGAGCGCGGCCTGTGCGGGGTGGAAGCTCTCGGTCTCTAGCCCGTTGGCAAAAACGATCTCGTGCCGCTCGAAGAGCACATGCACATACGTCACCTCGCGCACCATTCGGTCGATCCAGATGGTCTCGCCATTGATAAGGTCCCGCGCGTGAACGAGAACCTCGTTGCAATTGAATAGGTCCCGCGCCGCGGCACCTTGCACCAGCATGCGATGCTCCGGTGACACCAGAAGTTCATCATCCGGGCGCCCGACACCAAGCGCGCTCCGGGTCATGCGGATTGGCGCGAGCTCAGGCATCACATGGAGACGGGCCCCCGTGATCCGGCGGCTGCCAGTCCAAAGAACTTGTTGCAGGCCATTGTCTTTCGTTTGAACGAAATCGCCCGGTTTGAGCGCAACCACATCGACCGCCCCCTCTGCGACGCGGATCTGAGTGCCCGGCGTGAAGCAAATCATACGTCCTTGGGCGGGTGCGCCCGCCGCATCTGCATCAATGCGCGCTTCCACGATCCAAAGCTCAGCTCCGCTGGGCGGTACGGCATCCACAAACATTGCTAGGGGGGTACAGCCCGGCGCCTCGACGATCGTGACGACGTAGGCAGCCCGCCCGTCAGTCACGGCAAAGCAATTGTCCCGCAAGGGGCCAAAACCGCCGACATCCGCCGTCTCGATATCGTCCGAGTGGGAGCGGGCTGCGCCAATGAGCTTGCGAACCCGGTTCGCCGCCCGTTGGCGCAGCTCCGTCTCCCCGTTTGCCCCGTCCAGTCGCAATAACGCGCCCGGTCCGTCTATACGGACCACTTCACCGTCCCAACGCCAGGTCTTACCCGCTGCCAGCGCTGTTGGTTTCGCGGCATTTTCGCCGTCTGTTTGCGTCTGCGACCAGGAGATGACGAACGTGCCCCGAAAGCCCGTTTCCATGCCTGATCCACCTGCCAAAGAGTGTCTTTTCGCTGTGCAAGCACAATTCGCACTCGTTCTGCAGGGGAAGATAGCAAAGGTGATTCGCCGTGTGAATCAAAAAGTGATTCGCCTGCTGGAAAAAGTGATTCTCAGACGTGCAGAGGGATGGGAATCGGCCCTCGTCCGGGCGCAAAGCGCACAGGCGACATTTCCGCCACAGGTCGCGGCTTTTTCAACCCCTGATTGAAAATTAGCCTATGTTTGCCCTAACGTGAAATCACGAAAGGCGGGCACGCTGTGGCATCCCAGGACGCGTTACACAAAGTCCGGCACGACGGAGAACTTCTGCGCCTATGGCAATCCGCCTTTGGTCGCCCTCAAGAACTCGTCGCTCGCCTGACGGCAGCCAGTGCGGTGGCGGCGGGGCTTTATGCCTACAACAGCACGCCCCTTGCCCCGATCTGGCTGGGTCTCTACCTCGCGGCGCAGGGCCTGTTTGCCGTCGTCCTCTCCCACGCGCTGAGGTCCGGCAGCCGCGGGGCTGAGATCGCATCCTGGACAGCATTCGTGGTCGCGTCGGCGTCCTTCACGTGGCTGCCCCTTTACCTATTATCTTGTAATGACAAGACGTTGGTCTACTCATCAGTGCTAAGTCTTGCGTGCCTTTGTGTCTACAATGTCTGGCGCGAGGAGCCACCCGATTTCGTTCTCTATGTCGATGTGGGAATAGGGTGGCTCGTCGTCTTTCTGTCCCTCGCGCTCTTCCTGCCGGGGGTTGAGACATTGGCTGAGAAAGCGATCCTCACGCTACTGACCATCATTTTTGCGGGCTACTACTCAGCGGCACTGATCTCCGCCCAGTTTTACCGGCAACGTTTGCGGGAAGCCTCCGAGCGCGGCATCCAAGCGCAAAAGATGGAGGCCATCGGTCAGCTTTCAGGCGGCATTGCCCACGATTTCAAGAACATCCTGACCGTCGTTCAGGGCAACCTAGAGCTGCATGACGAGATCACCGACCCAAGCGAACGCGCCAAGTTGGTGCGCGAAGCCCACGGTGCGAGCCTGCGCGCCACCGGGCTCGTCTCTCGGCTTCTCACCTTTGCCCGCCAAACCCCGCTGGACGCAGAAACCATCGCTGTGCCCGAGGTTTTGCAAGAAATCGCAGCACTGAGCCGCCGCACCCTGCCCGAGAGTATCGCCTTTGAGGTCTCCGCCGCCCCAGACGTGCACATCAAGGCCGACCGCGATGGCCTGATCTCTGCGCTTCTAAACCTGATCCTGAATGCGAAGGATGCAATGCAGGAGCCTGGTGGACGGATCTCGCTCCAATCTCACATCGTTCCCGGCGACGCGGCCCACCCGGACGGCCGCGCCCGCGCGAGCGAAGCTCACTTATGGCTGTGCGTCATCGACAACGGCCCGGGTATCCCTGCCCACTTGCTTGAGAAAGTCACTGAACCGTTCTTCACCACAAAGGACGTTGGCGATGGTTCAGGTCTCGGGTTGGCCATGGCCTCAAGCTTTGCCCTTCAGGCAGGCGGCACACTCAAGATCACGTCCAACACGCGCGGCCATGCGCGGGGCACGACAGTCGCACTTCATCTACCGATTATCAGTCAAGGCGCGCGCGCAGCTCGGTCTTGAGGACTTTGCCGTAGTTGTTCTTCGGAAGCGCGTCGACTACGTGGTACTCTTTAGGTGCCTTGAAGCGCGCGATATTGGCGCGGCAATGGGCGTCGAGCTCTGCCGGATCAAGCGCGCCCTCGATCGCCACGAAGGCCACCACCGCCTCGCCCCACTCGGGATCCTTGCGCCCCACAACAGCCACCTCTTTCACAGAAGGGTGTGTAAGGAGCGCTTCCTCCACCTCACGTGGGTAGACATTTGAGCCCCCGGAGATGATGAGGTCCTTCGAGCGATCCACCAGCGTCACATAGCCATCAGCGTCCATGTGGCCCATGTCACCCGTCCAAAGCCAACCGTTCTTGATCGTCTTCGCCGTGGCCTTGGGGTTCTCCCAATAGCCCAGCATCACGGTAGAGCCTTCGACGACGATCTCCCCCACCTCGCCGTAGGGCAGTTCAGTTCCCGCCTCATCCACAATCTTCACCCGCACGACCGACTGCGCCGTGCCCACGGACGCAAGTCGCTCGCACCATCTAGGATGGTCGCGGTCTGCAATATCCGCACGGGACAGGGCGGTGATCGCCATAGGGCACTCCCCTTGGCCGTAAACCTGCAGGAAGCGTGGCCCGAGGGTGGAGACAGCCTCTTCGATGTCGTTTAGGTACATCGGCCCGCCCGCATAGACGATGGACCGCAACCCCTCCCCCGTCTCGCCAGAGGCCACTGCATGGTCGATCAGACGTCGTACCATCGTCGGCGCGGCAAACATGTGCACGCTGTCCAGCTCCCGCGCGAGGGCGAAAATCTCGGCCGGTTGGAACCCGCCTGACACTGGCACCACGTGGCGCGCGCCTTTGATGACATGCATGAAGTTGTAGATTCCCGCCGCGTGGCTCATGGGGGCCGCGTAAAGCACAGCATCCTCGGCATGCACCTCATCGACATCTGCAAAATAGCTCAGCGCCATCGCCTCAATGGTGCGTGCGCCCATCATCACGCCTTTGGGCCGGCCTGTTGTGCCCGAGGTATAAAACAGCCACGTCAGCGCCTCGGGCCCCATAGGCACGGGCGCCTCCAATGGCGCGTGATCGTATAGCTGGGCCATCTCGCTCGCGTCGATCTTGGGCTCAAAGTGGAGATCAGCGGCCACATCGTCAGAGACAAAAGCGAGGGAGGCGCCTGAGTTCTCGAGGATCCATTCAGCCTCCCGCACGTGCAGCTTGCCGTTGATGGGCACTGCCGCCGCACCCGCGAACCAGATCGCGTAGAACGCCTCCAGATATTCCGTTCGATTGGTCATGAAGATGGCCACGCGGTCGCCGGGCCCAATGCCACGCTGGGCGAGCCAGCCACCAATCGACGCCGCGCGAGACGCGAAGGCAGCATAGGTCGCCACAAGCTCCGTCCCGCGCATCAACGCGGGCGCTTTCGGGGATCTTAGCGCCGCCCTGATGAGCCATTCTGCTGGGTTCATGACGTCCCTCCTGGCGGGACCATGCCCCTCTCGCTGCGCGATTTCCAGACTTGACCCGAAGCAGTTGCGCCGTCACCCAATGCACATGACGATTACGACTGGGTCCTACCACTGCGGCGAAACCACATGGGAATACAGCGGCGCGCCCGTCTGGTCCGGCTATTGCCACTGCGATGATTGCCGACGCAATTGCGATGCGCCTTTGGTGGCGTGGCTGGGCGTGCCTCTCGAAAGCTTCCGCTGGACGGGATCGGCCCCTGTGACGCGGCTGAGCTGTCCGGGGTGCAAACGCCATTTCTGCGATACCTGCGGCACCCCGCTGGGCTTAGGGGCAGATCACTACCCGGGCGACATGCATCTCTACGCGGCCTCGCTAGAGGACCCGACGCAGTTCACGCCCGAGTTTCACGTCTTTTGGAGCGCCAAGCTCCCATGGCTCGCCATGGACGACGATCTGCCGAAATACGACACCTCGCTCGCCGACTCAGCGCCGGAGCTGCGCGAGCGCTAGCCGCATTTTGAAAAGCCGCAATTGGCGCAGGTCATGCACCCCTCAACCATGCGCATCTCGTAGCTGCCACAACTGGAGCACGCAGGCCCCTTCGGCGCATTCATCTGGTGAACCTCGGCCTGGGGGTCTGTCTTCAGCCCCATCCCCTCGCCCGCGATGAACCCGATGGAGATCAGGTGCTGCTCGATGACGCCACCAATGGCCGCGAGGATCGAGGGCACGTATTTGCCCTTCATCCAAGCGCCGCCGCGTGGATCAAAGACGGCCTTGAGCTCTTCCACGACGAAGGACACGTCGCCACCCCGACGGAACACCGCTGAGATCATGCGCGTCAGCGCAACCGTCCACGCAAAATGCTCCATGTTCTTCGAGTTCACGAAGATCTCGAACGGACGGCGCTGGGTGCCGTGCACGATGTCATTGATCGTGATGTAGAGCGCGTGCTCGCTGTCGGGCCACTTGAGCTTGTAGGTCGATCCCTCAAGCGCTGCCGGGCGGTCGAGAGGTTCGCTCAGATGCACGATGTCCGCCCCGCCAGCAGGGATGTCCTTCATGGCGACCTCGGTCACATCAGCAGGCTTCTCATCGGACACACTCAGCACCGATCCCGTCACATCGTTCGGACGGTAGGTGGTGCAGCCCTTACAGCCCTGATCCCAAGCGGCCATGTAGACGTCTTTGAAATCCTCGAAAGAGATATCCGCCGGGCAGTTGATCGTCTTCGAGATGGAGCTGTCGACCCAACGCTGCGCTGCCGCCTGCATGCGGACATGTTCGAGCGGCGGCAGCGTCTGCGCGTTCACGAAATACTCGGGCAGCGGTTCGTCGCCCTTCAGGTCGCGCCACATCTGCACGGCGTAGTCTACGACTTCCTCTTCGGTCTTCGACCCATCCGGCTGCAGAACCTTGCGTGTGTAGGCGTAAGCAAAGACCGGCTCGATACCCGAGGACACGTTGCCCGCATAAAGGGAGATCGTCCCCGTGGGCGCGATCGACGTGACCAAAGCGTTGCGGATCCCGTACTTGGCCACCGCCTCGCGCACATCTTCATCCATGCCCTGCATAGTCTCCGACGCGAGATACGCATCACGATCAAAGAGCGGGAAGGCGCCCTTCTCACCCGCCAAATGCGCCGAGGCCAGATACGCGGCGCGCGCGATCTGGTGCAGCCAGCGATCTGTCAGACGCGCCGCCTCCTCGGACCCATAGCGGGAGCCGACCATAAGGAGCGCGTCTGCCAGGCCCGTGACCCCCAGACCGATCCGTCGCTTGGCCTCGGCCTCCCGCTGTTGGGCCTCAAGCGGGAAACGCGAGGCATCAACAACGTTGTCCATCATGCGAACAGCCGTCGTTACCAGCTCAGCCAGTGCCTCTTCGTCCAGCGACGCGCCATCCGAGAACGGCTCCGGCACCAAGCGCGCAAGGTTGATGGAGCCCAAGAGGCACGCACCATAAGGCGGAAGCGGCTGCTCCCCACAGGGGTTTGTGGCCGCAATCGTCTCGCAATAGTTCAGGTTATTGGCTTGATTGATACGGTCGATGAAGATCACACCGGGCTCAGCGTAATCGAACGTCGACTGCATGATCTTGTCCCAAAGATCGCGCGCACGGATCGTGCGGTAGACCTTGCCGTTGAAGACAAGATCCCAATCCGCGTCCGTCTTTACCGCGTCCATGAACGGATCGGTCACCAGTACGGAGACGTTAAACATCCTGAGACGCGCGGCGTCGGACTTCGCCTCGATGAAATACTCGATATCGGGGTGATCACAGCGCAGCACGGCCATCATCGCTCCGCGCCGCGAACCTGCCGACATGATCGTCCGGCACATGGCATCCCACACATCCATGAAGCTCAGCGGGCCCGACGCGTCTGCAGCCACGCCTTTCACATCCGCACCCTTGGGCCGGATCGTGGAGAAATCATACCCGATGCCGCCGCCCTGCTGCATCGTCAGCGCGGCTTCTTTCAGCATGTCGAAGATGCCGCCCATGTCGTCGGGGATCGTGCCCATGACGAAGCAGTTGAACAGCGTCACTTTGCGCCCGGTGCCCGCGCCCGCGGTGATCCGACCAGCCGGCAGGAAACGGAAGTCAGACAGCGCCTCGTAGAACGGCGCCTCGTACTCAGCCGCGTTTTTCTCAACGCTGGCGAGATCGCGGGCCACACGTGTCCACGTATCCTCCACGCTTTCATCAAGCGCGGTACCGTCAGCCTCTTTCAGGCGGTACTTCATGTCCCAGATTTGCTCTGCGATGGGCGCGGTGAAGCGGGTCATGGCTATCCTCAATATCTAGCGTCAGGGGGCGCAGGTAGTGCGGGTCTAGGGAAAGGCCACCACATCTAGATGTAGCTTTTCCCCGAGTGGGAATCGCAATATAATGTGTGTCCACTAGATATGGTAGGCAAATGATCCATCTCATCAAGTTATCTGTCGGCACTGAAAGCTACGGTGATCTGGCCCGCTGGCAGGAGATGCGCAGCAAAGAAATGCCAGACGCCCTGCCCCGTCATGTGACCCGCATGTGGCCCAAGCGAGAGGCCGAGGTGCTCGACGGCGGCTCGATGTACTGGGTCATCAAAGGCGCCGTTCTGTGCCGTCAGCGGATCATTCGCCTTGATGAAGTCATCGGGCACGACGGGATCCGCCGTTGCGCCATCGTGCTCGACCCCGAGCTCGTGCGCACTGCGCCCGCGCCACGCCGCCCATTCCAAGGCTGGCGATACCTCAAGCCCGAGGACGCGCCCGCCGACCTCTCCAGCACCGAAACGCGCGAAGAACTGCCGCCGTCGCTCGAGATGAAGCTCTCTGAGATCGGCGTTCTATAGGCCCGCGACATTCTGACTATGTGCGATGGGCGATGGGCGATGGGCGCCTAGATCGCTCCCGACACAAATGGGAGAATTTAATTGTCAGTGCCTGAAATCCGCATCGTCATGGGCGTGATTGTCGTGCTTTTCGCCTGCGCAGCCTTCTTCAGCTCCGGCGATCACTAGATCAACATCCTCGAAAAACTGCAGCCCGCTAAAGCGGCGTCCGACACCTAAGTCAGGCGCGCCTTCACCTCGTTCAGTGCGGCAACATCTGCCGCGCTGAACGCAGCCGTCTGCGACACCCACAAGCACGCTTGCGATTGATGGATCAAACCATCCTCGAGGATGCGGAGATGGTTGGCGCGCAGCGTCTCACCCGTACTCGTAATGTCTGCGATGGCCTCGGCTGTCTCGTTCTTCACGGTGCCCTCAGTGGCGCCCTGACTATCGACCAGCTGGTAGTCTGCCACGCCATGTTCGGCCAAGAAGTGCCGCACCATCCGGTGGTACTTGGTGGCGATCCTCAGGCGGAACCCGTGGCGCGCGCGGAACATGGCGGCCACGGCATCCAGGTCGTGGAGCGTTGTGCAATCCGTCCAGAATGCGGGCACCGCGATTATGAGGTCCGCATGGCCAAAGCCCATGGGCGCGAGGCGGGCGACCTTTTCTTCCCAAAGCGCAAGTTTCTCATGGATCAGGTCCGAGCCTGTCACGCCAAGGTGGATCCGCCCAGCGGAGAGCTCCCGCGGGATCTCCCCCGCGCTCAGAAGCACCATCTCAACCCCGTCGATACCGTCGACGCGGCCCACGTACTCGCGGTCATTGCCAGCCTTCGACAGCTGGATGCCACGGTCCGCAAACCACTTGAACGTATCGGCCATGAGCCGGCCCTTGGAGGGAACACCCAGCTTGATCATGCGCGTGCCCTCAAATCGGTGACGAGGTCGGGCCGGATCACGCCGCCCAGCGCGGGCACAGCCCGGCCCTGCCCCAGAACGCGGGTCAGCGCGTCATAGCGCCCGCCTGTGGCGATGGCAGGCATGTCTTCTGCCGTGAAACCGAAAACGAAGCCGTCGTAATATTCCATGGACGTACGCCCGTAGGTGACCTCGAAATCGAGCGCGCCCGGGGCGATCCCAACTTCTTCGAGCGCCGCCACACGGGCACGCAACTGCGCGAGGGGCGCCTCGATGGCAGACATGGTCTCAGCCGCTTTGCCCAGCGCGCTGAGCGCCTCGGGGAGCGGGCCTGCAATGGCCATCAACGCCTCAAGAGCGGCGCGTTCGCCCGCGTCGAGACGAGGGGCCGCCGCATCGTCCTGCATCAGCGCCGTCCGGTCGCTGACGTCGCCCGCGCTCCGCAGACCGATTTCGGGCCCGGTGACGACGTCTTGAGGCAGTGTGAGAGGCGTCGAATAGCGATCAAGAAGCGCGCGGAAACGCGCGGGCCGCCACAAGTGACGCATCAGCGCAGCTTTGCGATGCGGGGTCGTCTCAAGACCGCTCACTGCTGCACGCAAGATACCCATGTCGCCCATGACCGCGCGCAGCGGCAGATCCGCCAGCGCCTGATGGAAGGCTGCGAAGACCTGCGCTTCCACCCGCGCGGCATCGCTGCCGTCAAAGATCTCGTAGCCCACCTGCGGATACTCGTTCGGACGATCTGTCTCTTCCTCCTGGCGGCGGAAAACGGGGCCGGCATAGGTATAGCGCGCGGGCTCGGAGTTCTCGGCCATGTGCATCTGCACGACCGGCACGGTGAAGTCCGGGCGCAGCATCTGTTCGCCGCGCAGCGGATCGTGGGTCACATAGGCGCGCCCCCGGATATCTTCGCCATAAAGATCAAGGAGCGTGTCGGCCGGTTGCAGGATGCCCGCCTCGATCCGCTGGGCGCCGAGCCCCTCGAACCGCTCTAGAAGCGTCTGCGTCTCCGCCCGTATTGCGGCTTCACGCGCCACGGGCCGCCTCGAGCATCTTGGCGACTTCTGCCACCAGATCACCGCGCGCCACTTCGATCTGGGAGGGCCGTGCCTTCCATTCCTCAAGCGTCGCGTCTTTGGCGGCCTCGGCACCTGCAACGAGGTCCTTCAGTTGGACTACATCGCGGTCGGCCTCGTCGGAGCCCTGGATGACCGCCACGAGGGAGCCCCGGCGGTCCGCGTATTTCATCTGGTTCCCGAAGTTCTTCGGATTGCCGAGGTAAACCTCCGCCCGGATGCCCGCACTGCGAAGCTCCGCCACCATTTTCTGATATTCAGCCATGCGATCGCGATCCATCACAGTGACGACGACGGGCCCCTCGGCCTCACCCGTTGTCCGCCCCTTGGAGCGCAGTGCCGCCAGAAGGCGGTCCACCCCGATGGAGACGCCGGTCGCGGGCACTTCCTGACCCGTGAAGCGCTTCACGAGGTCGTCGTAGCGTCCGCCGCCGGCAACTGAGCCGAACTGAACCGTCTGGCCCTTCTCGTTCTGCACATCGAAAGTCAGCTCCGCCTCATAGACAGGGCCTGTGTAGTACCCTAGCCCGCGCACGACAGACGGGTCGATCACGATGCGATCGGGGCCGTAGCCTTGGGCCTCAAGCAAGTCCGCGATTTGGTACAGTTCATCTATACCCTTTGCCCCCACTTCCGATGCTCCAACGACCTCATGGAGCACTCGAAATGTAGCGACCATCGTTGAGCGCGTAGGTATTAACTCGCCACTCGCTGCAATCGAGCGTTCCAAGTCTTCGATAATCCTCGGGACGACCGATTTGAGAGAGGTCAATCCGTCCATGATACCAGACGGAAGAAGAGAACTCTCCGTGTCGGTAGACGCGCTACCGGCGCGATGTTTTTCGACCTCATTTATCTGCGTTTCAAGCAGCTCCTTGATACGCAGGGGTGCATCAACAAACCGCATGATCGCATCTATTTGCGCCTCGCTCAGCCCAGCCCCCTTGGTGAAGTCACCGCTTTCGTCTTTGCGGCCTTCGCCCAGCAGCGCTCGCACGCCGTCGGGACCGAGGCGATCAAGCTTGTCGATGGCGCGCAGGACGATGCCACGCTCGGCTTCTTTGTCGTCGCCTGACAGGCCTGCCACTTCCATGACGCCATTCAAGACTTTGCGGTTGTTCACGCGGATCACGTAGTCGCCGCGCGGGATGCCCACTGCCTCGAGCGTGTCGGACAGCATCGCGCAAATCTCTGCATCGGCGGCCATAGAGGCTGTGCCCACGGTATCTGCATCACATTGATAAAACTGGCGATAGCGACCGGGGCCGGGCTTTTCATTGCGCCAAACCGGGCCCATCGCATAGCGGCGATAGGGCGTCGGCAGGTCATTGCGATACTGCGCGTAGACCCGCGCGAGAGGCGCCGTCATGTCATAGCGCAGCGCCACCCAATCGCTGTCCTCCTCCTGCCAGGCAAAGACACCCTCATTCGGACGGTCCACATCCGGCAGAAATTTACCCAGCGCTTCCACCGTTTCCACGGCCGAGGTCTCCAATGCGTCGAACCCATAGCGATAGTAGACCTCAGCAATGGAGGCGAGCATCGCTGCACGCTCCGTCACCTCGGCTCCGAAATAATCGCGGAAACCCTTTGGCGTTTGCGCCTTGGGCTTGGGGGCTTTTTTCTGCTTTGCCATCTGATCCTCCAGCGAGGCTGCCTTTACCGGCGTGCGCGCGACTTGGCAAACCGGCTTGCGCGTGGCAGGACGCGCCTATGAACGAAATCGAGGAAAAGCTGGCCCACTTGGAGCGCCTTGTCGACGATCTAAACGGGATTGTTGCGCGCCAGGATGGCGACATCGCGGTGCTTAAGCGCAAGGTCGCGATGTTGATGGAGCGCGAGGCCGCCCGAGAGGCGGACGGCGGCTTGATCCTCGGCGACGAGACGCCCCCGCACTACTAGCGCAGGTGCACGTCCGCGGTGGTCAGTTGCAGGCGACCTTCGTGCTTGGCACGCTCCTCATCGATCACTTCCTGCGGGAACTGGCTCATAAAGCAGCAGCATACACCTTCATCGATCATTGTGCGCGGCCCCTGCGGGTGCGCGATGTGACGATAGACGCCGTGGCTGTGGCCATGAGAGTGATCGTGGCCGTGTCCATGGTGATGGTGGTGATGCCCGTGCCCGTGCGAGTGCTCGTGGTCATGGCTGTGACCGGGCGCCTCATCATCGTCCGGGTCGCGGTATTCGGCGTGGTGGTGATGAACATCCACTTCACCCTTGGCCAAACGCTCCTTGAACGAGGCCATCAGATCGCGGTCGTCTTCCATGACGCCGGTCTCAGCTTCCTTAATGCGCTCCATGAAGGTGTCGATGACATGGGCCTGATCGGCGAGGTAGTGCGCCTTCAGGAAGGTCACGCCGGGATGCGCTTCGGCCACGCGGTCCACATAGCCATAGATGCGATCGATGAGACGGCCTGAGAACAGGAAGTACGGCGCGACGACCACCTTCTTGAAGCCGAGCTTCATCGCCATCTCGAGGCCTTGCCCCACAGACGGATAGGTCACGCCAGAATACACAGTCTCGGACCAACCGAAGCCCATATTCTCGCAGACGATCCGCGTCAGGCGCGCGGCCTCGGCATTGGCCAGCGTGTCAGAGGTGCCACGGCCCACGACGACCAGCATCGTGTCATAGAGGTCGCCGTCATGGACGTGATCCACACCCATCGCCTGGAGGATACGCGCCTCGAAAGCAGCGATCATCTGGGGGTGCAGGCCGAGTTCGCGCCCATAGCTAACGGTGAGCTCTGGGTTCTTCTCCTGATAGGTCGTCAGAACCGAGGGGATGTCGTTCTTGGCGTGTGTCGCAGCAAAGAGCATACCGGGAACGGCGAGAATCTCAGTCACGCCTGCATCGCGCAAACGGTCCAGCCCCATGTGAATGTTGGGCGCCGAATATTCCAGAAAGCCGTATTCTACCGGCATGTCCGGATAGCGCGCCTTCAGGCCCTTCGCGAGGAGGGCGAACTCCTCTTCTGCGATCTTTGCGCGGCTGCCGTGGCCGCAAATCATGATGCCCTTCATGGCGTCTCTCCCAGTTCGTCAGGCGAACATTGATTTCCTGCGCCCAATGGCAAGCGCAATCAGCGTATCGACTTGAAATCCTTGGCCGCGACCTCGCCGTCGTAGATCAACATATCTGCCCACGTCGGTGCCGTGCCGAAGCGCTCATAGACGCTCACGAAGACGGCGTCACGCCCTAGCTTTTCGAAGCGTCGTTCGGGGCATTCTGTCCCCACGGGCACCCCGCAAACGCGGCGCCTGATCTGCTTATAAAGGCGGTCCGTCTCGGTCACGGTCGTCGTGTTCCCGCCGTCCTCGTAGCGCGTGGTCTCATAGGCTTGAACACCGCCGAAAATGGCCAGTGCGGCCACAAAGCGGCGTGGGCATCCGTCTCTGAAACCGGTGATGTAATGGGGTCTCAGCACTGTTGAGGATGGGTTCGTGTCGTAAAGCCGGTAGGCTGATCCGCGCTCGGGAAACCGAGAGACCTCTTTGCCCAGCTCGCTACGCGGCGTCCCGCATGACGAGACGACAACGCCATAGCCTAGGTCTGTGCCAGGGGCGACGATGGTCTCCCCTCGGGAGGCGCGGCGGTTGAGGAGAGAGGAAAAGAAGCCCGCGCGTTGCGGGCGCGTGGCTTGCGCCTCTACCTTCTCCTGCGGGGCTTCTTCGGTCACAGGCTCGACATCTGGCGCGGCCTCTTCAACCGTCTCATCAGGTGCTTCTGGCGGAGCAGCAGCCTCGTCACCTGCAACGGCTTCTTCGACAGCTAAATCAACCTCTGCAAGGGCTTGAGCACGCTCAGCGCGCCGGGCGATTAGGCGCCCCAGAAGGCCCCGGGGCGGGATTGCTTCGGCGTCTTGCGCGCTCTCTGATGGCTCTGCTGCCTCTTCTTCCACCTCAGGCTCGGGAGCGGCGGCGATAGATGCAGCGTTTTCCGGGAGTGGGCCGTCGACGAGCTCAAAATCGATGCCGTCGCAGGCTGCCAAAAAGCAGCACAGGATCAGGGCGCGCTTCACAGCTCTTCCACCATCAAAACGCCGGGCAGCGACTTGATCGCCTGCTTTACCTGCGGCGATACCGGGAAATCGCGTCCGAGGTCGAGCTCCACCTCGCCCGGCAATGCAGGATCCATGAGACAGAAGCGAATTGGGCCTTTGGCACCGCGTGCGGCAGCTTCTTTCAGGCCTTCGAACACGCCAGCCACGGATGGCACCGCCGCCGTGTCCTCCACAAAGACCTTAAGGCCCGAGGCCCCCGCCTGCGCCACGGCACTATCAATGGGCGTCACGGAGCGGCCCAGAAGCTTCAGCTGGTCAGCCTCCATCGTGGCCTCAACCTGAACCACAACCTTCGAGCCCGATTCCAAATGCTCCCGCGCCGTTTCCAGCGTGTCCGAGAACATGGTGACCTCGTAGGCCCCCGTGGGATCAGAAAGCTGAACAAACGCAAAGCGGTTTCCACGCGCGGACTTGCGCTCTTGGCGGCCGCTGACCGTGCCCGCGAGCTTGCCCACCATGGCACCCTTGCGGCCTGCTTCCTCGGTCAGATCATCGAGCGTCTTCACGCCGGTGCGCTTCAACGGGCCCATGTAATCATCAAGCGGGTGGCCTGAGAGGTAGAAGCCGATGGCCGCAAATTCCTCGGCCAACCGCTCCGCAGGGAGCCAATCGTCAGCGGGTGACAAACGGGGCTCAGGCAAGTCCTCGCCCGCCTCCCCGAAAAGCGACACTTGGTTCGAGGCTTTCTGATCAAAGATCGCCGCCGAATAGGCCGAAAGCGGATCAAGGCTTTCAAAGACGCGGCGGCGGTTGGGATCGAGCACGTCGAACGCACCCGCGCGGGCGAGCATCTCTAACGGGCGCTTGCCCACGCGCTTGAGGTCCACACGGCGCGCGAAATCAAAGAGCGTGGCGAACGGCTTGTCGCCCCGCCCCTCGGTCACGAGCCGCATGGCATCGACACCCACGTTCTTCAGCGCGCCCAGCGCGTAGACGAGCGCGCCTTCGTGTACGTCAAACGTCGCCTCAGATCGGTTCACGCAGGGTGGCGTGTAGGGCAACGCCAGTGTCTTGCGGACCTCGTTGAAGTAAACGGCGAGCTTCTCGGTCAGGTGCAAATCGCAGTTCATGACGCCGGCCATGAACTCCACCGGGTGGTTCGCTTTGAGCCAGGCCGTCTGGTAGCTGACCACCGCGTAGGCCGCCGCGTGGGACTTGTTGAAGCCGTAGTTCGCAAACTTGTCGAGAAGCGCCCAAGTCTCTTCCGCCTTGGCCTTATCAACCCCATTCTCGGCAGAACCTTTCAAGAATTTCGGCTTCTCGGCGTCCATCGCCTCCTGAATTTTCTTACCCATGGCGCGGCGCAAGAGGTCCGCGCCGCCAAGCGAGTAACCCGCCATCTGCCGGGCGATCTCCATCACCTGTTCCTGATAGACGATGATGCCCTGCGTCTCGTCGAGGATATGGTCCACCGTGGGGTGGAGGAAGTCCCGCTCCGAGAGGCCGTTCTTGACCTCACAATACTTCGGAATGTTCTCCATCGGGCCCGGACGGTAGAGCGCCACGAGGGCCACGATGTCTTCGATACAGGTGGGCTTCATGCGCTTCAGGGCATCGATCATGCCCGAGCTTTCCACCTGGAACACGGCCACCGTTTTGCCCGAGGCATAGAGCTTATAGGACGCCTCATCATCGAGCGGGATCGCGTTGATCTGGTTCACCGTGCCTGCGGCGGGCTCATAAAGCTCCGTCCCGTCAGCGGCGATGTGAAGGTCGCGACCGGCGGATTTGATCAGGTCAACGGCATTTTCGATGACGGTAAGTGTCTTCAGACCCAGAAAGTCGAACTTCACGAGGCCTGCCTGTTCCACCCACTTCATGTTGAACTGGGTCGCGGGCATGTCCGAGCGCGGATCCTGATAGAGCGGCACGAGCGCATCAAGCGGACGGTCCCCGATCACAACGCCCGCCGCGTGGGTCGAGGCGTTTCTAAGGAGCCCTTCCACCTGCTGGCCGTAGGTGAGCAGGCGGTCAACGACCTCCTCAGCCCGCGCTTCCTCCCGCAGGCGCGGTTCATCTGCCAGCGCCTTTTCGATGGAGACGGGCTTCACGCCCTCCACCGGGATCATCTTCGATAGGCGATCCACCTGGCCGTAGGGCATCTGAAGCACCCGGCCCACATCACGCACCGCGGCTTTCGACAACAACGCACCGAAGGTGATGATCTGCCCCACCTTGTCGCGGCCGTATTTCTCTTGGACGTAGCGGATCACCTCTTCCCGGCGGTCCATGCAGAAATCGATGTCGAAGTCCGGCATCGAGACACGTTCGGGGTTGAGAAAGCGCTCGAAGAGCAGGCCGTAGCGGAGCGGATCGAGGTCGGTAATCGTAAGCGCATAGGCCACGAGCGATCCCGCGCCCGAGCCTCGGCCGGGCCCCACCGCCACGCCGTTGTCTTTCGACCACTGGATGAAGTCGGCTACGATGAGGAAATAGCCGGGGAAGCCCATGCCCTCGATGATGCCAAGTTCGAAGTCGAGGCGCTCTTGGTATTCCTCGACCGACACCGCGTGCGGGATCACCGCAAGCCGCGCCTGCAGCCCCTCATTGGCCATGCGGCGAAGCTCGGCCACCTCATCATCGGCAAACTTGGGCAGGATCGGGTCCCGCTTGTAGGACTTGAAAGCGCAGCGTTTGGCGATCTCGATCGTGTTCTCAATCGCTTCCGGGAGGTCGGCGAAAAGGGCCGTCATTTCGTCCGGGGTCTTGAAGTAATGCTGGGCCGTCAGGCGGCGACGCGCCTCTTGCTGGTCCACATAGGCGCCTTCTGCAATGCAGATCAGGGCGTCGTGCGCTTCGTACATGTCAGACTTCGGGAAGTAGACATCGTTCGTGGCTACGAGCGGCAGGCCCATCGCGTAGGCCATCTCCACAAAGCCTTGCTCGGTCAGGCGCTCGGCCTCCGGCTGACCACCCTCGCCCGGGTGGCGCTGAAGCTCCACATAGAGGCGGTCGCCAAAGATCGCGCTGAGGCGCTCCATCAGCGCTTGCGCTTTCGGGCGTTGCCCGGCTTGCAGCAGTCGGCCAACAGGGCCGTCGGGCCCTCCCGTCAGACAGATCACATCGGCTGAGTTCGCCTCAAGCTCCTCCAGCGTGACCTGTGGCACTTGCCCGCCTTTATCAACATAAAGGCAGGAGTTCAGACGCATCAGCCCCTCATAGCCCGCCTCGCTCTGCGCCAGCAGGACGACAGGCGCTGGCAGGCGCGGTTTCTCGCCCGTCTGCGCGGGGTCAAAGCACAGATCGAACTGACAGCCGATGACAGGCTGCACCCCGGCCTTCGCCGCACCTTCTGAAAACTCCAGCGCGCAGAACATGTTATTGGTGTCGGTCACAGCGACCGCTGGCATGCCCATATCGGCCACCATGCCCGGCAATTTCTTCAGCCGCATCGCCCCTTCAAGAAGCGAATATTCAGTGTGAACGCGGAGGTGGATGAATCGCGGATCTGCCATGACGATACCCTATCTAGCGCCCGCCTCGCCAGCCACAACCAACGGGCAAAAGTTAGCCACTTGAATAAGTATATTGAATCGAATCGATGCGCGGCATTACTTAGCCATATGGCTAACCATTTAGACACCTTCTTCGCCGCCCTCGCCGACCCAACGCGCCGGGCCGTAATCGAACGCCTCACCGAGGGCTCAGCGCCCGTGAGCGAGCTCCATGCCCCCCATGACATGGCGTTGCCCACCTTCATGAAGCACCTCTCCAAACTCGAAGACGCCGGGTTGGTGCGCACCGAGAAGAAAGGGCGCGTCCGCACCGTTCACATCGAAGCCGCCCCCCTTGAGGCCGCCGAAAGCTGGATCAAGCGCCAGCGACAGGTCTGGGAGGGGCGTCTCGACCGCTTCGCTCGCATTGCCGAAAAACCAAACTGAAAGGTCCCGAAACCATGGATACAGATACTCTCTCCTTCACCCGCACGATTGCCGCCTCGCCTGAGCGCGTCTTCACGCTTTTCACGGATTCCGACACGCGGCAAAGTTGGAACTCCCCGGGCGAAGGCTTCACAGTAACGGTCACCCACCCCGCCAAAACAGCGCCGGGCGTGCGCGAAAGCGCGCTCGTCCAAGCGGCAGATGAACCCGACACTGTCGTGCATACGGATTGGACGACCGTCACCCCGGAAGTCGTGGCCCACGCTGAGACACTTGAAGTTGACGGTGAGCCGCTCGCCTCGTCCTTCGCGACCGCCACTTTTGAGCCTGATGGTGACGGCACAAAGCTCACGCTTCTCGTG
The DNA here is from genome assembly GCA_022448245.1 of Paracoccaceae bacterium. Classification (GTDB taxonomy): domain Bacteria; phylum Pseudomonadota; class Alphaproteobacteria; order Rhodobacterales; family Rhodobacteraceae; genus Shimia_B. The sequence continues at coordinate 77,106 of JAKVCO010000006.1, forward strand.
GCGCTCGTCTCCTTTGCTGGCGCCGAGATGCTCGACGGCTACCGCATGGGCTGGGAAGCAGGCATTGGCGCGCTTGCTGAGGCCACCTAGCGCCTAAGGATTAGGCAGAAGCCACCCCGAGAAGACGGCTGCCCGATCTCTGCCTCTTGCAATTCCTGCCCGCCCGCGCTGAACTACACGAACGGGCGCGCCCTCTACGCCGCATCGAGAGCGCTCTGGCCCGCCACCTAGGTACCGCGGCTTTGCGCACCCATGGAGATCACTTTCCGCCTGAATGGCGACGCCGTGACAGTTTCGGATGAGACCCCGACACGCACGCTTCTCGACTGGCTTCGAGACAACAAAGGCCTCACCGGCACCAAAGAAGGCTGCAACGAGGGCGACTGCGGGGCCTGCACCGTCATGGTCACAGATGAGAGTGGCCCGAAGGCCCTGAACGCCTGCATCCTCTTCTTGCCCCAACTTCACGGCAAGGCCGTTCGCACCGTAGAGGGCGTCGCCGCACCCGATGGCACGCTGCATCCGGTGCAGCAGCAGATGATCAAACACCACGGCTCTCAATGCGGGTTCTGCACGCCGGGCTTCATCGTCTCCATGGCCACCGATCATCTGACCGGATCGACCGACCACGACACAACGCTTGCGGGCAACCTGTGCCGCTGCACGGGCTACGCGCCCATCATCCGCGCCGCGAAAGAAGCGGAACGGGCCGCGAGCCCGGCGCATATGAAAGACACGCTCCCCGCACCCGCAGTGGTAACTGACACGACACACGCGCTGCCCAAAACCAGCGATGAGCTCGCCGCTTGGGCGCTGAATCACCCTGAGGGCACCATTGTCGCCGGGGCCACCGATGTGGGGCTTTGGGTGACAAAGCATCACGCGGAGCTCGGCCCTATGGCGTTTCTGCACGCCTGCGAGGACCTCAAACAGATCTCTGAGAGCGACGAGGCAATTACGCTTGGCGCAGCGGTAACGATCAGTCGAACCATGGCCGCGCTGCCCTACGCGGAGCTGCGCGAAATGTTCCGCCGCTATGGATCAACCCAGGTCCGCAACGCGGCCACGATCGGGGGCAATATCGCCAATGGTTCCCCCATCGGGGACAGTCCGCCACCGCTGATTGCGCTCGGCGCGACGCTGCACTTGCGGCGCGGTGACGTGCGGCGGACGCTGCCACTCGAAGACTTCTTTCTGGAATACAAGAAACAGGATCGCGCGCCGGGCGAGTTCGTGGAGGCGGTCAGCGTCCCCAAGCGGGCGGATCGGCTGCGGGTCTATAAGCTGTCAAAGAGGGCCGATCAGGATATCTCCGCCGTGTGCGGCGCCCTTTATGTGCCTGTCGAGGACGGGATCGTACGGGGTGCGCGCATCGCCTTTGGCGGCATGGCGGGCACCCCGAAACGCGGGGCCCATCTTGAGGGAGCGCTGGAGGGCGAACCGTGGACGCTGGAAGCGCTCGATGCGGCTCTTCCAGCCTTGCGGGAAGATTTTGAACCTCTCTCCGACATGCGGGCGTCTGCGGAATACCGAATGACGACGGCTGAAAACATGGTGCGCCGCGCGTTGATGGCCGACGAGGGCGAGCTCCTTTCAGTGGCGAAGGTGCGGGCATGAGCGTGGCGAAACCCCTGCCCCATGATGCAGCACGGCTCCATGTCACTGGGGCGGCGCGCTATACCGACGATGTGCCGACGCCAAAAGGGACGCTTCATCTGGCCTTCGGACTCTCCCGCGTTGCGCGCGGGCGCCTGACGGATTTGGATCTGAGCGCCGTGCGTGCGGCGCCGGGTGTTGTGGACGTACTGACGGCCGAGGATTTGCCGGCGGCCAATGACGTCTCCCCCTCCGCCCATGATGAGCCGCTTCTGAGTGAAGGGTCTGTGCATTATCTGGGGCAGCCTCTCTTTGCCGTTGTGGCTGAGACGCATCTGGCGGCGCGCTACGCTGCAACGCTGGGCAAAGCGAGCTACGAGGAAGAGACGCCCATCCTTACGATTGAAGAGGCATTGGCTGCCGATAGTCGTTTTGAAGAAGGCCCCCGCGTCTATTCCAAGGGTGATGTGGCCGAGGCTTTGACTGACGCGCCGCATCGCGTCTCAGGTTCCCTGACGCTTGGCGGGCAGGAGCATTTCTATCTCGAAGGTCAGGCGGCTGTGGCGTTGCCGCAGGACAGCGGCGACATGATCGTCCACTGTTCCACCCAGCACCCGACCGAGATCCAGCATAAGGTGGCCGAGGCGCTGGGCGTGCCCTTCGCCTTTGTGCGCGTGGAAGTTCGGCGCATGGGCGGTGGGTTCGGCGGGAAGGAAAGTCAGGGCAATGCGCTTGCTGTTGCCTGTGCGGTGGCCGCAGCGCGCACGGGCCGGCCTTGCAAGATGCGCTATGACCGCGATGACGATATGATCATCACCGGCAAGCGTCACGATTTCAGGATTGATTACGAGGTGGGCTTTGACGATGCGGGTCGGTTGCTTGGCGTCGACTTCACCCACTACGTGCGCTGTGGCTGGGCGATGGATCTATCGCTGCCTGTAGCCGACCGCGCGATGCTGCATTCCGATAATGCCTATAATCTGCCGACGGCGCGTATAACCTCGCACCGGTTGAAGACGAATATGCAATCGGCCACGGCTTTCCGCGGATTTGGCGGGCCTCAAGGCATGGTCGGGATTGAAAGGGTGATGGATCACGTGGCCCATTACCTCTCCCTTGATCCGCTGCGCGTGCGGCAGGAGAATTTCTATGCCTCCGGCGGCCCTCTGGGGGAAGTACGAGGCACGAAGAAGCTCGGGACCACGCCCTACGGGATGGAAGTAACCGACAGCGTCATCGCAGAGCTCGTTGAGGCCTTGGCCAAGCGATCTGATTACGCAGCGCGGCGGGAGGCAGTGGCGCGTTGGAACGCGGCGAACCCGGTGCTCAAGCGCGGGATTGCGTTGACGCCGGTGAAGTTCGGTATTTCGTTCACGCTGACGCATCTCAATCAGGCGGGGGCGCTCGTGCACGTCTATGCTGATGGGTCGATCCATTTGAACCATGGTGGCACCGAGATGGGGCAGGGCCTTTTTCAAAAGGTCGCCCAAGTTGCTGCTGACCGGTTTGGTGTGGGCATGGAGGCCGTGCGCATTACAGCGACCGACACGGCGAAAGTGCCCAATACATCGGCTACAGCGGCCTCGTCAGGAAGCGATCTCAACGGCATGGCCGTAAAGGCCGCCTGCGACACCATCCGCGATCGGATGGCCGAGCATTTGGCGCAGCTTTACCAGACCAAGCCCTCCGCGATCAGTTTTACGGACGGTCGTGTGCGCGCGGGACAAGAAGAGATGAGCTTTGGGGAGGCCGCAGCGCTTTGTTACCAGGGCCGCGTGTCGCTCTCGGCTACAGGGTTCTACAAAACGCCTGATATCGAATGGGACCGCATCAAGGGACATGGGCGACCGTTTTTCTATTTCGCATATGGCGCCTCCGTGAGCGAGGTCGTCGTCGATACGCTCACCGGCGAGAACCGCATTCTGCGCACAGACATCATCCATGATGCAGGCCGTTCGCTGAACCCGGCGCTCGACAAGGGGCAGGTTGAGGGAGCTTTTGTGCAGGGGGCTGGCTGGCTCACCATGGAGGAGCTCGTTTGGGACGCGAAAGGTGCGCTGAAGACCCACGCGCCGTCTACCTACAAGATCCCCGCCGCCTCGGACCGACCAAAGATCTTCAACGTGTCGCTTTGGAATGGGGAGAACCCGTCGGACACGATCTACAAGTCCAAGGCCGTGGGCGAGCCGCCCTTCATGCACGGTATTTCGGTGTTTCTTGCGCTGTCTGATGCGCTTGCGTCTGGCAACGATTATCCGGCGTTGGACGCTCCAGCCACGCCCGAGCGCCTTCTGAAGACGTGGCAGCAATGCAGCTGAGCGATGCATTCAAGGCAGGCCCCGTGGCGCGGGTCGTGGTGGCCGAGGTACGCGGGTCGGCCCCGCGTGAGGTCGGGGCGGCGATGTGGGTTTGGCCAGGTGGGCAGGACGGCACCATCGGGGGAGGAACGTTGGAGTTTGAGGCCGCCGAGGCGGCGCGTCGCATGCCTGTAGGGAGCGTTAAGGCCACGAAGCATGCTCTAGGTCCCGATCTAGGGCAGTGCTGCGGTGGCGCGGTGACGCTGGTGACCGAAATCATGACGGCCATGCCCGCAGCGGGACCGCGCGCTATCGCACTTGGGGACACCCCTAAGACACTCGCGGTCGAGCGCGCGCTGGCCAAGCTGCGCAATGGCGACAGCGGCCCACGCGCACAGATCGTGGACGGCTGGTTTCTTGAGGCACCCGTGGTGCCAACGCGCCACCTCTGGATCTGGGGGGCAGGCCATGTGGGGCGCGCGCTGGTGTCGACACTGGCGCCCTTGCCTGACCTCGGCATCACTTGGATTGACACGGCTCCCGACCGATTTCCAACCGTTCCGGACGGTGTCACGCAGATCAGCGCGGCCCGACCGGAGCTCTTGATGACCCATGCTCCTGAGAGTGCAGAGCATCTGATCGTGACCTATTCGCATGCCCTCGACCTCGCGCTTTGCGACGCGGCTTTGAGGCGGGGATTCGCGTCGTGCGGGCTCATCGGATCGAAGACAAAGTGGGCGCGCTTCCGCTCCCGACTGGGCGCACTCGGACATGACGACGCCAAAATATCGAGCATTGCCTGTCCGATAGGTAATCCGGCTCTGGGCAAGCATCCTCAGGCCATTGCGATATCCGTCGCCCATAGCCTAATGTCAGCGGCGGGACACCAAAGGGGCATTCGTGACACAAGACTTACTCGCGCTTGAGGGGCTGACCAAAGCCTACCCTGGCGTCGTGGCCAACGATGCTGTCTCGCTCACGATCCGGGCGGGCGAAGTGCATGCCCTTCTTGGCGAAAACGGCGCAGGCAAATCGACGCTGGTCAAGATGATCTACGGCCTGGTGAAGCCTGATAGCGGGGCGATGACGCTGGATGGCGCGCCGTTCGAGCCCGCCGACCCCCGTGTCGCGCGCGCGGCTGGCATCGGCATGGTGTTTCAGCATTTCTCGCTCTTTGAAGCGCTGACAGTGGCCGAGAACATCGCGCTTGGAATGGAGAACCCTCCGAAGACGCGGGAGTTGTCGCGCCAAATCAGGGAAGTCTCGGAAACCTACGGCCTGCCGCTCAACCCAGACCGCACCGTAGGTACGCTAAGCGCAGGTGAGCGTCAGCGCGTCGAGATTATCCGCTGCCTCCTGCAGAACCCGCGCCTCTTGGTGATGGACGAACCGACCTCGGTTCTGACACCCCAAGAAGTTGATATACTCTTCACAACGCTTAGAAAATTAAGCGCGGAGGGGACAGCGATCCTCTACATTTCTCATAAGCTCGAAGAGATCAGAGCCTTGTGCGAACGCGCCACGATCCTGCGGGGCGGTAAGGTTGTTGAGACCTGTGATCCGCGCGAAGAAAGTGCGCGCTCGCTGGCGGAAATGATGGTCGGCAAATCCTTCGCGACAGCCACGCGCCAGAACGCCAAGGTTGGCGCGCCGATGCTTGTGGTGGATGGGCTCCATACGCAGGCTGCGTCTTCGTTTGGCACATCGCTCAAAGACATCTCGCTCAGGGTCGCGGAAGGCGAGATCCTGGGCATCGGCGGCGTTGCCGGGAATGGCCAAGATGAGCTTCTAGCCGCCCTCTCCGGCGAGGCGCGGACGATGCCGGGCGCTGTAACCCTGCGGGGGGAGCACATTGGCTCCCTTCCCCCGCGCGCGCGTCGTGCTGCGGGGCTTTGTGTGGGACCAGAGGAACGGCTGGGCCATGCAGCGGCGCCTTCACTTTCCCTCACTGAGAACGCCCTCCTGACGGCGGATACGCGCGAGGGATTGAGCACACGCGGCTTTATCTCTTGGCGCAAGGTTCGGGCTTTCACGGAGAAGGTCATTGCGAACTTCGATGTCCGCACACCGGGCCCGGAGGTAGCTGCCCAAGCGCTTTCGGGCGGTAACCTGCAAAAGTTCGTGATGGGCCGCGAGATGCTTCAGCGGCCAGCAGCGCTCGTCATCAACCAGCCTACATGGGGCGTGGACGCAGCGGCCGCCGCCTCGATCCGCCAGAAACTGATCGAGCTGGCGGGCGAAGGCGTCGCCATCCTCGTGATCTCGCAAGACCTCGACGAACTCTTTGAGATCGCAGATCGTTTTGCGGCCTTGAACGAAGGTCGCCTGAGCCCCGCACGCCCCATGGCAGAGCTTGATATGGAAGAGATAGGCCTGATGCTGGGCGGCGTACACGGCGAGGAAGCGGCATGATCGCGCTTGAGAAACGCCCGAACCCGTCGGCCTTCTGGGGCTACCTGACACCGCTCCTCGCGGTGGTGGCCACGATGATCGCCGGCGGTCTGATGTTTGCGGCTTTGGGCAAGGACCCGTTCCAATCGCTCAAACTGATCTTCTGGGACCCGATTTTTGGTGAGTTCGCCTTTTACTACCGAGGTCAGCTGCTGATCAAAGCAGGTCCGCTGATCCTGATCGCGATCGGCTTAAGCCTCGGATTTCGCGCCGGTATCTGGAACATCGGAGCCGAGGGCCAGTACGTCATGGGCGCCATTTTCGGCGCCGCTGTGGGTCTTGCGCTTTATCCTGCCGAGACACGCTGGATCTTCCCGCTCATGGTGGTTTTCGGCGCCATCGGCGGCTTCGTTTGGGCGATGATCCCTGCGATTCTGAAAACGAAGTTCAACACGAATGAGATCCTTGTGTCGCTGTTGCTCGTTTATGTGGCCGAGCAATTCCTGGCCAAAATGGCCTTCGGAGCACTTCGCAATCCTGATGGCCAAGGCTTTCCAGGCTCACGCAATCTGGCACAGTGGTCGTCATCGTCGAACAGCGAAATCATCGCCGGCACCGGCATCCACTACGGCGTGGTCGCCGCCACGATCGCCGTCCTTCTGGCCGCGATCCTTCTGTCGCGCCACCGCATCGGTTTTGACATCCGCATCATGGGCGTCGCGCCCAAAGCGGCAGCGTTTTCGGGCGTTAATCCCCAGCGCATGGTGTTCTTCTGCCTTGGCATCTCGGGGGCACTCGCCGGTCTTGCCGGGCTTTTCGAGGTCACTGGCCCCTCAGGTCAGATCACCGACAGTTTCAACGTGGGCTACGGCTTCACGGCGATCATCGTGGCCTTCCTTGGGCGGCTCAATCCCATTGGCATCCTTTTTGCAGGCCTGCTCATCGGGCTGACCTACATCGGCGGCGACGCAGCACAAGCCGGGATCGGGCTGCCGGGCGCGGCCATCCAGGCCTTCCAAGGCATGCTCCTCTTCTTCCTTTTGGCATTTGACCTGCTCACGCAGTTCCGCATCCGCTGGGCGAGGGCCACCGCATGAGCGCCTTCGTTGAATTCCGTGCCCGGAGCGTCAGCGACATGCCCAACCTCCCCCCCGGGAGGGCATGCTGCCAACTCGCAAACCGAACCACCTTCGGACGTGAAGAAACCTTGCGCCCAGCCCGAACAACCGCGGCGCACCCGAGGTCGGGCATGTCCCTGACCCTCCCTTCGGAGAGCCACGCGTAATGGACTTCTTAGGCATTAACCCCGTTCTGCTGATCACGGCACTCATGATTGCCTCCACGCCCATTCTGCTGGCCGCCATCGGCGAGCTGGTGGTGGAGAAGTCGGGTGTTCTGAACCTCGGCGTTGAGGGCATGATGATCACGGGCGCGATCTGCGGCTTTATCATCGCGGTGGAGACAGGCTCCCCCACGTTAGGTTTTATCTTCGCGGCGGTGGGCGGAGCGGCGCTTTCGCTCATCTTCGCGGTGATCACGCTCTACTTCCTGTCCAATCAGGTGGCGACGGGCCTCGCGCTCACGCTCTTTGGGCTCGGCCTTTCGAGCCTCATGGGCCAAGGGTATCAGGGGGTGAAGCCGCCACTCACCTCCAAGATCGACATGGGCCCGCTGACCGATATCCCGGTGCTGGGCACGATCCTCTTCAACCATGACGCCATCGTATATCTGAGCCTCGCGCTCGTCGTCGCGGTCTGGGCCTTCCTGAAATACACGCGCGCGGGTCTTATTCTGCGCAGCTGCGGTGAAAACGCCGAAGCCGCCCACGCGCTGGGATACAAGGTCAAGCTGATCCGCATGGCCGCCATCGCATTTGGCGGCGCCTGTGCTGGTGTCGGCGGGGCCTACATCTCCATGGTGCGGGTGCCGCAATGGGTGGATGGCATGACCGCCGGTGCAGGCTGGATTGCTCTCGCTATCGTTGTATTCGGCGCATGGCGTGCAGGCCGTGTGTTGATCGGCGCCTATCTTTTTGGCGGCGTCACCGTCCTACAGCTCAATCTACAGGCCGCGGGCATTGCAATCCCGGTCGAATACTTGTCCATGAGCCCATATCTCATCACGATCCTCGTGCTCGTGCTGATCTCTGCTGGCCGCGCTCGCGCCCTTGGCGCACCCGCCGCGCTCGGCCAGTCATTCCATGCCTCGCGATAGGGGCAGATAAACCTGGGGAGAAACCATGAAACTCAGATCAATCCTCGCCGCGCTTGCCGTGGCAGTGTCCGGCCCGGCCTTTGCCGACGGGCATGAGCCTACCAAGGTTGGCTTCGTCTACGTCGGCCCGATCGGCGACGGTGGCTGGACCTACGAACACCACCAGGGCCTTCTGGCCGTGGAAGAGGAGTTCGGTGACAAGGTCGAAACCATGTACGTCGAGAACGTGCCTGAAGGTGCCGACGCCGAGCGCGTGATGACCCAAATGGCTCTGCAGGGTGCAGACCTCATCTTCACCACCTCCTTTGGCTACATGGACCCGACGATCAACGTCGCCGCCAAGTTCCCAGACGTGAAGTTCGAGCACGCCACGGGCTTTAAGCGCGCCGACAACGTCTCCACCTACTCCGCTCGCTTCTATGAGGGCCGCGCAGTTCAGGGCCACATCGCTGGCAAGCTGACGCAGACCAACAAGGTTGGCTACATCGCCTCCTTCCCGATCCCGGAAGTGATCCGCGGCATCAACTCCGCCTATCTCCACGCGCAGAAGGTGAACCCTGACGTTGAGTTCAACATCATCTGGGTCTTCACCTGGTTCGACCCGACGAAGGAAGCTGACGCCGCCAAGGCTCTGATCGACCAGGGCGCGGACATCATCCTGCAGCACACCGACTCCACCGCGCCTTTGGCTGCAGCTGAAGAAGCAGGCGTCCTGGGCTTCGGTCAGGCGTCCGACATGGCGGCCTTCACCGAGACGTCCCGCATCGGCTCCATAATCGACAACTGGGCGCCCTACTACATCGAGCGTACGCGCGCTGTGATGGACGGCACCTGGGAAAGCGTCGACACTTGGGACGGCATGGACACTGGCATGGTGGAAATGGGCGCGATGACCGACAAGATCCCGGCCGATGTTCAGGCAGAAGCCGAAGCCATGATGGCCGCGATCGCCGCGGGTGAGTACCACCCCTTCACGGGCCCGATTAACAAGCAGGACGGCTCTGTCTGGTTGGCAGAAGGCGAAGTGGCCGATGACGGCGCGCTCGCAGGACTGAGCTTCTACATCGAAGGTGTCACAGGCGACATCCCGAACTAAGACGACCTACACTGTTAGGCGAACGCCCGGTCTGAGAAGGCCGGGCGTTTTTCGTTTAGCCGAGGTTTATGGCGTCGATTTCGTCAAATATCTCGCCAAAGACCTTGCGGGCGCGACCGCGATAGCGCGCGCCTTTGGCAGCCTCGTAATTGTCCATCATGCCCTCGCCCTTGACGACAATGACGCCTACCATACCAGCCGTGGCATGGGGCGTGCAGACATAAGGGTAGACGCCCGACGTATCGAAAGTGATCTCCACATCCGCGCCGATGTCGGACTTCCAGGGTGGCGCGCCCGCTGGGATCAGATCATCCATCGACTGGGTGTTATGGCCGCCGTCCGTGGACCTGAAGAGCACGGCCTCGCTTGGGTCGACCACGATCACGCGCGGCTCAAAGACATTGCGCGCGCTCGCATCGATGGGCGACTTGTTGAGCATCTCAACAAGGTTGCCGTCATGGATGGCGGCCTTGGCTGTTCCCGAAACAAGGGCAAGCGCCGCAGAAGATACGAAGAAAGAGCGGCGGGAGAAATTGGTGGGCATGTTGGTCCTTTCATAAGTGAAGCAGGCCAAAACACACGACGCTAAAACAAACACAGCATCGGACCTGCCCCGGAGAAACACGACGGCGCGCCAGTTTATTCATTCTCAGTTTCGTTACTCTTTTCGCACCTCGGCGACTATGGCGCCGCGCGCCCGACGGTATCAGTCGCAAGCACGCCCATGGCGAGCGCGGCGGCTCCCTTCATCAATGGCTCAAAGAACCACGCAGGGGCGAGCAGCCTTTGGTATTCCAACTGCACTTCGAGACGCGTGCCTTGAGCCGCCGGTAGCACCTTGTAGGTCAGGCTCTTGATGCCGATCCATGCGGACATGGGGCTGCTGTGGCTTAAGGTTTCAAAACGCACAACTTGGGCGGTTCGATGGACAGCGCGCAAATGCAGATCGCCCCGCCCCTCTCGGCCTGCGAGAGTAACGATGCGGTTTGCGCCCAAACCCACGCCTTCGTCGACAGGTACGGCAACCGGCTGGGGAAATGCCTGAAGCAAGGTCGGAAGCGCCACCGACGGCGACGTCGCATTCTCCATGGCCGCCCAAACAGTCTCGGGAGGTGCATCAACGAGCCGGACAGCGCGCGCCTCTCCTGCTCCTGAAAAGCGATAAGCTATACCCTCAAGGCTCCCCACTGCCAAGACTGCCACGACAAAGATCAGAACGCCCCAGTCGTTGAGGTGATCGTCGTCTTTCCGGGCCCGTCGCCACATCGCGCGGCCAAGCAGGAAGAGCCCTCGCAGGATGGCCGCGATCGCCCCCACCGCAAGGATCAGGATGAAGACGCAGAAGAGAACCATCGTAAAACTGTCACCGACGGCGGCCTCCGACGGCATCGGCGCCAAAACCTGCGCGGCAAAGAAGACAAGGACGAGGATGACCGCGGTGACAGCGGTTTGCTTGAGCACGTCGTCCGCGAACCCCGGCTCTAACCCCCGCCACGCGATCAAGGCCAGATGCACGAGCATGATCACGATAAGCGGCGCGACGAACTGCACCCCACTCGTGACGGCGCCGGTTCGGGAGACCGCGAAAGCAAAGAGAAGCGTCAGAAGAGCCGCGCATAGATGTGGTGACACGGCTCTCATGCGATCCCCCTCAGGTTTTCCCGTCTTGGCAAAGCATCGGGCTCACGCAAGTTCCAGACCAGCCCCAACCGCTCCAAGCCGTTCAAAACCCACCAGCCCGGGTCACACTGACCGGACTGCAAGCTCAGCCGCGCGGATCCCGGAAAGGCATGATGGTTGTTGTGAAAACTCTCTCCCATGGTCAGGAGCCCAAGAGGCAGGTTATATCCTTGGGTCGACGCGCCCTCTAGATGCCAGTCACGGCTGCCCCGGTTGTGTGCGAACCATCCCACGAGCCAGTGTCCGAAGATCGACACCGTCACACGCCCACAAACACCCCAGGCCACCCAGCCAGGTCCGCCTGCCGCGAACAGCAGGAGGACCACAGGCAATTGCTGCGCCATAGAGCTCGCCTGCAGCCACCGATAAAACGGCGTGTCGAGAAGCAGCGGGAACCGAAACTCTGGCTCTTTGTCCAAATGCAGCTTGCAGTGCAGCTGCCACCAAAAGTCACGGGTAATCCCGCTCTGATGGGATAAGAACGGATGGCACGCAGTGGACCTTTGTGCCCAGTCGCGAATGTCATGGGTGAACATCATGGTACGGGGGCCACCCAAACCTGTGAGCGTGCCCAGCCAGACCAGCACGCGCCCCAAAGCGGGCGATGTCTCGAACGCGCCATGGATCAACCAGCGGTGCATTCCGAGTGAGTGCCCCAAACAAAGCGTCACGGCTGATGTCATGACAAAGACGGCGACAGCCCCCCAGCTGAAATAGAGGCTCCCAAGGATCACCCATCCCAGCGCCATACCGCTCCACCAAAGCGACTTTACCGCGCTCCAACGGACTGTCCCCGCGACAGGGCTTGCTGAACTGTCGAAAGCGATCCGTTCGAAAACACCGTCCAAGGCAACCCTCTCTCTCTCGATCAAAATACTTTTGTAGAGAGGCACTCTGGCGCTTCCAAACGGACCTAAGCCCTGCCACTCTCACGCCATGATACACGCACTCGACGGCACGCCGGCAAGCCCTTTGACCTTTGGCACCATGCAATTTGGAGGGAATGCTGACGCGAGCGCCTCCGCTGCAATGTGGGAGGCCTGTCGCGAGGCTGGCATCACCCATTTCGACACTGCTTGGGTCTACACCGGAGGCGCCTCGGAGGAGATCACGGGCAAGCTCGCCCACGCCGAGCGCGAGAGCCTGATCATCGCCACCAAAGCCGCCTACACAGGCGGAGCCGGGGATACCAATATCCGGGCGCAAGTAGACACGTCGCGGGAGCGCCTAGGGATGGATGTGCTCGATATCCTCTACCTTCATCGGTTCGACGACGACACGCCACTGGAGGAAAGCTTCGAGACGCTAGCCTCGCTGCAGAGCGACGGCACCATCCGCTACATTGGCGTCTCAAATTTCGCGGCATGGCAGGTCATGAAAGCGCAGAGCGTTGCGGCCACCCTTGGGACGCGCATTGATATCATCCAGCCCATGTACTCCCTCGTGAAACGGCAGGCTGAGGTCGAGATCTTGCCCATGGCGCAGGACCAAGGCCTCTTCGTAGCGCCCTACTCCCCGCTCGGCGGCGGGCTTTTGACCGGCAAATATGCGGCAGGCGGCAGCGGTCGCCTGACGGAAGACGCCCGCTATAACGCGCGGTATGCGCCGGAAATCATGCACGAGGTGGCAAAGGGGCTGTCATCTATTGCCCAACGCGAGGGCGTGTCTCCTGCGACGCTCGCGGTCGCTTGGGCGGCCTCGCATCGCTCCCGCCCGGCCCCCATCATCTCTGGGCGCTCTGCCGAGCAGCTCGCGCCTTCTCTGGCTGCCTCTGGTATGACCCTCAACGCTGATCTCTTAGCTGAGATCACCGCGCTCAGCCCCGCGCCCGCCCCGGCCACCGATAGATTGGAAGAAGCATGATTGACGCCCTCATCATCGGCGGTGGCATTGCCGGTACATCGCTGGGCGCACAACTCGCACCCCACATGAAAGTGGTCCTGCTCGAGGCAGAGCCGCTCCTTGGCTACCACGCGTCAGGCCGGTCAGCCGCGCTCTTTGAGGAGACTTACGGCCTTCCCTCGACAGTCGCGCTGAACCGCGCGAGCCGGGATGTGCACTTCGCCATGGGGACCACCTCACCCCGTGGCCTGATGCTGCTGGATAGTGGCGACACTGACGCCTTCGAGCACGATCTCAAGATCATGGAGATGACGGAGATCAGCGCTGAGGAGGCGCGCGCGAAGGTGCCGATCCTCAACCCGAACATTGTGCGCCGCGCTGGCTATCACGCCGAGGCGTGGGACCTCGACACAGATAAAATCATCCAAACCTTCGCGCGGGAGATCCGCGCCAACGGGGGCGACGTGCTTCCGAACACCACCGTCTCAGGGATCGAAAAGACGCCGAACGGCTGGGTCGTGCATACAGTCAAAGACAACCACGAGGCGCGTCTGATCTGCAATGCAGCAGGCGCTTGGGTCGACAAGATCGCGGCCATGGCAGGAGTTGCGCCGTTAGGCGTGACACCGCTCCGCCGCTCGATGGCGCGACTGGCAGCACCCGGTGGGCACGATGTACGCGACTGGCCCATGATGTTTGGCCCGGGCGAGACATGGTACGCCAAACCAGATGCTGGCGCCCTGCTCGTCTCACCAGCCGAAGAAGACCGGTCCGAGCCCATGGACGCTTGGCCCCATGACGAAGTTTTGGCCGAGGGCCTCGCGCGCTACGAGGCGGTGATGACCGAACCCGTCACGCGTCCCATCGCCTCTTGGGCGGGGCTGCGCACATTTACGCCCGACCGGAACCTCGCCATTGGGTTCGATGCCAAGGAGCCCGGCTTCTTCTGGCAAGCAGGCCAAGGCGGCTACGGATTCCAGACCTCGCCCGCAGCGGCGCGTCTGGGCGCCGATATCATCTTGGGGCGCCCGTCCGAACTCGACGCAGACACCGTAGCCCAGCTCGATCCGGCGCGATTTAGCTAAACACTTGCGTGAAGATCGACGCTAAGGCACCAATGGCATCAATCACTTAAGGAGATTTTCATGCGTTCACTTGCCCTCGCGGCCCTTATCGCCATCCCGACAATTGCCTCAGCCGAAAGCGATGTGGAGCGGATGGAGCGTTTGGCTTCGACCATGTCCACCAAGATGTATGCCTACATTGAAGAGCGTTTCCCCGCCGCCAAAGGCAACCTGCCTGATCCCGGCTGGAACGACGAAATCCGCGCTGCCGCCGATTGCACCATGGGCGCTTGGGAAGCCGAGATCGGCGCAGCACAAGTCACGGCCCTGCTGGACGAGATGGAAAACCACCTGAACCAAGAGATCGAAGATTTTCAGGCGTGGTCCGAAGGCATGCCCGTTTCCAACCCGCTGTCCGACGAACAAAACGTCGCCATCGAGGCCCAGTGCGGCATGGCCAACGCCATGATGAACAAGATGATGAGCGACCCGAACATGCCCAACCTCATGCAGGCCATGTCTGCCGCCATGGGCGACGGCTAAAATCAAAAAGCCCCGGCTCTGCTGAGAACCGGGGCCTTGGAAATCGAGTGGCAGGCCATTCGCCTGCCCTTGATTATTCCGCCGCCTTGAGTGCAATCCCCGCTGCGGAATCCACACGGATGACGGCGTTTTTCGGGTCGTAAGGGCTGTCTTCGGTGACCTCAGCATCCCAGAGCTGATCGAACATTTTCACCTTCAGCTTCGTGCCCACCTTCGCGAGGTCCGGCTTGACGTAGCCCATGCCGATCGAGCAGCCGAAGTGCACGGAATAGCCCCCGGACGTCAGGCGACCCACGCGCTCCTCACCGTGATAGAGCACCTCGCGGCCCCACGGATCGGCATCAGCAGGCCCGTCGATTTTGAGCGTCACACACATCGACCGGATACCCTTGGCGAGCATCGCCTCTTTACCTTGGTAGTCCTTCTCAAGGTCCACAAAGCGGTCGAGGCCAGCCTCAAGCGGCGTGGCGTCGCGGCCAAGCTCGGTCCCGAAGGCGCGGTAGGATTTCTCCTGACGCAGCCAGTTCTGAGCGCGGGCGCCCACGGGTTTGATACCGAACTCCTCGCCCGCTTCCATGAGCTGATCCCAAAGGTAGTTCTGCATCTCCATCGGGTGATGCAGCTCCCAGCCGAGCTCGCCGGTGTAGGCCACGCGGATTGCGTTCACCGGGCACATCTTCAGCTCGATCTGGCGCGCAGAAAGCCACGGGAAGCGCTTGTTCGTCAGCGCGGTCTCGGGGTCCGCGTCACGGATCAGCTTCTGCAGCACGTCGCGCGATTTCGGGCCCGCGATGGCGAAGACGCCCCACTTCTGAGTGACGTCCTCGGCGTTGATGCGGCCGAACTCTTCCTCTTTCTCGGCGATGGCCTTGTAGAGGAAATCTTCGTCATAGGCGTGCCAGCCACCGGCGCTGACGAGGTAGTAGTCATTCTCGCCGTTACGCACGATCGTGTATTCGGTGCGCGTCGTGCCCGCGCTGGTGAGCGCGTAGGTCAGGTTGATGCGGCCCACTTTGGGCAGCTTGTTGCAGGTGAACCAGTCGAGGAACGCTGTCGCGCCCGGCCCCGTCAGACGGTGCTTGGCAAAGGCGGTGGCGTCGATCAGGCCAACGCCATTGCGGATCGCGTCGGCTTCATCTTTCGCGTATTCCCACCAGCCGCCGCGGCGGAAGCTGCGGGCGTCGTGGTCGAAATTCGACGGTGCATCGAGCGGCCCGTAGTAGTTCGGACGTTCCCAACCGTTCACGCAGCCAAACTGCGCGCCTAGTGCCTTCTGACGCTCATAGGCAGGCGCGGTACGCAGCGGGCGGCAGGCCTCACGCTCCTCATCGGGGTGATGGAGAATGTAGACGTGGGAATAGCATTCCTCGTTCTTGCGCGCGGCGTATTCCGTCGTCATCCAATCTTGGCCGTAGCGCTTGGGATCGATGGAGGCCATGTCGATCTCGGCCTCACCCTCGGTCATCATCTGGGCGAGGTAGTAGCCCGCGCCGCCAGCGGCGGTGATCCCGAAGGAGAAGCCTTCCGCCAGCCACATGTTCTGGAGGCCCGGCGCCGGACCGATGAGCGGGTTGCCATCGGGCGTGTAGCAGATCGGACCGTTGTAATCGTCCTTCAGGCCCACCGTCTCCGAGCTCGGAATGCGGTGGATCATGGACATGTACTCTTCCTCGATCCGCTCGAGATCGAGGGGGTAGAGGTCAGCGCGGAAGCTTTCAGGCACTCCGTATTCGAACCGTGCCGGTGCACCTTCTTCGTAGGGACCGAGGATCCAGCCGCCGCGCTCTTCCCGAACATACCATTTGGCATCTGCGTCGCGCAGAACCGGATGCTGAGGCTGAGTCTTGCGATACTTGACAAGTTCCGGATCCGGCTCAGTCACGATGTACTGATGCTCCACCACGATCGCGGGCATCTTGATTCCCAGCAGTTTCGCCGTGCGCGGCGCGTGGTTGCCGGAGGCCGTCACGACATGCTCAGCGGTCACCACGACCTGCTCTTCAGATTGAACGAGGTTGCCGCCCTTCTCGACCATCTTGGTCAGTGTCACCTTCCACTCGGACCCCGTCCATTCGAAGGCATCGGCCTGCCAGCGCTGTTCAATTTTCACGCCCAATTGGCGTGCGCCTGCCGCCATCGCGTTCGTGACGTCCGCAGGGTTAATGTAGCCATCGGTGGGGTGATAGATCGCGCCTTTGAGATCCTCGGTGCGCACGAGCGGCCAGCGCTCCTTGATCTCGGCTGGTGTCATCCACTCGTACGGCACGCCGCAAGTCTCAGCCGTGGAAGCGTAGAGCATGTATTCGTCCATACGCTCCTGCGTCTGCGCCATGCGCAGGTTGCCCACCACGTAGAAGCCCGGATCCTGGCCCGTCTCTTCCTTCAAGGTCTTGTAGAACTTGATGGAGTAGTCGTGGATATGGGTCGTGGCGTAGGACATGTTGAAATACGGCAGAAGACCCGCCGCATGCCACGTGGAGCCCGCAGTGAGCGCGTCACGCTCCACCTGCATGGTATCCCATCCGGCCTTACCAAGGTGGTAGGCGATGGAGGTGCCCACCGCGCCGCCACCGATCACAAGCGCTTTGACATGGGTTTTCATGGACTCGACTCCCTAAAGTGTTGCGCCAGACAATGAACGAAGCGCGCATGCGGCGCAAAATCGGGCCGACCTAACGGGCCCCATTTGCGACTTCGCGCATCATTGTAGGTCTTCGCGGCAAATTGCTTTACGCTAGGTAATGTTTGGTGAAGCACGTCGCGCGTGTATCATCGGGCGACCGCTCCGCACCGGTACTCTAATGTTGCAAAACCAAGACGAAGCACATCGCAGTCGCGCCATCTCCATCTACCAGCAATGGCTTGATGAGGTTGGAGAGCTCGTTTTAGCAGGTGCCTCCGACAAGCTAATCGACCGCCATGTAGCGCTACCCTACCTCCATCGCTCGCTCGATACCGAGATGGTGGTGGAAACGGCGGAAGAGATGACAACCGGTTGGTCCGGCTTTGGCGAGTTCATGAAGACGAACGGCGCGACGCACTACATTCGGTCCTGCAAATCCGCGAGCTTCCTGTCAGACGACTACATTGAAGGCACGCATAACGTGTACATCATGCGCGACAGCCAGACCGTGGTGGACCCCTATCACGCCAGAATGGTGCTGCGGAATAACGACGGGCACTGGCGGATGTGTGAAACCTCCAGCGCCTTCTGGCACAGCCGTTGGCCGATCAGCACGATCCGCACCCCCTCCATCCCGGTTGATGCCTTCACCGACACGCCCCACGATGCGCGCCGCCTCGGGAAAGACCCCAGGGAGATCCTGCAAGGCTATCTCGACACGCTCACCCGCCGCTTCCGGCAGCAGGACTTCACCCCTCTGTTCGACCAGATTGATTTCCCGTTTTCCTGCTTCACGATCGCCGACAGCATGGAAATCAGCTCCCGCGCCTTTGCGGTGACCATCCTTGCGGGCGCCATCCAGCGCTATCAGGTCATCTTCAACGAGACGTTTGCACTGCAGGCCACCCATGCGGAGCTCATCGGGCCGACAACACTCTTTGGATACTACACCTCCGCGCTGCCCGATTGCGTGCTGGAGGAGGAGTATCTGCGCGGCTCCATTCTGCTTAGCTTGAAGAATGGCGCATGGTATCTGAAGTCGCTCAGTCTTCTCACCGAGGATCAAGAACAGCAGACAAAGCGTTTAACTCGATACGATATTGCGCGCCGCGCTCGGCTCGGCAGCGGGACAGAGTTGCCACGCTGACGCAACGCTCCATTGACGCGAACTTGCCTCGCGCCCAGCCTGAGGCCATTACGGACCCATGAAGACCTTCTCCGATAAGGACGCCATGCGCGCCCACGTGCGGTCGCTGAAAGCACAGGGCAAAAGCGTCGGCTGCGTACTGACCATGGGCTTTCTGCACGAAGGCCACGTGGGGCTCGTCCATGAATGCCTTAAGCACGTGGACGAGGTGGTGACCTCGATCTTCGTGAACCCAACTCAGTTCGGCGAGAAGGAAGATCTCGATAACTATCCGACCGACCTCGAAGGCGATCTGGCCAAGTTCGAAGCTGCAGGCGTGAACGCTGTCTTCTTGCCCACGCCGGACGTGATGTATCCCGAAGGGGCCGACACCGTCGTCACAGTCGCTGGGCTTTCAGACATCCTTCAGGGCAAGGTCAGGCCCGGGCACTTCCAAGGCGTGACGACCGTCGTCACCAAACTTTTCAATATCTTGGAGCCCGACGTTACTGTCTTTGGTGAGAAGGATTACCAGCAACTCGCCATCATCCGACAGATGGTTCGCGACATGGCCATGGCGGTCGACGTGAAGGGGCTGCCTATCGTGCGCGAGGCAGACGGGCTCGCAATGTCGTCGCGCAACGTGCGCCTGACGCCTGAGGATCGCGCTGCCTCTGTTGTGCTGAACCAAGCGCTCGATCTCGTGACGAAGCACGAAAACGACCCCCTCACCGTCGAGGAATTTCGCGCCCTCGTCCGCGAGCACATCGCGCAGGAACCCCGCGCCGACATCCGCGCCATCGACATCCGCGACGCAGCCACATTGGCCCCCTTCTATGGGCGCCTCGACCGGCCCGCCGTCATTCTTCTTTCCGTGCGCTTCGGCGCCATTCTCTTGATCGACAACCGGGTCATTGGGCCCGGGAAGGAGCATCTATGAGCACTCAAAAGTCTATCCGCCGCAAAACCTGCCCGCAGATCACTGCGATGAAAGGGGGCGAGCCCATCGTGTCGCTGACCTCCTATCACGCGCACACAGCCGCCATCGTTGATAACCACGCAGATTTCATTCTGGTGGGCGACAGCCTCGGCATGGTGATGCACGGGATGGAGACCACCGTGGGCGTGCCGATTGATCTGATGATCATGCACGGCAAGGCCGTGGTGCGTGGCACGAGCCAAGCGCTCATCGTCGTGGACATGCCCTTTGGCACCTATGAAGAGAGCCCGGAGGTCGCCTTCCGCAACGCCGCCCGCATCCTGAAAGAAACAGGCTGCGGCGCCGTGAAGCTCGAAGGCGGGGCCCGCATGGCCGACACCATCCGCTTCCTCGTCCAGCGCGGCATTCCCGTGATGGCGCACATCGGCCTCACACCGCAAAGCTCCCACGTGATGGGCGGGTTTAAGACCCAAGGCCGCGAGGAAGAGAGCTGGGCCGAGCACGAGGCCGACGCCCGCGCTGTCACGGACGCCGGCGCCTTCGCAATCGTGCTTGAGGGCATGGTGGAGCCGCTTGCGGCCAAGATCACGAAGCAGATCGAGATCCCCACCATCGGGATCGGGGCCTCTGCGGATTGCGACGGGCAGATTTTGGTCCTGGAAGATATGTTGGGCCTCAGCCCCCGGGCACCTAAATTCGTCAAGGTTTACGGGGATTTAGGCGCTCAGATTGAAGCCAGCGTCAAAGCCTACGCCGACGAAGTCCGGGCCCGCCAGTTCCCTGGAGAAGCGCAGGTGTATCGTTAAAGTACAAGGTTGCGGCCAAAGCGCCAAGTTGCCGCGGCCGCATGAACAACTGCTATTGAGGCTACCTTTGGCGTGTAAACCATCCCGCCGTGACCGACCATAGCAGCAAGCACAAGAGTGCGACTAGCGCGGCTTTTGACATAATTCCTGACCAAGCACTCACCGAGGCATAGGTTTCCATGACTTCCTGGTAGTCAATGTATCGCCTTGGTTTTGGTGGCACGACGAACAACAAGCTGGGAAGGAAGGTGCTTCCAATCAAGGAAACATGCAGAATCCAAAATAGGATTTTGGTAAGGTCTGGGTGTCTCATTGCTCCAAATCGCGTTTGTATCCAAGTGATTGCACCGCAGGCCGCCATGACGATGCTCCATAGGAAATTGCCATCGCCCACTACGTAGTAGGTGTCATAATATGCAGGCTCCGCATCTCGAATTTGGCTTAGAACAAGTTGGGTTTGCGCGAAGCTGACGGAACCGAAAAGTATGTAAACGGCTGCCGCGGCGAGAAAAAGTGCAGCGGGCGACCAGCCGCGAAGGTTCACCACGAGCGGAGCGACGATCAAACAAAACAGAAATGTGGCGTTGTAGATCACGTGTGGTCTCTCCGGATTTTCTCTTTCATGTGCCAACCAAGCGATCGCTGGTGGACGTCTCAAAACCCGCAGCTGGAGCTCAAGGCTGACCTTTACAGCATCGCAGGCACGACGAGGTCCGGCGGGCGGTGGCCGTCGTCGAAGGTTTTGATATTGATGATCACCTTCTCACCCATCTCGGCGCGGCCTTCGATCGTGGCGGAGCCCATGTGTGGGAGCAGTACGACGTTTTGGAGCTCGCGCAGGCGCGGGTTGATGTCTTGACCGTGCTCGTAGACGTCGAGCCCGGCGCCCGCGATCTCCCCCGCGCGCAAGCTGCGCGTCAGGGCGTTTTCGTCGATCACCTCACCGCGCGAGGTGTTCACGATCACTGCCGAGGCCTTCATCAGCTTCAGCCGCCGCGCGTTGATCAGGTGGAAGGTCGCGGGCGTATGGGGGCAGTTCACGCTCACCACATCCATGCGGCTGATCATCTGATCGAGGCTCTCCCAATAGGTCGCCTCATGCGCCTCTTCGATCTCGGGGCGCAGGCGTTTGCGGTTGTGATAATGGACCTGCATCCCGAAGGCCGCCGCGCGCTTGGCTACGGCCTGTCCGATGCGACCCATCCCGAGAATACCGAGCCGCCGCCCACCAAGGCGCCCGCCTAGCATGGCCGTGGGGGACCAGCCGTCCCAGTCGCCCTTTTGCATGAGGCTCAGCCCCTCGGGGATGCGCCGCGTCACTGAGAGCATGAGCGCCATGGCCATGTCGGCGGTGTCATCCGTCACCACGCCCGGCGTATTCGAGACATGGATGCCCCGCTGGCGGGCCGTGGCCACATCGATGTGATCGACCCCGGCCCCGAAATTAGCGATCAGTTTCAAACGATCCCCGGCCTGCCCCAGCAAACCGGCATCAATCTCGTCGGTCACGGTGGGGACCAAAACATCAGCGCCCTTCACCGCTTCGATCAGTTGAGCCTTCGTCATCGGCTCGTCTGTTTCGCGCAATTGCACGTCAAAGAGTTCGGACATCCGGGTCTCAACGACCTCCGGCAAGCGTCGCGTGACGACAACACTCAAGCGCTTTGCTGACATCAATGGCCTTCCTTCCCTTCCCCGAAGCGGGTCTTTCATGGCAGATTGCCGTCACAGAAGCGCGGGCACAAGAACCCGCTGACGACAGAGGTAGGAGCATGGTGCATCGCATCGTTTGGGCAAGCCTTGTGGCTTTGTGCGTCTTCATGCCGTTCGCGGCGGGCGCAGAAGAAGTCAAACGCGGCTCGGTCACGAATTTTGAGATCCCCCGCTTCGTGTCCATGAAGGCCTCCGAGGCCAACGTGCGGCGCGGGCCTTCGTTGTCGCACCGGATCGACTGGATATTCACGCGCCGCGATATGCCGCTTCAGATCACTGCTGAACATGGCCACTGGCGCCGCGTGCGCGACCGCGACGGACAAGGCGGCTGGATGCACTATTCCCTCCTCTCGGGCACGCGCACGGTGATCATCGAGGAAGATATGCTGGCCCTTTATCCGCGCCCAGAGTCGCAAGGCCAGGTCGTGGCACGGCTGGAGCTCGGCGTCGTGGCGCGCTTAGGCAAATGTGAAGAATTGTGGTGCAGGGTTACCGCGGGCGGCTATAAGGGCTGGGCGCCGAAGTCGTCACTCTGGGGTGTGGAACCAGGTGAAATCCGGCGCTGAGTGTTGCGTCTTCGGGAAGGTTTCATGAAACACGTCACCCTCGCGGGGGAACTCAAGGAATTCGCCAGCGCGGCAAGGCTCTTCGTGGTCCACGCCGCACCTGGATGGATCGAGAAGGTCTCCTCGGGGGAGTTTGATTTCTTCGCCCTGCTCGCGCCTCGCCTTGCCGAGAATGATATTGCCAGCGTGGTGGTGGAGCTTGATAGCCCGCTCTCCCAAGCCATGCTCGCCCAGAACCATATGCATGTGATCTTGGGCGACAGACCCGGCTACGGGCACCGCGTTATGCATGTCGCGCCGGCCTACATCTGGGGCTTCTGGTACCTCGATGAAGTGGGCATCAACGCCGATAGCTCCATCCGGATGCGCACCTTCCGGCCCCACGGGATCGATTGGGACAGCGCGTCTTGGTTCTTCCACGGCATGGCCTCCTATATGGTCGACAACAACGTCTCACGCATGCCGCAGGCGGATCGCGACCCCGGCGCGCTGGACCGTGCACAATCGGTCGTGTTCTGTCAGGACATCGAGACGCGCGTGCCCCGTCAGCACTACCTCTCAACCGATGCGATGATCCGCAACGCGGCGCGCGCGGCAGGTGGCGGCATCGTCTATGTGAAACCCCATCCCCAGCAGGACAGCGTCACCCGCGCGCGTATCGACAAGCTCGCGGCCACGGATCCCAATATCCGCGTCTCAGACGCCTCGGTGCACGATCTCATCGCCGCCGCGGACTGGGTCGTGACGCAAAACAGCGCCGCCGGGTTCGAGGCGCTGCTGCAGAAGAAAATGCTCATCACCTGTGCGCGGTGCGATTTCCACCACGCGTCCCTCGTGGCCCGCACGGAGGAGGAGCTACGCGATCACCTCCGCAATGGCGCGCATAAGCTCGACGGGTTCGAGTACGAGAAATACGTGCACTGGTTCCTGTCGCTCACCTGCCTAGAGCCGCAGGCCGACGATTTCGTCGACCGCGCGTGGGTGCGGCTGCGGGACAAGTGCACGCCCTGAGGCGCAAAACTCAGGCAGCGAGGCCGCGCCCTTTCAGCAAAGGCTCCACTCCCGGCATCCGGCCACGGAATTCGGTATAGAGCTCCTCCGGTGGGCGGCTGCCCCCGGCAGAGAGGATGAATTCCTCGAGCTTGCCAGCCGTTGCCTCGTCAAAGGCACTTCCAGCCTCGTTGAAGGCTGCGAAGGCGTCAGCGTCCATCACTTCTGACCACATGTAGCTGTAGTAGCCGCTCGAATAGCCGTCGCCTGCGAAGACATGGGCAAAGTGCGGCGTGGCGTGGCGCATCTCGATGGCGCCGGGCATGCCGAGGTCGGCGAGCACTTCGGCCTGACGCGCCATGGGATCAGCGGGCGGTTCCCCTTCATGGAAGGCAAGGTCGACGAGCGCGGAGGCCACGTATTCCACCGTCTGGAAGCCCATGTCGTAGGTCGCGGCACCCAGCACACGGTCGAGCAGCGCCTTTGGCATCGGCTCCCCGGTCTCGGCGTGGAGCGCGTAGGTTTCGAGCACCTCTGGCACCTCGAGCCAGTGTTCGTAGAGCTGCGAGGGCAGCTCCACAAAGTCCCGCGCCACGGAGGTGCCCGAGATCATCGGATAGCGCACGTCGGTGAGCATGTGGTGAAGCGCGTGGCCAAACTCGTGAAAGAGCGTGCGGGCATCGTCAAAGCTCAAAAGCGCGGGCTGACCAGCGGCGGGTTTGGCGAAGTTGCAGACGTTGATCGTGATCGGACGCACCTCGCCATCGAGCTTGTGGCCCGACTGTAGCCCGGAGCACCAAGCGCCGGAGCGCTTACCGCCGCGTGCGAAGTAATCACCAATGAAAACAGCGAGATGTTTGCCGTCGCGCTTCACTTCCCAGGCCCGCGCATCAGGATGCGGCAAGGGCGCGTCGATCGGCGCGTACTCAAGACCAAAGAGGCGAGCTGATGTATCAAACGCCGCCTCAATCATCTTTTCGAGCTGGAAGTAGGGCTTCAGCTCCGCCTCATCGAGGTCATGCTCCGCCACACGGCGCTTCTCGGAATAGTAGCGCCAATCCCACGGGCGCAGCGTGTCGTTGACACCGTCTTCCTGCATCATCTCGGCCAGGCGCGCAGCGTCTTTTTCGGCCTGAGCCTTTGCGGGCGCCCAGACCTGCATCAGAAGATCGCGCACCCGGTCGGGCGTACCCGCCATCTCCGGTGCGAGCTTGTAGTCGGAGAAGCTTGCATACCCGAGGAGCTTGGCGCGTTCTTGGCGCAGCGACAGCACCTCAGCGGCGATCCCGCGGTTGTCGGTCTCGCCACCATTGGCCCCGCGCGACGACCAGGCCTTTTGCGCCTTTTCACGCAGCGCACGGTCCGGACAGAATTGCAGGAATGGCGTCATCAGCGACCGCGAGGTGGTGATGATCCAGCCTTCCACACCCTTCTCTTCCGCTGCCGACTTGGCCGCGCTGATCAGGAAGTCTGGCAGCCCCCCTAGCTGGTCTTCGCTAAGCTCCATGAACCACTCACCTTCGTCAGCGAGGAGGTTTTGCGTGAATTCTGTGCCAAGCATGGCCAGACGCGCTTTGATCGCAGTCATGCGCGCAGCCGCATCGCCGGTGAGCGCGGCGCCTGCGCGAGTGAAGTTCTCGTGGTAGAGGTCCACCACGCGACGGTCCTCACCCTCAAAGCTCTCCCGCTGGTCATGGAGCGCCGAGAGGCGCTTGAAGAGCCCGACGTTGGAGATGAGTTCTGCGTTGTAGGCCGACAGCTCCGTCACAAAGGTCTTCTGCAGCGCCTGACGCTCCGGCGTGGAATCGGTGCCGATGATGTTGAAAAAGACCGACAGCACCTTTCGTAGGCCCTCGCCTGCAAGCTCTAACGCGTGGATCGTGTTCTCTAGTGTCGGCGCCTCGGGGTTGTCTGCGATGGCCGCAATCTCCGCCCGGCCCTCGGCGAGCGCCTCCTGCAAAGCCGGTTCAAACTGCGCGTCGTCGAAAAGTTCGTAACGGGGAAGGCCAAAAGGGCCGTCCCATTCAGCGAGCATCGGCTTCGTCATTGCTTTGCCTTTCCGCAGACGGCGCAATCCGCTCGCCGCTTCACTTTGATCTTGCGCGTCTCGGCATCGAGCGCATCCATCATCATCATCGATCCAATGAGCGGTGTGCCCGCCCCCGTGATCCGCTTGATGGCCTCTGCGGCCATCATTGTGCCCACCATGCCCGGCAGTGGCCCAAGCACGCCCGCCTCCGCACAGCTCAGCGCTTGGCCCGGCGCGGGATCTTCCGGGAAGATACAATTATAACATGGGCCCCCGAAGGACGGATCCCAAATTGCCACCTGCCCTTCCCACTGCGTGATCGCCCCATGCACCACAGGCAGGCCGAGCTTTACCGCAGTCCGGTTGATCAGCCGGCGCGTATCCTGATTGTCGACGCCGTCGATGATCAGATCGTAGTCATCGAATAGGTCTTCAGCGATCTCTTCGGTCAGGCGGCGCGTGTAAGGTTTCACCACGACATAGGGGTTCAGCGCATGGATGCTTTGCTCCGCGCTGGCGGTCTTGTTCATGCCCGTCGCAGCGTCGGTGTGGAGCGTTTGGCGCTGCAAGTTCGTGTGCTCGACCTTGTCATCGTCAATGATGCCAATCGTGCCCACGCCCGCCGCCGACAGGTATTGCAGCACAGGCGATCCAAGGCCGCCCGCCCCCACGACAAGCACCTTCGCGCGTTTCAGTTTGGACTGTCCGGGGCCGCCAATCTCACGCAGCACGATGTGGCGGGCGTAGCGCTCGAGCTCCACATCGCCCATCGTCTCGGTGCGTTGCACGCGCTGCATGGGCGTCTCGACAGGCGCAGCTCGCTCACGCAAACCCTTGATTATGCGCGAGTATCCATAAGCGAGCCCGCCCGCAGCCGCGATGATAAGCCAGAGCGCCGCCGACCCGCCTGTGCCCTCCCGCAGCGGATGGCCGTCGGGCAGGACCACATGGATCGCCAGCACGCCCACGAACAGAAGACCCAACATCATCAGACGCGCTTGAAGAGGGGTCTTCATGGCCACGCCGATCAACCAGATCGTGGC
This sequence comes from Paracoccaceae bacterium, assembly GCA_022448245.1. Taxonomy (GTDB): domain Bacteria; phylum Pseudomonadota; class Alphaproteobacteria; order Rhodobacterales; family Rhodobacteraceae; genus Shimia_B. The sequence continues at coordinate 103,665 of JAKVCO010000006.1, forward strand.
CGCCATCGAAAAGACTACAATCATGTTGTGCCTGTGGATCCAAAGCCGCCTCGGCCGCGCTCAGTCGTCCCGATCTCGGTGACTTCCACGAGGCGCGCTCGCGTGACGGGGGCTACAACCATTTGGGCGACACGCGCACCGTGCTCGACGACGAACGCCTGATCACCCAGATTGATGAGGATAACGCCGACAAGACCGCGGTAGTCAGCGTCGATCGTGCCCGGCGCGTTGGGCACCGAGATCCCGCGCTTCAACGCCAGACCGGAACGCGGCCTGATCTGAACCTCGTAGCCCTCAGGGATTTCCATGCGCAGGCCCGTGGGAATGAGCGCGCGCACACCGGGCGCAAGCGTCACAGGTTGGCCGTCTTCAAAATTCGCGCGGATATCGGCGCCCGCTGCACCAGTTGTCTCGTAGGAGGGCAAGGGCACATCCGAATCGAAGCCCGGCTCTCTCAGCAGCGCGATCCGCATTTAGCCCAGCGCCTCGGCGATGCGCCGGGCCAATCGCTCGGCAACCTGCGATTTACCCATGCGCGGCCAATCCTCGGCGCCATCAGCACTGATCAGCGTCACATCGTTCTCGGTGCCGCCCATGATGCCCGTACCGGGCGAGACATCGTTGGCGAGGATCCAGTCGCAGCCCTTCCGTTCCCGCTTGGCGGTGGCGTGGGCTATGACGTTCTCCGTTTCCGCAGCAAAACCCACGACGAGCTCTGGCCGCCCTTCTCCCTGTGAGACGGTAGCCAGGATGTCGGGGTTCTCCGCAAAGGACAGTGTGGGAAGCCCCCCCTTTTCCTTCTTCATTTTCTGATCGGCGGCTCCATCAACACGCCAGTCGGCAACGGCAGCAGCGAAGACGGCCGCATCAGCGGGCATCGATCCCTGCACAGCCGCAAGCATCTGGGTGGCTGTTTCCACCTCGATGATATCTACGCCGTGCGGGCGATCCGCGCGGGCAGGGCCAGTGACGAATGTCACGCGCGCGCCCAAAGCCGCGACGGCCTCAGCAATCGCCGCCCCCTGCGCACCGGAGGACCGGTTGGCGATGTAACGCACGGGATCGATCGGCTCGTGCGTAGGGCCTGAGGTGATCACAATGTGTTTGCCAGCGAGCGGCCCGCCCGCAAAATGCGCCTCCATGGCGGCGACGATGGCCAAAGGTTCGGCCATGCGGCCTGGACCATATTCACCGCACGCCATGGAGCCCTCGTCCGGCCCCACAAAGGTGATGCCGTCCTTTGCAAGCGTGGCCAGGTTGCGCTGCGTCGCGGGATGTTCCCACATGCGCACGTTCATCGAAGGGGCCACCATCACGGGCGTATCCGTGGCAAGGAGCAACGTGGAAGCCAGATCATTGCAGATGCCGCCGGCCATTTTGGCCATAAGATCGGCACTGGCTGGCGCGACGACGATCAGATCGGCGGAGCGTGACAGCTCAATGTGGCCCATTTCCGCTTCATCCGTCAGATCGAAGAGATCACGGTAGACTTTGGCTCCCGCCAGCGCGCTCACGCTCAGGGGGGTCACGAACTCCTCAGCGGCGCGAGTCAGGACGGGCGTCACGTCGGCACCGCGTTCACGCAGGCGTCGAATGAGATCAAGCGCTTTATACGCCGCGATCCCGCCGGAGATGATCAAGAGAATTCTTTTTGCAGGCAGCATGGTCAGCAACATAACCACGCGGCCCGCAGGGGCAATGCGTCTAGGCGAAGAACTCGTGAACTTCGCGCGACTGCGCCTCGAGCGACTTGCGCATCTTGCCGAAGGCCGCGGCCTCAAGCTGACGAACACGCTCTTTGGACAGGCCGAGCTCGTTGCCCAGCGATTCCAACGTGCGAGGATCATCGCGCAGCTTACGCTCGCGGACGATGAACTGTTCGCGCTCGTTCAGTGCGGAAAGCGCCGTCACCAGCCAGCCGCGCAGCGTGTCGACATCGTGATCATGGGCCACCGTCTCGGCTGCCTGCTCACGATCGTCTTCAAGAGCGTCGATCCACTCCCGGCCCTCTTCATCCGTGGACTGTGTCGCATTGAGCGAAAAGTCAGAGCCCGCGAGGCGGCCTTCCATCATCTCTACGTCATGAAGAGGTACACCCACCTCAGTAGCAATCATTTGGCGCAGCTGGTGGCGATCAAGGTTCTCGCCCGACGATGCCGCCTCACGCTCCAGACGGGCCTGGACCCGGCGCATGTTGAAGAAGAGCGACTTCTGCGACGAGGTCGAACCCGTCCGCACCATCGACCAGTTCCGCATCACGTAGTCTTGGATCGACGCTTTGATCCACCAGACTGCGTAGGTCGAGAAGCGCACGCCCCGATCAGGGTCGAACTTGTCCGCCGCCTTCATAAGACCAAGACCAGCCTCTTGAATGAGATCATTCATCGGCGCGCCGTAGCGCTTGAATTTGGCAGCCATAGAGATCGCCAGGCGCATGTAAGCTGTGATCAGACGATGCAAGCTTTCTTCGCAGCGCTCGTCTCTCCACGCATAAGCGAGACGCAGTTCTGTCTCAGCATCGAGGAGTTCCGCCTTCATCGCTCGGCGGGAAAGTGATTGATCGTATCCGCTATCCAATGCCATCTGTCGTTGGCCCCCTGGTACATTCATGTGAGTGGGGGCAAGTGGCGCGCCCCTCATTGGCTTTTGATAGGGTTACGGGGCTCAAGCTCAGGCGGATCAAAAAAAACATGAAGAAAAAGTTGCCTTCGTTGACGCTCGTTTTAGGTGGCGCCGGTTCTGGCAAATCTGCCTTTGCCGAAAATTTGGTATGTGCGACGGGCCGTCGCAGGCATTACATCGCCACGGCACAGGCCTTTGATGCTGAAATGGAAGCGAAAATTCTGGCGCACCAGAAAAGCCGCGGCGAAAATTGGATAACGCATGAAGCGCCGCTGGATGTTTCCAAACCGTTAAACGCAGCGCTTTCTGAGGATGTGGTACTTTTGGACTGCGCAACACTCTGGCTGTCCAATCAAATGCTGGCCGAACGCGTCCTCGACATCCAGATCGCGAAGTTTCTCGACGCCGTGCGGGGCACTGAGGCACCGCTGGTGGTGGTCTCCAACGAGGTGGGCCAAGGCGTCGTGCCGGAATACAAGATGGGCCGTGAGTTCCGGAACGCGCAGGGCCGCCTGAACCAAGCCTTGGCCGCAGAAACCGATTTGGCCGTCTTCGTGATTGCCGGGCTGCCGCAGGTTTTGAAAGGTCAGCTTCCATGATTTGGTGGATCCGTCACGGACCGACCCATCAGAAGGCGTTCACTGGCTGGCGTGATGTGCCAGCCGACCTCTCTGATACCGCGGCGCTGGAGCGGCTGTCTGACTTTCTGCCAGACGCACCGGTTCTTTCCTCCGACCTGATCCGCACGCGCGACACAGCGGATGCGATCGCGCGGGGCCGCGCGCGCCTGCCCGACCACGCAGGCCTGCGCGAAATCGACTTTGGCGCCTGGGACGGGCTGACCTTTGATGTGATCGCGGACCGCTGGCCCGAGTTATCACGTACCTATTGGGAGCAACCCGGAGACATCGCCGCCCCCGACGGGGAAAGCTGGAACGACGCCGCCGCACGCGTTGAGGCAGCCCGTCAGGACATCCGCAGCCGCCACTCAGGCGATCTTATCATCGTGGCGCATTTTGGCACGATCCTCACGCAGGTTCAGCGCGCGGCAGGGTGCACTGCCTACGAGGTGCTTGCCCAGAAGATCGACAACCTGTCTGTCACCTGCATTCCTGATGAAGGCCCCGCGACGCTGATCAATCACGTGGTGTGAGGGCCATGCTCACATAAGCTGAATTGACCTTTATGCCGGGGCACCGCAGGCTTGGGGCATGACTTACACTCTATATCTTGGCGACCGCGCCTATTCTTCTTGGTCTCTCCGCGCTTGGCTCCTTCGGGAAGTTTGGGAGCTGCCGCTCGACACGATCTACGTTGATTTCAATGCTGCTGACGTCGCCGACCAGCTGGCAGACGTGGCTCCAGCCCGCACGGTACCCACGCTGAAGACACCTGAAGGCGCCATTATTTCCGAGAGCCTAGCCATCGCAGAGGAACTCGCCACCCGCTTCCCCGATGCCGATCTTTGGCCGGCTGATCCACTTTCTCGGGCAACGGCGCGATCGCTTTCGTCTGAGATGCACGCAGGTTTCGGACCATTGCGCGCCGACTGCCCCATGAACCTGCGCGTCGCCTATTCGAGCTTTGAGCCCTCAGCCGAGGTTCAGGCAGACCTGCGCCGGCTTGAAGCCATTTGGGAGGCTGCCCTCGCCGCCTCCGGTGGACCGTGGTTGGGCGGGACATACTCCATTGCCGACACCTTCTATGCCCCTGTTGCCGCGCGCATCGCAGGCTATGGACTTGAGGTCTCACGCGTTGCGAGAGGATATGTAGACCAGCACCTCGCGCATTTGCCGTTTCGCCGCTGGCGGGCCATGGGCCTGGTGCGCGGCGCGACGTTGGAGAGGTATCGCCGCGACTATGAAGTGACCGCATGGCCCGGGCCCTCCCTGCTGGCTGCAACTGCCGTTGCCCCACAAGCCGCCGAGAACGAGCGTTGCCCCTATTCCGGCGATCCCGTCACGGATTTCCTTGAGTTTGAAGGAAAGGTCTACGGGTTCTGCAATCCGTTCTGCCGCGACAAGACCGTCGCTGATCCGGAGGCTTGGCCTGCGTTCATAGCGCTCACGCGTTAACCTTTCGGAAAGCACTTCGCCCTTAAAGCTTGGTTAACGGCGAGAGGGTGCAATGGTCTGTACAGGGCATACGGTGGCGTTCGAGGGCGTAGAGGCCCGCGAGGTTGAGGTACAATGCGCTGTTACAGCCGGATTGCCCTCGTTCTCTGTGGTCGGTTTGCCGGACAAGGCTGTGAGCGAGGCGCGGGAACGCGTGCGCGCGGCGATGAGCGCGCTGTCGATTGCGTTGCCGTCCAAGCGGATCACGATCAACTTGTCCCCCGCGGATTTGCCGAAAGTCGGGTCTCACTTTGATTTGCCCATCGCGGTGACGCTTCTGGCGGCGCTCGACCTTATTCCCAAGGAGGAAGTTGAGCGCACGATTTCGCTGGGTGAACTGTCCTTGAACGGGGATCTGGTGGGAGTCATCGGCGCCCTCCCCGCGGCAATGACGGCGGGGGCTTCAAACCGCAGACTTCTGTGTCCGAAAGCCTCTGGAGCGGAGGCCGCCTGGGTCGGGTCGGCGGAGGTGATAGCAGCCCGAAGCCTGGCAGAGGTTTTGCGTCATTTCACGGGACAGGCCCCCATCAAGCCTGCAAGCCCCGGCGAAGTGGCAGGCGAGACTTTCGCGCGCGACATGGCAGAGGTGAAAGGTCAGGAGCGGGCAAAACGCGCCGTGGAAATCGCAGCTGCCGGGCGCCATCACGTGATCCTTGTCGGCGCACCGGGATCAGGCAAATCGATGATCGCGGCCCGCGTGCCCACGATCCTTCCGCCCATGGGCGCCGCCGAGGCGCTTGAGACCTCAATGATCCATTCTCTTTCGGGTTTGCTGGATGAAGGTGGCATCAGTCGCACACGACCGTTTCGGGAACCCCACCACACGGCCTCGATCGCAGCCATCGTCGGCGGCGGACGCGGCGCGAAACCAGGAGAGATTTCGCTGGCACACAACGGCGTTCTTTTCATGGATGAGTTTCCGGAATTTCCGCGCTCCGTGCTGGAGACGTTGCGCCAACCGATTGAGACGGGATCGGTTGTTGTCTCACGCGCGAACCACCACGCGCGCTATCCGTCGCGGTTCTTGCTGATCGCGGCGGCCAACCCGTGTCGCTGCGGCGAGGTGGGCGAGCCAGGTTTCGTTTGCAAGCGGGGGCCCAAATGCGCCGAAGACTATATCGGGAAGATCTCTGCCCCCTTGATGGACCGGATCGATCTGCGCGTGGAGGTACCCCCGGTGAGCTTTGCTGATCTCGACTTGCCTGCAACGGGCGAGAGTTCCGCCACGATCGCCGCGCGCGTCGCCGCTGCGCGCGATCTCCAAACAGAGCGCTATAGCGATATTGAGGGGGTGAACGTGAACGCGGACATCGAAGGCGCGGTCTTGGAACGGGTGGCGCAGCCGTCGACGGAGGGGAAGGCCCTGCTCTTGAAGGCGGCGGAGAAGTTCAAGCTTTCGGCGCGGGGGTACCACCGTGTTCTAAAGCTTGCGCGGACGATTGCTGATCTGGACGCCTCAGCTGGCATTGAACGCCACCACGTAGCCGAGGCCCTGAGTTACAGGCTGACGACCGCTACCGGGTGATGCGTCGGTCTTTTTGAGATACCGGACCCACCCCCCTCCCCGCGGCGCTGTCGCTTGCGCCAAAGGGGGCCTCGCTGCGCTCGGGGATGCGTGCGTCAGCGTTTGGCTTCGATGGCTTCCCAAACGAGCGCGGCGATATTGAGCCCGTCGAAACGTTCAAGCTCCTGAATTCCGGTGGGTGAGGTCACGTTGATTTCCGTGAGCCAGCCGCCGATCACGTCGATGCCAACGAAGATCTGGCCATTGTCGCGAAGTGTGGGCCCAATGGCCGCGCAGATTTCGCGCTCCCGCTCGGTCAGGCCGATCTTTTCGGGACGCCCGCCCACGTGCATGTTTGAGCGTGTCTCCCCCGCTGCGGGCACGCGATTGATCGCGCCGACGGGTTCGCCATCGACCAAGATGATGCGTTTGTCGCCTTGGCTGACGTCAGGCAGGAACTTCTGTGCAATCAGAGGCTCGCGATTGATGCCGGAGAAAAGCTCGTGCAGCGACGCGAGATTGCCATCGCCCGGCTGCAGCCGGAAAACGCCGGCGCCGCCGTTTCCGTAGAGCGGCTTGATGATGACGTCGCCGTGGCGTTCGCGGAACGCTTTAAGGGCATCGAGATCGCGCGCAATTGTCGTCGGCGGCGTCAGATCAGGGAAGCGCAGGACAAGCAGCTTTTCGGGGAAATTCCGTACCCAGAAGGGATCGTTCACCACGAGCGTTTCGGGATGCACGAGCTCGAGAAGGTGCGTCGTCGTGATGTAGCCCATGTCAAACGGCGGGTCTTGGCGCAGCCAAACGACGTCAAAGCTGCTGAGGGGCCGCGTCTCGAACGGGCCGAACTTCACGTGGTTGCCTTTTTCGCGCTGCACGGTCACCGCGCGGCCGGTGGCTGTCACCGTGCCTTCATCGAAAACCAGCTGGTTAGGCGTGTAGACAAACAGTGAGTGGCCACGCTTTTGCGCTTCCTCTGCGAGACGGAAGCTCGAGTCAGCGTCGATATCGACATGTTCGATGGGGTCCATCTGGAAAGCGACGTTGAGCATGGGGCCTCCGTGGGGTCGTCATTTCACGACTAGATGGACCTTGGGGCGCTGCTCTGCAACGCCCAGCTCACGCCATGAGGGCATTCTCGACAATTTCGATGCGGCCTGCGCCGTCCACGGCGGCCACATCAAAGCGCGTCTCCGTCAGCGCGCCTGCCGGTTGGCGTGACAGAAAATCAGAGGCACTTGCGAGGAGGCGGTTGATCTGGCGGGGCCCAAGGCTTTCCAGCGCGCGAGCAATCGTGACGGATGATTTCACCTCAACAAAGATAATCTGGCCTGCGTGTTCAAAGATCAGATCGATCTCGCCACCTTGTCCCAGCCAGCGCTGGGCGATCACGGTGGCGCCCCGCTTTTGATAAAGCATCGCGACCTGATCCTCAGATGCCGCGCCCTTCAAATAGGAGACGATACCGCTCATGCCCTACCCCGATGATTTCAGGTCCAATGCCCGTTGATAAACTTTGCGCCGTGGCAGCCCGAGCGCCCCGGACACGGCAGTGACAGCTTCCTTTAGGCTCATCTTGGTTAACGCATCCTGAAGCGCACCATCGAGATCCACTTCCTCCGTGCCGCCCTGGATCGATCTATCGATTAGGATAACGCATTCGCCTTTGGGCGGGGTCTCGGCGGTCGCGGCCGCGAGTTCGGCGAGGGTGCCGTGGCGCACTTCTTCAAAACGCTTCGTAAGTTCGCGGGCGAGCGCTGCGTGACGCGTGCCGAGCACCTCGCTGGCATCCGCAAGGCAGGCCGACACCCGCTTGGGCGACTCATAGAGCACCAACGTCGCCGCAATCTGACCGAGCTCTGCCAAAGCTGCGCGTCGTGCCTGCCGGGAGGCCTGCAAGAAGCCCGCAAAATGCACTGCGTCTGTGGGAAGGCCTGCGATGGATAGGGCCGTGGCCAAGGCCGAAGGGCCCGGCGCAGATGTCACAAGACCGCCTGCCTCCCGCACGGCGCCCACAAGCTCGTAGCCCGGGTCGGCAATCAGCGGCGTACCCGCCTCCGAGGCGTAAGCGGCGGACTGCCCAGCCGAAATTGCCTCGACCACCCGTCTGACGTCGCCGGTTCGGCTATGGTCATGGTAGCTCCACAGTGGCCTGCCTTCGAGCGGCACCGCGTGCAAATCCATGAGTTTACGCAGGGTTCGCGTGTCTTCAGCGACAAGCACATCCGCTGACGCCAGCACATCCAGCGCCCGCAAAGTGATGTCTCGCGCGGTGCCTATAGGTGTTGCTACAAGGTAAAGACCTGGCGCGAGCGTCTGTCTGTTCCAATTCATGACTCGACCGTCCCTGCCAAGTTCCGCATTATGCCGCCACGCCGGATGCGGTGATCCCGGCCTCAGATGGGAGTGTAAACATGGTGTCGTTTTTCAAGCGAATGCGCAACGCGGTGCGCGCCTTTGCCCTTGTGGGCTCGCTCGGAGCCCTCGCGGCATGCGATGTGCCCGTATCGACCGGGATCCCCGGCGCAGGTGCCGGTGGCGGCAGCGTGGACGTGGCCTTGCTCGTTCCCGGCGGATCGGGCGTAGCTGAGCTGGATGCCATTGCTCTGAGCCTTGAGAACGCTGCGCGCCTTGCGATGAACGATCTTCAGGGCGTCGAAGTGAACCTGACCGTGTACAACACGGCCCGAGATGCGGGCACCGCCGTGGCCGCAACCGGGCAGGCCATTGCGGCAGGGGCAGACATCATTCTAGGCCCCCTTGATGGTGAGGTCGCGGCAGCCGTTGGCCTTGCGGCACGTGGATCCGGCACGAACGTGATGAGCTTTTCAAACAACACCGCTGTTGCAGGCGGGAACGTGTTCCTGCTGGGCCAAACGTTCCAGGACAGCGCCTCTCGCGTCGCGCGCTACGCCCGCAATCAGGGCAAGAGCCGCGTCGTTGTGGTGCATGCACAAAACGTGGCTGGTGAAGCAGGCCGCGCAGCTGTGGCCAATGCCTTGGCCGCCAGCGGTATCGAGCTCGCCGGAATGACAAGCTACGAAAATACCCTCCCGGGCATTGCGAACGCCGTCTCGTCTGTGGGCCGCGAAGTCAGATCGACGGGCGCCGACACGCTCTTCCTGACCTCGCCCAGCGCAGGCGCACTGCCCATCCTAGCAGAACTTTTGCCCGAGGCAGGCATGGGTCCTGACAGCGTGCAGTACCTGGGCCTGAGCCGCTGGGACAATGACCCGCGCCTCTTCAGCCTCTCCGGCGTGCAAGGCGGCTGGTTCGCCATGCCAGACCGCGCGCGCGCAGCTGCGTTCTCTAGCCGCTACGGCGCGACGTTTGGGGCCCCTCCCCACTCGCTCGCGTTCACGGCGTATGACGGCATTGCTGTTATCGGCGCCCTCGTCTCGCAAGGCGGCTTTGATCCGCTGAGCGCTGAGGCGATCACCCGGGCACAGGGTTTCCAGGGCGCCAACGGCATCCTGCGCTTCCGCTCCAACGGCACCAACCAGCGCGGCCTCGCGATCGGAACCATCCAAGAGGGAGGGGTCGTGACGCTCGAAGCCGCACCTCAGAACTTCGGTGGCGCTGGTTTCTGACGCGGGCGAAACGCCCGAACTGCCCGCAGATCAAGACAACCCCGGCGGCTTTGCGCTGTCGGGGGGGTTCGACGAAGCTACATTAAAGGCCGCAGCGACAGAAGCTGCCGCAGGCCAGTCCGACAAAATTGAGCGCCGCAAAGCCATTGTGGCAACGCTGGCGCCTGCGCTTGGCGATGCGCGCGCCGAAATCGCCCGCAATCTAGCAGCCCGCCCCCGCGCATCGCGCGACGTGACCTCGCACTATGCGCGGCTGACCGATGCTATCGTGCGTCTCACGCATAGCCTCGCCGCAGATCATCTGATGGAAACGCCGCCCTGCGCGACGATGACGATCATCGCGGTGGGCGGATACGGGCGTGGAGAAATGGCGCTCTTTTCCGATATGGACTTGCTCTTCCTCACGCCCGCATCCGAGGCCGAAGATGCCGAAAAGCTCGTGGAAGAGATGCTCTATGTCTTCTGGGATCTGAAGCTGAAGGTCGGACATGCGACGCGCAGCGTGAAGGATTGCCTGAAGCTCGCACGGGAAGACTATACCATCCGCACCTCGCTGGTTGAAATGCGCAACCTTGGTGGAGATGCAGACCTCTTCGAGGAGCTTCGCACGAGGCTCTGGAGCGATCTCTTCAGCTCGACCGCGAGCGACTTCATCGAAGCCAAGCTGGAAGAGCGTAGCCAGCGCCATCGCAAGCAAGGTGGGCAACGCTATGTGGTCGAGCCCAACGTGAAAGAGGGCAAAGGCGGCCTTCGGGATCTTCAGTCCCTCTTTTGGATCGCAAAGTACCTACACGGCGTGCGCGACGCTGCAGCCCTGGTGCCCTTGGGGCTCTTTACCGCCGACGAGTTCGACACGTTCCAGCGCGCTGAGGAGTTTCTCTGGGCCATCCGTTGTCACCTGCACGTTGTGACGGGACGGGCTGCAGATCAGCTGACGTTCGACCTGCAAGTCGAGGTGGCAGACCGCATGGGCTACGAAGACCGCACCGGCAGGCGCGCGGTTGAACACTTCATGCAGGACTACTTCCGCCACGCAACGGCCGTGGGCGAGCTCACGCGCATCTTCCTGACAGCCCTTGAAGAAGCACACGTGAAAACAGAGCCCGCGCTCATGCGCCTCTTCCGGCGCCAAAAGACCGCCAAACCGCCCTATGCGATCAAGCAGAACCGTCTGACGATCGGGGATATGGACGGCTTTCTCGCGGACAAGCTGAACCTGCTTCGGATCTTTGAAGAGGCGCTGCGGACAGGGACGCTGATCCACCCGGACGCGATGCGCGTCGTGACGGCGTCACTGCCGCTGGTGGACGAAAAGATGCGCCGCGATCCCGAGGCGTGCTCCATCTTCCTGGATACGCTCCTCAAACACGGCAACCCGGAACGGGGTCTGCGCCGTATGAACGAGCTTGGGCTGCTTGCAGCCTTCATTCCGGAGTTTGAGCCCATCGTCGCGATGATGCAGTTCAATATGTATCATTCCTACACCGTCGATGAGCACACGATCCAATGCATCTCCATCCTCGCTCAGATCGAGCGGGGCGAACTTGAAGAAGATTTGCCGGTAGCCTCGTCGATCCTCTCAGAGGGGGTGAACCGCAAGGTGCTCTACGTCGCCCTGCTCTGTCATGATATTGGCAAGGGCCGCGATGAAGACCACTCGATCCTCGGGGCGAGGATCGGACGCGAGGTTGCGACGCGGCTCGGCCTCAAGAAGAAAGAGGTAGAGACGGTGGAGTGGCTGATCCGCTACCACCTTCTGATGTCGGACATGGCGCAAAAGCGCGACATCGCCGACCCCAGAACCGTGCGAGACTTTGCCAAGGCAGTGAAGACTGTGAAGCGGCTTGATCTTCTTACCGTGCTGACTGTCTGCGATATCCGCGGCGTTGGGCCCAATACGTGGAACAACTGGAAGGCCGTGCTGATCCGCGCGCTCTACCGTCAGACACGCCGTGGCCTAGAAGACGGGATGGAGGCGCTGAACCGCGAAAACCGCGGTACCGTCGCAAAGCGCAATCTCACCGACGCCCTACCCGGGTGGAGCGACGAAGAGCTGCGCCGCGAGAAGAGCCGCCATGCCCCGACCTACTGGCAGGGCCTGCACGTCACCGCGCATATCGTCTTTGCAAACCTCTTGCGGGAAATCCCCGACGACGAGGTGCGTATCGATCTGCAAATGGATGATGATCGCGACGCCACGCGCGCCTGTTTCGCGATGACCGATCACCCCGGCATCTTCGCCCGCATGACCGGCGCGTTGGCACTGGTGGGGGCCAATGTCGTTGACGCACGGACCTACACCACCAAAGACGGCTACGCCGTGGCCGCGTTCTGGATCCAGGACAGTGAAGGGGCCTCCTACGAGGCAGGACGCCTCAAACGCCTCGAAGCGATGATCCACAAGACGCTAGGCGGCGAAGTCGTCGCACGCGATGCCCTGAAAGACCGCGACAAGCTCAAGAAGCGTGAACGACCCTTCACGGTGCCTACGCATATCACCTTCGATAACGAAGGCTCGGACATTTACACGATCATCGAGGTTGATACCCGCGACCGCCCGGGTTTGCTGCACGACCTGTGCCGCACCCTGGCCAATTCGAACGTCTACATCGCCAGTGCCGTCATCGCGACCTACGGCGAACAGGTCGTCGACGGGTTCTACGTGAAGGACATGTTCGGCCTGAAACTCTACGACGAACGGCGGCAGAAGAACCTTGAGAAGAAGCTACGAGAAGCGATTGCGCTTGGCGCCCAGAGGGCCCGTGCGTGAGAGGCGCTCGCGTTAGGTTCCCATGATCCGGGCATTCGCAACTGTAGGGATCTGGACGATGCTCAGCCGCGTGCTGGGCTTCGTGCGCGATATCATGATCGCAGCATTCCTGGGTGCGGGCCCCGTGGCCGAGGCCTTTGTGATCGCCTTTTCGCTACCCAATATGTTTCGCCGCTTCTTTGCGGAGGGGGCGTTCAACATGGCGTTTGTCCCCCTCTTCTCGAAAAAGCTGGAGGCTGGCGAGGACGCAGAGGGGTTTGCCCGCGATGCGCTGACGGGACTGGGGCTCATCCTCATTGTCTTCACGACACTGGCGCTGTTCGCGATGCCGTGGCTCGTTCTCGCAATGGCCTCGGGCTTTGCAGGTGACGAGCGGTTCGAGCTCGCCACGCTCTATGGGCGCATCGCGTTCCCTTACATCCTCTTTATCTCGCTTGCGGCGCTGGCATCAGGCGCCTTGAACGCCGCCCGCCACTTTGTGGCGGCTGCCGCGGCACCTGTTGTGCTGAACATCCTCTTCATCGCGGCCTTGTTGGCGGCCAATGCCATGGAATGGGATGCAGGACTTACGCTCGCCTGGACGGTGCCCTTGGCGGGTATCGCGCAGCTCGCTCTCGTCTGGACGGCCGCCAAACGCGCGGGCTTCAATCTGACCCCACGGATGCCGCGCCTGACGCCTGACCTGAAAAGGCTCGCCATCATCGCCGCCCCCGCCGCGCTTGCGGGGGGGGTTGTGCAGGTCAACCTCCTCGTGGGGCGCCAAGTGGCGAGCTACTTCGAAGGCGCAGCAGCGTGGCTCTATTATGCTGACCGGCTCTATCAGCTGCCGCTCGGCGTTGTCGGCATTGCGATTGGGATCGTTCTCTTGCCTGACCTGTCGCGCAGGCTTCAGGCCAAGGATGAGGTCGGCGGGCAGAACGCCTTTTCCCGCGCGGGTGAGGTTTCGCTGGCGCTGACACTGCCTGCCGCCGTTGCGCTGGTGGTTATCCCCCTGCCGCTCGTCTCTGTGCTTTTTGAGCGTGGCGCGTTCACCAGCGATGATGTGGCCGCCACCGCTATGGCTGCTGCGATCTATGGTGCTGGCCTGCCGGCGTTCGTGCTGCAAAAGGTGCTGCAGCCGCTTTACTTCGCACGCGAAGACACCCGCAGCCCGTTCCGCTATGCGCTCGTCGCCATGGCGGTGAATGCAGTGATCGCCATCGGGCTTGCCCCGGTGGTTGGCTATATTTCTGCCGCGCTTGCGGCATCGATGGCTGGGTGGGCGATGGTCTGGCTCCTGTGGCGCGGGTCGCGACAGATGGGCGTTGAGGCCTCGCCCGATGCCCGTTTTTGGGAAAAGCTTCCCAAGATTGCCTTGGCCTCGGCGGCCATGGGCGTGGTGCTTTTGGCCGCGAGCTGGCTTTTGGGTGATCTTTTACAGGTGGCAGGTCTCAGATACGCTGCGCTTGCTGGTTTGATCATCATCGGCATGGGCAGCTACGCTATCGCCGCGCACCTCACCGGTGCCCTGTCACTGAGCGAGCTTCGCAGCCAGTTCAGACGCTCAGCGGCGGCGGAGTAGCTCCACGATCCGGGCAATACCACCGGGGTTCATCGTGGCAGCGGCCAAAAATCCAACGAGAGCGCCCGCAAGGTCAGCTAACCAATAGGGCGGACCAGGGAAGATCACACCAAACGCCAGCTGTAGCGCAGCAAGCATACCTACAAGGCGGAAGGCCTGCAGGCGATTCTGATCTGCGCGGTCGAGCGTCGCAAACAAGATGTAGGTGTATCCTCCCAAAAGACCGTAGGCGCCCGGGAAGGACCCCACCAGCGGCGGCTGGTTCGGGAAGATCACTCCATAGAGCAGTGCCGCGCCAACAGCGCTGACCACGAAGATGAAGAGCGCCCGTGCGCCTCCCGCGATATCGCCGATGAATTTGCCAAAGGCGAGGATGAACACGCTCGAGAAGACAGCCGACAAGAAGCTTTGGTTGATGAACGCATAGGTGATGAAGCGTTTGAGCCCGTCCACGCTCCACGATCCCTCTTGGATCATGAAGGCGAGGTAGCGCGGGATGAACGCATAGTCCTCAAAGGCGGCAAGGCGCCAGCCAATGCCAGCGGCACCACCAAGCACCCCGCGCGAGGCCAGCCAGAACACAATTTCGATCCCGATGATGATCGCCGTCAGCGCCAAAACCGCTGGTGGGATGGGATTGACGGCGGGGGGCTCTTGATAGGCCATGGCTCATTCCTTGACGTGCTCGTGGTGCAGCCTTAAGCGAAGCGACACTTTTCCACTAGCGGGAACCGTTCCCATGGCCGAATTCACCAAACGCATCTTCTCCGGCGTCCAGCCTTCCGGCGGTCTGACGCTGGGCAATTACCTCGGGATGATCCGCCCCTCTGTGGGCCTTCAAAACTCGGGCGAGTTCGAAACCATCTACTGCATGGTGGACCTTCACGCTATCACCACCTGGCAGGACCCAGAGGCCCTGCGCCGTCAGACCCGCGAAGTTGCGGCTGGCTTTATCGCGTCGGGCATTGACCCTGCGAAGTCGATCCTCTTCAACCAGAGCCAGGCACCCGAACACGCGCAGTTGGCCTGGGTCTTCAACTGCGTCGCCCGCATGGGCTGGATGCAGCGCATGACCCAGTTCAAAGATAAGGCGGGAAAGAACGCGCAGAACGCGTCGCTGGGCCTCTTTGCCTATCCCGCGCTGATGGCCGCCGACATTCTGATCTATCACGCCACGCACGTGCCCGTGGGCGACGACCAAAAGCAGCACCTTGAATTGACGCGCGACATCGCGATCAAGTTCAACCACGACTTCGGGCAGGAGTTCTTCCCGGTGACCGAACCGATCATCGGCAAAGCCGAGGCGCGGATCATGTCGCTGCGTGATGGCTCCAAGAAGATGTCGAAGAGCGATCCGTCCGACATGTCTCGCCTGAACCTGACGGACACCCCCGACGACATGGCCAAGAAGTTTCGCAAGGCCAAGACCGATCCCGAACCGCTCCCCGAGAGCGTGGACGGCCTCGAAGACCGGCCTGAGGCGCGTAACCTCGTAAACATCTATGCTGCCCTCTCCGGCCAGACGCAGGAGCAGGTCATCGCGGAGTTTGCGGGCAAGCAGTTTGGTGAGTTCAAGCCAGCGCTCGCTGACTTGGCTGTGGCGCAGATGGGCCCGATCGGCGAAGAGATGTCGCGTCTCATGGACGACCCAGCGGAGATCGACCGCCAGCTTCGTGCAGGTGCCGAGCGTGCGCGTGAAATCGCGGCGCCGATCCTCGCGAAGACCTACGAGATCGTGGGGATGATCGCCTAGGCACACCTCCGCACCTGCGCACCAATATCTGCCGTTCTGCATAGTTGCGCGCGATTATGCGCACACATAGGTCATGGGCTGAAAGGAACGTCCATGACCTACTCTGCCCCTGCCGGCACCCGCGTCGGCCATATTCACCTGAAAGTCTCTGACCTCGACCGCTCCATCGCCTTCTACACGGACGTGCTGGGGTTCGAGCTTCAACAACGCTACGGCTCGCAAGCGGCCTTCCTGTCTGCGGGCGGCTACCACCACCATATCGGGCTTAACACTTGGGAAAGCCGCGGCGGTGCCCCGGCCCCCAAAGGGCACCCGGGCCTCTTCCACGTCGCGTTCGTTTACCCAACGCCTGCAGATCTCGGGCGCGCGGTGGGTAGCGTACTAGACGCCGGCGTCTCCCTCACCGGTGCGGCTGACCACGGCGTCAGCCAAGCCATCTATCTCGACGATCCGGACGGCAACGGGATCGAACTTTACTGGGATCGCCCCGAAGCGGACTGGCCGCGCGACAGCGCTGGCACCTTGGCGATGGTCAACAGCCGCCTCGACGTCGCCGCCCTCGTGCGCCTCGGCGCGGAGACCCAAGCTGCCTAAATGAACGCAGACCCGCGCGGCGCTTTCGCTTGCGTCGCGCGGTTTGCACGGCCATTCTACACGCCGGGAGGACGCCTCGATGCGCAAGTTTCTCGTTGTGCTGGATGACAGCCGCGAATGTCTGAATGCCATGCGCTTTGCCGCCATGCGCGCTGCTCACACGGGCGGCGGCGTGGAAGTGCTGGCCATCATTCCGCCGGAAGAGTTCAACCACTGGATCGGCGTGGGCAACATCATGCGCGAAGAAGCGCGTGAACGGATCGAGGCGCATTTCGAGGTCTTCGCCAAGTGGATGCGCGACAAGCAGGGTGTCGACCCTGAGCTTGTCATTCGCGAAGGTGAGCCTATACCCGAGATCATCGCCCAAGTGAAAGACGACGGCGAAATCGGCGTCCTCGTGTTGGGCGCGGGCACCGACAAAGGCGGCCCCGGTCCGCTGGTCACCCAGCTCTCGCGCACGTCCGGTTCCCTTGAGGTTCCCATAACAATCGTGCCCGGGGACCTCTCGATCGAGCGACTTGAGGCCATCACCTAGGCCTCAAACGGCCTCTGAGCCCCTAGTTTGCAGTGAAATTAACGTCCTGTCGCGCGACGAATTGACGAGTTTTGATGTTATATCAGATTCTTTTCCTGCGCACCGCCTGAATCCTTAACAGGACTTAACCCCCAACGTCCGCCTTGGTTAGCGGGATGCTAACCATTCGAAACTACCCCTTTTTAGCGAGGACGAAAGGAGGACGGCTCATGATCCGCTTCATCTATGGTGACCAGCTTAACGCATTCCCGAAGCTCAAGCGCACGATGCACGAGGATCGTGCATGGCAATTCAAGGAGCGTCTCGGATGGGACGTGACCGTGGACGACAACGGGTGGGAAATCGATGAATACGACGCGCTGAACCCTCTCTATGTGATCTGGGAAGAGCCCGATGGCAGTCACGGCGGCTCCATGCGTCTGCTGCCCACGACAGGCCAGACGATGGTCAACGATCACTTCGTGCATCTGACGGACGGCGTGAAAATCCAGTCGCCGCAAGTCTGGGAATGCACCCGTTTTTGCCTGTCGAAGGATGCAGCGCCCACGACGGCGGCGGCCCTGATGCTCGCAGGCGGTGAAATTCTGCAAGGTTTCGGCTTGATGTCTTATGTGGGCGTCTTCGATGCCCGCATGGTGCGCATCTATTCCCGCATCGGCTCCTCGCCTGAGGTTCTGGGCTCGGAAGGTCTGGGGCGGGAGAAAATCTCCGTGGGGCTTTGGCACTTCGACAAGGAGTCGCAGGCCCGTGTCGCCCGCCAGGCAGGCATCTCACCCACCATCACACGCCATTGGTTTGACCGCGCTTTTGGTCACGCCTTCGCGCGCAGCACGGTTGCTGCGTAAGTTACGAGTGGTTTGGCCGTTTGGGCCACCAGCCGCGGGCATAAGCGCTGGCAGCTGACGAGAGGCGCGCCTATGGTCCGGCCATGGGCGCCCTTCAACTATCCTCCGATCAGGCCGAAGCGCATGATGTGATCTCGGCAGCGCTGAGCGAGGCTGGCGTCAGCATTGATGATGGCAACGTTCTGCCACCCCGCACGGGCAAAGATCAGGTGCTTGCGGTCATCGGCAAGGCGGGCTCTGGCAAGACGCTGCTCCTCGCGGAACTCTACAAGGCGCTGAAAGAGGCAGGCGTCGAGGTCGTCAGCGGCGACTACGAGGGCCGCAAACGGAAGGACCGCCGGACGCTGGCGATCCTGGCGCCAACGAACAAGGCGGCTTCGGTGCTGCGCATGCGCGGCGTGCCCGCCACCACGATCCACCGCATCCTCTACACGCCCGTCTACGACCCCGAATACGAACGCATCGCCGAATGGCTCGCAGGCAACGGCGAAAAGCCCGAGATCGAGGGCATGACCGAAGAGGCACTGGAGCGGGCGCGGAATTTCTACGACACCAATGCTTCCATGCCGGGCGCACTGGCCGCGGCGGGACTTCGCGGATCGGATTTCATCACCGGCTGGAAGCGGCGCGAAGACCCGCTGGATATCGGGTTCATCGACGAATCCTCCATGCTCGACCAAAAGCAATTTGAAGATTTGCAGGAGATATTTCCAACGCTCCTCCTCTTCGGCGACCCCGCACAGCTGGCACCTGTGAACCAATCAGGTTCCATGGTCTTTGACGCCCTGCCCGCCCCGCGCAAGCTGACCCTCGGGCGCGTTCACCGGCAGGCCGAAGACAACCCGATCCTTGATCTGGCCCATGCGCTGGGGGACCCGGCGCTGGAATTCCACGAGTTCGAACAGATGGTCTCGGAGGCCGCCGCGCGCGATGACCGCGTGATCTTTGCCCAGCGCGTTGAAGCGGACATGATGGCGCGCTCGCCCGTCCTAGTTTGGCGCAACCAGACCCGCATCCGCCTGATCCAGGCCTTCCGCGCGGCCTACGGCGCGCCCGAAGATGATCTGCTCACCGGAGAGCCCCTCATCTGCGATGGAATCGAGCTTCCGATGAAGCACCGCAAGAAGCGGCTGGACCTTGAGGCGCGCGGCCTCATCAAGGGTGCACAGGTGGTTTATATGGGCCCCGGCCGACGGCCCGGCTTTTCGCGCCTGCACGTGATGGGCGCCGAAGATCCGCAGGTAAACGCGGCCTCTATCGTCAAAATCGAAAAGCCCGACGAGGAAGAACCCTTCATTCCATTCGCCGCCAAGATGGGCGCCACTTTCCTGCACGGCGCGGCTGTCACCATCCACAAGGCGCAAGGCTCCCAATGGGAGAACGTGCAGGTCTTTGCGCCCGACATCTTTGTCGCCGCCCGCATGGGGCGCATGGAGGCGGGCACGCAGCTTTGGAAGCGGCTGGCCTACGTGGCCATCACCCGCGCGTCCGAGCGGCTTTACTGGGTCGTGCGCAACAGGCTGGCGAAACCGTCTGGCGACCTGCAGACCGACGATCTCACCCCGGAGAACGTGCCACTGGAACTGACGGAGGATCAGGCGTGAAAACCATTCTCATCACCGGCGCGAGCCAAGGCATCGGCGCCGCCACGGCAGAGGCTTTCTGGGACGCAGGCTGGCACGTGGGCCTCCTCGCTCGCTCCGCAGACAAGCTTGAGGCGCTCGCAGAAGGGCGCCCGGCTACGATCCTGCCTGCAGATGTCAGCGATGAAGCTGCCGTCGACGCAGCTTTCGCCGCCTTTGCCGAAGAGGCGGGCCGCCTCGATGTGCTCTTCAACAACGCGGGCATGTTCGGGCCTCAGGCCCCGGTCGACCAGATCGACTATGCCGCCTGGCGCGAGGTCGTGGATGTGAACCTGAACGGCATGTTCCTGAGCGCGCGCGCCGCCTTCCGTCAGATGCGCGCGCAAAGCCCTCGGGGCGGTCGCATCATCAATAACGGGTCGATCTCGGCCCACTCCCCGCGGGAAGGATCAGTGGCCTACACCAGCACGAAACACGCGGTCACAGGCCTCACCAAAACGCTGAGCCTCGATGGACGCGAGCATGGCATCGCCTGTGGTCAAATTGACATCGGGAACGCACGGACGTCGCTGGTTGAGAGCCTCGATGCACGTCGCGAGGCGGAGGGGCTACCAAAGCTGCCATCGATGGATGTGGGCGACGCTGCCCGCGCGGTGCTCCACATGGCCGAGCTGCCGCCTGAGGCTAACGTTCAGTTCATGACAGTAATGGCGACAAAGATGCCCTACATCGGGCGCGGCTAGCGGCGCAGCATCACCGTAAAGGCCGCCGAGGCCAGCCAGCCCGCAGCGATTGCGATCGCCAGCGACATCAGGCCGTAAACGAGCGGCTGGTTGTGCGCGAGGCTGAAAAGAAAACGCTCAAGCCCCACCTTCTGCACGTCGATCGAGGTGGCGAACTTGTTCACCACTTCCCCGTTCCGGACGAGGTACATCGTGGTGTCGTAGTCGCCTTCGGTCAGGTTCGCCGGAAGCTCCACCGTCGCGCGGAAGAGCGTCTCATCAATGATGCCCACGCTATTGTCACGACGTTGGTAGGCGCCTTCCTCCTCGCGGATGCGGATGAGGGCGTCGACAAAGTTCTCGGTGCCTTCGGTTGCGCCGACGTCGACGGCGCGGATCAGCTGAGGGGTGGTGATCCGGTGGCGCAGGTCCTCGGTCGCGCTGATGATCTCATCGAGGTTGCCGGTAGACAGCATCGCATAAAAGCTGGGCGCGCTATCGAGCTCCGCCTGATCGGTGTTCACCCAAATGCCTGCTACACGATCTTTCTTGCGCACGGTAATCGGCGACGGGGGCCCCGCCACGGTGATGATCACGTCGAGCGGTTCGTCAATGCGCGGGCCTTCGCGGCGCACGGCCCCGAAGATCAGGATCTCAGACCCGTTAAAGTTCGTGGTGATCGACACGTGCCGCTGCGAAAGATCGGCGACGATCGTCTCCTCACCATTCGCCAAGCCGGGAAAGAGAAGCAGGATCAGGAGGAGGAAACGTCTCAATGACCGCCCTCCGCCGCGAGGGAGTAAAGCTCCGACGGCATGATCAGAAGATCACAAGCCAGTTTCCCGCAGACCAGCAGAACCATACCCGCCAGCAGGATGCGCAGCTGCTCGGCCTTCATACGGGCACCGATGATCGTGCCGAACTGGGCGCCGATCACGCCGCCTACGAGCAGGAGAACCGCCAAGACCACATCCACGGTAAAGTTCGTTGTGGCGTGAAGCAGAGTCGTGAAACCCGTCACGAAAATGATCTGGAAGAGCGAGGTGCCAACAACCACCTTCGTCGGCATCCCAAGAAGATAGATCATCGCGGGCACCATGATGAAGCCACCACCAACACCCATGATCGCAGCAAGGATACCAACGACGAGGCCCACGAGGATCGGCGGGATCACCGAGATATAAAGCCCCGACACCCGGAAGCGCATTTTGAACGGCAACGCGTGGACAAGCCCGTGCTTCTTTCGAGTAGGCCGTGCAACAGGCTGTTTGGAGCGGCGTATGGCGTTGAGGCTCTCGACGAACATCAAGGAGCCCACGACGCCGAGGAAGACGACGTAGCAAAGGCGCACCAGCAGATCGACCTGCCCAAGCGCCTTTAGGTAGTTGAAGATTACCACACCAAGGGCTGCGCCCACGAGGCCCCCTATCAGGAGGACACATCCCATCCTGAGATCGACGGACTTCCTTTTGAGATGCGCAAGCACGCCAGAAAAGGACGATGCCACGATCTGGTTAGCCTCTGTCGCGACAGCGACTGCAGGTGGGATGCCGATGAAGAAAAGTAGCGGCGTCATGAGGAAACCGCCGCCCACGCCGAACATGCCGCTAAGCACTCCCACCATTCCGCCAAGCCCTAGAAGGAGGAAGGCGTTTACCGACACCTCGGCGATGGGGAGGTAGATTTGCATGACGTGCTTTCGGGCTGCGGCATCTGATGCCTGCCCTGCGCTTACAAAATGCCGCAGAAGAAGGGTAGCCCCCTCATCGCTCAAAAATTGCGACAAATCGGAACGTTTCGGCTCACTTTTGTGAGATTCGGTAGGAAAATGGCCGCCCGCGGGCGGGTTTTCTCGGAATTCGACTCAGGTGACGCTGACGCGTGTGCGATCAGCGCTCCTTCACGTACGGTTCGCCCCCTGCGCGCGGAGGAATCGCTTTGCCGACGAAGCCCGCGAGGATCACCACGGTCAGGATGTAAGGCAGCGCGTCCATGAACTCGACCGGGACCGTGAAGAGGCCTAGATCGAGGTTCTGGAAGCGGAGCGCAATGGCCTGCAGGAAGCCAAAGAGCAGGCAGGCGTAGAGCGCGTACCAGGGCCGCCACTTGGCAAAGATGAGGGCTGCGAGGGCGATATAGCCGCGCCCCGCCGTCATCTCCTTCACGAAGCCCGCTTGCAGCGAGGTGGCGAGGTACGCGCCTGCAACGCCACACAGGACGCCACAGATGGCTACCGCTGCAAAGCGCAGACCAACAACGCTGACGCCCGCCGTATCAACCGCAGCCGGGTTTTCGCCCACTGCGCGCAGACGCAGGCCGAAGCGGGTGCGGAAGAGCACGTACCAGGAGATCGGCACCATCGCGAGCGCGAGGTAGACGATGGCGGTATGGCCTGAGATGAGCTCGTTATAGAGCGGTCCTACGACCGGCACAGGGATGATCGCCTCCGCAAAGGGCCATTCCCAGGGGGAAAAGCGCCCTGCGCCGCTAAGCGACGGCGTGCGTCCGCCCTGCGCGAACCAGGCCTGCGCCACGAGGACGGTAAGGCCTGAGGCAAGGAAGTTGATAGCCACCCCTGAAATGAGCTGGTTGCCTCGGAACGTAATTGAGGCGAGCCCGTGGATGATCGAAAGAAGCATCGAGGCTGCAATGCCTGCGAGAAGCCCGAGCCAGACAGAGCCTGTCACAAAGGCCACTGCCGCGCTGAGGAAGGCGGCGGCGAGCATTTTACCCTCGAGCCCGATATCGAAAATGCCCGCGCGTTCGCTGTAGAGGCCTGCAAGGCAGGCGAGCAGCAGCGGCGTGGCCAGTCGGAACGTGGAGTCGAGCACCTGAAGAAGCGTTGCATAGTCCATGGGTCAGGTCCTGATCGCTGCGCCGGGATGCCTCCGGCGGAAGTACGTGGGCACAAAGAAGGTGGGGGCGGCGCGCATCATTCGGCTGGCGTCGCTTTGGCGGCAAGGCGGCGGCGGCTGAAGAGCGCCTCCACCGGCATGCGCACCATGTTGTCCAGCGCCCCTGTGAAGAGGATCACAAGGGCTTGGATGACGATGATGAGCTCGGTGGGGATCGACGTCCAGAATGCGAGTTCTGCTCCGCCTTGGACGAGGAAGCCGAAGAGAAGGCCCGCGATGAGGATGCCCACGGGGTGTGATCTCCCCATGAGGGCCACGGCGATGCCGATGAAGCCAGCGTTCTGGACTGAGTTGTTCACGAGGCGCTCTGCCTCGCCCATCACAGTGTTGATGGCCATGAGCCCGGCGAGGCCGCCGGAGATGAGCATGGTGATCATGATGATCTTGGTGGGCGAGATACCGGCGTAACGGCCCGCGGGCTCGGATTTACCGAAGGCGCGGATCTCAAAGCCCAAGGGCGTGCGCCAGAGGAGGAGCCAGACACCCCAGGCGGCGGCCAGTGCCAGGAAGAGGGAGATGTTGACCGGAGGGGCTTTGGAGAAGGGGATGCCAACGACGGCGAGCATCTCGTGCAGCGTGGGGAGGGCCGCGCCTTCGGGGAAGCGAGCAGACGAGCTTTCCATCTGGCCGATGGGTTTGAGGCCGTTGTTCAAAAGATAGATGATCAGCGCGAAGGCGATGTAGTTGAACATGATCGTGGTGATCACGATGTGGCTGCCGCGCTTGGCTTGAAGATAGGCCGGAATGGCCGCCCAGAAGGCCCCAAAAGCCGCCCCGCCGATGACGGCGGCAGGCAGCGCCAGTGTCCAATGGGGCCACGGCAACGCCAAGCAAACAAGGGCCACGCCAAGGCCGCCCAGTGTCGCCTGCCCTTCCCCGCCGATGTTAAAAAGCGAGGCGTGGAAGGCGATCGCCACCGCGAGCCCCGTGAAGATGAAGTTCGTGGCGTAGTAGAGCGTGTAGCCCCAGCCGTAGGTCGAGCCGAGCGCGCCTTCGACCATGTAGCCCAGCGCCTCGACGGGGTTTTCGCCGATCGCGAGGATCACGAGCGCCGACAGGATCGCGGCGAGCAAGAGCGAGATCAGCGGGATGAGCAGGACATCCGCCCAGCGCGGCATCTTATCCATGGTGCTCTCCTTCCGATTTCGGGGCACGTGCCCGGTCAGGGCGGTCGATCTTTTGAGGGGCCAACTGTTCGGCCTTGGCCGACGCAGGCCCGAGGAGTACGATCAAAAGGGCAATCATTCTGCTGCCTCCGGCGTAAGGCCCGCCATCAGGAGGCCGAGTTCTTTCTCGTCGGTTTGATCAGGCTGACGTTCGCCCATGATATGACCGTCAAACATCACCGCGATCCGGTCGGAGAGGCTCATGATCTCATCGAGTTCTACCGAGACGAGGAGGATCGCTTTCCCTTGATCCCGCAGGGCCACGATCTGTTGGTGGATAAATTCGATGGCGCCAATATCGACGCCGCGCGTCGGCTGACCGATCAGCAGAAGGTCCGGATTCCGCTCGATTTCTCGGGCTAAGACGATCTTCTGCTGGTTGCCGCCAGAGAAGTTCTTGGCGGAGAGCTTTGGGTTCGGCGGACGGACGTCGAAACGCTCCATCTTCTCTTCAGTATCGCCGCGGATGCTGGCGTTATCGGACAGCACGCCTTTCTTGTAGCGGTTGTCTTTGTGGTAGCCAAAGGCGGTGTTTTCCCAGGCCATGAAATCCATGATCAGGCCTTCGCGCTGCCTGTCCTCGGGAACATGAGCGATGCCGCGCGCCCGGCGGGACTGACCGTCGGACTTTGCGCCGGTGAGGTCGATTTCCTCGTTGTTCATCACGATCTGGCCTGTGGCGGCGCGGTAGCCGCCCAGAACCTCAAGCAGTTCGGACTGGCCGTTGCCGGCGACCCCTGCGAGGCCGAGGATCTCACCCGCGCGCACCTCAAACGAGATGCCCTTCACCCGCTCAACGCCTTTGTTGTCGACGACACGCAGATTGTCGACTTTGAGAACGGGTGCGCCAGGGGTGGCCGGCTTTTTGTCGACGCGCAGCAGAACTTTGCGCCCCACCATGAGCTCTGCAAGCTCTGTCGGAGACGTCGCAGCCGTTTTGACTGTGGCAGTCATCTCGCCACGACGCATGACGCTGACGGTGTCGGTGATGTCCATGATCTCCCGCAGCTTGTGCGTGATCAGGATGATTGTTTTGCCCTCTTCGCGGAGGCGCCCGAGGATGCGGAAAAGCTGGTCGGCCTCGGCCGGGGTCAGCACGCCGGTGGGCTCATCAAGGATCAGAATGTCGGCTTGGCGGTAGAGCGCTTTGAGGATCTCGATCCGCTGCTGATAGCCCACGGAAAGCGCTTCCACTTTAGCATCTGGATCCACAGAAAGCCCGTAGTCATCCGCCAATTCTTTCAGCAGTTTCCGTGCCTTGGCGAGAGACGGCTTCAGGAACCCACCGTCTTCAGCCCCGAGAATGATGTTCTCGAGCACTGTGAAATTCTCAACCAGCTTGAAGTGCTGGAAGACCATACCGATGCCTGCGGCAATAGCTGCCTGGCTGTCAGGGATGGAGGTCTTTTGACCGCGAATAAAGATCTCACCCGCGTCGGCTTTATAGAAACCGTACAGGATCGACATGAGCGTGGATTTGCCCGCGCCGTTCTCTCCGATGATCCCGTGGATCGTGCCGGGCTGAACCGAGATTGAGATGTCTTTGTTGGCTTGAACCGGCCCAAAAGCCTTCGAAATACCCTTGAGCTCAATCGCCGCTGTACTCACGCTTCTGCCCCTACAAAGCCTGCAATCATGGTAAGCGCTCCGTCGCTGACGTCGGCGAAGTAGGTGCCATGTTGCACCATCATCGACCCGTCCGGCCCCTGCCCGCCAAAGGCCACGCGGACGCGCAGATAGCCGTTCACCTCGCTGGTGTTTTTGACCTTGGCCGTCCAGCCAGGGGCGTTGCTGCTTAAAGCCGAGACATATTCGGCGATCGCGTCACCGCTCAGTCGCCCGCCAGAGCGCGGGTCTGAATACGTGGCACCGGGGGCAAGCGCGCCTGCGATCGTTTCAGCCCGGACGGCATCATCAGCCACGCCCCAGGCGTCAAAAATGGTCTCGATTGCGGATGTCATTGCGGCCCCCGAAGGAAAAAGGGGCCGCACCTGCAATAGGCACGGCCCCCTTGGAGTCAGATTAGAAGGACAGTGCCGGGCACGTCTCGTCGGAGGTGTAGTCGTGGACGACCGTGTCACCTGCGATGATCGCCGCAGAAGCTGCTTCCACCATTGCTGCCATGTCGGCGGTGATGAGGCTCTCGTTGAACTCGTCGACTGCGTAGCCCACGCCTTCGTTGGCCAGACCCATCACGTTGAAGCCGGTCTCGAGGCCCGGGCCGTCAGCGAACGCATTGTAGACAGCGTTGTCGACGCGCTTGAGCATGGACGTCAGAACCTTGCCGGGGTGCAGGTAGTTCTGATTGGAGTCGACGCCGATGGACAAGATGTTTTCGTCCGCAGCTGTCTGCAGAACACCAACGCCCGTGCCGCCAGCCGCGGCGTAAACCACGTCAGCGCCTTGAGAAATCTGAGCTTTCGTCAGCTCGGAGCCCTTCACCGGGTCGTTCCAAGCAGCAGGCGTCGTGCCTGTCATATTGGCGATGACGGTTGCATCCGCGTTCACGGCCTTCACGCCTTGGGCGTAGCCGCAGGCGAACTTACGGATGAGCGGGATGTCCATGCCGCCGATAAAGCCAACTGTGTCAGACTCGGACGCCAGAGCAGCCAGCATGCCCACGAGGTAGGAACCTTCGTGCTCGTTATAGACCACGGAGCGCACGTTCGGCGCGTCAACGACCATGTCGATAATGACGAAGGACGTGTCAGGGTAATCAGGTGCAACTTCGCCCAGCGCGCCGGCAAAGGCGAAGCCTGCCATGACGATCGGGTTGGAGCCTGCTTCGGCAAAGCGGCGGAGCGCCTGCTCACGCTGCGCTTCGTTCTGAAGCTCAACTTCGCGGAAGGAACCGCCATTCTCTTCTGCCCAACGGGTTGCGCCGTTGAACGCGGCCTCGTTGAAGGATTTGTCGAACTTGCCGCCAAGGTCAAAGATGATGGCGGGTTCAGCAGCCACGGCCGTTGCGCTGATTGCCAGCGCTGCGGCTCCACCGAGAAGCTTTGTAAGTGCAGTCATTTGGATTTCCCCTATTGGACACCGCCCGCAGCAGCGCAGGCGCATGGATCTTTTGATCTGAGTGGATTTCAGCGGAGGCTGCGGGGGCCGTCAACCGGATTCTCACGTCACTCTGCTGCGTCGGTACTCAAACGCCGCCTATTTGAGCGCCTTCTCCATGAGCACAGCCCCGTGACCAGCCCCACGACCGTAATAGTTGTGTCGGTGTCCCGAGACCGAGAATCCGTGGCGTCTGTAGAGGGCGAGCGCTGCTTCATTTGTCTCGACAACTTCGAGGAAAACGCGCGCCACCTGTCGCTCCGCAAGCTGTTCAAAAAGCTCTTTCAAAAGAGCAGTACCTTCCCCGCTGCGCCGTGCGTTCGGCAGCGTGGCGATCAACAAAAGTTCCGCCTCATCCAACAGCACCCGCGCCAAGGCGTATCCCTTGGCTGTGGCGACGATCACGTGACCCTCGTCCTCGAGGGCTTTGGCAAAGTCATCGCGCCGCCAACCATGGGCCTCCGCGTGACCGAAGGCGGCACTGTGAAGTGTGTTGAGGGTTGCGGCGTCAGTCAATGAGCACCGGCGGCGCATCTCGGGGCGGCGCGGCGTCCGCGGGTTTGATGTAGAGCGGTTTGGGCATTGAAGTGATGTCCTCACCCTCTCCCCGGGCAATTTCTCTTGCAGAGCCCCGTGGCCCGACCATCTCAGCCATCTGCGAAATGTGCTCTTCGATCGTGTATGCGGATGAGAGGGGCACGCTATCGGTCACACTGTCAACAAGCATGGGATCACCGTCAGGGTCCGGCGCAAACAAATAGAACCGGTCTCTCGGGGCGGGCACGGCAGTGGCCCAGCCCGTGTCGTGGGTCCGATTGCTGAGGAGCTGTGTGGTTTCAAAGAGTGATATGCCGATCGCCGGAATATCCAGACCGAGAGCAAGCCCCCGCACTGCCGCCACGCTGATGCGGATACCGGTGAAGTTACCAGGCCCCACGCCGACAGCGAGCCCATCGAGGCTTGCCCAAGACAGGCCCGCGTGCCCCAAAAGCTCCTCCAGGAGGGGCATCAGCCGCTCCCCTTGGCCGCGCGCCATGGCTTCGACGCGTGTCACTATCTGGCCGTCCAGAAGTAGAGCAGCCGCGACATGCGCGGCTGAAGTATCAAAGGCAAGAATGGTCCGGCTAGACCGCAACCGGGCGCACCTCGGCCACTTCAGGGATGTAGTGTCGCAGCAGGTTCTCGATGCCCATCTTCAGCGTCAGGGTCGAGGACGGGCAGCCTGCGCACGCGCCCTGCATGTGTAGGTAAACGATGCCGTCGTCGAAGCCATAGAACGTGATGTCGCCGCCGTCTTGCGCCACGGCAGGGCGGACCCGCGTGTCGAGAAGCTCTTTAATCTGACCCACGATATGGGCGTTTTCGCCTTCAAAATCCGCGTGCCCGGAGGAGGCCTGAGCCTCGCCCGCCATGACGGGGTCACCGGACTGGAAGTGCTCCATAACGGCACCGAGGATAGCGGGCTTGATGTCGTCCCACTCGGTCGCGTCATTCTTTGTGACGGTCGCGAAGTCGTGGCCCAGAAAGACGTTGGCAACGCCATCGACCTTAAAGATGCGTGCGGCGAGCGGGGACGCTGTCGCAGCCTCGGCGCTCGGGAAATCAGCCGTGCCCGTTTCCATGACGGCCTGGCCTGGCAGGAATTTCAACGTCGCCGGGTTCGGCGTGGCTTCGGTCTGAATGAACATCGCATGTTCCCTTGGAGAGCTCTCGCCAGATATGAGCAACGGGGGGCTTGAGGTCAAGACTTTAGAATGATTCTAATCATGGATCGCTGCGTCAGACGACGATATATCCCTGCTGCATCGCACGGGCCACGGCGTGGGTCGTATTCATGGCGCCGAGCTTGAAGCGTGCGCTTTCGATGTAGACGCGCAAAGTGTGCTCGGAGATCGAGAGGGAGTCCGCCACCTGCGCGCGGCTGTAGCCCACCGCGAGCAGCGTCATCGCATCAATCTCACGCGGGCTCAGCCCTTTGCGGGGGCTTTTCTCGGCGATCCCCTCGAACTCCAGCGCCTTCTGGTTGAACGTATGGGCTACCAAGATCAGTTCGCGCCGATGCTTGTCGCAGAAATCGTTCCATTCCTCGTCCGAGCAGGAGTGGTTCACAGTGAACAAAGCGAACTGGCCGTTCGGCCCGCGAATGGGGATCGAGAAGCCCTGGTTGCCGACGCCGTACTGCTGCGCTTCCTTGAAGAAGTCGCGAGCGGATTTGGACGACCAATCGAGGCGTTTCCAATCAACTGGGTGGAAGCGGGTGTAGCAACCGATGACCACTGGATCGACGCGGAGGTATTCACGCTCCAGATAGAGATCGCGCCATTCATCGCTATAGGTGCCGCAGCCGTACTGCTCACCTTTCGACGAAACCCAATGATAAATGATGTGGTCTACGCTGTACCAATCGCGAAGCGCGACGGAGCGCTCTTGGAGGTCTTCAAGAGTTTGCGCCCGTTCGAGCTTTTCTAAAAAGTGTTCCCGCAGCTGGTCCATTTCCGTCGATAACCCTCAAACGTTCACGCCGTTGGACATCAGCCACGTCGGCCGCGGCCACCTCGAGCGTGTCATCCAACTGGCGTGCCAAACGCGGCAGGTCATTCTTGGACGCAAATGCGCGTAGATCTCCGAGTACGTCGATAATCCAATTATTGTTCACAGCAGCCTCGTTAGGGAAAGTTAACAGAAGGTTAATACAAGACTAACATTTTAGGTAAATCCGTCGAACTCCCTCATTTTTTCTCCCCCAAAACGGTGAAGTGCGAATTCGTTAACTGCCTGAACAGGCTGGATTGGGGGAAATTCCCTCAAAAAAGCATGACTTTTGCGGGAACCAACTGCACGCCCATGCGTTATACGGCGGCATTTTTTTGGCCCTTTCGCCGCAACCTTTTGCCACCCTCAAGTGATTCTACCGCCTCGAACGATAACGGGCGCCCGAAGGCGCCCGCTCATAAGACCGTTTCAGGCCGTTTTAGCTATTGCCAGCCTCGAGCACATCCTCCAGCGTGCGCAGCCCGGTCGCCGGTGCTTGCACGAGGGCCGACATGTTGCCGGGCTTATGCTCGTTGTTCATCATCTTGATATGCGCGTCGGGGATTTGATCCCACGGGAACACCTCAGACATGCAGGGATCCAGGCGACGCTCCACCATCAGCTTGTTGGCCGCGCTGGCCTGCTTGAGGTGCGCGAAGTGCGACCCCTGAAGGCGCTTCTGGTGCATCCACATGTAGCGCACGTCGAAGGTCAGGTTGTAGCCGGTCGTACCCGCACAGATCACGACCATGCCGCCCTTCTTACAGACGAAGGTTGAGACCGGGAACGTGCTCTCGCCGGGGTGTTCAAACACCATGTCGACATTGTTGCCCTTGCCGGTGATGTCCCAGATCGCCTTGCCGAACTTGCGCGCTTCCTTGAACCACTCCGCGTATTCCGGCGTGTTCACCTTGGGCAGCTGCCCCCAGCAGTTGAAGTCGCGGCGGTTGATGACGCCCTTAGCGCCGAGCGACATCACGAAGTCGCGCTTGCTTTCGTCCGAGATCACGCCGATCGCGTTGGCGCCTGCCGTGTTGATCAGCTGGATCGCGTAGGAGCCGAGGCCGCCCGAGGCGCCCCAAACCAGGACGTTCTGGCCCGGCTTCAGGTCATGCGGCTCGTGGCCGAACAGCATCCGGTATGCCGTGGCGAGCGTCAGCGTGTAGCACGCCGCCTCTTCCCAGGTCAGGTGCTTTGGGCGCGGCATCAATTGCTGCGCTTGCACATTGGTAAATTGAGCGAAAGAGCCGTCCGGGGTCTCGTATCCCCAGATGCGCTGGCTGGTGGAATACATCGGATCGCCACCGTTACATTCCTCGTCGTCGCCATCGTCCTGGTTGCAGTGGATCACGACTTCATCGCCCACCTTCCAACGCTTCACCTTGTCGCCGACGGCCCACACGATGCCAGACGCGTCCGAGCCTGCGATGTGGTAGGGCTGACCATGGCCATCAAAGGGTGAAATCGGCGTGCCGAGACCGGCCCACACCCCATTATAGTTGACGCCAGCGGCCATCACGAGGACGAGCACTTCGTTGCTGTCGAGCTGCGGAACATCAACCACTTCAACCTGCATCGCGTTGTCCGGCGTACCGTGACGCTCGCGCCGAATGGCCCACGCATACATCTGCTTGGGCACGTAGCCCATGGGCGGCATTTCCCCTACCTCATAGAGATCCTTTTCAGGGGCGTCGTAGGTGAAGACGGTCTCCTGGGCGTCAAGTGCCATGGTCATGTTCCTCGCTTTCTGCTGCAGCGCAGAATCGCTGCGCCGTTAGTTGCGATTTAGCGCCCGCAGCGCAACATCGCAACTCTTGAAAGCAAATAATTGAAATTTTATTACTCTGTTGCCGCTTCCTGCTCTTCGGCAAACGGGCTGACAGAGCTCGCGTAGAACGAAAGCACAGCCGTCTCTTCAGGATTGGCCCGCCAGACATCCTCCGAGGCTTCAATAATCTCACGTTGTTTCATGTTTGATAACGCGGCATCGATTGTGGTCTCGACAGCGGTGCCGAATACTTCTTCACCGCGGGCAACAAGCTCTTCTCGGCTGGCAGGCGCTGTCAGCAGTTCCTGTGCCACGAAGGGCACGCCGAGCACGGGCATCGTTTCGCCAATCGCGCGCATCAAATCCTCAGAGATCTCTTCGAGCGAGACCGTGTCGGCGTATGAGGCCATCTCGATAGGCTCGCCATAGATCACGGCTGCCGTGCCAAAACGCAGGAACTTGCCTCGTATGCGCAGCCAGATCTTGTTTAGCACCCAGCCCCCCACCACCGAGATGCGCGCCCCGAACCGGCGGTCACCGCGCTTACCCGCCGCAATGAGAACGCGGTCCTCAAGAACGCGGTCATAGTTGATCGCCACCGGCACGAAAACGACACTGGCGCCGCCTTCTCGATGGGTCTGAGCGGCATAGCTCAACAGCCCCATCTTGGGCTTGGCCAAGCGGCCATCGAGGCTCAGCCCCCCTTCCGGGAAAATCGCCTGCGTCACACCCGAGCGCGTGGCCATGTCGACATAGCGCGCCAGCACCGCGCGATAGAGTGCACCGCGCAAACGGCGGCGGATGAAGTACCCGCCCATCATCCGGATCAGCCGTGAAATCGGCCAAACGCGAGCCCATTCGCCCACGGCATAGCTCAGCGCGCTCTCTTCGCCGGCGAGATAGGTAACGAGAACATAGTCCATGTTTGAGCGGTGGTTCATGACGAAGATCACCGTCGAGTCTTCTGGCAAAGCCGCAATGATCTCTCGGTTCGTCTCACCCGTCCGCACGTCATAGAGCATCGTCGCCAACCAGCGCGCCAAGCGGATGCCGATGCTGAAATAGGTCAGCGCTGAGAACGACGGAACGATCTCTTGCGCGTAGCGTCGCGCATCCTCAAAGGCCACATCTTCACGCAGCCCGCGCTCCTTGGCATGGGCCACCACTGCTTCGGTCACGATGGGATCATAGATTAGACGCTGGATCGTGTCGTAGCGCCGCGCCAGCTTGAAAGGCTCAATCGGGCGCGCCAGCCGCTTGTTGAGCTCGGTGACCAAACGCTCCGCCCGGCGCCGAAAGAACCAACGGACCGACGGAAACAGAAAGTGCGAGGCAAACGTGACGCCCGCGAAAATCAAGATCAGCCCAAAGAGCCAAATCGGCAGTGAAATCGTGCCACCCATGCCCTCTATGTCGCGCGTCGCACCCGTCCGTACAATGGTGACCTTCGAGATCGCCCACAGGCGTGGCTTTTGAGACAACGTGGTCCTGCAACTAGGGTGCCGCCGTTCGCACCAAGCACAATACCGGGTCGGTGGGCGGGCGCCTTTTGCGCAGCAAAACAGTCCCGCCACCGGCCCCCACTTCAGAAACGTGTCATGCCGCAGTGCAGCGCGTTGACATTGCCATAATGTTTCGCGCATAAGCTTTCCTGAGCAAGAATGTTACCCAGTCGAGTCGCGAGCCAACCATGACGCAATCCGAGAAGCCCTCCAAAGATCGCCCCTGGATGTTCCGCACCTATGCAGGTCACTCCACGGCGAAAGCATCTAATGCGCTCTACCGTGGGAACCTCGCCAAAGGACAAACGGGCCTTTCGGTCGCCTTCGATCTGCCCACACAAACAGGCTACAACAGCGACCACGAGCTATCGCGCGGCGAAGTGGGCAAAGTCGGCGTGCCGGTCAGCCACCTGGGCGACATGCGCACCCTTTTTGATGACATTCCACTTGAGCAGATGAACACGTCCATGACGATAAACGCCACGGCGCCTTGGCTGCTCGCGCTCTACATCGCCGTGGCCGAAGAACAGGGCGCCGACGTCACCAAGCTTCAGGGCACCGTCCAGAACGATATCGTGAAAGAATACCTCTCGCGCGGCACCTACGTCTGCCCACCGAAGCCCTCCATGCGCATGATCACCGACGTGGCCGCCTACACGCGCGAGCATCTGCCCAAATGGAATCCGATGAACGTCTGTTCCTACCACTTACAGGAGGCCGGGGCGACGCCGGAGCAGGAGCTTGCCTTCGCGCTCGCCACCGCAACAGCCGTGCTGGACGATCTTAAAGACAAGGTCCCCAACGAACATTTCCCCGCCATGGTGGGCCGCATCTCCTTCTTCGTGAACGCAGGCATCCGCTTCGTGACCGAGATGTGCAAAATGCGCGCCTTCGTGGACCTCTGGGACGAAATCTGCCGCGATCGCTACGGCGTCGAAGACCCGAAGTTCCGCCGCTTCCGCTACGGCGTGCAGGTGAACTCGCTCGGCCTCACCGAACAGCAGCCCGAAAACAACGTCTACCGCATCCTGATCGAGATGTTGGCCGTGACCCTCTCGAAGAAAGCACGCGCACGCGCCGTGCAGCTGCCTGCCTGGAACGAAGCACTTGGCCTGCCCCGCCCTTGGGACCAGCAATGGTCGCTTCGCATGCAGCAGATCCTCGCGCTTGAGACGGACTTGCTGGAATATCCAGACCTTTTTGACGGCAACCCAGCTGTCGATGCCAAGGTCGCCCAGCTCAAGGAAGGCGCCCGTGCCGAGCTTGCCCAAATCGACGCCATGGGCGGCGCGGTCAACGCGATCGAATACATGAAGTCCCGCCTGGTCGAGGCGAATTCCGACCGCATTCAGGGCATCGAGGGCGGTGACACGACGGTCGTCGGCGTCAACAAGTATCAAGCAGGCGAACCCTCGCCGCTGACCGCTGGCGACGACGCGATCATGGTCGTGGATCCGGCGGTGGAAGCAGAGCAAATCGTACGCCTGAACGCTTGGAAAGCCCAGCGCGATGGCGTGGCGGTGAAGGCAGCGCTGACGGAACTGCGCGAAGCCGCGCGCAATGGCACCAACATCATGCCAGCCTCCATCGAGGCCGCGAAGGTGGGCGTGACCACTGGCGAATGGGGCGATGTGGTGCGTCAGGCCTTCGGGCAATACCGCGGCCCAACCGGCGTTTCAGCCAACCCGTCGAACCGCACCGAAGGGCTCGACGAAATCCGCGATGCGGTGGCCGCAACGTCTCAGCAGCTTGGCCGCAAACTCAAGTTCATGATGGGCAAGCCCGGCCTCGATGGCCACTCCAACGGCGCCGAACAGATCGCCGCACGTGCTCGCGACTGCGGAATGGACATCGCCTATGAAGGCATCCGTCTGACACCCGCCGAGATCGTAGAGGCTGCCCAGACCGAAACGCCTCATGTGATTGGCCTGTCGATCCTCTCAGGCTCGCACATTCCCATCGTCGAAGACCTGATGCGGCGCTTCCGCGATGAAGCCATTGCGATCCCCGTGGTCGTGGGCGGGATTATCCCGGATGACGATGCGGAGAGGTTGCGCGCGATGGGCGTTTCGAAAGTCTACACGCCCAAGGACTTCGAGCTGAACCGGATCATGTTCGACATCGTCGAATTGGCGCTCCCGCACGAGATTGCCGCGGAGTAACCGGCGGTTAAGACGGTGCTGCTAGTGTCCCCGGAGCGATCTGGGGATGAAGCCTATGTTAAAGCGCTTGCGGAGCCTATCCACCGCACAAGCCATGATCTTGCTGTCCGTCTGGGGCATCCTTGCTGTCCTTGCCTATTCGGGTGCGAGGATAGGGGGCGATCTCACGATGCTTTCTGATCTGAGACGGGACACACAGCTTACCAATCTGACCCAACAAATTGGGGGCCTCACCCACGCGTTGCAGCGGGAACGGGGTGCGAGCAGCGGCTATGTTGCGAGCCGTGGCGCCAATTTTGGGAGCGACCTCCAAACGCTCAGGCAAGATTCGGACGCGCGCATTGAGGAGCTGACAACTGCGATCAGCGCACTGCCGCTCGAAACCGTCCTGCTTGCAGAATTGGAAGATGAACTCACCGCGCTGGAACAACGTTTCATCCAGTTGCCCGAGGTGAGACAGGCCGTGAGTGCTTTGGCGCTTACCCGCGACGAAGTCATTGAGGCCTATACACAAACCAACACGCAAGCGATCGCCCTTCTGCCGAAAATCAGCAAAGACATTTCCCATTCTGACGCCGTGCGTGCGGTGCAGCGGCACGCCATTCTCATGACAGCCAAGGACAAAGCCGGCCTCGAACGCGCAATCGGCTCGGCAGGTTTTGCGCGCTCTGCCGCCGCGTCTAGCCAATTCCCGAGGGAGCTCTACACGCAATTTGAGTCGCTGATCAGCGAACAAGAAGCGCTTCTTGATACCTACACGACACTGGCAAGCGCAGAGATGGCGCGCCGTGTGACGTTGATCATGGACGCGCCCGCCGCCAAAGCCATTCAGGAAATGCGGGCGATCGTCCGCACTTTCGATCCGCGCGTCATCATAGGCGTACAGCCAGAGCAATGGTTCGCAGCCTCAACCGAATTCGTCGACGACCTGAAAGCTGCAGAAGACCAAGGCGCCATTGAAATCGCTCAGAAAATGGTGTTGGCACGACAGGATGTAATTCAGGATATCCGTGTGGCTGTGATCCAAATGGGCATCGTGACCGCGCTTCTTGCGGGTCTATCTTTCATGCTGGTGCGCCTGACCACAGAAAGCCTCAAGCATACGGTGGCCCAGGTAAAGAGCCTTGCCGATGGCAACATCGACACGCCTATCGATCCCGCTCCGCAATCCGATCTACAGGCGGTCACTTCGGCCCTGGAGGACTATCGCCAGGCCGAAGTCGGGCGCCAGGCGCAAGCCAAGATCCAGTCCGAGCTGGAAGAAAGTGCAGCGACTGGCATCAAGCGCGTCGCCGAAGCCGTCTCAGCCGGGGATTTTAGCCATCGCTTGCGGCTCGAGGGCCTACAAGATGCATCGGTGGTTCTTGGAAATGGGATCAACGAAATCCTCGTTGTGGCGGACACGGCCGTCAAAGAGCAACGCGCACGAGATCAGCAAGAAATCAGCAGGCGCACCAAAGAAGCGGAAATTCAGGCCCATGCCGTGGGCGAGATCAACCACGTGGTCAGCGCCTGCTCACAGGGCGACTTTTCCCGGCGCATGTCCTTGGAAGGCCTGTCCGGCATCTGGCTGGAGATTGCCGAAGGCATCAATCAGATTTCCGAGCGCACTGGCACTGCTTTGACCAACCTTCGCGGGATCATGGCATCGCTGGAATCAGGTGACCTACGCGCGCGGCTGGATGGCGAATATGCGGGCACATTTGACGATATCGCCAAAGCGACGAACGCCTCGCTCGAACAGTTGGAGACCGCGTTCCTGGATGTTCGTGAAGGGGTGCACTCCGTGGGAGCCGCGGCCGCAGAACTCCGCGCAGGCACGACCGACCTCGCAGAACGCTCCGAGGATCAGGCCCAAGCCGTTTACGAGAGTGCTGCCGTCACCAAGGAGCTTGGTCAAAGCGTTGATGCGAACGCCAAGCAGCTCGTGACCTGCCGCGAGATGGTCGAGGCTGTGGTGCGCCAAACTGCTTTAAGTCAGGAAACCTCGCACCGGGCGGTGGATTCCATCGCGGCAATCGAAGCTGCCTCGTCCGAGATGGTCAAGATCACGGCAACGATCGACGAAATTGCCTTTCAGACTAACTTGCTCGCGCTCAACGCTTCCGTTGAGGCCGCGCGTGCCGGTGATGCTGGCAAAGGGTTTGGGGTGGTGGCATCCGAGGTCCGCGCGCTTGCAGGCAGATGTGCGGACGCGAGCCAGCAAATCGCTGTGCTGATCACCGATGCCGTAGGCGGAGTAAAAACAGGCGCCGAACACGTTCGACAAACGGGCACGCTGATCAGCGAGATGCGCGGCCGCATGGAGGAAATCGAAGACGTGATCGGGAGAGTCTATAGCGCCGGTGAGAAACAGACTGCAGGCGTCAAGATCTTGAACGACAGCATCGGCAGGGTCGAATACACCGCACAATCCAACGCGGCACTCGCTCAAGAAAACAACAGCCTCATGGCGTCTCTTGGTGAGCTAGACACGAGACTGTCGCAAGCACTGGCCCGGTTCGAGATCGGCTCTCGCGGGGCGTGCCCGGTAGCATTGGATTATCAACCTGAGGGCGAA
The DNA here is from genome assembly GCA_022448245.1 of Paracoccaceae bacterium. Classification (GTDB taxonomy): domain Bacteria; phylum Pseudomonadota; class Alphaproteobacteria; order Rhodobacterales; family Rhodobacteraceae; genus Shimia_B. The sequence goes on from JAKVCO010000006.1 coordinate 141,520, forward strand.
GTGCAGCTCTTTGACGACGCTCTGCCGCCCGCGGTCTAGTCCTTCTACAGAAAGGACTGCGGGTCGATGTCGATGGCAAGCCGCATTTGCGAGGGAAGCCTGAACTGCTCCACCCATTGCGCGAGCGCACGTTGCAACGGCACATTTTTGCGGGCCTTCACTAAAAGCCGCACGCGATGGCGTCCTCGGATTCGAGCAATCGGCGCAGGCGCGGGCCCAAATAGCTCTGCGCCCACGGCGTAAAGCGGCCCGGCATTTCGCGCCATTTCGCCGCCGAGATCAAAGACCTCCTGCACATTGGGTGAGCTCAGCACGATGCCCGCCATCCGTCCATACGGCGGCACCCCGGCAGCCATTCGTTCCTCAGCCTCGGCAGCCCAAAACGCTTCTTCATCACCGCCAAGAATGGCGCGAATAACGGGGTGTTCGGGCTGGTGCGTCTGCAATAGCGCGGCCCCCGGTTTTTCCATCCGGCCAGCGCGACCGGCGACCTGCCTCATCAACTGAAAAGTGCGCTCGGCAGCCCGCAGATCGGAGCCCTGCAGGCCCAAATCGGCATCAATGACGCCCACCAAGGTCAACAGGGGAAAGTTGTGCCCTTTCGCGACAAGCTGGGTGCCAATCACGATGTCAGCCCCTCCGGAGGCGATATCCTCGATCTGCTCCTTCATGGCCCGCGCCGACCCAAAATGGTCTGAGGAAATCACCGCGATCCGGGCGTCGGGAAAAGTCGCGCGGGCTTCCTCGGCCAAACGCTCCACACCCGGACCAACAGCGGCCAGACGACCTTCAACACCGCAGGACGGGCACTTTTCCGGCATCGGCCGCGTTTCACCGCATTGGTGGCACATGAGGCGCTTGAGAAAGCGATGTTCGACCATCCGCGCATCACATTGATCGCACCCGATCTGCTCACCGCAAGCGCGGCACAGCGTGACCGGCGCATAGCCGCGACGGTTAATGAAGAGCAGTGACTGCTCTTCCGCCTGCAGGCGCGCATCGACAGCTCGTTTCAGAGCGGGCGAGATCCAGCGCCCCGCCTCAAGCTTTTGCGCGCGCATGTCGATGGCGCCCATCTCGGGCAATTGCGCGACCCCGTAGCGCGAGGTCAGCTCCAACCGCTCGTACTTACCTGCTTCGGCATTGGCCCAGCTTTCAAGCGACGGCGTCGCCGAGGCCAAGATAACCTGCGTTCCCCCCAAGGAAGCGCGCAGCACGGCCATGTCACGAGCGTTATAGAGAACGCCGTCTTCCTGCTTGTAGGAGGTATCATGCTCCTCATCGACGACGATGAGACCAAGCTGCCGGTAGGGCAAAAAGAGGGCTGAGCGCGCGCCAACAACCAACTGCGCTCCGTTCTCCGCAACCATGCGCCACGTGCGCCGCCTCTCGGTCATCGTAATGCCGGAGTGCCACTCGGCCGGGCGGGCCCCGAACCGCTCCTCGACCCGGGAGAGGAATTCAGCTGTGAGAGCGATTTCTGGCAGCAGCACGAGGGCCTGACGCCCCTCGCGCAAACAGGCGGCAACTGCCTCGAGATAAACCTCTGTCTTGCCCGATCCGGTTACGCCTTTGAGCAGCGTGGTGGCATAGGCACCGCTTCCAAGACCTCCGCTCAGTGCGGCGACGGCTCGCGCTTGATCGTCGGACAGCTCTTTTCCGGGCAGATCAGGGTCCAGTCTCGGGAAAGGCAGATCACGGGGCGAGGCCTGCTCCAACACCACCCCCTGCTTCACCAGCCCTTTGACCACCGAGGACGACACATCAGCGTTGTCGGCAAGCTCCTTGAGCGTAAAGGCCAACCCGCCGTAGTCGCGGAGAACATTCAGAACGCGCTCCCGCGCGGCAGTGCTCCTGTCGGGCTCGCCCGTCCCCAGCCGGTAGACATGGCGCATGGATGGCGGATCGCCGAGACCGGGTGCGCGCATCGCCAAACGCAGCATCGCAGGCAAAGGCGTCAGCGTGTATTCGGCCGCACGCACAATGAAGTTACGCATTTCGCTGCTCATGGGCGTGGCATCAATTACCCGCGACACACCCCGCACGCGATCATAGTCAAAGTCACCAGCGCCGGGCCCCCAAACCACCCCAAGCACCTTGCGCGGCCCAAGCGGCACCTCAACAAAGGCCCCCGTCCAACAGCCGCCCTCTGGCGCTTTGTAATCGAGCGGGCGACCCAAAGGTTGCGTCGTCAGGACGGCAACAAGCTCTCCTTCAGCAAAATATCCGCCCTCATGGCTCTCAAACAGAGTCATGTTAGCGGTACCATAATCTGGGTGCTGGGGGTTTCGGCCATGGATTCCCTGATGTACACCGACCCCGATCCGAACCCAACCCTGACCGAAAGGCCTAACATGAAATTCTTCGTAGACACCGCTGAGATCGACGCGATCCGTGAGCTACATGAGCTGGGCTTCGTCGACGGCGTCACCACGAACCCGTCTCTCATCAAGAAATCCGGTCGCGATATTCTCGAAGTCACCAAAGAGATTTGTGATCTCGTCGAGGGCCCTGTGAGCGCTGAAGTTGTGGCGACCGAAGCCGATGCGATGATCACTGAGGGCCGTCGTCTTGCTGAAATCGCCTCCAACATCGCGGTTAAACTGCCCCTGACCTGGGACGGTCTGAAGGCGTGCAACGTGCTCACCAACGAAGGCAAGATGGTGAACGTCACGCTGTGCTTCTCCGCGAACCAGGCGCTTCTTGCAGCCAAAGCAGGCGCGAGCTTCATTTCGCCCTTCATCGGGCGTCTCGACGATATCTCTCTCGACGGGATGGAGCTGATCCAGGACATTCGCACGATCTACGACAACTTCGGTTACAAGACCGAAATCCTTGCCGCGTCGATCCGTTCGGTCAACCACGTGCAAGACAGCGCTCTCATCGGAGCCGACGTGATCACCGCGCCGCCGGAGGTCATCAAAAAGCTGGTGGCACATCCGCTGACGGACAAAGGTCTCGATGCGTTCCTGAAAGACGCCGCAACCGCGGGTATCAAGATCGTTTAAGGCCCTCAGACGCGACGCGGGTGCGTCTGCGCTCCGCGTCCACGGCCACGGCATCTCTGATCAACACAAAGGTGCCGTGCTGCCACGGCATCTCTGTAAAGCTCCAAGTGCCGTCTACGCGGGTGAATGTAGCGTTCACCCGCCCTTCGTAGTCAATCTTGGGTCCATCGAAGTCCGAATATGCCTTGGTGAATCTCAACCAGGTTTCCTCGCGCACCCCAATAATGCCCGCGATCAACGCATCAAGATTTTGGTCGGAAAAGGTGTTGGGTTCGATCGTCTCGCCCGAGATGTTCCCATCCTCATCGAGCAACGTCGCATTGAACGCGACAGGTTTCATCGCGGCGCTGACGTAATTGTACCGCCCCATCCAGGGCCCGGTCAGGGTGAGACGCTTGGCATCCATGCCTTTGCTTAGATCAACTGCCGGAATTTACCAAATTTTAGACGCACTGGCCCATTGTTGGCGTGCTTAGTGTTGCTTCTCCGACCGGGGTAGGAGCTGCACCGGTTGGCAGCCGCGCTTTGCATGGGAAAACCGATCGAGGGACCAGTCGAATGGCACAGGCATGGGAAATTCCAAAAAGCGCGGGCTTTGCGCCGTGCCTGACAGTTGCCTACCGGCCGGTCCCACCGGCGCCCTTCTCTCTCCCCTGATCAGGGCCATTGGGGGTGAGGTGAGCTTTGTTCCAAGTTGGTCGCACGCCTCTCTCACCCTTACGGAAACGCCTGCGGGCGAGGACCGCGAGCATACGCACCTGTTTGCGGACACATGGGCCGCAGTTGGGAGCGAGAATGCTAAATTTGGGTCCGGTCTTTCCGCCAGCGATCTGGCTGCGCTGCCGCTCTTGGCTGTGACGCAGAAAGAGCATGATGCCTGGCGCATGATCCTGCGCAATCCACGGCCTCAGCGCCTCATGCGCGCCAGCCGGCGGGAGGCGGACCGCGCCATCCGTGCCGGCCAAGCCCTCGGCGTTGTCAGCACCGCGCTTCTGAAAACGGGGCCAGCGCCACGCCTGAAAGTGGTGTCGCGCCACAGCGTTTCTGCCGACACCGGCCTTTGGGCGTCGCTCGACGCCTCGGCCCCCGCCGCAGGACAGGGGGGGCGCTGATTTCTTCGCTTAAGGATATCCTCGCGAAATAGCTTGCGCCCGTCGCAACCGTGGGCACACTCCGCCCCATGAGACCGCCACGCATAGACGCGCTTCAGTTCATCAACCCCTCCGAGACCATCTTCGAAGAGATGCGGGCCGGGGGTGTGGACGCCGTTCATATCACGGTGTCCTACCACGAGGGCTTTCGGGACACCGTCGCCGCTTTGTCCGAGTGGAACCGCCTCTTTGAGGCGCATCCGGACCTGATCCTGCGGGCAACTTCGGCTGCTGATATCGCGACCGCGATGGAAACCAAACGCACGGCGATATTTTTCGGGGCTCAGAACCCGGCCCCGATCGAAGATGACCTCGGTCTTATCGAAATTGTGCACCAGCTTGGACTGCGCTTCATGCAGCTAAGCTACAACAACCAGTCGCTTCTGTGCGCGGGGTGCTATGAAGCGCAGGACAGCGGCCTGACCAATATGGGCCGTGAAGCGGTGCGCGAAATGAACCGCGTGGGTCTTGTGATCGACATGAGCCACTCGGGCGACCGCTCGCGCCTCGAAGCGATCGAACATTCTGCTCGCCCCATCGCGATCACCCATGCCAATCCCGCTGACTGGCACGACGTGCCGCGCAATGTGGCGCCTGACACGCTCAAAGCGCTCTTTGAGACGGGCGGCATGCTCGGTTTCTCGCTCTACCCGCTTCATCTGGCGAACGGCGCCGATTGCACGATTGAGGACTTCACCGCGATGGTCGCCCGCGTGGCTGACACCTACGGCACGGCAGGAATAGGCATCGGGTCGGACCTTTGCCAAGACCAGCCCGATGAGGCCCTCGCCTGGATGCGAGACGGCCGCTGGAAAAAAGAACGCGAGGACGCGGCTTTTGGCGCGCAGCCCGCGTGGTTCCGGTCGAACACGGATTTTCACGGCATCGCCGCGGCGCTTAGAGAGCGTGGCTTTGACGCGGCTGAAACTGATGCGCTCCTCGGCGAAAACTGGTACCGCTTCATGGCTAACAGCTTTGGACCGGCCCCATGAACGTCCCCTTGAGAAAACCCGAAAAGGTTCTGTCGCTCGGACATATGGGCGTGATGCAACCATCGCGCCTATCGTTCTTGCGGCAATTGATGCGCGATTTGGCGCGATTTGAGGCGAGCATTACCCGCCCCGTTTGGGACGTGAACGAGCAAGGCCACGGACACGCTGTCTACACGGTCACCCTCGGCGGCTATGCCTATTCCCTCATTGCGTTCAGCCAGCATCTGGCTGACGAAGACCGCTCCGACCGCGTTATCGCGACGGCGTGGGACGCGGCCTTTGTCCTCTTTGATGGGGTGCCAGACGACGCAGACATCACCCGCCTGAAGGAAAACGTGCCCCATCAGGAAGCTGGCCGCCTCACGGCGCAGGAACTGGTGCTGAGCCGGGCGAACAAATCCGTGCGCCTTTTCACCCATGTGGTCGAGGCGCTGCGCAACGGGCGCCAGCCAGAGCGGGATCAGATCGCGGATTGCGGATACCTGATGCGCACCACCGCCGTTTACGGGAATGGGAAATTCGGGCTCGCGGACCGCACTGCTTACGATCAGCGGCCCGGCCTCTCGGGCCCCTTCGCGGCAGAAATGCTCACCGTCTGGCTCATCCGCGGGTTCACCCATGACCTCGCCGAGCATTTGGGTGGCGCCGAAATAGACAGAAACATCAAACGCTTCCTCGGGGTTGGCAATGCAACCGGCTTGGGGATGGCGCCGTTCCTCGTCTCCCATCCGCAGCTCTTGCATGCTTGGTTCCATGCCCGTGAGACTGCGATCAGCGCGGTATTGTCGAAGCCTACGGTAACGGCTGGCGAGGCCGATACGCTCTTGGCACGCGGCGCGGAGGCTGCCGCCTATCTGGCGAGCTGGGAGGTGGCGGACGAAGACGCGATGGATGAGATTCGCGATCTACGCCGCGAATGGGACGACTTCTTCACCCCCCTCACACGCGATGGCCTTTGCGCCGACGGCGGGCTGAAACGCGCCTTTGCCCGCGCCCAGCAAGGCAGCCCCGCGCTGGAGGAGCTCGCCGCCGCCTGGATCCTTGAGCCCTTTGATCACAGCGTAGAACTCTCCACCGAAGGGATGGCCACGCAACTCGACCTCGCACTCGATGGGGCCATGACCTGTGCGGAACTGCGCGCGCTGATCGAGGAAAAATGCGCCTGGGCACTGGAGCCTGATTTCGACTGCAAATCGACGACGGCCCAGTTCTGGTATGTCTCTGAAGAAAAGCTCGAACCGCGGCTGGGTGCGCGCCATGAGGAGCCCGGCGCGGATCGCGAAAGCCCACTGGATACAGCGCGCGCCATGCAATCGCTCCATGCCGCGCTGCCTGACGATGCCGAGCCCTGTTTCACCTTCCTTGCGCGCGCGCCGGAGCATCGCGCCATCGCAAGGCGCATCCAGCACCTAGCCCGCCACGATTACGGCGAAATCCGCGCCAATCTGATCGGCGAGGAAGCCGCCCCGATCCACCTTTTGCGCGCGAAGCTATCTTTCTTTGGGGCCACCCGTTTCGACCCCAAATCAAAGCTCTGGACACGCGTGACGCTCGCCCAAGGGCTGCCGTTGCGCGATGAAATCGGACACGACGTGCCATGGCTACCCAGCCTCTAGCGTTCTCCCGTGCGGAGCTCACAGCCATTGTTTTCAAAGCTGGTCGCGGCGCGGGCTTGCCCCTTGGCCATGCCGAAGATCTGGGACGTGCGCTAGGGCGTCACGGTGGGGCTGCGGCCTTTGATGCGCTTTTGCGCAGCCTCAAGGCTCCGTGGACCGAGATCGAGATGCATCGTGACGGGACGACACTGACAATCGCTAAGGCGCGCGCCATACAGGCGCTCTGCCACGTGCCTGAGGCGCTTCATTCAGGGGTCACCCGCGTCACACTGCGCGACCTCGATGAACCTACGCTGATCGATTGCTACCTGCATGGCACGTCCGTCGCCACCACGCGCGAAGGCGCAGACTGGCACTTCGCACTAAGTGAGACTGCATCCCAAGCATCCGGAGGCATGCCCCGGGCCGATCAGATTGCGAGTTTGGACGAATACGCGGCAAACACTTATGTCCCTGCCACTGACGCCTCGCGCAGCGGGGCCGGACAAGGCGCCGATCAAGATTGAAACGGATCCACAGGGTACGTCACACGCGCCAGCGCCAAACCCTCGGGCGGGCATACAGGCCCACATTGGCTGCGGTCGCGCGCGTCTAGCGCGTCCTTGACGCGGTGCGGCGCCCAAGATCCTGCCCCCACTCTCTCCAATGTGCCCACAAAGCTGCGCACCTGGTTATGCAGGAAACTCCGCGCACGGACCTTAAAGCGGAACTCGCGGCCACCGGGGTAGTCCTGTTCGACAATGGTGATTTCATCGACCGTTTTGAGCGGCGAGGCCGCCTGACAGATCGAGGACCGGAAGGTGGTGAAATCGTGCTTGCCGATAAGGTGCGCCGCCGCCTCTTGCATGGGCGCAAGCTCGAGCTCGCGGGCGACATGCCAGACGATCCCCGCATCCATCGTGACCGGCGCACGCCGTGTCACCAACCTGAAGAGGTATTCACGCTCAACCGCTGAAAAGCGCGCGTGCCAGTCTTCCGTCGGCGCAAGAGCGCAGGCGGTCACGGCAACGGGCGCGGGTTTCAGGTGATAGTTCAGCGCTTCAGAGAGTCGGAACGGATCCCAGCCCTTTTGAAGATCAGCCTGAGCCACCTGCCCCCAGCCATGGACGCCCGCATCCGTGCGCCCTGCCGCTGCAACCGAAGGGACATCAGGTTCGAGCTTTGCCAAAGCAGCCTCCAGCGCGCCTTGTACGGACGGCTGATCGGCCTGCCGCTGCCATCCGGCAAACGGCGCTCCATTGTATTCGATCCTCAAGGCATAACGCGGCATATGCGCCTGCTAGCCCTCCTTTACGGCGATGGCAACGGAGGGGAATTTGACCGCCAGCTATAGGCATAGACCGCGGCTGACCCTATCTTGGCCCGGCGACATAGGGGGCGTGAGTGGTCATAGATACGATATCCGACGGGGTTTCCCGCTCGGTCGGAACAGTAACTGATGGGATTACGGGGTTGTTCAGCGATCACACAATCAGACTTGGTGTGACAGGGCTAAGCCGCGCAGGTAAAACGGTTTTTATCACCTCGCTCATCGCGAACCTTCTGGATCGGGGGCGGATGCACCAGTTCTTGGCGGCTTCGACGGGTCGTATCACCCATGCCTATCTGCAGCCACAGCCGGACGACACGATCCCGCGTTTCGACTACGAGACACATCTGGGCGCCATGACGGGGACCGAGCCGCATTGGCCGCAAAGCACCCGCGCTGTCAGCGAATTGCGCTTGTCACTTCGCGTGCAGCCGGGCGGGTTCATGGGCTCTTTTTCGGGGCCGCGCACGATCCATCTCGATATCGTGGACTATCCGGGCGAGTGGCTGTTGGACCTCGCGCTACTCGACAAAAGCTTCGATGACTGGTCGGAGGATGTGCTGGGCAAAGTGGAACGGCGCGCAGAACATGCGTCTTTCAAGGCAGCCTTGGCGGAGCTACCTGCGGCGCCCGACTATGACGAACCCTTGGCCCAAAGGCTCGCATCGACTTTTACCGAAGGGCTCAAAGCAGCGCGCGAGGCAGGCTATGCAGATTGCACACCGGGACGCTTCCTCCTACCCGGCGAGCTGGAGGGGTCGCCCGTTCTAACCTTCGCGCCAATGCAACCGGGCGAGCGTGGCCGCAAAACGCTGCGCCGTGAGATGGAGCGCCGTTACGAGGCCTATAAGGCCAAGGTCGTGAAGCCCTTCTTCCGCGATCACTTTGCGCGTCTTGATCGCCAGGTTGTGCTGGTCGACGTGCTGGGCGCGATCCATGACGGCCCGCAGGCTGTTGAAGCCACGCGTGAGACCATGGCCGATATCCTCAGCGCGTTCCGGCCCGGGCGCAACGCTTGGCTCAGTTCTCTGTTTCTTGGGCGCAGGGTCGATCGCATCCTGTTTGCCGCGACCAAGGCCGATCATTTGCATCATGCACAGCACAAACGCCTGTCCGCGATCATGGAGGCGCTGACCCGCGAAGCGCGCGACCGCGCCCGTTTTGCTGGCGCTGAAACTGCAGCGCTATCTATCGCCTCACTGCGCACAACGACCGAGACCGAGATCGACCATAACGGAAATCAGCTTTTGGCCGTCCAAGGCACCACGGAGCAGGGCAAGCGCGCCGCGTTCTATCCCGGTGAGCTGCCCGAAGACCCCAAGCGCATCCTTGCCCCGGCGCGCGAGGGCGCTGACACATGGCCCTTTGGCGAGGTCGAAGTGATGCGCTTCAAGCCGCCTGTTCAAAACATCAGCCCGGGCGACGGGCCACCACATATTCGGCTCGATAAGGCTGCCGAGTTCCTTTTGGGAGACCGCCTGCCATGAGCAAAGGCCCCGTTCTTATTGAGCTTGATGGCGACACGCCATCGCCCTCACCTTCGGAGGCACCGCCCGTCCCGGAAGCCACCGACACGCGGGTGCCATCGGGTGCTGCGATGCAGACCGTGGCGACATTGGCCGCGCGACCGAAGTCACGGCTCGCACGGTGGTTCTGGTCGCTCTTCTTCGGCATCTTCGGCTTCTTCATCTCGCTGGCAGCGTGGAACCGGGTGACCGAGCTTGTCACCACGGACCCCATCCTTGGCTATGCGGCGACAGGGTTGATCGCGGCTTTCGTGCTCGTCGCTCTGGTCATCGCGGTTCGAGAGTTTGCCGCCTTCGCGCGGCTCGGGCGCATCGACAAATTGCATTCCCGCGCAGAAGCCGCGCTCAGTCGTGAAGACCTCGCCGCCGCGCGTGGGGTCGCCACCGATCTCAACCGCCTCTACCGTTCACGGCCCGACACGGAATGGGGCCGCGCGCGCTTTGCCGAGCGCCAAGGCGAAATCATTGACTCCGATGGCCTTCTAAGCCTCGCCGAACGCGAAATCCTCAAGCCTCTCGACGATGCCGCCACGCGCGAGGTGGAGGCATCTGCTCGTCAGGTCGCCACTGTCACGGCGCTCGTGCCCTTGGCCCTCGTCGACGTGCTCACCGCGCTTTCGATCAACCTGCGCATGATCCGCCGCATTGCCGAAATCTACGGCGGGCGTTCGGGCACGTTGGGCGCATGGCGCCTGACGCGATCGGTGCTGGCGCATCTAGTTGCAACCGGCGCCGTGGCGATCGGCGATGACATGTTGGGCTCGCTCGCAGGGGGAAGCATTTTGGGCAAGCTATCGCGGCGTTTTGGCGAAGGCCTCGTCAACGGCGCCTTGACCGCACGCGTGGGCGTCGCAGCTATGGAGGTGTGCAGGCCCCTGCCCTTCCAGACAGAGACCCGGCCGGGCGTGACCGCCTTGGTGCGCCGGGCCCTCACGGGACTTTTTGAAAACGATGACTGATGGAATCCCTCGCCATTGATCTCACCACCTATCAGCGCCGCCCTATCGAGGAGGCGCATGTGGCGCGGATGCGAGAGCTCGGTGAGACGAAGGAGCACGAGCCGGGAAACCTGCTGGTCAAACTGGACCAACCCATCACCGAGTTCCTCTACATCGAAGAGGGGGAGATGGAGGCTGTGCACCCATAACCGGCGAACACTAAGGCGGCGCCACCCTCGGACCGACGCAATTCTTTTCCGAAATATCCTTCCTCAACGGCGGGCTTGCCATGATGGGCTGCCGCACGGTGCAGGCTTCCCGCGTGCTGCATGTGCCGCGCGAGGCGATGCTCGAACTCATGAGCCAGATCCCGGAGCTCTCAGATCTTTTGATCACAGTCATGGCTGCGCGTCGCCGGCGCTTGCTGGAAAGCCAGGATGCGGCGCTCGTATTGATCGGCGCCGATGTGGACCGCAACATCCGCCAGATCGCAGCCTTCGCGGGGCGCAACAAATTCCCCTATCGCTCGTTTGAGATTGGTTCTGGCGAAGCACTAGAGGTCTCCGCAGAGTGTTCCATAACCCCTCGGAGCCCGCTGTGCTCTACGGCCACAAGCAAGCCATCGATGACCCCACGCCGCAAAAGATCGCCCAGCTTTTCGGGCTCGATCTGGTGCTGGAGGATCATGAGATTTGCGATGTGCTGATCGTTGGTGCAGGGCCTGCCGGTACCGCCGCGGGCGTTTATGCCGGTTCTGAAGGCATGTCGGCTTTGGTGCTGGAAGATAGCACCATCGGCGGGCAGGCCGGCACCTCTTCGCGGATCGAAAACTAAATGGGCTTTCCCACCGGCATTTCCGGCGGTGACCTCGTCTGACGCGGCGAAGTGCAGGCCATGAAGCTCGGCACCTGCTTCGCCGTGCCTCGGCGCGCTGTGGGCGTCACCACCCACGATCATGACCGCAAAAGGAGGTTCGATATTGAGCTTGCCGACGGCATGGTCGTCTGCGCCCGCGCACTCGTGGTGGCCACAGGTGTCCAGTACCGACGATTGCCAATTGAGGGGCTCGAGACATTCGAAGGTGCAGGCATCTACTATGCCGCGACTGAGGTTGAGGCGCGGTACTGCCGCGACACGGATGCCGTGATCATCGGTGGCGGCAATGTATCTGAGCCGCTCAGCACGCCATGTGCATCTTCTCGTGCGGGGCACGTCGCTGGCGGCGTCGATGCCGGATTACTTGTCCTCGCGGCTCGAGGCTGGTCTCAACATCACGATCCACTACCAGACGGAGCTTCGTTCCCTAAACGGGTGGCGACTTCCTCAAAGAAATCACCGTCATCAACAAGGCCTCCGGAGAGGAGAGCAATATCCACACCTGCGGCCTCTTCATCATGGTGGGCGCTGCGCCGAACACCGCTTGGCTAAGCGGATTGGTGGAGCTCGACGACAAGGGCTTTGTGAAGACAGGCGTGGACGTCGGCACGAACTCAGCCTACTCGACGTCCAACCCCGGCATCTTCGCTGTGGGTGATGTCCACGCGGGTTCCGTGAAACGCGTGGCGAGCGCGGTTGGCGAAGGCTCCGTCGTGATCAGCCGCGTGTGGGAATTCATCAACGGGTATCTGGCCCTGAGCAAGAACGCCCCCCTCCCGTGGGGGAGATCGGGGGCTGCCCGGTGTTTCCACCGGGCTACTCTTTCAATGGATAGCACCCGCCACAAGACGCGGGCTGCCCTACGCGCACCACACCAAAAACACCCTCGCTTGCCCCGCCTTGCCCGCGCGCCTATAAGCCCATCCAACATGGCTCACCTACGCATAAATAAGCGAATTACGAGCCCGGTCGTCTGACGCGTCAGGCCGCCGGGTTTTCTGTTTTTCCTTAAGAGCCAATCTCCAATTCGAGAGCCGTAAAATGTCTGACTACAAAGACACCCTGAACCTGCCTGAAACAGAATTTCCCATGCGCGCTGGCCTGCCCAAGCGCGAGCCCGATTGGCTCAAGCGCTGGGAAGACCTGCAGGTCTATAACACCCTGCGCAAGCGCCCCGGCCGCGCGAAATTCACGCTGCATGATGGCCCACCCTACGCGAACGGCCACCTGCACATCGGCCACGCGCTCAACAAGACCATCAAAGACATCATCGTCCGCTCGCACCAGATGATGGGCTTTGACTCGGGCTACATCCCCGGCTGGGACTGCCACGGCCTCCCCATCGAGTGGAAGATCGAAGAGCAGTACCGCAAGAAGGGCCGCAACAAGGACGACGTGCCGATCAACGAATTCCGCGCGGAGTGCCGGAAATTCGCCGAAGGCTGGGTCGATATCCAGCGCGAGGAATTCAAGCGTCTGGGCGTCACCGGCAATTGGGAAAACCCCTACCTCACGATGAACTTCCACGCCGAACGCGTCATCGCCGAGGAATTCATGAAATTCTTGATGAACGGCACACTCTATCAGGGCTCCAAGCCCGTGATGTGGTCGCCGATGGAGCAGACAGCGCTCGCCGAAGCAGAGGTCGAATACCACGACAAGGACAGCTTCACGATCTGGGTGAAGTTTGCGATTTCGCGTCTCTTTGGAGCAATCGCCGGCGGGGTTGACGAGGAAACTGGGAAACTCACTGAACCAAGTGAAGAAGTAATGGCGAAGGTTGAGGCTGACTATGCCGCCTTGCAAGGTGCTAGCGTCGTAATCTGGACAACTACTCCTTGGACGATCCCCTCAAACAAAGCCGTCGTTTACGGTGACAACATTGAGTACGGTGTATTCCGCGTAACTGCTGATGTCCCTGAAGACAATTGGATTGCAAAGGGCGAAAAAATCCTTGTTGCGACCGCTCTTGCAAAGGACGTCTTTTCTAATGCCCGTATCGCAGAAGATGGCTTCGAGCTTGTTCGCGTCGTTGATGTCTCTTCCATTCAAGGCCTCTATCATCCGTTGAAAGATGCCGATGGCTCAAACGGTGAGTGGGATGATGAGCGCGATTTCCGTGCCGCACCCTTTGTGACGGACACCGAAGGCACGGGTTTCGTTCATTGCGCGCCGTCCCACGGGATGGAGGAATATGAGCTCTACCGCGACCTTGGAATGCTAGATCAAGTGATCACCTACAACGTCATGGACGACGGCGGCTTCCGCGCGGACCTGCCCTTCTTTGGCGGTAAATACATCCTGTCCCGCAAGGGCAAGGAAGGTGACGCGAACAAGGCCGTCATCGACAAGCTGGTCGAAGTGGGCGGCCTCTTGGCACGTGGTAAAATCCACCACTCCTACCCGCATTCGTGGCGCTCGAAAGCGCCGGTTATCTACCGCAACACGCCGCAGTGGTTTGCGGCGATCGACAAGCCGGTGGGCGACGGGCAGGACCAGCACGGCACCACGATCCGCGAGCGTGCGCTGACCGAGATCGACAACGTCAAATGGACGCCGAAGGCCGGCCGCAACCGTCTTCATTCGATGATGGAGCAGCGCCCGGACTGGGTTCTCTCCCGCCAGCGTGCCTGGGGTGTGCCGCTCACCTGCTTCACGAAGAAGGGGGCGCTGCCGACGGATGAGGATTTCCTTCTGCGCAATGAAGAGGTCAACGCCCGCATCGCCGAGGCGTTTGAAACTGAGGGTGCAGACGCCTGGTACGAGGATGGCGCGAAGGAGCGTTTCCTCGGCGGCATCGTGGACGCGGACGCCTATGAGCAAGTCATGGACATCCTCGACGTGTGGTTTGACTCCGGCTCCACCCACGCATTCACCCTGCGCGACCGCGAAGACGGCACCGATGACGGTATCGCCGACGTCTACATGGAAGGCACCGACCAGCACCGCGGGTGGTTCCACTCCTCGCTCTTGCAGTCCGTCGGCACCACGGGCCGCGCGCCCTATCGCAACGTGGTCACCCATGGCTTTACGCTCGATGAGAAGGGCATGAAGATGTCGAAATCCATCGGGAACACGATCGTGCCCGATGAGGTCGTGAAGCAATACGGCGCCGATATCTTGCGCCTCTGGGTCGCTCAGACGGACTACACCGCCGACCAGCGTATCGGGCCGGAGATCCTGAAAGGCGTGGCCGACAGCTACCGCCGCCTGCGCAACACATTCCGCTATCTGCTGGGCTCGCGCGTGGAGGGTACGGCGGCGATGGACGTGGCAGATATGCCCGAGCTTGAGCGTTGGGTGCTGCACCGCCTCGCCCAGATCGACGGTCAAGTCCGCGAAGGCTATGCGCGCTTCGACTTCCAGAACGTCTTCCAGACGATCTTCAACTTCTCGACGGTGGAGCTTTCGGCCTTCTATTTCGACATCCGCAAGGATGCGCTCTACTGCGACGGCACAACGAACCGCCGCGAGGCCGCGCGTTACGTGCTCGACCTGATCCTCGAGCGGCTCAACACCTGGCTCGCGCCGATCCTCGTCTTCACGATGGAAGAAGTTTGGCTTGAGCGCTCCGGCGGCGAAGGCTCTATCCACCTCGAAGACATCCCGGAGACACCCGCGGACTGGATCAACGAGAACCTCGCCGCGAAATGGGCCACCATCCGCCGCGTCCGCCGCGTTGTAACGGGCGCGCTTGAGGTTGAGCGTCAGGAGAAGACGATCGGTTCTTCCCTGGAAGCCGCCCCGCAGGTCTATGTAGACGCGGATACGGCTGCGATCCTGAACTCTGTCGAGTTTGAGGACGTCTGCATCACCTCCCAGATCGAGGTGATCGCGGGCGAGGCGCCCGAGGGTGCCTTCACGCTCGAAGATACCGACGGCGTGGGCGTGGTCTTCAAGAAGGCCGAAGGCAACAAGTGCCAGCGGTCCTGGAAGATCCTCACCGAGGTCGGTCAGTACGAGCCGAAAGACGTCTGCAAACGCTGTTCTGAGGCGCTTGCCGAACTCAACGGCTGATGGCGACGGACGCCGAGATTATCGACACGCTCTGGGCGCTCGCGGAGACGCGGGCGCCCAAGTCGTTTTGCCCTGCTGAAGTGGCGTGGCGCGTGGCGGACGACTGGCGCCCGCTCATGCCCCGCGTTCGATCGCTGGCGAAGGCAGAAGGCCTCCTCGCCACACAAAAGGGCCGCCCCGTTGATCCCGAGGCGGCCCGTGGTCCGATAAGGCTGGCTAAGCCTTAGCTCGACATATCGTAAGCACGCTCTCCATGGGCGGAGAGGTCGAGGCCCGTCGTTTCGTCCTCCGTGCTGGCACGCAACGGCGTGATCATCTTCGTCACGAGGATGATCGCCGTCGTCATGACCGCGGTGAAGATACCCACCACGATGAGGCCGCCGTCCTGCTCAACGATGCCCGCGTGGCCGAAGACCACCAGCATCAGAATGCCGAACATGCCGCCCACGCCGTGCACGGCGAAGACATCGAGCGTGTCGTCAATGTTCATGGCGTTCTTCACAAAGCCGCAGAGCTCCTGACAGAGCACACCGGCGACGGAGCCAATGATCAGCGCCTCAATGGGACCGACCGAGCCAGAGGCCGGCGTGATAGACGCAAGGCCCGCGATCGTCCCGGTGACCATGCCCACGAGGGAGGCTTTGCCGTAGCGAATACGCTCCCACAGGGCCCAAGTCAGGGACGCTGCAGCGGCCGAGATATGCGTGACGGTGAGGGCCATCGCCGCGCCGCCATCGGCTGCGAGCTGGGAACCGCCATTAAAGCCGAACCAGCCGACCCAGAGCATCGCTGCGCCGATCATGACCATGCCCCGGTTGTGCGGGGGCTTAGACTTGTCCGAGCGCGGGCCAAGGAAGGCTGCAAGGATCAGCGCCGCGATACCTGCCGTCTGGTGCACCACGATGCCGCCAGCAAAGTCGTTCACGCCGTTTTCAAAGAGCGACCATTCCGCGCCAGCCAGCAGGCCACCGCCCCAGATCCAATGCGCCACGGGCGCGTAGCACAGGAGCATCCAAAGCGCCGAGAAGATCACCACGAAGCCGTACTACATAGGCGCCCACGATGAGCGCAGGCGTGATGATTGCGAAGGTCATCTGGAACGCAAAGAACAGGACCTCAGGGATGGTGCCTGACAAGGTGTCAGCATCGACGTCGCTCAAGAACGCTTCGCCCAGGCCGCCCCAGTAGGCGTTCCCGTCACCGAAAGCGATGGAATAGCCCAACGCGAGCCACAGCACGCTCATCAAGCACGCGATGGTGAAACAATGCATGAAGACGCTCAGCACGTTGCGTGACCGAACAAGTCCCCCGGAAAAAAAGCGCAAGCCCCGGCAATGTCATGAACAGCACGAGCGCTGTGGCGACGATGATCCAGGCGGTATCCGCTCCGACCATGTTTATCCCTCCCCCTGATAAAAATCGGATGTTGGCGCGCTTAAGGCGGATTCGGACTGCTGTGAAAACAGGCGGGCATCGCAAGGGGTGCTCAATTTGGCGCCACATTGCTTAATGCCTATTTTTTGATCGTCTATATGGCATAAGCGATTATAAATTAGTCTTAATTAGGATTTGGTTCAGGCGCGCGGCCAGCCATAGTGGGCGCATGACGCAGCAGCCACAATCTGTGGGAATTGAAAGCCCTCTCGGCCCTTTGCAGCTCTGGGCAGAAGATGGGCAGATTACTGGCCTCGACTGGCAAGAGGGGCCGGAGCTCACCGATCAAACGCCTAAAGTGCTCCACGACGCAGCCCTACAATTGAGCGCCTATTTCCGAGGCGAACTGACCGCTTTTGATCTTCCGATGAGGCTCGGCCCCGGTGACTTTCAGGCGATCTTTCAAAATGCGCTGCTCAATATTCCCTATGGGGAAACGCGCACCTATGGGGATTTGGCGAAGGAGATTGGCGTCTCCGCGCAAGCGGCAGGGCAGGCTTGCGGCGCCAATCGAATACCGACCCTTGTGCCCTGTCACCGCGTCTTGGGTGCAAGCTCGCTAGGTGGATTTTCCGGCGCAGGCGGGGTCGAGACGAAGGTAGAGCTCTTGAAGCTCGAAGGCGCAGGCGGCCTTCTTATTTAGCCGGGATGATCTGCTGCGCGATGCCAGCGCAGAGCAGATAAGCCGTCGTCATCAGCAGTCCCGTTTGGGCCCAACTCGCCGGGTCAAAGTTCACCCATGCGGCCCAGCCCGCGAAGAAAGTCCAAGCAAGAGCCATGGGCAAAGACAGCGGCCGCCAGCGCGCCGTGCGCACCGGGTGGATGAACTTCAGCGGCAAGAACATCGCCAGCGCAAGCGCGACAACAAGACCGAGCGTCACCCAATAGTTAGGCTCAACAGCAAAGATCACGATCACTGCCATATTCCAGCAGCCCGGAAAGCCCGAGAAGGAATTATCCTTCGTTTTCATGCGGGTATCGCAGAAATACATGGCCGAGGCGAAGGTGATGACGATGAGAACAGCCCACCCTGTCCACCCAAACATCAGGCCCGAAGCATAAAGCGCATAGGCCGGAATGAAGACGTAGGTCAGGTAGTCGATGATCAGATCAAGAAGCACCCCGTCGAACTGCGGGGCGTTTGTCTTCACATTGTAATAGCGCGCCAAGGGCCCATCGATCCCATCGACGATGAAGGCCACCACGAGCCACAGGAACATCAGATCCCATTTGGCCTCGGTCGCGGCCAGCAGCGCAAGCATCGCGAAAACGGCGCCAGTGGCTGTGAAGAGGTGGACGCTAAGCGCCTTCAGCTGTGTCATGAGCCCGTCATGGAGCATGGCACGTCAGGCTGCAACCCTAGCGTGACGCGCGCGGATGGGTGGCATCATAAACCTCCATCAATCGCGCGGTGTCGACGGCGGTGTAAGCCTGTGTTGTTGAGAGCGACGCGTGTCCAAGCAATTCCTGGATCGCACGCAAATCTCCACCTGCGCCAAGAAGATGCGTGGCAAAGGAATGGCGCAGCGCATGAGGCGTAGCAGTCGCAGGCAAACCAAGCTGCAACCGGGTGCTTTCCATCGCTTTCTGGATCGCGCGCGGGCCAAGTTTGCCGCCCCGGACACCGCGGAAGAGAGGCTCATCATCCTCAAGCGTCCAGGGGCATTCTACCAGATAGGCCTCCACAGCGCGACGCGCGGCGGGCAAGACAGGCACGAGACGCTCTTTGCCACCCTTGCCGAGGATGCGCAGTGTGTCCGGCAACGGCACGTCCGCGCCCGTAAGGCCCAGCGCCTCCGAAATCCGTAGACCGCAGCCGTAGAGCAGCGTGATCACTGCCACGTCCCGCTTGGCGATCCAGCTTTCTTTGGCTTGCGTTTCGACCGTATCGAGAACAGCCCGCGCGGCGTCCTCAGCCAGTGGCCGTGGCAGTTTCTTCTGAAACTTGGGCGCGCGGGCAGACAGGACCGAGGTGGGCTCGAACCCTTCACGCTCTGCCAACCAGCGATAGAATGTTTTCACCGCGCTGAGCGCACGCGCGAGTGACCGGGCCGCTAGGCCGCGGCGGCGCTCGTGGCTCATCCACGCGCGCATATCGGTGATCGAAATCCGCGACAGCGGCCCCAGCCCCTGCGCGCCGCCGTGATGTTCAGCCATGAAGGCGATGAAGCCGGCTACGTCGTGGCAATAAGCTTCTAGCGTGTTTTCAGCAGTGCCTTTCAGGGCCTTTTCATGCGTGAGCCACGCCTCAAGGGCGTCGCGGGCTTGAGGAGAGATCAGGCTCACCCACCTGCCCTCACGACAGCCAGCGCCGCATGGAACGCTCGAAAACGCCGCCGAAGAAGCCCAAAAGGTCAGTGCCTTGGTTCGGCGCGAATTGGTGCGGGTCTTCTGAGCCCATAACCAGCATGCCCGGCAGGCGCCCTTCCCCGAAATCAAGCTTCAGGCAGGCCTCAGAGCGGATCCAGTCCTCGTCACCGTAAACTTCGCCGGACGCGGGCTGCACCTGTCGTAGCACCACGTTGCGCTCTGATCCGCCGCGCGTCTGGTCGAGGTATTCATCGATGAAACCCGGTTCCGCCACAGTGAGCACATCACCCAAGCGGGCGAGCACAGCGTCCTTCCCGGTCACGGATTCAAGCACGAGGCGCACGAAATCGACGCGCAAGATATCTGCCACATCACCCGAGAGCTCGCGCAGGAAGTCTTCGAATTGCGCGGGATCGAGCATCTTCAGGATCGCGCGGTGGATTTGGTTCGTACCCGCCAAGTTCTCGTAGGCGGCCGCGATCACCGTGCGGTGCGTTTCCTCAAGCCGGTCGAGCCGTTCCTCAAGGCGTTCCATCGCAATGCCGCGCAGGTCGACAATATTGCCGCCCAGCGTTTTCTCATGCGCGGCCACAAGCGCGCGCATGACTGCTTTGTCTTCCAGAAGAGCGTCCGGGCGCGATAGAATCTCATCGCGCAGCGCCGCATCCAAGTGGGGGCTACTCATCAACTGCCTCATGCTATCGGGTCTACCTGCCCGGTTTTGCGAAGTGTTAACACGTGTGACGGCCCTCGCGAAAGGGTTTTGCTCAGGCAGGTAGGATTGGTGGCGGCGGGTGTCACCTCGCCAGCGCGGCCTCAAGTTCCGCCAGCGTCGGCGGTTGGCACCCGGCGCGCGTGCAATTGATGGCTGCAGCCTGCGAGGCCGTGCGCAATAGATCGGTCAGAGAGGCCTCGTCATAGCTGTAGTCACCCCCACGGGCGGAGACCAAGCGAATGAGGGTCGCCATGAACGTATCCCCTGCGCCCACAGTATCGACGAGCGGGTTCACGGGGGCCGCTGGCACCTGAGCCCGCACGGCACCCGCGCGTGCGAGCGCGCCATCGGGGCCCTTAGTCAGTACCACCACGGGCGCGCCCGAGTGATCGGCCAGCCAATTGAACGCGTCTTCATGACTCTTATCCGGGTAGAGCCAGTTCAAATCCTCATCGGAGAGTTTGAGCAGCGTCGAATGGGTCGTGATCCGCTCCATCCGCGCGATGAAACCCTCACGGTCAGGCGTAAGAGAGGGGCGCACGTTGGGGTCGTAGCTTGTGAAGATGCCCGCGTCGAAGCAGGCCTTGTGGAAGACCTCGTATGCAGGCGCGTCGTCGCCGCCCGTCACGGCGAGCGATCCGATGTGCAAGGCGCTCAGCCCCTCGGGTGCCGCGTCCTGCAGCTGCTCAAGGCTCACCTGACGTTCGGCCGTGCCGTCGCGGTAAAACTCATAGGTGGCTGCCCCGTCCTTCAGCGAAACGACGGCGAGCGATGTCGGTTCTGATCGGCGCGAGGTGGCGAGGGTCACGTTGTCGGCTTTGAGGCGCGCGGCGATGAGCGATCCCAGGCTGTCCTGGCTCACCGGCGTCAGATAATGGCTATCCATCCCCTGACGCGCTGCGGCCATGGCCACGTTCATGGGAGATCCGCCCGGGTGCGCGATATAGGAAGGCGGATCGCGGCCGTCTTCCTCTTGCACGAAATCGATCAGGTTCTCACCACCAACAGCGAACATGGACGTGTCTCCTCAGTGGCGCGTTGCTACTTTTGTTAGCGCTCACAATCAAGCACTAGCGCTGCTCGGTTTCCCATTCCGGATGGATCCATGGTTCGGCATTCGACGGCGGCAGGCGTTTCCCGAGAATGTGGTCAGCAGCTTTCTCGCCCGTCATGATTGAGGGCGCGTTCAAATTGCCGTTCGTGATGCGCGGGAAGATGGAGCTGTCGGCGAGCCGCAGGTTATCCACGCCGATGACGCGGCACTCGGGGTCAACGACTGCCATCGGATCGGAGGCCGCGCCCATCTTGCAGGTCCCGCACGGGTGGTACGCGCTTTCGGCATGTTCCCGGATGAAGGCGTCGATCTCGTCATCTGTCTGCGCGTCGGCGCCGGGCTGGATCTCGTGCTTCACGTAGGGTTTGAAGGCATCCTGCGCGAAGATTTCCCGCGTCAGGCGAATGGCGCGGCGGAAATCGATCCAGTCTTTCTCGTGGCTCATGTAGTTGAAGAAGATGCGCGGCGCCTCGAGAGGGTCTGCGGATTTCAACGTGATTTCCCCCCGGGAGGGAGAGCGCATGGGCCCGGTATGCGCTTGGAAGCCGTGGCCTTCTGCCGAGGCTTTACCGTCGTAGCGCACAGCGAGCGGTAGGAAGTGGTACTGGATGTCCGGGTAGTCCACACCGGCCTCAGACCGGATGAAGCCACAGCTCTCAAAACCGTTTGAGGCGCCGGGGCCCGTCTTTGTCAGCATCCAGCGCGCGCCTACGTAGGCTTTGCCAAGCAGATTCCAGTATTTGTAGAGGCTCACCGGCTGCGAAGCGGCGTATTGGATATAGAGCTCCAGATGATCCTGCAGGTTCTGACCGACGCCCGGACGGTCGGAGATCACCTCAATCCCATGCTCGGCAAGATGTCCCGCAGGGCCAATGCCCGAGAGCATGAGGAGCTTCGGTGAATTGATGGCGGAGGCGGCGAGGATCACCTCGGCCTTCGCTTTGATCACGTAGCCCCCCATATCCACGCCCGTGGCGCGGCCATCTTCGATGACGACCTTATGGGCCAGCCCGTTGGCGACTATGCAGCGCCCGGTTGCCTGCGCAGGGCGCAAGTAGGCTTTTGCCGCTGACCAGCGCTGACCTTCATGCACCGTCATGTCGAAGGGGCCAAAGCCCTCTTGCTGCTCACCGTTGTAGTCAGGGGTGACTTTGTATCCTGCCTGACGGCCCGCTTCGACGAATGCCTGGGTCAGTGGGTTGTAGCGCTTGCCTCGGCTCACATGGAGCGGGCCAGACGTGCCGCGCCAAGCGGGATCGCCGCCATGGCCGCCATCGTCCCAGTTCTCCATGCGCTGGAAATACGGAAGGACGTCTGAATAACCCCACCCCTCGGCGCCGGTATCACGCCAATGGTCGAAGTCGCGGGCGTGGCCCCGCACGTAGATCATGCCGTTGATCGAGGATGAGCCACCAATGACTTTGCCGCGCGGGGTAGCAAGGCACCTATTTCCCAGATGCGGCTCGGGCTCGGTCTGAAAACCCCAGTCGTAGCGTTTCATATTCATCGGATAGGACAGCGCCCCGGGCATGTTGATGAACGGTCCGGCGTCCGAGCCGCCAAACTCCACCACGATGACCGAGTGCCCGGCCTCGCTCAGCCGGTACGCCATTGCGCAACCCGCCGATCCCGCCCCGACGATGACGTAGTCTGCTTCCACGGTGATTCCTCTCCCTCGCCCTCACGGCAGGCTGCCCGGATACAGACCCGGAAACGAGAGAAAAAGACCGCGCCCCTGCGACAGGGCGCGGTCCTATTACGAACATGCGTTCAGATCAGTAGAGATCGCGGTAGATGTTGAAGCGGAAGTCGTTGGGGCCATTGGGCGCATTATACGCCATCATGACGATCTCAACGTTGCCGTCCCCATCAATGTCCGCGGCTGCAAGTCCCGCCCCTTCGGCGTGATCCCCACGCGATCCGGCGAGGAACCGGCGCTTGATGGCGCTGTTGGTGCCGCGTCCATCGCGGTCGAGATCGAAGACAACCGTATAGCGGAAGGTATTGGCGCCGTTCGGGGCGTCATAGGACATCAGCATCATGTCGAGGATGCCGTTGCGGTCGAAGTCATGGACCACGATGCCTGCACCTTCGGCGTTGTTGCCATGCCCGGATTGCTTGCCCACGCTGCGGTAGGCCAGCGTGCGCGATACCGGCGGCGCAAAGCCCCGACCGGGTACGCCGGTGGCGTCCATGTCAAAGCCCACACGATAGTTGAAGTAGTTGGCGCCGTCCTCGTCGCGATAAGACATCAGGATCAAGTCCTGGCGCCCGTTGCCGTCGATGTCGGCCACAGCGATGCCCGCCCCATCGTTCTTCGAGCCCAAACCGTCGACCTCAGGCGTCACCTGAACCCAGCGCTGCGCTTGACCGGTCACATCGAGGTTGTAGCCGATCTTGTAACGATAGGTGTTCTGACCGGAAGCATCGTTATCGTTGAGAATAAAGAGCTCGGGCCGTGGATCACCGTCGATATTGGCCAGCGTCGCGCCTGCGCCATGACCACGGTTGCCCATGCCCGCCACCTGGAAGTTGCGGCCACGACGGCCCACGTTCCCGTTGGCGTCCACGTCGTGCATCACCACATAGCGGAAGTTGTTGGGCCCATCGGGTGCATCTTGGGCCACGAGGATGAGCTCGGGCATCCCGTTGCCGTCGAGATCGCCCATAGCGAGCCCTGCCCCATCGCCGCGATGCCCGAGGCCTGCGGTGGTGTGGTGTCGCGTGCGCGGCATACCGTAGACTTTGCGCAGACCTTCGATATCAAGCGAGCTGAGCGCGGTCAGGCTCGCCGTGGCCCGAGGGTTGCAATAATCCATGACGGAAAGGACGTCGTAGGGCGTCAGGTTCACATCGCCGGTCGTGCCTTGATGTTCATCGGTGCAGCCCACAGCCGTCGTGTCGGTGCGGTTGTGCTCATGGGTGAAGCCCAGCGCGTGCCCGAATTCGTGAATCCCGATGGCTTCAATGCACCCGGTGATAACGCTCGAGCCTGCGCAGGTCGTGCCCCAGTTCTGGAAGTTGAAGTTCAGCACCATGCCGTCTTCTTTCCCGCGCAGCGCAGTGCCGACGCCTTTCGTGTGCGGCTGATCATCGGCGATCCGGATCCGGATGCCGTCGTAGTTACCGGAAGGACAACCGCCCCACCCCTGAAAGCTCACACCGGATTCCGCGGCCCAAGTCCGCTCCACGGCAATACGTGTGGTGGCGCGTCCGGTCTGGTTCTCGACGCGGGGGTTCTCCCAGCAGACGCCCAGGGGAAAGTCAGTGCTGTGCCAGAATTTCGAACCAACGCCAGACAGCCCCTGCTGGCGCACGCACAGGCCGACGGGGCAATTCTGACCGGGCGCAAGCTCAGCACCGTTGCTCGTTGGGAAGGCGTTGCGCCCCCCGAAACGACGGCCGCTCAGGGCAGCTTGTTTCAGGCCTGGGGGCAGTTCTTTGGATTGCGATGTATGCGGATGATCATGGGAATGTCCGTGCACACCCTCACTCGGCGCGAGGCCTGCGAGCCATGGCTGAAGCTTGGAGGCTGCGCCGGCGTAATGCTCGAAAGCGAGCGCGGCGTAGACCGAAGGCAACTTGTTTGCGCCGCGCGTGCGTTGGCCAGACCAATCCGCATCCGAGGCCTTGGGAGGTTCGAGAGACCAGCGCCAATCGCCGTCAAAGCGGGTGTCACCGTCCTTGAGAGTCCAGACGAACGTGCCAAAGCTCCCCTGTCCGCGACGCAAGGCGCCCGTGGCGGGATCGACATGCACAAAGACGCCGCGAGCCGTGGTACCGTTGGATTGTCCGAACACGATGCCGAGGTTTTCGCGGTAGGCGCCGTAGAATGGGCCAACATCCGCGCCATTGCGAAGGTCCATGATCGTGACCTTCCCAAATGTGGTGGACCATTCGCCTTCGAAATTCTGGGCCACTGAGGGGCCCGCGAGCAAAGCCATGCATGACGCAAACGCGCCAGCCAGCCTGCGAGAGCAGGTTAAAAACATGCGATTTCTCCAAAAATACTTGGGTCTAAAAATGGGGTGGGCTTAAAAATCGATGCCCACCGCAAGTATCGCATAAGTTATGGATCGGCGAAGGTGGGGAAAACCCCACCCATTCGCTTAGAAGGGCGCTTCGACCGGAAGCATTCCAACATAAACTGTTTTTAATTGAGAATAATGCTCGATCGCGATCTTGGAGTTCTCGCGCCCCACGCCTGACCCCTTCACGCCGCCGAACGGCATTTCAACCGGAGCGGGATTGTACTGGTTGATCCAACACGTCCCCGCCTCAAGCGCGCCCACAATGCGGTGCGCACGTGCGAGGTCTCGGGTGAAGACCCCGCCTGCCAAGCCGAGATCGGTGTCGTTGGCGCGCGCAATCACCTCGTCTTCGGTCTCGAAATCGAGGACGGAGAGGACAGGCCCGAAGATTTCCTCGCGGGCGATGGTCATGTCGTCGGTCACATCAGCAAATATCGTGGGCTGCAGGAAGTAGCCCGGCAGATCGGCCCGGGCGCCGCCGGTGACGAGGGTTGCGCCCTCCTCCTGACCCTTGGCGATGTAGCCCTCGACGATCTTCATTTGCGCGTCCGAGACCATGGGCCCGAAGTTCGTCGCCTCGTCCATCGGATCGCCCAGCGTGGCGGCCTCCGTGCGCTCTTTCAGGCGCTTGAGGAATGCCTCGCGGATGCCGTTTTGGACGAAAACGCGGGTGCCGTTCGAACAGACCTGACCGGAGGAATAGAAGTTCCCGAGGATCGCGCCGGAAACGGCGTCTTCCACATCGGCGTCGTCAAAGATGATGAGCGGGGATTTCCCTCCGAGTTCCATGGTAACGTGCTTCATCTGCGCGGCAGCAGCAGCGTAGACGCGCTTGCCCGTGGGCGCCGACCCGGTGAGCGAGACTTTCGCCACACGTGGATCCTCAACCAGCGCAGCGCCAACAGCGCCCATGCCTTGAACAACGTTGTAAAGCCCAGCAGGCAGCCCTGCTTCGTGCAGGATCTCCGCCACTTTCAACGCGCAGAGCGGTGTGGTCTCTGACGGTTTGAAGACCATCGCGTTGCCGCAGGCGAGCGCAGGAGCGCCTTTCCAAGCGGCGATCTGCGTCGGGTAGTTCCAAGCACCGATGCCCACGCAGACGCCCAGCGCCTCGCGGACCGTGTAGGCCCAATCGCCACCGAGGGGGATGTGTTCCCCCGTCAGGCTGCCGGCGAGACCGCCAAAATACTCCAGAGCATCAGCGGCAGAGGTCGCATCGGCCACAAGCGTCTCCTGCAAAGGTTTGCCGGTGTCGTAGGTCTCAAGAACCGAAAGCTCGCGGTTGCGTTCGCGAATGATATCGGCCGCGCGGCGCAGGATGCGGCCCCGTTCGGTGCCTGTCATCGCGGCCCACGCCGGTTGTGCGGCCTTCGCGGCGCTCAGCGCGGCGTCGACCACGGCGGGGGTTGCCGCATGGACCTGGCCGATTTTCTCGCCAGTGGCTGGGTAGATCAGGTCAATCACCGCGCCATCTGTGTCTTCCAGATAGGCGCCATTGACGAAGTGCGAAGCGGTGGGGCGTGGCTCGATGCTCATACCCCTGTGTTCGCCGAATTTCAGCGCGGAGTGTAGTCCCAAAACGCTGGGTTTCGGCCATTCGCGGCATGCCTGCCGACTTCAAAGCCAGAAGATACGCTGGGTCAGCGCTGCTTTTGAGGGTTTGGACCGATCAATTGCACTTGTCCGACGGCGCGAACCTCGGCAAGACAGGCTATCCCGTCCCGGCCCCTCTCTTCAGGAGACGCACATGGCAGATTATAAGTTCGACACTCTGAGCCTTCACGCAGGCCAGTCCCCCGACGGCCGCTTTGGCTCCCGCGCGGTCCCGATCCACCAGACCACGTCCTATGTCTTCCAAGACACTGAACAGGCGGCGGCGCTGTTCAATATGGAGATCGGCGGCCACATCTATTCGCGCCTCACGAACCCAACGGTCGCGGTGCTGGAACAGCGCCTCGCGGCACTCGATGGCGGAGTGGCAGCAGTGGCGACGGCCTCAGGCATGTCCGCGCTCTTCGTCACCGTGCTGGCGCTCTGCTCCGCAGGCGATCACATCGTGGCCTCGAGCCAGATGTACGGCGCCAACATCAACCTCTTCCAGCACACCATGTCGCGCTATGGGATTGAGACGACCTTCGTGTCTCCCCGCGACCCGGAAGCGATCCGCGCGGCCATCCGCCCCAACACGAAGATGGTCTTCGGTGAGGTCATCGGAAACCCCGGCATGGACATCATGGACCTGCCCGCCGTCGCCGCCGTCACGAAGGAGGCCAACGTGCCCCTCGTCGTCGATGCGACGTTCAACACGCCTTGGATGATCAAGCCCATCGAACATGGCGCCAACATCGTCATCCACTCCCTCACCAAATGGATGGGCGGACATGGCGTGGCGCTTGGTGGTGCCGTCATCGACGGCGGCAACTTCGACTGGGGCGCGACCCCGGGCAAATTCCCGACCATGACCGACGCGCATTTCGGATATCAGGGTGTGAACCTCTGGGAAGAGTTCGGGCCCATGGCCTTCGCCACCCGCGTCCGCACCGAGGGCATGATGAATGCAGGCCCCTGCATGGCCCCGCAAAACGCTTTCTACATCCTGCAGGGCATCGAAACGCTGCCGCTCCGGATGGAGCGTCACATGTCCAACACCGCAAAGATGCTGGAGTTCCTGACGAACCACGAGCAGGTGAGCTGGGTGAAGCACCCCGCCCTGCCCGAACATCCCGATCACGAGACCGCGCTGCGCCTGATGCCCAAGGGCCAAGGCTCCATCATCTCGATGGGTGTCAAAGGCGGTCGCGCGGCGGCCTCGGCCTTTATCGAAAGCGTGGGGCTTGCCTCGCACCTCGCCAATGTCGGCGACGCCAAAACGCTGGTGATCCACCCGGGCTCCACCACGCACAGCCACATCACGGCAGAAGCGATGGAGGCCGCAGGCCTTACCGACGATCTGGTACGCATCTCGGTCGGTCTCGAAGACTTCGACGATATCGCCGCTGATTTCTCTCAAGCCCTCAAGGCCGCCGGCCGGGTTGTTCCGAAGGTAGCCGCAGAATGAAGATCGACGTTCAAGGACATTCCACCTTTGCCTCCACCGGAGGCCGCGCGTTCGACCCCAAGGGCGACGTGATCCTCTTCATCCATGGCTCGGGCCAGAACCATCTGGGCTTTATGCTTCAGCACCGTTTTCTGGCGAACCGCGGCTGGCAGGCGATCACTCCTGACTTCCCCGGCCACGGCAAATCCGAAGGTGACCCTATCGCCACCATCGAGGAGATGGCCGCTTGGCTCGCTTCTTTCATGGACGCCGCCGGCATCGAGAAAGCCCATATCGCGGGCCATTCCCAAGGGGCGCTCGTCGCTTTGGAGATGGCTGCAAAGTTCTCAGACAAGGTCCGTTCGGCGACGTTCATCGCGTCGGCCCTCGGTATTCCGGTCAACGACTACCTACTCGGCCTCGCCAAGGATCGCGAACCCAAGGCGATCAAAGCGATGATGGATTGGGGCCACGGCCCCACCGGTCACGTGCATGACCACACCATGCCGGGCGCGAGCCACATGCACTATGGCAGCCAGCTCATGGCATCGAATGTTCCGGGCGCGCTCTTCACCGATCTCAACGCCTGCAACGAATACACCACAGGCGCCGAGACTGCGGCAGCAATCACTTGCCCGACGCTCTGCATCCTGAGCGGTCAGGACAAGATGACACCCATCAAAGCAGGCCGCAAATTGCATGCAGCACTCGGGGGTAAGCTCGTGGAGATCCCGCACGCCGGACACATGTCCATCACGGAGCAGCCTTGGGATGTCACAAAACCGCTGCGTGGCTTCCTCGAAAGCCAGCGCGTAGAGGCCTAACCCTCAGGCGCGGGACGACCAGAACAAGCCCACCGGCGGCGGCGCTCGCAGGCGCCCACCGGACCAAGCACGACAGGCGTGGCGCAGCTTATAGGGAAAGCCACCCACGCCAGAGACAAGGGGAGCACTTCAATGACCTTCAAGAACATCGCCGTCATTGGCGCTGGCACCATGGGTTCAGGCATCGCAGGCCAGATCGCCAACGCCGGCCACAATGTGCTTCTGCTCGATCTGAGCGAGAAAGCGACCGACTACGCGCTGGAGCGTTTGAAGAAATCCGATCCGCCCGCGTTGCACTCCAAAGAGGCCCTCGGCCGCATCGCGACTGGCACCATCGACGGCGACTTCGACAAGCTCGCAGAGTGCGACTGGATCGTTGAAGCAATCGTCGAACGGCTCGATCTCAAGCGCGATCTCTATGCGCGGCTCGAGGCCACGGTGAACGACGAGTGTCTCGTGACGTCGAACACCTCGACGATCCCGATCTCGCTTCTGACCGAAGGGCGCAGCCAGTCCTTCCAGGAGCGTTTCGCGATCACGCACTACTTCAATCCTGTCCGCTACATGCGCCTTCTGGAGCTTGTGCGGGGCGAACACACACGGCCCGACGTGATGACGCGCCTTGCCGAATACAACGATGAGGTGCTGGGCAAAGGCGTGGTTCCCTGCGCCGATACGCCGGGCTTCCTGGGCAACCGCGTGGGCGTTTTCGCGCTTCAAGTGGGCCTCGATGAAACCTTCAAACAGGGCCTGACGATCGAGGAAGCCGACGCGCTTATGGGCCGTCCCATGGGCATCCCCAAGACAGGCGTCTTCGGCCTCTACGACCTCATCGGCGTCGATCTGATGTCGGACGTGGTCGACACGCTGGGCGACATCCTGCCCGACGGAGACCCCTTCCACGCCGTGGGCCGCTCCAACAACCCAGCTAAGCCCATGATCGACACGATGATCGCCGAAGGCTTCACTGGTGAGAAATCCGGCAAAGGCGGCTTTTACCGCGAGGATCAGGCGATGAACCTCGACGGCTCGCTCCGCGCGCGCGAAACAGTGTTGCCTGCCAAGGCGCAATTCGCCGCCGAC
The DNA here is from genome assembly GCA_022448245.1 of Paracoccaceae bacterium. GTDB lineage: Bacteria > Pseudomonadota > Alphaproteobacteria > Rhodobacterales > Rhodobacteraceae > Shimia_B. Next base: position 171,441 of record JAKVCO010000006.1, read on the forward strand.
CAACTGGCCCGCAATGCCGAGACGCTGACCGATCTCATCAAAGGCGACGACGCACAGACCCGCTTTACCCGCAACTATCTGGGCCGCGTGCTGAACTACGCAGCCTCGCTTATCCCCGATGTCACGGACACGCCGCAAGACATCGATGACGCCATGAAGATGGGCTTCAACTGGATCCGCGGCCCCTTCGAGATGATCGATGCCCTGGGCGCTGAAACAGTGGCCGAGCTCGCCGCGGAAGCAGGTGCCGAGGTCGCACCTGTCCTGCGCGACGCCTCCCCCTTCTACCGCCCGGGCGCAACGCTCGAAGTCCGCACCACCGCTGGCTACAAACCCGTGGCACTGCCACCCGGCACCCAGCGCTTCTCGCTCACCCGCAAGACACTGACGCCTATGGCCACGAACAACGCGGCCTCGCTCTGGGATCTCAATGGCATTCGCCTTGTGGAGTTCCACTCCAAAGCGAACGCGCTCACAGGTGAGAGCATGGCCATCGTCCACGCCGCAGCCGACGACCCGGGCCGCGGCATCATGATCCACAACGACGCGCAGCACTACTCCGCCGGCGTCGACCTCAACCGTTTCGCTGCCTTCATCGAGGCCGGCGATTGGAACGGCATGGATGCCTTCCTCGACGACTTCCAACAGGCGGTACTGAAACTGAAATACTGCCCGGTACCCGTGGTGGGTGCCTCCTCCGGCCTCGCCCTTGGGGGCGGCTTCGAAGTGCTCCTCCACTGCGACGCGCTTGTCACCCACGCGAACTCTGTCCTCGGACTGGTGGAAGCAGGCGTGGGCCTCGTCCCCGGCGGCGGCGGCGTGAAGGAAACCATGGGCCGCTGGGCCAAAGGAAACACGCCCGAAGACGCAGCCTGGAACGCCTGGATGCAGGTGGGCTACGGCAAAACTGGCGCCTCCCCGGAGGAAGCCACCAAACTGCGCTACTACCTGCCCGAACGCGATCGCTCGGTCATGAACCGCGACAAGCTCATCACTGAGGCGACCGCCTTCATCGATGAACTTGCCCAAGGCTATACCGCCCCGCCAGAGCCGCACTTCTTGCTGCCGGGCAAAGCGATCCTCGAGAAGATGGACAGCTTCATGTCCGACGGCGTCGCCAAAGGCTGGTTCACGCCACACAACAAAACGACGGCCATGGAAATCGCCACGATCGTCGTGAACACCGAAACGGACGATCCCCTCGAGCAATCCGAACAGGACTTGCTCGACCGCGAACGCGCAGCCTTCCTGCGCCTCGCCAAGACCCCGCAGTCGAAAGAGCGCATCGACGGCGTCCTGAGCGGCGTCGAGGTCAACAACTAAGAAAGGGCCCGCCATTAAGCGAGCCCCCTTCATCTTTCCCAAAATATTCCCGCCGGAGGCATCCCGAAGAGGCCACCGGCGCTAAGCCTCAATCAGATGCGGCCCTTCCACGGCACGAGGAACTTCTCGAGCTGGCGGATGCCCACATCGATTGCAAATCCGATGACGCCGATCAGGATGATGCCCACGATCACAATGTCGGTCAGCTGGAACTTCGAGGCGACCATGATCATCATGCCCAGGCCCCGCTCAGCAGCGACGAGCTCGGCGGCAACCACCGTGCCCCAGCACACCCCCATTGCAACCCGCGCACCGGTGAAGATCTCCGGCAGCGAGTTCGGGATGATGACCTTGCGCAGAATCTGCCACTTGGAGGCACCCAGCGAATAGGCCGCGTGCACCTTGGTAATGGCTACGCCGGACACGCCAGAACGCGCCGCAATCGCCATGATCCAGAGCGCCGCGAGGAACAGAAGGATCACCTTCGACTGCTCACCAATGCCGAACCAGATGATCATCAGCGGGATCAGCGCCAGCGGTGGCACAGGGCGCATGAACTCGACGATGGGGTCAAACCAGCCCCGCGCCCAGTTCGTCAGACCCATGGCATAGCCCAGCGGTACACCCAGAAGCGTGCCAAAGAAGAAGCCCAGGATCACGCGCTGAAGCGAGATCCAGGTGTGCTCGATCAGGGTGAAGTTCCGGTAGCCCTCAACAAAGAGGTCACCCAAACGCTCGGTCGCTACCTCAGGTGCCGGCAGATAGAGACGCTGCATGCGCTGACCGGTGGCCGGCTCAAAGAAGGGCGTGCCTTTGTCGGTGAGGCCCACGTCGCCCTCAGGCAGGCGTATCGCCTCGCCGGGCTGAATGGGCTGCCCGTTGATCGCAACGATCTCGGACCCATCGCGGCGCGAGACGTCATCGTTGCCGCGCACCGAGATCACCTTGTAGCCATAGCGCGGCACCACGGTGGCGTCGTTCTTGGCAAAACCGTCGCCCGGTTCGATTTCTGGCGTGGTGGGGATCTGCCCCGGCTCGCCGTTCTCGTCGAGCGTCTGCGAGATGTCTTCGCGGTAGACGATGATGGTCACATTGGCATCGTCGGTCGCCCCGTCGGGCGCTTTGGCAGTGTAGGTAAACTCAACCGTACCCTCGAACGGCGCAGGCGCCTTGGGCAAGGGCAGCGTGGAGTTCGTGAACGCCACCCACAGCAAAAGGATCGTGATGACCGACAGCACCGAGGCCACACGGTTCGCTTTCACCGCGCTTTCGTCCCCGAAGGTCACTGTCTTCAGCGAGGTATAATCCACACGCGAGAAGAAGATTTGGGTGATGTATTTCACCGCGAAGAAGGCGCCGAGGAACGCGCCCACATACAGAAGAAGGATCGTGATACCCATTAGGCGTTCTCCTCCGTGCGGCCCATGATTTCTTCTTCCATGTTCCAGATCATTTCGAGGATTTCCTCGCGGGTGTTGTTGTAGTCGGGATGCTTCTTCACTTCCCGCAGGTCATTGCCGACGCCGAGATCGGCGAAAGGCAGACGGTATTCCTTGTGCACGCGGCCCGGGCGCGGCGCCATCACGAGGAGGCGCTCGCCCAGAAGCAGCGCTTCTTCCACCGAGTGGGTGATGAGGATGATCGTCTTGCCCGTCTCTTTCCAAAGATCGAGCACGAGCGACTGCATTTTTTCGCGCGTCAGCGCGTCAAGCGCGCCAAGCGGTTCGTCCATCAGGATAACGTCAGGTTCGTTTGCGAGGCAGCGGGCCAGTGCCACACGCTGCTGCATCCCACCCGATAGCTCGTAGACTGCTTTCTCTTTGAAGTCCTTGAGGCCCACGACTTCGAGGAGGTGATCGACTGTGCCCGCGCTCTCTTTGCGGGACATGCCTTTCATGTCCGGCCCGAAGGAGACATTCTCGCGCACGCTCATCCATTCAAACAGGGCCCCCTGCTGGAAGACCATGCCGCGTTCGGGGCTCGGGCCGACGACGCGGTCACCATCGAGGGTAATTGTCCCCTCGGTGGGCGCGAGAAAGCCCGCCACGATGTTCAGGAGGGTCGTCTTACCGCAACCAGACGGGCCGAGGACACTCATCAGTTCGCCGGACTTGATGTCCAGCGTCACATTCTTGAGGGCCTGCACATGCCCGCCATTCGGTAGATCGAACCGCATGGATATATTGTCGATCAGGAGTTCAGACATGGAGAAGCTCACCATTCTTGGGAACAGCCTCGCAAGTCTCTCGCGGAAGGGAAAAGTGCGGGCTTTTTGTTAGCATCGCCATTGACGGATTAATGGCAGGCGAAGCCTAGGCTTCGAGGGGGGTCGGCAGGTGGACCCGAAAGGCCCACCTGCCCGATTTTTAGCTTAGTTGGACACTGCGCCGAGCGGCTCAACGTTGACGTTGTCAGCGTAGGAAGCCTTGGCTGCGTCGATGGAGCCAGCTGCCACGAAGACGTCTGCAACGCCCTTCATGAACTCCTGTGCACCGCCACCGAGCCACTTGCCGGAAAGCTGATCTTCCACGGTCGGGAAGATGAACGTCGACAGCGAGCCTTGTGCGTCTACTTCGGACATACCCGCGTCCTCGGCGATCGCGGCGAGCATGTCGGCAGGGTTGCCGTCGGCCCAGCGTGCGTTTGCAGCCGCGGTCACTTCGAGGAAGGCGGAAACCATGTCGGGGTTTTCTGCCACGAAGGCAGAAGGCGCGGAGGTCACGTCGAAGACGAGAATGCCAAGCTCTTCTTTCTCAGCACCGGTGAGGAGCACGTTGCCGCTCTCCTTCATGCGGCGCAGCGCGCCGCCCCAGCCGCAAGCCATGTCGACGGAACCCTGTGCGAGAGCCGCCTGGCCTTCAGCAGGTGCCATGTCCACGACGGACAGCGAATCGAGCGGAACGCCGAAGTGGTCCATCTGCTTGAGGAAGCCGTAGTGAGCAGCCGTGCCGAGCGGCACAGCAACTTTCTTGCCGGCGAGTTCGCCCGCGCTGTCGGCGTCGATCTCGAGAGCAGAGTTCACAACACAGTTGTCGTTGTCGGAGTAGGACACGGCCACGTCGATGATCTGGAGGTCCTGACCGGCAGAGGTGGCGACCACGAAGGGCGGCACGCCCTGGGACACGGAAATCTGCACGTCGCCGGACGCCATAGCAGCAGACATCGCGGTACCGGTGTCGAAGGACACCCAGTTCACCGGGACGCCAAGCGCTTCGTCATACTCGCCAGCGACTTTGGCTGCCTGGAACGGCATCGGCCATTCGAGGAAGTAGCCAACAGTGATTGCGTGGCCGTCCGCAATTGCGGAACCAGCAGTCATTGCAAGGGCAGCAGCGCCCATCAGCATCTTTTTCATTTATATATCTCCCTGGTTGGATAGCCTGTGACATACAAGAGTCACCGGCTCCGTCGCGCACACAAGCACATCAAACACGCGACGCCTAGCCGAAAATGATGCGCAATATCTCATTTGATCGAAGAAATGGCAGTCTGCCGCCGAACTGAACGGTGTGAAAAAATCCTGCACTTTTTCACGAGACCCCTTGCCCGACTCAAAAAATATGCCCCAATAGGCCATCATTCTTCTTTGGGAGGGACCCATGGACGGCAACATCAACGATATTAGCCAAATCATAGAACGCGATCGTGCCCACGTTTGGCACCATCTTATCCAGCATGCTCCCTTCGAAACGGTCGATCCTAAGATCATCGTTGAGGGCAAGGGCGTCCGCGTTTGGGACCAAGACGGCAAAGAGCACATCGATGCCGTGTCCGGCGGTGTCTGGACGGTCAACGTCGGCTACGGTCGCGAACGCATCGCCGACGCTGTGCGCGATCAGCTTGTTAAGATGAACTACTTTGCGGGTGCCACGGGCTCGATCCCCGGCGCGACCTTCGCTCAGATGCTCACCGACAAGATGCCGGGCATGACCCGCGTCTACTATTCGAACTCGGGCTCCGAGGCGAATGAGAAGGCCTACAAGATGGTCCGACAGATCGCGCACAAGCGCTATGCCGGCAAAAAGTACAAGATCCTCTACCGTGAGCGCGACTACCACGGCACGACCATCGGCACGATGGCGTCCGGCGGCCACCACCAGCGCAACGCGCAGTATGGCCCCTTCCCCGATGGCTTCATCCCCGTGCCGCACTGCCTTGAGTACCGCGCGCACGAGCAAGAGTGGGCCGAGGGCCTCTCCGGCGAGGCATATGGCATCGCGGCAGCCAAGGAGATCGAAAAGGTCATCCTGCGCGAAGGCCCCGATACCGTGGGCGGCCTCATCCTCGAGCCGATCACCGCAGGTGGCGGTGTTATCGTGCCGCCCGAGGGCTACTGGCCCCGCGTCCAGGAGATCTGCAAGCAGTACGGCGTGCTCCTGATCATCGACGAAGTCGTCTGCGGCGTGGGCCGTACGGGCGAGTGGTTCGGGTACCAGAACTACGACGTGAAGCCTGACATCGTAACGATGGCGAAGGGTGTGGCCTCCGGCTACGCGGCAATCTCATGCACCGTGACGACCGAAGAAGTCTTCCAGATGTTCAAGGACGACGCGTCTGACCCGATGAACTACTTCCGCGACATCTCAACCTTCGGCGGCTGCACGGCAGGTCCGGCGGCGGCGATCGAGAACATGAAGATCATCGAAGAAGAGAACCTGCGCGAGAACACGTTGGCCATGGGTGCCCACATGATGGGCCATCTGGGCGAGTTGGCTGAAAAGCACAGCGTCATCGGTGAGGTGCGCGGCAAAGGTCTCTTCCTCGGCGCCGAGCTGGTGAAAGATCGCGACAGCCGCACCCCCGCCGACGAAGCGCATGTGCAGGCCATCGTGAAAGACTGCATGGCCCAAGGCATCGTCATCGGCGCAACCAACCGCAGCTTCCACGGCTACAACAACACGCTGTGCTTCTCGCCTGCTCTGATCTCCACCGCCGATGATATCGACCAGGTCTGCGCTGGCGTCGACGAAGCCCTCACGCGGGTCTTCGGCGCAGCCTAAGCGAGCAAAGTGATCCTATAGCAATCGCAAGGGGCCTTCGGGCCCCTTTGCTTTGCCCAGACCATTCTCACAAGAGCCACGCGCAAAGAGAGAATCTCTGCCCACTAGCGGTGACATGCGCGCACCCGTTGCAAACCCAACATTCGCGACATCTTGGACCTTCCGTCAACCATATTGACCATTTTTGCAATAAATGAGAAAAAATCTCTCAATAGATCGCAAAAAATTCGCGATTCAGGCCTAAAATGAAATTCTCGACGAGAATTTCACTAGCGAGACTCAATCGAGCCTCCTAAAGGTAGACGAAAGAAAACAGATCACTCGGCGCTTTGCGCCCCAGCGAAAGGTCCGTCCCATGAAGATGACTACTGAAGAAGCCTTCGTAAAGGTTCTGCAGCGCCACGGTATTGAACATGCCTTCGGGATTATCGGCTCGGCGATGATGCCGATCTCCGATCTCTTCCCCCAAGCGGGCATTATGTTCTGGGATTGCGCGCATGAAGGCTCCGCAGGCTTCATGTCTGACGGCTACACCCGCGCCACCGGCAAGATGTCGATGATGATCGCGCAGAACGGCCCCGGCATCACGAACTTCGTGACCGCCGTAAAGACCGCCTACTGGAACCACACGCCGCTGCTTCTCGTCACGCCGCAGGCCGCCAACAAGACCATCGGTCAGGGCGGTTTCCAGGAAGTGGAGCAGATGGCTCTCTTTCAAGACATGGTTGCGTATCAGGAAGAGGTCCGTGACCCCTCCCGCGTGGCAGAGGTTCTGACCCGCGTGATCTCCCAAGCCAAGCGCCTCTCCGGCCCGGCTCAGCTGAACATCCCGCGTGACTTCTGGACCCAAGTGGTCGACATCGAGATCCCCGATCCCGTCGAATTCGAGCGCTCCCCCGGTGGTGAGAACTCTGTCGCAGCCGCAGCAGCGATGCTGTCGGAAGCCAAGAACCCGGTAATCCTGAACGGCGCAGGCGTTGTTCTTTCCGAAGGCGGCCTCGCAGCGTCCCAAGCACTTGCCGAGCGTCTGACCGCACCGGTCTGCGTGGGCTACCAGCACAATGACGCCTTCCCCGGCAACCACCCGCTCTTTGCAGGTCCGCTGGGCTACAACGGCTCCAAGGCAGGCATGAAGCTGATCAGCGAAGCAGACGTCGTGCTCTGCCTCGGTACACGCCTCAACCCGTTCTCCACCCTGCCCGGCTACGGCATGGAGTACTGGCCCGCAGACGCCAAGATCATCCAGGTCGACATCAACCCTGACCGCATCGGCCTCACAAAGAAGGTCTCCGTGGGCATCGTGGGTGACGCGGCCAAGGTGGCGAAGGGCATCCTGAACCAGCTAGCCGACAACGCCGGTGACGCAGGTCGTGAGGATCGCAAGAACCACATCGCACAGATCAAATCCGCATGGGCGCAGGAACTCAGCTCCATGAACGAGGAGCAGGACGATCCCGGCACCTCCTGGAACGAGCGTGCCCGTGCTGCCAAGCCGGATTGGATGAGCCCCCGCATGGCGTGGCGCGCGATCCAGTCGGCGCTGCCGCGTGAGGCGATCATCTCCTCCGACATCGGCAACAACTGCGCGATCGGCAACGCGTACCCGGACTTCGACGAAGGCCGAAAGTACCTCGCACCGGGCCTCTTCGGCCCTTGCGGCTACGGTCTGCCGTCCATCGTGGGCGCTAAGATCGGCCAGCCGGACGTACCGGTTGTGGGCTTTGCTGGCGACGGCGCCTTCGGCATCGCAGTCAACGAACTGACGGCCATCGGTCGCGGCGAATGGCCTGCCATCACGCAGATCGTCTTCCGTAACTACCAGTGGGGCGCTGAAAAGCGGAACTCCACGCTGTGGTTCGACGACAACTTCGTGGGCACCGAGCTCGACGAAGGTGTGAGTTACGCCGGTATCGCAAACGCTTGTGGCCTCAAAGGCGTCATCGCGCGCACGCAGGAAGAGCTGACCGCCGCGCTGAACCAGGCGATCACCGACCAGATGCAGAATGGTGTGACCACGCTGATCGAAGCGATGATCAACCAGGAGCTGGGCGAGCCCTTCCGTCGCGACGCGATGAAGAAGCCCGTGTCCGTTGCTGGCATCAGCCGCGACGACATGGTGCCCCAGGCCCCTGCTCAGGCAGCAGAGTAAGCAATGGTGGCGCCCGTCCTGAACGCTCTTCGGGAGCGGGCGTCCCGCGACCAAAAGCACATCGTACTCAGCGAAGGCGACGACCCCCGGGTCGTCGCTGCTGCTTTGGAAGCTGTAGATTCCGGGCTTGCCCGCATCAGCCTTGTCGGTGGTCCGGGCGCAGCAGGCGCTGAGGTCCACGACCCTGAAACCTCTCCCCTTCGTCCGCAACTCGTCGAGAAGCTCGTCGACCTGCGCGGCCACAAGGGCATGACGGCGGAGCGGGCCGAGCAAGAGGTTTCCAAACGCCTCGTCTTCGCGGCCCTCATGGTGGCGTGCGACATGGCCGACGGCACTGTTGGCGGCGCTGTTGAAACCACATCCGACACAGTGCGTGCTGCACTTCAGGTGATTGGCAAAGCAAAGACGGCGCCGATCGTCTCCTCCTTCTTTCTGATGGTCCTGCCTGAGGGGCACCCTTCAGGCCGCGAGGCGGTCATCTTCTCAGATGCAGGTCTCGTCGTTGAACCCTCCGCTGAAGAGCTCGCCGCCATTGCCCGCGCCTCCGCTGACTCGTGGACGGCACTGACAGGCGAAGACCCGAGCGTCGCGATGCTGTCCTTCTCAACCAAAGGGTCGGCCAAGCACCCACGGGTGACCAAGGTGACCGAAGCGCTTGGGCTGCTCCAGCAGGCTCGCCCTGATCTCGCCGCGGATGGAGAGTTGCAGTTCGACGCGGCCTTCGTGCCGGATATTGCCGCCAAGAAGGCGCCTGGCTCCGCCACGGCAGGGCAATCTAACGTGTTGATTTTCCCCAACCTTGAGGCTGGCAATATCGGCTACAAGATCGCTCAGCGGATTGGTGGAGCCGAGGCGATCGGCCCTATTCTGCAAGGTCTGGCGAAGCCGGCAAATGACCTCAGCCGCGGCTGCACTGCCGAGGACATCGTGAACATGATCGCCGTCACATCGGCGCAGTCACAGGCGCTCGGCGCCTAAGTCGACCCACGTTCAATCAGCCGCACAGGGAGCGGGCTCTCAGGGGCCTCGCGTCCCATAAGGCAGGCCATGGTCCTGGCCGCCATCGCATCTGGGTCCTGCGCAATCGTGGTCAGCTGATAAGCCGGAAAAGCCGCTGCTGGCACATTGTCGAAGCCCACAACGCGCACATCGTCTGGCACCGAGAGCCCGAGCTCGTAGCGCAACGTATCAAGCACCACGAGCGCCATGAAATCGTTGGCAACAAAGACGGCATCGGGACTGTTTTCTGGATCCGCAAACATCGTACGCGCGGCGGCTTTTGCCTGCTCCGCGACGAAGTTGCCAACCTCGCGCGCGAAGAGGCTTAGGCCTGCGGCGCGCAGACCGTCGATAAAGCCCGCCTCGCGTTCACGCTGGGTGCTGGCCTCCTCCCACCCCGCGATATGAGCGATCCGACGCGCCCCGCGGGCAATGAGATGCTCGGCCGCGAGGCGCCCCCCTGCCCGGCTGTCCGAGATCACTGCCACCTCATCGGATGCACCCATATGCCGGTTCAGCAGCACGACAGGCACATCCATCACCGCACACCGCTTGGCGAGATCCGAGGACAGCCCCACAGAGGCGAGCACCAACCCATCCACCTGATAATCGAGAATGTCTTCGACAACCGCGTCCGCCTCGGGCCCGTCATTGCCTGCAAGAAACATGAGGATGTGGTAGCCCTCCTCCTGCAGCGCGCGGGAGAGTTTTTCGATCAGCGGCGGGTAGAAGTGGTTGTCGAGATAGCTGACGACCAGCCCGATCATCTTGCTCGACCCGGTGAGGAGAGAGCGCGCCAAAGCGTTCGGGCGATAGCCCAGCTCCTCCGCCGCCTGCCGCACCTTGGCGACCGTCTCGGCAGAGGCTGAAGCACCCGGCGTGAAGACGCGCGAAACGGCGGACCGGCTGACACCGGCCCGCTCGGCCACCTGGGAAGAGGTGACCTTGCCTTCCATCAGGGCGCCGGTGGCGTGGCTTCTCCACGGTCATAGGCTTCCCAGCCTTTACCGTTGAAGACGTCCACTCCAAGTTGAGCCATCACATGCGGGAAATCGACCATGACGTAGTTATCTACGATCTTGCCGTCGACGACCTTCCAAAAATCCATGTAGCGCACCGTGATGCGTTTGCCTGATGCAGGAATCCCCATGAACTCCCCCCCGTGGGTGACTTCCTGACGCCCGAAGGCGGCGGCCCATTCACCCATGTAAAGCCGTGCTTCATCCACACAGACTTTGTCATGAAAGGCCGCCTGGAACGGCTTTTGCCAGTTGTCCTGAAACTCCCGCAGGCCCTCTTTGCTGCCGCAGCCGGTGTTCCCCATCCAACGGAATCCTTCAGAGAAGAACTCCCCGATGTCCGTGATCCGGTGGTCATTGAGGCCGTCCACCATGCCTTCAATGACGGCGCGGGTCTCTTCGGTTTTGCTCAAGTCAGTATCTTTGCTGAGCATCGCTTGTTCGGGGCGTGAACCTTTCATTGAACCTCCAGTTCTTTGGGCATTTCGTTGAGTGGGCCGCGCGGATGGAGCGCGAGATTGGGTTTATCAACCATCATTGTGGCGTTCCTTGGAGTTCGCGCCCAGCTGCCCTGATCGCTAGGACCTGCCTGTAAAGGACCTCATATCCAAGGAAGGGCCAATACATCAGAAGGAAACTACTGACGATAAATGACCATGCGGTACCGGAGTAGAAACCCGCCATGTAGGTTGAGAAGAGGGGCACGCAAAAGAAGAGGAGCAGTCGCCAGACATACTTCAAAATGACGTAGCTCCAAGGACGTTCGAAGGCGCGCGATGGGTATTTTGTGTGTCCGCTGGTTGGCTTGGTCATCGTGAGTTGCCCCCAGACGCGGGTAGCTCGGAATTCCTTGCAAAAATATCGAAGCCAAGCTGCAGGAGCACATGCGGTACATCAACGAACACCCAGTTTTCGACGAGAAGATCACCCTCGCGGCGCCACCAGTCGCACACGCGCATGAAAATACGCTCGTTGCTGGCAGGCTGGCCCAGGAAGGATTTGACGTTAATCCCTGTCAGGGAGGGCCATCCGCCTGAGCAGATGTAGTCGCCGTCCCCAAAGCGGGCAAAATGCGAGGTCATGCCGTTGCCGGCAGCGCCTCCAGACCAGCCTTCGAACTGGCTCTCAAACGGCACTTGGAAGGACCGGAACGCTTCAATGCCCAGGAACGAGCCGAAGGCGCCCGGCCCATACCAGACCATGTTGTCATGCCAAAACGGGCGCCAGGCCTCATCGGGTGTGTTGAGCGCGAGGAGCATCTCGGTCACCCGCTTGGCGCTATCGGCGCCGCGATCGGCATCGCGCGGCCATAGCAGACCATCTTGCGAGGCGGGGCCTTGGATCAGCCCTCGGTACCCTAAGGTCTCCCCGGGTCCTATGGCGATGGGCCACTGACCGGTGGCAACCATCAGTTCGGGCAGATCAAGAAAGACATAGCTTTCAACCGCACGCCCGTCCTCAAAGCGGTGGAACTCCCCGAACCGGAGATAGGCTGTCTCGCCAGACGGCTTCAGCCCGAGCCATGGGGCAATGAAGCACCCAGAATAATAGCCCGTGCAGGTGATCCAGTCGCCGCCCTCGAAGGCGCCGGCCATGACGATGTCGTCACGGCGGTAGAGCCCCTCGAACGCGCGTCGCAGCCCCTCGAGAACCGCGCCGTAGTCCTCTTTGGTGCAGGAGTTGAAGGGGTGCACGACCTCGATCTTGGCCGCTTGGTCCCACATCTCCAGCGGGTCGCCGGGCGCGGCGGGGTGGCGTTGAGACGCGAGGAACGTTCGGAATGTATCGTGATGTTTGGGGTGCATGATGCGGTATCCTTTCAGGAACATCGGCGCTGGGGCCGACCTATGGGGTGGGAGCGATCACGCTCCTCCCCGGTCCTGCGCGCATCACGGCGAAAGGAATGCGGCCCGGAGGCCGCCGTTTGACCCGTGCAAACCAAGCACAAGCCCGTGCGATATGGGCGAGCATGGCGGTCATGACAGATCCCCTGCGATCATTTCGGCGCCCTTCCAGCCGATCATCATCGACGGGGCATTGGTGTTGGCCGAGGTGACCTTGGGCATGACGGCGGCATCCGCGACCCACACACCTTGCGTGCCCTGAACCGCGAGCCGGGGCGTGACGACCGCGCCTGCATCGCTGCCCATCCGGCAAGTCCCCACGGGATGATAGGCCGTGCCCGCGCGGTTGCGGATAACATCCTTTAGGGCGTCGCCCGACAGGCCCGCCGCTGGTCCGACCTCGCGCCCGCGGCGGGCGCCAAAATCAGCGCGCTCCAGCAGCTGACGCAAGCGGCCCACACCCTCGGCCAGCGTGTCGAGGTCCCGCGCCTCCCGAAACAAGCCCAGGTCGATCACCGGCGCGGTGTTTGGATCAGCGGAGGCCAAGCTCAACGCGCCGCGCGACTGTGGCCGACACAGGCACACATCCGCGAAGTACCCGCTTTTCATCGAATATTTCTTGCCGCGATGATCGAGGTGGAACGGGATGAAATGGCTCTGCACATCCGGTTCGGCATCATCGCCGCGGGCGTTGAAGAACGCCCCGCCCTCGACCGTGGGTGACGCAAGCGGCCCCCTGCGTGCAAGAAGATCGAAAGGCGCCCGTGCCCAGCGCCACCATTGCGCGGGCTCTAGGCCGTAGCCCGTGCCAGCCCCTTCGAAATGGAGACCAAATCCGGGGTGGTCATGCAGGTTCTCGCCGAGCTCTGGCGCATCAACGCGCACAGTGATGCCCAGCTTTTGTAGCGCGACCTTGGGGCCTATGCCCGACCGCATCAGGATGGCCGGTGACATGATGGACCCCGCCGCAAGCACGACGCCCTTCGCGGCATCGATCTTGGTGCCATCCGTCAGTTTAACGCCCGCCACGCGGTCGCCCCGCCACGTCAACCGATCTACGGCCGCCCCTGTCGTAACCGGAATGTCGTACTGGCGCAGGAAGGCCCGCGCCGACGAATTGCGGCGCCCCCCCTTCATATTATGAGAGAACACCCCCGCGCTTTCGCGATCAGGGTTTGGCACACCAGAGTTAGAGGGCAGCATCGCCTGCAGGCCCTGCGTCAAAGCATGTGTGTTCTGCATCTGCTGTGGGAGGAGCTTTTCCTCCACCGCCTCAAAGGCCGGCTCCACTTCCGAGCCGGACCAGCCCTCAACGCTCCAAGCATCAAAATCCGCAGCACGGCCCCGAAACCAGACCATTGAGTTGATGGAGCCTGAGCCCCCCACCATCTTGCCGCGCGGCACGCCGATCGCACGTCCACCTGCGGCCTCTTGCGGGGCAGTCTTCAGCGCCCAGTCCCGGCGCGACCCTATCAGCCACGTGAGACCCATGGGCATGGCCACCAAAGGATGGAAATCGGAGCTGCCAGCCTCCAGAACCAGCACGCGCCCCACACCGCGTCGGTACAACTCAGCGGCTGCGACGCAGCCTGCAGAGCCTGCGCCGACAACGATGACATCATAAGGCATATGGCGTCAGCCCTTCACCGCGCCAGCGGTAAGACCCGACACGATCTGGCGCTGGAAGAACATCACCAACACGAAAAGAGGCGCCGTCGCCGAGACCACAGCAGCCACCGCGAACATCACGTTGCCTTCGGTATAGGTCGTCCCCAGGAACGCAGCGATCTGCGGAACCATCGTCCGGTTGCCCTCATTCAGGATCAGCGCGGTCACAACGAAGTCGTTGTAGGCCAGCAGGAACGAGAAGAGGCCCGTCGTAATCACCCCCGGCCACATGACCGGAATAATCACATGCCGGAAGGCCTGGAACTGCGTGCAGCCATCGACCTTGGCCGCCTCATCGAGGTCTTTGGGGATCGATTCAAAGAAGGAATGCAGCATCCACAGCGTGAACGGCTGGTTGATCGCCACAAGAACGATGATCGCAGTCGGCAAGAAGCCCCAGAGGTTCCAGTCAAAGAAGACCGGCAGGTAGCCCGAAACTAGCGTGATCTGCGGCAGCGCGCGGAACATCAGCGCGATGATCAGCAGCCAGAACACGTATTTGTAGCCTGATCGGCTGAGCGCATAGCCCCCGAGCGTCCCGATCGTCAGCGAGGTCGTCACCACGAAAAGGCAGACCAGGAAGGTGTTGATGGAGTTCCGCCAGAACTCATTCTCAACAAATGCGCCTTCGTAGCCGCGCAGTGTGAAGGGGCTGCCGTAGGTGTTTTGCGTGTTCGCGCCGGTCAGCGCGTTCGTCCAATCGGCGATGGAGAAGAAGTCGAGCTCGACCTTGAAGCTGCCCCAAAGCGTCCAGAAGAACGGGAAGGCGGCGAGGACGAACCAGATGGCAACGAAGATCCAGAGGCCAATCTGAAGCGGAAGCGGGCGGCGCTGTGCTGCGGATGCGGTCGACATCTTAGTGACTCTTCTCGTTGAAATCGCGCCATGTGCGCACAAGGACCGGGCTCAGGAGGATCGCCACGCCGAGGATCGTCAGCACCGAAGTGGTGGCCGCCGATGAGAGCTGCCTTGTCTCCCCGCTCAGGTCGCTGAGGATGAAGGTCGATAGCGATTGCGCATGGGCCTGCGCTTGGAAACCGAGGATTGGCTCAAGCACCCTGAAGTTATCCATCAGCTGGATCAGGGCCACGAACGTCACCAGCGGCGCGAGGTGTGGGATGATCACAAAGCGGATCTGCTGCCAGCGCGTGGCACCGTCGATCTGCGCGGATTCAAGCGTGTCTTGCGGCACCGTCTGGAGGCCTGCGTAGAAGACCACGAAGGCAAAAGGCGCCGATGACCAGATCCCGTAGACAATCAAACAGATCCACATCAGAGGGGTTGAGGCCTTCACGGATAGGTCCGGGTCCGCCGTGATCCAACTGAGGAAGTTGCCCAAAACGCCTCGACTATCGACCATCCAGAAAAGAATGAGCGAGCCGATCAGCGGGGTCACGATCATCGGCAGAAGCGAGAAGAAGATCATCAGGCCCTTCAGGCGCTGATGGAGCGAGTTCACCGCCACAGCGATCGCAAAACCCAGCGCGATAAGTGCGGGCGTGCAGACAAAAGTGTAGGTCAGCGTGAAGGCCAGCGCGCTGTAGAACGGCAGGTTCATCAGGTTGCTGAAGAAACTGGAGAGCCCGGAAGAGTTCCGCCACGCCTCACCCACTTCCGCGAAGGCGAGGTGCCCACGGTCGAAGTAGATACTCAGGCCCACGAACCTGCCCAACGGCGAGCTTTCGCGAAGAGAAGCAGTGGCCTCTTGATCGATGGATGTCTCGGTGGTGCAGCCGAAAGGGCCGCAGTTCTCAACTTCGATCAGCACGGCCTCGTGGGGCGTGAAAAGCGATTGCGTGACAACCGATACGATGGGGAACGCGATGAACAACAACATCGCTGCCGCTGTCGGCAGAAAGAACCAAAAGAAGGTGCGGTGCTTCATGGGGGTCCCTGTTGGCGGAAGCGGAAAGGATGGGAGGCCGGCGTACCGGCCCCCCGAAGACGAAGGACCTTAGAGGAAGCCCTGCTCTTTTGCGGCAGCGATATAAGCTGCTTCGACGTCGGCCAGTGCCTGCTCTGCGGACTCGTTGCCCTGCATGAAGTCAGCAAGCTCGTTGCCCAGCGCCGTGTGCATCAGACCCATGAAGGGCAGCATCGGGTAAGGGATGGAGCCAGCCTGAGCAGCCGCGAAGACGCCCGTTGCAGCCGGGGTCGGTTCGTAGCCGTCGATGAGCCACACGGCCTGCGTGCGGGTCTCTTCGTCGGCCATGATCGCCGGATCGATGGCTTTCTTCATGGCGAGGAACGTTGCTTCTGCATCTGCATCAGAGATGTTCTTTGCAATGGTCCAGCCGTCCCACCAGAGCGTCGTCGCCGGGGTGTCACCACCGCCAACCGTCATCGGGCCTGCGATTGCGAAGCCGTCGATGACTTCCTGCGGCACACCTTCTGCGGTGACGAGCGTTGCGGCGCGGGAGCCCCACATGTTCATCAGCGCGGTGTTGCCTGCGCGGTACTCGGCGTTGGTTGCGTTGGAATCGTGCGTCAGGAAGTCGGGGTTCATGTATTCCGACAGCGCCTTCATCATTTCCAGGGCCTTCACACCGGCTTCAGTGTTGATGCTCGGCTCAGCGGAGCCTGCCTTGAAGTGGGAGCCGCCCATGCCCAGGAACATGTTGTTGAATTCCTGTGCGAGGTTCCAACCAGCCGCATAGGCGCCGCCCACCGGGTTCTCCATGATGCCAGCAGCGCGGATTGCCTCTGCAGCTTCGAGCATCTCTTCGTAGGTGGTGGGAACGTCTTTGCCCACGGCCTCGAGCACGTCTGCGCGGTACACGAGGTGCTGTGCGTTTGCCATGAAGGCAACTGCCATGACCTGACCGTTGATCGTGATCAGCTGGTTCGGCTGAATGCCGTCACCGTGCTTTGCGACGAGATCGTCGAGCGGGCGGATGACGTCTTCGTTCATCAGCGCCACGATGGACGAGTTCGCGATGATCGCGGAAGTGTACTCGGCAGGGTTACCCTGCATGCCTGGCACGTTGATCGTCTGGTGATCCGCGGTGAGGTTCGTGGAAACCTCAACTGCATCACCCGCGCAACCCATGGCGCCTGCGCCAACGGTCTGGATGGCGGGGAATTCGTTGCCCACGATCGACACACGGCCCTCGGTCGGGCAACCTGCGTGGCCACCGGCCAGAGCCGTGGAGCCCAGCATGGCAACCGCGCCAGCAAGTGCGATTTTCTTCAGAAACATTTCTCTCTCCCTGTTTCATTCTGTTGAGGCAACGCGACTGGCGGAGCTGCCTCAGTCTTATGGCCCCCGCCTCCGCCGGGACCGACTAAGGGGTTAACCCCCTATTCTGGCACCATCTTTCGCATCGAAGAGATGGCAAATACCTGCCGGGATCGATACGCTCACATCGGCGCCGATCTCGGTTCTGTATTCCTTGTTGGCCTTGACGCTCAGAAGCGCACCGGCGGAGCGCACAGACACCATTGTCGCGTCGCCCAGAAGCTCCATCGAATAGACAGCTGCATTGAGCTGCCCCCCGCTTTCGACAACTTCGGCGTCTTCTGCACGGAAGCCCAACGTGAGCGGGCCGTCTGGCGCGCTCAAACCTGGAACTGAGAGGCCGGGCGCCTCGAAGGTGCCGCCCTTCACCGCGCCGTCGACGAGGTTCATCGCCGGGTTGCCGATGAAGCTCGCCACGAAGGTGTTGGAGGGATTGTCATAGATATCGGTAGGTGTGCCCACCTGCTGCACCACACCCTTGTTCATCACGACCACACGATCGGCGAGTGTCATGGCTTCAATCTGATCGTGGGTCACGTAGATCGTCGTAACTTTGAGCTCGTGGCTCAGGTTCTTGATCTGGGCACGTGTGGAGACGCGCAGCTTGGCGTCGAGGTTCGACAGCGGCTCGTCCATCAGGAACACGTTGGGCTCGCGCACGATCGCGCGGGCAAGGGCCACACGCTGGCGCTGACCACCAGACAGGGCGGCAGGCTTGCGGTGTAGGAAGTCGTCAAGCTCCACCATCGCGGACGCGCGCATCACGCGCTCCTTGTGCTCGTTCTCAGGCACCTTCCGGACCTTCAACGGGAAGCGGATGTTCTCGTAGACGTTCATGTTCGGGTAAAGGCCGTAAGACTGGAACACCATCGAGATGTCGCGGTCCTTTGGCTCAAGATCATTCACACGCTTGCCGTCGATCATGATATCGCCGCCGGAAGGATCTTCGAGACCCGCAATCATCCGCATGGTCGTGGTCTTGCCGCATCCAGAAGGCCCAAGCAGCACCAGAAACTCTTCGTCGGCGATGGTCAGGTCGAAATCCTGCACCCCAACAAAGGAGCCCCAACGCTTCGAAATGTTCTCAAGTCTAATTTCGGCCATGTAACGGCTCCTCCCCGTGTGACCCGCCCTGATTGGTGCGGCCTATGGCAGCCGAGCCACGAGATTCGCGGCCGTTGCACAGGTATGCAAAAAGGCTAGACGCGAGCGCAGCATTTTGACAACCCTTTTTCGAAATCGGAGAAATTGGTGTCCCATGACAGAACTCAAAACATCCACCGAAGGCACAGATTTTCGCCCGCAAATGCGGCAAGTGCTGGATGAAATTGCACAAAATCCCGAGGCCGCAGAGAAGTATCTGACCCCGGATAGTGTGTGGGACATTGCGCACCCGGTGAATCAGCTCGTCGGGCCACAGCAGGTGATAGAGAAATTTCTCATGCCATTGAACGCGGCCCTAACTGGAATGGAGCGGCGCGACATCCTTTTCCTCGGCGGCACGAGCCGTTTGCACGAAAAGGGCCGCTGGGTTGCTGCGATCACCCATTACGTCGGCATCTTTGACGCCCCTCTCTTTGGTCTCAAACCTTCGAAATCTATGGTCTTTTTCCGCTCGGGCGAATTCTACCGCCTAGATGAAGTGGGCAAGATCGCTGAGGCAAAGATTCTCTTTGATATGATCGATCTCATGGTGCAGGCGCGCCGCATGCCGCTGCCATCCTACGGGACCGAGATCACGTTCCCGGCCCCCTCCACGCAGGACGGCTTGTGCCCACAAACGCCCTACGACGGTGACGCCTTCGAGGTGGTGGAGCGGATGGCCGCGACCCTCGGCAAATATGACCCGGAGACCTATTACTCCGAGGGCCAGACCGGCCCGGACGGGGTCTGGACCGACAACATGATGTGGTACGGGCCCGGCGGTATTGGGTCGAACACGCGCTGGAAAGGGTTCGTGAAAGACCACCGCGCACCGTTCCTTGACGGGTTCCCTGATCGCAAGGGTGGTCATCACTTCTGCCGTTTCGGCGATAGCCACTACGCCGCAATGGGCGGCTGGCCGTCGATCCACGCGACATGGGCCGAAGACTATCTTGGCGTAAAGGCCACCGGTGGCCCCATCACCATGCGCGTGATGGATTTCTACCGCATCGGGACCGAATACAAAAACCACAAGCTGGCAGAAAACTGGGTCTTCATCGACCTATGCGACCTCTTCCTGCAAGGCGGTCGCGACATCATCGCGGAATCAAACGCGCTCTGAGAAGCGAAAAAAAGCAGGCGATGATGCCATCGCCTGCTTCGCCAAAATCACTCAGTGATGGCGATCAGCGGATACGGAGTTCCGTGTTCGCATCGAACAGGCGCGCCTGATCGACATCGAACGAGATGCCAACCGTCTCACCAGCCTTCACCCGGTCTTCCCCGCGCTCTTCAACGATCATTCGCTCCCCGTTCTCAGCGACGAGATAGGCGTAGGACACGCCGCCAAGCGCCTCGGTCAGGTCCACTTTGTGGGTGCTGCCGCCTCGTTCGATGGTGATGTGCTCCGGCCGCATGCCGAGTTCCACCGCTGTGCCTTCCGACGGCAGCGCCACATCGAGCTCCACGTCGCGCGCCAGCGATGGCACCGCGATCTTGCCGCCTTTGACCTCGGCCGCGACAAAGTTCATCGCCGGCGAGCCAATGAAGCCCGCCACGAACTTGTTGTCCGGGTCACGGTAGAGATCCATAGGAGCGCCCACCTGTTCGATCTTGCCCAGACGCAGCACCACGATCTTGTCTGCGAGCGTCATCGCTTCCACCTGATCGTGCGTCACGTAGATCATCGTGGCGCCGATCTCGGAATGGAGGCGCGCGATCTCCACGCGCATCTCCACCCGCAGTTCTGCGTCGAGGTTCGAAAGCGGCTCGTCAAAAAGGAAGACCTCAGGGCCGCGAACAATCGCACGGCCAATGGCCACACGCTGACGCTGACCGCCGGACAGGGCCGCCGGCTTGCGCTTGAGGTATTCGTCAAGACGCAGAATCTTCGAGGCGCCGCCGACCTTCTCTTTAATCTCTTCCTGTGGGTACCCGTTCATCTTCAGGCCAAAGCCCATGTTCTCTTCCACGGTCATATGCGGGTAGAGCGCGTAAGTCTGGAACACCATCGCCACGCCACGCTCGGCAGGGTCGAGGTTCGTCACATCCCGCGAGCCAATGTTGATCTGCCCGTCGGTCGTTTCCTCAAGGCCAGCAACCATCCGCAAAAGCGTGGATTTACCGCAACCCGACGGTCCGACGAACACACAAAACTCGCCGTCCTTGATGTCGAGGTCCACACCGTGGATGACCTGAGTGGCTCCGTAGCGTTTGATGACGTTGTTGAGCGTTACGCCGGTCATGGGTGCTCTCTCCTAGATTGACACTGTGTCTGGGAAGCGCCAGGCGACGGCTTCCTCTGAAATTTGGTGGGCGGTGTCTCGGATGGTGGGGGCGCACCCCTCGAGCACCTTTAGCGAGCTGCGAGAGGTCGATGAGGTGACGGACAACGCACCAAGCACGCGACCCTGCCCCGTAAGAATCGGAACAGCCACGCAGATGATTCCCGGTTCGTGTTCTTCGCGGTCCATCGCGAATCCCTGCTCGCGAATCTCTTCAAGCTCGGTGCGCAGGGCGAATTCCGAGGTGACCGTCGACGGGGTGAAACGGTGAAAGCTTTGCTGACGGATGACATTCGACAGCTGCTCGGGAGGCAAGAATGCGAGCATCGCTTTACCCACGCCGGTGCAATACGCGGGGCCTACTTTGCCTGCCTGCGAAAACATTGGCACCGGGTCGCGTGCGTTCACTTTATCCACATAAAGGACCGACGCATTATCGAGCTGTGCTAGGTGCACCGTCTCGCCCATCCGCGCGCTGAGCGCATCCAGATGGCTGCGCGCAACAGGCGCCAACGATGATGTTTCCCAGGCTGCATGGGCCAAACGCACGAGACGCACGCCCAGCGCATAAGTCTGCCGATCTTGGTCAAAAACCAGCATGCCCTCGGAGGTGAGCGTTTGCACAAATCGGTAGAGCGTGGCCTTGGGGAATCGCGACGTGGCAAGAAGCTCGGCAAACCGGACCGGGCGGCCAAAGGTCGCCACTTGATCGAGCACTTCCAGCGCTTTTCCCACGGTACCCGCGCTTTTGTACGCGTCGTCCATCGTTCCTCCCTAGGCCGGCGCCATATCTTTCTCGGATGGTCGGGCCTCTTTGGTTGACATGAGTAGGCGAGTCGCGCTTACATTCCAATATCTAAAACCGAGTTTCAAATAATGGAACCAATCGGGGACCTACGGAACTCGGCGAATGGAAGCATAGGGAGGAAAACATGCGTTCCATCTTGACCTCCGTGGTGGCTCTGGCCGTCGCGGCGCCTGCATTTGCAAGCGATCTCGTCATCAACTTCGACGACCTGAACCCAGCACCGAAAGCTGCCTTCGAGGCGGCTGTCGAGGCATTCAAAGCGGAAAACCCCGACATCAACGTCACGGTCAACATCAACGACCGCGAAGCGCACAAGACGGCGATCCGCAACTTCCTGACCGCCGACGCACCTGATGTGACGTCGTGGTACCCAGGCAACCGCATGGCACCGTTTACCGACACCGGTCTCTTCCAGGGCGTCGATGACGTTTGGGACGAAAACGGCCTGCGCGAGACCTTCGCGTCCATCGAAGCAACGATGACCCGCGACGGCGTCACCTATGGTGTGCCTTACTCCTACTACCAGTGGGGCATCTACTACCGTAAGGACATCTTCGACAAACTGGGCCTCGAAGAGTTCGAAACCTGGGACGACATGCTCGCAGGTTGCGCGCAGATGAAAGAAGTGGGTGTGACCCCCTTCACCATCGGCACCAAGTTCCTTTGGACCGCAGCAGGCGTGTTTGACTACATCAACCTGCGCACCAACGGCTATGACGTACACAACGGCCTGACCGGTGGCGAAATCGCCTACACCGATCCGCGCATCGTGGCGACGTTCGACAACTGGGAGCAGCTCATCAACGAGTGTGGCTTCGTCGACAACCACGCCTCCATGTCCTGGCAGGACGCTCTGACGCCGTTCGTGAACGGTGACGCGGGCATGTACGTGATGGGTAACTTCGCGGTTTCGGCCATGAAAGACGCCGGTCTGTCCAACGACCAGATCGACTACATGCCGTTCCCGTCCATCAACCCTGACGTGGCACGTGCCGAAGAAGCACCTGCTGACGCGTTCTTCATCCCGACGAACGCAACCAACGTCGAGAACGCCAAAAAGTTCCTGGCATTCGTTGCACGTGCAGACGTTCAGTCCGCATGGAACGACACCATCGGTCAGCTGCCGCCGAACTCTGAGGCGACCGTCTCCGATGACAAGTTCATCCAGGAAGGCTTTGCCACCGTTTCCTCCGCAGCCGGCCTCGCGCAGTTCTACGACCGCGACGCACCTGCTGCGATGGCATCCGAGGGCATGAAGGGCTTCCAGGAGTTCATGCTCGACACGTCCAAGAAGATGGAAGTTCTTGAGCGCCTCGATGGTGTTCAGGCCGAAGTCTACTAAGCCGACGTCGAAATAAGGGGCTGGCCCGGTGGCAACACCGGGCCGCGCCCGACCCTCCCCCGGGAGGGCGCACTGCCACCGTCTCAAGCAGGTCGCCCGCCGGAACTCTGGGAGCCCATACGCTCTACGCCGAGACAGCCCATGCCCTCCTAGGGTCAGGCGCATCCCATAGCGCCTCACCGTAAGCCGCAGAGGACACGCCCATGGCCGTCATTGACGCCCCCTCAATCACCACACCGCCTCAAGCGGGCTGGCTCAAGCGCAACAAACTGTCGATCGCGCCGTGGATCTTCCTGGCTCCAGCCCTTGCGTTCTTTACTCTTTATGTGGTCATGCCGATCTTCGAGAGCCTCTATCTGAGCCTCTTCGAATGGAACGGCCTTTATGACGCCGACGGAAATTCCACCGCGGTCTACATCGGCCTGGAGAACTACGCGAAGCTTTGGGACGACCCAAATTTCAGGACGTCGCTCGTAAACAACCTGCTATGGCTGTTCCTGTTCTTTCTTGCTGTGCCTCTTGGTCTGTTGATCGCGCTCTTCCTCAATCAGGAAATGCCGGGCATGCGCATCTACAAATCGCTCTTCTTCTTCCCGTTCGTGATCTCTCAGGTCGTTGTGGGCCTGATCTTCGGTTGGTTCTACAACCCCGACTTCGGCGTCGTGGGCACGATCTGGAAGGCGCTTTTCTGCGAGGAGACCGTGAACTTCGTGGGTAACGTCACTTTCAAGTGCTCGTCTCCGCCGCCGGATATCCTTTCCTCGCCTGAGTTCGCCACCTACGGCATTATTGCCGCGGGCCTCTGGCCGCAGATCGCCTATTGCATGATCCTCTACCTCACGGGCCTCAACAACGTGGCGGCCGATCAGATCGAGGCGGCACGTCTTGACGGTGCGAAGGGCTGGAAGATGCTCTGGTACGTGGTGCTGCCACAGCTGCGCCCGGCCACTTTCATCGCGGTCGTTGTGACCGTCATCGGCGCGCTCCGCTCCTTCGACATGATCGCGATCATGACCCAGGGCGGGCCCTTCGGTTCGACCAACGTGTTGGCCTATTACATGTACGAGGTCGCGATCTCGGAATACGGCGAACGCTATGGCTACGGTTCCGCCGTCGCGGTCGTCCTCTTCGCCATCATGCTCGTCTTCATCTCCTACTTCCTGTGGCGCATGTACCAGGACGAGAAAGGCACCCGCTGATGACGCGCGAGGATCTCGATCAGATCTGCGCGGCCCTTCCGGGTGCCGAGCTTGCGCTTCCGCCCGAGCTTGTCAGCTGGAAGGTGGCCGGCAAGATGTTCGCCTGTGTCGCCGGTGGCAACAGCCCGGGCGACGGGGTCTCCGTGAAATGTGCGGATACCGAGATGGCCGCAATGCTCATCGACGCGGGCGAGGCCGTCCGCGCCCCCTATTTCCACAAAAGCTGGGTCCGCCTTCCCTTTGAGAGCACCGACCGCAACTATGCCGAACACCGCGTCAACGTCTCCTACGACTTGATCCGCAAGAGCCTGAAAAAGGCCGTGCGTGACGCCCTTCCCGAGAGGTCTTCCTGATGTTTCCTCGTCCCATTGCCGCCGCATCGCCCAAAGGCATTAGCTATCAGGCATTCCTGCCGGTAGCGCTCCTGATCTGGCTGATCCCGCTCCTGGCGATCTTTTTGACCTCGATCCGCCCGGGCGCTGACATCAACTCGGGCAACGTCTTTGGTATCCCCTCGGATTTCGTCTTTATCGAGAACTACACTGCCGTCTTCACACAGTCTGAAGCGGCGATGTATCTGTGGAACTCGGTCAAGATCACGGTGCCTTCGGTGCTGATCTCGGTTTCGCTGGCGTGCCTCGCAGGCTATGCGCTGGCGATCTACAAGTTCCGCGTGGCGCTGCCGCTCTTTTTCCTTTTCGTGGCCGGTAACTTCATTCCGTTCCAGATCCTCATGGTGCCAGTGCGCGATATGTCCGTGCAATCGGGCCTCTATGACACGATCGCGGGCCAATACCTCTTCCATGCTGCGTTCCAGACCGGGTTCTGTACGCTCTTCATGAGGAACTTCATCAAGGCGCTACCCTTTGACCTCGTCGAAAGCGCGCGTGTTGAGGGCGTCGCGGAATGGCGCATCTTCTGGTTCGTTGTGCTGCCCCTCGTCCGTCCCGCAATCGCGGCCCTCGCGGTGCTGATCTTCACCTTTGTCTGGAACGACTTCTTCTGGGCCAACGTGTTGACCCAAGGCGAAGGAGCAAAGCCGATTACGGCGGGCGTGCGCGCACTGAACGGTCAGTTCGTGAACAACTGGCACCTCGTCTCGGCGGCCTCGCTGCTGGCGGCTGTCCCACCAGTGCTCATGTTCTTCCTGATGCAACGGCACTTTATTGCAGGCCTCACACTCGGAGCCGTGAAGTAAACATGCAGACATGGAGACTGGATTCGACCCGCCAGACACTCGTTCTGGCGGCGCGGCGGGAGCGATTGCCGGAGGTCGTTTACTGGGGTGCTCCCCTCCCCGCAGGAGAAGACCTCGACACCATCGCGCGCGGTCACGCGATCGATGTCACGGGCGGGATGCTCGACGAAAACCCTGATCTGTCGATTTGCCCTGAGGCGGTGCGCAGCTTCCCCGGTCAGCCCGGGCTGATCCTGCGGGATGAAGATAGCTCCCCCCTCTTGCCGAAGTTCTGCTTTGAGAAGGCTGATGAGGCCGAGAGCGAGCTCGAGCTTCACTACGCCGACGCCGCCCTGAAGATCGGCTATGTGGCGAGCTTTGCCATCGATTCCGAGACCCACATCATCACCGCCCAAGCGCGGCTGACGGCCTCGCGGCCCGTGCACCTCCATTGGCTTGCGGCACCGGTCTTTCCCGGCCCGCAGAACTCGGGCGAGATGATCGACTTCACCGGCCGTTGGTGCGGGGAGTTCAAAACCGCCACCACCGCTTGGTCCGCCGGCATGCGCTTCCGCGAGAACCGCACCGGGCGCACGGGGCACGAGCACTTCCCGGGCCTGATCGTGCCCTGCACCGGCGCCACGAACACTCAAGGGGAGGCCTACGCCTTCCACTACGGCTGGTCCGGCGGTCACAAAATGATCGCGGAGGAGCTTCCCGACGGACGCCGCCAAATCCAATTCGGCCACGCCGCACGGATGGAGACCGAGGCCGCGACCGAATTCCGCTCCTCGCCGCTCTACGCCAGCTACTCCGGCGTCGGCATCAACGGCTGCGCCACCGCGTTCCAGCGCCACCTGCGCGACCGTATCGTGCAGTTCCCGAACCCTGATCGCCCGCGACCCGTGCACTACAATTGCTGGGAAGCCGTCTATTTCGACCACAACCTGCCGGTCCTGAAAGACATCGCCACGCGCGCGGCATCGCTCGGCGCGGAACGCTTCGTGCTCGATGATGGTTGGTTTGGGCAGCGCGACGACGACACGACATCGCTCTCCGACTGGGAAGTCGATCCGCGCAAGTACCCGGACGGCCTCGGCCCGCTCATCGACCACGTCCATGGCCAGGGGATGAGCTTTGGCATCTGGTTCGAGCCTGAGATGATCAATCCCGAGTCCGACGTCTACCGGAAGAACCCGCATTGGGCCCTGGGTGCCGAAGATCAGATCCTCGGACGCCAGCAAAAAGCGCTCAACATGGCGCTGCCAGAGGTGCGCGAGTTCATCTTTGATCGCATGGCCAAGATCCTGCGCGATCACGAGATCGACTACATCAAATGGGACCACAACCGCGTCCTACCCATGCCCGACGCCGCGCAAACGCGCGGCTCCTACGCGCTAATCGACGCCCTGCGGGAAGTCTTCCCAGCGGTCGAGATCGAGAGCTGCGCCTCCGGCGGCGGTCGCATCGATTTTGGCATCCTGAGCCGCACGCACCGTGTCTGGCTCAGCGACAGCAATGATGCGCTAGAGCGGCTGCGCATTCAGCACAATGCCGCGCTCTTCCTGCCGACGGTCGTCACGGGTTCCCACGTAGGCCCGCGCCACTGCCACACGTCTGGCCGCGTCCATGACATCTCTTTCCGTGCCTGGGTCGCCGCCCAGCGGCACATGGGTTTTGAGATGGACCCTAGGGAGCTCGACACCCGCGAAGAGGCCGTTCTCAAAGAAGTGACGAGCTGGTTCAAGCACAACCGCGACTGGATGCATAAAGCCGACATCCTGCGCCTCGACAGCCCAGATCCCGCGGTGATTGCAGAACAGCAACAAGCGACTGACGGATCTCGTTTCGTGGTTTTCGCAGGTGCGGCGGGCACGTCCGACCAAATCGCGCCACGACCGCTCAAACTGACTCGGCTTGATGCGGAAAGGACCTACCGCGTGCGACTGGTGAACCGGGCCTCGACCTCGGGCCTCTCACGCGGCACCCCGATCCTGAAGGGCGAAGACATCGAGGTTTCAGGCGCTTGGCTGATGAGCCAAGGCCTCACGCTGCCCTGCCCCATGCCCTGCACGATGTGGGTGCTCGAGGGCGAACGACTATGACAAGCGCAACCTGCGGAGGGATGATCTGATGACAGCAACCTATAGCGAACTCAGCGGAGCCTCCGTCTACATCACCGGGGGCGGCTCGGGCATTGGCGCCTCGCTGACAGAGGGGTTCCTTCAACAAGGTGCGAAAGTGGCCTTCATCGGCCGCTCTGACGCCACCGCTTTCGTCGATGAGATGGAAGAGAAATACGGCTCTCGTCCTCTCTTCATCCAAGGCGACATCACCGACATTGCAGCCCTCAAGGCCTCCATGGACGCAGCCGCTGCAGCGCACGGACCAATCACAACCCTCGTCAACAATGCCGCCAACGACAAACGGCACGAGACAGCGAAAGTCGATGAAGAGTTCTGGGACTGGATGATCGCCATCAACCTCAAAGCCTACTTCTTCGCCTGCCAGCACGTGCACCCCATGATGACGGCCGCAGGCGGTGGATCGATCATCAATTTCTCATCAATTTCGTATATGATGGGCAACGCAGGCTATCCGATCTACACGGCTGCCAATTCAGGCATCAATGGGATGACGCGGAGCCTCGCACGGGAGTTCGGCCCAGACCGCATCCGCGTTAACGCGCTGGCGCCGGGCTGGGTCCTGACCGAGAAGCAAAGGGACCTCTGGGCCACCGAGGAAGGACTTGCGGCGCATATGGATCGCATGTGTTTGAAAGAACATCTGGAGCCTGCCGATATCGTCGGCGGCACCCTCTTTTTGGCGTCCGACAATTCAAAAGCCATGACCGGGCAATCGCTCGTCATCGATGGCGGGGTCGTGGTCACAGGATGAATACGCAAGCCGCAAAAGCTGATTGGATCGCCGTCGATTGGGGCACCTCGAACCTGCGCGCCTGGGCGATGACGGCCTCGGGGTCAGAGCTTTGGTCCGGCGCCTCCGACAAGGGCATGGGGTCGCTCAAACCTGAGCATTTTGAGGGCGCACTTGTTGATGTTGTGGCGCCCATGCTCGGCAGCGGTCCCTTGGACGTCGTGGCGTGCGGCATGGTGGGCTCCCGCCAAGGCTGGATCGAGGCGCCTTACGCCACCGTTCCCTGCCCCGCGCTGCCGTCCGGTTTTGCTCGGCCTGAAACGCAAAACCCGCTTTTGCGTGTGCATGTCATCCCTGGGATCAAGCAGCTCAAAGCCCCGGACGTGATGCGCGGCGAAGAAACCCAGATCGCAGGTTTTTTGTCCGTGAACCCCGGTTGGGACGGTGTGATCTGCCTGCCCGGCACCCATACCAAATGGGCCGAGGTGAGCGCGGGCGAAATCGTCAGCTTCCAAACGGCCATGACGGGCGAGCTCTTTGCGCTTCTATCCGGTCAGTCGGTGCTCAAGCACTCCGTCGCGCCCACGGGGTGGGATGACGATGTGTTTGCTGAAGCTGTGGACGACGCGATCTCCAAACCTGAGCGTTTGGCCGCGCGCCTCTTCTCACTGCGTGCGGAAGGGCTGCTGAATGACATGCCGGGTCATGAGGCCCGCGCGCGTCTGTCGGGCCTTCTCGTAGGCGCCGAACTTGCCGCCGCCAAACCCTATTGGTTGGGCCAGCAGGTCGCCGTCATCGGCGCATCGACCATCTCGCAAATCTATGGCACCGCGCTTTCCAAGCAGGGCGTTCCTGCCACCATCGCCGACGGCCCGCGCATGACGCTCGCTGGCCTCACGGCGGCTTATAAGAGCTTAAAATCATGAGTGTACCTATCATTGCGATCCTGCGCGGCATCACGCCCGCAGAGGCCGTGCCCGCTGTCGAAGCGCTCATCGCAGCCGGTATCGACACGATCGAAGTCCCGCTGAATTCACCCGACCCTTTCGACAGCATCGCCGCCATGGCCGAGGCTGCAAGGGACCGCGCGCTCATCGGTGCGGGCACGGTGCTGACCGCCCAAGACGTGGCCAAGGTGAAAGCCGCAGGCGGTGAGCTTATCGTATCGCCGAATTGCGACGCTGAAGTCATCGAGGCCACCGTGGCCGCCGGCATGCAATCCTGGCCCGGCATCTTCACGCCGAGCGAGGCCTTCGAGGCGCTGAAAGCAGGCGCCACGGGTTTGAAGCTCTTCCCGGGCAACATGGCAGGACCCGGCGGGCTCAAGGCCATCCGCGCCGTTCTGCCCAAGGGCACGCAGGTCTACGCCGTAGGTGGCGCAGGCCCGGAAAATTTCGGCGAATGGATCGCCGCGAGCGCCGACGGCTTCGGCATCGGCTCCGCGCTTTTCAAACCCGGCATGTCTGCCGCCGACATAGGCGCGCGCGCCACCGAGATCGTCAAAGCCTACGAGGCCGCCAATGCATAACGCCGTCACCTTCGATGCCCATAATTGCATCTTGGGCGAAGGCCCTCTCTGGCATCCCGAAAGGGGTGAGCTTTTGTGGTTCGACATCCTTGGCAAACAGCTCCGCACAAAGGAGCGTTTCTACGACTTCGACGAATACGTCTCTGCTGCGGGCTGGGTGGACCGTGACACGCTGCTCGTCGCCTCGGCCTCGGCGCTCTTCCGATTTGATTTGTCGAGCGGTTGGCGCAAAGACCTTCTGCCTCTTGAAGCCGACAACGCCGTCACACGCTCCAACGATGGTCGCGCAGACCCTTGGGGCGGGTTCTGGATCGGCACCATGGGGATCAACGCCGAACCGGGTGAGGGCGCGATCTATCGCTACTACAGGGGTGAGGTGACGAAGCTCTACCCAGACATAACCATATCGAATTCAATCTGCTTCGCGCCGGACCGCAGTGCGGCCTACTGGGTCGACACGATGGAGCGTAAGATCATGCGCCAACCGCTTGCTCAGGACCACGGCTGGCCCGAAGGTCCGGCCGAGGTGTTCGTAGACGCGACCGGGGAAAGCTTTGGCGTGGACGGCTCCGTCTGTGACGCCGAAGGCAACCTTTGGAACGCACAATGGGGGGCGTCACGTATGGCGGTCTATTCGCCCGAGGGCGCGCTTTTGAAGACCTACCCGGTGCCCGGCCTGCAATCGTCGTGCCCCGCATTCGGTGGGCCCGATCTCACCACGCTTTACGTCACAACCGCCGCTGACGGGATCGAGGGCGAGGCCGAGGGCCGCACCTATATGATTGAAAACGCAGGCAAAGGCCTGCCCGAATATCAGGTCATCCTGTGAAGCGCGCACTCGGCGTTTGTTACTACCCTGAGCATTGGCCCCGCGAGATGTGGGAGGCCGATGCCGCTGAGATGGCCGCAGCCGGGCTGACCTGGGTGCGGATCGGCGAATTCGCCTGGTCCCGGATCGAGACAGCGCCTGATGTCTTTGACTGGGGCTGGCTGGACGATGCCGTTGATGTGCTGAAAGGCGCGGGCCTCAAGGTCATCATGGGCACGCCCACGGCCACCCCGCCGCGCTGGATGCTCACCAAGCATCCCGACATGCTGGCCTACGATGCCGAGGGCCGCCCGCGCGGCTTTGGCTCCCGCCGCCACTACTGTTTCTCGCACGACGGCTATCGCGAGGAAGGCCGCCGCATCGCGGAGCTCTTTGCCGAGCGCTATGGCGATAAGGTCAACGCGTGGCAGACGGACAACGAATACGAGTGCCATGACACGGCGATCTCCTACTCCCCCGCCGCTAAAGTGGCTTTTCAGGAATGGTGCGCGCAGCGCTACCAATCACCGGACGCGCTGAACCGCGCTTGGGGCAATGTGTTCTGGTCGATGGACTACGCGGATTTCGACGATATCGACCTGCCGAACCTCACCGTCACGGACCCGAATCCTGCCCATGTGCTCGCCTTCCGGCGCTTTAGCTCTGATCAGGTGGTGCGGTTTAACCGCGTGCAATGCGACGCAATCCGCCGCCATTCCGAGGCGCCGATCATCCACAACTTCATGGGCCGCATCACGGCGTTCGACCACTACGACGTCAGCGCCGACCTCGATGTCACCAGCTGGGACAGCTACCCCCTCGGCTTCCTCATGGACCGCAACGACGCGCCCGAAGACTTCAAAACGGCCTTTGCGCGGCAGGGCGATCCAGACTTCCAAGCCTTCCACCACGACCTTTACCGCACCTGCGGCGCCGTGCGCGAAGACGCCGCCATTAAGGACGGCCGCTGGTGGGTGATGGAACAGCAGCCCGGCCCCGTGAACTGGGCGCCGTGGAACCCTGCGCCCTTGCCCGGCATGGTCCGCCTTTGGGCGTGGGAGGCCTTCGCCCATGGCGCGGAAGCTGTGCTCTATTTCCGCTGGCGCCAAGCGCCTTTCGCGCAAGAGCAGCAGCACGCAGGCCTCAAGCGCCCCGACAACGCACCAGCGCCTGGCATGGATGAGGCAAAGGCCGTCGCGCGCGAGATCGAGGCGCTGCCAGAAGTTGGGACGGCGCGCAGCGACGTCGCGCTGATCTTCGATTACGACAGTGCCTATGCGTGGGAGGCTCAGCCACAGGGCCGCGATTTCGACTACTTCCATCTGGCCTACGAGACCTACCGCGCCCTTCGCGCGGCGGGCCTCTCGATCGATATCCTCCCCGCCGACCGGCAGGAGTATTCGGGCTACAAGATGATTTTCGCCCCGGGGCTGCTGTCCCTCGACGACGCCCGACTGAAGGCTTTGTCAGGCTCGGGCGCAATGGTCATCATGGGACCTCGCGCGGGCCTCAAAACAGATGAGCTGTCGATCAACGTGCCGCTTGGGCCGAGCCTTCCGGGCGTGGACGCCGCTGTGACGCACACAGAGAGCCTGCCGCCCTCGCACCCGATGCCCCTCGCGGATGGAGGGGCGATCTGGAAGTGGTTTGAGCATCTCGAAGGTGGTGCAGAGGTGCTTGAAGCCACCGCCGCAGGCCTGCCTGCCATGGTGGGCAGCGGTCCGTTCTCCTACCTCGCTGGCTGGCTGGAACCTGACGCATTGGCGCGCCTCGTTGCGAAATACGCCGCCGCCGCGGGGCTTGAGACACTCGTGCTCCCCGAAGGCCTCCGCGTCCGCGACACCGACACGCACCGCTTCTGGTTCAACTACGCACCCGTAGCGCTGGAATTCGAGGGCCGCGTCTTTGAACCCGGCGCTGTCCTTTGGGAGGCGCTATGACCCCCTTCGGCACCACAAGCGACGGGCGCGAGGTCAACGCCATCGACATCGCCACAGGCGAGATCGAGGTCCGCATCCTAACTTATGGCGCCGTGATCAACGACGTGCGCCTAGGCGGGCTGCCTATGACGCTCGGCTCCCCCGACATCGCGGCCTATGAAGGCCCGCTGGTGAGCTTTGGGTCCCTCATGGGCCCAGTCGTGAACCGCATCCGAGGCGCCTCCGCAGAAATCGCAGGCGAGACCTACCAGTTCGAAGCGAACTTTGAGAGCACCCACACGCTCCATTCCGGCCAAGGCGCGAGCCACGAGCAGATTTGGACCGTCGAGGCGCAATCTGCCGACAGCGTCACCCTTTCCCTTACCCTGCCGGACGGGCTTGGCGGCTTCCCAGGCAACCGCAACGTGCGCGTGACCTACACCGTGGCGGGCGCGAGCCTGACCATGGCGGTGAAGGCAACGACAGATGCGCCCACGCTCTTTTCCTTCGCCAATCACTCCTATTGGTCGCTCGACGGGGCGGTGGGCTATGCCGGCCATACGCTGACCATCCCGGCTGAGACATACCTCGAAGCAGGCCCCGATCTAATGCCCACGGGCCAGCGCGTGGCTGTCGAAGGAAGCGCCTACGACGCCCGCACCGGGCTCACGCTCACCGCCGACGACACACAATTCTTCGATCTGAACTATTGCATCGCAGAGGCCGACGGCCCGCTCCGCGAAATCGCCCGCCTTCGCAGCCCGGAGGGCCGCGAGATGGTGATGGAAAGCACGGCACCTGGGCTCCAAGTCTATGATTGCGGGACGATTGATGGGGCGGGTTTTACCACCCACCACGGGCAATCCTACAGCCTTTACGGCGGCTTAGCCCTCGAGGCTCAGCTTTGGCCCGGCGCCGCGCACGATTCGAGCTTCCCCTCAATCCGCTTTGGGCCGGGCGAAACCTACGCCCAAACCACACGGTGGAGCTTTTCAGCCTAAAGCGCCAAAGCTTCGTGGAGCCACCGGCTCACCACATCCCGATAACCCCAGATCAATGTACCGCCAGTGAGCAAGTAGAAGGTCACGGTCGTCTCCGTCACGCGCAGGCGCCTTTGCACGCGTGTCACCACATTCTCGTCACCTGAAAACGCCTCGTCAAAAGCCGTGGCGGCGGCCTCCATCTTCTCTTTGGCGCCAGCCAACGCGTCGCTATCCTGCTGCTCCACCAGCGCCACCGCGTAGACCCGCGTGGCATCGAGCTAGTTTTGCAGTTTGCGCACATGGCGCCGCTCTACCGCCACGGCAAGCTTCGCCCGCGTCCGCGCAAGGTAGAAGACCGAGAGCGTGCCGAAGGCCACCATCAAGCTACCCAACCGCTGAATGGCCGCGAATTGCTCGGCCCAGAAAAGGTAGGCCACAAGCGCGAGCGACCCGGTCGCGATCCCGACCTGAAGCGTGAGGTATATCGCGCGGGAGCTCAAAGCGCCTTAGCTGCCGCGGTACGTGCTCATGCCGTAAGGGCTCAGGAGGAGCGGCACATGGTAGTGATCATCCTCCGACATCCCGAACCGGATCGGCACCTGATCGAGAAAGAGAGGCTCGGCCTCCACCAGCCCCGCCGCGCGCAGATAATCACCTGCGAAGAAGACCAGCTCATAGGTGCCCAGCTCGAATTTATCGGCAGGCAGGATCGGCGTATCGGTGCGCCCATCTGCGTTGGTGACGGCCGTGGCGATCTTGCGATGGCTTATCCCGCTCAGCTTAAAGAGCTCGATCTTGATGCCCGCCGCCGGGCAGCCGCGCGCCGTATCGAGAACATGAGTTGTAAGGAAGCCGTTTGCCATGGCCTTTCCATTCCCCGCAGGATTTGATTGAACATTTGTGACCTTCACCACAGGAGCCAGCATGGCACAAGAGCCGCCCCGTTACCCGCGCAACATGATCGGATACGGCGCAACGCCCCCTGATGCGCGTTGGCCCGGCGGCGCCCGCATCGCGGTGCAGTTCGTAGTGAACTACGAAGAGGGTGGCGAAAACAACATCCTCCACGGGGATGCAGCCTCTGAGGCGTTCCTGAGTGAGATCGTGGGCGCAGCGGCTTGGCCCGGCCAACGCCACTGGAACATGGAGAGCATCTACGAATACGGCGCTCGCGCCGGGTTCTGGCGCCTCCACCGTCTTTTCACGCAGGCCCGCATCACACCCACCGTCTACGGCGTGGCCACCGCGCTTGCCCGCAGCCCCGAGCAAGTGAAGGCCATGGCCGCCGCAAACTGGGAAATCGCGAGCCACGGCCTGAAATGGATCGAGTACAAGGATTTCTCCGAGGCCGATGAACGCGCCCATATGGCCGAAGCCATCGCGCTTCACCGCGCGGTCACCGGCGCGCGGCCGCAGGGCTGGTACACGGGGCGTTGTTCGACCCAGACCGAAAAGCTCGTCGCCGAGGACGGCGGCTTTGCGTATTCCGCAGACAGCTATGCCGACGATCTGCCTTATTGGGTGCGCTACGGCGCGAAAGATCAGCTGGTCGTGCCCTATACGCTCGACGCCAATGACATGCGCTTTGCCACGCCACAGGGCTTTAACGCGGGCGATCAGTTCGAGGCCTATCTGAAGGACAGCTTCGACTGTCTCTATGCCGAGGGGCTCGAAGGCGCGCCTAAGATGATGTCAATCGGCCTCCATTGCCGCCTTGTTGGCAGACCCGGCCGCGTCATGGCCCTCAAACGCTTCATCGACTACGCGCAGCGCCATGAGGGCGTCTGGTTTCCAACCCGCCTTGAGATTGCCAATCACTGGGCTGCCACGCACCCGCCCGCGCCCCGCACCCGCCCGAGCGAGATGGACCGCGAAACGTTTGTGGGCACCTTTGGCGGCATCTTCGAACACTCCCCGTGGATCGCCGAAGGCGCCTTCGACGGCGAACTCGGACCGGCCCACGATACGGTCCAAGGCCTGCTCAATGCGCTCACACGCGTCTTCCGATCGGCCAAGCAAACCGATCGCCTCGCCGTCCTCCGCGCGCATCCCGACCTTGCGGGCAAGCTCGCCTCCGCCAAGAGGCTGACTTCCGAAAGCACCGCCGAACAGGCCTCCGCCGGGCTCGACGCGTTGACCGACGACGAGCACGCCACGTTCACCGAACTCAATGCCGCCTACACCGGCAAACACAGCTTCCCCTTTATTATCGCCGTGCGCGATCACTCGAAATCCGGTATCCTCCTCGCGTTCGAACGCCGCCTCGCCAATGAGACCGAAACAGAGTTCGAAGAGGCCTGCCGCCAAGTCGAACGCATCGCCGAGCTTCGTCTGGAGACCCTGCTATGAGCCAGCGCACCTATCATGCCCCGCGCGGCGGTTTGCCAAACCCACGCACCCGCGCCCACGACCGGTCGGTCTTCACGAATGCCTATGCGGTAATCCCGCGCGGCGTGATGTCGGATATCGTGGCCTCGTTCCTGCCGGGCTGGACGGGCGCGCGCGCCTGGATCCTCGCACGGCCCCTGTCTGGCTTTGCCGAAACCTTCGCAGAATACGTGGTCGAACTCATCCCCGGCGGGCTGTCAGACAAACCCGAACCCGATCCCGGCGCTCAAGCGGTCATCTTCGTCCTCCGCGGCGATCTGGAGCTTCAAATCGGCGAGACACGCTACCGCATGACACCCGGCGGCTACGCCTACATCGCCCCCGGCGAGGAATGGCGGGTGATGAACCGCCACGACGACAAAACGAACTTCATCTGGATTCGGAAACGTTATGTGCCCGCCCCCGGCGTGGACACGCCCGCGAGCTTCGTCACCCACGACGACGATATCGAACCCACAGAAATGCACGGCCACGGCAAAGTCTGGACCACGACGCGCTTCGTCGACCCCGGCGACATGTCCCACGACATGCACGTCAACATCGTGAACTTCGAGCCCGGCGGGAACATCCCTTTCGCCGAAACCCATGTGATGGAGCACGGCCTCTACGTGCTGCAGGGCCGCGGCGTCTACTACCTCAACGAAGACTGGGTCGAGGTAGAAGAAGGCGATTTCCTCTGGCTCCGCGCCTTCTGCCCCCAGGCCTGCTATGCGGCGGGCGACGTGCCCTTCCGCTACCTCCTCTACAAGGACGTCAACCGCCACCCTGATCTGGTGCTCCAGTGATCAAAGCGCTGCCCCTGACGGCTGAGGCCTTCGCCCCCTTCGGCGACGTGCTCGACTGCTCGGGCGACTGCGACAAGCTCATCAACGAGGGCCTCTGCGAACGCCACCACGACCGTGCCCGGCTCGACTTCGGCCCGGGCGGCCGCGCCGGTGTGAGCCTCTTCAATGCCCAGCCCCGCAGCCTGCCCTACGAACTTTCCCTCATCGAGCGTCACCCCGAAGGCTCCCAATGCTTTGTCCCGATGAGCGAGAACCCCTTCCTCGTCATCGCAGCGGAAAGCCCCGAGAACACGCCCAAGGCCTTCCTGACCGCGCCGGGCCAAGCCATCAACTTCCACCGCGGCACATGGCACGGCGTGCTCACCCCGCTACACGCCCCGGGCCTCTTTGCTGTCATCGACCGCATCGGCAACACCGCAAATCTCGAAGAACATCGCTACGAGACGCCTTACCTCATAACATAAATCGTTGTATGTGAAACGAACGGAAAGCCCTTCATCTTTCCCCCAAAACTCCCGCCGGAGGCATCGCCATGCCGGCAACCCGCACGGAGGTCACCATGAGAGACGACGCGTTCACCAAAGCCAATAATGCACAGCAGCTTTGGCACCCGATGGCCCACCCGGGCGACATGCAAGCGAACGCCCCCACGATTATCGAAAGTGCCGAGAATTCCTCGATCACTGATATCGACGGCCACACCGTGGTCGATGCCGTGGGCGGGCTCTGGTGCGCGAACCTGGGCTACTCGAACGAGAAGGTAAAACAGGCGATTTCTGACCAACTCGCCAAGCTACCCTACTACTCCGCTTTCGGAGGCACGACGAACGGCCCAGCCATTGAGGCCGCACACGCCGTCACCGAGTTCTTCAAGCCAGAAGGCATGGTCCGCGCCTTCTTTACCTCCGGCGGGTCCGACAGCGTCGAAACTGCGCTGCGCCTCGCGCGCCAATACCACCGCCTGCGCGGTGAACCCACGCGAACGAAGTACCTCAGCCTCAAGAAAGGCTATCACGGCACCCATTTCGGCGGCGCCTCCGTTAACGGCAACAACCGTTTTCGCACGGCCTACGAACCCCTCCTTGCTGGCTGCCACCACCTACCTTCGCCCTATACCTACCGGAACCCGTTCCAAGAAACCGATCCGGCAAAGCTCGCGCAGAACATCGCGGCCGCGTTCGAGGATGAGGTGCAGTTCCAAGGCGCCAGCACCATCGCAGCCTTCATCATGGAACCAATCCAAGGCGCCGGCGGTGTCATCATCCCGCACGAGACCTTCATGCCGCTGATGCGCGACATCTGTGATCGCCACGGTATCCTGATGATCGCCGACGAAGTTATCACCGGCTTTGGCCGAACCGGCGATTGGTCCGGCTCCCGCCACTGGGGGGTGGAACCCGATATGATGTGCACCGCAAAAGGTATCACCTCCGCCTACTTCCCCGTGGGCGCCTGCCTCGTCAGCGCAAAAGTCGCCGAACCCTTTGAAAGCGATCAGTCCGGCGAAGGCGGTGTCTATCACGGCTACACCTATTCCGCGCATCCCGTAGGGGCAGCAGCCGTCGTGGCCTGCCTGGAAGAGACCGTACGTCTCGATGTCAAAACCAATTCCTCGGCACGTGGCACCCAGCTTTTCGAAGGCGTTCAAGCCCTCAAGGAAAAGTACGACGTCGTAGGCGACGTCCGCGGCGGCCACGGTCTCATGACCGCGCTGGAGATTGTGTCTGATCGCGACAGCAAGGCACCGATGGATCCCGGCTCCGTAAAGCGGCTCGCTAAAGCAACCTACGAGGCAGGCACGATGGTGCGTGTCTCGGGCCATAACGTGATGATGTCGCCCGCGCTCATCATTACCAAAGATGAGGTAGCTCAGGTGCTCTCCAACCTCGAGACGGGACTACAGGCGATCTAAGGGCCGGGGGCCAGCCCCCGGACCCCCATGTACATGGCACAAAGGAGCAGGGCGCTACGACATGAAGG
This sequence comes from Paracoccaceae bacterium, assembly GCA_022448245.1. Taxonomy (GTDB): domain Bacteria; phylum Pseudomonadota; class Alphaproteobacteria; order Rhodobacterales; family Rhodobacteraceae; genus Shimia_B. Next base: position 209,903 of record JAKVCO010000006.1, read on the forward strand.
CCCTGCTTCTTCGTGCAGCGTACTTCCGCCGGAGGCACAAGATTTCTCATTTTGCGGCACCTAAAGATCAGGAAGTACCCCACCCGCCTCCGCCGGGTGTCTCCATGCCGTAGATAGCGTCAGCGGGCAGATCGATCTCGTCATTGCCCTGCTGCGGCACCTCGCTTCCATCGGGCATCTCCGCCCAATTGCGCCCCACGGCGCCGGGCGCTCCGCCTTCACAGCCAAACGGCGCCACGACCCGGTGACCACAGAGCGTGGTAACGGTGACGGGTTCCAAGAACCGCAAACGGCGCAAGCAGCCTTTGCCGCCCTGCCAGCTTCCGCGACCGCCATCATCCGCGCGAATGCGCCATTCCTCGAGCCGCACGGGAAAGCGCTTCTCAAGGATTTCGGGATCAGTGGCCAACGTGTTGGTCATGTGCGTCTGCACCGCATCGCAGCCGTCAAAGCCCGGCCCCGCGCCGGTGCCGCCACAGATCGTCTCGTAGTTCTGAAACTCTGCGTTGCCCCAGACGAAATTGTTCATCGTGGCCTGGCTGCCGGCGATCACGCCCAGCGCCCCGAAGAGCGCATTACAGGCAGCTTGGCTAACCTCCGTATTGCCCGCAATAACCGCGGCGCCCGGCGCTGGATTCAGCATCGAGCCTTCGGGCACGATGATGCGAATGGGCTTCAGGCAGCCTTCGTTTAGCGGGATGTTCTTTCCCACAAGTGTCCGAAAACAATAGAGAACCACGGCCCGCGTCACAGCGAGCGGCGCGTTATAGTTCATCTCGTGCTGGGCGGAGGTGCCCGTGAAATCGACCACTGCCTCCCGCGCCTTTGGGTCGATCGCCAGCTTCACGCGGATGGTCTGGTCGATGTCCATCGGGTATTCGAAAGCACCATCGCTCAGCCCCGCGATCACCTCGCGCACGGTCTCTTCGGCGTTCGATTGCACGTGGCCCATATAGGCCGACACAACCTCAACACTTTGCCGCTCGACGAGCTTTATAAGCTCCCGTCGCCCCGTCTCATTGGCAGCGATCTGAGCTTTAAGATCGGCCATATTCTGTTCGATATTCCGGCACGGGTAGCAGCCAGAGGCGAGGACCTCGCGCGCTTCTTCCTCCAAGAGCCGCCCGCGCACTACGAGGCGCATGTTGTAGATCACCACGCCCTCTTCTTCGATGGTCCGGCTGTCAGGCGGTGCGGAGCCCGGCGTGCGTCCCCCGATATCAGCGTGGTGCCCGCGTGAGCCCAACCAGAAGACCGGTTTTCCGCCCACGAAGACGGGCGTTACCACGGTCACATCGGGCAGATGCGTGCCCCCATTGTGGGGCGCGTTCAACATGAAGGCGTCGCCATCGGCCACTTCGGGCCAGGCCTGCATCACAGTTTTGATCGCGGCCGACATCGACCCCAAGTGCACGGGCACATGGGGCGCGTTCGCCACAAGATCGCCAGTTACATCGAAGATCGCGCAAGAGAAATCCAGTCTTTCTTTGATGTTAACAGACCATGAGGTGTTGGCGAGTGTGGCGCCCATCTGGTCCGCCACCGACATAAAGAGGTTCGACATCACCTCGAGCGTCACCGGATTGACTTCGGTGCTTGCAGAGCTGTCACGCCTCGCGCCCACCTGATCGAGGATCAGGTTGCCCAAATCATCGATCCGCGCGGACCAACCGGCCTCCACCATGTTCATGCCCGTGGGCTCCTTGATGATGGCGGGGCCTGCGATGCTCGCCCCCGGCTTCAACGTCATCCGGTCATAGAGCGGCACCTGCGTAGGCGCGCCGAGGTAGACTTCCACGTCGCCCACGGGCAGGCCATCTCCCGAGGGCATAGATGCCGAAGGTGCCTCACCCGTCGCTCCAATGGCCTCCACCGTGATGAGTTCAAGTTCGATCGTGCGCTCGGGCGATGAGAAACCAAAGCGGGAGATATGGGCTGCCTCGAAGGCCGTGCGCATCTCGGCCACCGGGCCGAAAGGCACTTCCAGCGACTGGTGCGAGCCCTCGTAGCGCAGATGCGCGCGCATCTCGCATTCCACACTCAGCGCGCCCTGTTCGCGCACGTCAGCCTCGGACTCGGCAGCCAGCGTCTTGGCGAGCTTAGCGGCAGGGCCATGACCACTGTCCAAAGGCAGATCGAGCTGACCTTCACGGATCGCGCGGATATCGGCGAGGCCCATGCCATAGGCCGAGAGCACCCCTGCAAAGGGGTGGATCATGACACGCTGCATCCCCAGCGCTTCCGCCACGAGGCATGCATGCTGCCCGCCTGCGCCGCCAAAGCACTGCAGCGTGTAGTCAGAGACGTCGTGCCCCCGCTCCACACTGATCTTCTTGATCGCGTTGGCCATGTTATCGACGGCGATACGGACGAAGCCTTCTGCGGCCTCCTCCGGCGTCATGCCAAGGCCTTCAACGAGGTTCTCGAACGCGCGCCGCACGGCGTCTGGATCCAGGGGCTCATCCCCGTTCGGGCCAAAGACCGCTGGGAAATGATCGGGCTGCAGCTTGCCCAGCATCACGTTGCAATCGGTCACGGTCAGCGGGCCACCGCGCCGGTAGGCGGCAGGCCCGGGATCGGCGCCCGCGCTTTCGGGCCCCACTTGGAAACGGCCATCAGAGAAGGAGCAGATGGAGCCCCCCCCGCCGCCACCGTGTGAATATCCATCATCGGCGCGCGCATGCGAACGCCAGCGACCTCGGTCTCGAACGTGCGTTCGTAGACGCCCGCGTAGTGGCTGACATCGGTGGAGGTGCCGCCCATGTCGAAGCCGATGAGGCGGTCAAACCCCGCCGCGCGGCCTGTCTCCACCATGCCGACGATGCCACCTGCCGGGCCACTCAGGATCGCGTCTTTGCCTTGGAACGCGCTCGCATCCGCCAGCCCGCCGTTCGACTGCATGAAAAGGAGCGCCCCCGTCGCGCGCCCCACATCAAGCGCGCCCGCCACCTGATCCACATAGCGCCGTAGCGTAGGCGACAGATAGGCGTCGACGACCGTCGTATCGCCCCGCCCCACAAGCTTAGCCAAGCGGGAGACCTGATGGCTCACACTCACCTGCGTGAACCCGATCTCGCGCGCCATCTCGGCCACCTCGGCCTCATGCGCCGGGTTCACGTGGGCATGCATGAACGCGATCGCCACAGCGCGGATGCCGCGATCATAGGCGCGCTGTAGGGCCTCACGCGCCACCTCCCGATCCAGCGGGGTTACCACACCCCCATCGGCGTCGAGCCGCTCCGGGATCTCGCTCACCTCTTTGTAAATCAGCGAAGGCCGCGTGATGTGCAGATCAAAGAGCTTGGGGCGCGTCTGATAGCCAAGACGCAGCAAATCACCCAAGCCTTCGGTGATCAGCAGCAGAACATCATCGCCCTTACGCTCGAGCAGCGCGTTGGTGGAAACGGTCGTGCCCATCTTCACGGCGGTGATCGATCTGGGCGCGAGCGTGTCAGATCCGATGATCTCGCGAATGCCCTGAACGGCAGCGTCCCGGTAACGCTCTGGATTTTCGGACAAAAGCTTATGCGTCAGAAGCTCCCCACCCGGCGATTTCGCCACGATGTCGGTAAAGGTGCCCCCGCGATCGATCCAGAATTCCCAAGCGCTCATGAATGTCTCCTTGGCGATGGCAAAGCGCGACGCTAGGTGAATGTCAATCACGGGAGGACCACACCATGGCAGTTGAGTTTCACCTTTTCGAGTATCTGAGCGACAACTACGGCGTGCTCCTGCGCGACGACGCCACGGGCCGCGTGGCCTGCGTGGATGCCGGTGAAGCGGGTGCGGTGCTCGCGGCCCTCAAAGACAAAGGGTGGGAGCTTGATGAGCTTTGGATCACCCACTGGCATTGGGATCATACCGACGGCCTGGAAGAAGTCCGCGCCGCCACAGGCTGCAAGGTGATCGGACCTGCTTATGAAGGCGGCAAAAGTTTCACCTTCGATCTCAGCGTGAAAGATCGGGACAGCTTCAGCTTTGGCGGTGTCGATGTGGCTGTCTGGCACACGCCGGGCCACACGCTCGATATGGTGAACTACTACATGCCCTCCGAGGGGGTGATCTTCACGGGGGACACGCTCTTTGCCATGGGTTGTGGGCGCGTTTTCGAAGGCACCCATGACCAGATGTTTACGAGCATGGAAAAGCTGCGCACACTGCCGTCCGAGACAGTGGTTTACGGCGCCCATGAGTACACCATTGCCAACGCCAACTTCGCGCTCAGCGTCGATCCCGAGAACGCCGCGCTACAAGCCCGTGCGAAAGAGGTGGAGGCCCTGCGCAAGGCCGGCACGCCCACCATGCCCACCAACATGGCATCCGAGCTCGAAACGAACCCGTTCTTGCGCTACGACCAGCCGTCACTGCGCGCCATGCTCGGCATGGAAAGCGCCAGCGATGCGGCCGTCTTTTCCGAGACGCGCACCCGCAAGGACAACTTCTAGGCCTGCGAGGCCATCATCCGCGGCAGCCCGTCAAAACCCGCCCCGCGCCAGACGGCATAGGCCAGGAAGGGCTGATCGAGTGTCACCATCAAGTGCGGCTGATGGCTCGCATGGCTGCGCGCTTGGCCGGGGTGCAGCATCAGGTTGGGTGAGCCCTTAGCGCAAAAGACAGCATTGCCCGCAAGGGTGAAATAACGCTCCTCCGACTCATGGTCGTGCCGATCGTAGGTGAGGCCCGGCCCCCAGAAGCCGATGTAACCGCGCAGCTTGTTCGACGCGTAATGCCCTCCGGGCCCGAAGAGTTCCACATAGCCGTATTCATCGAGGAAATCGCGGCCCACCTCGTCCTCGGTATAGGTCTGCTTCCAGTAAAGATGAGGGGCTGCCGCGCGCAGGGCCTTGATGATCGGGCTCGTCGCACGTGTCCCCCGCAGCGACCTGACGCCAAGCGTCGCGGCCACGGGGCACGGCTCCGGCATTACTTGCTGGTCCGAGAGGTCGTCCGCCCATGGCGCAAAACTCTGCAGCGCTGTCGTGTTCTCATGAAGCTGCCTGACGGTTTCCTATGGGGCTCACGGCACAACCACGATGTTGCCGGTATGCTTCTTCTCGATGAAGGCTTCCTGGCCCTTGTGGAAATCCTCCAGAGCATAGGTCGCGGCGAGCATCGGCTTGATCTCACCGGCTTCGATGTAGCTCACCAAGTTGCGGAACGTGTGCGGCGGGTTCACCGTCGATCCGAAGAAGCTGAGGTCCATCAGGTAAAGCGTGCGCACATCAAGGCTAACAATCGGACCTGCGATCGCGCCGGAGGTCACATACCGCCCGCCCCGTTCGAGCGCATCGATGATGGTGCCGAAATAATCGCCGGCCGCGATATCAGCGACGACCGTGACATTGTCGCGCCCGATCGCGTCGCGCAGCGCGCCTTTCAGATCAGCCGGTGCGCGCTCAAGGATCGCATCGGGGCCCATCTTGGCCACATCAGCGTGCTTGCTGGGAGCCGCGAGCGCCACAACCGTCGCGCCGCGCCGTTTTGCCAGCTGGATCAGCGCACCGCCCACGCCGCCCGAGGCGCCAGTGACGAGCACCGCGTCGTCCGCGCCCACGCCCGCTTTGTCGAGCATGCCTTCAGCGGTGGAGTAGGAGCACGAGAACGTCGCAAGTTCAGCATCGCTCAAAGAGCTATCGACAGCGGCCACATTGCGATGATCGATGACGCAGTACTCGGCATATCCGCCATCCGCCTCGGACCCCAAATAGCCCGTGGTGTGCATGTTCAGCGGGTCATCCCAATTGCGCAGCCAGTTGTCGGTAATGACGCGCTTTCCAATCAGGTCGTCCCCGACCTCATCGCCCACGGCCACCACGTGACCGCAAACGTCGGCGCCCTGAATGCGGGGGAACTTGATCCCGTCGCCGCCCCAGGTGTTGTCGGCAGTCCCGTCGAGGCTCTCATAAGCCTCGCCAGTCGTGGCCTCTGTCACGGATTTTGAATACCAGCCCGCGCGCGTGTTCACGTCGGTGTTGTTCATGCCTGTCGCAGCCACTTTGATCAGCACCTGCTGCGGGCCGGGCTGCGGCACCGGCCACGCCGCTTCGAATTCCAGCGCATCAAGGCCGCCGTGGCGTTTGAGGACAACAGCCCTCATCGTTGTGGGAATATTTGAGGCGTTCACTGACTGGGCTCCGCAAGGTGGTGTTCGTTAATCCATGCGCCTGCTCAACAGCGTCATGCAAACACTTTTGCGACCTCAACACGCGCTGGCGTGACGGCTTCGGGCCGCCTTCGGCGCGCGCAGGCATATGCCACAGTGGAAGAGCCCACACGGCCTCGCCCCTGAGACAGCGGCCGCCCTCGCAGCGTAAAAGATTTCGCTGGCTTTCACCTGAAAAAGCAGTGCTAGTGAGCGCGCGAACGGCGTCGCCCACACGCAAATCAACAGAAAGCCAGCGCGCTTTCGGCCCAACGACCAACACTCAGGGAGGAGCAGGCCATGAAAGACTATTATCAGAATTATATCGATGGCCAGTGGGTCGACGGCGGCGACGGCACCATCGATGTGATCAACCCCGGCACGGGCGAACATCTCGCCAAGCACGCCATGGCCGACGCCGCCGATGTGGCCCGCGCAGTGGCCGCCGCAAAGCGCGTGCACGACAGCGGCGCGCTGACCTCGGTACGCCCGGTCGAACGCGGCCGGATGGTACAGGCCATGGGCCGCTACATCCTCGAACATCTCGACGAGGTGGCCGAGCTCCTTTGCCTCGAACAGGGCAAGCCGCTCTGGGAAGCCAAGCAGGAAATCCGCGGCACCGCGCGTTACTTTGAATACTACGGCGGTCAGGCTGACACGATGGAGGGTCGCTCGATCCCGCTCGGTCAGAAGTACTATGACTTCACAACCTACGAGCCCTTTGGCGTCAGCGCCCAGATCATCCCATGGAACTACCCTGTTGAGATGGCCGCACGCTCGATCTCGGCAGCCTTGGCGACGGGCAACACCGTGGTGGTGAAATCCTCCGAGATCTGCCCCTGCTCCTCCTATATCTACGCCCACGCCGCCGAGGCAGTGGGCCTCCCGGCAGGCGCGATCAACATCGTCTGCGGCTACGGCCACGTGGCAGGGGTCGCACTTACCTCGCACCCCGATGTGCGCCAAATCGTCTTCACGGGCTCGGTCGCCACGGGCCAAACCATCGCGCGCTCTGCGGCTGACATCCTCGCACCTTGCGTGCTGGAGCTCGGCGGCAAATCCGGTGCCATCGTCCATAAGGACGCCGACATCGACGCCTTCACCGGCAACGTGCGCTGGGGCATCTACTTCAACTCCGGTCAGGTCTGCTCGGCAATGTCGCGCATCATCGTGCACGAAGATCGCCACGACGAGGTGGTTGAAAACATCTCCGCCATGGCGAAATCGCTGTCGGTTGGCCCCGGCATCGACCGGCCTGAATTCGGTGCCAACATGGGGGCAATGATCTCCCACAAGCAGCGGGACCGCGCTGTGGGACTCGTCGCGGGTGCCCAAGCCGAAGGCGCCACCGTCGTCACCGGCGGTCGCCCCCTCAACAACCCCGGCAGCTTCATGGAGCCTACCGTTCTCACAGGGGTCACACCTGACATGGAGGTGGCGCAGGAAGAAATCTTCGGGCCCGTGGTGAGCGTCCTGAAGTTCTCCACCCCGCAAGAGGCCATCGAGATCGCCAACGGCACGCCCTACGGCCTCGTCGGCGGCACCTTCACGCAAAATCTCGATCAAGGCATGCGCGACGCCCAACAGCTCCGCGCCGGCCAGATCTTCGTCAACGAATGGTACGCCGGCGGCGTTGAAACCCCCTTCGGCGGCTACGGCATGTCCGGTTATGGCCGCGAGAAGGGTCGCGAGGCGCTGATGAACTACGTTCAGACTAAGAACGTTGCCATTTCCATAGGCGGTGGCTCCGGTCGGAGCTGAAAAGCGCCGCATATTGCGGATTAGGTGGCTTTTCGCCCCGGTTTTCTTTGCCGAGGCCACAGAAGTCAGAGAATTTCGAAGAAGCGGGGCAAACCCTCGCTCCTTTCGCGTTTCAAGGGAGCTGCCCGTGCCCGGCTCTAACGTGGGCGCGAGGTGAGACGACCTGAGCGGCAAAGCTCAGCCTGCGGCGATCCCTCACATTTCCAATTATTATCGACATATGTTAATCTCTATTCGTCATTTCATTTGGAATCACGACATGGAAATTACCGTTTTCGTCTCTCCAGGCTTTAATTTGTCGGCCACCTTCGGCTTTCTGGATACCTTCACCGCCGTAAATGACGTCGAAGGCGCCACGATCTACTCGCATCACTTCGTGTCCGATGAAGGCGGCCCGGTCGCCAGCCACCAAGGCCCATCCGTCGACACAGTGCATGTAGACGAGGTCAAAAGCGCCAGCGACATGGTGGTCATCTCGACCTCCGCCGATCCGCAGGCCGCCTATGGCCTGCCGCTCTCCAAACATCTCAGATACTGGCGTCGCCGCGACGCGCTGATGATCGGTCTCGAAACTGGCGCCTTCGTTCTCGCCGAGGGGTACTTCCTAAAATCCCCCGCCTGCATTCACCCCATGTTCGCCCGCGACTTCATGAAGGAGCATCCGAGCGTCGGCCTCAGCGGCAAGCTCTTTGACGCCGAAGGTGACACGCGCACCTGCGCAGGTGCGACCGCTGTGGTGGACATGACGCTCAGCATCATTGCAGAGCGCCACACCGGAGACCTCGTGCGCACCGTACGCGACTTCCTTATCGCTCCGGAGCCACGCAACGGCGACTTGCCCATCGCGGGTGGCGCGGCCGTCCCCCTCGCCGAGGGCCTGCCAGAGCCACTGATGGCCACCATTACCCATATGAAGAGCGCGCTGGACCAATCTCTTTCTGTACCTGCGTTGGCTGGCGAAGCAGGGCTTTCTCAGCGACAGCTCGAGCGGCTTTTCAAAGCGCATACGGGCCGCTCACCCAACCAGTACTACCGGATGCTTCGCCTCGACCGGGCCCGCGACATGGTCGTCCGAGGCTCCACTTCTATCCCCGAAATCGCCAAGGCTTGCGGTTTCGTCAGCTCGGTCCACTTCAGCCGCGCCTATAAGGAACAATTTGGCCGCCCGCCCATGCGAGACCGCGTCAAAAGCCGGCCCGGTTGACAGCTGTCAACACCACACGACGGCCAGCGCCAAGGCGTGGGCCGCGTCACATGTTGAACTTATGTGAAGTGGTGGCGTGGGGGAGACTTGAACTCCCGACCTCTCGATTATGAGTCGAGCGCTCTAACCAGCTGAGCTACCGCGCCATGGAGCGGGTCACTAAGCCCCGCTGGCGGGACCGTCAAGCCAGAATTCCTGCTTGCCCTAACGGCGCAGGCACGGTTTTTTCTGGCGCCATGGATATACTCGACACCCTCCGCGCCAAACTTGGCGATCGTTACGTACTGACAGGCGCCGATACTGCAAAGTGGAGCAGCGATTGGACAGGAAAATATAGGTGGTCACCGCTGGCCGTGGTGCGCCCGGGATCAACCGAGGAGGTCAGCGCCATGGCCGAGGCCTGCTATGCGGCGGGTCAGAAAATGGTGCCCGTCGGCGGCAACACGGGTCTGACCGGCGCGACCTCGGCCGAGGGGGCCGTCATGGTGTCGCTCGACCGTCTGAACCGAATCCGTACCGTGAAACCAGATGCACGCATCGTCATCGTCGAGGCAGGCGTGATCCTCGATGCAATCCACAACGCGGCCGATGAATATGGTCTCGTCTTTCCGCTGACGTTCGGCGCGCGGGGCTCCGCCATGATTGGCGGCAACCTCGCCACCAATGCCGGCGGCTCGAACGTGCTGCGCTACGGCAATACGCGCGATCTGTGCCTGGGACTCGAGATCGTGCTGCCGGACGGGCGTATCATGGACCTGATGAGCGAGCTGCGAAAAGACAACACCGGCTACAATCTGCGCCAGCTCTTTGTGGGCGCGGAAGGCACGCTGGGCTTCATCACTGCAGCGGTCGTGAAGCTTGTCCCCGCCCCGCGCGTGCGCGCCACGGCGATGGTGGCGCTTGAGCAGCTCGAGGACACGCTGCCCCTGCTCAACGCCCTGCAAGAAGCCACCGGCGGGGCGCTTGAGGCGTTCGAGTACATGCCGCGCAATTATATCACCCGCCACGTCGAACACACCGGTGAGCGGGAGCCGTTCGAGGCCCCCTACCCGGTCAACATCCTCCTCGAAGCGGCCTCCACGCGGGCAGACGATGCAGCGGTAGGCGACGATGGTACCCCGCGCCTGACGGAGCTCGTGCAGAATATCCTCGCTGAAAAGATGGAAGAAGGCGTGGTGGCCGACGCCGTCGTCGCTCAATCAGCGGCACAGCGCGATGCGATGTGGTCCCGCCGCGAGATGGCCGCCGAACTCACCTTCTATGACCGCCCCATCGTCGATACCGACATCGCCGTTCCCGTGGATGCCGTTCCCGAGTTTATCGCAACCGCTAACGCCCGCGTGCAACAGATCGATCCCGGCTGCGAGGATTTTATGGTCAGCCACTTGGGCGATGGCAACGTGCATTATTCCGTCTACACCACCCGCAAGGACCCAGCGCTCTACGATGAGATCGTCGAAGTGGTCGAAGAGGTCACGCTCAGCCTCGGCGGGTCGTTCTCCGCCGAACATGGGATCGGCCTCAGCAAACTGGGCTCCATGCAGCGGCGCAAGGATCAGACGGCCATGTCGCTCATGCGCGACATGAAGGCCGCCTTTGACCCCAAGGGGCTGATGAATGCGGGGAAAGTGTTGCCGGGGGTCTAGCTAGGCCATCTCCCGCCAGGAGAAAAAGTCCGCCGCCGCTTGCGACAAAAGCCGTTCGCCCAGCTCCGCGCCAAGGTCGGCACCGGCCGCAATGGGGCCAGAGATCTCGTCAGCAATCCGTTCACTGCCATCTGGGCGCAGGATTTCGCCACGCAGACGCAGGGTGCCGCCGTCGAGCTCGGCAAGGCCCGCGATGGGCGTCTCACAGCTGCCATCTAGCGTCTTCAGGAAAGACCGCTCTGCGGCCAGACGCTCGCCCGTGGGCACGTCGTGGATCGTGGCCAGAAGGGCAGCGGTATCCGCGTCATCGGTCCGGCGTTCGATGCCAATCGCGCCTTGGGCCACGGCAGGAAGCATGTCCTCGGTCGCCACAGGGCTTTTCGGGACCTCATCAAGGCTCAGACGGTTCAGGCCCGCCATGGCAAGGAAGGTGCAAAGCGCCACGCCGTCCTCAAGCTTCTTGAGACGAGTCTGCACGTTACCGCGGAATTCCACCACCTCGAGATCCGAACGGTAGTTCAACAGCTGCGCCCGGCGCCGGAGCGACGAGGACCCCACTTTGGAGCCGTTGGGCAGCGTGCTTAGCTGATAGTCGCCCAGCGACACGAAAGCATCGCGCACGTCTTCGCGCGGTAAATAGCAATCGAGGATCAGCCCATCAGGCTGGATCGTCGGCATATCTTTCATCGAGTGCACGGCAATATCGATGCGACACTCGATAAGGTCGGCCTCAATCTCGCGCGTGAAGAGACCCTTGCCGCCGATTTCTTTCAGCGGTCGATCTAGGATCCGGTCACCCGTGGTCTTGATAATGCAAATTTCGAAAGCGTCCTCGGGAAGCCCGTGGGACGCCATTAGGCGGCGACGCGTCTCGTAGGCCTGTGCGAGCGCCAGAGGCGATCCACGTGTGCCTATCTTGAGCGGAGAGTCTGCGGACGGTAAGCTCATATCTCGTTCCTAATTGCGTCGCGCGCGGCTGGCAAGTAGAGTGTCATCCAAAGTTGACACCCCAATCAAGGCCCGCCGCCCCATGAAAGACATCTCAGTGCCCGCAGCAACAGCTGAAAAATCCATTCTGAAGGCTCTTCGCGGTGAAACGCAGGCCACTCCACCGATCTGGATGATGCGCCAAGCGGGGCGTTATTTGCCTGAGTATCGCGCGACTCGCGCGCAGGCGGGTGACTTCCTGTCGCTCTGCTACAACTCGGAACTTGCAGCAGAAGTTACGTTGCAACCCATCCGCCGCTACGGATTCGATGCAGCGATTCTCTTTGCAGACATCCTGCTGATCCCCGATGCGCTCGACGCCGACCTCTGGTTCGTGACGGGCGAAGGCCCGCGTCTGTCCACCATCGAAGATATGAGCGGCGTGACCGCCCTGAAGGGGGCAGGCGACATTCACGACCACCTCGCACCGATCTACGAAACTGTCCGCATTTTGCGCCGAGAATTGCCCGAGGAGACGACGTTGATCGGCTTTGCAGGCGCACCTTGGACGGTGGCGACTTACATGATCGCTGGCCGCGGAACGCCGGACCAAGGCCCCGCCCACAAGATGCGCGAAGAGGCGCCCGAGGTCTTTGATGCGCTCATGGCGCGACTGACCGAGGCCACGATCGAATACCTCTCCATGCAGATCGATGCTGGCGCCGAAGTGGTGAAACTGTTCGACAGCTGGGCGGGATCCCTCAAAGGCGAGGCATTCCAGCGTTACGCCCTGGAGCCCGCGAAAGAAATCATCGCCGCCCTCAAGGCGCGCCACCCCGAAACGCCTATCATCGCCTTCCCGCGTGAAGCGGGCGACGGCTACATCGGCTTTGCGAACGCAACCGGCGCCGATTGCGTGGCGCTCGACAACTCCGTCGAGGCAAGCTGGGCCGCAGCCCACGTGCAGAAGGATGGCTGCGTTCAGGGCAATCTCGCCTCGTCCCACATGGTCACGGGCGGCCAAGCGCTGGTGAACGAGACCCGCGCCATCGTCGACGCCTTCCGGGGCGGGCCGCACATCTTCAATCTGGGCCACGGAATCACGCCTGACGCGGATCCTGAGAACGTGCAGCTGATGATCGACACAGTGCGCTCCACCTAAACGCAAAACGCCGCGCGGGTGCGCGGCGCCTTTACAACGCCCAAGCCCCGCAGCACCGCCGCGGGGCTTTGTTTTTCAGGTCCATTTCGCCAGCGGCGGCAGAGACATCAGCACGGCATTCGCGTCATGGCCGGTCTCGAGCCCGAACTTCGTTCCCCGATCATAGACGAGATTGTATTCAGCATAGAGCCCCCGATGGACGAGCTGCGCGTCCTTGTCGGCCTCGGTCCACGGCTGGCTGAGGTGCTTCTTCACCTGCGGCAGGTAGGCCGGCAAGAAGGCGCGGCCCACGTCTTGGGTCAGCGCGAAATCGGCCTCCCAATCACCGGTGTTGCGATCGTCGAAAAAGATGCCGCCCACTCCACGCGCGCGGTGGCGGTGCGGAACGTAGAAATACTCATCCGCCCAGGCCTTGTAGGTGTCGTAGACATCATCGCCATGGGGGTCACAGTAGTCTTTGAGCACGCGGTGGAAGTCCGCCGTGTCCTCATCATATTCGATCGCCGGATTCAGATCGCTGCCACCGCCGAACCAGTATTTGTGCGGGGTCCAGAACATGCGGGTGTTCATGTGGACGGACGGCGTGTGCGGGTTCTGCATATGCGCCACGAGCGAGATGCCCGAGGCCCAGAACCGGGCGTCGGTGTCCATGCCAGGCACGCCACGGGCTGCCATGGCTTTCTGGGCGCGCTCACCCAGGGTGCCGTACACCTCGGAGACGTTGACACCCACCTTCTCGAAAACACGGCCGCCGCGCATGACGCTCATCAGGCCGCCACCGGCGTCCGAGCCATCATCAGCGGTGCGCTTCGTCTCGATCACCTCAAAGCGACCCGCAGGTTGGCCCGCGAAAGTGCCGTCGGTTTGACTGTCTTCCAGCGCCTCAAAAGCGGCGACGATATCGTCCCGGAGGCTACGGAACCAAGCGGCGGCTTGGACTTTGCGGTCGTCAAACAATTCAGTCATCAGTGTGTCTCCCTGAATTGACAGTATCAAAACGAACTTCGCAGGGCCAGAGCGCGCTCGCCTTGATCTACGTCAATCGAAACCGCCTATTCGGGATGATTTACGCCGCTAATGCGCGGGGACCGAAACGGGGTCGATCAGGGTCCGGCCGCCATCAACGGTGATGATCTGACCGGTCATGAAGCCCGAGCCATCGGAAGCGAGGAATTGCGCCGCCTCGGCGACTTCCCGTGCAGAGGCAATGCGCGACAGGGGCGTCACCTCGCGGATGGTGTCGCCGTATTCCGTGTTCTCGGACATCTTTTCCTCAAGAAAGGACGACATCACCGACCCGAAGGCCACCGCGTTCACCCGGATACGGTGATCGGCCAAAGCCACGGCGAGGCTACGCGTCATCTGATCGAGCGCCGCGGTGGAAACGGAGAAGGCCAAAAGCTCCGGCTGGGTACGGCGCGCGGCGATGGAGCTGAGATTGACGATGGAGCCGATATTGGACACGTCGCTATCTTCGGCCTGCTTTATCATACGCTTCGCCACCTGCTGCGACAGCCGCAGCCCCGACATGAGGTTCTGATCCAGCAGGGTCTGCATGGAATCGTCGTCCGGATCGAACGGATCAGAGCGCACGACCTGGCGCGCGCCGTTGACCAGAATATTAACCTCGTCAAAAGCGTCGATCGTCGCGGAAACGAGGTTCGCGATGCACAGCTTTTCCCGCAGGTCGCCCGAGAAGAGACGTGCTTGAGAGCTATCGCTGACCAGATCCCCAATCTGATCTTTGAGAGCTTCTTCATCCATATCCGCGAACATCACATTCGCACCCGCATCTAGGAAATGCTTGCCGATGGCCAGCCCGACGCCGTGCGCAGCGCCGGTGACGATGGCGGTTCTACCCGCAATTGAAAATGACATAGAGTGTCCCGATTCTATCCCCGAGCCCCGAGTTTAACGCTTGGGACGGGTCGCTTGGAAGAGTTTGAACGACTGTGTGCCCGGCGGGCCCTCAAGCTCAGTGACCTGCGCGAATTTCTTCAGCAAAGTCTCCTCGTAAGGCAGGTGGCGGTTAGCCACCATCCACAGGGTGCCACGTGGCGCGAGGTTGCGCGCCGCATTGGCGATGAAGGCTATGCCGAGCTCCGGCGTACCTTTGCGACCCTCATGAAAAGGCGGGTTCATTAGCACGTGGTCGGCCTTTTTGTCGGATTTCCAATTGGTTGCGTCGGACCAATGGCCCCGCGCGTGCTGCGTGTTGGCCGCCGCACAGGCCAACGCCATGGCGTTCGTTTCGACCATATCGATGTCGGTGGCGCCCCGCGCTTCGGCCACAGCGGAGAGATAGCCCCATCCTGCGCCGAGATCGATGACGTGGCCGTCGATCTTGGCAGGCAACACCTCTGCTAGCGCATAGGAACCCGGGTCGATCCCATCGGCGGAAAACACCCCAGGGGCCAGCACAAAGCCATGAAGATCGGGCGGCTCATAATGCCAATCGTCGAATGCGCCTTCTTCTGCGTCCATCCAGAAGAGGCGCCCGTGGGCCTTGGTGACGGAGCCGTGGACCTCCGCCATCTTGCGGCAGGTACGCCAGAGGCTGTCGATCCCGTCTGTCTTCTGCCCGTCCACGATAATGCGCCGCGTTGGCGCGGTGGCGATCAGATCGCGGAGCAGATCTTTAGCGCGCGGCGCGATGATGAGGGTCGCCTCATACTCACGCTCAGGCTGCTCAGGATAGCGTTGCGCGACGCGGTAGTCCGGCGTCTCCACGTCGAAATTCGTGAGCGCACTCAGATCGGTGTCGAGCGAGGGGTGCCGAACCAAAACGGGGCCGGAAATCTCCAGCCCCTCTTCCAGCGCGATGCCGAGCCTCACGTTATTCTTTTTCCATAGTGCATTGCAGCGGGTGCTGGTGGCGGCGTGCAAAATCCATCACTTGCGCGACTTTCGTCTCCGCAATCTCGTGGCTGAACACGCCAACAACAGCAACGCCCTTCTTGTGGACCGTCAGCATCAGCTCGAACGCTTGCGCGTGGGTCAGGCCAAAGAAACGCTCCAGCACCATCACGACAAACTCCATGGGAGTGTAATCGTCGTTCAAGATCAGCACCTTATAAAGCGGAGGTTTCTTGGTCTTGGTGCGCGCGTCAAGGACCGTACCGGTATCACCGTCACCGTCTTCTGAGCCAGCAGCTATCCAAGGGTCGAAACGGGTTGCCAAGGCAGACATCCTTTCTGGGTCGGCACTGTTATATAAGTCCACAAACGTGCATGAAAAGCGCAAAGGGCAAGGAAAGACATATTGGTTTCAAACAGATTAACGACCCTTGCGTTCGATGCCGACGATACGCTGTGGCACAACGAGGTCTATTTCCTGCTCACGCAGAAACGTGTTGAGGCCCTCCTTGCCCCCTATTGCGACAAGACCTCGTTCAACAAACGCTTGCTGGAAACCGAGCGTCGCAACATCGGGATCTATGGCTACGGCGTCAAAGGTTTCACGCTGTCGGTCATCGAAGTGGCCATCGAGCTGAGCGAGGGCAAGGTGCCGGCAACCGCGATCTCGGAGATCATCTCGGGCGGGCGCGATCTTCTTGCGCATCCGTTGGAGCTGCTGCCCGGCGTGGAGGCGGTCCTGCGCGGGCTCAAGGGCTACCGGTTTGTGCTGATTACTAAGGGTGACCTGCTGCACCAGGAAGAGAAGCTCGCGGCTTCGGGCCTCGGTGAGCTTTTCGATTCGGTCCATGTGGTGAGCGAAAAGAACGAGGGCACCTACCGCCGCATTCTCCGAGACGCCGAGCACACGATGATGATCGGGAACTCCATGCGCTCTGATATTGTGCCCGCGCTCGCGGCCGGAGCCTATGCCACGCACATCCCTTTCGAAATCGAATGGGAGCTTGAACGCGCCGATGATCCAAAAGGCGAGCCGCGCTTTGCCCGGATCGAGAATATGGCAGCACTGCCCCAGCTTTTGGCGCAATTCAGCTAAGTTCTCGCCACAATCCCGCCACATTCCGATATCTAGGGCCGCTGCGGCCCTCCATAGGCATATCTGCGCGCGCCTGACGTGCCGCCCGCCACAATATCGCCTTAATTCAATTGAGGAATATGTTACGCATTCGGGCAGCACTGTGTTAGCCTTTACGTCATCAAGTGGCACGCGGGATCAACCTGCGGCCTATAACAGATCGAGGCAGTGACGTGATGACGCGTCTTTTTCAGGCGGCCCGCATGGGCCTCATTCTTATTGCTGTGTTCTTTGCCACTAAGGCAGTGGCCGCGCCGTATGCGGCTATGGTTATCGATGCGCGCTCGGGCGAGGTTTTGCATTCCCGCAATGCTGACACCCGGCTTCACCCCGCGTCCCTTACGAAGATGATGACTCTCTACATCGCGTTCCAAGCGGTGGAGAACGGGGAGATCTCTCTCGACACAACGGTCAAGATTTCGGCCAAGGCCGCTGCAGAGCCGCCCTCGAAGCTTGGCCTGCGCGCAGGCTCGCGCATCAAGCTGCGCTATCTTATCCGCGCCGCTGCCATCAAATCGGCCAACGACGCCGCGACAGCCATTGGTGAGGCGATCTCGGGCTCTGAGGCGGCGTTCGCACGCCGCATGAACCGCACCGCCAAGTCGATGGGCATGACCCGCACGACGTTCAAGAACGCCCATGGCCTGACCGAAAGCGGTCACATGTCCACGGCGCGCGATATGACGACGCTGGGGCGCCACGTGCTCTATGACTATCCGCAGTATTACAACCTCTTCTCCCGCCGTTCGACGCACGCAGGCATCGCCGAAGTGCGCAATACGAACCGCCGCTTGCTGAACGCCTACCGCGGCGCAGACGGCATCAAAACGGGCTACACTCGCGCCGCTGGCTTCAACCTCGTCGCCTCCGCCGAGCGTGGACAGGAACGCGTGATCGCCACGGTCTTTGGCGGCCGTTCCACAGCCACCCGCAACGCCCGTGTGGCGGAGCTTCTCGACATGGGCTTCCAGCGTGCACCGACGCGCGTCGCCGTTCGCAAGCCCAGCCTTCGCGCCGTGGAAACCGGTAGTGTCGGGAAGACCATTCGCGTGGTGACAGCCGTCAAAACGAGCCTGCGCCCGCAGCTGCGCCCCGGCGCGGATGCGCCCGTGGCCGAACCTGCGCCTAATCTTCTTGTGGCCGAAGCAGACATCCTCGAGGCACTCGAAAACGCTACTTCCGCGCCAGAAGAGGGCGAGGCCACTGCGTCTGCGGAGCCTCAAATCCAAGTGCCTACGGTGATGCCACGCGCCCGCCCTGCCCGCCTCATGCAAGCCGTGACGGCCAAGGAGCCGGAGATCGTCACGCGCGCCTCCACATCCGGTGGCAAGCATTGGGGCATCAACGTAGGCCGCTATGGTTCCCGCTTTGCGGCCGAGAAGGTGCTTTTGCGCGTGGCGCTGACCGAGATGGCAACGCTTGATGGAACGCTCCGGAAAGTGGTGCGGTCGAGCTCGGGCTTTGACGCAACCTTTGCGGGCATGACGCGTGAAGGCGCTGATCTTGCCTGTCGCAAGCTTCAGGCACGTGGCACGGCCTGCTTCATGATGGGGCCGGGCTAACCGCCCGCCCCTCCTACGCGAGGTCGAAGGCCGCCGAGATCAGCGTGCGGGTGTATTCCGTCTGAGGACGCTCGAAGATCTGCTCCACAGTTCCAGCCTCGATCACGTCACCCTGCTTCATCACCATCACCTTGTGGCTGAGCGCGCGCACGACTTTGAGGTCGTGGCTGATGAAGAGATACGCCAGCCCATAGCGCGCTTGCAGATCGCGCAGAAGATCCACGATCTGGCTTTGCACCGTCATGTCGAGCGCTGACGTCGGCTCGTCCAGGATCACCAGTTTCGGCTTCAGGATCATCGCCCGTGCCACCGCGATCCGCTGGCGCTGACCACCAGAGAATTCATGGGGGTAGCGGTCCATGGAGGCCGGATCGATGCCCACCTCCTCAAGGATATCCGAGACCATGTCGCGCGGGTTGCGGCCTGGCTCCACCCCGTGGACACCGAGACCCTCGGCCACGATCTCGGCCACGGACATCCGCGGGCTCAGCGAACCGTAGGGGTCCTGAAAGACGATCTGCATGTCCTTTCGGAGCGGGCGCATCTGGCGGGGCGAGAGCCCGTTGATATCGCGTCCAAGGAAGGAGATGCGGTGCTCCGACTGGATGAGACGCATGATGGCCAGCGCGAGCGTCGTCTTGCCGGAGCCTGACTCGCCCACGATACCCACAGTCTCGCCCGCGCGCACGTCGAGCGTGGCCTCATTGACGGCCTTCACATAGCCCACGGTGCGCTTGAGGAAGCCTGCCTGGATCGGAAACCAGATCTTGAGCTTCTCAGTCTCCGCTACAACGGGCGCGTCTTCAGCCACGGGCTCTGGCTGGCCAGACGGCTCAGCGTTCAAGAGCATCTGCGTGTAGGGGTGCTGGGGCGCGTCGAAGACTTCATTCGTGGCGCCCTCCTCCACGATCAGGCCGTCTTTCATCACGCAAACACGGTCGGCGAACTGACGAACGATCGTAAGGTCATGGGTGATGAAGAGCATGGAGAGCCCCTCGGTGCGCTTCAGCTCTGCGAGCAGTTCGAGGATCTGCGCTTGGATCGTCACGTCGAGCGCGGTGGTGGGCTCGTCTGCGATCAAAAGGTCAGGACCGTTGGCCAGCGCCATGGCGATCATCACGCGCTGCCGCTGACCACCTGAAAGCTGGTGCGGGTAGGCGCCCAGACGGCTCTGCGCGTCGCGGATGCCCACCTTTTCAAGCAGGTCGAGCACACGCTCCCGCGCGGCGGCCCCTTCCACGCCCTGGTGGAGTTTGATCGATTCCGTCAGCTGTTTTTCCAGCGTGTGGAGCGGGTTCAGCGAGGTCATCGGTTCTTGGAAGATGAAGCTGATGTCGTTGCCGCGAATGCGGCGGAGGTCGCGCTCGGCGGCGCCCACGAGCTCTTCACCCGCGTAGTTCACAGAGCCTTTCACGTTGGCGTTCGCGCCAAGGAGGGACACGGTCGACAGCGCCGTTACCGATTTGCCTGAACCGGATTCGCCTACGATGGCGAGTGTCTCACCTTTGTTGATGTCAAAACTCACGCCTTTGACGGCGTCGGCAGCACCGAAGGAAACGCGGAGATTCGAGACTTTTAGAACAGCGCTCATGAATTTGCCTTGAGAGAGGAAGCGCCATGCCCGGTCTCGGGAGGGCTACCGGTATTAGTTCGGCGCGCATATTCCCGCGTCAGTCCGGTGTCAGATCGATTTGCGCGGGTGGCATATGCCCTCCCGGGGAGGAGGTCGGGCATGGCGCGGTCGCGCCGGGAGCTCAGGATGCTCATTCCGCCGCCTCCTTCCGCGTCGTCTGGGCCAACGGTTCGGGCTCTGTCACCGCACCGCCGGGCACAAAGACCTTCCGAGGATCAAAGGCATCCCGCACCCCCTCGAAGACGAAGACGAGGAGCGAAAGCATGATCGCGAAAACAAAGAAGGCCGTGAAGCCGAGCCACGGCGCCTGGAGGTTCTGTTTGGCTTGGAGCGTCAGCTCCCCCAGCGAGGGCATGTTGGACGGCAGACCGAAGCCGAGGAAGTCGAGGGAAGCCAGCGCACCTATCGTGCCCGTCACGATGAAGGGCAGCATGGTGAGCGTGGCGACCATGGCGTTAGGCAGCATGTGGCGGAACATGATCGTCCAGTTGCTGACGCCCAATGCCTGCGCCGCGCGCACATATTCAAAATTCCGCGCCCGGAAGAATTCCGCCCTCACGAGCCCCGTCAACGCGGGCCAGCCGAAGAAGATACTAAGGATCACAAGGAGCCAGAAACTTCGCCCCAGGATCGCGAAAAGGATGATGATCACATAGAGCGACGGTACTGCCGAGAAGATCTCCAAAAAGCGTTGGAAGCCGAGGTCGATCCAGCCGCCGAAGTAGCCTTGAACAGCGCCCGCGATGATGCCGATGATCGAGGCGCAGGTCGTCACGATCAGCGTGAAAACGATAGAAAGCTGGAAGCCATAGATCACCCGCGCCATCACATCGCGCTTGGTGTCATCGGTGCCGAGCCAGGTCTCACGGCTCGGCGGCAGCGGCGCTGCACCGGGACGGTCGACGGAGTTATCAAAGGAATTGCGGATCGGCGGCCAAAGCGCCCAGCCGGGATCGAAGTTTTCCGCCTCGAAGGCGCCCGCATCGATCAATTCGATGGTGCCCTCGGGATCGTCCAGACAGGGCTCGACCAGGCCGCCGGTGGCGATGAGGCATTGGATTTCCACGTCTTTGTAGCGGGCCTCGGTCGCGAAGAGATCCCTCTCCTCATAAAACCCGTAATCGAAGGCGAAATCGCGTTCCGAGTAGAAGGAATAGACGGGCATCCGCCATTCGCCGCGGAACTCCACCAAGATGGGTTTGTCATTGGCGAGGAACTTGGCGCAGAGCGACAGGCCAAAGAGGATCGAGAAAATGATCAGCGACCAGTAGGCGCGCTTGTTGGCGTGGAAGTTCTGCCAGCGGCGCTTGTTGATCGGAGAGAGCGTCATGCCAAAAGCCATCTATCCGCGCCTCTCGAAGTCAATTCGGGGGTCGATGAGGACATACATCAGGTCCGAGATGATTCCGACCAGAAGACCCACAAGCGAGAAGGCAAAGAGCGTGCCGAAAATCACGGGATAGTCGCGCTGCAACGTCGCCTCAAAGCCCAGTCGCCCGAGCCCGTCCAGGGAGAAAAGCGTCTCGATGATGAGCGACTGCCCGAAGAAAAGCCCAATGAAGAGCGCCGGGAAGCCCGAGATCACGATCAGCATCCCATTGCGGAAGACGTGGCCGTAAAGCACGCGCCTCTCAGAGAGGCCCTTGGCGCGGGCGGTGATGACGTATTGCTTGCCAATCTCATCGAGAAACGAGTTCTTCGTCAGAAGCGTCAGCGTCGCGAGCCCCGATATCGACAGCGCCGTCACTGGCAGCACGAGGTGCCAAAGGTAATCGAGCACTTTGCCGATGGCAGAAAGCTCCTCCCAATTGTCGGAAGTTAAGCCTCGCAGCGGGAAGATTTGGTAGTACGATCCCCCCGCGAAGAGGACGATCAGCAGAACCGCGAAGAGGAAGCCCGGGATCGCGTAGCCCACGATGATGGCGCCGGAGGTCCAGGTATCGAAGGGCGAGCCGTCGTTCACCGCCTTCTTAATCCCGAGCGGGATCGAGATCATGTAGACGATCAAAGTCGACCAGAGGCCCAAGGAGATCGACACCGGCAGCTTTTCCGCCACGAGCGAGAAGACGGGGATGTCGCGGAAATAGCTCTCCCCAAAGTCGAAGCGCAGGTAGTTGCCCATCATCGTGACGAACCGCTCAAAGGGCGGCTTATCGAGGCCAAATTCCCTCTCTAGCTCGTCAATGAACTCCTGCGGCAAGCCGCGGGAGCCTGCATATTCGCTCTCTTGGCCCGCATCGATGGGGTCACCGTTGGAGGTGAAACCTGCCAGCACATCCCCCTCGCCCTCAAGCTGGGCGAGCACCTGCTCCACCGGCCCGCCCGGCAAGAACTGCGTCAAAGCGAAGTTCACCAGCATTACGCCAAAGAGCGTGACGGGGACCAGGAGCAAACGTCTGAGGATATAGGCTGCCATAGCGGTTTAAAGCGCGCCTGCGTCGCGAAGGGCCTGCGCCTTGTCCTCGTCATACCACCAGAAATCGAGCTGGCCGAGAGCGAGCGGCGGCAGCGGTTTCGGGTAATCGTACTGATCCCAATAGGCCACCCAACGCTTCGTGTTCTGCCACTGGGGCACGTTGAACTTGAGGGAGCGCAAGACACGGTCGAGCGCCTGTACGGCGGTCTCCATCTCGGACTTGCTCTCTGCCGCGACGATGGTCTCGATCAGGTTGTTTACGGCCGGGTTGTCGACGCCCGCGAGGTTGCGCGCGGTGTCGTCTTTCAGGTTGCCATCGAACCACTGACGCAGACCGGTGGAGGGCTCATAGCCCAGCGACCAGCCCATGGTCGTCATGTCAAAATCAAAGCTCCGGGCGCGTTCTTGCTCCTGCGCGGGGTCCACCCGCTCGAGCTTTGCGTCGATGCCCACGGCGCGGAGGTTCTCAACGTAAGGGTTGATGATGCGGTCAAACGAGGGGGAGCTTTCGAGGAAACCCACGACGAGCGTTTCGCCGTCCTTTTCCCTAAGGCCCGTGCTTTCGTTCACGATCCAACCAGCCTCATCGAGAAGGTCCTGGGCCATGCGCGCGTTGCGACGGTCGAACTGACGCGCGCCCGACGAAGGCGCCACGACAGCCTCTTCGGTCAAGATGCTCGCAGGCAGCAGGCCCTCGTCCACGAGAGGCTGCAGAAGCGCCAATTCGCCTTCGGAGGGCATGCCGGACGCTGCGTTGTCGGAGAATTCCCAGAAGCTGGACGGACGGTCGTAGAGGCCGAAGAAGAGGCTCTCATTCGACCAGTTGAAGTTGAACATCAGCCGGATTGCTTCGCGCACACGCTCATCGGCGAACTTCTCGCGGCGCATGTTGAAAATGAAGCTCTGCATGCGACCGAGCGAGCCGTTGTCGAGCTCTTCCGAGACAACGAAGCCGTCCTCGATGGCGGGGAAGTTGTACTGCGTGGCCCAGATGCGAGACGTGTTCTCGGTCCGGAAGGTGTAGGTGCCAGCCTTGAAGCCCTCGAAGGCGGCGGTCGAGTCACCGAAATACTCGATCCGGATTCGATCGAAGTTCGACCGGCCCTGCATCAGGTTGAGGTCGTTGCCCCAGTAATCAGGATTGCGCTTGTAGACGACCTGACGGGAAAAATCGAAACTTTCCAACGCGTAAGGGCCGGTGCCGGGGTGTGGCTCATTGCGGGTTTCGGCGACGGTCGTCTCGTTCTCCGCGTACCAGTCGCGGTGAAGCGGACCGATGATGCCAGCCGTGGAAATACGGTCACGCGGCGGGCTATCGGCGTTGAAATTGTAACGGATCTGATGCGGGCCCAGCACCTCGACACTGTCGATGAAGGAGCCGAAGGCCGCGCGGAAGGATGGCAGACCGTCTGTCATGAAGGAGTTGAAGGCGAACTCGATGTCTTCTGCGGTCATCGGGCGACCGTCAGAGAAGGTCACTTCGGGGCGCAGGTTGAAAATCACCCAACTGAGATCCTCAGGATATTCCATCGTCTCGCAAAGGAGGCAGTAAACGCTCGTGGGATCGTCCGCGAAGGAGGTCAGCACATCCTCATCCCCGATGGACGAGAGCGCCGCGTTGTTGCCCAGAAGTGTGTAGGGGTTGAAGCTGTCGAAGGTGCCCTGCGCCCAGATGGAGATCTCTCCCCCCTTCGGCGCCTCAGGGTTCACGTAGTTCAGATGCGGGAAATCGGCGTCCGGGTAGCCCAGCTCACCAAAGAAGTTGTAGCCATGGGTGACGGTGACGTTCTCATGCCCATCGGCCCGAACAAGCCCCGCTGCCCCAATCATGGCGAGGCCTACAGCTCCTCCCAGCGCCCATTTCCAAGCAGTTTGACTGCGCAACTCTGATGAAGCGATAGCTTTTGAGACGGGGCGACGCGGGCGCTGATCCATGGACATCCTCTTTCATGTCGAAGCTCTTACCCGACACAAAATAATGTAATTTCGCGGATGTCGATTGTTAATGGACGAAACGGCGAACTGGCAGACTTGTGACCTGCCAGTGAGCGCTCTTATCCACCGATGCCTTGGAGGTACGCAATCAGATTCGCTTTGTCGGCTGGCTTGGCCAGACCGTTGAAGCTCATCGAGGTGCCAGGCGCGTATCCCTTCGGGTTCTCGAGGAACGAGTAGAGGTTTTCAGCGGTCCAGGTCTCAGCCACTGCAGACAAAGCGCCGGAATAACCAAAGCCGTCTACGCTGCCCACGGCGCGGTCGACGACACCGTAGAGGTGCGGGCCGGTCCCGTTCGCGCCAGCTTCCAGCTGGTGACAGGCGCGGCACTTGTTGAAGACACGCTCGCCCTGCCCTGCGTCACCCGATGCCAGAATGGCCGCGATGTCGACAGTCTCTTCTTCCTCGCTGTGGCCTTCCGACTCAGGCACTTCGATGGAGTAGGCCTGGTGGTGATCATCACCGTGACCGTGACCACCCATGTGGTAAATCTCCTCAGCGGCCCAGCTGCCGAGCAGGAAAACAAGGAGAGATCCGCACAGAGCGGCAGTGACTTTGGTCGCGATCATAGTATCGGGCATGTGGCATTCCGCTGTATGCAATTGATGGCGCCGGTCTATAGCCTTTGCCTTTAAGGCGGCAAGGTGTAGGAGCCGCGACAGAACGCCCTGCCCTGTGACATGTGGCCCCGCGAAGGACGAAATATGAGCGATGAAAAGAAGATTGCCTTCCAAGGAGAGCTTGGTGCCTACGGCCATCAGGCCTGCCTGACGGTACGCCCGACTCACACGCCCCTTCCGTGTGCCACCTTTGAGGCGGTGATCGAGGCTGTACAATCCGGTGCGGCCGAGCTTGCTGTCGTGCCGGTGGAGAATTCCACCTATGGGCGCGTCGCCGACATTCACCGCCTGCTGCCAGCAAGCGGGCTTCATATCATTGGCGAGACCTTCGTGAAGGTGGAGATCGCGCTGCTTGGTGTGCCCGGCGCCAAGATTGAGGACGTCAAAGAGGCTCACGGCCACCTTGTCATCCTGCCCCAATGCTCTGATTTTCTGGATGCCAACGGCATCACGCCGCGTATCTCGTCCGACAATGCGCGCGCGGCCCGCGATGTGGCAGCCCAAGGTGATCCCGGCAAAGCCGCGCTCGCCTCGACCCTTGCAGGCGAAATCTACGGGCTCACGCCGCTCGCCCAGCGCATCGAGAATGAAAAGAACAACACGACGCGGTTCCTGCTGATGGCGCCCTATGCGGACATGACGCGCCGCTCAGAACGGATGATCACGACCTTTGTGTTCCAGGTCCGAAACATCCCGGCCTCGCTCTATAAAGCTATGGGTGGCTTTGCGACGAACGGCATCAACATGACCAAGCTTGAAAGCTACATGGTGGGTGGGCAGTTCACCGCGACGCAGTTCTACGCCGATATTGAGGGACATCCAGGCGACCAGAGCCTCAAGCTCGCCTTTGAGGAGCTCGACTTCTACACGCAGTATCTGAAGGTGCTGGGGACCTACCCCGCCGACCCGCGCCGCGACACCTGACCTGTTAGCTGAGGGTCATTCTCGGCTGCGCGCCGTTGTGATTGACCTCGAGCGTTTTGGCGAAGTCGGACACGGCTTTGGAGAAGCGGTCGTTCAGTGTGCCTTTGGCAAGCTTGAGCGACTGGACAAGAAGGCGTGCTGACAGGTTTGTCGGCTTCAGCTCCAGCCCCACGATCATCCGCGTCTTAGACGGCGACAGGGCCACGAGGCGCACTTCGAACATGCCATCAAGACCGCCACTCTTGGAGCCGACTTGCAGCGTCTCAGGCGCAATCAAAGCCTCGACATACGCCTTCACCTTCCTCTCCTTCCCGCGGAACGTGAAGCTCGCATCCCATTGCGAGCCCTCACCGGGGCCGGCGGCTGGGTCGCTGCGGCTGATTTCGGCCCCACGACGCATCGCACGACGCTCAAACTCCCCAAAATCGGAAATCTGAGTGAATACGTCCGAGATGGGAACGACGATGTCTTCCCGCGTCGATAGCTTCATGGCTGCCCCCGTCGTGTCTCGTTGCTAGCTGCGTTACCTGTCTCGCAGAAACTAGTTAACAACTACGCTCAATCCAGTTGATCCGCCACCCAACGCGAGAGCAGAAAGTGCGCGATTGCGCCCTTTCGTGCCGCTGCGATTTCAGGGTGTCGCCCGGCCATGGCCTCGAGCATTTCTTCGCGCGTCACCCAACGCGCATCCTCAAGCTCTTCCGGGTCCACGATAATGTCTTCGCTGAGAGCATCACCGATGCAGCCGAACATCAACGAGGCCGGGAACGGCCAAGGCTGAGACGACAGATAGCCAACCTCGCCCACCTTCACGTGGGTTTCTTCAAAAACTTCACGCCGCACGGCGGCCTCGAGCGTCTCGCCGGGTTCCACGAAGCCTGCGAGCAAGGAATACATGCCCTCCGGCCAGCCCGGGGACCGCCCCACAAGCACGGAATTGCCACGTAGGATCAGCATGATGACAACGGGATCTGTGCGCGGGAAATGGTGACGGCCGCAGGAGGGGCAGTTCGTCTGCCAGCCGCGCATCGCGACCTCCGATTTCGCGCCGCAGGTCGAACAAAAGCCATGCGTGCGGTGCCATTCGAAGATGGCCCGCGCGGTCGCGGCGAGCTCTGCATCGCGTGGGCTAAGCTGCGTCATCATCCCGCGCAGCTCAGCGAAGGCCGAACCGGGGAGATCGGGGTGCACCTGCAAGGTAGGATCGAGAAAGCCGGTCAAAGCCGACGCATCCAGCCCATCAGGCTCCCACGCGCTGAGGTCAAAGGCCTCGAGAATCGTGCCGTCGTCCTCGCGGCCCATCAGCACCGGCGCGGGACACAAGGCAGCAATCGGGTGATCGCGCGGAATGCGCGTCAGCGTGCCATCCTCGGTCACGGCGGGTTTGCCCCGCCACAAAACGATGCACTGCCCTTCAGCGAGCTCGGCCAAACCTCTTAGCTCGGCGGCGCGATCCAGACCCGAGCCACCAAATGTCACTGCTTCTGCGTTTTTCATGCTCCCCGGGTGACATGCTCGCGGACGGTGGGCAAGCATCTTGCGCCCACGGGCAACAGCAATTATCTACTCCGTTGAGAGGTTGGTGCGGGCGTGCGCCTCGCCAACCCGGTCAGATCCGGAAGGAAGCAGCCGTAACGAGCCCCGTACGGGTCGTATTCAATCTCTCACCCCATTCCTTCATCGTAGAATGAGCCGGGCGCCAGACATGATCAGGCGTTCAGGCGATCCCGTGCGCCACGACCTGGCCGGGACAGCGCTCTGCCCAATCTTCAAGAAACGCGAGAACGTCTTCACGTCCGGCGTGACGGATCGCAGGGCGCGGCAACGCCCCTTCGCGCAGGGCCATTTCAAGGCAGGCGATATAGTCCTGATTGGCCACGCTGGGGGCGTTTTCAGACCCATGAATGATCATCGACAGCAACGTGCCGCCATACCCGTTGATGTGGGCAAGGTCGGGTTTGTGTTTCAAAAAGAACGCCATGTTCTCGGGCAATCCCCACCAACCTGCGGCCTGCACGGGGGTCATCCCCATCCGGTTCGGACGGTCCCATTCCAGCCCTGCAGCAATGAATTTCTCCAGCCTGGGAAGGGCTTCGGTGAACCCGGCGAGCTCGGATGCCAGATCCCTCGCCTCATCTGGCAGGAGATTGGGGTCAACGGGCCCCTCCCCGGCCAAGAGCTTGGCCAAAGGTTCTGGCACATCGGTCGGCGCCCCAAGCCGCGCAAGCGCCTGCGCACCAGCCTCGTTGCCATAGAGCAAGGCCAGCGCGCAGGCCCCCAACCCGTTACGTTGGACATCCAACCGCGCCCCACGCGCCGCCAGGAGATCGAACATCGGCGCCCCGCAGCCACGTTGGGCGGCGTGATGCATCACACTCAACCCCACAGCGGCAGGCCCACTGGGGTGATGCGAGACGCCTTCGTTCGGGTCCCACCCCGCGTCAAGCATCATCTCCACCGCGCGCAGATCATCAAAGTCCATGGCCCGGAAGGGCGCGTTCGTGCCCTCGGGGCGCGCGCCATGTTCAAGGAGCATCGCCAACGCTTTCAGATCGCGTTGCTCGCTCGCGTGATAGAGCGATTCGTTATCATTGGGGTTGGCTCCGGCCTCCAGCAGCAGCCGTGTGAGCCCCATATGGCAGGTGTGCCCTGATGCGCCATAGAGCGCTGACAAGAGGTGGGCTTCGCCGGGCTCCGCCGGAAAGCCGTCATCAGGATCAGCCCCCGCAGCCAAGAGAAGCCGCGCCACCTTGACCGCATCCGCAGATTTCTCAGGCGCCATGTGATGATACTTCGAAAAGCACACATGCAAGATAGGTCGCCGGATGCCCTGTGCTGTTGTTGCAAGCGCGGGGTCACGCGCCAGCATCGCCTCCACCGCATCAACATCATAGAGCGCACAAGCCAGCCCGAACTGCCCCTCCGCAAGCGCCGGATAGGCTTCCAGCAAGCGCTAACCCAGATTTGCGACCCAAAATAGAGCGAGCGGGCAAGTTTTTCCCGCGCCTCCGCAAGTCCAAGCCCATCGGCCTCCACCGCGATCTTGAGTTGGGCCAGCTTTGAAAGCCGCGCTCGCGGGCAATGGCGTGCAAAAAGTCAGCGAGCTTGAGGTCGCGCTTGTCGCCAACCCATTGTCGCACGTGTAGCTCGGCCTGACGGTCGCTTGCGTTGTACCCTTTTTGGAGCAGTTTTACCTCGCGTTTGAGGCTGGTGAGGGTCATGTCCTCGGTCATTGGATATCCTCCGCACAGAGCCCCGAGATCCGTTCACTGAGGGGCGCGGGTTCATCCGCTGAGTTAGTCTTCGAGGGGCTGCGCGAGCTTTCCACGGATCGGAGGCCTGCCCTGTGACCACCCGAAAATTCTAGCCGATCGCTGGACGCTCCACAACGGCGCGATTAGGGTGGTGCGGCTGCCAGAGGGACATCCATGACCGAACAAGCCTATCAGGTTCTCGCGCGGAAATACCGCCCCGAAACCTTCGCCGATCTGGTGGGGCAGGATGCGATGGTGCGCACGCTCAAAAACGCGTTTGCGGCTGACCGCATCGCCCAGGCGTTCATCATGACGGGCATCCGGGGCACCGGCAAAACGACGACCGCTCGGATTATTGCCAAGGGCATGAACTGCATCGGGGCAGACGGCAACGGCGGCCCCACCACTGAGCCTTGCGGCGAATGCGAACATTGCACGGCCATCATGGAAGGCCGCCATGTCGACGTTTTGGAGATGGACGCGGCCTCAAACACCGGCGTCGCCAACATCCGCGAGATCATCGACAGCGTGCACTACCGCGCGGCCTCGGCCCGCTACAAAGTCTACATAATCGACGAAGTTCACATGCTCTCCACCGGCGCGTTCAACGCGCTTCTGAAGACGCTTGAGGAACCGCCCGCCCATGTGAAGTTCATCTTCGCCACGACCGAGATCCGCAAAGTACCCGTCACGGTGCTGAGCCGTTGTCAGCGCTTCGACCTGCGCCGGATCGAGCCTGAGGTGATGATCGAGCTTCTGCAGAAGATCGCGTCCTCCGAGGGGGCGGCCATTGCTGACGACGCGCTGGCGCTGATTACGCGTGCGGCCGAAGGTTCGGCTCGGGATGCGACATCGCTCCTCGATCAGGCGATTTCCCACGGCGCGGGCGAGACCACCGCCGACCAAGTGCGCGCGATGCTGGGCCTCGCCGACCGTGGCCGGGTGATGGACCTCTTTGACATGATCATGAAGGGCGACGCCGCTGGCGCGCTGGAGGAACTGTCGCGCCAATATGCCGATGGCGCTGACCCGATGGCAGTGCTCCGTGATCTCGCTGAGATCACTCATTGGATCTCAGTGGTGAAGATCACGCCCGACGCTGCCGAAGACCCCACGATTTCGCCCGACGAACGCGGGCGCGGCCAGACCATGGCCGCAGCGCTGCCTATGCGCGCCCTCTCACGCCAGTGGCAGATGCTCCTCACCGCGCTTGATGAGGTCGCAAAGAGCCCGAACGCCATGATGGCCGCTGAGATGGCGGTGATCCGGCTGACCCATGTGGCAGACCTGCCGTCGCCCGACGATCTCGTTCGGAAGCTGAAAGACACGCCCCCTCCCCCCATGCCACAAGGCGGCGGCAGCGCGCCGGCCCCTGCCCCGGCGGGTGGGCCGTCTGCCTCCGGTGTCGTGCAGCAATCGGGCGCCGTGGCCGTTCCCGCCGCCGCTCCGCAGCCGGGGCTGGAGCGCTATGCACGGTTCGAGGACGTGGCAGAGCTGATTCGCACCCATCGCGACGTCAAACTGCTGGTTGAGGTCGAAACAGGCGTACGCCTGATCTCCTACACCCCCGGCCGCATCACCTTCGCGCCGACACCCAGCGCGCCGGGCAACCTCGCCCAGCGCTTGGGCGAGCGTCTGCAGGCCTGGACCGGAAACCGTTGGGCGATCATCGTCGAGGCAGAGGGCGGTGAGCCCACCATCGCCGAGATCCGCGATGCCGAGGCCATGAAGCTCCGCGAAGAAGCCCAAGCCCATCCCATGGTCAAAGCCGTCTTCGACGCCTTCCCCGACGCGCGCATCATCGACATCCGCACGCCCAAGAAAATCGCCGCCGAGGCAGAGTTAGACGCCCTGCCCGAGGTGGACGAGGAATGGGACCCGTTCGACGAAGACTAGGCCAGGTTCTGCGCTTTCAGCTCCTCATCAGAGAGCGCCTCGAGCTTGGGCATGAGGCTCAAAAGCTCCCGCGTGTAAGGGTCCTTCGGCGCCTCGAAGAGCTCTGAGGTCTCAGCCACTTCCACCAGCTTGCCGTGGCGCATAACACCCACACGGTCGCACATCTGACGCACCACCGGCAGGTCGTGCGAGATGAAGAGCATGGTGAGGCCGAGATGCTCCTGCAAATCTTTCAGGATGTTGAGGATCTGCGCCTGGATCGACACATCAAGCGCGCTTGTGGGCTCATCACAGATCAGGAAGCGCGGCTGGGTTGCCAGCGCCCGCGCGATCGAGATGCGCTGCCGTTGACCGCCGGAGAACTCATGCGGGTATTTGTTATGCGCATCGCTGGCGAGGCCCACGCGGTCCAGAAGCTCCCGCACGCGGGGCTTCACCTCTCCGCTCGGAAGCAGGCGGTGGTGGAGCAATGGCTCGGTCACGATATCCCCCACCTTCATGCGCGGATTGAGCGAGGAATAGGGGTCCTGAAAGATCATCTGGATCTGACGGCGATAGGCCGAGACCCCCTCTTTATCGAGCTTGGTGATGTCTTGGCCGTCAAAGGAAGCGGAGCCGCCATCCACATCGTAGAGCGTGGCGATCATGCGCGCGACAGTGGATTTGCCGGACCCGGATTCGCCAACAACGCCGAAGACCTCCCCGTCTTTAATGTCAAAGCTGACGTTATCGACGGCGGTGAAATACTCCCGCCGCGAGGGGATGAGTGAGCCTTTGGAGAGGAACTTCTTCGTCAGACCATCGACCTTGAGGAGCGTCCCGCTCTCCGACTTCTGCGTCGCGGTCCAGTTGCGCGCGAGGTCCTCGATTTTGAACGTCGTCTCGCGGCCGCCATAGCTGACCTGCGGGAAGCGTTTCAGCTTCACCTGCGGGCGCGGGACAGCGGCGATGAGGCTTTTGGTGTATTCGTGAGACGGCGCGCCGAGGATTTGCCCGGTTGTGCCCTGCTCCACCACTTCGCCGGAATACATCACCGTCACCTGATCGGTGGTGTCGGCGATGACGCCCATGTCGTGGGTCACAAGGATGACGCCCACCTGACGTTCGCGCGCGAGCTCCTTGATGAGGTCGAGCACCTGCGCCTGGATGGAGACATCGAGCGCGGTGGTAGGCTCGTCCGCGACGATGACCGAGGGCTCGGAGCAGAGCGCGAGGGCGATCACTACTCGCTGACGCATTCCACCAGAGAACTGGTGCGGGTACTGATCGAAACGTTCTTCAGGGTTCGGGATGCGGACCCGGTCCAGAAGCTCGATCGCGCGCTTTTTGGCGTCAGCCGCGGAGAGGCCGAGGTGGAGTTGGATCGTCTCCACCAGCTGCTCTCCCACGGTAAAGAGCGGGTTGAGCGAGGTCAGCGGGTCCTGGAAGATCATCGCGATCTCCTTACCCCGGATCGCGCGTTTCTCTTCAGCGTCGAGGTCGTCGATGCGGCGGCCATTGAGCCAGACTTCGCCCTCGGAGATCCGAGCCGGCGGGTCGAGAAGACCTATCACGGCGTTACCCGTCATCGACTTGCCAGCCCCGGATTCGCCCACGACGCCGCGGATTTCGCCCGGCCTGATGTCATAAGAAACGTTCCGAACCGGCTGGAAGAGGCCGTGGCGCGTGGGGATGTCCACGGTCACGTTTCGGATGGAAAGGACGGGCTCAGACATGGGAGCGCTCCATTTGATGACGAGCACCCCGGCGCGCAAGCGCCATGCCCGACCTCCCCCCCAGGAGGGCATAGTTCAATCTCGCAGCGGCGAACGAGGGTCGGCCGGTGCCTTGAAACAGCATCACGGCGGCCGATGGGCCCACCCGAGGTCGGGCCTGTCGATTGCTCGCCATCCTCATTTCAACCTCGGGTTCAGCGCATCACGGAGCCAGTCCCCGAGCAGGTTCACCGACAGTGCTAGCATGAGAAGGGTTGCCGCCGGGAAGAGCAAAATCCACCACTCCCCCGAGAAGAGGAACCCCTGCCCGATGCGAATAAGCGTTCCGAGCGACGGCTGCGTGGGCGGCGCACCAACCCCAAGGAAGCTGAGCGTCGCTTCCGCAATGATCGCCAGGGCCAGAGAGATCGTAGCGATCACCAGCACAGGTGACAGCACGTTGGGCATGATGTGGCGCAGCATGATCGTGAGCGGCGACCGCCCGATCAGGCGGGCCGCTGCCACATAGTCCTTCGACTTCTCCACCAGCGTCGCGCCACGCACCACGCGCGCGAACTGCACCCAATCCGAGAGCCCAATGGCCAGGATCAGCACCCAGATCGCCATCTGATCGCGGTACTCGACTGGGGTGATCCCCTTGGCCACACCAAAGATCAACATCGCCACAAGGATCGACGGGAAGGTCAGCTGCACGTCTGCGGCGCGCATGATGATCGTCTCGGTCCAACCACCGACGTAACCGCTGAGCAGCCCAAGGAATATCCCTAGCACCATCGCAAAGAGGACCGCCGCAAAGCCCACAAAGAGCGAGATGCGCATGCCGTAAAGGATGGTCGAAAACACATCGCGGCCCTGATCATCGGTGCCCATGAAGAAGGACTCACCAGTGAAATCATTGGGCGCCATGGGCGCGGTAAAGCCGTTCATCAGGTTCAGCGATGCCGGATCAAACGGGTTCGTGGGCGCCACGAGGGGTGCGAATACCGCCGAAAGCACGAGAAGGGCTGCGACGATGAAAGATACGACCGCCACCGGTGAGGTGCGGAACGAATAGAACAAATCGGAATCGAGGAACCGCCTCATGCCGCCACCCTCAGACGCGGGTCAATGAAGGCATAAAGGATGTCCACAATCAGGTTGATCGCCACAAACATCACCGAGATCAGCATCAGATACGCGGCCATCACCGGGATATCGACGAACTGGATCGCGTTGATGAAAAGAAGTCCCACGCCGGGCCACTGGAAGACCGTCTCCGTGATGATCGCGAAGGCGATGATGGAGCCGAGCTGAAGGCCGATGACGGTGATCACCGGCACCATGGTGTTCTTCAGCGCATGACGGAAGTTGATCACGCGGTTCGAAAGGCCCCGCGCAAGGGCAAAGCGGATGTAGTCCTGCCGCAGCACCTCCAACATCTCGGACCGCACAAGGCGCATGATCAGAGTCATCTGGTAAAGGCCCAGCGTAATCGATGGCAAAATCAGCGCCTTGAGGCCCGAAGCCGTAAGGAACCCTGTCGACCAGCCGCCCACGTCAACGACATCACCGCGCCCAAAACTCGGGAGCCAGCCAAGCTCCACCGAGAAGAGGTAGATCAAGAGAATACCGATGAGGAACGTGGGCAGCGACACGCCGATAAGTGACACGGACATGATCACATTGGCTGCGATCCCGTCCCGCCGGATAGCGGTGAAAACGCCCAGCGCGATGCCGGCGAGAATAGCGAAGATGCCCGACACGAGGGCAAGCTCCAGCGTCGCCGGCGCACGTTCGAGGAGGATCTCCCCCACGGGGCGGCCCTGGCGGTAGGAGATGCCGAAGTTGCCCTGCACGGCCTGCTCGAGAAAGCGGTAATATTGCACGACAAAGGGCTGATCGAGGCCCAGCTGCTCGCGCAGGCGGTCGATATCAGCCTGCGTGCGTTCTTGGCCCAGCATGTTGTCGATCGGGTCACCCACGAAGGTGAACATCGAAAAGGCAACGAGGCCCGTGATCAGCAGCACGAGCACGGACTGGCCGACGCGTTTGATGATGTAGGAAAGCAAGGTGGAGGTTCCGAATTGTTGGGCGCCCCGAGATCAGCTCCCGGGGCGCCAGAGGATTAGTTGACGGTCACCCAGCGCAGGATGAAGAAATTATCCGGGCGCTGTGTGAGCTCCACGTTGGAGCGCGTGCCCCAGACGAGCGGTTGCACGTAGAGCGGCACATAGGCCACTTCGTCCTGTATGATGCCTGCCACTTCATCGAGCATCGCCTGACGCTTGGTATCGTCGATCTCGGACTGGATCATCGGCAGAAGTTCGTCGATGCGGGCGTTGGAATAGCCACCGAAGTTCCACGAGCCCAGACGCTTTTCAGCGTTTGGGGTGGAGCCCAGGAAGCGGATCGGGTGCTCGGCATCAAAGGTGCCCGGGGACCAGCCCAGGAGGTACATGTCGAAGTTATCGGCACGCAGCTCTGGCCAGTAGTTGGAGACCGGCATCGCATCGAGGTTCACATCCATCCCTGCTTGCGCGAGCATCGCCGTGATGGCCTGGCAGACCGCCTCATCATTGAGATAGCGGTTGTTAGGGCACTTGAACTCGATCGTTTGACCCACGAGGCCTGTTTCTTCGGCCAACATCCGCGCTTTGTCGGCGTCAAAGGCGTAAGGCGTGTGGTTAGCCGTCGAGAAACCGCGCATTGCAGGGCTCACCAGCTGGCTCGCCGCCTCGGCATTGCCGCGCATGATGGTGCGTAGGATTGCGGGCACGTTGACCGCGGCCGCGACTGCTTCACGCGCTTTGGGGTCGAGGAACATGTCGTTCTTGCCGCCACCACCGCTGTGTTCACCACCGGTTTCCTGATCGAAGCCCAGCATGATCACGCGGGCCTCGATGCCCTGAATGACGCTTACATCGGGGTTCGCCTGCAGACGCTCCGCATCCTGAATCGGAACCGGGTTGATGAAGTCCACATCACCCGAAATCAGCGCCGCAAGCGCCGTCGCCGGGTTCTGGATCGGCGTCATCGTGACGGAGGTGAGGTTGTGCTCCACCTCGCCCCACCAGCCGCCGAAGGGCTCGAGCGTGGTGGAGAGGTCAGGCTGGCGCGAGGTGATCTGGAAGGAGCCCGTGCCATTGGCATTGAGCGTGGCATAGTTGCCCTGATCCTTGTCGGGGCGCTCGGCCCCGTTGGCCGCAGCCCAGCCGCTGTCCATCATCATCCAGTTGGCGATGGAATCCGGGAAAATCGGATTCGGCGCGGACGTCATGATGTCGACAGTGAAGTCGTCGACCTTGATGACCTCGCTCACCGGCGCGAACCAGCTGGAGGTGTCAGCTTCTTCCGAAGAGGCGCGCTCGTAGGAGAAGATCACGTCATCTGCGTTGAATTCAGCGCCGTCCTGGAAGGTTACGCCCTGACGCAGGTTGAAACGCCAGCCTTCGCCGTCGCCGATGGGCTCCCAGCTTGTGGCGAGCGATGGCTCGATCGACATGTCTTTGCCACGACGCACGAGGCCTTCGTAGACGTTGTTCAGAAAGCCAAGGACGGGGGCGGAGTTCACCGCGTGCGGGTCCATGGATTGCGGATCGGTCGTTACGGCGAAGTTGAACTCCTCCGCGGTGGCAGCGGTGCCTAGCACAAGGGCAAGCGCGGTTGTCAGTCGAAACATGATCTTTCCTTATTTTACCCCTGCGAAGAGGGGCACGGACCGCTTTTTCGGGGCCGCCCTGTCATCAAGGCGGCCCCAAGGGATCGGTGTCCCTTAGTTCATGGTGAAGTATTTCACCTTGGGCTGATCTTCCGGGTCAACCTCGATGCCCACGCCATCGGCCATGCCCCAGTTCAGGACCTGGTGGTGGATCGGGATGTAGAGAGCCTCGTCCTGCACGACGCGCCAGATTTCAGCGATAGTGGCGTTACGGCTGTCGAGATCGGTGTTGGACGCGAGCGTCGCGATCTTGGCATCGATGTCGTCGTTATCGAAGCCCGTGCCGTTCCAAGTACCAATGCTCTCTTCGCGGCCATGCACGAGGAAGTTGAAGATGTACTCGGAATCGTAGGTCGGAACGCCCCAGCCCAGCATGTAGAAGTCCGTCTCACCGTTGGTGATGAGCGGGAAGTGCTGTGCTTTGGGTTTCGCGTCGAGGTTCACGGTCACGCCGATCTGGCCCAGCATGCCCACGGCCGCCTGACAGATCGCTTCATCGTTGATGTAGCGGTCGTTCGGGCAGTCGAGGCGGATGGAGAAGCCATCGCCATAGCCGGCCTCAGCGAGCAGAGCCTTGGCACCTTCGATGTCCGTGGAGGATTCCGCGTCCATCTCAGCCGTCCAGCCGTTCACGAAGGGCGGTGCGATCATGCCCGCAGGCTCGGACTGGCCACGCATCACGACCTGCTGGATCGCATCGCGGTTGATCGCCTTCGACATCGCCTGACGCACACGCGCGTCTGCGAGCGGGTTCGACCCGTCGATGTTGTCTGCCGCGATGTCATCGGCGCCTTGGTTCATGCCGAAGAAGATCACGCGGTTCTGCGGCGCCTTCTTGACGGTTAGGCCATCGGCGTCACCGACGCGCTGAAGGTCTTGCACCGGCATGTCCTGAAGGAAGTTCACCTCACCCGAGAGGAGCGCAGCAACACGCGTCGCGGCGTTCTGGATCGGGGTGTAGACGATCTCGGACACTTCGAGCGGGAACATGTCACGGCCCCAGTAGTCTTCGTTGCGGACCATGACGGTGCGCACATCGGGCTCGCGGCTTTGCAAGCGGTAAGGCCCGGTGCCGTTCACATTGGTGGTGGCGTAGGTGATCTCGCCGCCTTCAAAGTCCTGAACGGCGGTTGTGTTGTTCGCCTCGGTCCAGCCTTTGTCCATGATGTAGAGGTTCGTCAGGTTCGACGGCAGGATCGGGTTCGGGCCGTCGGTGACCATCTCAACGGTGAAGTCGTCAACCGCACGAATTTCGACAATGGAGTTGATCAGCTCGCGCATGTCCGAGTTCTCGGACTGGGCACGCTGGTAAGAGAAAACCACGTCTTCAGCGGTGAAATCAGCGCCGTCGTGGAACTTTACGCCCTCGCGCAGTTTGAAGACCCAGACGTTGGGATCATCTGCGGACGGACCCCACTCGGTGGCGAGCGCAGGCTCGAACGCGCCGGTGGTGTCGCGAATGATGAGCGGCTCGTACATCTGGTGGCGGATCGTGTGGGTGGGACCTTCGTTCTGGGAATGAGGGTCCAGCGTTAGCGCATCACCCGCGCGCGCCCAGCGCAGCGTTTCGGCATTCGCGAGCGCTGTCGTCGACAACAGGGCTGCAACGGCCATAAGGCCGGTGAACTTGTTCATGAGAGACTCCGTGATGGTTATGGGCACATTGTTAACGCCAACAGCGGCAGGTGAAAGACCCTCTATCTAGTAGGTCTGTGCGCCAACACACATAGAGATCACTGTGCTTGTCAGATAAGCACAGCAACGCCACGGTGCACAGCAGGAGGACGCCCGATGCAGACGCTTACGGCCCATGCTGCCAAGGACATTCGGATTGAAGAGGCCCCGCTCCCGGAGAGGGGCAATGGTGTACTCGTTCAGATCGAACGCGGCGGCATTTGCGGGTCAGATTTGCACTACTACAACCATGGCGGCTTCGGGACGATCCGCCTGCGGGAGCCGATGATCCGCGGGCACGAGGTTTCTGGCCGCGTCATCGAAGGGCCCGGCTTTCAGGGCGGTGAGCTGGTGGCACTGTCCCCGTCTCGCCCCTGCGGCACCTACCGCTTTTGCCAGGCCGGACACCAGAATCATTGCCTCAACATGCGCATTTATTCGCTCGGCCATGCCCTTCCCTCACATCCAAGGCGCGTTGGAAATCGTGGCCACTGACCTCGCCCCCTCCCCCTGTCGATGGCCGAAAAGCTCGGCGCGCGAGCCGTTGCAGTAGGCGACGGTGTGTTTTCGGAGTTTGAGGCCGACAAAGGGCATTTCGACGTGCTCTTCGAATGCTCCGGCGCGGCGGTGGCTCTCGCAGGCGCGGTGGCGGTCTTGAAGCCACGGTCACCATTGTGCAGCTCGGCCTTGGTGGGGACATGACGCTGCCGATGCAGGCGCTGACGGCCAAGGAGATCTTGCTCAAAGGCTCCTTCCGCTTCCATGAGGAATTCGCGGAGGCCGTGGCGATGATGCAGACGGGCCGCATCGATGTGCGCCCGCTTGTGACCCATGTGATGCCTCTCGCAGACGCGGTTCAGGCCTTTCAGACCGACGGCGACAGGACGCAGGCGATCAAGGTGCAGCCTAACTTCTAGAAAGCCGCGCGATCAAGGAGGCGCGGCTCACCTGGCCGGCCTGCCCTTCGACGCCCAGAGGCCCGTCGCCAAGGCGCGACATGAGCTCTGATATCGGCATGTCGGCGGGCACGGCGGCATTCGGCGCGCCCTCAGCCTCTTCCATCACGTCGACAGCGGTCAGGACGCCCAGCGGGTTCATATGGGCCACGAAATCGGCCACGTAATCATCGGCTGGCGCCGTGAAGATGTCGCGCGGGGTGCCGCATTGTACAATGCGCCCGCCTTCCATGATCGCAATCCGATTGCCCAGTTTGAACGCCTCGTCGAGGTCGTGGCTCACAAAGATGATCGTGCGCTTCAGCCGCTCCTGCAGTTCGAGGAGTTCATCCTGCAGTTTCGTGCGGATCAGCGGATCCAGAGCACTGAAGGGTTCATCCATCAGAAGGATGGGCGCCTCGGTCACGAAAGCCCGCGCGAGGCCCACGCGTTGCTGCATCCCGCCCGAGAGCTCGCCCACCTTGCGGTCGGCCCAATCGGCGAGACCCACGAGCGACAGCTGCGCCTCCACCCGGTCCTTCCTCGCCGCTTTCGACAGCCCGGCGAGCTCAAGGCCGAGGCCCACGTTTTCACGCACACTGCGCCACGGCAACAGGCCGAATTGCTGGAAGACCATGGAGACACATTCGCGACGCAGGCGGCGTAGATCATTCGCGTCAGGCGACGGGATGGTGCAGGACCAGTCGCCGTCTTTCACCACCACCTTGCCGCGCACCACGGGGTTGAGTCCGTTCACAGCGCGCAGCAGCGTTGATTTACCAGAGCCGGAGAGGCCCATCAGCACGAGGATCTCGCCCTCCGCCACATCGAGGGAGCAATTGTGGACGCCAAGGATCTGCCCCGTGGCCTGTTGCACCTCGGCACGCGTCTTGCCTTCATCCATCAGCGTCAAGGCTTTTGCGGGGGTGTCTCCAAAGACTATGGAGACGTTATCAAAAGAAACAGCGCTCATGACTTACGCTCCACCCGAAGCATGCGGTCGAGCATGATGGCCACGACCACGATGACGAGGCCGCTCTCGAACCCGAGCGCGGTGTTCACTTGGTTGAGCGCCCGGACCACCGGCACGCCGAGGCCGTCTGCGCCCACGAGCGCTGCGATGACCACCATCGAAAGCGACAGCATGATCGTCTGATTGAGGCCCGCCATGATCTGCGGGAAAGCGTAGGGAAGCTCGACTTTCCAGAGGACTTGCCGCTGCGTGCCCCCGAAGGCCTGCGCCGCTTCGCGCAGCGCCGCAGGCGTGGCGGAGACGCCGAGGTAGGTCAGGCGGATGGGCGCGGGCACCACGAAGATCACAGTCGCCAGAAGGCCCGGCACCATGCCGATGCCAAAGAAGACGATTGCGGGAATGAGATAAACAAAGGTCGGCAGCGTCTGCATGAGGTCGAGCACCGGCCTCATGAAGGCATAAAGCCGGGGCCTGTGCGCCGCGGCGATGCCGATGGGCACGCCGATGGCCATGCACACGAGGCAGGCCGAGAGGACGAGGGTCAGGCTCTCAGTCGTTTCCTCCCAGTAGCCCTGATTCAGGATGAAGAGGAAGCCCATGAAGATCAGAAGGCATGGCTTCCAGGACCGCTGAAGGACCCACGTGAGGGCTACGAAAAGGGCGACGATGATCAGAGGATGCGGCGTCTGAAGCGCCCAGAGGATTGCATCGATCAGCGCCTCTAGAAGGTCAGAGAGTCCATCGAAGAACCACACCAGATTGTCCTGCATCCAGTCGAAGACCGCCCTTGCGGAACGCCCGACGGGAATCTTGT
Organism: Paracoccaceae bacterium; assembly: GCA_022448245.1. Taxonomy (GTDB): domain Bacteria; phylum Pseudomonadota; class Alphaproteobacteria; order Rhodobacterales; family Rhodobacteraceae; genus Shimia_B. Next base: position 250,844 of record JAKVCO010000006.1, read on the forward strand.
TGTCGGTCAGCCACTCCATGGCGGGCCCCTTTCAGCGCAAAGAAAAAGGGCCGCCCCTGAGAGGCGGCCCCAAAAGTCGTAATCGGCTTAGCCGCCGATGGCAGCCAGGACAGCCGCTTTCGCGTCACCACCGTCAAGGGTGGTCACCCCGTCGAGCCAGTTATCGAGGATGCCAGCGTTCGCGGCGAGCCATGCCGTTGCGGCATCCGAAGGCTCTTCCCCATCATCGAGGATCGCGCCCATGATCTCGTTCTCCATGGCCAGCGTGAACTCGAGGTTGTTCAAAAGCGCGCCAACGTTCGGGCAGGCCTCTGCATAGCCAGCGGAGGTGTTGGTGAAAACCGTTGCGCCGCCGAGGTCGGGGCCAAAGTAGTCGTCGCCGCCCTCAAGGTAGGACATGTCGAAGTTGGCGTTCATCGGGTGGGGCTCCCAGCCGAGGAAAACCACAGGCTCGTCACGGCGATCCGCGCGGGCGACCTGTGCGAGCATGCCCTGCTCAGAGCTTTCGACCACTTCAAAGCCGGAAAGGCCGAATGCATCGCCGTCGATCATGGATTGGATGAGGCGGTTGCCGTCGTTGCCGGGCTCGATGCCGTAAATCTTGCCTTCCAGCGCGTCGGACTGAGCGGCGATGTCAGCAAAGCTTGCGATTCCGAGGTCAGCAGCGGCCTTGTTCACAGCCAGCGTATACTTGGCGCCTGCGAGATTCGCGCGCACGGTGTCGACAGTGCCAGCCTCACGGTAAGGCGCGATGTCGGCCTCCATCGTAGGCATCCAGTTGCCGAGGAAGATGTCGATGTCGCCGTCTGCAAGCGACGTGTAGGTGACCGGCACGGAAAGCACCTTGATGTCGGTCTCGTAACCCAGCGCCTCGAGCACCACGGTTGTCGCGGCGGTCGTGGCCGTGATGTCGGTCCAACCTACATCCGAGAAGGTGACAGTGCTGCAGTTTGCATGGCCATCGGCAAATGCAGACGAGGCGGCCATCAAGGCCACGAGGGACAGTGCGGTACGTTTCATGGAATTCTCCCAAAGTTAGTTAACCGCCAGTAAAGGGGGGAGCGCGTAAAGGGGCAAGAGCTATTCGGCCGATCACCACTCCCTCGCCGCTTATCACAGGTGCGCGAGAGGCCGGTACGCGGCGGGAAATGATGTGTATGCAGGCTTAGCAACTATGAGAACCGACCCATGAAATTCTTGAAAATCGCTGCCGCATTCACCTTGCTTGGCGTTCCTGCCTTCGCTGGCCCCCAATATATCGACGGAACGGGCTTTGCTGTCTCCGGCTATGACGTCGTGTCCTATTTCGCGCTGGATCAATCGGCCGTCGGCACGCCGCAGACCGAGCCTGCACAAGGCCGCGCGGACATCACTGCCGAGCACAACGGCGCCACCTTCGCCTTCGCGACGGTTGAGAACCGTGACGCCTTCCTCGCCGATCCTGAGCGTTACACGCCTGCTTTCGACGGCCACTGCGCTTATGGCGTGGCCCAAGGCGGCAAGGTTCCTGCGAACCCGCTTCTGTGGCGCATCGTGGACGATCAGCTTTACCTAAACATCACCAAGAACGTCGTGATGTTCTGGGAAGAAGACATCCCCGGCAACATCACCGCCGCCGTCACGAACTGGACGCGCATCGACGACGACGCAGCCTCCACCCGCGCGATCCCACAGTGGACGTCCGCGGCACCTGTCACGAACTAAGCACGTGATATCAAGAAGATACCTTCTTGGTGGCGGCGCGGCCCTTGCGGGCGGCGCCGCTTTCCTTGCGTTTGGGCCTTTGGGCGCAGACGATAGAACGAGCCTGACCGTGAGCGAGGCGCATGCCGCCGCATCGGCAGGTGACATCCTCCTCGTCGACATTCGAAGACCCGATGAGTGGGCCGCCACCGGTGTGCCTGCATCTGGTGTGCCGATCGACATGCGCCGCGCCGATTTCGTCGAGGTGCTGGCCGAGGCGCGGGCCCGCGCGGGCCAGCCCGTGGCAGTCATTTGCGCCCGTGGCGTGCGCTCGGCCCGGCTTACCCGTCTGCTTCAGCAAGCGGGCGTGGGGCCAATCATCGATGTGCCAGAAGGCATGCTTGGGTCCTTGTCCGGCCCCGGCTGGCTGAAATCTGACCTTCCCCTAAAGGAACCGCCTGCATGATACGTGCCCTCCTCGCCTCCCTACTTCTCGTGGGAGGGCCGGCGGCTGCATGCTCGACCACCACTGCCTGCGGTCTTGAGGAGGGGGAGTATTTCATGGCCACGCCAGAGGGCGAGGGCTTGAAACCTGCGGTGGTCTACATCCACGGCTGGGGCGGCACGGGATCCGGCGTCTTCCGAAACACCGGCATGACTAACGGCTTTTTGGAGCGCGGCTATATCCTCGCTGCGCCGTCTGGCCTGCCGCGCGCCAATGGGAACGGGGGGACATGGTCGTTTAGGCCAGCAAACCCGGGCCGCCGCGACGAGGTGGCGTTTATTCAAAGCGTGCGCGACGACCTCATCGCAAACCACGGCGCCGATCCCGACCGGATCTATCTGGCTGGCTTTTCCATCGGCGGTTCGATGACCTCCTACTTTGCCTGCGCTGCCCCAGATGGCTTCACCGCCTACGCGCCCATCGGTGGCAACTTTTGGCGGCCCCATCCCGATAGCTGCGAGGGGTCCGTGCGCATGATCCACACCCATGGTTGGACGGACGGCACAGTCCCCCTCGAAGGCCGCGTTCTACGCGGTGAAGGGCTCGACGATCAGAACTCCCTCATCCAGGGCGATATCTTCCAAGCCATGCAGATCTGGCGCGCAACGAACGGCTGCAAGCAGCTCAAAGCGGATCGCTTTGTGACTGAAGGCTTCTTCCTGCGTCGCGCGTGGGACAGATGCGCTGAGGGCTCGGCGCTGGAGCTTGCCATCTTTGCCGGCGGCCATGCGATCCCGCGCGGCTGGACCGAGCTTGTGACCGACTGGTTTGAAGCGCTCTGATTATTCTGCTGCCATGGGCAGTGCCTCGGGCTTTGAGAGCTCCGCGTTCATGGCCGCCCGACGCTCCTGAGCTTTCGCCACGATGCGCGGCACGCGCAGGTCGTGCGGCGCATCAAGCCGTGCAAAGCCCACCTTCGTCTCCGCCACGCGGGCCCCGCTGAGCTTGGACAGCATCGGCGCCAGCACAAGGCTCGCCGCGATCGGCGCGAGCCACAAAGACATCGCCATCGTCCAGATCCCAAAGAGCAGAGCGGCGCCAAGCAGAACCTCAAAGGCGTGGAAGCGGGTCACAGCACCCCAGCCATAGCCCTCCGCGCCGCGGTTCTGCGGCGTCCAACTGCGGCTAAGACCAAGCGCCGCCCGTACCACTGCGATCGTCTGCTGCACCATCATGATGGGCGCATAGATGACCGAACAGGTGATCTCAAAAAGCGTCGTCGCAAGGTAGCGCCCCCAGCCGCCATAGGCTTTGCGCGTGGCAGGCCGCAGGCCGAGGATCACGGCGCCCAGCACCTTGGGCAAAAGCAGCATCCCGTAGATGAAAAGCAGGAACAGCGCCCCGCCCCCCTGCGCCTCAGGCCAGACCGGATAAAGCGGGTTGGCCGGGCTGAAATAGGCCGACGTCTCAGGCATCGTGCCTGCCATGGACCAGATCACGAGGAGCACGAACCAAGCGGGCGACAGAAGGAACGCGAAGGCGCCCTGCAGTAGGTGAAAGCGCGAGACGGCATGGAACCCGCGCGCCGTCAGCAGCCGAAGGTGTTGCAGGTTGCCCTGGCACCAGCGGCGGTCCCGCAGGGCATAGTCGATCAGGGTTTGGGGCGTTTCTTCAAAGCTGCCCGTAACGCGCGGCTCGAACCGCACGGACCAGCCCGCACGACGCAAAAGCCCCGCCTCTACAAAGTCGTGGGAGAGGATCAGGTCCTTGCGCCCACCACGCCCGCGCAGATGCGGAAGGTGCGCGCTCTCGGCAAAGGCGCTCACGCGGATGATGGCGTTGTGACCCCAGTAATTGCCCTCGGACCGCGCCCAGGTGGCGAGCCCTTCGGCCAAAAGCCAGCCGTAGACCGCGTTGGAGAACTGCTGCATGCGCCCAAAGAGCGTGCGGGATCCGATTAGGGACGGAAAGCTCTGAATAAGGCCCGCGCACGGGTCTGCGGCAAGCTCTCGCGCGAGGTGGCGGATCGCCGCTCCGCTCATGAGGCTGTCGGCATCCATCACGACCATCGCGTCGTAGCCTGCGCCCCAATTCTCGATCCAGTCGGTAATGTTGCCCACCTTGCGATCGCGGTTCTCGGCGCGGCGACGGTAGTGCACGTCGAACGCGCCCTTAAGGGCCCAGTACGCACGCTCCTCCTGCTGGGCGACGGCCTCGTCACGAGTATCTGAGAGGATGAAGAGCGTGAATTCGTCGTGCTGCGGCCCATCGCGCAGGTCTTGCAGCATGGCCCAAGCATTGCCGAACACCTCGGCCGGGGCCTCGTTGTAGACGGGGATCAGCAGGGCTACTTTCTGCTTCGGGCCTTTGAGCTTCCTCGGCCGGGCCGTGCCCCTCAGCGCGCCAAGCACAACTGCTGTGGCCGACAGCGAGACCCACACAAACGTCAGCGCCACGAGGATCACGATCGCCGCCTCGGCGAGGGTCACCCCGCCGTGCCCTAGCCATGTCGCGATGGCGATGGTGAATGTGACCGTCAGTGCGATGCCCGGCGCAAAGGCCGCAAATCGCCAGGCGCGATCTTTCCAAGTGGAGGCGGAGGGCCGGACATCCGGGCTCCTGTGGAAATCCTGACGTGCCATCCGCAGCGGCGCACGGTCGGGCATATCGTGGAACGCGTAGCTCACGCCGTCCACCGGTAGAGCCAGACCTCGGAGAGCGGCTCACCACCCATGCGCAACTGAACGCGGAATTCAGCGAGCGTCGCCTCGCCCGGCGTGAAGCGGAACGCGAGGCGCGGCCCACCCGTCTCAGGGTTGCGCTGCAGCACGCCCTCGGAAACCTCACCGGCGGAGCTGCGCACGAGGCGCTCGATCTCGCTGAGGTCCTCAGGTACCGCGTCACCGCCTTCGAAGTCGATGACGATGAGCTGGCCTTCACCGAATGCGTTGTCGCCAATGGCCGTGTTGAGGACGGCAAGGTCTTTGCCATGCTTGTCCACCCGGCCCCAGTTCAGCTGGTAGCTCAGCTCGTGCGGCTGGCCGGGCTCCAGCGGCGCGCTGGGGCGCCAATAGGCCACGATGTTGTCGTAGATTTCACGATCGGTGGGGATTTCGACCAGTGTCACGGCCCCTGCCCCCCAGCCTTCGCCCGGCTCGATCCAAGCTGACGGGCGACGGTGATAGAGCGCCTCGAGATCGTTGAAATCCGAGAAGTTGCGGTCCCGCTGCATGAGGCCGAAGCCCTGCGGGTCACGGTCCTGGAACGCGCTGATTTGCAGCGTCTTCGGATTGGCGAGCGGGCGCCAGATGGTCTCGCCCGCGCCATTCACGATGAGAAGGCCGTCGTTGTCGTGCACCGCTGGCCGGAAGTCTGAGAACCGCTCCCGGTTCGACTGGTCATATTGGAACATCGACGTCAGCGGCGCGATGCCCACGTGGGGGAGCGTCCGGCGTGCGAAGATCTCCGCCTCGACATCCATGACGAGGCTGTCGCCCAGCGCGATCTCGAACCGGTAGGCGCCTGTGCAGGACGGGCTGTCGAGCAGCGCATGGACGACAAAGCTATCCGCGTCAGGCGCGGGACGTTCGATCCAGAAACAAGTGAATTCCGGGAACTCTTCGCCCTTGGGTTCGGCCGTGTCGATGGCCAGACCACGGGCGGAGAGGCCGTAGATGTCGCCCTTGCCGATGGCGCGGAAGTAGCTCGCGCCCTGGAAGACGGCGAATTCCTGATGGATGCCGGATTTCTCCACCTCACCACGCAGGCGGAAGCCGGAGAAGCCGACGGTTTCGTCCACCGGCAAATCGGGGAACTTGTCGGTGCGATCGAAGGCGTCGAGGGAAAATTCGACCTTCCGCGACTGACCGTTCTCGACGACCGAGAGGCCGATGGCGTGGGGGTAGTAGAGCGCTGTCAGGAAGAGATCGACGCGCAGGGGCGCATCGCTGTCTTGGAAGAGCGCGCGACGCTCATCAAACCAGATCGAGACGTAATCGTCATAGCTGATCGACGTCCACGCCTCGTTTACAGGCAGCGGCGGGGCATAAGCTTTGGCGGCGAGAGACGCGGCCAGATCGCGCACAGTCGACGCGCTAAAGGGCTCCGCCGCGGCGAGCGGCAACTGTTCCGCCTGGCTTGGCATGGCGGCAAAGGCGGCGAGCCCGGCGAGAACCTCACGACGCAGCATTAGCGTTTCTTCCAGGGCTGGGTTTTGAACCAGCCTGCCCCGTACGCCGTGAGCACGAGGACCGCGCAACCGAAGAGGTTCACAATGAGCATCGTGGAATAGCTGCGCCCCATGACGTCGATGAGGAACCCAAGGAAGCGGGCGAGGAACATGGACGTCACAAAGACGGCGAGCGATTGCTGACCCACCTTCATGATCACCGAGAGCACAATGGTCCACGACCGGGCGAGCGGGCTGTCACCCTCAGGCGGCAAAAGGCGACGCCCGGCCTCCCCCGCAAAGGCCCACGCGAGGTAGGCTAGCGACAGGAAATGGACGAAACGCAGGATGCCGAAATCGCTCTTGTCGAACCAAAGGGCGTTGGCGCTACGCCATTCCTTGGCGAACTCGAACCCGAACTCGCGGGTACCGATATTGGAATAGGGTACGTTGAGCACGACGATGAAGGCCGCGATGCCCAGCAGGGCGGGCGTGACCGGCGGCTTGGGGATCCAGCCGCGCATAAGGCCAAAGCCTGCAAAGAAGATCAGGGCCCAACCGAAGGGATTGAAGAACCAGTTCCTCTCCGACCATGGCTCAGCTGGGAACGCGAAGTGGGGAACGCCGAGCGCGCTCGTCAGCGCCTCTTGGGCCATGAGCCAGAAGAAGAGGATGGGGGCTGCAGCGACCAGTACACCGAAACGGGACAGGAACACGACCAGCGGCATCATCGCCAGCACGACCATATACATCGGCAGAATGTCGAAATAATTCGGCACGTAGCTGAGCGTCATGAAGGCAAAGAAGTTGCCCGCGTTCGACCAATTCTCACTATCAACAAAGAGCGGCCAGAGGTTCAGCTGACCCCAATAGTTGCGCCCGGTGATGTCGAGCTGCGTGAGGAAAATCACCAGCCCCGCCGTCGCCATGAAGAGCCCGATGTGGGCCCAGTAGACCTGCCAAATGCGGAAGGCCACGCGCGCCGTGCCCAGCCACCAGCCCGCACGGGCATAGGTGCCGCCAAAAGCGATGGCCGAGGCCATGCCAGAGCAGAACACGAAGATCTCGGTGGCGTCCGAGAACCCGAACCGTGCAGGAATCCAAAGGGTCACCCAATTGCCCGGCGTATGGGCAAAAAGGATGATGAACATCGCGATACCGCGAAAGAAGTCGAGCCTTGGGTCTCTCATCGCCACACGGCGCATAACAGGGCTCTGCAGGGATGTATCTGCAATCGTCATGTCCTTGGCGCCGTTACTCGGCTGCGAAGCGTGCCTGCGCGCAGCGGGCATTTTCGATGACATTCAGACGGGAGCTCGCGAAGTTGTCCATGGCACCGCCGCGCTGCGCCTGCCGCTGGCGGATCAAAGCCGCTGCGGAGTTGAATTCTCCCGCACGGATGCCTGCTTCGATGGTCAGACGCTCAAAAACATCGCGTTGTGCGTGTGAGCCGCCCATGGATTGGAAACTGGGCTGTGCTGCAGCGAGGTGGGCATAGGCGTCGCCCCACTGTGCTTTACCAAAGGCCGCGAGGCCTTGGGCGGCGGCCACGCCCGGATCGGCCTGGACGCGGGCATTCTGGGTCGAGCCCTCGGCGGTTTGAGCTACGCGGGCCAAAAGAGTACCGGCAGCGTCACTGCGTTTGTCGCCGACAAGGGCGAGCATGTAGTGAAGGTCTGCAAAGATGAGGCAGCCATCGTCAGTGCGCGTCTCAGCCAGCGCGGCAAGCTCTTCCCAGCGGTCGCCCACGGAGACGCCTTCCAGCTCCAGCCTCATCAGAAGTGAGGAGGCGTTTGAGAAGTCGCGGTAGTCATCCGTTTTCTCGGACCGCACCTGTTCATCGTAGAGCGCGAGAACTGCGTCGTTGTCGCCCTGATCGAGCAGCAGCAGCGCCTTGTGCCACCAGACGTGGAAGCGGAAGTTGTTACAGTGATCCCAAGCGGGCTGGTTGCGGTCGATCAGCTGGATGCCGGCCTCGGTCTGATGCGTCATGTCATAGACATGGGCCACCGCGTGTAGGCCCCAGGCATCGTCACCGGCAAAGGCCAACGCGCGCAGGCCCGCGCGCTCGGAGGCCGCGTATTGGCCCATCTCTTCCAGCGCGAAAGCGTGGCAGCCCTGCACATAGCCAAAGAGCGGGTGGGACGGGTCATGCGCCGGAAGAACATTCTCAACAGACCGCAGCATCCCGTAATTGTCGCCAACCATGAAGCGGATCCCATGGGAAAGCTTCATGGATATCGTGTCCGCCGGGTTCAGCTTGAGCGCGTTTTCCATGCAAGCGATGGACCGCAGCGGCGCGCCCTTGAGCCAGTAATCAAGCGCTGCGCACCAAAGGCGCTCCCGCTCTGTTGCGGCGCCTTGGGCGAGGGCAGCCTGGGCGGCGACGTTGGCTTGGCGTGCAGGCTCGATCAGTTCCTTGCGGGCCAGCATCAGCGCCGAGAGGCCCTTGATCGCGTGGCCCATGGCAAAGCCCGGCTCCAGCTCCAGCAAACGTCCGAGGTGCTGCGGCGCCGTTTTCCCATGAGAAAGGACCGCATGCGCAACGCCATTCCACGCCTTTACGGCCTCAGGATCTGAGAGGGATACATCACAGGTACAAATATCTTGAAGCATGGAACGGCCTTCGCGGCTGGGGATCTTTGGTCTTAAGATCACCTAGCTGGCTCAGGCCTTTGGCTCACATCACGTCGCCGACAGCGCGCGGGAACGTGAACGGCACTCACATACGCGTGACCGAATTACTTTTGTCGGGACTTTCGATGATTGTTTAAAATCGCCTCGAGCGACGCGGTATCTTGGCCAAAACGCGGGGGAGGCATGCGGTAACTCACCGGCGTTTTGCTAAATTTGAGCGGATTCCCGAGAAGTTCAACCCTGCCCTGCGTTGTCTCGGCATGCTCCATCTCGATCACCGAGCCCCGCGCAGCAGCCTGATCGGACCTTAGTGCCTGCCCAATCGTATGGATCGGGCCCACCGGAACGCCAGCTTCTTCGAGCTTTTGCAACACTTCCGCCGTCGGAATCTGGCGAATTGTTTCAATGAGATCAGGGATCAGCTGACTACGATTCTCGATCCGCAGGGGGTTTGTGACAAAACGCGGATCCTGAGCGAGGTCTTCGCGGTCCAAAGCCTCACAGAAACGCTGAAATTGCCCGTCATTGCCCACCGCGATCAGCACATGGCCGTCTGCGGTCTGAAATGTTTCATAGGGCACGATGTTGGGATGAGCGTTTCCGCGGCGCGTAGGCTCCTTGCCCGAAGTCAGGAAGTTCACGCCCTCATTGATGAGCCAGGCCATCTGAGTGTCCACGAGTCCGAGCTCGATATGCTGCCCCTCACCCGTGGCGTCGCGGTGACGCAGCGCCGAGAGCATCCCTATCGTCGCGTACATCCCGCACATGACATCGGCGATGCCGAGGCCAACTTTCATTGGCGGCCCATCCGGCGCGCCGGTGATCGACATGATCCCGCCAAAGCCCTGCGCCATGAGGTCATAGCCCGGGCGCGCGGCGTTGGGCCCGGTCTGCCCAAAGCCCGAGATCGAGCAATAAACGAGATGGGGAAACTCCGCGCAGAGTGTCTCGTGATCGAGGCCGTATTTCTTCAGCCCGCCGACCTTGTAGTTCTCGATGACCACATCGGCTTCGGCGGCGATGGCTTTTACCAAGACGCGGCCTGCCTCGGTGCTTAGGTCCGCCTCGATCGAGTATTTGTTACGGTTCGAGGACATGAAATAGGCCGACAGGTCCGAGGCACCGTCCGAAGTCTCCGCGTAGGGCGGGCCCCAGGCCCGGGTGTCGTCACCGCCGCTTTTCGGATTTTCGATCTTGAGAACCGTGGCGCCGAGATCGCCCAGCATCTGCGTGGCCGTGGGGCCCGCGAGGATGCGCGACAGGTCGAGGACGAGGACCCCGTCGAGGGGGCCCTTTGCATTAGAAGGTGCCATCATAGGCCTTTCGGTCAAATTGGGCGGCGATGACCGTGAAGGTACCCGCCTCTTGAGCCGCTTCCAGCGCCGCCTCAAGTTCTGTTTTCGAAGTCACCGTGGCCCCTGCCCCGCCGAAGGCATTCGCGATGGCCGCGTAGTCATGGAGGCCAAAATCGACGCCCGCGTTCTTCATCTGACGCTGGCGCTGCTTGAGTTCGATCAGCGCCAGTGAACTATCAACGAAGACCACAAAGATCGTCTTCAGCCCGCGCTCTGCAGCGGTGGCGAGCTCGCCAGTCGTCATCAGAAAGCCCGCGTCACCCATGAAGCTGACAATGGTCCGCTCCGGCTCCACGATCTGGGCCCCCATGGCGAGCGGCATGGAGCAGCCCATGGTGCAAAGCCCCGTCGATTGCGTCAGCGCGCGGGGGAAATGCGCCTGCCACATCTGAGAGAGGAGAATGCGGTGTGCGCCGCTATCGCAGGTCGCGAGCACGTCGTCAGGCAGCGCGTCTTGGCAGGTGGCGATAATCTGGCCCGGGCCCCAGGTGTCGGGCGCGGCGAAAGTCTCCAGTAGCGCAGCACGCAGGGCCTTTGCCTCAGCCCAGTCAGCGGGCGCGCGGTCAGGCATCATAGCCTCGAGGCTCGCTTCGCAATGGCCAAGGATATTGATCGTGGATTGGTGCATGTAGTGGTGATTGGGTTCGGACGTGATGTCGATAACCGTTTGCGTCTTCGGATTCCACGGGTTCTGCCAACCGGTGCGCATCTCCACCGGGTCATAGCCAACGCACAAAATGACGTCCGCCTGCGCGATCACCGGCATGATGAGTTTGTCTGCCTTGGGCGACAGACCTGCCCCACCCAGCGCGAGCGGGTGCGCTTCGTCGAGGAGGCCCTTGGCTTTGTAGGAGGTGATCACATGGGCGCCAAGGCGTTCGGCTGCTGCTTTGAGCACGCCGCCCGCGCCTTGCTCCATCGCATCAAGGCCTGCCACGATAAGGGGGCGCTGTGCCACGGCCAGCGCTGCCTTAGCGGCCTCAAGCGCCGCGCCCACGGGCGCCACAGGCACAGTGGCACTGCGCAGGATCCCTTCGCCGGTCGCGGGCGTGTCAGCAACAGTGATCGGTACATCGATATGCACAGGGCCCGGACGGCCTTCGGTAGCGATGCCCACAGCCTTGTCCGCGATGACATGGGCCGAGCCTGCGTTCAGCGTGAAGGTGGCCTTGGTGATAGGACGGTAGACTTGAGGCTGGTCGAGGACCTGATGGGTGTAGACCTGTGCCTCTTCAGGATCGATGGCGCCGGTGAGCACAATCAACGGCACGCGGTCTTCGCGGGCGTTCTCAACGACGTTGATGCCGTTCAAAGCGCCGGGGCCCACAGTGGCCACGAGAATGCCCGGCGCACCTGTGCGGTGATAGGTGCCTTCGGCCATGAAGCCCGCCGCGTTCTCATGCTTGGCAAGAACGAACTCGATCCCGGCGGCTTCGAGCGCATCAATCAGCGTGAGAACCTCACCGCCCGGCATCCCGAACGCGTATCGGCACCCTGCCTCATAGAGCCGCTTGGCCACCACATCTGCTGCACGCATCATTGCTTCTCCCATAGTCCGGCACCCTCATGCGGGTGCCGGAAGCAGGGATCAAGACACGAGTTAGCGAAACACGTTACAGAAGGCTGTCGGGCATCTTCTGTTCCGCGGCCGTATTCGCCCGGCGGAAGATGAACGTCACCATGGTCGAGGTGATCACGATGAAGAGCGAATAGAGCGCAGGCACAGCCACGATCGCTTGCTGCTGTTCATCCGGGAAGGTGAAAAACACAATCGCGATGGCGAGCGGGCCGTTCTGGATACCCGTCTCAAGCGCCACCGTGCGCGCATTGCGCGGGTGAAGCTTCAGCGCGCGGGCAAAGAAGTAGCCCAGCGTGATGCCCACAACACCAAGACCAATCGCAGCAACGTAGGTAGCCGCAGACGTGCCCAGCAGGAACTGCCAGTTTTGCGGAACCCAGGTCACGGCGATGAAGACGATGAAAAACGCCCCCAGCATCGAGCCACAGAATTCCATCACCGCGCCGACGTTTGCATTCAGTTTGCGGATGGTCATGCCAAGGAGCACGGGCAGCAAGAGCACAGCCAGAACCTTGATGATCTCTCCCCTTGGTATTTCGATGTCCAAGGTCGCCGCGTAGATCACCAGGATCAACGGCACCATGATGATACCGGTCGCTGTCGAAGTCACCGTCATCAGAAGCGACAGCGCCAGGTTACCCTTTGAGAAGTAGGTAAAGACGTTCGACGTCGTGCCGCCCGGCATACAGGCCATCAGCAGGATACCGAGCGCGATCGGCTCCGGGACCACGAGGAAGGTAACGAAAAGAAAGCCGAGGAAGGGCATGATCCCGTATTGCGAGATCACACCGATCAGCAGGCCTTGGGGCCGTTTGAGAGCCAGAAAGAAATCACGCGGGGTCAGCGAGGCGCCGAGCCCCAGCATGATGACACCCACCATGATGCCGAGGAGTGTCTGGGTAAATTCATCAACCATCGTCGCTTACTCCGCTGCAATCTTGGCGAGCTCTTCAGCACGCAGGTCTTTTCTGAGGATCTTGCCGACGTTGGATTTCGGCAACTCGTCACGGAACTCCACCTGTTTGGGCACTTTGTAGGCCGTCAGGTGCTCCTTGCAGTAGTTGCGGACTGCGTCCTTGTTCAGACCGCTGTCCTTGGCGGCGACGACGAAGGCTTTCACGGCCTCACCTGTGGCGCCATCTGGCACCCCGATCACGGCCACTTCGATCACGTCGTCATGCTTGGCGAGGCAGTCTTCCACCTCGTTCGGGTAGACGTTGAAGCCCGAGACAACGACCATGTCTTTCTTGCGGTCGACGATGCGGAAATAGCCGTCTTCGTCCATCACGCCGATGTCGCCCGTCAGGAACCATTCGCCGTTCATGACCTTCGAGGTCTCTTCCGGCTTCTTCCAATAGCCCTTCATGATCTGCGGGCCGCGTGCGGCGATCTCACCGGTCTCACCCTGAGGCAGGATCTCACCGTCCTCAGAGAAACAGGCGACCTCGGTTGAGGGCACCGGAATACCAATCGTGCCCGCACGTGCGTTTCCAAGAGGCTCAAAGGTAAGGACCGGCGACGTCTCCGTCAGGCCGTAGCCTTGGACCACTTCACAACCGGCTACCTCTTTCCAGCGCTCCGCCACGGCAGATTGCAGCGCCATGCCGCCTGCGCCTGCGAACTTCATGTGCTTGGGCGGCGTGTCCTGGAACCAGACCTCGTTCGTGAGGCCGTTGAAGAGCGTGTTCACACCGCTCATCCAGGTGATTTTGTAGTTCTCGAACGCGCGCTTGAGGTTCGATAGCGGACGCGGGTTCGGGATCAGGATGTTGCGGGCACCCAGCCAGTAGAAGGCCAGCATATTCACGGTGAACGCAAAGATATGGTAGAGCGGGAGGGCGGTCATGATCGTCTCCTCCCCCTTCACGATGTCGCGTCCGAGGAGCTCCATCGCCTGTTCCATATTCAGGATTAGGTTGCCGTGGGTAAGCATTGCGCCCTTGGCCACGCCCGTCGTGCCGCCGGTGTATTGGAGGACCGCGAGGTCATCCAACGTCACTTCCTGAGCATATCTGTCGGCTTCGATCTTGTCGGATTTGATATGCGCGCGGCCAGCGGCGATGGCGGCTGGAAGGCGGGTGTGGGCCACTTCGATAGGCTTGATCGAGCGATCCCAGTACTTCTGCACAAGGCCCACAATGCCGCGCGGCAAGACGGGGAAGAACTCTGCCACGCGCGTCACGATTACATTGGGGATCGGGTGGCCTTTGGTGGCGCCGGAGATTTTGTCTGCAAAGAGATCGATGATGATCAGCGCGTGAGGCTCTGCATCTTCGAACTGCTTGGCCATCTCTTCGGTCGTGTAGAGCGGGTTCACGTTCACCAGAACGCAGCCGGCTTTGAAGATCGCGAAGGCTGCGACGGGGAAGCCAAGGCAGTTGGGCATCTGTACCGCCACGCGGTCACCGGCGGAGAGGCCTGCGACCTCGCGCAGATAGACTGCAAGCGCGTCCGACATCTCGTCGACCTGTTTGAAGGTCAGCGTGCCGTTCATGCCGTTTGGCAGCACAGCGGTGAAGGCTTTGGCCTTTCCGAAAGTGTCGGCTACCGATCGGACCAGATCAGGCAGGTTTCTGTAAGACCCGCCGCCAATATCCGCGCGGACATTGTCGCCGTAGAATGCCGTCCAAGGCTTGGCAGTATCAGCCATTGCGTCCTCCCCTTTGTTCTTTTACCGCGGCGTGTACCTCATGCCCCGGCTTCGGGGAATGCTCCCCGTATTTTACGCAGCGGCACAAGGCCTAAAGCGCCTCTAAAGCCCTTCCAACGAAGAACAACACGCCCCCGATCAGCGTACCCAGCACCGCACCATTAATGCGAATAAACTGCAGGTCAGGGCCGACTTCTTGCTCAAAGCGTTGCGATAATGTCTGCGCGTCCCAGCCTCCGATCACGTCTGTGACGTAGCCGCTGATTGGTTCACGTAGTTCGACGACGGCGGTCTCAGCCGTGGTGGTAAGCTGCGCCTCAAACCGGGCGAGCGTCTCTGGTTCGGACAGAAGCTTATCAGCAAAACGGTGCAGGGCCACGGCAATCGCTTCCCCCGCTTCGGGTCCATCCGCCATGCCATCGGCAAGCCGCGTTCTTAGAAGCGCGAGCATATCCTCGAGCGTCGCATCAAACGCCTCGGAGGCGACAAAACCCGCCTTCCCTTCGTGCACAGCGCGCTGGAGCGCGCCGTTTTCACTTACCGCCGCAAGGAAACCCGTCAGCCCGCCTTCAAAGTCGCGCCGAAGGTCTGATTTAGGGTCTTGGAGGTCCTCAATCACGCCCAGCACGCCGTCTACGAGGAGGTTTGATACCCCCTTGTCGACCTGCGTCGGCGCCCACCAGCGGGAGTTATCTTGAACGATTTCAAGAACTTTCCCACGGTTTCCATCGAGCGCGGCGCTCACCTGTTTCAGCGTATCGTTGAGAAACGGGCCATCAAGGCCCTTCTCGAGCATCGGCCCCATCGCCGTCACCAGCGCTGAGGTGAATTCATCGGAACCGACGGCAGACCGGATCTCCTGCCTGAGCCCCTTGGGCAGCGTCACCCCATCCTTGGGCTGCATCGCTACAGTCAATGCTTGCGTCAGGGGCTTGGCGACGAGCGCTGCATTATCGGCATTCACCAACCACTCCGCCGCGCGCCGGGCGGGCGCCATCTCCGCCACGCGGGCAGAGATCGAGGCAGGGTCGAGAAAGTAGGAATTGAAGAACTGCCCCACGCTTTCGGCGGCCCGCTTTTGATTGCGAGGCAAAAGAGCCGTGTGCGGGATCTTGAGACCGAAGGGATGGCGGAAGAGAGCCTCCACCGCGAACCAATCGGCCATGCCGCCGATCATGCCGGCCTCGGCCATGTGCCGGATCAGGCGGACCCACATGGGCGGGTCATCGGGGAGATGGGTAGCAAGGTAGACGCAGACGAGCGCGATCAGAACGCCTTGCGCCCAGCGCCGCGTCTTGGCGAGCCGGGCGGCTTTGTCTGCGTCGAAGTCGTCAGGCAGGGACGTGCTCATCACGCGGGACCTCGGCATCCCAGACGTCGCCGTCGTGAATGAAAGCCTCGATCCGCTGGGCGGTCTCGTCAGGCTTGGAGAGAATGAAGAGGTGTCCGCAATCCATGATCACCATGCGCGCGTCGGGTAGACGCTTGCGGATGATGCGGCCGTTCACAACCGGGATTAGGGGATCGTCGCCGCCCATCAGAAGCAGCGTCGGCACCTCGATCTGCGGCAGCCAAAGCCAGCTCGTCCAACCCACGCCGCAGAGCAGCTGGTAGAAGTAGCCGCGCGCGTCTCCAGCTTTCAGCGAACCCGCGTGCATGTTCAGCAGCTCGCGGTTCATGCGCAGCTGGCCACCGTAGATATCGGGCCCGATCTTGGCCATGTGGTCGGGATCGAGGTAGCGCTTGGGCGTCGCCATCTTGCGGATGACGTTGATGTTGCCCGGTATCATCACCATCCCCGCGGACGTGGCGCACAGCGTCAGCGAATTGCAGCGATCCTGGTGGTCATAGACGAACTGCTGCGCCGCCGCCCCGCCCCAGCTGACACCAGCCACATCAACTTCCTGAATGCCCAATTCGTCAAGCAGGCGCCGCGTCATGCGGCTGAGCCAGGAGAAACGATACGGGATTAGAGGCGTGGGCGATCCGCCCACACCGGGGACGTCAAACGTCAGAATGCGCGTGCGCTCAAAGTGACCGGCCACGGGCGCTACGGCATCGAGGCTCGCACCAATTCCGTTGAAGACGAGAAGCGTGCGCTCTGCATCTTCGGGGCCATAGAGCGCATAGCGGATCTTTTGGCCCATGATGGTGACGTGATCGATGACCGTACCCATGACTGGTTCCTTACACTTTGGCCTTGGCGTGCACGTAGGTGCCCGGCGCGTCTTCCATTGGCTCGTACTTCTTGGAGCCGAAGGATTTGGGCGCTTTGATCTGTGCGCCAGAACGCTCGTTCATCCAGTGCATCCAATGGGGCCACCAGCTGCCTTTGTTCTGCTGGGCGCCTTCGAGGAATTCCTCGGGGTTCGAGTGCTCGCCGTCGTTCGTCATGAACTTGGCGCGCGGGTTGCCCGGAGGGTTGATGAGCGACTGGATGTGACCGGCCTGAGACAGGATGAACTCCGACTTGCCGCCAAAGGCGTGGTGGCTGAGGTAGCAGCCATCCCAAGGCGTGATGTGGTCCGTCTCACCGCCCACGATGAAGGTGTCACAGGTGACGTCCTTGAGGTTCAGGCGGTGACCGTCGATCTCCCAGCCTTTGTCACCTTGCAGACCGCCACGGCTCAGAAGCTCGATCAGGTCGCCATGCAGGGCGGCAGGCAGGTTTGTGGTGTCGGCATTCCAGTAGAGAATGTCGAAGGCGGGTGGATCGTTGCCGATGAGGTAGTTGTTGACCCAATAGGCCCAGATCAGATCGTTCGGGCGCAGCCAGGCGAAGGTGCGTTCAAGGTCTTTGCCCTCAAGCACGCCCTTGCGGCCTGAGAAGGCCCGCGCGAGCTCCAGCGTCTCGAGGTTCGCGAAAAGGCCCATCGTCGTGTTCTTGCCGCCCTCAACCTCGAGGATCGCCACGAGGCAGGTGAAGGTGTTCGCGCGCGCCTTGTCGCCACGCGCCGACCAAAGCGCCAAGAGCATCGCCGCCGTGATACCGCCCGAGCAGGCGCCGATCACGTTGAGCGACTTCGACTTGGAGATCTCGCACGCCACTTCGGATGCACGGTCGAGCGCCTCAACGTAGGAGTTCAGGCCCCAATCGCTCTCTTTCGAAGTCGGGTTGCGCCAGCTGACGATAAAGACCTGGTGGCCTAGCGTCGTCAGATACTCGATCACAGAACGGCCGGGCGCAAGGTCCCAGACGTAGAACTTGTTGATCTGCGGCGGCACGATGAAGATCGGCGTCTTGTAGACGGTGTCGGTCTTCGGGAGGTACTGCAGCAGCTCCAGATGCTCTTCACGGTAGACGACCTTGCCTTCGCTCATCGCGAGGTTTTCGCCCACGGTGAACTTCGACTTGTCGACCATCGACGGCAGGCCGTTGTTGTTCTGCATGTCGCCGATGAACTGCTTGAGACCTTTGGCCAGGTTCTGGCCGCCGTACTCGAGCGTCGTTTTCATCGCCGTTGGGTTGCCAAGAAGCGTGTTCGTCGGCGCGAGCGTGTCAGTCACGAGGCCCGTCAGGAGCTTCGCGCGCAGCTTGTCACGATCATCGAGCGCCAGCCCATCGACCCATGCCTCGATACCGCGCGCCCATGTCAGGTAGGACTGCATCATCACACGGTAGGCCGGGTTCGTCAGCCAAACCGGATCGCGCCAGCGCTTGTCACCTTTCATCGGGCCCACGGTGGAGGCGCCGGTGGCGGACTTCACCATTTCCTGGCCGAGCTTGATCGACTCCGACACCGCAACCTGCGGGGCCATGAACGCCTTGCCGTAGAAATTCATCATCGCCTTGGCGACGTCGGCGGCACTTTCGATGTTGTTCTTCTTGGTCATCAGATTGCTCCTTACACCACGACCATGGCGAGCACTTCGGCCACCACGGCAGGCTTCGGCATACCTTCAATATAGGTCGTTGCCTCCACCTTGATTAGAAGACGGTCCTTGGCCTTCTCCTCAACGGAGAGAAGCTTGTAGCCCATCGTCACTTTCGAGTTCGTCAGAACCGGCATCAGGAAGCGCACCTTGTCAGTGCCGTAGTTCAGCACGCCCTTGGCGTCCTTAGGCACAATGCCCGTTTCGCTGATCGCGCCCGCCAGCATGGACAGCACGAGGAAGCCATGGGCCACCGTGCCGCCAAAGGGCGAGTGTTTCTTGGCCATCTCCGGGTGGACGTGGATCCACTGGTGATCGCCGGTGCAATCCGCAAACGTGTTGATGCGGATCTGGTTGATTTCGACAGGTGCGGACGTGCCGAAATCGTGTCCGATGAAATCCTTCATCGTGGCAGTGGTATAGCCCTCGGGTGCAGCCATGGGTTTTCTCCCGGTTACGGTTTGCGGAGTTCTCGACGAAGGATTTTACCCACGCCCGATTTGGGCAATTCGTCGAGGAAGGTGATGCGCCGGGGCACTTTATAGCCAGTCAGGCTGCCACGGCAGTGTTCGATGATCGCCTCTTCCGTGAGGTTTTCGTCGGAGCGGACGACAAAGACCTGAACGGCCTCGCCGGTTTTTTCGTCAGGCACGCCGATGCAGGCGTTCTCGGCCACGCCCGGGCAGAGCGCGACGACCGCCTCGACCTCGTTCGGGTAGACGTTGAAGCCGGAGACCAGGATCATGTCCTTCTTGCGGTCCACGATGTAGAGGTAGCCGTCTTCGTCAAACGTGCCGATGTCGCCGGTGCGGAAGTAGCCGTCAGATGTGAAGGCCTCTTCATTGGCGTCATCGCGGTTCCAATAGCCCTTCATGACCTGAGGACCGGAGGCGCAGATTTCGCCACGCTCGCCCAGGGCCACTTCGTTGTCGTTTTCGTCCAGAAGCTTGATGTGCGTGGACGACACCGGCAGGCCGCAAGCGCCCGAGAAGTGGGTGTTCGACATCGGGTTGATCGTCAGGATCGGCGCCGTCTCGGAAAGGCCATAGCCCTCTTTGATGTGGTGGCCGGTGATCTCTTTCCAGGCGTTCGATGTGGCTTCGAGCACGGCCGTGCCGCCACCGATCGAGATTTTGTAGCCGGAGAAATCGACCTCTTTGAACGCGGGATGCATGCAAAGGCCGGCAAAGAGCGTGTTCACCCCCGCCATGATCGAGAACTTTGAGTTCTTGATCGCACCAATGAAGCTGTCCATGTCGCGCGGGTTCGGGATCAGCACAATCTTCCCACCGATGGCGAGGTAAACGAGGCTGAGCGTCAGGCCGAAGATGTGGTAGAGCGGCAGCGCGCCTACGACGACTTCTTTACCCTCCTCGGAGGCCTCCGGAAGATAGGCGCGGAACTGCTCGGAATTGGCAACAAGGTTGCGGTGCGTGAGCACAGCGCCCTTCGACAGACCCGTCGTGCCGCCAGTGTATTGGAAGAAGATCAGGTCATCACCGGTCAGCTCCACGGGCTCGAAGGCCATGTCAGCGCCTTCGGCCAGCACATCGGCGAATTTGATCGGGGCTTCAATCGCTGCGTCAGCCGGCGGCGTCGGGATGGGGAGGCCCATGCCATCACCCAAGTCGATCGTCACAACTGTCTTCACAGGGGTGTTGCCAATGATGGCACCCAGCGTGGGCGTGGAGCCTGCGAAGATTAGGATTGTCTCAGCACCAGCATCGTTGAGCTGATGCTCAAGCTCGCGCGGGGTGTAGAGCGGGTTCACGTTCACCTGCGTGGCTCCTGCGCGCAGGATGCCCAGCATGGCCACGGGAAAGGCAAAGATGTTCGGGCACATGAGCGCGATCCGGTCACCGCGTTTCACGCCAAGCTCGGTCTGCAAATAGGCGGCAACGTTGCGCGCGGCAGCATCGAGCTGCGCGTAGGTCATCGGCGCGCCGAAGCATTCAAAGGCCGTCAGATCAGGATATTTCTTGCAAGCGTTGTCGAGAAGTTCGACGACCGAGCCATAGGCATCGGCGTCAATCTCTTCCGGCACGCCTTTATCGTAGCTCCGAATCCAGTGCTTGGACATCGGTTCCTCCCGGGTTGGTTTTTATATTTTTGTAGTATGGGGGGGGAGCCGCCCGTTTGGGAAGGGCGGCTCCGCGGCTATGCCGCTGCGTCGCTTAGGCTGCGCGCTTGCCGTCGAGCAGTTCGATAACCGGCTTCAGGGTCTTTTCCGTCTCAACGCGAGCCACGTCGATGAACTCTTTGCCGTGAGCGGCGGAGGTCTCGAGGCGGGTCTGCATGAAGGAGGCCTGAAGCTCAGCAACTTGCTGGATGTTCTTGGCTTGCATGGTCTTCTGAGCGTGGTCGGTGACCTCGCCGTAGAACTCCTGGCCGAAGCCCCAGAGCGTCTTGGAGACAGTCGTCAGACCTGCGTAGTAGGCCTTGCCGAAGTCCATGGCGGCGCCGGCGGTCAGGTTTGCCGTGCCACGCACGTCGTCGAAGCGCTCGGTGACGTTCTCGCGAACGGCGGAGGCGCGCTCAGAGACGGACTCACGCACTTTGGAAACAGTGGATTTTGCTTCTGCCTTGGGTGCGGCAGCTTTGGATTTGGTTGCGGTTGCCATGGAAAATGTCCTCTCGTCTGGCGTTATGCAGTCCCGACAGATGCTTTCCTCTGCGGTTGACGTGAACGTAAGGGTCGAAATGCTGCATTGCAACATCCTGGGCAAAGTTTTTCTGCATTGCAGCATTTTTAATATATCGCTGTTTTTATTGCAGAAATTTTCTATGCAAGCTCATTCACTAAAATGACGTCCCGTCATAACTGGGAGGAACCACCGCAGCAGACCAAGAAAAACTGGGGGTGAAATTCTTGCTCGAAGGCGTCAGCGTCTTATTTAGTGGCTCGATTGCGATGAAGAACACGGCCCCGTGACCACCTCTGACACGACAGACGCGCCCCGGGGTAACGGGGTAACGGGGCTTGTGCCCATTGCGGTGGCGGCATCGCTGTTCGCCTACTTCTGCACTTTCCTGCCCGTAATCGCTGCCGGAGACGTCGCGCGGTTGGTTTGGGAATGGGTGCCGTCGCTCAGCATCTCTTTGTCGTTTTACGTCGATGGTCTCTCGCTCACCTTCGCTCTGCTGATCTCGGGGATCGGCACGCTCGTCCTCCTTTATGCCAACAGCTACCTCGCCGGGCATCCGCAGTTCGGGCGTTTCGCGCTCTTCCTGACGAGTTTCATGCTGGCGATGCTGGGCCTTGTTCTGGCCGACAATCTTATCGCGCTCTTCGTCTTTTGGGAGCTGACCACGATCACGTCCTACCTCCTCATCGGTTTCGGCCATGAGACGACGAAAGGCCGCCGGTCTGCACTGCAGGCGCTCTTCGTTACGGGCGCAGGAGCCTTGGTATTGCTCGCAGGCCTGATCCTTTTGGGCTTCACCGCAGGCACGTTCGAGCTCTCCGAAATCAACAAGATGGGGCCGGAGCTGAAGTCCCATGCGCTCTATCTGCCGATCCTGATCCTGATTCTGGCCGGAGCTTTCACGAAGTCCGCGCAGTTCCCGTTCCATTTCTGGCTGCCCAACGCCATGGCCGCGCCAACACCGGTGTCTGCCTTCCTGCATTCGGCCACGATGGTGAAGGCGGGTGTCTACCTCATGGCGCGGGTCTATCCGGCGTTCTCGGGCACTGAGGTCTGGATCTGGACGCTGACCATCGCGGGTGGCTTTACGGCGGTCTTCGCCTCCATTTTGGCGCTGCGGCAGACCGATCTGAAGCAGACACTTGCCTATACGACGCTCATGGCTCTCGGCACGTTGACGATGATGCTAGGTCAGTCGGGCGGCTATGCAATGACGGCGTTTGTGACGTTCCTGATCACACACTCGCTCTACAAGGCATCGCTCTTTTTGATGATCGGCTGCGTCGACCACGGCACCGGCACGCGGGAGGCGGACATTCTCGGCGGGCTCGCACGCGCCATGCCTGTCACCGCATTTGCTGCCGCCCTGGCCGCGCTGTCGATGGCGGGCCTTCCCCCTTTCGTCGGCTTTATCGCGAAGGAGCTCGCCTATGCAGGCTCGCTTGAGGCGCCCTCCTCCACCACCCTCATGGCGGCAGCGTCGCTCGCGGCCAACGCTTTGATGTTTGCTGTGGCTGGTGTTGTTGCCTTCAAGCCGTTTTGGCGCCCGACCGGGGGAGAGATGCCGCACAAGCCCCACGAGGCCGGCGGCGCGATGCTGCTTGGCCCCGTGCTGCTCGCGGTTTTGGGGCTGGTCTTTGGCCTGATGCCCGGCCTGATCCAAGGCGCGCTGATCAATCCGACGGTGGTGGGCTTCATGGGGGAGACCGCCGATCCAAAGACTCTAAAGCTCTGGGCCGGGTTCAACGTGCCGCTTTATCTGTCGCTGGCGACCTTCGCAATTGGCTTGGTGCTCTACATCGGTCACGGGCCGCTGCGCGCCTTCCTGACCCGCGCTGACGCCGCAGCCCCGAACTTTGACCGTGGCTGGGACAGCTTCCTGAACGGCCTCAAGGCATTCGCGTCTTGGCAGACCCGCATCATCCAGCCTGGCGTCCTGCGCTACTACATCTTCGCGACCTTCGCGGTGGTGCTTATCGCGCTTGGCGGCACCCTAATTCTGAAAGACGCAATCCCCGGCGCACCGGATCTGGAAGGCATCACGTGGAAGAACGTGGCGCTGATGGTGCTGATGATCTCCGGCGCGCTGCTGACTACGGTCACCGACAGCCGCATCACTGCCATGGCAGGCCTTGGTGTCGTGGGCATGGGTGTGGCCGTGATCTTCATCGTCTTTGCCGCGCCTGATGTGGCGATCACTCAGCTGCTGGTAGAAACGCTGGTCGTCGTGCTCGTGGCGGTGGCCTTGCTGCGTCTGCCATCGCTCAAAATGACCGGGCACTTCGCGTTCCGCCCGCTGGACGCGCTGCTTAGCGCTGGCGTGGGGCTTGTGGTGACGCTGATCCTGCTTGCCGTACTGGCCACGCCCATTGACCGCCGCCTGACTGACTATTTCGAAGTGACATCGTGGCCTGAGGCCTTCGGGCGCAATGTCGTCAATGTCATCCTCGTAGACTTCCGCGCCCTCGACACCTTCGGAGAAATCGCCGTCGTCGTGATCGCCGCGCTCTCGGCCTACGCCCTTCTACGCACGACCGATAAGGGCCCCGCCCGCGGCATTCCGGAGGCAGACGAGAAATGAGCTCTATCATCCTGCGGGTCGGCACGCGCTACCTCGCCGGCCTTCTGATTATCTTCTCGCTCTACATGCTGCTGCGAGGCCACAACGAGCCCGGCGGCGGCTTTATCGGCGGCCTTATCGGAGCCACGGCCTTTGTCCTTTATGCCATCGGCTGTTCGACGAAAGAAGCGCGAGAGGCGTTGCGCGTGCAGCCACAAAACATCGCGATGGCGGGCCTTGGCATCGCGCTTTTGGCAGGCATTGCGGCCGCCCTCTTCGGAGACGCTCTCTTCACTGGTCAGTGGCTCTTCATCGGCGCCAGCGAGACTGACAAGTTCGACAAGGGCCTGCCCCTGTCCACGGTGCTGATCTTTGACATCGGCGTCTACCTCGTCGTCTTCGGATCGATTATCGCCCTCGTCTTCGCCATGGAAGAGGAGATCTGATGGAAGCGCTTCTGGCCATCTCCATCGGCGTGCTCGTGGCAGCGGCGGTCTACCTCATGCTCGCGCGGCACGTGCTGCGCTTTATCTTCGGGCTGGTGCTGATCTCGAACGCGGCGAACCTGACGATCTTCACGGCAGGTCGCCTCACCGAGGGCATGCCGCCGCTCATTGAGCTGGGCCAAGTCGCCCCTGATCCTGGTGTGGCAAACGCCCTGCCCCAGGCGCTGGTGCTGACGGCCATCGTCATCGGCTTTGGCCTCTTTGCCTTTGCCCTCATCCTCATGTTCCGCGCCTACACCACCCTAGGCACGCTCGATTCCGACGAGATGCGCATCGCCGAACCGCGCGAGGATGACGCGTAGATGAGCTGGCTCCTGACGATCCCACTGGTACTGCCGTTCCTGACGGCAGTCGCTGCGTTCCTGACGCGGGAGAGCGATTGGGGCCGTAAGGTTAGCGTGATCGGCAACGTGGTTTTCCTCGGCGCGGCGGTGCTGCTCTTTTCCCATGTCTACGACAAGGGCGTGATCGCGGGGCAAATGGGCGGATGGCCTGCACCGTTCGGGATCACGCTGGTGGCCGACTATCTGAGCGCGGTCATGGTGGTGATCACCGCGATCACGGCGCTCGCCGTATCGGTCTATGCCCTGAGCGATATCAACACGCGCAAGGAATACTTGGGCTACCACGCGCTCTTCAACATCCTGATCGGTGGCGTGACGGGCGCCTTCATCACGGGTGACCTCTTTAACCTCTACGTCTGGTTCGAGGTAATGTTGATCTCGTCCTTCGGCCTTCTCGTTCTGGGCGGCTCCAAGGCACAGATCGACGGGGGCGTGAAATACGTCACGATCAACCTCGTCTCCACGATCCTGTTCCTGAGCGGCGTGGGCCTTCTCTACGGCATGACGGGAACGCTGAACCTCGCGGACCTCGCGCTGACGGTTCCTGCGCTTGAGAACCAGGGCCTCGTCACGGTTGTGGCGATGATGTTCATGGTGGCCTTTGGCGTGAAGGCAGCGGTCTTCCCCCTCTTCTTCTGGCTGCCTGCGTCCTACCACACGCCCGCTTTCTCGGTATCAGCGGTCTTTGCGGGCTTGCTGACGAAGGTCGGCGTCTACGCCCTTATTCGGATGTTCACGCTGGTCTTTGATCAGGACATCGGCTTCACCCACACGGTGCTACTCTGGGTGGCAGCGCTGACGATGGTGACGGGCGTTCTGGGCGCGGCGGCGCAGAACGACATGCGCAAGATCCTGTCGTTCCACATCGTCTCGCAGATTGGCTACATGATCATGGGGCTCGCGCTTTACACGCCGCTGGCGCTTGTGGGCGCGGTCTTCTACCTCGTCCACCATATCGTGGTGAAAGCGAACCTCTTCCTAATCGCAGGTGTGGCGGAGCGGATCGCGGGCTCGACGGACCTCGGCAAAATCGGTGGGATGTACAAAACCGCCCCCTTCCTCGGCATCCTCTTCCTGATCCCGGCTTTCTCGCTTGCCGGTTTCCCCCCACTCAGCGGCTTCTGGGCAAAGTACGTGCTGGTAGCGGCGGCTCTGGAGGACCAAGCCTGGATCATCGCGGGTGTCGCGCTGCTCGTGGGCCTGCTCACGATCTACTCCATGACCAAGATCTGGGCCGAGGCGTTCTGGAAGGCCCATCCCGAGGGCACCGATCCCACGCTGGCTACCCTGACAGCTGCGGAGCGTCGCAATCTGCTTCTGCCTATCGGCGGGATGGCGGTGCTGACGCTTATAATTGGCTTCTTCCCGCAGCCCTTCGTCAGCTTTGCGGAAACCGCCTCGATGCAACTTCTCGATCCATCGCCCTATATTGAGACCGTACTGGGGGAGGCTGCACAGTGAACACGCTTGCCACCAACATGATGTTTGCAGCCGCTTGGGCGATCCTCTTTGGAGGGTTCAACTGGCTGACGATGACGTCTGGCCTCGTCGTCGGATACTTCACGCTGTGGCTGCTTCAGCCGCTTACGGGCACCCGGTCGAGCTATTTCCGCCGCGTGTGGTACTGGATCAAGCTGATCATCATGTTCCACTACGAATTGCTGATGTCGTCCATTCAGGTGCTTTGGGACGTCGTGACACCGACGCACCGCGCGAACCCCGCTTTCATTGAAGTGCCACTCGACGTGAAGACGGATGCGGGCATTTTTCTGGTGACGAACCTCATCACGCTCACCCCCGGCACGCTTTCCATCGACGTTAGCCCGGACCGGTCCACGCTGACCATCCACGCCATGTTCGCCGATGATCCCGAGGCCGTCTGCCACGAGCTAAAGTCCGGCATGGAGAAGTGGGTCATCGACGCCGTGGAGGAACGCGAATGACAGGCCAGGAGATCCTAGATTGGGCCGTGAACGCGGGCTTCACCTGCGTCTTCGTCGCAGTGGCTTTGGCCTTTTTCCGTCTGGTGAAGGGCCCATCGCTGCCTGATCGGGTGGTCGCGCTTGATGTCATCACGGTGGCCATCGTGGCGTTCTGCGGGCTCGCGGCCATCCGTTCCGGCGATCCGGCTTTCCTTGATGTTGCCTTGGTGTTGGCCCTCGTGGGTTTCCTCGCCACCGTGGCTCTGGCCCGCTTTGCCGAGCGCTATGTCGATCGCCGCGCGCGGGCCCTCGAAGAACAAAAGGAGCGTGAGGAATGAGTTTCTTTATCGCAGCCGCTCTCGTCATTATCGGCAGTGTCTTTTCCGTCGCCGCAGGCCTTGGCCTCGCACGGCTGCCAGACGTCTTCATTCGCATGCATGCCGGCACGAAGGTGGGAACCTTGGGATCAGGCCTCGTCCTTGCGGGCGCCGCCGTTCACTTTGCAGACCCCGCGGTGGTGCTGCGCGTCGTCGTGATCGTGTTCTTTTTGCTGACCACAGCACCTATCGGCGCTCATATGATCGGGCGCGCGGCGCTGCGTTCCGGCGTCCCTGCTTGGGGCAAAGACAAGACCCATGGTGAACTAAAGCGCATCCGTACCGGCAAGTACTAAAGCCCCTTCACGACACCTTCGGCGATCCAGCCATCAAGCACCTGAAGTGCGGCTTCGGCGAAGGCTTCGTCGTTAATGTGGCAATCGAGCATGGAATGGGCGAGCGGTGGGATCGCCTTACCAACCTCATCCACCATGTCAGCCAGCGCTTCTGGATCGTGAGCGGCATCGCCCTCTTTGTCCCATTCCTCAACACCACCCGTGGGCATCAGGAAGTGCACAGGGCCTTTGGCATCTTTGAGCCGGGCCGCGATATCGCGAATGAGCGCCCGGCGCTCCTCCCCATCCAGCGCGGAGGATTTGATCAGCCGGTTATGGGCATGGAACGGGCGGTCGGCGTAGGCGGCGGGGATCTCTTGCCAGCCTGCGAAATCGATAAGGTCGGTGCAGCCCGGCGCCACGATCTGCGGCACGCCCCGCGCGCCCGCGTTCGTCAGACGGTCAGAGCCGGAGTTAACGACCGACCCCACCATGAGGTTGCCAAGCTCCGGCAGGGCGAAATCCATGACGGCGGCGAAATAGCCCTGTCGCGCCAGCGCCTCGAAGGCCATGCCGCCCATGCCTGTGGCGTGAAAGACGGCGACTTCAAAACCGCGTTCCTGCAACGGATCACGCAGCAGCTTCATGTACTTCAGGCAGCTCGACCCAAGGCTCGTCATGCCGATGACAGGCCGATCGGCCACAGGCGGCTCCACCGCGCACGCGGCACCTAGGACGGCGCCTGCCGCTTGGCTTAGCGAGCTTTTGCAAACCGAGTTCAGCCCATAAAGCCCACCTGCCCAAAGGATCATCTGGATATCGGGCGACAGCCGCTCCGCCGGGATGAGGGGCGAGAAGGAGACGGTGGAA
This sequence comes from Paracoccaceae bacterium, assembly GCA_022448245.1. Taxonomy (GTDB): domain Bacteria; phylum Pseudomonadota; class Alphaproteobacteria; order Rhodobacterales; family Rhodobacteraceae; genus Shimia_B. Next base: position 278,733 of record JAKVCO010000006.1, read on the forward strand.
ACCACATATCTCGGCACCCCCATCGGTAGGGCCTGCGCGCAATCGAGAGCGAGATCCGTGCCCATCGTCCCGCCCAGCACGATCATACCATCGATCTTGCCCTCAGCATGCAATTTCCCAGTAAGCAACGCCGCGCCGCGTGCCATGATCTGCATGGCCTCGTTCTCATCACCGGTGTCGATCGCCGCTTGGATCGACGACCCCGCAGCGGCAGTCACATCATGTTTGGAGATGTCCGTAGGCTCGGACGGATCGCCCAACACGCTGACGTCCATGGACACCACGCCACCACCCTGCGCGCGGATGGTGTCGCAGACGTAGGCAAGCTCCTCGTCTTTGGTGTCATAGGTCCCGATGACAAGAATGGTCTTTTCCATGGCACTCTCCCTTACCGGCATTTGTTGACACCGCGCCCCGTCGGGTCAATCACTTTGGCAAAGGGGGGGCTCGCATGGATCAATCTGCCATCGACGCGCTGCGCACGGCGCCTGTCGCTCAGGGAAAGCTCTGGATCAATGGGGAGCCTGTGGCCGCCGCCGATGGGGGCGAGATGGAGATCCATTCGCCCGCCGATGGGACGCTCCTGACGACTGTGGCCCGTGGAACGCGCCATGATGCTGATCGCGCTGTTGCGGCGGCGCGCGCGGCATTTGAAGACGGTCGGTGGTCCGCGCTGGCACCGACCGCGCGCAAGAAGATCATGCTCCGTTGGGCGGACCTGATGGAGGCGGAGATGCTCCCCCTCGCCGTGCTGGGCGTACGCGACAACGGCACCGAAATCGGCATGGCGCTGCGCGCTGAACCGGGCTCCGCCATCACCACGATCCGCTACTACGCGGAGGCCGCGGACAAAATAAACGGTGAGATCGCGCCCACATCGCCAGATGTGCTCGGCCTCATTCATCGGGAGCCCGTGGGCGTGGTGGCCGCCATCATCCCGTGGAACTTCCCGCTGATGATCGGCGCATGGAAGCTGGGGCCTGCTTTGGCTGCGGGCAACTCCGTCGTGCTGAAACCGTCGGAAACCGCGTCCCTGTCGCTGCTGAGGATGGTGGAGCTTGCCCACGAGGCCGGCATCCCGCCCGGCGTGTTGAACATCGTCACGGGCGATGGCGCCGTGGTGGGCGATGCGCTGGGACGGTCCATGGACGTGGATGTGATCGTCTTTACCGGCTCGGGCGCGACCGGGCGGCGGCTGCTGCAGGCCTCCGCCGAGACGAACCTCAAACGCTGCTACCTCGAGCTAGGCGGGAAATCGGCCAACGTCGTCTTCTCCGATGCGCCTAACTTGGAGGAGGCCGCAAAAGTCTCCGCCGGGGGGATCTTCCGAAACTCCGGGCAGGTCTGCGTGGCGGGATCGCGCCTCTTGGTCGAACGCGCCATCCATGATGAGTTCGTGGCGATGATGGCCGAAGCGGCACAGGCGATGAAGGTGGGCGATCCGCTCGATCTTTCCACGCAGTCCGGGGCCGTCAACAACCCCACACAGCTGGAACGCAATCTCGGCCTCGTCGAGACCGCCCAGCGCGAAGGCGGCGAGGTTGTCACCGGCGGCAGCGCGATCCTGGAAGAGACCGGCGGCACCTACATGGCGCCCACCCTCATCACCGGCGTCGAAGAAAACCATACCATCGCGCGGGAGGAGGTCTTTGGCCCCGTCCTCGCCGTCACCCCGTTTGACACGGAGGAGGAAGCGATCCGTCTGGCCAACGCATCCGACTATGGCCTCGCGGGCGGGACGTGGACGGGCGATCTGTCCCGTGCGCACCGTATGATCCGCGCCATGAAGACCGGGGTCGTTCATGTGAACACCTATGGCGGGCCGGATGTGACGGTGCCCTTGGGCGGGGTGAAGCAGTCGGGTAACGGGCACGACAAATCGCTACACGCTTTCGACAAATACCTCGATCTCAAGACCGCGTGGATCAAGCTTTAGGCCAGGCCCACCTGTTCGCGGATCGGGCCCGCATCGTCGGGCCGTTGGGCGAGGTAACCCTCAAGCTCCACCCTCAGATCGGCATAGGCGGCATCTTCGAAAACGTTGCGCATCTCGCCCGGGTTAGCGGCGAGGTCGTACATCTCCCCCAGTCCTGAGATCGCATCGACAGTGAGCTTGGCCGTCTTCGTGCGCACCGTTCGAAGCGACAGCGCGACGCCCGCGCGGGTGGGCAAAAGCTCCCACTCGTTCATCGCGAAATTACGGGGGTCCTCTCCGCCTTCAGCAAGCGCCCGCAGAGACCGCCCGTGTTGAGGCAGCCCCGGTTCCGTCTCGGCGTAATCCGCGAATGTCGCAGGCAGGTCGATGGTGGAGACGGGTTCATCCACCTCCCCAACCGGTACACCCGGGCCCGCCATGATGAGCGGCACGTTCAAGAGCCCCTCGTAGTGCATCGGCCCTTTCAGGATGAGCCCGTGATCCCCCAGCCAATCACCATGGTCGGAGATGTAGATGACGATGGTGTTCTCGCTAAGCCCCGCCTCCTCCAACGCGGCCATGATACGGCTCACGTTGTGGTCGATGAGGGCAATCTGACCGTAGGTGTTGGCGATGATCTCCCACAGTTGCTCATCCGTTTGAGGCGGAATGCGGGAATAGGCCTTGCGCCTCTCGTCGGCGTCCTTGTCGCCCGCAGGCTCGGCCGCCAACACCTCACGGTGCCACCAAGGACGCTTATCGAGATCGCGGGTGCGGTTCTCGGGCAGGTCCACTTCCTCGGGCGGATGGAGATGCGACCAAGGCTCTGGGCAATCGATCGGATGGTGCAGGTCGGGAAAGCTGACCCAGGTGCATAAGGGCTCGGACCCGCGGTCTTTCAGCCACTCAATCGTGCGGTCGGCGGTCCAGGTGGAGTTGTGCCATTCGACTGGCAGTTTGGAATGCCACGTCTGCGCGGCGTCTTTCGTGTCGCCGCCGTTTTCCCACATGAGCGCCGTGCGCGCGTCGCCCTGCCCGTCGGCATGATACCAGCGCTCAAAATACTGTCCCCCGGGCGGCTTTTCTGGCGCCAACCAGTTATGGCCGACGAGCATCAGCTCCACGTGTTCGAAGCCCATATAGGGCCCGTTCCAAGCCTCCCCGTAGGCCACGGAGGACTTCAGACACTCCGGCGTGCCGGTGGCCGCGTAGGTGTGGTAGGTCGAGATATTGCTCCACAAGTACGGCCGGAAACGGCACGCAGAGGATGAGGACGATGTCCGAGAACGTGTCGCCCGAGGCCGAAGAGAATTGTGCGATGCGGAGCGCTTTGTCCGGTTGGCCCTCCTTCGTCATCGGATGCCCATCGAGCGTGGTCATATGGGCGTCCGGCGTGCCGGGTGTGTTGAAGAGGATTGCAGGCACTGCCCCGCCCACGGTCCCGCCCTTCATGACCCCGATCAGAAAGCCAATGACCGGCAATAGCGCGTCCGGATTAAAGCCAAAGGCTGAAATCAAATGCGGTAGCGAAACAGCCATGGCCATGGGCGCCGCGAGGCCGGGCGTGGAGCCCACCACGATGCCCAGAAGAAAAACGCTCAGGATCATCACCGGAGTGGCGGGCAGGCCCAAGAAGGCAAGCTCCGGCCCAGCAAAGACAACTGCCACACCTGCGAGGATATAATCGAGCACACTCACGGCTCAGACTCCCCGTTAGGCGGTAGGAGCAGATCATCGAATGGCAAATCAAAGAGCACGATCAGCGCGACCGTCACAGCGATGCCAATGAGCAAAGCGCGCAGCGAAAGTCGCCGCTCGATCGCTGAAATGAGTCCGGTGACGACGACCGTCCCGCCCAGCACAAAGCCCACCCATTTCCACGGCGCTGAGGCGCGCAAAAGGCGATACTCCTCGACCAACACAGGCCCTTCCCAGCGCATGAGCAAAAACGCGAGCACAATAAGGCCAAAACCCAGAGGACATGGCGCAGGGTGCCGGACGTCAGGCCCGGCTGGTCAGCGGCATTCCTCTCCGCAAGAACGAGCAAATCGCCCCCAACCAAGACAAGGCAGGCTGCAAGAGACGGTGCCAGCGCATCACCGATGGTCACACGGCGACGTACCTTTTCGATAAGGCCCGTGTCGGTATTGAAAGAAATCCATAGGAAGATCACCATCAATGCCAGCACAAGGCTCACGAGGCCCAGATAGAGATTTGCGCGCGATGTCATGGGATAAGACTAGCAGCGGGAGAAGTGCCCCGAGCTGGCAAAAGCTTATTCAGTGGCGGCCAGAAGAGCGCCGACGGCCTCTTAGTCAGAGGCATTGAGCGCATCGAGATCACCGCCCGTAGTGACGGAAGGCCGGCCGAACGCGGCTTCAGGCAACCCACCTGCTTTGGTGTCGGCATTGGTCGCACCCCCCTCAATCGCGGCGGAGAGCGCGGCGCGGGGCGTCCTCAGGCATGCCCGCCGGGCCGATGAAGAGGAAATAGCCATCGGCCACGAAATCCACACCAAACTCCGACATGGTCGGCGCATCTGACGTCTGAAAGAGCGGCTCAGAAAGCGCCGAAGCGAGGTTCACCAGATCACCCGCAGCCACGCCCTTGCGCTGGATGCCAGCCATAAAGCCGAGATCCATATCTCCCGCGTTCACGCCATCCATCACCGCACGTCCGCCACGAACCTGCACGATATTGAAGTCCACGCCCTGCGCCTCGCCCAAGAGTTAGGCCAGGTCGGAAAGCTCTGGTGATGTGGTGCCAAAGCGGATGTCATCGCCCGATGTGGCGGCCTCTACGACATCCATGAACGTCGTCCAGCCTTTTCCAGCAGGCGCTACGATACCCATCTGGAAGCCAGCAGTGGTGGCAATGGGCGTGAACATATCAGGCGTCAGGCCCGCATCAGCAGCGCGCAGTTTATAGCCCAAGGACTCTGTCACAACCATGCCGATGACCATGCCGTCGGCGGCTGATCCTTCATTGCCGCTGCGAGGTTCAGACCACCTTTGCCGGTCACATGCTCGGGGGTGAATTGCCACCCCATTGATGCCTCAAGCTCTTCGGCAATGAGGCGCGCTTGGGTGTCTGCACCGCCGCCCGCGGCGAGAGCGATCATCAGTTTCACGGGGCCGGTGGGGTCCAATCCGCGGCAGATGCGGTGGTTGCTGCAAGGCTCATGGCCGCAGCCATCAAAAATTTCTTCATGGTCTTCCACCCTGACCGACCAGACTACTTGATGAGACACACACATTAGTTGTCAGGTCAACAGTAGGTTTGACGTGATCAGTGCGAGATGCCATGTCAAAGGTGTGAGGCGATGTGGAGGACTGATGTGGACAATGTCGATCACGTAAGGCCCCTAGAACGGCGCGTGTCTTATCGCATTAGCCGCATTCATGGGCGCATCAACGCACAGGCCGCGCGCATTCTCAGCGATGCTGCCGACATCTCTCTATCACAATGGAGGATCCTCGTGATGGTCGCCGCCGACCCCGACGGCGAAATCTCGGCGACGGAGGTCGTGCGCAGGGCGAAAATCGACAAGGCGATGGTGAGCCGGGCGATCAAAAGCCTTAGTGCCGCGGACCTCGTTCAAGTGGTTGTCAGCGAGGCTGACCAGCGTTTGCACAAAGTCAGGATGACCGACGCCGGACGTGCCCGCTTTGAAAAGGCCCTGCCCCATATGCTTGCCCGCCAGGACGGGCTCATGGCGCCATTCGACGAGGAGGAAGAGCAGCAGCTCTTCAGGCTTTTGGCCAAACTCGAAGACGCAATCTTGGCCATGGAAGACGAAACCGCACAGCAGACGGCAGCCGAGTGAAGGTCACCGTTCTCGGGTCAGGCATGCCGGAACCCTACGCGCGCCGCGCGTCATCGGGGTATCGGGGTATCTGGTCGAAGTCGCCGGGCAGACCCTGCTCTTTGACTGCGGCGGCGGTGTGGTGAGCCGACTGCTCGAAGCAGGGGTGGCCCCCGATGAAGTCGATACGCTGATCCTTAGCCATCTGCATTCGGACCACATGATCGATTACGCCCGCTTGATCCACGCGGCATGGGACATGTCAGGCAAACGCATCCGCGTCTTGGGCCCTGCGCCGATCGCCGAAATCAACGAACGGCTCTTTGGTAGCGCAGGTGCCCTCGCATTCGACTGGGCCGCGCGCACCGACTACGAGCCGTCGCAAGAAGTCTGGCGAGGGCGTGGAGGTTCCGTGCCCAGACCCTAACCCGCGCCCGAGATCACCGAGAAAGGACCGGGCTTCATCCTCGCAGGGGACGGCTGGCGCCTTGAAGCCTGCGAAGTGCCCCACGCGCAGCCTTGGCTTTTGTGTCTTGGCTTCCGGTTGGAAGCCGACGGAAAGTGCCTTGCCTATTCAGGGGATGCACGGCTCTGCGCGGGCATAGAGCGCCTGAGCAAGAACGCGGATCTGCTCATCCATTGGTGCTACCGGAGCGAAGGTCAGACGATCAGCCCGCAGCTTGATGCGCGCTCGCCCACGCCCTCTTTGATTGCGCAAATGTCTGCCTGCGTCGGGGTGAAGCGCCTGCTTTCAACCCATATCCGTGTTCAAATGGACGAACCGGCTGCCCGCGCGGCGGCGCTTGGCGCGTTGCAAGATCACTTTCCCAGAGAGGCGGGTATCGCGGAAGACCTAGACCAGATCACACTCTAGCGCGGCTTAGGGGAGACGCTCGCGGTCGATGAAGGTCTTCAACGCAAAGCGGGACCGCACGGCGCGAATGCCCCCAATTTTCAGCAGGCGCGACTGTAGGAAGCTCTCGAACTCCTCCAGGCTTTCGACCGCGACCTCGAGCATGAAATCCATCCCCCCCGTCATGAGCCGGCCCGTCACGATCTCTTCAAAGCGAGCCACCTCGCGCTGAAAGCGGCTTACCTCTTCGGCGTCCTGACGCTCCAGTTCCACACTAACGAAGGCGGTGATGCCAAAACCCGCGACGCTGCGGTCAATGCGGGCGACGTAGTCCGAGATCAGGCCGCTTTCCTCAAGCCGCTGCACCCGGCGTTTGCAGGGCGTCGCGGAGAGCCCGACACGTTCCGAAAGCTCCGCGAGGGTGATCCGGCCATCCCGACGCAACTCTCGAAGAATCGCACGATCCACTCTGTCTGTAGTGAATTTCACTAAGAATTTTTCCTATGACGGCGAAAAACGCCTCAACAGGACCAGAATACTGATATTAATCCACTTTTGTCACCACCTCTCTTCGGTAGGCTTGTTGCATGCTTTGAAGGAAAGCCATGCCTGCCAAACCGCTCTCGCTTCACGTCCCCGAACCAGGGTGCCGCCCAGGCGACACTCCAGACTTCTCAAACTTCGAAATCCCGCGTGCTGGGGAAGTGACCCGCCCTGCCGTCGATGTGGACCCCAATGAGATCCGCGATATGGCGTTCTCGATCGTGCGGGTGCTCAACAAGAAGGGCGAGGCGGTGGGCGACTGGGCCGGTGCGCTGAGCGCGGATGAGCTGCGTGAAGGCCTGCGCCATATGCTGACCTTGCGCGTCTATGACGAGCGCATGCTAACCGCCCAACGCCAGGGCAAGACGAGCTTTTACGCGCAGCATCTGGGCGAAGAAGCCGTCAGCTGCGCCGTGGCCGGTGCCCTTGCAAAGGGCGACATGAACTTCCCCACCTATCGGCAGGCTGGGCTTCTGATCGCAGCAGGCTACCCGCTTGAGACGATGATGAACCAGATCTACTCGAACGCCGCTGACCCGCTGAAGGGACGGCAGCTGCCAATCTGCTATTCCTCGAAGGAACACGGCTTTTTCACCGTATCCGGCAACCTCGGCACGCAGTTTCTACAAGCAGTGGGCTGGGCCATGGGATCGGCCATCGCCGGTGACACCAAGATCGCGGCCGGCTGGATCGGCGACGGCTCCACGGCAGAGAGCGACTTTCACGCGGCCATGGTCTTCGCCTCTACCTACCGCGCGCCAGTGATGCTCAATATCGTCAATAACCAGTGGGCGATATCGAGCTTCCAAGGCATCGCGCGAGGCGGCGTAGGCACCTTTGCGGCCCGCGGGCACGGTTTCGGCATCCCGGCGATCCGGGTGGACGGCAACGATTATCTCGCTACCCGCGCCGTCGCCTCCTGGGCCGCCGAACGCGCCCGGTCAGGCCACGGGCCCACGCTGATCGAATACGTCACCTACCGCGCGGGCGCGCATTCGTCATCAGACGACCCGAGCGTCTACCGCTCCCCCGAGGAGGCCGCCGCCTGGCCGCTGGGCGACCCGATCGAGCGGCTGAAGAGCCATCTCATCGTGCTGGATGAATGGAGCGAAGAACGCCACGAGCAGGCTAAGGCCGAAGCGATGGACACGGTCCGCACGGCCCAGAAGGCAGCCGAGGCCAACGGCACGCTCCAAGATGGCGCGCAGCCTTCACCGCGCGACATGTTCGATCAAGTCTTCAAGGACATGCCGCCGCACCTTGTCCGCCAGCGTCAGGAGGCCGGTTTCTGATGGCACGCATGACCATGATCGAGGCGATCCGCGCCGCCCATGATGAGGCCATGGCCGCCGACGACCGCGTTGTAGTTTTTGGCGAGGACGTGGGCTTTTTCGGCGGCGTTTTCCGCTGCACTCAAGGCCTGCAGGCCAAATACGGCAAGCAACGCTGCTTTGACGCGCCCATCAACGAAAGCGGCATCGTGGGCGCGGCGATTGGCATGGCGGCCTACGGGCTCAAACCCGTGATCGAGATCCAGTTCGCCGACTACGTCTACCCGGGCTTCGACCAGATCGCGTCTGAGGCCGCGCGTATCCGCTACCGCTCCGCCGGGGATTTCACAGTGCCTCTCGTCATCCGCATGCCCGCGGGCGGCGGCATCTTCGGCGGCCAGACCCATAGCCAGAGCCCCGAGGCGATTTTTACTCATGTCTGCGGCCTCAAAACCGTGATCCCTTCGAACCCGCGCGACGCCAAGGGCCTGCTTTTATCGGCCATAGAGGACCCTGATCCGGTGATCTTTCTGGAGCCCAAGCGGCTCTATAACGGGCCCTTTGACGGTCACCATGACCGCCCCGTCGTCAGCTGGAAGAACGTCGATGAAGGGGACGTGCCCGAGGATGATCCAGTGCCGCTCGGCAAGGCGAAGGTGCGCCGCGAAGGCGCTGACGTGACCGTGCTCGCCTACGGGACGATGGTCCACGTCGCCCAGGCCGCTTGCGAAGAGACGGGGGTGGATTGCGAGATCATCGACCTGCGCACCCTCGTGCCCGTCGACCTCCCCACGATCGCCGAAAGCGTAAAGAAAACCGGCCGCTGCGTCGTCGTCCATGAAGCCACGCGCACGGGCGGCTATGGCGCAGAGCTCGTGAGCCTCGTGCAAGAGGCCTGCTTCTATTCGCTCGAGACCCCGATCGAGCGCGTCACCGGTTGGGACACCCCCTACCCCCACGCACAGGAATGGGATTACTTCCCCGGCCCCGAACGGCTGGGCGCCGCGCTCAAAAGGGTGATGGAGGCGTAATGGCACGATTCGAGATCAAACTGCCCGACATCGGCGAAGGCATCGCAGAAGCGGAGCTTTCTGAGTGGAATGTAAAGGTGGGCCAAGTAGTGGCCGAAGACGACATCCTCGCAGCCGTCATGACCGACAAGGCGACGGTGGAGGTGCCCACGCCCAAGCCCGGCACGATTGTGGAACTCAATGGCGACGTGGGCGCGATGCTCGCCATCGGCTCGACCCTCGCGGTGCTCGATATCAAGGGCGAGGAGGTGGCGGAGGAGAAGACCGTAGCGCCCGCGCCCGCGAAACCGACCCCAAAGCCCCCCAAGCCTGCGACGGCACAGGTGCATGGCGCGAAGCCCCTCGCTTCCCCCGCTGTCCGCAAAAGGGCGCGGGAAGAAGGCCTCACGCTCAGTGACATCCGCGGCTCGGGGCCCGCGGGGCGTATCCAGCACGAAGATCTCGATGCTCATCTCTCGGGCGCACGCACCGGTCGCCAGCGGCTGACCCAGACCGAGGAGATCAAGATCACCGGCCTGCGCCGTAAAATCGCTGAGAAGATGGTGACCTCCGCCAGCCGCATCCCACACATCACCATCGTTGAAGCGGTGGAGATGGAGGTGCTGGAGACGCTGCGCGCGACGTTGAACGCTGAACATGCAGGCACGCGCCCGAAGCTGACCTTGTTGCCCTTCCTCGCCCGGGCTTTGGTGGAAGCCGTGCGCGCACAGCCCGATTTCAACGCCCGCTATGACGACGAGGCCGGCGTGCTTACCCGCCACGCGGGCGTCCATATCGGCATCGCCACGCAAACGGGCGCTGGCCTCACCGTACCCGTGCTGCGCCACGCAGAGGCCGCAACGCTCTGGAACACCGCGGACGAGATCACCCGCCTCTCGGACGCCTCGCGCGATGGGACTATCGCGCGGGAGGAGCTTGGCGGATCCACAATCACTATCACCTCGCTGGGGCCCCTTGGCGCCATCGCCACGACGCCCATCATCAACCACCCGGAGGTGGCGATCCTTGGTGTGAACAAGATGCAGGTGCGGCCCGTTTGGGATGGCACGACGTTTCAACCCAAACGGATGATGAACCTCTCGGCCTCATTCGATCACCGCATCATCGACGGCTACGACGCTGCGATCTTCGTTCAGAAGATCAAACAGTTGCTCGAGACCCCCGCCCTCATGTTCGTGGAGCAGTGATGCAAGCAGACGTCCTCATTATCGGCGCAGGTCCCGGCGGCTATGCTTGTGCCATTCGTTGCGGTCAAGCGGGGCTGAAGACCATTGTGGTCGATGAAGCGAGGGCCGGGGGCACCTGTTTGAACGTGGGCTGCATCCCCTCCAAGGCGCTGATCCATGCTGGTGATGAGATGCATCGCTTTGCCCATGCGTCCGACGGTCCGCTCCGCCTTCAGACGGACGAGCCGGATCTGGACTTCCGCCACACGCAGGTTTGGAAGGACGGCATCGTCAGCAAGCTCACCGGCGGGGTCGAAGGGCTGCTGAAACGCGCTGGCGTTGAGATCGTGACCGCCCGGGCGCGCCTGAAGGACGGCAAACGCGTTTCGCTGTCAGACGGGCGGGAGATCGTGGGAAAGACACTCGTCATTGCCACGGGGTCTGCCCCCGTGGAGCTACCCGCCCTGCCCTTTGGCGGCGATGTCCTATCATCGACCGAAGCGCTTGCCCTAACCGAGGTTCCCAAGCGCCTCGCCGTGGTGGGCGCCGGCTACATCGGGGCGGAGCTCGGCACCGCGTACTCCAAGCTCGGGGCGGAAGTGACGATCGTGGAGGCCGGGCCGCTCATTCTGCCTGCATTCGACGCGAAGCTCACGAATCCTGTGCTTGCACGGATGGAGGCGCTCGGCATCGAGGTGATGACCAATACCGCCGCCGAGGGCTTTGCAGATGGCATCCTCAGCACCAGCAGTGGGGAGATCGCCGCCGACAAAGTGCTCGTGACCGTAGGACGGCGCCCGCGAACGGGCGGCATCGGCATGGAAGAGCTCGCGCTCGACATGGACGGCCCCTTCATCCGCGTGAACGCGCGGGGGGAAACGTCGATGCGCGGGGTCTTTGCGATCGGCGACGTGACAGGCGAACCCATGCTCGCCCATCGTGCCACCGCGCAGGCGGAGATCGCAGCCGCGCATATCGCAGGCCAGTCTGCGGTGTGGGACAAACAAGCGATCCCGGCAATCTGCTTCACGGACCCTGAAATCGTCTCCGTAGGCGCCGCGCCAGAGGCAGAAGGCTGCAGCAGCGCTGAATTCCCGCTGGCCGCCAATGGCCGCACACTCACGCTGGACCGTGACGACGGTTTCATCCGCGTGGTCTACCGCGAGGCCGATCACGCCATCCTAGGCGCGCAAGCAGTTGGCGAAGGCGTGGCAGAGCTTTCGGCTGTCTTCACGCTCGCCATCGAGATGGGTGCACAGCTGGAAGACATCGCAGAGACGATCCACGCCCACCCTACTCAGGGCGAAGCATTCCAGGAGGCAGCCCTCAGGGGGCTGGGCGCAGGCCTACATCTCTAAGCGTTAGTAGACGTCTTTCACGTAGCGGCCTTGGCGGCGCAGCTGCGCCAACCGATCTTCGGCATACCGCTCCGTCATCTGGCCGTGCTCCGCGATGATACGCACGAGCGTCGCCTCAACATCCAGCGCCATGCGCTTGGCATCGCCGCAGAGATAGATATGGGCCCCGGCCTCGATCGCTTGCCAAAGGGCTGCGCCGTCTTCGGCCATCAGGTGCTGTACGTAAGTCTTCTGCGCGCCATCCCGTGAGAACGCGAGGCGCAGGTGACTGAGAGCGCCAGAGGCCTCAAAACCCACAAGCTCCTCCTCATAACAATGATCGCAATCTCGGTTACGGTCGCCAGTATAGAGCCAGGTTTCGCCCTTAGCCCCCGCCGCGTAGCGTTCGGCCAGGAAACCAAGATAGGGCGCGATTCCGGTGCCGGGACCTACCATGATCATGGGCACATCGGGCGCAGGCACGCGGAAACGTTTGTTCGGGATCGGGAAGAGGCCTGCCGTCTCACCCTCCTCTAGCCGGTCGGCGAGGAAGGTGGAGCAGACACCGCCATAGCTGCGCTCATTCTCCCACCGCACGGCGGCGACGGTCAGATGCACTTCATCGCCGTGGCACACAGGTGTGGAGGCAATGGAGTACGACCGGTGCTGGAGCGGGCTAAGAAGCGGGATCAGGATGTCCGCCCCGACGACGAGGCGCGGATCGATGTTGAGCACGTCGATCACGTCCTTGCCCCAGAAGTAGGCCTCATATTCCTCCCGCGTTCCATTCAGCGCGGCTTGAAGATCCGCGTCCTGCACCACAGCGCCCACGCCATCGATGAGCGCCTTCGACGGCGTCAGAATCTCCAGGCGTGAGGTCAGCAGTTCGCCCAAGGGCACGTCATAGCCCGGCAGGCGCGTGACCCATGTCTTGTTCAAACGGCGCAGGAACTGTTGGACGAGCTCCGGATCGTTCTTGGGCACGATGCCCACACAATCGCCTGCCTCGTAGGTCAGGCCCGAGCCCTCAAGCGAGAGCACGATGTGGCGCATGTCTTTGGTCGAACCCTCTCCCGAAAGCTTCCGGTTTTCGAGAATGGGTGCCGGGAACGGGTTGGTGCGCGACCACACCTCTTCTTCCTCTTCCTCGGTCAAAGCCTCCACGCTGACGACCTCGCCACCGCCTGCCATGGGGATCGCAGCCTCTATCCAGGCTTGCGCGTCTTTTTCGTAGTTCAGATCGCAGTCCACGCGGTCTACGCGACGGGTGGCGCCGCAGGCCTCCAGCATCGCATCGATATCTTTGCCCGCTTGGCAGAACTGTTCGTAGGCCGTGTCGCCCAGAGCGAGCACGCCGTATTTCAGGCCCTGAAGCACGGGTGGCGCGGCCTCGATCTCGTCCCAGAAGAGCTCCGCGTTGAAGGGCATCTCGCCTTCGCCGTAGGTCGACACAACGATGAGCACATCATCCATCGTGGCGAGGTCATCCATCGAGACCTCATCAAGCTCAGTAATGTTAACGTCATGCCCCCGCGCACGAGCGAGTTTGGCCGCAGAGCGAGCCAGGTTTTCAGCGGTGCCGGTGACGGAGCCGAACAAGATATTCATGGGGTGCCCCTTATGCGGACTGGAACGGGCCCAGTGTAACGCATGGAGGCCATGGCGTGTCAATCCAGATTGACACTATCCATGATCGAGCTCCTGACGTTCCTGCCTACCGAGCACGTAGAGCGTGATCGCCGTCACCACCACACCCGAAAGCAGGTAGAGCGATGCGGCCCAGAGCCCGAAGGCCCATGTCAGACCAAGGCCTGCGAGGGGGGCAAAGGCTGCCCCAAAAATCCAAGACAGGTTCGTCGCCAGCGCCGAGCCGGAGTAGCGGAAGCGCTTGGGGAAGCGCCCCGGCACGATGGAGGAGGCCTGCCCGTATGAGAAACCGAGCAGGATAAAGCCCAAAATAATGTAGATCGCCGGGTTCGAATCAAGCGTCGTAATCGTCAAGCAAAGCAAGACGATAGCCAGCGTCACCGCCCAATGGACAACGCGCTGCCCCACCTTGTCGGCGATAAAGCCGGAGGCAATCACCGTGACGATGCCAAAGCCCGCACCGATGAGCTGCCAGAGCAGGATCGTCTCGATAAAGACAGACCCATAGAGCAGCTGGTAGGCCAGCGGAAAGATCGTGACCATGTGAAAGAGCGCGTAGGATGCGATGGGCAAAAGTGTGGACAGAACGATCGGGCGCCACTGAGTTGTGACGAGCTCCCAGAATGGGGCCATTTTAAAGCTGTCATCGTCACCACCGAAATCTGTCTGAAGCAGACGGATGCGGGCAAAAAGGCTCACCACGTTCACAGCCATCACGGCAAAGAACGCAAAGCGCCAGCCGTATTGGTAGAACTCCTCAACTGTCAGAAAACCTGTCAGCACGAAAAAGAGCGAGGCCGCCACGGCGAAGCCAAAGGGACCACCGAGTTGGGCCACCATGGCATAGCGCGCCTCATAGCCTTCAGGCGCCGCGTTGCGAAGCTGGAGGGTGATCCCGTCCCAGCCGAGACCAAGGCCCACACCTTGAGCGATGCGCAAAGCGATCAGCGCCGCCGGCGCCGCCCAACCGATCCGCTCATAGCCCGGCAAGAGGCCAATCGCGACGGTGGACGTCCCCAAAATGAAGAGGGCGATGGTGATTTTGGCGATCTTGCCGATGCGCCGCTGAATGGCGCGCCCACCTAGCTGGGCGAAAGGTCGCACCACGAACGCGATGGCGAAGGTGACGAAGGCCAACATCGTGCCTTCAACGGCGCCAACCATCGGGAAGAAGAGCTGCGGGAACACCAAAACGCAGGCGATCCCGTAGACAAAGAACCCGAAAAAGTCGGTCACCCGCGACATAATCACCGTGGTGATCACCTCATCGAGGGTGGCGGTGTGTTCGTGTGTCGCACTGGACTCTGACATTGCGTGGGCCTCGAAACCTGTCCGTTGGTGCTGTCTGCTCTACCTTACATAGCGCGGGAAACAAGGACGCAACGTCCAGCGGGTGCGTGGTTTTGTTGCAGTGCAGCATTACTGACCCCGCCTAAATAGCATGATAGGAGCGGAGCGCGCCCCCGAAGAGCCACGCGAGGCTTAAGGCAGCTCCCGCAGAAATGAACAACGACGCAGGTGTGTGCCCAATGACCTCGGCCTTGCTACGCAAATTTCGCCCACTTCTGGCTTTGGCAGCCGTTGGACTACTGAGCGGATGCAATCTGGTGCTACTCAATCCAGCCGGCGACGTGGCCGCCCAGCAGGGCGATCTCATCGTCTACGCGACGATCATGATGATGCTCGTCATCGGGCCGGTTATGGCGCTGACGGTGTTCTTTGCCTGGCAATATCGCCAGAGCAACGAAAAGGCGCGGTACGAGCCTGAGTGGGGTCACTCCATCAGCCTTGAAATCGTGATCTGGGCGGTGCCGCTGGCCATCATCGTGGTGCTTGCGGGCCTGACCTGGGTCGCCACGCACCGCCTCGACCCCTACGCCGATCTCATCCGCATCGACGAAGAAACGCCTATCACTGAGGACGTGCAGCCCATGCAGGTCCAGGTCGTGGCGCTCGATTGGAAGTGGCTCTTCATCTACCCGGAGGAGCAGATCGCTACAGTGGGCGAAATGGCCGTGATCGAGGACCGCCCAGTGGAGTTCCATCTGACCTCCAACACGGTAATGAACGCCTTCTACATCCCCGACATGGCCGGGATGATCTATGCAATGGCGGGCATGCAGACCGAACTCAATGCCGTTATGAACGCGCCCGGCACCTACGTGGGCTTTGCCGCTAACTATAATGGTGCGGGCTTTAGCCAGATGCGGTTTGACGTGAAATCCTTCGGTTCCGACGCCGAGTTCGCGGCCTGGGCGGATGAGATGCGCGCGTCCTCCGAAGGCATTCTTACTGACGCAACCTTCAACGCGCTGTCCAAACCGTCCACGTTCAAAGAGGTCGTCTCGTATAACGGTCTCGAAGAGGGCATCTACGACCGCATCCTGAACATGTGCACCGAGGCCGACACACTGTGCCTCGACGACCAGATGATGGTCGATGCGCTAGGCGGTGGCGGACTCGACGGCCTTTTCAATCGCGAGCTCTTCGCAGGCCTGTGTGACGCTGATGACCCCCGTGCCCTGCTGGCGCTGATCAAACCCGAACTGCGGGAAGACCCTGAGCTTTATGCTTCTGTCCTGCTTCCTCCCCAAGACACGACTGAGATGCGGAGCAACTAACCGTGGCAACTTCCGTACCTGATTTTGCTGGCCAACTCACCCGCGGCACCCAAGGGGCCGAAATCGCTCACCCGTTCTGGGGCAAGCTGACGTGGGATATTTTCCCGTTCTATGACCCGATCCTGCTGGGCACGTTCATCGTGGTCTGCATCGGCGGCGGCGCGCTGGTGGCAGCACTGACCTACTACCGGCTCTGGGGCTATCTCTGGACGGAGTGGTTTACGTCCGTCGATCACAAGAAGATCGGGATCATGTACATGATCTTGGCGACGGTGATGCTCGTCCGGGGCTTCTCGGACGCTGTGCTGATGCGGGGGCATCAAGCCCTCGCCAGTGCGGGATACGTGGGATACCTGCCGTCCTATCACTACGATCAGGTCTTCACCGCGCACGGCGTGATCATGATCTTCTTTGTGGCGATGCCGTTCATCACGGGCTTCATGAACTACATCATGCCGCTCCAGATCGGTGCGCGGGACGTGGCCTTCCCGTTCCTCAATAACTTCTCGTTCTGGCTGACCGTGTCGGGCGCGATCCTGATCATGCTTTCGCTCTTCGTGGGCGAATACGCAGCAACGGGCTGGCTAGCCTACCCGCCGCTCTCAGGGCTGACCTTCAGCCCAGGCGTGGGCATGGATTACTACCTTTGGTCGCTCAACATCGCGGGTATTGGTACGACGCTCTCGGGCATCAACTTGATCGTAACCATCGTGAAGATGCGCGCGCCGGGCATGACCTGGATGCGGATGCCGATCTTCACCTGGACGACGCTCATCACCAACATCCTAATCGTGGCGACCTTCCCTGTCCTCACCGTCACCTTGGCGTTGCTAACCGCTGACCGTTACATCGGCACAAACTTCTTCACCTCCGATCTCGGCGGCAACCCGATGATGTATGTGAACCTCATCTGGATTTGGGGTCACCCGGAGGTTTACATCCTGACGCTGCCGGTCTTCGGCATCTTCTCGGAGATCGTGCCGACGTTCTCGAGGAAGCGCCTCTTTGGATACACCTCCATGGTCTACGCGACCGCGGTGATAATGATCCTGAGCTACATCGTCTGGCTCCACCACTTCTTCACCATGGGTGCGGGGGCGGATGTGAACTCCTTCTTCGGGATCACGACGATGATCATCTCGATCCCCACGGGCGCGAAGATCTTCAACTGGCTCTTCACCATGTACAAAGGGCGCATCAGCTTTGAGCTGCCGATGATGTGGACCGTGGCGTTCCTGCTGACCTTCGTGGTGGGCGGGATGACCGGTGTCCTTCTGGCGATCCCGCCGGCGGACTACGTGCTGCACAACTCCCTCTTCCTCGTGGCGCACTTCCACAACGTGATCATCGGGGGCGTGGTCTTCGGCATCTTCGCGGGCATCAACTATTGGTGGCCCAAGGCCTTTGGCTTCAAGCTCGATCGGACCTGGGGGCTCGTCAGCTTCTGGGGCTGGGTTGTAGGCTTCTACTTCGCGTTCATGCCGCTGTACCTGCTTGGCCTCATGGGCGTCACCCGCCGCTTGAGCCAGTTCGAAGACACCGCCTACGCGGCCTACTTCTTCACGGCAGCGATCGGTGTGGCGATGATTGCAGTGGGCGTGCTGGCGTTCTTCGTCCAGATCTACGTATCGATCCGCAACCGCGAGGCACTGGCCGTGGACGGGGACCCCTGGAACGGGCGCACGCTCGAATGGGCGACCTCCTCCCCGCCGCCCTACTACAACTTTGCCTTTACGCCGCGCGTCTATCGCCGCGACGCGTGGGAGCACATGAAACAAGCAGGCTACGAGCGGAAGACCGACGGCTTCACGCCCATACACATGCCGCATTACACCGCCACCGGCGTCGTCATCTCGGCCCTCTGGACTATCATGGGCTTTGCACTGATCTGGCACGTCTGGTGGCTGGCCGTAGCCTCAGCGATGGCCAGCCTCGTCTACGGGATCGCACATACCTTCAACTACAACCGCGACTACTACATCCCCGTCGATGAAGTGGCGGAGATCGAAGGAGCCCGCACCAAGAAGGAGGCCGCGCAAAACAGCGTGGTGGCAGCAGAATGAGCGATATGACCGCCAACGGCCCTCAGCTGGCAACCGAGAGCCCGCGCTTCGACTTCCACGTCGTCGAGGACGAGCACGCCCATGAGCACCACGAGACCGGCACGATGCTGGGCTTCTGGCTCTACCTCATGTCGGACTGCCTGCTCTTTGGCATCCTCTTCGCCGTGCACGCGGTGCTGGGTCAGAACTATGCTGCGGGCCCCTCGCCTGCGGACCTTTTCGAGATTGAGCTGATCCTAGTTTCCACCTTCATGCTGCTCTTCTCCTCGATCACCTATGGTTTTGCCATGATCGCGATGCAGCAGGGATCAAAGGTGGGCACGCAGGCCTGGCTCGCCGTCACGGGGGTCTTCGGCTTGGCGTTCCTTGGCCTCTCGATTTACGAGTTCGAGCACCTCTGGCACATCGGCGCCACGCCCATGGCTTCGGCATTTCTATCGAGCTTCTGGCTCCTCGTCGGCACCCACGGCCTGCACGTCGCGGCAGGTGCGATCTGGCTCGTGGTACTTCTCGCGCAGGTCCAGATCCACGGCCTGACCCACGAAAACAAGCGCCGCATCGCGTGCCTGAGCCTCTTTTGGCACTTCCTCGATCTCATCTGGATCGCGGTCTTCAGCTTCGTCTACCTCACGGGAGTTCTGCTATGAGCGATCAAGCACATGGATCTCTGAAGAGCTACGGCATCGGGTTTGCCCTGTCGGTCGTGCTCACGCTCATTCCCTTCGGCCTCGTCCTCGGCGGCGCGCTGGAGGATAATGTGGGCTGGGCCATCGCGATCATCTTCCTCTTCGGAGGGGCGCAGATCATGGTGCATGTGTACTACTTCCTCCACGTGACGCTGGGCGCCGAAGACGGCTGGCAAGCCATGTCCCTGGCCTTCACGGGGATGCTGCTCGTGATCATCCTCGCAGGCTCGATCTGGGTGATGTTCCACCTGGAGGAGAACATGATGCCCGCCCATGAACTCATCGAGCGGGTCGAGCAATTGCCATGACCGAGGACGACCCGCGCCGCCCCCTTTGGGTCGACGCAACAATCCTGATCTCCGCCTTCATCGTCTTTGTGGTCATGGTAGGCTTGGGCAACTGGCAGATGCAGCGGCTCGCATGGAAGCTTGATCTGATTGAGGCGGTAGAGACACGGGCCTTCGCGCCCGAGGTTCCCGCACCTTCAGGCCCCGTCACGGAAGTATCTGACGAATACACGCGCGTCGAAGCCACCGGCACATTAGACTATGCCGAGACGCGCCGCGTAAAGGCGGTGACGGACCTTGGGCTGGGTTTCTGGCTCATGACCCCGCTTGAGACACCCGCTAAGACGATCTGGGTGAACCGAGGCTTCATCCCTCAGAATTTCGACGGCGTGGTGCAGGAGCCCGAGGGGCCCCAACGGGTCACCGGCCTCCTGCGCTTCACTGAGCCTGAGGGCACACTCCTTGAGAGCAACGACGCCGCCGCAGACCGCTGGGTCGCGCGGGATATCGCGGTGTTGTCGGATGTCGCGGGCCTGACGAGCGAGCCCTACTTCATCGACGCCGATCACCTGACTGCGCCGGGCACCTTCCCGCGCGGGGGGCTGACGATCGTGGGTTTCCGCAACTCTCACCTCAGCTACGCGCTGACGTGGTACGCCATGGCGTTGCTCTTCGCGGCGGGCATGGTCTACGTGATCTGGGACCGGGTGCGCGCCCGCAAGCGGCGGCCACGCCTCGTCTACGGCGAGTAGCCGAAGGGATCGATGATCTCCGCCGCCGGGAAAAGGCGGCGCACGTCGGCCCCTGCTTCCTTCAGGAAGATCAGCTTTACATTGGCACCGGCGTCCATCGTGGCATAGGCCTCAAGCCCCTCCGCGCGGGCCTGCCAGAGCGCCTCCAGCACCTGCCAGCTCCCTGCCTTGAGGTAAGTCAGCGCCGGGCGCGCGGCCATCATCGTGGCGTGCATGGCCAGCGCATTCGCCTCCGCCAACGCGCCGAGAGTCGCGAAATCCTGTGCGCGGACAGCGGCCTCGATCGCCGCGCAGTCGGCCTCTGCCCGATCCGGCCATGGGGGAAAGAGCGGTGACGTCGCCACCGTATGGCCCATCCCATCGCGGGAGCTCTGCGCCTTCGGGCCCGTATCCACCTTGATCAGCGCGATGCGAAAATCGAGCCAGGGCGCCTCCACCGGCACCGCAAAACTGTCCATACCCGCCGGGTCCGCGCCCCGATCCCACCGCACGAAACCGTGCCAAAAGGACCGCGTCGCAGAGCCCGATCCATAGCGCGAGAGCATGCTTTGCTGAGCCTCGGGCAGGCTAAGCGCAAAGGCCCCGTCAATCGCCTTCGTCAGCGCGGCAAAGCCAGACGCCGACGAGGCGAGGCCAGCAGCCGTGGGAATGGTATTCACCGTCTCCACCCGCACCGGCAGCGTCTGCCCCCGGCGGAAGCGGTCGAGATAGGCCACCACTTTCGTGGCGAAACTAGAGGCGGGGTCGAGCACCTCGCCGTTCAGCGACACCTCATCCCGGTCAGCGGGCAGGATCGTCGTCGTCGTCCCCCATTCCGCCAAGGAGATCGACAGCGAGGAGTTCAGGGGCAAGTTTAGGCCCGCGTCGCGTTTGCCCCAGTACTTCGACAGGGCGATGTTTGAGGGCGCGTAGGCCGTGGCCTCCTGCGGCGCCGGCAACTGGGCCGGCAGCACGGCGTCAAATGCATCAGTCATGGATCACGAGCCCCCTCTCCGCGACCTTAGCCCGTTCCCAGCCGTGGGGCACGCCGCCAAAGGCAAGCACGCAGTCGCCGAGCCCAGAGCCCGAGATCTTGGCGGCCAGCGCCTGCCCACGGCCTTCCTCCACCAGCTTGTCGAGATCCGTGTTCGAGACACCAAGCTCCTCCATCAGCGCCTGATAGGCGTCGAGAGCCGCCGACATAGCGGTCCAATCCCGCGCGCGGGCGGCCGCAATCGCAGCCTCGCTGGAGGCCCCCATTCGGGCATAGAGCGCCTTCACATCGCGTTCCTCCCACGCGTCGGCAACTTGGGCGAGGACCTCACCGGTGGGTGTCTTGTAACCCACGTATTTCAGCGAAAGCGCGGGCGGCATTGGCAAACGCTCAGGCCCCCGCCCCAACTGATACCTCACGAGCCCACCGTGGAGCGACGCCGCCAGGTCCGCGCCAGAGCCTCGCCCCTGGATCGCTTGAACGATGGCGAGCGCTTCGGCGTGGAGATCTGCCTCCCGCCCCGTATGCACCGCGAGAGCGCCAAGGCAGGCGATGGTCACGGCCGCCGATGATCCAAGCCCCAGCGTGGGATCAATGGCGGAAACCGTCTCGATCTCCACACCCGTCTCAAGCCCCATGGACAGCGCGCAGGCTTGCACGAAGCGCAGCGGCCCTGTGGGCGATAGCTCCGAAAGCGGGACATCCAATTCCCCAAGCGACGATCGCACGACAACGCGATCATCCGCACGCGCCGTGACGGTCACGCGGGCACGTTGTTCGACGGCAGCAACGAGGGAAGGATGCCCATAGACCACCGCGTGTTCGCCGGTGACCATGACGGAGCCGGGCGCTGAGGCCGTGATCATTGCGCAGGCAGCGCCACGGGCGCGGGCTCAACCAGATGCGCGCCGTCCATGGAGACGCGCAAAGGCTCCCACCGGCGCTCCGGGTAACTTTCCATCAGCGTGGCCATTGCCTCGGGGTCGTCGAGACGTACGAGCACAACGCCCGCAGCCTCCCCCCGTACAGCGCCCGCGCCGGAGACCTTGGCCGCACCGCCCAGTGCCTCCACGGCAGCTGCAAAGCGCGAGGCAGGTTGTGGGACGACGCCGATCTTCTCAAGAAGCGCTTGGTTTGTCTTCATCACCTCGCGGGGGTCGTCATCGACAGCGATGACCTCGGCGAAGGCATCGGTGACGGCCTCGAACTCCTGCCAGAGGGCCTGATCCTGGCCATGCGCCTCCCGAACCTTCTGAACGCACTCACCGGTCTTCGACACGGGCGTGCCCAGCTGAACCCAGTACCAGCCGTCGGTGTTGAGAGAATGGTCCGCTGAGAGCGCCAGCGGCGTGACGCTATCGCCCTGCACGCGGTTGAGGCCGCCAAAGACCACGGCGGAGGCATCGATGGCAGAACCTTTGCCGTGCTGCAGGCGCTCGCAAAAACGGACCTTCTCGAACCGCTGCTGCGTGGTCTGCTCCTGCCCGAGGAGGTGTTCATAGAGCACGATCGTGGCTGCCACGACGGCCGCGGAGCTGCCCATACCCGCGCCAAGCGGCATGTCGGACTTCGACGAAAGCTGCCCCGGCACCGGCAAACCGCGCGAAGACGCGCCCGGCAGGGGGATCATCGGCAGAAGCGACGTCAGCGTGTAGATCGCCAGATCGTCAGGCCGCTGGAGGACCTTCTGCACCGGCATCTCGCCCCGCATGAATTGGTCGAAACGCGCGTCCAGACCTTCCTTAAAGCTCTTCAGAGCCTCGAATGGGTAGAAGGCCGAGGGCGAGAGGGATTCGAATGCTGTGAACAGCCCACCGGTCTTGTGGAGCGGCGTGAACGTCACCTCAGTGAAGTGCTGCACGGCCACGGCAAGCGCCGGCGCGCCGTAGACGACGGCGTGCTCCCCGCTGAGGATCAGCTTGCCCGGCGCGCGGGCGGCCGAGACGTTAGACCGCTTCGTAGTGACGCTTGTGCTCATGGATCCGGGCGAGACGATAGCGCCCGCGGGCGACTTGCGCCATCACTGCCTCGCTGCCGTCGGTGGGATCGGGCGCGTGGCGGAAAGCGAGATATTCATCGTAGTTCAATGCCACCCGGTCCTCGAGCAGCTTGCGGTGGTGCGCGATCATCAGGTGATCGCGGTAGCCCGGCTGCACAACAGCCGAGAAGAACTCAGCCACCGCGCCAGAGCCGTAAGAGAACATGCCCACAGGACGGTTTGTCAGATCGATGTCCGTGTTCTCGAGCATGGAGATCAGCGACAGGTAGAGCGAGGCCGCGTAGCAGTTCCCCACCTCGCGGTTATAGACCATGCCGGATTCAATCAGGTTCACGTCGTTCTGCGCTTCATTTAGCTTGCTCAGATGCGCATGCGCCTTCGAGCCCATCCGCGTGAACGGGATGTGGTAGCAGAACTGCGCCATCTCATTGAAGGCACGTCCGCCTTGGGCCACGTAATCCTGCCAAGCATTCGCCAGAGAGTGCAGGTACTTCACGGTAGAGTATTTGCCATCAACGAGCGGCGTCTTGCGGTAGTTCGGACGCCAGAAGTCCATGATGTCTTCAGAGTGGCAGCCGGTGGCGGTGTCGAGTTCCATCACGCGCGGGTTCGCGCTGACGAGCATCGCCACAGCACCGCAGCCCTGGGTCGCCTCGGCGGGGCTATCGACATCGTAACGGCTCACATCGGACGCAATCACGAGCACCTTGCGATCGGGCTTGCGCGCCACATGGCCAGCCGCGAGCTGGAGGCCCGCTGTGCCGGAGTAGCAGGCGTGCTTGAGCTCTACGACGCGCACATTCGATGGCAGATCGAGGAGCTTGTGCACATATACACCCGCCGCTTTCGATTGGTCGATGCCGGTCTCGGTCGCAAAAAGGACCGTGTCGATCTTTTCGGCATCTTCAGCTGTGACGATCGCGCGGGCGGCCTCGGCGGCCATGGTCACCACGTCTTCGTCATGGGCCGGAAGGGCAATCTTGTTCTGGCCAATCCCGCGAGAGAACTTGGCCGGATCGATCCCCTGACGTTCGGCCAGCGTGCCCAGCGACATGTAGTGCTGGGGGACATAGAAGCTGAGTTTGTCGATGCCGATTGCGGTCATGGGACCCTCCTATCCGCGCTCCATCTTGAAATGGGTGCGCATGAGTTCGCCGGGGTTGGTTTGAGCTGCGAGGAGCGAGAGCTCGCCGCAGAGCACGGTCGCCGCGCACATGACCGCAAGGCGCTGAGCGTTTTCGCCCGGCGCACGGTCTTCTTTGCAGCCCATGCGGGTGAGGTTTGCTTCCACCGTCTCGTTGCCCTTGCCGGAGCCCACGGACCCCATGATGAGGTTGGGCAGTGTGCAGGAGAAATAGAGGCTGTCGGGTCGCGCTTCGACATGGTTCATGCCTTGGCTGCCCTCGATTATATTTGCCGCGTCCTGGCCGGTGGCCAGATAGAACGCCAGAAGCATATTGGCGTAATGCGCGTTGGCCGACCGCAGGGAGCCTGCGATGATGCCACCGATCAGGTTCTTTTCAGTGTTCAGCTGGGCCATCTTTTCCGGCGTGGTGCGGAGCGTTTTCTCACACACGTCGCGGGGGATCTCGATCTCGGCTACGACGTATTTGCCGCGTCCGTGGAGGCCGTTGACCGCGCTGACCTTCTTGTCGGTACAGAAGTTGCCCGAGATCGAGGAATACTCGAGCTGCGGATATTCTTGCAGGAGCCAGCCCATCACAGCGTCAGCGGCGCCGGTGACCATGTTGTGGCCCGAGGCGTCGCCTGTGCTGCACTCAAAGCGGATGAAGAGCAAATTGCCCACCACTTGGCGGTTCATCTCGATGAGCTGCGCAAAGCGGGAGGTCGTGGCGATAACGGCCTGAAGCTCCTCATTGCGGCCCTCGATGGACTGCCACGCAGCAAACGCCTCGGAGGCGTCTTTGGCACGCAGGATGACGGAGCGCGTCATACGCTCGTCCACCAGCGTGCAGCGGATACCACCACACTTTCGGCTCACACGTGCGCCCCGCCCCGTCGACGGCCAAAGCGGCGTCTCATACGTCGCCATGGGCACGGTGGCCTCTTCGTTCATCACGTTGCCCGTGATTGAAATAGGGCCAACCCATTGCGTCGGAATGGGGGTGAGCTCTTGCGTGTGTTGCTTCATTGTCGTCTCCCAGGCGGCGGACTGTGTGCGGACGGCCCGGCTAGACCTATAGTGTAAACTTGATCTGACACTATGTGTCCAGAAAATTTTACACTGCGCTTCCGTGCCTTCCTATCATACCTGTTACGTCCGACATGGTGTGCCGGACCTCTGATTTCCTTCGCCAAATCGCCGCAGGCTTCGGGTTCGTCTGAACCCTAAATCGCCTCAAGGTTCAATAGTCCCGCTACGTATCAAGCGCTTGTGCCGCGCCCCGCGCGCGCGGCAGCCCTCTACTTCAGCCTGTCGAGAAACGCTTCCGCGTTTGAGAGATGCGTCTGCATCTTGGCCTCATCCATTTTCTCGGCAGTGCGCACCATCATGGCCCAGCGCGGATTGCCGCCGAGCTCCTCCCTGTGCTGCCAGATGAAGCGCCAATAGAGGCCGTCCCACTTCTCCGCCCACGAACCGGGTTTCCAGTTCGACATCTTCTTGATGTAGTTGGAGCCCGAGAAATAAGGCTTCGTGGTGATCAACCCGCCATCGGCGTGCTGGCTCATCGCGTAGGTGTTAGGCACCATCACCCAATCGTAGCTGTCGATGAACATCTCCATGAACCAGCGGTAGACGTCATCGGGGTCGATCTCGCACAGGAACATGAAGCCGCCGAGCACCATGAGACGTTCAATATGGTGGCAGTACCCGGTTTTGAGGATGCGATGGATCGTGTCGTCGATGGGATCAATGCCCGTGGTGCCATCATAGAAACTCGCAGGCATCTTGCGCGTATGCTTCCAATGGTTCGTGGTCCGCATCTGGACGTGCAGATCTTCATAAGTGGCGCGCATGAACTCGCGCCAGCCGATGATCTGCCGAATGAACCCTTCGAGCGAGTTCAGCGGCACGTCATGCTCTGCCGCATGGGCAAGCGTGGCGGCGAGAATCTGTTTCGGCGTCAGGAGGCCTGTGTTGAGCATCGGCGTCAGAACCCCGTGCCAAAGCCAGCTCTCCCCGCGGACAACCGCATCCTCATAGTCGCCAAACAGGGCAAACCGCTGGTGGAGAAACTTCTGCAGCCAGAGCGCTGCGCCAGCGTGGGTTGTCGGATAGATCAGCCGATCGACCGACCCAATGGCGTCAAAGTCACTGAGGCTATCGCGCGCTGCCTCGTCGATCTCGTCATGCTCGACATCCGGCAAACGCGGGATCGAGGAGAGCATCTTTGCCGGCACTTTTTTGCGATTATACTCGTCAAAGGACCACTGGCCGCCGTGAGGCTCATCCCCGTCCATGAGCACATCTAACCGACGGCGCTGCGCCTTGTAGTACTCGGCCATGAACCACTTCTTTTTGCCGCGCTGGTTGGCGCGGTTGTCCTCAGCGGTGTTGAGGAAGCCTGGGGTGTCGAGAAGCTCAAGCTCCACATCGCTGGCGGCGGCTGTCAGGCGCTTGGTGAGGGTGTGATCAACCGGATCACACAGCCGGACTTTTGTGACTCCCTCACCCTCAAGACGCTTGATCAAAGCGGCAAGGAGGCCGGTGTCCGCCCGATACGTCTCCACCTCGACATGGTGACCGGCCTCACGCAGGCCAGCCGCGAAATGTGCCATGGTCGCGCGGTGGTACCACAACTTCTGGCGGTGGAAGCGCGCCGGGTACTGCGGATCACCAAAGAAAAGCGGCTCCTCCACAAACACAACGCGCGCGGGTGCTTGCGTCAATGCAGGGTGATCTGCAAACAATTGGTGAGGGAATATCAGTGCGGCGGTTGACACGGGCGGCTCCTGCTTCAGACAGTCCGCGAGACGTATTCCGGAAGGCCGTCTGATCTAGGCTGAAAGCGAATTAATTTCGCATCGCAAACATCGGAAGGTGCGACAGAATCTCTCGAAATGACAAAAAACACTACATCTGCGTGCAACCTGGACTATACTTGTGGTATAAGATTGCACTTTTGCTCAACCCATCGTTTAATTCCGCAGTTGAATGATTGTCATGATTGATGAAAGAAATCTCACCGCTTGACCGCTTAGACCAGTCGCTACCGCAACGGATTGCTGAACTAGAGTACCGCTTGGCCCGGGATGGGTTAACGGGTGCCCGCTCGCGCGACTACTTCCTTCGACATTTTGACGGCTACGCTACCTCTGGCGGCGCCCTCTTCTTCCTGGACATCGACAACTTCAAAAGCGTCAACGATCACTATGGCCACCTGGCCGGTGACGAGTTGCTCCTGATGCTGGTGAACTCGATCAACAGCGTTTTGGGCCCAGATGACTTCATTGCCCGGATCGGCGGCGACGAATTTGTCATCCTGACACGGCAGAGCGACCCAGAGAACGTCAGGGCACTTGGCGAGGCTGTTTTGCGCGCCTGTCAGCAGGCTGAACTGACCGTGGGCGAGCTCACGGTGAGCCGCGCGGCATCTATCGGGTACCTCAAGCTGAGGCCCGGTCTCGCGGTCCATAACGCCATCGATATGGGCGATACCGCCATGCGCTGCGCCAAGAACCTGGGCAAGAACCAAGTGCATTGCCTCAGCGTTGAAGACGACACAGACGAGTTGCTTTTGCCAAGCGTCGATGAGCTTCGCCTTGGCCTCCAGCGCTCGGAAGTGGGGTATCACCTACAGCCAATCTTCTGCACGCACAGGAACCAGATCGCGGGCTATGAAGCCCTGCTTCGGTGGGAGCGGCCCAACGGGCAAGTCCTTCCCCCCGCTCAGTTCCTTGAGACCATGACGCAGGCCTACAGCGCGAGCGCACGTCCGCCCCTAGAGTTCGCGCGCGAGGCAACCGAATGGGTCACAATGCACGAAGGGCGCTTTTGCTGCTTCAACATCTCGATGGCGTTCCTGAAACGAATCGCAGGCGGCTCGGACGCTTGGGTAGAAGAAATCATCGGGAATTCCCCGCGCAACAAGATCATCTTCGAAATCACTGAATCCGCCATTGAATCTGAGGTCGAGGCAAGCGCCGAAAGCGTCAACGCGCTGCGTGAGAGCGGTATTCGGATCGCACTTGATGACTTCGGCACCGGCGCGTCAAACCTCGAGCGTCTGCAAACGATGCAGGTGGATATGGTCAAGATCGACCGCCGCTTCGTGCGCGGCGCCGACACCGACCTGAAGACCCGGAACATCCTGCAGGGCATGATCGATATCGCCCATCAAGCTGGGGCAGTCGTTGTCTGCGAAGGCATCGAGGACGAAACCCAGTACAAGCTCGTCACCGACCTTGGTGCAGAGCTCGCACAGGGGTTCCTTCTTGGCAAACCCGAACCCCACCAGAGGTCAACGGAAACCGCTCCAGCCTAAGCTTTCCGCGTTTCGCCAAAGGAAAAGGCCGCCCCGGAGGACCCGGAGCGGCCTTTCTTTTTCTATGCGACTTGCGTCGGCTGTGATTAGCCACCGAAGTCGTCGAGCATGATGTCTTCGCGGTCGACGCCGAGGTCCACAAGCATGTTGATGCACGACTGGTTCATGATGGGCGGGCCACACATGTAGTATTCGCAATCCTCAGGCGCCGGGTGGTTCTTGAGGTATTCTTCGAACAGAACGTTGTGGATGAAGCCAGTGTAGCCCTTCCACTCGTCCTCAGGCAGGGCGTCCGAGAGGGCCACGTGCCAGTTGAAGTTGTCGAACTCTTTGTCCAGCTCGTCGAAGTCCTCAACAAAGAACATCTCTTTCTTCGAGCGGGCACCGTACCAGAAGGTAATCTTTCGATCGCGGTTCTCGAGGCGCTTGAGCTGGTCGAAGATGTGGCTGCGCATGGGCGCCATGCCGGCACCACCGCCGATGAAGACCATCTCCTTCTGGGTGTCGCGTGCGAAGAATTCGCCGAACGGGCCCGAGATGGTGACTTTGTCGCCGGGCTTCAGGTTGAAGATGTAGGACGACATCTTGCCGGGAGGGATGCCCTCGGAGCGCGGCGGAGGCGTCGCGATCCGGACGTTGAGCATGATCAGGCCCTTTTCGTCCGGGTAGTTCGCCATCGAGTAAGCGCGCTCAATTGGTTCGTCGACCTTGGAGCGGTACTGCCAGATGTTAAACTTGTCCCAGTCCTCGCGATACTCTTCTTGGACGTCGAAATCCTTAAAGTTGATATCGTAGGCAGGCGCCTCGATCTGGATGTAGCCGCCTGCGCGGAAGGCAACGTCTTCGCCTTCGGGCAGTTCGAGCACGAGGTTCTTGATGAAGGTGGCGACGTTCTCGTTGGAGCGTACGGTGCACTCCCACTTTTTGACGCCGAAGACTTCCTCAGGCACTTCGACCTGCATGTCTTGCTTCACCGCCACTTGGCAGCTGAGCCGGTCACCGGCCTGTGCCTCACGCTTGGTAATGTGGCTTTCTTCCGTCGGCAGGATGGATCCGCCGCCTTCGTGGATCTTCACGCGGCACTGCGCGCAGGTACCACCGCCACCGCAGGCCGATGGCACGAAGAGCTTCTGCTCGGCCAGCGTCTGCAAGAGCTTGCCGCCCGCAGGTACAGAGATCGTCTTTTCACCGTTGATGGTGATGTTGACGTTGCCGCTCGACACCAGTCGCGAGCGTGCACCGAGGATAATCACCACGAGCGCGAGCACGATCAGTGTGAACAGAACAATGCCTAGTCCCAGAGTTGCCATGTATAGCGCCTCCTAGAGATTGACGCCGGAGAAGGACATGAACGCCATGGCCATCAGTCCGGCAGTGATGAAGGTGATCCCGAGGCCCTGAAGGCCGTCAGGAATGTCGGAGTATTTCAGCTTCTCGCGCACCCCCGCCATGGCGGTGATTGCGAGCGCCCAACCAAAGCCAGAGCTGACACCGTAGGTGACACTTTCAGCAAAGTCGTAGGAGCGCTCCACCATTAAAAGGGAGCCCCCCAGGATGGCGCAGTTCACCGTGATGAGCGGCAGGAAGACGCCCAGTGCGTTGTAGAGCGGCGGGAAATACTTATCGAGAACCATTTCAAGGATCTGCACCAATGCGGCGATCACCCCGATGTAGGAGATCAGGCCGAGGAAGGTGAGGTCCACCTCAGGGAAGCCCGCCCACGCGAGCGCGCCCGGTGCGAGTAGGTAGTTCAGGATCAGGTTGTTCGCAGGGACCGTGATCGACTGCACGATCATCACCGAGATGCCGAGGCCGATGGCCGTGGCGATCTTTTTGGAAACGGCGATGAAGGTACACATCCCCAGGAAGAAGGACAGTGCCAGATTCTCAACAAAAATGGCTTTGACAGCGAGTGAGAGGAGACCTTCCATTAGTGTGCCTCCACCACTTGGATTTTGTATTCACGCTCTTCGACCTGCTCTGGCTTCCAGGTGCGGAAGGCCCAGATGATCAGACCGATCACAAAGAATGCGGACGGGGGCAGAAGCAGCAGGCCGTTTGGCACGTACCAGCCACCATTGTTGACCGTCTCAAGCACCGTGATGCCAAAGAGCGAACCGGAGCCGAAGAGCTCGCGAACAACGCCCACCAGCATCAGGATCAGGCCGTAGCCCAAGCCGTTGCCGATACCGTCGATGAAGGAAGGGATCGGCTCGTTCTTCATAGCGAAAGCTTCGGCGCGGCCCATCACGATGCAGTTCGTGATGATGAGGCCCACGAAGACCGACAGCGTTTTGGAGATCTCGTAAGCGTAGGCGCTCAGGAACTGGTCAACGATGATTACGAGCGAGGCGATGATCACCATCTGCACGATGATCCGGATCGAGCCAGGGATCTGGTTACGAAGGATCGAGATGAAGAAGGAAGAAAACGCCGTCACGAAGATCACCGCGAGCGACATAACCGCTGCCACCTGCAGCGAGGATGTCACCGCGAGCGCGGAACAGATGCCAAGCACCTGCAGCGTGATCGGGTTGTTGTCGACCATGGGGTCGACGAGCATCTCACGTCTAGTTTGAGGCATCAGACACCTCCTTCCTTGAGAGTGTTGAGGAAGGGCGCGTAGCCCTCTTCCCCAAGCCAAAACCGCACCAGGTTATTGACACCGACCGAGGTCAGCGTCGCCCCGGCGAGGGCATCGATATGGTAGTCCGGGCCAGCGGCAGGCACGGACTTGGCGACCGTGATGGCCAGCTCACCATCGTCAGTACGAAGCTCTTTGCCGTTCCACTGGGCACGCCAGCGCGGGTTGTCGACCTCGGCCCCAAGGCCAGGCGTTTCGGCGTGCTGGTAGAACTGGAGGCCGAAGATATCGTTGCCGTTCTCCTCGATGGCAATGAAGCCATAGAGCGTGGACCACAGGCCGTAGCCGTGGATCGGCAGGACCACCTTGTCGACTGCACCGACATCGTCGCGCAGGATATAGACCGTGCGGTAAAGCGCCTGACGGCCGATGCCCGCGGGGTCTTCATCAAGTGCGCGGGACAGCGCCGGGTCTTCTGCAGCCGCTTCATCATCAAAGGAGGCCACGTCAAAGTCGGTCGAGAAAGCGCCCGTCTTCAAGTTCAGCACCTGTGGCTCGAACGCCGCAAAAGCTTCGTCCACGGAGACCTCGGGGTCATAGACACCCGCGACCTGCAGAACGTTGATTCGCATGTTGCGCACTTCGTTGACTTTCTGCGTGGGACGTAGGCTGACCGCCGCGGCGGACACAACGAGCGATGCTACAAGGCACAGCGACACGGCGACGATGATCGTTTTGCCGACACCATCGGCCGGAGCCGCGAGGAAGCGACCAATCGGGCCCTTAGGCTTTACGTTTTCTGGCATGTCAGACGGCATGGCGGCGCGCCCTCCTGCGGATGTTGGCCTGCACGACGAAGTAGTCAATGAGCGGCGCGAAGACGTTGCCGAACAGGATCGCGAGCATCATGCCTTCCGGGAAGGCCGGGTTGATGACGCGGATCATGACGACCATGAAGCCGATCAGGATACCGTAGATCCAACGGCCGGTGTTGGTGTGCGAGGCCGAGACAGGCTCGGTGGCCATGAAGATCATGCCGAAGGCGAAGCCGCCCACCACAAGGTGCCAGTACCAGGGCATCGCGAACATCGGGTTCGAGTCGGAACCGACGAAGTTCAGAAGGCCCGAGAACGCGATTGTACCGACCATGACGCCAGCGACGATGCGCCAGTTCACGATCTTGGTCGCGATCAGGAAGAGGCCGCCGAGCAGGATTGCAGCGGTCGAAACCTCGCCCATGGACCCTGGGATGAAGCCCCAGAAGTGCATCCACCAAGAACCGGTCGTGGCCATCATCTCGGACATGCCGTCAGCAGCAGCAACCGCGAGCGACGTCGCGCCCGTGTAGCCGTCCACCGCGATCCACACACTGTCGCCCGAAAGCTGCGCAGGATACGCGAAATAAAGGAACGCACGTGCTGTCAGGGCCGGGTTCAGGAAGTTCTTACCCGTCCCGCCGAACACCTCTTTACCGATGATCACACCGAAGATGATGCCCAGTGCCACCTGCCAAAGCGGCACCGTAGCCGGCAGGATCAACGCGTAAAGCATGGAAGTCACGAGGAAGCCCTCGTTCACTTCGTGCCCACGGACGATGGAGAAGATCACCTCGCAGATACCGCCAGCGACCAATGTCACAACGTAAATCGGCAAAAAATACATCAACCCGTGCATGAAGTTGGCGAAGTGGTTGCCCGGGTTGAACCCGATGCCCAACGCCGAAAGGATCGCAGCGCGCCAGCCCGAAGGCTCGATGCCCGAGGTCATCAGCGCGGCGTTGGCTTGGTAGCCCACGTTCCACAGACCAATGAAGATCGCGGGGATCGTGGCCAGAACCACGTAGATCATAATGCGCTTCATATCGACATAGCTGCGCGCGTGCGGCGCGGCTGTCGTCACAGTCTTCGGTGAGTAGATGAAGCTTTCGACCATTTCATAGAGCGGGAAGTACTTCTCGTACTTACCACCCTTCTCGAAATCAGGTTCGATGCGGTCGAAGAAGTCGCGGACACCCATCGGCTTTAGCCCTCCTTCTCGATTTTCGTGAGACAGTCGCGCAGCGCCTGTCCGTATTCATATTTGGCAGGGCATGCGAAACCGCAGAGGCCCAAATCCTCTTCGTCGAGCTCGAGAACACCCAGCGCTTGCGCCTGATCGGTATCCATCACGAGCATCGCGCGCAGCAGCTGCGTCGGCAGGAAGTCCTGCGGCATAAGCTGTTCGAACGTGCCAACCGGCACCATCGCGCGACGGCCACCGTTCAGGTTCGAGGTTAGCTCATACGTCCGCTTGGACATGGCCGAGCCCAGAACCGGCTGGATGGCGTACTTTTCGACCATCGGACGAATCCAACCGAAAGCGTGCTGCTTCCTGTCTTCTTCAATCACAGTAATCTGGCGCGCGTAGCGGCCAAGGTAGGCCGACGGGCCTTCGCCAAGACGGCCTGACAGGATCGAGCCCGTAATCAGGCGAACCGGCGCACCATCATGGATGCCACCGCGCGTAAGCTCCACCATCGACGCGCCCGGACGGGTGCGCACGAGGCTTGGGTTCTTCACACGTGGGCCGGTGATCGCAACGATGCGGTCGGACGGCACGTTGCCGGTCGCCAGCAGGTGACCGATCGCCATCACGTCATGATAACCGATGGTCCAGACGAAATTGTCTGCCGTCGGCGGCGCGAGGAAATGCATGTGCGTGCCAGCAAGGCCAGCAGGGTGCGGGCCAGAGAAGCTCGCCGCCTCAACGCCTGCAATGTCTGCACCGGGGACGTTGGCGCCCTCGGACTGGCACAGGTAAGTCTTGCCCTCGGTCAGCTTTGTGATCGCTGCGAGACCTGCCGCGAACGCATCGCGGTCGGTATCGATGATCTGGGCTGCATCCGGGGAAAGCGGCTCCGTATCCATGGCAGTGACGAAGATCGCCGCGGGGCGCTCCTCGGTGCCAGGTACCTTGGAATAAGGACGCGTCCGGAACGCTGTCCAAAGACCAGAGGCCGCAAGACGCTCTGCGAGGCCTTCCGCGGTGTCGGCATCACCAACGGACGAGAAGTCCATTGGCGCCCCACCTTTGGCATCGACCTCGATCTCAACCGAGATCAGCACCCGTCTGGCGCCGCGATTCACGGCCTTCACTTTCCCTGCAACGGGAGAGGTGACCATGACATTGGGAGTGTCTTTGTGGGCGAAGATTGGTGAACCAGCGACGACGCTGTCCCCTTCTTCTACCTGCAGTCGGGGCTTGAGCCCCACATAGTCAGCGCCAAGAAGCGCTACTGTCGAGATTGCCGGACCATCAGTGACTTCGCCCGCAGGGGCGCCATCGACCGGAAGGTTCAGGCCCTTCTTAAATGAAAAAAGCTGCACGCGTGACTCGCTCGGGTTTGTGGCTAGCGTTTGCACTCAACCGCATACAAAGGACGCCGCGCGGGTGCTAGGGCCTCACGCGATTTTCACGACACTTTGTGCGTCTTAGGGCTACTATGTCGCGGCTTTGCATCGCGCTCATCATTTTGTGCCCATTTGGGCTACTTTGTCGCGAGGCTTTGACGTGACATCCTCGTTCGCCGGACATATGACGTCCGCAATCCGCAAGTGAGGCATACCGTGGTAGACCCAACCATCATCTCCCGCAGAACCCTGTTTTTCGTCCCTCTCGCATTGGCTGCGTGTAAGGACCGGACCAACATCCTTGAAGTCACCGGCATGACAATGGGCACGTCCTATTCGATCGTGGCCGTCGATCGCGACGGCACGCTGAGCCGCACGAAACTGCAGGGGGCCGTTGATGCGGTTCTGGCAGACGTGAACGCCCAGATGTCGAACTGGGATACAGGCTCCGAAGTGTCCCGCTTTAATGCGGCTGGCACTGAAACCTTCACCGTGTCACCCGCGTTTGCAGCCGTTATGGCCGCTGCCAACGAGGTCAAAGGCCTCTCCGACGGTCACTTCGACGTGACAACGGGGCCGCTCATCGACGCTTGGGGCTTTGGCGCCGCAGCTAACGTTGAGACGATGCCGAGCGAGGCAGAGATCACCCTCGCCAAGGGCGAAATGGGCGACATCCTTGTTACTCCGAACACGCTTCAGAAGACGAAGCCCGGCACGCAGGTTTACTTGTCCGCCATCGGCAAAGGCTACGGCGTCGACGCTGTGGGCGAAGCCATCGCGGCGCTGGGAGTGTCTGATTTCATGGTAGAAATCGGCGGCGACCTTCTGACTGCGGGCGTAAACCCCGACGGCAACGCGTGGCAGATCGGTATCGAATCGCCGACCGCCCTCTCCGGCGTTCAGCAAGTTGTTGGCGTCACCGGCATGGGCCTCGCGACCTCCGGCGATTACCGCAACTACTTCGAGCGCAACGGTGAGCGTTACTCGCACATCCTCGACGCTGAGACCGGCCGTCCGATCACGCACACCACCGCATCTGCAACTGTTCTGACAGAAAATGCGATGCTGGCTGATGCATGGGCGACAGCAATGCTTATCTTGGGTTCCGAGACAGGCCTTGAGCTGGCGGATGCCCTCGAGATGGCGGTGCTCTTCATCGACCGTGATGGCGATGAGTTCACCACCCGCGAGAGCGCAGCCTACACTGCGCTCACGGCCTAACAACGGCCAGAGAGGTAGAGATGGAAACTTTCCTTCTCGCATTCGGACTTTTGATGTTGGTGATGCTGGGCATGTCGCTCGGAGTCATCTTCATGAACAAGCGTATTAAGGGCTCCTGCGGAGGCCTCAACGCGATCTCAGACGCAGATCAGTGCTTGGTGTGCAAGAAAGAGGTTGATCCGAACTCTCCCCTGAAGGAACGGCTGCAAGGCTGCCCGAAGGCGAAGAAGATCATTGCTCAGATGGAAGCTGAGCAGGCGTAAGTTACGCTTGAAAGAAGACATGACAGGGCGTGCCTAGGGCTGGCGCATTCCGGTCTTTGGGGCATGAACCTTACGCCTGTCGATATTTTTCTCGGCAGGCGTTTGATTTTGAAAGATCTTTTCTGATAGAGGGAAGCTCGTTCTCCGGGAGAAAAGTCCCGGAGCCACATAACCAATAATTCTTGGGTGCTGGCCTTCGGTTTTGCCGAATGTGGCCAATATATAACCCGCCCAGCGGAGGCTGACTTGTCGAAACGAAACAGAACGAAAGGCTGTGTCGTGAGCAAGTCCGTGCCAAAAATTTCTCTTTCTCAAATATATCCCCATGTTCCTGGGTCGCTCAACCTAAATTGTTGCGGAGACCCGGACTGCGGCAATTTTGGCGTGAAGCCAGATTTTATTCATCAAAGTTTCGTTGGTCGAAACGCAGCTATCCGCAAACAGCGTGCATACGAGGAAACCCCTTCCCTTGCGCGGGGTAAGGGGCGCTACAAGCTTTCCGGAGACCAGGATCAGCAAGTAGTATCGACCGCCCTCGAATATTCTGACGACCCTCATCAATGGGAAGATGGTAAGAATCTCGTTTGCCGCCACATGCGGGGCAACCATGACTGCAACGTCTCACTCTCACTGCTTTCGAACGAGCACTTTGAAGATGAGTTTGACCGACTGTCGACACAGAATGGACTTTTGGAAGGACCAGTCTGCGGGAACTGTGGAGCACGCTATCTGGAAAAGCCGGAAGAATTCGTCTTCAACGGAACACATGGGAAGATTTCAGCTGGCAAGAATGGGCGCAAAGCCAAGCCAGCTGCGTTTCGTATCATCCACAAGCCCTGCAAGGGCAAACCTGGCGGCCGGATATCTGTTTCCCTCGATCATCAGCAGCAGGAAAAAATGCATGACAACGTGCAGCTCCTTCGCGCGTTAGTGAATGGCGCCAGCATTACAGCGCTTCGGAGGCTGCTGGCTGATCCTGATACAGGCAAGAAATGCGGCGTCAGCCGGGTGTATTCTCGCATCTTCTGGCTCGAAAAGACGCTCCTTGCGTTCGAGCGAACCAAGCTGAAGCAGTGGCAGGAGAAAAAGCTGGCCGAGGGCGGTATTCCGCACATGCGCATCGCACATGATGATGCGGTTATCAGTGTCAATTGGGAAAGCCGTGCAGATCGAAGGCTCACGCCACTGCAGTGTTCCGTCAGCGCCGATATCGACTCAGGTTATGTGTTTCGGATCGACGCAAATTTTGACACAACAATCGACCCGGTTGCCTTTGTGGAGGGAAACTACCTCGACGAGGAACTCCTTCCTCATAACATTCGCCAGCATTACCAGCAGAAGTCCGGAAGAACCTTTTCAGCGCCTTCAATGCACTTCCAACGGCCCACGGGTCGCTTTGATGAGGCACCACTATTTGCCAGTGCCGAAAGTCATTGGCGGGTATTCTCTCGCCGGATCGAGGCGGCATACTCAGCAAATGGCATCTCAAATCTTCCGCAAAACATTGCGGATGAGATTGCCTCAGCTTCGGAACATCGCGCCATCCTCGACACCCTCCGGCACGATTACTTCAGTTTCAAGGAAGCCAATCGGGACTCTCGCGGCAGTTTCAACGGTGCGATTGTCAAGCCGACCTACACCAAGGCAGCGCATCTTGCCTGCCTCAGAGACCTTCTCCCGGCGAACCGATTGACGCTCGTCGGCGAACAAGAGGCGACGATGGTTAGAGTGGTTCCCCATATTTTCCGCGAGATGATCAAGGAGGATCAGTTCGAATGGCATGTGATGACTTTCGACAAGGAAGCATCCGAACCAGCGATGAAACGACGTTTCGATGCATTTTCAGCAGAGTTTGAAGCCTACAAGCTTAATGCCAGAGATGCAGGTCAGGTGGAGGAAACTGATTGGGAACACCTTTCAGGCTTCTGTCAAAGCACCATGATGCCGGCGATGAGCGTCGACCGGGATGGCGTTCTATCCCCGTTTCCAATTAGCAATTTCAGATCCAAGCAGTTCCCTTCGGTGTGGATACGATCCCGGGTCGAGACTCGTGGGGAAACCCACAAAACTGTTGGTTTCCCCGTAATTCGAAAGGCCTACCGGCAACAACTCAAGACCACCGCGTTCGACATATTGCCGAACGATCCTGATCTTCAGGCGGCGCTGGCACGACGTTATCTGAATGCTACGATCCAACCAGTCTCTGCTTTCATGAATTCCATGCGGGAGCGCATCAATCCAACCAAGCGCGCAGGTGGAAAGTCCTCCCGCACAGGGCCAAGCTACATCAATGGTGCGACATTCAACCCAGCGGTGCTGGTCGCCTTCCTGAATATCTACAGGATCTACTACAACTGGTTTGAGGACCGACCATACGCCGGCCATGCCGCTCGCCACAAGCAAACCAAAGAGACGGCTGGGAACATCCGGACTATCAAGCGCCCAGGTTCAACCGAAGTCGTTGAAGTGCCCCAGAGGCGCAAAACGACGCCAGTCGAAGACACTCCAGCAATGAGGCTTGGGGCTGATACCCGGCGGATGACTGAACTGACCCGCAAAGCGATGGATCCACGGCGTGTCTTCTACAGACCCTGGTTGTTTCATGGAACGCCGCTGTGGAAAAAGTTTGAAGAGCGTTAGCTTTTCCTTCCTGATAAACTGCTCGGGACAATGATAGGCCAACCAGCAAGAGGCGCCTCCATCCTCGCCATCTTGCGCAAGTCTCGATTTCGCTTTCAGCGACGCTGGCTGAAGGCACATCATACTCCCATAGCGAGACATCGGCGATTCATTCCCCATGCATCTATGTGAGTTGTTGCGTGTTTTGTTCCCGTTGTGTTCGTGTTATATTGTGTGGACGGTTCTTTTTCCCACAACCAATTGTGCATTCCAGTCAGCGACACCACATGCCAAGAAACAACCGAGAGCAGTTTGATGAAACGAATTTTGTCGATTGACGGAGGCGGTATCAAGGGAATGTTCCCAGCTACCTTTCTTGCGGAACTTGAAGCCTCAGTCGATCGCCCGTTGTGGGAGTATTTTGACCTTATTACCGGCACCTCCACTGGCGGGATTATCGCTATTGGTCTGGCCATGGGCGTTCCTGCTTCAACAATACGCGACCTGTATGAAGAAAAGGGACCGGAAATTTTCGGTCAAGAGCGAAGTGGATTGAAGGGCGCTTGGGACCGGAAGGTCGCCCAAGCTCGATGGTTGTCTTGGGGGCCAAAGCATCAATCCGACATTCTACATGATCAACTCGTTTCAATTCTGGGCGAACAGAAGATCGGTCATGCAAAGACACGCTTGATGATCCCGGCGTTCCACGGAAAGACCAGGCAGGTCTACATTTTCAAGACGCCACACCATGAACGCTTCCAGACTGACTTCAATGTCTTGGCTTCTGACGCGGCTATGGCGACAGCAGCAGCTCCTACCTTTTTCCGAGAGTTCATCACCACTCAAGACGTTGGCTTGGTTGATGGCGGGCTTTGGGCGAACAATCCGACCGGTGTCGCTGTGGCCGAAGGCATCGGGACGCTGAAATGGAAGCCTGACGAAATCAAGGTGCTGAGTGTCGGGTGCCTGGAAGACGTAGAGGAAATGCCCAAGGCAACTGGTGCCATTCGATTTGCGCAGAAGATGTCCGGTTTTTTCATGGCCGGACAGTCATATGGTTCACTTGGCATTGCACACATCCTGACTGGCCATGTCGGCGGTTCTGATCACAAAGCGATTTATCGAGTGAACCAAATGGTCCCAGCGGGAAATTATGGCCTGGATAATACCGCTCGCATTGCGGACCTGAAGGATCGCGCGATGGTGGAAGCGAGAAATCAAAAACCTGATCTGCAAAAGGCGTTCTTTACTGAACCAGCGGAAAGGTTCGAACCAATTTATGAGGTAGCAGCATGAACAAAATTACTTCACCCCCACTGAGAACTCACGATGATGTTCTGGTAGCCTTGGCGGAGGCGATCGACATTCCAGATCATCTTTTCGAGAAAGCAACAAGCCGGTATCAAGCGATCGGTCGGCATCTTGAGCAGTCATCACTCAGTCAATATGCGCCTCAAATTTCCCCTCAGGGTTCGATGCTTCTGGGCACTGTCATTCGGCCGCTTGACGACACCGACGAGTTTGACATCGACTTGGTCTGTAAACTTGAAGCGAGCAAGAAAGACTTCACCCAGCAAGGCCTGAAAGCTTCTGTGGGTGAGGAGATCAAGGCTTACGCAAAGGCCAACTCCATGCAGAACCCTCCTGAGGAGGGAAAACGCTGTTGGACGTTAGTCTATAGCAAGGATGACAAATTTCACATGGACATCCTGCCTGCCTTGCCTGACCAAAATGGTTTCCGCGCCTTCTTGGAGAACAAAGGACACAGGCACGCGGCATCTCAAGCGCATCTCGTCGATCATGCAATTGCCATCACCGACCAGGAAGATGATAATTACGAGATCATTTCGGAGGACTGGCCGGTCAGTAATCCTAAGGGATTTGCGGTATGGTTCAGCACGAGGCACGCGCAGGAACTCGAGAGGCGCAAAAAGCTGCGAGTGAACGAAGGTGTCTACGCAAAGGTGGATGAGGTTCCAGACCACAAGGTCAAAACGCCCTTGCAGCGAGCGATCCAACTTCTCAAACGCCATCGGGACTCGATGTATAAGGGGAGCGATGATGCGCCCATCTCCATCATCATCACAACCCTGGCTGCACACAGTTATGGAGGTGAAGACAAGCTTACAGATGCATTGAAAGCAATTCTGTTTGGCATGGAGGACCACATCAAAACTCGCAATGGGCAAAGGTGGGTTGAGAACCCTGTAAACCCGGAGGAGAACTTCGCAGACAAGTGGCCTAACCATCCTGAGCGTGAAAAGGCGTTTTATGAATGGCTGGCGGCGGCTCAGCGGGACTTCGGCCAATTTCTCAATGCGCCGATTTCAGCTGCTCCAGTGCCTTTCAAGAACGCCATGATGCAATCGACCTTTGCGAAGGTCGCAAACCGGATTGCAACTGTGGCAGCTGCTTCAGTGGCAACATCCCTGAAGGCTGAAGTTGACGCCTACGAAGAAACCGGACGTGATCATCAGCCTTGGGTATCCTGAAACACGATTCAACTGTAGAGCTATACAATCAAGCTCGCCGCGCCTGTGCGCTACTGCAGCCTGATCTTGCCTGTTCCGTTAACGAAGGCCGAGTGATCATTGAGGGGACATTTCATGTTCCCTCATCAGACCCGCAACAAGCCGCATTGGGCCCGATCGCCTCGTATGGCATTCGCCTGGAGTTGTATGAGGGGCATCCTCAAATTGAGCCAAAGCTCTTTGAAACTGCAGGAGCCTTCCCGCATGATTCAGACCATCATGTGAATTATGATGGGTCATGCTGTTTTGGCGTTTGGCAAGTGTTGCTTGCTGAACGTCCGAAGATGAAGGTTGCAGATCTTCTTGACGGGCCAATTAGAAGCTACTTCTTTGGGCAACATCATTTGAAGTGTGAGGGATCCTGGCCATTCGGCGAATTGAAACACGGGGGAGACGGACTCATTCAAGCCTATGCGAGATTTCTGGATTGTCCTGAGGACCCGAAAGTCATCAAGAGCCTCCTTATTTTGCTCGGGCGTAAATGGAAACGGGATCGCCATCCTTGTCCATGTGGTAGCGGTTCGAAGGTGCGCGATTGTTGCCGAGCCCATCTCAACGCAGTTCCAACCAAGGTTCATTACAAAAGTGTGCGCCCAATGATGGAACGCTTCCAACTCTACTACACATAAAACATGGCCCCGCTGAATACAGCGGGGCCATGTCCCAAAATCCGGAATGCGCCATGCCTAGGGCGCGCCCTTTTTCTTTTCAGCCCGCGCCTTGGAGCGGCACGAAGCCGAGAATCAGCAGGCATCCACCGGCCAAAACACCGAAGACCCAAAGCTGCCAACGCGGGCCTTCGGCTTTCCAAACGGCGCGGTAACGCATGCCGCTGAGGCAGGCGATGGTGAACAGCACCACCGCGACGGCAGGGGTCAGCATGAAATCGGCCATAGAATCTGCGGGGTTCCCAAAAAGGCGTGTCGTCGTCTACGCTTCCTTCCACAGCAACTAAACCGAGACAACCGGGAGGTCCGCCACATGCCAGCCAGTTTCCGTCCACCAATCCGCGGCGACAAAGCGTCCAAACGCACCGTTAGCCAGACCGCAGCGTCGAACCTCCGTCAGGAAGACGGAACGGTTGGGCAACTTCTGGAAGGCAAATCGAGCGGCGTGATCTCCATTAGTCCCACAGAGACACTAGCAAATGCCGTTAAAACACTGGCCGAAAAGCGCATCGGTGCACTTTTAGTGACAGACGAGACAGGCGCCCTCGTTGGTATCCTCTCTGAGCGCGATATCGTGCGCAAACTCGCCTCGACACCGGGCCAGACGCTGCCGCAAACGGTAGCCGAGAATATGACGCCAAAGGTCGTCACCTGCGAGAAATCGGATTCGATGGTGGATGTGCTGCGGCGCATGACCGAAGGCCGATTCCGCCACATGCCAGTTGTCGAAGACGGACGCCCTACGGGCATGGTCACCATTGGTGACGTTGTTCAGTTCCGCCTCGCAGAGGTCGAACAGGAAGCCCTGCAACTCAAGCAGATGATCGTCGGCTAGCCCCCTCGGGTCTGCCATAGACTTGCTCGAAAGGCCTTTTTCGGAGAGGTTTGATCGCCTGGCTCACATGCCCAGCGTTCAACCTCAAAGGCGCGCGGAGGCCCCGTCATGACGGGCTACATTCATCATCAAGGTTGCGACGGCACACCCGAAGGCAACGAGCGGCGTGTCGCGGACATGGGCTACTCCGTTCGGGAAAGCACCTTTCTGGAGCTCATGCGCTTTTATTTGCTGACGTTCACGGACCCGGGCTCGCATGGGTGGATGCAGGCCGGATCCCTCGCTTCAGCGCATTTCGGTCCCAACTTGGCCCCGAGAATCGCCCATGAGCTCTTGGGCGCGGTGAACGCGGTGCGGCTGTTAAGGTCATCGCCTCTCGAGTTTTCGCACCCCGGTTGTCCCGGGTGCTTTGCGAGGCAGAACGGCATTTTATGGGCGCGCTCGTAAGCACTTTACGCGGTCAAAGGAGCGCCGCCCACGCCTACGCCATGCTTCTGTGTGAAGGGGATGATTCCAGCGACTTCCTTGCTGCGTTGGAAGAAATGCGACTGCTCTTGGCATCAATCCCTGAGATCGTGCGGGCTCCGGCAACGCCCACAATGGCGGCAGATCGCGCAGGATACTGAATTCCCGCAATTGACGCTTCCTACGAATCGGCTAAGCGCGAAATCACTGTTTCCCGAACCAAATGGAGGCGCTCATGGCGAGCGATTGGTGGCGCGGCGCGGTGATCTATCAGATCTACCCGCGCTCGTTTCAGGACGACAATGGTGACGGTGTCGGCGATCTGGCCGGTATTACGCGCCGATTGGATCACGTGGCCGAACTCGGCGCTGACGCAATCTGGCTGTCCCCCTTCTTCCCGTCGCCCATGAAAGACATGGGCTATGACGTGGCCGACTACCGAGGCGTGGACCCGCTTTTTGGATCGCTCCAGGATTTCGACGCGCTCTTGGCCCACGCGCACGAGCTTGGCCTGAAGGTCATCATCGATCAAGTGCTGTCGCATTCCTCCGACCAGCATGAGTGGTTCAAGGAATCGCGGACCTCTC
Source organism: Paracoccaceae bacterium (assembly GCA_022448245.1). Taxonomy (GTDB): domain Bacteria; phylum Pseudomonadota; class Alphaproteobacteria; order Rhodobacterales; family Rhodobacteraceae; genus Shimia_B. Next base: position 322,291 of record JAKVCO010000006.1, read on the forward strand.
GCGACAACCCCAAAGCCGATTGGTACGTCTGGGCCGATCCCTCTGAGGACGGCACGCCGCCCAACAACTGGCAGTCCGTCTTTGGTGGCGCAGCCTGGGAATGGGAGCCGCGGCGCCATCAGTATTTTTTGCACAACTTCCTGACGGAGCAGCCGGACCTCAACCTCTGGAACCCGGAGGTGCAGGACGCTCTTCTGGGCGAGGTGCAGTTCTGGCTGGACCGCGGCGTCGATGGTTTCCGCCTCGATGTGGCGAATTTCTACTTCCACGACATCCGGTTGCGGAACAACCCGCCTGCCCCGGCCGAAGACCGTGCCCAGGCGTCTGAGACCTATGGCCATCAGCAGCACATCCACGACAAGAACCAACCGGAGGTCATCGCTTTCCTTACGCGTCTGCGCAAGCTCACGGATCGCTACGACGACACGATGGTCGTAGGCGAAATCTCGGAGACCGGCGACAAAGCGCTGGAGCTTATGGGAGACTACACCGCAGGCCCTGACCGGCTCCACATGGCCTATTCGTTCGAGCTCCTCGGGCCAAACTTTAGCGCGGGCCACTTCCGCCGCAACGTGGAGCAGTTCTTTGCTGCTGCGCCAGACAGTTGGCCCTGCTGGTCCTTCTCGAACCATGACTGCGTACGCCATGTCAGCCGCTGGGCGGACCATGGCGCCTCGTCCGACGCGCTCGCCCGCCAGTCGATCGCGCTTCTCTGCGCGCTCGAAGGCAATGTGGGCCTCTATCAGGGCGAAGAGCTCGGCCAGTTGGAAAGCGACATGGAGTATCACGAGCTCACCGATCCGCCGGGCCTGCGCTTTTGGCCTGAGGTTAAGGGTCGCGATGGGTGCCGCACGCCCATGGTGTGGGAAGCGGATGCGCAAAATGCTGGCTTCTCCGAGGCAACCCCTTGGCTGCCTGTGAAGGCACCGCAGCAGGCACGTTCAGTGGATGCGCAGGAGGCTGCCAACGACAGCGTGCTTCACGCTTACCGCGAATCCCTCAGCTTCCGCCGTTCTTCAGAGGCTATGCGCAGGGGGCGCACAACGTTCCTTGACGCGCCCGAACCTATCCTCGCGTTCCGGCGTGGCGAAGACCAGACCTGCATCTTCAACCTCTCGCCCGAGCCCGTTGTGGTGCGCCTGGCAGGGCCCGCCGAGATAACAGGGCCCAGCGCATGTGCGCTTGAGGATGGCACGCTCAACCTGCCGGGGAACGGCTTTGCCTACCTGACGGGCGCGCCGACGTTCGCTTGACCGGCCGGAATCAGCGCGGATAGCGTGCCGGGATGAAATTGATGGTCGTCGAAGATGATGCGGAAACGCGTGACTACCTCGCCCGCGGGTTGGGCGAGGCCGGCTTTGCCGTAACGGCGTTTGCCGAACCGCGCGCGGCGATGCTCGATCTCGCGGCGCATAGCTATGATGCTATCGTGCTGGACCGGATGATGCCCGGCATGGACGGGATCGACGTGCTGAAACTCATGCGCGGGGCGCAGATCACGACGCCTGTCATCATGCTCACCGCGCGCTCGGCTATTGATGACCGCGTGGCGGGCCTCGAGGCCGGCGCCGACGACTACCTCGTGAAACCCTTCGCGCTGAGCGAGCTTGTCGCGCGCCTGAAAACCATCGCCCGGCGCCCGGCGATGGCCGAACCGGAGGCTGATCTGACGCTAGGCGATATCCGCCTCGACCGCCTCAAGCGCGAGGCCACGCGCGCGGGGGAACTGCTCGACCTTTCTCCGCTTGAATTCAAACTCCTCGAATTCATGCTTCAGAACCCGGGCACCGTGGTGACAAAAACCATGCTTCTCGAGAAAGTCTGGGGCTATCGGTTCGACCCGAAGACCTCGCTCGTGCAAACCCACATGAGCCGCCTGCGCGCCAAGGTGGATAAGCCCTTTGAGCACGAGATGATCCGTACCGTGCGCGGCTCAGGATATGTGATCGATGCGCCGTAGCGTCGTCAGATCCACTACCTTCGCCCGCGTTCTGCGCGCGTTTGGGATCTTTGTCCTGATCGCGCTCGGCGTGCTTTGGGCGCTGACGCTCTTGTGGCGCGCCAATCTCGCCTCGACGGAATGGCAGCTTCTCGAGGCAGAGGTCGCCTGGATCGAGGCCGACATAACGGAGAATGGTATCGAAGACTTCCTCGATGCCTATGCCGGTGACGAACGAATCTGGGAGGACGACTTCCTTTATGAGCCGCTCGAAGAAGGCAGCTTCATCTACGCTTTCCGTGACGAAGAAGACGAACTTCTTGCGGGTTACGGCGATCTCTACCCCACTGATTTGAAAGCAGGGGCCGAGCTGTTCCATCCGGAGATCGACGTGCCCATCCGTGGCGTGAAGTTCGGCTACGATGGCGGCTACGCCGTGACTGCCCGGTTTGAGCCGGACGAACGCAGCGACATCCTCGCCTTTGCGCAATTTGGCACCTTCGCGCTTTTCCTCATCGGCCTGCCTTTGGCGCTCTTCGTCGGTTATTTCCTGAGCCGCGACGTGCTGCGCCGGATCGAGGTGATCTCGGCCACCACAGCCGCTATCGCGGAGGGTGACATGGCCCGCCGCGCCCCCGAGACGGGCCAAAACGATGAATTCGATCGTCTTGCAGGTGGCATCAACCACATGCTGGGCGCCTTGGCGCAGCTGAATGCCAATATCGAAGCGGTTTCCGTTGGCGTCGCCCATGATCTGAAGACGCCGCTGGCCAATATCGGCGGGCGCCTTGAGCTGATGGAGCGTGATGCAGGTGACCCTGCCGCGCTGCAGGGCCACATCGAGGCCGCTCAAGATTACCTCGATGAGCTGCTGCGCATTTTCGAGGCCCTCCTGCGCTTGGGAGAAGTCGAAAGCGGTCGTCGCAAGGCAGCCTTCGCGCCGCTCGACCTCTCCGAGATCGTGGCCAACATGGGCGAAGCCTATGCCCCGGTATTCGAGGATGCCCAGAAGTCGCTGGAGGTCAGCGTGGCGCCTGGCGTGGCGCTCGATGGGGATCGCGAACTGCTGGAGCAGATGCTGTCAAACCTCCTCGAAAACGCGCTGGAGCATTCGCGCGATGCCGCTCAGGTCCAGCTGACGCTGAGCGCCTCGGCCCTGACGATCGGTGACGACGGTCCCGGCATTCCACCCGCCCACCATTCCCGCATCTTCGAACGCTTCTACCGCGCGGATTCGAGCCGTACGAACCCGGGCTCGGGCCTTGGCCTCGCGCTCGTTAAATCCATTGCTGATCTGCACGCGATGACGATCACATTGGACACGCGCGCCAAGGGCGCTGTTTTCAGCATCGCGCTGCCGCCCTCCCAAGGCTGATCCCCGAACCATACAAAAACGTATGAAAGCGGGCGTGGTCTTGTAACACCGCTGCCCCGCGCGGGCGCATATGTCGATCTCCAGCAACAGACCGGAGATACAAGATGCATCGCGCATTCCTCACTGCCACAGCGATCCTGATGGGCACCTCCGCCCTCGCCGCACCCGACGCCCTCACCCGCGCCGAGGCGCGGCACCTCGTGGCCCGCACGGGCTTTGGCGCCTCACCCGCCGAGATCCAGAATTTCACCGGCATGTCCGCCGAGACCGCCGTGGCCCAAATCATCGCGGGCCTGCAGAGCGAACCGACCACGCCGATGCCCGAGTGGGCCACTGGCTGGATCTATCCCTACGAGCCTGTCTGGACCCTGAGCCAGACTGAGCAGGAGCTCTTCTACACCAACCGCTACCTCGAAATGGGCGAGCTCACCGCCTGGTGGATGGCCGAGATGGTGTCGACCCCCTCCCCGCTCACTGAACGGCTGACCCTCTTTTGGCATGACCACTTCGCGACCTCATTCGAGAACGAGGAGAACAGCCAGTGGATGGCCCACCAGAATGCCTTCTTCCGGCGTCACGCCGCTGGGAACTTTGCCGATCTGGCGCATGGCATCCTGCGAGACCCGGCGATGCTCACTTACCTCTCCAACACCGAGAACTTTGCCGACGACCCGAACGAAAACCTCGGGCGCGAGTTTCTGGAGCTGTTCACCCTGGGCGAAGGGCGCGGCTACACCGAGGCGGACGTCAAAGAAGCCGCGCGCGCGTTGACCGGGCACTCTGTTGGCGACGATTTCAAATATGCCTTCTATGCCGAAGACCACGACAACGGGCGAAAGACGATCCTTGGAAAGACAGGCCGGTTCGATGCGACGGGCCTCGCTGACACGGTCCTGAACGACGCAAACTTTGGGCCCTACGTGGTCGAAAAGCTCTGGCAGGCGTTCATCTCGCCGACCCCGGACCCTGCCGAAGTCACGCGGCTGACAGCCGTCTGGAAAGACGCAGGGCTGGAGCTGAAACCGCTCCTCGAAGCGCTCTTTCTGACAGATGCTTTCTGGGATGAAACCAACCGCGGCAGCCTGATCAAATCACCCGTGGAGCTTATCGCGGGAACGATCCGCACTACGGGCCGCGCCGACGTGCCCATGTCCGAGACGGTGTGGATCCTCGAGGAAATGGGGCAGCACCTTTTCCATCCGCCCAATGTGGCGGGCTGGGAAGGCGGTGAGGCCTGGATCAACACCTCATCTGCGCTCATGCGATCGCAGGTCCTGACCTACTTGATCGACGAAGGGTTCGACGGGCCGGACGGCATGCAGGCGACCCAAGCAGAAGCCGCGCCTGCTCTGCCTGAGGATGCTTTGCGCGTGGGTCGCGTCTTCGGCCAGTGGGCGGAATATACCGAAGAAGGCGGTACCATGGGTGTCATCACGCTCTTTGACGTGAGCCATGGGGCGGAGACCTTCCGCAACCTGAATGTCGTGCTCGAAGAAGCGGAAGACGACGACGGCGTTGCAATCTGGATGCACGTCGACAATTGCGGGCCCATCTGCACGGGCGCCACCCGCGCCTTTGCTGAAGACTATGACGGCTGGTTCGGCGTCTATCTCTTTGATGACGAGGCCGAGATAGAAGCCCCTTTGGCTGACGGCGCCGAGGACATGCTGCGCACTGTGATTGGCCAGCTCCCCTCCCTCTTTGCAGAGACCGAGACGTCGCTCGCTTGGCAACCTGTGCCTGACGATGAATACACGCCGCCCACCTACGCGGTGCTTGCTGGCATGGCAGACCGGGCAGCCATGTACGCGCGCGGCTCCATGGGTGCCCCCGGAGAGCTGATCCTTGCCCCCAGTCGGGCGGGATCTGACGGTATCGCGGGCCTCAGCATGATGAGCAGCGTCGACGACATCGACGATTACGTCGACGACTTCATCGCCACGCGCGAAATCTACTCCGCCCCTGCAACGACCTACGCCAGCGCGGAGGCATGGTTGGCAGCATACCCCGAGCGCTACGCCGCGATGGAGGCCCTCCTCCCCCTACCCACGCCACTGCCGGCCACGCTGACCAATGCAGATGCCGAGGAATGGATGCGCGCGCTCCTCCTCAGCCCGGCCTACCAGATCAAGTGAAAGGAAAGATCATGACCAACGAACTTTCTCGCCGTCGCTTCCTTGCGACCATGGGCGCCACCCTCCCTGCCATTACCCTCCCGGGTTTCGTGACCGCCGCGGGCGCCACGCCCGACAGTGCCAAGACACTGATCCTGATTGAACTGGCCGGCGGCAATGACGGGCTCAACACCGTCGTGCCGCTGACAGATGCAGCCTACCACGGGCTGCGCCCCACGATTGGGATCACCGAGGGCCTGAACCTCGACCGCGACACCGCCCTTCATCCCGCGATGCGGGGCATGGCGGGCCTCTGGGAAGCGGGCGATATGCAAATCGTGGAAGGGGTCGGCTATCCAGACCCCAACCGGTCCCACTTCCGATCAATCGAGATCTGGAATGTCGGGCGCGGTGCCCAGACCAAAGATCGCACCGGCTGGATCTCCCACGCGTTCGAGAAAGGCGCGCCCACGGGCACCGATGCCGACGGCCTCGTGCTTGGCGGCCAAAGCGGGCCGCTCCGCGGGCAAGGCCGCTTCTCGGTCATCGAGGACGAGGAAACTTTCCTCGAAACGTTGCGCAGTCTTGAGAGCATGCCTCATGCCATCCGACCACAGACGACATCGGCGCTGGATCACGTGCTCGGGGCCTATGAGGCCGCCGAAATCACCGGCGGCGCCATCGCCGCACGCCTGGAGCGCGGGGCCGCGCGGTCCTTCGACTTCCCGGAGACGCTGCTGGGGGAACAGCTGCATTCGGTCGCGCGGCTCATGGATGCAGGGGCGGAAGTACCGGTCTACAAGGTGCAGCTGCACGGCTTTGACACCCATGACAACCAGCCTGACGCCCATACGTTCCTTCTGGAGGAGCTTTCCGACGCCGTCGCCGCTTTTGCCAAGGCAGCCCGCGAGATGGGACGCTGGAACGACGTCGCCGTCGTCACCTATTCCGAGTTCGGCCGGACCGCGCGCGAGAACGGAAGCGCAGGCACAGACCACGGCACGGCCGCCCCGGTCTTTGTCTCTGGCGGGGCCGTTGCGGGTGGCTTTGGAGGTGCGCGGGTCGATCTCACACGGCTCAAAGACGACGACCTCGTCCACACAACAGACTACCGCGCGCTCTATGATGGGCTGCTCGGCGGCCTCTGGAACATTGATGCCTCAACCTTCCAGGGGCACGGGAGGCTCAAGTTGTTCGCCTAAAGCGCGACGCGGACTAAGTAGTAAGGCGGCCCGGCAAGGGGCCTGGAAAAAATGTCACCCTTTCTTACCTTTTTTGCCTCAGTGCCCTTGCCACAGCCCCTCAAGAGAGGGTATTCGGGCCTCCCAAGCTGCCGGGGAGGCGGGATTCCGTCCACGCCCACCCGATCTACACAACCGCCAGTGCCAACACCCGCATGGCTTTGACAGGCTTCACCGCCGCCAAAGGACACCGCCCGTGACTGACATGACGCCCTCGACCGGTCTTTATGACGCTTCCCTTGAAAAAAGCTCCTGTGGGGTTGGTTTCCTCACACGAAAAGACGGGACACAGACACATGATCTGCTGGTCAAAGGGCACGAAGCGCTTTGTGCCGTTCCGCACCGCGGCGGCATGTCGTCGGAAGGCGTGGGCGATGGCGCAGGTATTACTGTTGATCTGTCCCAGAAGTTCTTTTCCAAGCTTGCCGGTCAGGAGCTTAAGCTCGGCACCTTTGGCGTGGGCAACTTCTTCATGCCTGAGGACGCAAGTCAGCATCCGCGCGCTGTAGAGCTAATTGAAGCGACGTTGAAGGAATGGGGCTTTACCACCCTCGCGACCCGTGAGGTCGAAGTCGATGACACCAAGATTGGCCCGCGCGCCGTGAAGTGGCAGCTTCCGATCCGCCAGTGGATTTTTGAGGCACCTGAAGACCTGCGTGGGGCGGCACTCGACAGCCGCATCCACACCGTACTCCTCGAGATTGAAGCCGTGGCCTACACCGTGCCCGAGCTCGACGGCCTCTACCCGCTGTCACTGTCGGCGCGCATCCAGAATTTCAAAGGCCGCCTGAATTCCTGGGAAGTGCTGCCTTACTTCAAAGACCTCTGGGACATGGATCATGAAGTGCACACGATGTACTTTCACACCCGGTTCTCCACGAATACCGAGCCGCACCCCTCGATGGCGCAGCCGTTCCGCCTGATGGCCCACAACGGCGAGCTGAACACGGACAAGAAGAACCGTTTGTCGGAAGCTGCTGTCGCGCTGGCGCGGAACAAAGCGATCGTGCGTCCGAAGGGTCAATCCGACAGCTGCCGTCTCGACCAGACGCTCAACGCACGCGTCTTTGAAGAAGGCGTGGACCTCGTGACCGCCGTGGTCGCGATGATGCCGCCTGCATGGGAGAACGACGAACGCATAAGCGGCGACGTGCGCGCGATGCTCGAATACTTCTCGCTTTTTGAAGAAAAGAACGACGGCCCGGCCGCGCTCATCTTTGGCGACGGCAACATCGTGGGTGCCCGCCTCGACCGCCTTGGCCTGCGCCCGCTGCGCTCGGTCGAGACCGAGGAATACCTCGCCGTGATGTCCGAGGCTGGTCAGATCTCTTTCGAGCCAGAGACGGTGATCCGCCGTGGTCGCGTGGCGGCAGGTGGGATGATCTATTACAACCACGCAGAAAAGAAGACGTACGAGACCGAAGACGCGCTGGAGATGCTGGCGCAGGCTGAGGACTACCCAGCCCTTCTTGAAGCGGCAGCCGTCAACATCGACGATCTGCCTTCTGCGGACGACGACCCTGCCCTGGCGGCCATGCGCTACCTGGGCGATATGTCCACGCCCGCGCGGTACGTGGCCTACACCCACAACCAAGAGAGCTTTAAGTTCCTCATGGACCCGATGCTGCAAAACGGCGTCGAGAAGGTCTCGGCCATGGGCTACGGGAACGCGATCAACGCGCTCAGCGATCAAGAAGGTGGCGTCGCCAAATACTTCTCGCAGCGTTTTGCGCAGGTGACGAACCCCCCACTCGATTCCATCCGTGAAGCCGACGGCATGACCCTGCGCGTGGCGCTGGGTGAAAAGCCGCACATGGGCAAGTCCCGGTCGCGCCAGATCGTCGTGAACACGCCCATCCTGAGCATGTCGTCCATGCTCAAGATCAAGAAGCAGGATATCACGCCTTGGGATCGTTTCGACATACTTTATGCGCCCGTTTTCAACGATGGTGCCGCCAATGAACGTGCGCTGACCGAGGCGGTCGACGCTGTCGCAAACGACGTAGTGAAGTTCGCCCGCGAAAAGGGCGGTATCGCGATCCTGACGGACCGCCATGTCTCCAAAACGCAAGCGCCGTTGCCGATGACGCTGGCCGTGTCGGCGATCAACCAGCGCCTGATCGAAGAGGGGCTGCGCTTTAAGGTGTCGCTCGTCGTGGAATCCGGGCAGCTGAGCTCGTCGCACCACGTGTCTTGTGCCTTGGGCTTTGGCGCCTCGGCGGTCTACCCGCTGGCCGTTCGCCTCCGCGCGGAAGAGCTCTTTGGCCAAGAGGGCGCCTATGCCGGTTTCGCCAAGTTCCAGAAAGCCTGTGAGAAGGCGCTGATGAAGACCATGGGTAAGGTCGGCCTTTGTACGGTCGAATCCTACTCCGGCGGTGAATTCTTCGAGCCGAACTTCCTCGACACCAATGATCCGGTCTTTGCCCGCTACTTCCCGAACATGAAAACGCCTGTGGGCGGTGTTCGCTTTGACCGCGTGGCGCAGAGCGTGGTCGACTGGCACCAGCGCGCGATGACCGTGGAAACGGATGCTGACATCCCGATCCTGGGCCTCTTCAAAGAGCGCGCTGAGGGAGCGGGCCACAGCTATGGCACCACCGCCGTGCGCGGCTTCGTGGACCTCACCGAAGAAACCATCGCCTTTGACAAGCCTGCCGCGAACAACGCGCTCGACGGGGAAACCGATCCGCTGCGCCTGATGACCCTGCGCCAGATGGACGACGCTTTCGGCATCGACGAGCAAGGCTATGTGAACACGAGCTTCGAGAAACTATCGGAAGAGCAGATCGACAGCTTCGAGATCACCCCCGGCTACCGCCGCTTCAGCCAGCTGATGGCCGAAGAGCGGCACCGCCGTCCGGCTGCTCTCCGCGACGTCCTCGCCTTCCCTGCGGACATCACGTTCATGGACAAGGTCGAAGACATCAAGAAAGAGATGATGCTCTTCAACCGTGCGGGAAATAATGACTTTGTCATCCGAGGCCTCGTTGTTGAGGCTTTGGGCAAAGGAGAATTCCTGCTGCGTCTGTCGGGGCCGAAGGCCTCCGACATGGGCCGCCTTGATGCGTTGGGTGAGAGCCTCGTTCAGCGTTTCGGCGACGATGTCGAAGGGCACCATATCACCAAAGGTGCTTTGAAGATCGCCGCGAAGGGCTGGGCTCTGGACTACCTGAGCCGCATCCGCCCCGCGCCGGATCGCATCGAGATAGCAGACGTTCAGCCCGCGCATGAGATCACGTCCCGCCTTGCGTCGGGCGCCATGTCTCACGGTGCTCTCGTGGCCTCCGCACACGAAGCTGTGGCCCACGGCACCAACATGGCCGGCGGCATGTCGAACTCCGGCGAGGGTGGCGAACACATCTCGCGCTACGGCACGATCCGCGCCTCGCGCATCAAGCAGTTCGCATCGGGCCGCTTTGGCGTATGGGCCGGCTACCTTGCCGATCCGAACCTCGAAGAGGTGGAGATCAAGATTGGTCAGGGCGCCAAGCCCGGTGAGGGCGGCCAGCTGCCTGCACCAAAGGTAACCGTGGAAATCGCGGCGGCCCGTGGCGGCACCCCGGGTGTCGAACTTATCTCGCCCCCGCCCCACCACGACACCTACTCGATCGAAGACCTCGGTCAGCTGATCCACGACGCAAAAGCCGCGCGCGTGCGCGTGATCGTCAAACTGGTGAGCTCCGAGGGCATCGGCACCATCGCCGTGGGCGTGGCCAAGGCCGGCGCTGACGTCATCAACGTCGCTGGTTCCACCGGTGGCACGGGTGCGGCCTCCGTAACGTCGCTGAAATACACCGGTCGCGCGGCTGAGATTGGCATCGCAGAGGTGCATCAGGCGCTCTGCGCCAACGGCATCCGCCAAAAGGTGATGCTGCGCTGCTCGGGCGCGATGCAGACGGGCTCGGACGTTGTGAAAGCCTCCCTCCTCGGCGGCGACAGCTTCGAGTTCGGGACCACGGCGCTCATGATGCTCAAGTGCGTCATGGCCAAGAACTGCAACGTGAAGTGCCCGGCGGGCCTGACCACGAACCCCGAAGTGTTCGACGGCGACCCTCGCGCGCTTGCGCAGTACCTGCTCAACATTGCCCATGAAGTGCGGGAGATCCTCGCGACGCTCGGCTTCAAATCCCTCGACGAGGCGCGCGGCCGTGCAGACCTTCTGCACCTGCTCGACCACGACGCAGCAGTGGGCAAGCTGAACCTGCGTGCGATGCTGACCAATGTGCCCGAGATCACGGTGGAGAATCCCACCTATCTGGAGCGTGACTTCGAAGTAGACGACGCGCTGCTCGATCAGGTGAAAGCCCGTCTTCTGGACGGCAACGAGACCGAGATCACGCTCAAGCCAAACGCGCCGCTCAACAACCGCAACAAGACGCTGGGCGGTCAGCTCGCGATCGATATCGAACGTTTGCTGAACCATGACATGCTGCGCTTGCCAGCTGCCGCTCACCAGGACGTGCGCGGCCGTCGCTACCTTGATCCACGCTCCATCCGCGTGGTCACGCAGGGTTCCGCGGGTCAGTCGTTTGGCGCGTTCTGCAACGATGGCATGGTCATGGACCACACCGGCACCTGCAACGACGGCGTCGGCAAAGGCGCATCGGGCGGTGAGATCATAGTGAAATCTCCAGGCGGTTCGAACGGACGTGAAAACGTGCTGATCGGCAACTTCGCGCTCTTTGGCGCCACCGGTGGCCGCACCTTCATCGAGGGTCAGGCCGGTGATCGCTTCGCGGTCCGCAACTCTGGCGCCACTGCCGTTGTCGAAGGCGTGGGCGATTTCTGCGCGGAATACATGACCAACGGCGCGATCCTGAACCTTGGCGGTTTCTCAAAGGGTTACGGCAATGGCATGTCCGGTGGCTTTGCTTATCAGTACGATCCGCTGGGCGAACTGAAAGACGCGATCAGCGACGACTCCGTCTTCATGGGCACACTCACCGATGGCTCTGCCGAGGGTGAGATCCACAAGGACGCCGTCTTCCAGATGCTTACGTGGCACTACGAGGCGACCGGCTCCAAAAAGGCTGAACAGTTGCTGTCTGACTGGGCCACGACCCAACACCACATGGCGTGGGTCATGCCTAAAGCGCTTCTTCAATATCAGGACCAGGACGCGATTCTCGCTGCCCGCTCCCGCAAGGACCTTGTCGACGAGCTCGCAACGGCGCTTTCCATGCACCAGATCATGGAGCTTAAGCGTGGCTACAAGAACGGCCGCCCTGTGCTGCGTGGTGCAATGCCGGCCTACGGCGAGATGGACAGCGCGAACATGTACCGCTTGGTAAACGCCTACACCGTCCTCGAGATGGCACAGGTTCACGCCGAAAAGCGCGTCGGCGCCAATGCCGATCAAATCTCCAAAGACAAGGCCGTCAAGAACCTGATCCTTACGGAGGATTACGCGCTGATAATGGCACTCGCAAAGCACGCCAAGCAGGCCGTTGCGGATTACTCGGATGAGGAGCTTGCCGCTCTCGTTGCGCACAAGCGTCTGAGCGACTTCAAACAGGCCCTGTCGATGCGCAACATTCTGAGCATGGATAGCCCCGGCACCTACGCATGGATCATGCACCAGTCCGCCAAGAACCGCGCGGCCCTGGGCGAGATCCCGTCCTTCGACGAACTCTTCTCTCAAAACGCGCTGCCCGATCTGATCGCGCGCACCGCTGCGGAGTAAATTGATGGCTCAGATATCTCAGCAATCACCTTATATCCCTGCCGACGCGCCGTTCTCCGGTGACCAGCGCGCTTGGCTGGGTGGCTTCCTTGCAGGCCTGCACTCCCGCGCTGCTGCTGGCGTGGCTGGCGGTGCCGTCGCGCCCGGTGCGCAACAGGTTCAGGCCAAGCCGCTCGATATTCTCTACGGCACGCAAACGGGTAACGCCGAGGGCCTCGCCGAAGAGGCCGCAGCACTCTGCAAGACCCGTGGCTTCCAGCCCCGCGTGAACGAGCTCGATGCCATCGAGATGGATCAACTCGCGGCAATGGAGAACGTGATCATCGTCGTCTCCACCTATGGCGAGGGCGAGATGCCCGACAACGCGCACATGTTCTGGGAGGCGCTGTCTGCCTCCACCGCGCCGCGCATGGAGTCGTTGAACTACGCAGTGCTCGCCCTCGGTGACACCTCCTACGACGAATTCTGTCAGGCCGGTAAAGTCATCGACACGCGCCTCGAACAGCTGGGCGCCAAGCGTCTCGGCGCGCGGATTGACTGTGACGTAGACTTTGAAGATGCGGCCTCCGCTTGGCTCATGGAGACGGTACCCACGGCGGATGTGAACGCCACCAACGTCGCTGACGAGCCGCTCGTCGTGGCCAAGAAGGACGGCTACAATCGCAAGAACCCCTTCCCCTCGCCGATCGTGGAAAACCGCCTGCTGTCGGGCACGAACTCCGCGAAGGAGATCCGCCATATCTCCTTCGGTCTGGGCGAAAGCGGCCTGAGCTACGAAGCCGGTGACGCGCTGGGTGTGATGCCGATCAACGCGCCTGATCTGGTGGACGCCTGGATGCAACGCCTCGGGGCCGAAGCAGATGACGCCGTCGAAGGCCATGATGCGCCGCTGGGTAAGCTCCTCACGCACCGCTTTGAGATCATGACACCCGGCCGCGAGTTCATTCGCGAAATCGAAAAGCGCGCGGGACACGATGAGCTGACCCATGTGCAGTCGAACGGCGACAAAGAAGCGCTCGAAGCGTTCCTATGGAGCAAAGACGCGCTTGATCTGATGAATCTGAACCCGGAGCTGAAGCTCTCGGCGGATGAAGTGGTGAGCTGGCTGAAACCACTCCAGCACCGCGCCTATTCGATTTCGTCCTGCCCCGTGGCAAATCCGGGCGAAGTGCACCTGACCGTCGCCGCCGTGCGCTGGATGGCTGAAGGCCGCGCGCACAAGGGCGTGGCGTCCACCTTCCTTGCAGATATGGCCCCAGAAGGCGCCGAAGTGGGCATTTTCATGAGCCCGAACAAAAGCTTCCGCATTCCGACGGACGACGACGTCCCGATGGTCATGGTTGGCCCCGGCACAGGCATCGCGCCCTTCCGCGCCTTCCTGCAGGCCCGGCGTGAGCGCGGCGCCGCTGGTACGAACTGGCTCTTCTTCGGCGACCAACACCGCGCCAGCGACTTCATCTATGAAGATGAACTCTCGGAGATGTCGTCTTCGGGCCTGCTGACCCGGCTCGACCTCGCCTTCTCGCGCGATCAGAAAGAGAAACTCTACGTCCAGCACCGGATGGAAGAAAACGGCAAAGATCTTTTCGCCATGCTGGAAGAGGGTGGCCATTTCTACGTTTGCGGCGACGCAACGCGCATGGCCAAAGATGTGGATACAGCCCTCCACCGCGTGATCGCGGAGCATGGTGGCATGAACCATGACGGCGCAGCCGAATACGTAAACACTCTCAAGCGCGAAAAGCGCTACGTCCGCGACGTCTACTAACCTAGTTATGGCGGCCCTCGTCGGGCCGCCTCGTGTCACTTGGCGCTCCCATTAGACCTTGGGCCCAATAGGACCGAAGTTTCGTGAGGGGCCGGCTCCTCACACTCCCCGAAGTACAAAGCACGAAGAATGGCGCGACGCCTGTCTTCTTCGTGCGAGTGTACTTCCGCCGGAGGCAGCCTTAGCCGGCCACCTGACCAGTCAACAGATCATGAAGCGCAGTGACTTCCTCGGGTCGCAGCTCGTGTCCACCAGCATGAACGTGGCCTTGGACACGCGCTCCTTGGTCCTCAAACCATTGCTGAAGGCGCTGGCTCTCGGCCCATGGCGTGATGGGATCGTTTTGGCCGGCTGTGATCAAAACGTCTTTGCCAACCAAGTCTACAGGAGCCGGGTTCCATGGGATGAGCGGATGCAGGAGCCCTGCCCGCTCAACAAGTTCCGGGTTCTCTATAATCAAGGCGGCTAGGATATTCGCGCCGTTGGAATAACCGAACGCATAGATGGGGCCGTTGTGATCAAAGCTGCCGAGGTAAGCCGCCATTTTGTCGATGGCACGAGACAAGTCAGCCATGTCGTAGACACCTTCCCCAGTCCGTCGGAAAAACCGCGCGGCGCCGAATTCGCTGACATCGCCGCGGGGTGACACGACCGTGGCATCCGGAAGGAGTTGGCGCGAGAGGTCGAAGAACTGATCTTCGTTCCCGCCCGTTCCGTGCAGGGCGAGGAGGAGGGGGGCGCCCCTCCTCCCCTCGTGTATGCGTGCGTGGTAGGTCATGCGGTGATCTCTGGCAACAGCTCTTCCAATTTGGGGCGAAGGTGCTCGTGCTGTGTCGGCAGCTTTAGCGCCTCGCCGAGGTGCGCGGTGTCCTCATCCCGGTCGAAGCCTGGCTCGTTCGTGGCAATCTCAAAGAGCACGCCGCCAGGGGTTCGGAAGTAAATCGCCCAGAAGTAGTCGCGGTCGATCACGGGGGTGACGTTGTAGCCGGTATCCATCAGCTGCTGACGAACGCGCAACTGAGCGGCACGGTCCTCCACGGCGAATGCGATGTGATGCACCGAGCCACCACCTTGGCGGGCTGTGGGTGCGCCAGGTGCCTCTTCGAGGTCGATCGTGTCGGCTGCGTTTCCGCCTTCGACGAGGTAGCGCGTGACGTTGCCCTCGGTTTCCGCCTTTTGGTAGCCCATGAACTCTAGGAGCTCGCCCGTGGCTGCCGCGTCGCGTAAGGCAAAGCGAGCGCCATGGAACCCCAACACACCTTCAGCGGTGCCGACGCCGTTGCCGGTCCATGCCTCGCGGCCACGTTCCTCAGATTCAACAAGGGCGAAGGCATCGCCGTCGGGGCCCTCAAAGGACAGACGTTGCTCGCCGAAGGCCGACCCGGATTGAGAGGACATACCTTTGGCGGAGAAGCGTTCCTGCCAGTAGGGCAATGCGCCTTTGGGAACGGCAAACTCGGTCACGCCAACCTCGCCCGTGCCTCGCGCACCCTTCGGCATGCCGGGGAACGGGAAGTAGGTCATCACGGAGCCGGGCGTGCCAACCTCGTCGCCGTAGTAGAGGTGATAGACGTCTGGCGCGTCGAAATTCACGGTTTTCTTCACCCGGCGCAGCCCCAGCGTATCGGTGAAGAACGCGTTGTTGACGTTGGGATCGCCCGCCATGGAGGTGACGTGATGGAGGCCCTTGATATCGGTGATCATGGTCGTGTTCCTTTACTGTTGCCCCATAGATAGCGGCCAGAAAGGTGACGTGAATTGCAATTATAGTCGCTTTACAATTACGATATTCGCAACAATGGACGAACTCAGACCCATCCGCATCTTCCTTGCCGTCGCCGATCAGCTGAGCTTTTCGGGCGCAGCGCGTGTGCTGAACCTAACACCGGCGACGGTGACCCGGACGATCGCTACCCTTGAGGGTGACTTGGGCGCCCAGCTTTTGTTGCGGACGACAAGGGCCGTGTCGCTCACCGCTGATGGGGCTGCGATCGCAGCACGGTACCGCCCCATCCTTGAAGAATTCGACGCGGCACGGGTTGAGATCAGCGCGTCACGCCGACCCGACAAAGGGCGCTTGCGCATCAATGCGCCGCTTTCGTTGGGACTACGCCTCATGCCTCAGGTCGTGGAGGCCTTCCGCCTCGCCTACCCTGCCATTGAACTTGATCTGCACCTGACCGATGCGTTCGTGGACATCATGGAGGCGGATTGCGACCTTGCCATTCGCGTCTCGGGGCCGCCGTCCGATGTCTCGACCATA
The DNA here is from genome assembly GCA_022448245.1 of Paracoccaceae bacterium. Classification (GTDB taxonomy): domain Bacteria; phylum Pseudomonadota; class Alphaproteobacteria; order Rhodobacterales; family Rhodobacteraceae; genus Shimia_B. The sequence continues at coordinate 338,674 of JAKVCO010000006.1, forward strand.
TGGCGCAAGCTCTGCGAGGTCCCGCGACACGCGGTGGCTGCGCCCGCCCTCTTTGAACGCGTCCCAGAACCCATACGGCCCGAGGATATCGACCCCGCGATTGCGCTGTCCTATTCCGAAACCGGCGCTGCGGAGACCTGGACCTTCACAAAAGGCGCGGCCAAGCGCGTGGTGACGGCAGGCACGGGCGTCGTCAGCAACAACGGGGATTTGCTCTACGGCCTCGCCCGGGCGGGGGTGGGTATCACCGTCCTTCCGGACTTTCTGGTGGAGCCCGGCGTCGCGAGCGGTGAGGTTCAGCGCGTCCTGCCGGATTGGGATCTACCGGCCCTGTGGCTCACACTTTACTACCCGCCCTACGTCGCATTGCCGCCGCTCGTGGCGACGTTTTCCACGTTCTTCGAGGACTATCTGCGCCAAACGAATGGGCTGACGTTTCTGGGGCCCAGCGCCTAGAGCCCTCCGGCGCTGGTGATGGCGTCGAGCTTTTCCTGATCGAGCCACCAAAACTCCACGCCACGGTTAAAGTCATAGAGCGCGGGCTCCTCAGGCATGCCGAAGATGTCCCAGACAGCTACACGGTGAAAACCAAGGTACCATGCGCCGACCCAGATCTGACGATCGCGCAAGACGCGGTCGAGGGCGGCGACGATCACGTTCAGCTCTTCTCGGCTTTCGGCGGCGGTGGCGCGTTCGATGAGCGCGTCGACCACCGGATCAGCGAGGCCCGAAAGGTTGTTTGATCCTTCTGCCTCCGCCGCTGCGGAGCCATAGAAGGCGCGCATGTTGGCACCCGGCGTGACAGACACGCTCCAGGCCGTGAAGGACATGTCGAAGTCGAACTTCTGGCGACGTTCGGTCCATTGCGAGGGATCGAGCAGCACGAATTCTGCGTCGATGCCAAGGCTATCGAGGTTCTCGACAAAGGGTAGGATGATGCGTTCCAAGCTGCGGCTGTCGTCCACGATCTCGATGCGCAGCACCTCACCATCGGCGTTGCGGCGCATGCCGTCGTCCCCGACAACCCAGCCCGCGTCGTCTAGCAGTGCCGAGGCGCGCGAGATCGCGCGGCGATCCCTCAGGCGCGGGCCGCCGTTGTAGGGGCTAAACGCTGTCTGAGTGAACACTGTCTCGGGCAGTTGATCACGGAACTCCTCCAAAATCTCGAGCTCTGCGCCTTCGGGCATTCCCTCGGCCTGCATCACAGTGTTTTCAAAGAAGCTATCTGTGCGCTGGTAGGCGTTGTAGAACACACTCTCGTTCGTCCAATCGAAGTTGAATGCGAGGTCCACGGCCTGGCGCACGCGGATATCCTGAAACTTCTCGCGGCGCAGGTTGAACCACATGCCTTGCGCGGTGGAGGGGCGACCGTCGTCGATCAGCATCTGTTTGACCCAGCCTGCCTCGGCAGCAGGGAAGTTATAGCCATTGGCCCATGACGCGGAGCGGTACTCCGTCCGCATCGTGTACTCACCAGCGGCGAAGGCCTCGAGCCCCACGAGGTCATCGACGAAGTATTCATACTCAAAGCACTCGAAGTTGTTTTTGCCCGCATTCACGGCGAGGTCGTTGGCCCAATAGTCTGGGTCCTTGCAGAAGCGCAGGCTCCGGCCCTGTTCGAAGTCATCGAGGAGGTAGGGGCCCGAGCCCACGGGCACCTCAAGCCAGGTTTCGTCGAAAGGCGTCTCTTCGCCGTAGAAGTGCTCAGGCAACACTGGCAGGCCGCTGATATCGCCGGGGTAGGAGCTGCCCGCCCCTTCAGCGAGGTCCAGACGCACCCGGTGATCGCCTTCGGCCGTCACAGTCTCAACGCCCGCAAGGAGGTTGCGGTAATAGGGATGGCCCTCGGTCTTGAGCTTGTCGAAGGTGAAGACGACGTCAGAGGCCGTCAGCGCCTCGCCATCGTGGAACCGCGCCTCCGGACGCAGGTTGAAGATGATGTAGCTGAGATCTTCCGGGTACTCGATCGTTTCAGCGATGAGGCCGTAGATGGAATCGGGCTCGTCATGGGCGCTGACCATCAGCGTGTCGTACATATGGACCGACACTTCGGGTGCGTTGTCGCCCTTGATGATCCAGGAGTTGAAGCTATCGAAGGTCCGGTTTCCGAACAGCTGGCGCTGCGCCATCGTGCCCCCCTGTGGGGCCTCTGGGTTCGAATAGTCGAAATGCGTGAAGTCCGGGCCATATTTCAGACCTCCAAAGGCGGAGTATCCGTGGCTGATGGTAACTTCCGCTGCCGCCGGGCTGGCCACGAGGGCCGCGAGAAGAAGTGCGCGCATGTTCTATCTCCCTGTTTGGTGTAAGGGTTGCGCGATGGGCGCAGGTGTCAAGGCACGGCCACGGTACTAAGGTAGACAGATGACGGAATTTTCATCTCTGGCAGCGCTTCTGGCGCATCCAGCCGACACAGTGATCGATGTGCGGTCGCCTGCGGAATACGCCGAGGATCACATCCCCGGGGCGATCAACCTGCCCGTGCTCGACAACGACGAGCGCGCCGAGGTGGGGACGATGTACAAGCAGGTCTCGACCTTCCGCGCGCGCAAGATCGGCGCGGCCAAAGTGTTCCGGAACGCTTCGCGCCACATCGAGACCGAACTTGCCGATAAAGAGGGCGGCTGGCGACCGCTCGTCTACTGCTGGCGCGGGGGGCAGCGCTCCGGCTCCTTCGCGTGGATGCTCAAGGAAATCGGTTGGCGCAGTGAGGTGATCGGGGGCGGCTACCGCACATTCCGCCGCCTCGTCGTCAAAGCGCTCTATGACGATCCGCTGCCTATGAGCGTGGTCCGGCTTGGCGGCTATACAGGCACGGCCAAGACCGAGCTTTTGCCCCTGATCAAGGCCGCAGGCGTGCAGGTCATCGATTTGGAAGGGCTTGCGCGGCACCGCGGATCGCTGCTGGGCGCATGGCCTGAACCGCAGCCGTCGCAGAAAGCCTTTGAGACCCAGCTTGCCGTGGACCTCACCCGCCTTGATCCATCGAGGCCCGTCCTTGTTGAGGCTGAATCGTCAAAAATCGGACAACTCACGCTGCCCCCGTCGCTTTGGGCGGCCATGAAAGATGCGCCGGTTATTGAGCTTTCGGCCCCCATGCCAGCGCGGGCCGCCTATTTGGCTCGGGTCTACGAGGATATCCTCGCCGATGGCGAGAAACTGCGCGGCAAGCTCTCACCGCTGCGCCGGGTGCGCGGGGCTGCGACACTCGCGGCATGGGACGCCCTCATCGACGGCGGCGACAAAGAGGCCCTGTGTCAGGCGCTGGCGGAGGATCACTATGATCCAGCTTACCGTCGGGCTCAAAAGGGGCGCCCTGAGGTGCCCGTGACGGACCTCGCGCTAGAGGACCTGAGCGCCGCGACGCTGATACAAGCGGCTGGGAAAATTGCTCAGATGATCGAGACGCCTGAACCTTCGGTCACACGCCCGACAACGGCGGCCTGAACGCCTGCGGCCCTAAGCGCCTCGGCAACCGCTTCATCTGCCACAGCGGCCAAGAGCCCGCCCCCCGTCTGGGGATCGTAGAGTAGCGCCCGGCGCGGATCCTCAGTTGCGTCCCCGGCTGCGTTCTCAGGGTAGAGCGTGGACCGAATGCCATCCGTTGAAAGCTGCAGAGCGCCTTCGAGAAGGGGGACTTGTTCCAGCCAAAGCTCCGCCCTTGTGCCAGAGGCCTCGCAGATCCCTTTCAGATGCCCATAGAGGCCAAAGCCCGTGACATCGGTCATGGCATGGGCGTCTTTCAGGATAGCCGCAGCTTGCGCCTGTGGCGCGGCCATCGCCTCCCACGCGTGGAACACGTCCCAGCCGCGCGCGCGGCCTTGCATTGCAGCCGCCATGAGCACGCCAGACCCGATGGGCTTTGTGAGCACAAGGGCGTCGCCCGGCTGGGCGCCTGCCAGCGTAATGGGGTCGTCCTGCAGGCGGCCTGTCACGGTGAGCCCCAGGGTAAGCTCCGACCCTTGGGTCGTGTGTCCGCCCACCAGCTTGGCGCCGGTCGCTTCCACCGCCGCGCGTAAAGCGCTCATCAACTCACCCAGTTCGCGTGCGGCGAGCTCTGAGGACTGGCGCGGGAGAATGACCGAGGCAAGCGCAGTCTCTGGCTGGGCACCCATGGCCCAGACATCTCCCATAGCGTGGGTCACCGCGATCTGAGCCATGCGCACCGGATCGTCCACAAAGGCACGCAGGTGATCGACGGAGATAACGCGCCCGCCCTCAAGCACAGCGGCATCATCGCGCGCGCCATCCGGGCCCAGCGCATTTTTCAGCGCCCCCTGACCCACCTTCGAGCCGCAGCCAGCACAAATCATCGCGGGTGCAGAGCCCTTGGCGCGCGGAAACGGAACCTTGCTCATGTCCGGCACCGGCTGGTTGAGCTTGGTCATGAACTTGTCGTCGATATCGTCTTTGAGCTTCCACAGACGGTCAGCCGTGGTGCTAAGCCCCCATTTCTCCCCCAGGGCTGTCTTGCGGCCAAGCGAGATGAGCTTGAGGTAGTCTTTCTGCGGCACGTACGGCTTTTTCGGACCGGAACCCGACAGCGCGTTGCGCAGATTGGCCGTGAGAAAGGGCGCCTGCCGCACGGCATAGACGCCCGATTTCGGGCGCGGCGTTTCCATGGCCGCGCAATCGCCCACGGCGAAGATGTCTTGATCGCGGCTGCGCAAGTAGCGGTCCACCGGGATGAAACCCGCGTTATCGGTGAGCCCCGTGGCCTCGAGCCACGGATAAGGGTTCGACCCTGCCGCCCCCACAACGAGGTTGGCGGCGATCTCCTCCCCCGTTTCCAGAACGACGGCGTCCGCGCGCACCGCCGTGGGCTTCGTGTTCTCAATCAGGCGCACGCCGTGATCTGCCACTGCTGCGCGCAGGGCCGCGGAGGCGCGCGGCCCCAACGCCGCGTAGGCCGGCCCCTGATCGATAAGCGTCACCTGATGCGCACGACCGTCTTCGCGCAGCGCATGAACCATGGCCATGACCACCTCGGCGCCAGCCACGCCCGCGCCAAGGACAACGATCTCAGCCTTGCCCTCAGCGTTCGCGCGGTAGGCCTTCCACGCTTTCGCAAACAGAGACAGCGGCTTGGCCGGGAGGCCATGTTCCGCAAACCCCTCAAGCCGGGTCAGCGTGCTGGTGATGCCAACATCGATTGATGCCACATCATAGGCGATCGGGGGACGGCCCGGCACATGTACGAGCTTCTCTTCCCGATCGATGGCATTAGCCTTGCCGATCACCAGCCGAGCGCCTGCGCGGCGACACAGGCGCACCAGATCGATATCAAGCTCATCGCGGCGGTAATGCCCGGCGATATAGCCCGGCAGCATCCCTGAGTAGGCGGCGACAGGCTCCGGGTTGATAACGGTCAACCGCCCGCCGGGCAGCGGCTTCATCGCCCATTCATGCAACACCAGCGCGTGCGTGTGCCCGCCACCGATAAATACGAGGTCCTGTGTAAAAGGGTGTTGGTCCATGGGGCGACGTATCTCCTGCGGATGCCTCGCGCACCCGGCGTTCTTCACCGCGCATCTAGCCCAACCCTGCGGAGTTTCGCCATCACCTTCGCGTGCTTGCGCCGTGACTGGCTTTGCGTAGGCTGGCGGCCGAGACACGGCGCGGAGGAAGCCAAACATGAGACAGACCTGGCGCTGGTTCGGACCACCTGACCGTGTGAGCACGCGCGATATCGCCCAGGCAGGCGCAGAAGGCGTCGTCACAGCCTTGCATCACTTGCCCGCAGGCGAGGTCTGGACAGCGGACGAAATCGCAAAAAGGCAACGTGAGGTAGCCACCTTCGAGGACGGCACCGCCTCTGATCTGACTTGGGACGTCGTAGAAAGCTTGCCCGTCTCGGAGGAGATCAAGCGACAAGACGGCGATTGGCGCGCGCATCTCGATGCCTACCGCGATAGCTTGCGCGCCCTGGCAGACGCGAACGTCGAGGTCATTTGCTACAACTTCATGCCGGTACTCGATTGGACACGCACCGATCTCGCCCATCGGCGCCCGAACGGGGCGACGTGCATGCGCTTTGATCTCGCAGACTTTGCGGCCTTCGACATTCACCTCCTTGCGCGCCCGAGCGCTGCCGAAGACTACGACGAGGCCCTGCGCGCTACAGCCGCCGCGCGTCATGCGAGCATGGATGATGATGCCCGGGCAGCGCTCGCGCGGACGGTGACCATGGGTCTGCCGGGCGCTGCGGCGGGATATTCGCTCGACGACGTACGCGCGCAGCTTGCCCTTTATTCTGAGATCGACGCCACGCGGCTTCGCGGCCACTTGATCGACTTCTTGTCAGAGGTTGTGCCCACCGCAGAAGACCTCGGCCTCAGGCTCTGCTGCCATCCTGATGACCCGCCCTTCCCGCTGATGGGCCTACCACGCGTCATATCGACGGAGAGAGACTATCAAACGGTGCTCGATGCCATCGACAGCCCCGCCAATGGTGTGACGCTGTGCTCAGGATCGCTGGGCGCGCGCCCTGACAATGATTTGCCAGACATGATGGCGCGTCTCGGCCCCAAGGTGCATTTCCTTCATCTCAGGAATGTCACGCGGGAGGGGGCGGACCTCAGGACGTCGTTCTTTGAGGATGAACATCTCGCCGGGGGGACCGATATGGTCGCGCTGCTGAAGGCCGTCGTGGCCGAAGAAGCGCGCCGCCGATCCGAGGGGCGCGCGGATGCATCGATCCCCTTCCGACCTGACCATGGCCAAGACATCGTCGACGACCAAAACCGCGAAGCGCAACCGGGCTATCCGCTTGTTGGCCGCCTTAAGGGCCTTGCCGAACTACGCGGCGCTATCGCGGCGCTGGAGCACGCATGAGCCGGATCGTGCATCTGGGCCCGGGCGCGTTCTTCAAGGCCCACCTTGCCGCCTACACTCAGGAAGCAGGGGGGTGGGAGATTACCGGCCTCGCCCTCAGATCGCCCAAGGCACGGGATGAATTCCAAGGCACCTACACGCTGCTCGAACGCAGCGAGGCAGGCACAGAGAGGCGCGAGATTGATGTGCTGCGCGAGGTCATCCATGTGCCCTCAGCGCCAGCGGCTGCCATGGCTGCCCTCACGGATCGTGAAACGAAAGTCGTGAGCCTGACGGTGACCGAAAAGGCCTATGCACCGGGCGCCATGACGCACCTATTGTGGGAGGCGCTCGCGGCACGTCGGGACGCAGCTGTGCCGCCCTTCACCTGCCTGTCATGCGACAACCTCCCCAGCAACGGGCGTGTGCTGCGCCAATTGCTGATCGACGAGGCGGGTGAGGCGGGCGATTGGGTGGCAAAGGCGGTCTCCTTCCCTTCCACCATGGTCGACCGCATCACACCTTCGCGAACCGAAGCCACCGTCGCCGAGGGTGGCCCCAATGCCGAGGAATGCGAGGCCTTCCGACAGTGGGTGATAGAAGATGACTTCCCCGATGGGCGTCCAGATTGGCCCGCTCAATTCGTCACGGACGTGACCCCCTATGAAGAGATGAAGATACGCATGCTCAACGGGGCGCATTCGATGCTGGCCTATGCCGGACAGGTGGCGGGGCTTGAGACCGTGCGCGACGTGATGAACGATGAGGCCCTCGCAAGCCGGGTGGCGGTTCACATGGGCGCTGCTGTGGCCACGCTGGACCCGCTGCCGGGCACCGATTTCAACGCCTATGCGCGGGACCTTCTGGCCCGGTTCCGCAACCCGCATTTGGCGCATCAAACGGCTCAGATCGCGATGGATGGCTCCCAGAAGATGCCGCAGCGTATCTTCGCCCCCGCGGTGACGGCTCTGGAACGCGGGCAAGACCTTGCGCCCTTCGCCTATGCCACCGCCGCGTGGATCACATATCTGCAGCGCACTCCTGAAGTTGCCGACCCCCGAGCAGCGGAACTGCGCCCCGCGACCCTCGAGCATATTTTAGACTTGCCTGACCTCCTACCTTCGGTGTTGCAATCGAGCGCAAGCTGGCGCGCAGCTGTCACCCGCGAGCTGGAGCAATTCTGACTTTTCACGTGGCCCACAGACCGGATCGTGAGAGCAACAAGGTTCACGCCATGGAAGACCCCGCCTTCACCTCGCCCGGACGCTTCTGGCGCGGCAACTTGCACACGCACTCGAACCTCTCGGACGGCGTCTTGCCCCCCGAGGAAGTCTGCCGCCGCTACGCCGACGAAGGCTATGATTTCTTGGCCGTCACGGATCATTTCATCGGGCTCTATGATTTCCCGATTGCCCGCACCGAAGGGTTCCAGACCCCCACCTTCAAAACGCTGCTAGGTGCCGAATTGCACTCCGGTGCGATGGAGAACGGGGACCTTTGGCACATCGTGGCCGTGGGGCTCCCTGCGGATTTCGCCCATGGCAGCGCGCCCCATTTTGTCCCTGTTGATGGGATGGAGAGCGGCCCAGATATCGCCCGCCGTGCCCGAGAAGCAGGTGCCTTCGTGATCATCGCTCACCCCGAATGGGGCGGCTTGAGCCTTGCGGATGCGCGCAGCATTGATGCCGCGCACGCTGTCGAAATCTACAACCACTCCTGCGAGGTCGAGGCCGATCGTGGGCGCGGCCATTGGCATTTCGACCGCCTCACGGAGGAAGGCCGGCGCTTGACGCTGTGCGCCACCGACGACGCCCATTTTCGTCCCGGCGACTACTTCGGCGGCTGGCAAATGGTGAAGGCCGAGGAGAACACGCCCGAGGCCCTTCTTGCCGCGCTCAAGGCGGGGCACAGCTATGCCTCCTGCGGGCCCACCATCGAAGATGTGCGGTGGTCCAAGGGCGTCGTGGAGGTGGTCTGCAGCCCGGCCACGTCGGTGAGCGTGCAAGGCCGCGGATGGCATGTGGACTACGCCCATCTCGATGGCGGAACCGAAGTAAGCCTGCCACTTTTGAACACCGGCGACAGCCCGTGGGTCCGCCTCACCGTGGTGGGCACAGATGGAACCCGCGCCTGGACGAACCCGGTTTGGCGATCGTGATACCGGGCATGGCACCCCGTCCAAGCCAGCGTTACCAGTGAGCATGACCAAGTCGACCCTATCGAATCGCGCCCATGGAGCGCCGCTGCCCGACAAAGGCTGCGCCCATGGGTGAGTTTTGGTCCACGCTTCCCGGAAATCTGCGCGACCTCGTGCTTCTCGTGCTGTTGCTGGCGCCCTTGGGCCTTTCCTTGGCGCTGATCCCACGGGGCTACAGCCTTTGGCCTCTGTTGCGCGGCCTCTTCCGGCGCCATTGGGGGCTGAGCCTGGTTTTCACGGGGCTAATCGCGGTCGCGGTGGCGATGAGCGTGGGGCTGACCGCGCAGGAACGCGGGCTGCGCGAGGGCATGGCGCGCTCTGCAGACAAGTTTGACCTCATCATCGCGCCCCCCGGAAACGAGATTACGACGATGCTCGCGACGGTCTACCTCCATCCCTCGCAGATGCAGCTTCTGGGCGCCGACATATACGATCGGGTCGCGCAGCATCCGCTTGTGGCGTCCGCGACCCCCCTTGCCTTCGGGGACAGCTATGAAGGCGCGCCTGTGGTTGGCACGACACCGGGCTTTGTGACCCACCTTTCCGATGGCCTCGCCGCAGGGCGCGTTTTCAAGACTGAAGACGAAGCAGTCATCGGCACGGGCGTAGCGCTGGCCCTCGGGGAGGAGTTCGAGCCCGTCCATGGCACAGGCAACCATGATGAGCTTGACGAACACGGGGCAGAACTGACTGTCACTGGGATCATGCCGCCCACGGGGTCGCCTTGGGACAACGCGATCCTCGTCCCGGTCGAACAGGTGTGGGAGGTGCACGCCCTCCCCAATGGGCATCCGTTGGATTGGGGCGGCACAGTAGGACCGCCTTTTGACCCTGCGAGCTTTCCTGGCACGCCAGCCATTCTCGTGACCACGGAGTCTCTATGGGAGGCGTATTCCCTGCGAAATGAGTTCTCCACCACCGAAACGATGGCCTTCTTTCCCGGCACCGTCCTGGCCGAGCTTCATGCGATCATGGGCGATATCCGCAGTGTGATAAGCACTCTAACAATCGTGACACAGGCTCTTGTCGCCGTAAGCGTTCTGGCGGGGCTTACGATCCTCATGCGCCTTCTAGCACGTCGGGTTGCCCTGCTTCGCGCGCTGGGCGCGCCGAAGCGGTTCGCCTTCGCGCTGAGTTGGTCCTTTGCCACGCTGATGATTTGCGCAGGCGCCGCCCTGGGCCTTTTGCTGGGCGCGGCAGGCACGGCAGTCGTCTCCGACACGATCTCCGCACAAACGCAGATCATCGTCACTGCGCGGTTGGGCTGGGACGAATTTCAACTGGCCGCAGGCTTCACAAGTGCCGCGTCGCTCCTGTCGCTGCTACCCGCTTGGATCGCTACCACACGTCCACTGGTCGAGGACTTGCGCGCCTAGCTGTCTTCGTCTCGATGCCCAAGCCGCGTGTCGTTGCGCTGCGACGAGGTATCCAAACGGCGCGAGGCTTTCGTCCCCGGCACCAAGAGCTCAGCCTTGCGATAATAGGCGCGCATCTCTGCCTTGTTGACCCCAATCTCCTTGCGGAATTCGCGAACAGTCATGGACTGGAAAGGCTCCGCCTCCATCGGGATGAGGTGCAGATCCTTATTGTTCATGTTGTCGACCGCGAAGCCCACGCCGAGGCGGAAGGAGGCGATGTGCTCCTCCTCAAAACGCCAGTGCTTGGGATATTCCTGCGTGGACACGCGAATGAAGAAATCGATGTACTCGTCAGTAATATCGGAAGCCGCGCCCATCGTCGCACCGATCACGAAAGCTTCGTCCTGCACATGGAGGCCACGGCCAAGCAGGACGTGGATGCAGTCGTGACGATCAAGCTCGATAGAGCCCGGCAGGGCGTCCGGGCTTTTGGGGTTCTCGTACTTCTGGATGATCTCGGGCACGTCCTCGGCATTGGCGGCAGGCATCGTTGCCAGCACGTCGCGCAAGCTCATCTCATCGGTATCGAGCCCCGGGTTCCATTCGTCCCAGTTCAGGTCAACGCGGCGTCCCATCAGCCATCCCCTCCAAAGTCCGTGATCGCGGCGAAATCGGTGTTTTCGGCCACGGCTGCTTCCAGCGCCCCGCGCAGCGCGGCGACATTGGCGACATCGACAAAGGTACCCAGATCATCGCGCCGCAGCACGTGCCCGCCGTCGATACCGATCCCGATCGTGGTGATCTGGATAGGCGTCGTCTCAGCAAGGTCTGCCACCGCCAGATCGAGCGCGCGGCCATCGTCCGCGATACCATCAGTAGTGATGATCATGCGAAACGTTCCGAAGCCACGGACAACACTTGCCTCTTGTTCCAGCCCGGCGCGCGCCGACATCACCGCGCTGGTGAGGGGCGTGGACCCATCGCTCTGGATCGGTGCCAACGCGCGGGCAAGCCCGGAACGCGCATCTTCCACCGTGGAGAAATCCCAGACCACGCCACGGTTAAGCGCCGTTACACCCACACGATCGTTTGCGTCCATCGCATCAAGCGCTGCTACAATCGCGGTTTTCGCGTCTTCGATATCAGAGCCCATGGAGCCACTGTCATCGAGCACGATGGCCGTGATGCGCCGGTTTGGGTCAGGCGCCGCCTCGACCAGCGCAGCCTCCTGCGTAGGCCAAGCGGCGATGGCGGACCAGTTGGGCTCCACCGGTTCGCTGAAGCTGCTCACTGGCGTGGGGTCAGAGCTAGAGAACAAGATATCCTGAATGATCGCCACCGCGAGAACGCCGATAATGGCGACGGGAAAGAGCTTCTTGAGCATCAGACCCACCTCAATCCAGCGGCGCGAAGCTGGTGGCTTCGGCCTGTACGGTAAGAACACGGAAAACGACGCGCATATTCTCGCGCCACTCGGCTTCGGTTGCAGGCGGGTTGTGCCGCGGCGTGGAGATACCAACGCCGTCCACCGTGAACTGGTCACGATTCATCCGCACGCCAATGTCGCCCGAATAGGACGACAACGCCTCTACCACAGCGATCGCACGGTCGAGGGACAGGTTCTGCGTCGAGGTCCGGATGGCGCGAAGCTCCTGATTGTCAGCGCCCGCTTTCTCGCGGCGTAGGAAGTGGAGCGGGTCCGAATGCCCTTCGACGGTGATGATCGCGCCCGAATACGTGGACGCAAGGCGCAGGATTTCTTCAAAGTCCTGCGCGTAGAGCGACACAGGGAACGAGGTCGAGTCAGGCTCGAAAAACACTTCGAAGTCGATCTTCGTGTTTGCATCCAGCTGGCCCGTGCGGCGCAGCTTTTGGACGGCTACCGCCGCCGCGGCGGGATCAAAGGCCGCGATCTGGCGCTCGTCGAGGTCCGTCAGGCCGCCCGTCAGCGCGGTGTAATCCCATTCAGCGGTGGCCAGATTTGCGGGCGCCTCGAGGCGGTCTGCACCGCGCAGAGCCGCGTTCACTTCTTCAAGCAGCACATCATAGCGGCGGGCTTCAGTGGCGTCCGCAAAGTGCTTGGCATTGCCTGCCCAACCGTCGGTGATCGCATCCTGCCAAAGAAAGACACCCTCTTCGAGAGGCAAGCCGCCAAGGAAATCACCCGCCATAAGCGCGGCCATCTGCTGCTGACGCGGATCGCCATCTTGGGCCATGAAAGCACGCATTTCTTCTTCTGCCTGGAAGAGGACGTTCACCATGCGCTGGATGTCGTCTTTATTGGCGTCGAAGTAGTCGGCGCGAACGGCGATATAGTCACCAATCACCGAGGCCGCTTCCTGTGTGGAGATGAGGATCGTCGCACCGCGGATCGACCCTTCTGCGCCCGTGCCAACATTACCGCCCGACGTCAGGAAACGCGCGTCAGGCAGGATCACCGCTGCCGCGTCAGCACGCCCGTCCGTGATTGCCGCAGACGGCGTGTCGCCATCACCGGTCAGGTCCGCGACCCACACGATCTCAACGTCCGAGAACGACAGGCCGCCATCTGCGAGGATCCGGCCCACGAAGTCCACGTGAGGACCGTTGGCCTGAATGGCAATCCGCTTGCCAGAGAGATCGCCAATCCGGCCGATCCCTTCGGCGGCAACGATCCCGTCACCGGCGGAGAAGGAGTGTTTGAAGAAGACGATCTGTTCCGTGCGGGCATCAAACTCCGTCACGGGCGCCGCTGAGGCGAGCATGCCAAGCGTACCGCGCAGGTAAGGGGTCTCGCAGGCAAGATAGGCCTTGAGCTGAGCCTCGAAGCTGTCTTCGACCGACAGCTCCAACGGCAGACCTGCCGCACCCAGTTTGCCGCCGTCATTCGACAGCGCGCCACCGTTCGCCCAGGCAACCACGCCATCAGCGCCCCAAGCAATCAGAGGCATGTTCTGGTTCCACCCGGCAGCGCAATCACGCACCGGATCGCTCACAACTTCGGCCAGCCGGTCGCCCGGCGCGGCATATGCGGTCCCGGCCAATGCGGCCAAAGCTACGGTCAGTGCTCGCATCATTTTCATGATCTCTCCCTCAAGAAGATGTCTCGCGCGCCTGCAACTCGCGGCGCGGTGTTAGTAGTCGTTCTGCTACGTCCGAGGCTACTTCGACCTCCCGTAGGAGGCCTTTCGCGGCCATCAGATCGGTGGCGTCAAAAGCGGCATTCAGCGCCTCAAGCGCTGTGCGCAGTTTCTCGCGAGAGGTTTCCTCCACAGCGTCATCTGCTTTGCGGCGCAGCGCAGCATGGGCGCTTGCGGCCTCCTCGATCAGCTCTGAGCGGACCATCACGCCCCGCAGGGCACGCTGGTTCGAAGGCTCGTAGAAAATCTCGCGCGCGGCGGCGTCGAGGCGGTCAGCAACGGCGCCGACTTCCTCGGCCATATCCTCGCGCATGGCGCCAGCTGAGACGCGCAAGGCACGGGCGCGGTCATGGGCACTTGTGATGGCCACAAGCGCGGACCCCGCCGCTACGTCCGAGATCCCGTGACGCGCCTGAAAGGCCAGACGCAAACGTTCAGCATCGCTCCAAACCCAGCTTGCCGGCATCCAAGCCGTCAGCGCCAAGGTGCCCAGAAAAGCGAGGCCTGCCGCCGCCGCCGCCGCGAAACCATCAAACGGCAACGGCAAACGCAGACCTAGCGCGAAGGCGGCCGACAGCACCGCTGCGACCACTGCCGCCAAAGCTACGCTCGTGCGCGGGTTCACCGGCGCACCTGCATGCTGACCTCAACGCGGGCCAGCCGAGCCTGCCAGGCGCGGTCGCTCTCCCCGCTCTCCTGAGCGAGAGGCGACGCACCGCCCAAACCGATGGCTGTCAGCCGTCCACGTCCGATGCCCAGCGTAGCCGCAGCCTCCAACGCAATGTCTGCGCGGTTTTGACTAAGCTCGGTATTGGCCGTGGCATCACCAGCGGTGCCAGAATGTCCGATGATGGTGACATCAATCCGGTCATCCAGCGTGGCCTTCGCGAGATACGCTTGCAGGCGCTCTGCTTCACCGGCCTGAAATAATACCCCGCGCGAAAACTGGAAGCTCTCGGTGGCCGGGGCATCAACCCCGCCCCACATCGCAAGGCCCACGGCCCCACCTGCGGTGATCGCGGACAAAGCCGCCGCGAAAAATGCTCGTCTGGGCATCACTGCGCCCTTGGGAGTGCTCAATTCACTCATGCTGCTCGTGTCAAATCCATTGCTTACCTCACACTAACATATGGAAAGGCTCACGAGAAACTGCAAACCCGGCCTTCGATACCTTGAACTCACGCGCTCGGACCCCCAGTAAGAAGAAAAGGAGACATTCTTATGCTCAAAGGCCTCGGAGCCCTCGGCGATATGGCCGGGATGATGAAAAAAGCGCAGGAGATGCAGTCGAAAATGGCTGAGCTCCAGGAAAGCCTCGCGACCATGACGGTGGTCGGCGAAAGCGGTGCTGGCCTCGTGAAGGCCACGGCGACTGCGAAAGGCGAACTAACAGCGCTCGATATCGACCCCACTATCTTTGATCCCAACGAGAAAGAGGTCGTCGAAGACCTGATCCTCGCCGCGATCAAGGAAGCGCAGAAGAAAGCCACCGAGAAGCATCAGGAAGAGATGGGCAAGCTGACCGAGGGGCTCGGCCTCCCGGCGGATATGAAGCTGCCGTTCTGACCCCTTAGCCGGTTGTGGCGAGATGCTTGCCGATGCGCTAACTTCAGCGTCCAAGGCAGAGCGGAGCAGGCATGGCCGACGACATTTCATCTCTTGAGACGCTGATCGACCTGATGGCGCGGTTGCCGGGCCTTGGGCCACGGTCCGCCCGTCGCGCGGCGCTGCATCTGGTCAAAAAGCGCGGGCAGCTTCTGAGCCCGCTGGCTGAGGCGATGACCGAGGTGGCCGCCACCGCCCGTGAATGCGTTAGCTGCGGGAACATCACCACCTCCGATCGTTGCTCCATCTGCACCTCGCCCAAGCGCGCCACCGGTGAAATCTGCGTCGTCGAGGATGTGGCCGATCTTTGGGCCATGGAACGCGCCGCCGTCTTTAAAGGCCGCTACCATGTGCTGGGCGGGACCTTGTCGGCGCTTGATGCCGTGGGCCCCGACGAACTTCGCATCCCCCATCTCGTGCAACGCGTCGCGGAAGAAGGTGTGGCCGAGGTAATCCTCGCCCTGCCTGCCACCGTGGATGGCCAGACCACCGCCCACTACATCGCGGACGAGCTGCCCGGGGTGGCTGTCACGAGCCTCGCGCAAGGCGTGCCCGTGGGGGGTGAGCTCGACTATCTCGACGACGGCACGATTTCAGCCGCGCTGAAGGCGCGCAAAAGCTTATAACGGAAGTTCCGGGGGCGCAGGCTCTGCCCGGCATCTTTAGCAAGGTCGGCGATGCGTTTGGCCCGCGTCTCAGGCTTTTTGGCGGTCTTGATGAACTCAAGCATCCCGCGCTTTACGCTGCGCGGAGAGCCCTCCCACACCGCACGCGCGACGCCCAGCGCCGCGACGAGGTCATCCGGCACTTAGAGGCGTTCGACATCGTCGAGGAATTCCCACATCCCGTTTTCCTTGGCCACCGTGATGACGGCCTCCCCGCCGGGGTCATGAGGCCCGCAGCGCGGGCCTCCTCCACCTTGGCCTTGTTCACCGCCGGCCATGCAGACTTCGCACGCCGAGGCGCGGCGCGGACGGAGGTTCTATCCGCATCCACCCCACGCGTGACAGCGTCCACCCAGCGCCAGCAAAGGAGCTCCGAAATCAGTTCGCCAATTGGTGTGTAGTGGAGCGTTTTCTATTTCCAGAAAACCAGCCAAACGCTTTCCGTCTGAGTGTGGTTCGCAGCAATCCAGTCGCGCAGCTCAGCGCGGCTTTTGACCTCAATCTCCGCGAACTCAGCCAAACTTGGGCGGCCGCTTCTGCAAGTTGGCCATGACCGCCTCCATCTGATTGGGGGAGCCCATGAGCGCGGACTGAAGCTCCGCTTCCAGGCCCAGACCTTCAGCGTCACCACCCCAGGTCTCTTCCACCAAGCGTTTGGAGCCTGCGACGGCATCGGGCGACTTGGAGGCAAGCAGTTCGGCCAGCTCCCGCGCGCGCGCCATGGGATCAGCGTCGACCTCGGTCGCGAGGCCCATGGCAAGCGCCTCGTCGCCCGTGAACTCGCGCCCCGTCATCATCAGCATTTTGGCCTGATCGGCCGGCATGAGTTTCGGCAGCGAATGGGTAATGCCCATATCTGGGATCAGGCCCCATTTCGCCTCCATGATCGACATGCGCGTGGCAGGGGCTACAACGCGGAAATCAGCGCCGAGTGCAAGCTGCATACCCGCCCCGAAGCAAAGCCCCTCGACCGCCGCAATCACCGGCACCGGTAGGCCCGACCAGCACGTCACCGGGGCTTGAAACGGGTTCGCGCCGGTCTCATCGGGGTCCGCGAGCATGGCTTTGATGTCACCGAGCTTGCCCGCCAGCGTCATCATCATCGTCACGTCGATCCCGGCAGAGAAAACATCCCCTGCCCCGGTCAGGATCACCGCGCGCAGACCTTCAGTGCCCTTCAGCGTCGCACAGCTTTCCACGAGTGCTGCGAGCAGATCGAGGCTCATGGCGTTCTTCTTGTCGGGCCGGTTCAGCGTGACGGTCGCGATGTCGTTTTCGATTTCGGTGAGAACGAGCATGTCAGGGCCTCTGGGTTGTCGTGATCCACTGCCCCGGTTGTAACGCGCCAAGCTCCCAAGGCCCAATAGCCTCCCGCACGAGACGCAGCGTCGGATGGCCCACGGCGGCGGTCATGCGTCTGATCTGGCGGTTCTTCCCTTCGCGGAGCGTCAGCCTGACCCACGTATCGGGCACCGTTTTGCGCACACGCACCGGCGGATCACGCTCCCACAGCGCGGGAGGCTCAACCACTTCAGCTTCCGCCACGCGCGTTTTGCCGTCTTTGAGCTCAACGCCTGTGCGCAAGGCCTGCAGCGCGGCATCGTCAGGCGACCCTTCCACTTGAACCAGATAACGCTTCGGCAGCTTGAACTTAGGTGAGGCGATCTGCGCCTGCAGGCGGCCATCATCGGTCAGCACCAAAAGGCCTTCACTGTCGCGGTCGAGTCGGCCCGCCGCGTAGACGCCGGGCACATCGATGAAATGCTTGAGCCCCTGCCAGCGCCCCTCATCGCTGAACTGGCTGAGCACATTCATCGGCTTGTTGAAAAGAACGATCACAACTTGTCGAGTTGCCGGATCGCTGAGGCGATGCGTTTGCCGATTACGCGCGATCCTTTGGGGGATGGGTGTATGCGGTCGAAGGCGTGGAAGCTTTTGTCTCCGGGCGGGACGACCTCCTTGTTCGAAACAAGCCAAACGCCATCCATACGCCCGGCCATCAACGCCACACGGCGCTCCATCTCGTCACCGTCATCACGGCAGTGTTCGATGGGGCTGCCGAAATCGGGGGACCGCAGATAGCCCACATAGAGCACGCGCGCCCCATTGGCCCTGATGCGCGAAACGAGCTCGGGAAGCTCACCGGTCATCCCATCGGGAGAGATGATCTGAGCCATCCGCGCGGCGCATTTAGTGCAGCCACAACCGAGCCAAAGGTCGTTGCCGCCGCCGTTGAGCACCACCCATTCGTGATTGCCCGGGCGGTATTGGCGCGCGATTGCGCGGAACATCGCCCCCGTGCGGGAGCGATTGATGATCTTCTCTCCCAACTGGTCAGACAGCACCATGGGCACAGACCGACCGGTCAGCATGTTCCACGACATCAGACTGTCGCCCAACAGCTGAATGCGCGGCTCGTTGGCTGTGACAGCTCCGGCCCAGAGGGCGGCGATGAAGATAAAGACAAGACGCATGCGGCTATCCGGGTTGCTTACAATTCTTCAATTTAGCAGAGGCGGCAGGCTAGACTAACCGCAAAACGGGAAACAACGTATTTCTTTGACGCTTAGTGTGCCTCGGCCCAGTTGGCGCCCTGACCCGCATCGACGACGAGCGGGACATCAATCTTCACAACCGGCATCGCGGCGTTTTCCATGATGTCGCGCGCCACGCCGATGAGGTCATCCACGGCGCTGTCTTCCACCTCGAAGAGCAGTTCGTCATGGACCTGCAGCAGCATCTTTGCGGGCAGTCCGGCGATGGCATCGGGCATGCGCACCATCGCGCGGCGAATTATGTCGGCGGCTGTGCCCTGAATGGGTGCATTGATGGCCGCGCGCTTGGCAAAACCGGCTGTCGGGCCTTTTGCGTTGATCTCAGGCGTGTGGATGCGGCGGCCAAAGAGCGTCTCGACCCGCATGTGCTCTTTGGCAAATGCAGTGGTGTCGGCCATGTACTGTTTGATGCCTGGGAAACGCTCGAAATAGGTATCGATGAACCTCTGCGCCTCGTCGCGCGGGATGCGTAGGTTTCGCGCAAGGCCAAAGCCCGAGATGCCGTAGATCACACCAAAATTGATTGCCTTGGCCTGACGGCGCACCTCTGGCGTCATCTCATCAAGCGGCACGTTGAACATCTCCGACGCGGTCATGGCGTGGATGTCGATACCATCCGCAAAGGCCTTCTTAAGTGCTGGGATGTCAGCGATATGCGCCAGAATTCGCAGCTCGATCTGGGAATAGTCGAGTGCCACGAGCCTCTTGCCCTCGTCGGCCACGAACGCCTCACGGATGCGGCGGCCTTCTTCGGTGCGGATCGGGATGTTCTGCAGGTTCGGGTCCGTCGAGGCGAGGCGCCCGGTGTTGGCTCCTGCGATTGAATAGGACGTGTGCACGCGGCCCGTCTCCGGGTTGATGTGCTCCTGAAGGGCGTCCGTGTAGGTGGACTTCAGCTTGGACAGCTGGCGCCAATCGAGCACGCGGCCCGGCAGGTCGTGCTCCGTCGCGAGTTCTTCGAGGATATCGGCCCCGGTGGAGTATTTGCCCGTCTTACCCTTCTTGCCGCCCGGCAGGCTCATCTTGTCAAAGAGGATGTCACCGAGCTGCGCGGGCGAGCCCACGTTGAACTTTTCGCCCGCAAGCTCATGAATCTCATCCTCAAGCGCGGCCATCTTCTGGCTGAAGGCGTTCGACATACGGCTCAGCGTGTCGCGGTCGACCTTGATGCCGTCCATCTCCATCTTGGCGAGCACCGGCACCAGGGGGCGTTCCAGGGTTTCATAGACCGTCGTCACCTTGGAGCGGTGGAGCTTCGGCTTGAACTCCTGCCAGAGCCTCAGCGTGATATCGGCGTCTTCAGCGGCGTATTTCGCGGCCTCATCGATCGGCACTTGATCAAAGGTGATCATGGATTTGCCGGAGCCCAAGAGCGTTTTGATCGGGATAGGTTGGTGGCCAAGGTAACGCTCGGACAGCGCGTCCATCCCGTGGTTGTGGTGCCCTGCGTTGAGCGCGTAGCTCATCAGCATCGTATCATCGATCGGGTCCACAGTGACGCCCAGACGCGCTAGTATCTTGGCGTCGTATTTCATGTTCTGGCCGATTTTCAGGATCGACGGATCCTCGAGCATGGGCTTAAGAAGCGCGAGCGCCTCATCGAATGGCATCTGCCCTTCGGAGAGCTCATCCCCACCAAAGAGGTCATCCCCGCCCTTCTTGTGCGCAAGTGGTAGATAGCAGGCTTCCCCGGCCTCCACGCACAGACACACGCCCACGAGATCGGCGCGCATCTCATTGAGGCCCGTTGTCTCCGTATCCACGGCGACATAGCCCCGGCCATAGGCCTTGGCGATCCACGCCTCGAGAGCCGCCGCATCGCGCACGATCTCGTACTTTTCGGGATCAATCGGGGCCTGCTCAGGCGCGGGTGCGTCTTCCTTCGGCGCCTCTGCGATCACAGGCGCCTCAACGCCCATCGTCTCCGCCATGCGGCGCGACAGCGTGCGGAACTCCATGGAAGCGAGGAATTCGAGCAGCCGTTCAGGCTCCGGGTCCTTCACCTCGAGCGTCTCGAGGCCGTAATCGAGCTCCATCTCGCAATCGAGTTGCACAAGCTTCTTTGACAGCTCGATCTGCGCGCGATTGTCGATCAGCGTCTGGCGGCGCTTGGGCTGTTTGATCTCTTCAGCGCGATCCAAGAGCTCCTCGAGGGAGCCGTATTCATTGATCAACAGTGCCGCTGTCTTGATCCCGATCCCCGGTGCCCCCGGCACGTTATCAACGCTGTCCCCGGCGAGCGCTTGGACATCGACCACACGTTCTGGGCCGACGCCAAACTTCTCTTCCACGCCTTCGACGCCGATGCGCTTGTTTTTCATAGCGTCGAGCATCTCAACCCCGCCGCCCACGAGCTGCATGAGGTCTTTGTCCGACGAGATGATCGTCACACGGCCGCCTGCGTCGCGGGCGCGGCAGGCGAGCGTGGCGATGATGTCGTCGGCCTCAAAACCCTCCTGCTCGAGACAGGCGATGTTGAAGGCGCGCGTCGCCTCGCGTGTCAGCGGGATTTGCGGGCGCAGGTCTTCGGGCATCGCGTCCCGGTTGGCCTTGTAGAGATCGTACATGTCGTTGCGAAACGTGTGCGATCCCTTGTCGAAAACCACCGCGCAGTGCGTCGGCGCATCAGCCCCCGTATTGACCGCGATATAGCGGCGCAGCATGTCGCAGAACCCCTGCACCGCGCCCACCGGCAGACCATCAGATTTCCGCGTCAGCGGCGGCAAAGCATGGAAGGCGCGAAAGATGAACGCCGAGCCATCGATCAGATGCAGGTGATGACCTTTTCCGAATGCCGCGTCGCTCATGGTGCTCTCCCAATTCTCTGTGTTCTGTTTTGCACAGCCCGGCACGAGGGGCCAGCGTCTGAGCGGTCGGAGTATTGCGGGAATAATATGAGCCCCGTTCACGGAATCTTAGACCTCTTGGCGCTTTATCGAGCCATGTCCGCATACGTCTCTCTCTCTGACAAAGCCGCCCGGTTGAAAGTGTACTCCACCGTGACGGAGTTCCGGTCTCAGATCGGGCGCGTGTTCTTCTTTGCCATCCTCGTGGCGCATGCCCGAACCGACGGTGAAGCGACGTTTTATCGTAGTCTGATCGATGTCGCGAAGTCGGGCGTCGACAATGCCTGTGCCGTTTTGCTTTGGGGCAGCACGGTCAAGGATCTCGATGAACACGCGGTGTCATGGGCCCGCAGTCGGGCGGCCACCGTGCCCAACCTCGTCGACGCTGTGCGGGAGTTTCATCGCGCGGTGGAGGAAGGCTTGCGGCGCATGAATGAGGAACCCGAGAGCCTCATCACCTATTTCCTCGACATCACCGACAAGGCCGACGCCCTCTTTGGTGGCACGTTTGCGGAACTCATGCGCCTCTTGGAGGCCGATCTTGCCGAAGCCGACGCAACGCGCAAGAAGGCAGCCCAAGGTGCGACCGAGGGTGCGAAAGCCGCCATGGGGCGGATCGACGCCATCAGCCGATCTGTTCGTCTGATTTCACTCAACGCAGCTGTGGAGGCCGCGCGCGTGGGGGAAGCCGGTCGCGGCTTTTCTGTCATCGCAGGCGAAATCAAAACCCTGGCGGAAGCCATTGCCTCTGCCAGCCATGAAGCAGGCACATCGATGGATGAACTTCGCGAGGTTGCATCGACCTAAGCTCTTGGTTCACCTAGCGCACCGTCCGTCTCGTCAGCGCCAGAACCACCGCACCGGCCAGAGCAAACGCCCCCCCCAGTGCAGCCGCGTTCGTTAAAACACCCAACAGGCCCAGCGCGCCCACATCGAGGAAGGGATAAGGATAGATGCCATCCACCGCCCCGCGTCCCAGTGCATAGACGCAGTATAGCAACGGCCAGGCGATCCAGAGCCGTAGATCACCCCACCGCAGCCCCCCTTTGCGCACGAAAAAGAGCCAATAGATAAGGGTGCCAAGAGGCGTAACCGTGTGCACGAGAATGTCCGCCACCAGGACAAGGCCCTCAGGGTCCCAAAGGGCGGCAAGAACGGCGTGATAGACCAACCCCACCAGCCCGATCCATAGCATCAGCCCTGTCAGCCAGCGCGGCGCAGGCACCCGGCCCAGCGCCACCAAGGTAAAGCTCACCGCCATCAGAAGGTTCGTCAGGATCGTAAAGAAGCGCCCGTTGACCCATAGCGCTTCTAGAAACGTGAACCCCTCACCCATGGACAACCAAGTGCGCAGCGCCAAAGCACCCCACGCCACCAGCCCCAATACGATTGCTAATATCTGGCCCAGCGTCTCGCCCCTTGCTTGCCTGATCTTGAGGGTGAGCCTATGTCAGCCTCCATGCCCAGCCAAGACCCCTCCGCCACTGCCCCCGGCCAAGCCCCCGAAAACGCCATCGAGATCTCAGGGCTGCGCAAGACCTATGCCGCCTCAGGAAGCGACGCTGCAAAAGAAGCGCTCAAAGGTGTGGACCTCGCCATTCCGGCAGGCAGTGTGTTTGGGCTTTTGGGCCCCAACGGCGCAGGCAAGTCGACACTGATCAACATACTCGCCGGCCTCGTGCTCAAAAGCGCAGGCAAAGTGAGCATCTGGGGCTTCGATCAGGACAAAAACCCGCGCCAATCCCGCGCCTCCATCGGGGTTATGCCGCAGGAATTGAACCTCGATGCGTTCTTCACGCCGCGTGGATCGCTTGATGTCCAAGCTGGCCTCTATGGCGTGCCCCGTTCGCAGCGCCGGACGGAAGAGATCCTCGAATTCGTAGGCCTGGCAGACAAAGCGGATGCCTATGCGCGCTCCCTCTCCGGCGGGATGCGGCGCAGACTGCTCTTGGGAAAGGCGCTGGTTCACCAGCCCCAAGTGCTCGTGCTGGATGAGCCCACCGCTGGTGTCGATATCGAACTACGCCAAATGCTCTGGACCAATATCCGGCGGCTGAACAAAGAGCAGGGCACGACGATCATCCTCACCACACACTACCTCGAAGAAGCCGAGGAGATGTGTGACGAGATCGCGATCATCAACCACGGTGAGGTGATCGCGCAGGACAGTACGTCTGCGTTGCTGTCCCGGCTCGATCAGAAATCTCTGGCGATCACATCGGCCAAACCGGCAGATCTGCCGCCGCCCCCGCCCGGGATGAAAGCTGAACGGCGCGACGACGGCAGTTTTCTCTTCACCTATTCGCCCGCCGAAACAGGTCCTGATGCGATTTTCGCCACGCTTGCCTCGCACGGTATCACGATCGCAGACGTCACCAGCGTGGAACCGCACCTCGAAGACGTGTTCCTGTCCCTGACGAAACCGACCTAACCCAGCCCCGAATGCACCCCGCCGCGCAGCGGCGCCCCCTCAGGCCGAGCGCGTCCGCGCGCGAGGGGGAGGCGGGCGGGCCCACTGGCGAATTCAGCGTGCAGGTTGGATCATGCGGCCCAGTGGCCTGCCAGCTACCAGATGCACGTGAAGATGCGGAACCTCCTGTACGCCATCGTCACCCGCATTCGACAAAAGCCGGTACCCCGCGCCAGATTCACCGGGTTGCACGCCCAATTGCTTGGCCACCTCACCCACCGCACGGGTGAAATCGACAATCTCCGCATCACTGGCCTCAAGCGCGAAGTGATCGAAACACACATACGCCCCCTTCGGGATCACGAGCACATGATCCGGCGCCTGAGGCGCAATATCGCGGAACGCCAGGGAATGCTCGGTCTCGAGCACCGTGTTGTTCGGGATCTCACCGCGCAGGATTTTCGCAAAGATGTTCTGGTCGTCGTAATTATAGGCCATGGGAAGCTCCTTTGCGGCGCACTTTCCCAAAGCCCCGCGCTGGTCACAACCGCATTCCCATGCGAGGCTCCCAGAAACAGGAGCCATTTCATGCCCCACATTCCCCCCCTCGACCGCGCCGAGCTTCCGCAGTTCGAAGAAAGCTTCGCCCGCTACGACGCCATCCGTGGCTTCCTTCCGAACTCGATCCTCACCATGGGCCGACGCCCTCACATCGCAGCGGCGTTCATGGCCCTGAACCAAGCCGTGCTCTATGAGGGCACCGTGCCCGAAGCGCTCAAGATGATGGTGGCGCTGATGACCTCCATGGCCACCGGCTGCCGCTATTGCCAGGGGCACATGGCTAACCTGTCTCACGTCTATGACGTGTGCGATAAAAAGATCGCGGCAGTTTGGGAATGCGAAAATAGCCCCCTCTTCACGGAGGCCGAACGCGCAGCGCTTGTTCTCGCGCGCGAGGCCGCCGGCGTCCCCAACACGGTCGACGCCAAGCACTTCGACGCCCTCAAACGCCACTTCAGCGAAGCGGAGATCGTCGAAATCGTCGCCTCAATCGCGCTCTTTGGCTATCTCAACCGTTGGAACGACACGATGGCCACGGAGATGGAGGCTCACCCCGCCAGCGTCGCGCAAAGGGCGATGCCGGACTGGAAGGCCGGCAAACACGGTGCCCCCTAGGGCTCTTTGCGTTCAGAGAGCCCTACTTTGATGAACAGATTAGCAATGACCGTCATCAGCGTGCGTTGGTTGGCGTAGGAGGTGAACCCCGCCTCACCCGCATTAAAGGCCGCAACCCTACGCGCGGTATCGCGCGCGCCAGCGTCTTCCAACCAGAATGACGCCGCCGCAAACCATGTAAAGAGATCGTGCACCCCGTGGGAGGTCACTCACGAGCGTTTTCGCGCCCTTTGGTTCAAAGATCATCTCGAGCATCGAGGACCGCGCGACCTCTTCAAGGTCAACCATGGACTGAATCACAAGGCGCGCGCCGCCGGACGGGAGGCTTTCCTCTTCAACGAGGCGCTGCTTGTAGCTGTGCTCATGATCCTCGGGCGTAAAGTCGACGAGGCTGACCCCTTCGACCCCGAAAGCCACGTTGTAAAAACCGTCTTCGCCAACAGCGCTCGCACGACGCCCATGCTGAACCTCGCCCGGGCGCAAAACCAAAACGCCAATCGCGTCCTCAACACCAATGTCCACCATCCCGCGGGGCCGCATCTGGATGCATCCCTGCATGAAGGTTGTTGAACCAGGTCAAAGCGAGAACCGTTCCCAGCCAGAAGAAGATCGTCCCGAAGACTACAATGAAGAAACCCCATTTCAGCGGCGCGCCCTCAATCGTCATCCCGGCGATCAACGTCCAACCGGGGATTGCCGCTGCAGCGGTCAAAGCAAGGGCAAGGGTGTCGAGTACCGCCGCAGGCAATAGGGTCAAAATCAGGGCTGCAATCAGAAACGCGGCGCCAGCGACCATCGCGGCTTGCGGCAGGCCCATGACCAGCAGGGCGCCCAAGGCAGGCAGGATCGCGCTGACGATCAGCAAACGACGGGAAAAGTAGAGGCTCTCAAACATTCGATGCTCCAATGCTGGAGCTATTCGTACAGGCGCAATTCGGCAGTTTCGGGGCCGCCGCGTGGCGTTAGTCCACGAAGAGGTGGTCCGTGGCGGCAATCGCCTTGGCAGGATCGGGGCCCACGCTCAGGAACTCCGCCAACTCGATTGAGTTTTCATCTACGCTCGCCCCCTCGCGGATGCGGTTGTAGTGCGAGAAGCCCGCGTCGCGCAGGCGCACATGCTCAAAATGCACATCGCGACGGATCGTCGGCAGCACGCGCTCCAGTGTCTCAGGGCTCGTGGCTTGGCCCGCCAGACCCACACGCGCCGCGTGCCCCCGGAGGTAGTCATCCGAGAAGTCACAGCTGATTTCGAGCACCCGCATGTCCGAGCGGTCGCATTCAAAATCCATGATCAGATCAAAGGCCTCCGGGTCGAGGCAGATCAGCATGCGATCGGTCTCGTAGTAGTCAAAGAGCATCCGAACCAAAGCGCGCCGGTGGCGCGTGCGTTTTTCGAGAGTGGTCTGAATACCCCCTAGATCGGGCAATCGAGTGTTTTCCTCCTGAAAGAGGTATTCGATCACTGGCAGGTTGGTTTCTTGCTTGATGCGGGCGATCAGACGCTTGGCCACGTGCCACTTCTTGCAAACCACAACGAGAAGCTCGCGATCGCGGCCCAACGAGGCCTCCGTCTCCCAGAAACGCGGCGCAAAACGGCGCCCCTCACGACCCCGCCCCGTCAGGAAGGCAAAGAGCTTTCGGCCTTCGTTGGAGATATCGAACGTGACCCCTGTGGCCGCATAAAGCTCCCCCAGTCGCGCTTTCAGCTCCTTTGCATCAGGGCTGATTTTGCGGGCGAAGAGGAAATCCTGCGCCATGAGCAGGTCGTACTGATCGTTGTAGAACGTCACCGGCATTCCATAGTCCGAGAACATCAGGAACGTCAGCGTCCGCGTCTCGATCTCATTGCCGGGCACGAGGTGATGGACGAGCGTCTGGAAGAACGTCTCGTCCGGGATCCACGTGGTGGAGAAGAAGCGCATCACGTCACGCCGGTCGCGAGCAAAATCGAGGATCGCCTCAATCGTCTTGCGCCGCAGGCACCACCATTGCGATCCAATCATGATCTGGAGGTCTTTGGGCACATCGCGCTCAAGCCCCAACCGGCGCTGCGCCCACCAAGACCAGTAAAACAGCTTCTTGCGCTGGCGTTCGTTGAAGTAGTGGCGGTAGATCAGACGCTCAGCCTTCATGCCGGTCTTGATCCAGTCGCTCTCAAAAAAATCGAAGCTCTCGATGTAGTCAACTTCGCGGGAGTCGAGGAAATCATGGGCGTATTCAGCGCTCTTGATCGCCATGCAATCGCCCGAGAGCATGTAGAAATGGCTCGCATCCGGGAAGGCATCAACGGCTGCCTCTACCGCGTTGAGCGAGGCGCGAACGAGCGACCATTCCCCCCAGCCGCATTTCAGGCGCCGCTTGGCAAAGGTGACGCGCGGATTATCGGCCAACGCGCCCCGGATCATCTCGTAATGTTCCGCTTTGGCGGAGGCATCGAAATGGATCGACATATAGTCGCCCACAGCCGTCAAACGCTCGGCTTGGTCGATCACCGACTTCGGATCTTTATGGCACAGCAGTATGAATGCAATTTTCGCCATATCAGAAACAGTCGACCTCAGGCTTTGTCATTGTTTTCACGGCAAGGTAAGTGAAGCTGTGTTGAATAAACAGGGTTTGTTTGCGATCAAAGCGCTATTGAGCCACAACAACATTAAAAGAGGCTGAGCAATATGGGTTTTCCCGGCACCTGGATGACAGAAAGCGAAAGCGTGGTGTACCGCGTGGTGCCGAAGTGCGCCTGCTCCACCATTGGACAAATCATGTTCTACTCAGACCATGGCGAGTTCTTTGATGGTGACATCCACGACGCTCAAGGCGGCATGCATAAATGGGCCATGGAAGACAGCCAACCGCTGATCTCGGCGAATGTTGAAGGGCACAAATCCTACGCCTTCACCTGCGTGCGCAATCCCTACACCCGCATCCTGTCGAGTTTCTTTGACAAGATTTGCGGCATCCAGCGAAACGGCAAACGCTACCGTGGCAACCTCGTCCCCCTGCTCATCCAGAAGTACGGCATCGAGGTGGGTTCGCCCGAAGACGATTTCGAGTTCGACCAGATCAAAAGCTTCCGCCGCTTCTTGCTCTTCGCTCGTGACACCATCCGTTGGCGCCGCCCGATGGAGCCTGACATCCACTGGTCTGCCATGTCCGGCCATATCTCCACCTTCATCGTGAATGGCGGGCGTTACGATCAGATCTTCTGGACCGAGCAATTCAACGACGGCATGCAAGGCGTGCTCGACAACATCAAGACCCAGCAGCCCGTCGTCCTGAACGACGTTCCCCGCTTTAACGAGAGCGAGGGCCACGGCCCCAAACGCGCCCACCCCGTGGAAGACTATTTCGACGATCTCTCCATGCATCTGATGTTTGAAATCTACAAAAAGGACTTCCAGCTCTTCCGCTACGATTTCGAGAATCCGGGCAACAAGATGCCGATTGGTGAAATCGATCTCGACGAAGTTCACGCCAAGCTCGGCGAATGAAGCTCCTCATGCTCGGCTCCGGCCCCGGGGCTGTTGAGGCGCGCGACTGGGACCGTGCGCCCTTTGACGCTGTCGTGGCCATCAATAACGCCTGGCGGATCCGCGACGATTGGGACTACCTCGTTTACCCCTACGATTTCCCGCCGGAGAATATGCCGCCTGAGGGCAACGGCGCCCTCATCGACCAGACACACTTTGTGCCGGCTCAGAACGCCTTCGGCGGCTTCGTATACGGCGGGGCCACTATGGCCTTCACGGCGACCTATTGGGCCCTGCACGCGCTCAAGCCTGCGTTGATCGCCTACCTCGGCTGCGATATGCATTACCCAAAAACCGGGCCGACGCATTTCTACGGACATGGTACCGCAGACCCTCTGCGCGATGATTTGTCCCTGAGAAATCTTGAAGCCCGGTCCGAGCGTGCCCGGATCTTTGCCGCCCGACAGAAATGCGCGCTCGTGAACCTGTCCGAAGGTCCGAGCCGCCTCACCTTCCCCCGCGCCACAGCCGACACCCTGCCAACGGGCCCCGCCCCCTACGATGCAATACTGGCAGAGCGTGCGGTCACAGAAGAGGCCCGCCTCGACTACCGCACACCCACGGGTTTCCACGATCAACTCAGCATCGACACCGCAGCGCTCGACGCAATCGATGCTCTCTGGCTCGCCAATCCCTGAAACGAAGAACCCGCCCCCCGATGGATTCGGGTGGGCGGGTCGAATTTCGAAGCGCAGCGGAGAAAAGGGTCCGTCCCGCGCGAAACCTTAGAGGCCAGCGCCGGAGAAAATCGTCTTCAAATCCGCCTCAGGTCGCGGCCCCACATGGCTAATGACCTCGCCTGCTGCCAAACAGCCCATGCGCCCGCAATCCGCCAAGCCGCGGTCCTGTACCAGACCATAAAGGAAGCCAGCCGCGAATTGATCGCCAGCACCGGTCGTATCGACGGGCGCGACGCGATCAACAGGCACATGCACCGCTTCCCCGCCGCGGCGGATGGACACGCCATCTCCACCGCGCGTGCAAACCACCAGCTCGCATTCCTTTGCAGCAGCCTCCAGCGCCGCATCAAAATCGGTGACCTGATAAAGCGACAGCAGCTCCTCTTCGTTGCCGATCACGTAATCCAACGCGCCCGCGACCAATTTACGGAAGTCGTCGCGATGACGATCCACGCAGAAAGGGTCACTCAGCGAAATGCCTGACTTACCACCCGCATCCCGCGTGCGTTCCGCCGCAGCGTAGAACGCAGCCTTCCCGGGATCCTTGTCGAAAAGGTAGCCTTCAAAGAACAGATAAGCGCATTCCTCGAGCGTGCCTTCCGGCAAATGCTCGGTCCCGAGTTCAGACGAAATCCCAAGATAGGTATTCATCGACCGTTCACCATCAGGCGACACGAAGATCATGGAGTGCGAGGTTGGCAGCTCTGCCCCAGCAACTGGTGCATTAGGGAAATCCGTGCCCTGATCTGCCATGGAGGCCGCATAGGTCCGCCCAAGCGAGTCGTCCGCCACGCGGCCCACGAAGGCTGTCGACAGCCCCAGCGCGCCAAGGCCCGCAATCGTGTTGGCAACAGATCCACCAGGCGTCTCCTTACGCTCGCCCATGGCGGCATAGAGCACCTGTGCGCGGTCCTGCTCGACAAGCTGCATGATCCCTTTCTCAATCCCCATGTGATCGAGGAAGTTGTCGGTCGCCGACGCAATCACATCCGAGACGGCATTCCCCATCCCAACGACATCGTATTTCTTGCTCACGCGCAGCTCTCCTTGCAGCCGACTAAATCCGAGATGACACAATCTTCGCAGCGAGGTTTCCTCGCCGTGCAGATATATCGCCCATGCAGAATGAGCCAATGATGCGCGTGGCGCTGAAAGTCCACAGGCACGTGGTCCTCAATGGCGCGTTCCACGGCCACGACGTCCTTGCCGGGCGCGATGCCCGTCCGGTTGCCCACGCGGAAGATATGCGTATCGACGGCCTGCGCGGGGTGCCCCCACCACATGTTCAGCACCACATTGGCCGTCTTGCGCCCCACACCCGGCAAACCTTCCAAGGCCGCCCGACTGTTCGGCACCTGGCCTCCGTATTCGTCCACGAGGATGCGGCTCAGCTTCATCACGTTCTTGGCCTTGTTGCGATAAAGCCCGATCGTCTTGATCAACTCTGTCACCCGCTCTTCACCCAGTGCGAGCATTTTCTCGGGCGTGTCTGCCAACTTAAAGAGCTCTGCCGTCGCGCGGTTCACGCCCTTGTCGGTCGCCTGCGCCGACAGCGCCACCGCCACAACGAGCGTATAGGCATTCACATGGTCTAGTTCGCCCCGCGGCTCGGGTTCTGCCTCCTCAAAGCGCTGGAAGATCGCCCGCATTGTTGGGTACGGAAGTTGTTTTGCTAGTTTTGCTTTCGGTGCCATGGCGAATATTACCACGCCCCGCCCGAGGGGCCAGCAGCTACCGACCTTGTGAATTCCCCCGAGTTGATCAGGCGCCTAGGGTCGCCCCATGGGGTTCCTCCTTTTCCTGCTGCTCCTGATTTCCCCTTCCTTGGCCTTTGCCTGCGAGAGACAGGAGGCCTGCCAACTGGAAGACCGCTCTTACCACCTACGCGTTCCAGAGAATTGGGACGGCACATCGCCTTTGCCTGTCTTGCTGCACTTTCATGGCTGGGGCCGCCAGGGTGACCTCGTGGTCCGCCAGGGCCGGATCGCCACCAAAGAAGTGGCTGAGAACGTCCTCCTCCTCGCACCAAATGGGCTGAACAAAACTTGGTCCTTCAGGAACCCCGGTTCCCACGACAGCGACTTCGCCGCTGCGATCATCGAAGACGCCGCAACGCGGTTCCCGATCGACCGCACGCGGATCTTTGTCTCGGGCTACTCGTGGGGTGCCAACATGGCATGGCGCTTTGCCTGCGACGCAGGCGAAGGGCTAGCGGGTCTGCTGGCGGTGTCGGGCACCCTTCCTCAAACCACGGACTGCGCCAATGCCCCCGCGGAAGTGCGACAGGTTTTCGGCCTCGACGATCAGGTGCTGAGCTTTCCCATGGGCCCGGGTGGCGACCAAAGCTATCCCGTTGAGCTTTGGCGCACATCGCTTGGCTGCGGCGTGGGTGTCTCCGATGGCGACTGGAACGCCCGACCGTTCCTAACCTTCTCGCGCACTCGTTGGGATTGCGCCGAAGGCCGCGTCATCCTTGATGTCCATCCGGGCGGGCACTTCATCCCACACGACTGGATCCCACTGCAGGTCGAAGAAATCCTCGCGGACCCGAAAAACACCAAGGCCTTCCCTGTCAGTAACTGATGCACTTTCGTCAGCTTTCGGGTCGCGAGGCGCGCGGGCGCTGACTAGGATGATAGGCATGGAGGACAAAGCCATGACCGACGCCCAAGGCTATCACTACCAGATCATCGGCCGCGCCATTGCGGCGATAGATGCTGCTGAGAAGCACGTCTCTCTCGAAGATATGGCCGCCGACGCAGGCCTTTCGGCCGCACATTTCCAGCGCACGTTTACGGCCTGGGCGGGCGTGTCGCCGAAGAAGTTCCAGCAGTACCTGACGCTGGGCCACGCCAAATCGCTGCTGAAGGAGAAGTTCACGACGCTGGAGACTGCCCATGCTGTGGGCCTGTCCGGCACCTCACGCCTCCATGACCTCTTTATCCGGTGGGAGGCGATGAGCCCCGGCGACTTCGCAAGCGGCGGGGCCCGCAATGTCATCCGCTGGGGCTGGTTCGACACCCCCTTTGGGAACGCCTTGGCCATGGGCACCGAACGCGGCCTCTGCGGGCTCGCCTTCAACGAAGAGTTCGGGCGCGAGGTGGCGATGGCCGACATGCAAAGCCGCTGGCCCGAAGCCACCTATGTCGAAGATCCTGAAGCGTTGCGCGCCAACGTCGAAGGGGCCTTCACCGCGGGCGGAGAGAGCCAGATCCTCCTCATCGGACGCCCCCTCCAGATCAAGGTGTGGGAAGCATTGATGCAAATCCCCTCAGGGCACGTGACGACCTATAGCGAGATTGCCGCGCGCGTGGGCGCCCCCAAAGCCGTGCGTGCCGTGGGGTCGGCGGTCGGTCGCAACCCTGTCAGCTTCATCATCCCCTGTCACCGAGCGCTCAGGAAATCGGGCGGGCTTGGCGGCTATCACTGGGGTTTGCCGGTCAAACGCACCATCCTCGCGTGGGAAGCGGCTCAAATGGAGGCCCGAGAGGCCGCCACTTGAGCGGAGGAAAGCCATCGCAGACGGCGTGTTATTGCATATCAGCGGGTCTCAGCCGCATATGGTGGCATCCGCCGGGTGAAAAGCCCGGGTCAATAAATACGAGATAATCATGACCAAGACCCCATTTTTTCTTGCGGCCGTATCCCTTGTCGCGTTGAGCGCTTGCACGGACCCCGCCACATTCAACCCCGATGCTCCCGACCAGAACCGCACCCGTCAGGGCGCGATTGCGGGCGCCATCGCGGGTGCGATCCTCGGCGCCTCGGACACCGACCGTGAAGCGCGTGGCGCCCTCATTGGTGCCGCTGTCGGCGCAGGCGCAGGCGCGCTGATCGGCCAGCAAATCGACCGTCAGGAGGAGGCCCTTCGAGCACAGCTTTCCTCTCAGGTGCAGATCATTCGCCAAGGCAACCAGCTCGTGGTGCGGATGCCGCAAGACATCCTCTTTGACGTGAACAGCGCCTCGCTTCGTCCGGCACTGCAGGGCGATATCCGCTCGCTGGCAGCAAACCTGCAGAACTTCCCTGACAGCACGGTCACCGTTATCGGCCACACGGACTCTGACGGTCCGGCCGAATTCAATCAGAGCCTCTCCCAGCGCCGCGCTGAGAGCGTGGCTGGCATCCTGCTCGGCCAAGGCGTCGCTGCCTTCCGCATTCGTGCCTTTGGCCGCGGTGAGAGCGAGCCCATCGCCACGAACCTCACACCAGAGGGCAAGCAGCAAAACCGCCGGGTCGATATCATCATCAACCCGACGTCCTAAGCAGTTGCGCAACCGGCGAAAGTGGTCATACGATTTGACCACTTTCGTCGGAGCCGCAGATGCCTTTTCAAAAAATCCAAAGCGAAAAGCTGTCCACTGCTGTCACTGAGCAGGTGGAACTGCTGATCCTGCGCGGGATACTGCGCCCGGGCGAAAAGCTCCCCTCAGAGCGTGATCTGGCCGAGCGGCTGGGTGTTTCGCGGCCCTCTTTGCGCGATGCGCTGGCCCAGCTTCAAAAGGACGGCCTCGTCGAAACCCGCGCGAGTGCGGGTGTCTTCGTGGCCGACGTTCTTGGCTCTGCTTTCTCACCCGCCCTCATCCGCCTTTTTGAGCGCCATGATGAAGCGGTCTTCGACTACCTCAACTTTCGACGCGACCTTGAAGGCCTCGCCGCTGAGCGCGCGGCGCGCCTCGCCTCCGCGACCGATCTCGCCGTGATCGCGGCAGTGATGGAGAAGATGGAGGACGCGCATCAGAAGCGGTCGGGGGAGCTGGAAGCCGCGCTCGATGCCGACTTCCATCTGGCGATCATCGAGGCCTCCCACAACACGGTGATGCTGCACATGATGCGCTCGATGCTCACGCTGCTGCGCGAGGGTGTCTTCTACAATCGCAAGATCATGTTCCAGCAGCGCACCACGCGCGAGAACCTTCTGGCCCAGCACCGCGCCATAAACGAGGCGCTGCAGGCCCGTGATCCGGCGGGTGCCCGCCGCGCGGTGGAAGATCATCTGAGCTACGTGGAAAGCTGCCTGCGGGACCACCGGCTCGCGCTCAGAAACGAAGGTATCGCCCGCCAGCGTCTCGCCCACGAAACAGAACGCTAGGGCCCAAACGAAAAGCCCCCCGCCGGTGGCGAGGGGCTTCTCAAAATCAATCCAGCGATTTTAGTGAAGCTTGGTTTCGACCTGTGCGATACCGGCGTCGATCAGCTTGTTGGCGTCGGCGGCGGACATGCCCTTCTTCATGAGGTCAGCAGCAGCAGCCACAGCCACGGAGATGGCTTGGTCGCGCACTTCCTTCACGGCAGAGGCTTCCGCAGAGGCGATCTGCTCGGAGGCAGAGGCCAGGCGACGCTCCACGCTCTTGGCGATGTCTGCCTTGGCGGCCTCAGCGGCAGCTTCGGCGTCTGCCTTGGCCGCTTCGACGATGGCGTCCGCCTGCGTCTGCACGTCCTTCTGCTTGCGCTCATAAGAGGCCAGCAGAGCCTGCGCTTCTTCACGCAGCGCACGCGCTTCATCAAGGTCAGACTTGATGCCAGCGGCGCGGTCATCAAGCATCTTGCCGATCATACCGGGTACTTTGAAGTACAGCAGAATGCCCACGAAGATCAGGAAGCCCAGCGAGACGATGAAGTCCGTGTTGGAGAGCGAGTAGAACTCCAACGTGAACGGGTTCTTCGACGCAGCGGCAGCAGGGCCGGCAGCGAGGATGAGGGATGCGGCGAGAATACGTTTCATCACGTTACCCTTTCATCCGAGCGTCGATGGCTGCAGCCACCGCTTTGGCATCGGCTTTGCCGCCCAGCGCTTTGACGATCTCGGCTGCAGTATCACCAGCTACCTCTTTAACGCTGGCAACAGCGCTATCACGGATCTCGGCAATGGCCGCTTCAGATTCCGCCGCTTTCGCGGAGATTTCTACATCGGCTTTCTGCAGCTCAGCGTCGAGCTGGACTTGAATGTCAGCTTTGGTCTTGGCTGCGATTTTCTGGGCTTCTGCACGAGCGTCGTTCAGAGCCTTTTCGTAAGCAGCTTCGGCCTCTTCCGCGCGGGATTTTAGTTCCTCGGCGACGGCAAGATCATTGGAAATCGTTCCCGTCCGCTCCGCCAGAACGCCCGCAATACGTGGCAGCGCCACGCGGGACAGGACGAAGTAGATGACGACAAGCGTCACCAACAACCAGAAGATCTGGTTCGGGTAGGTCGAGAAGTCTAGTTGCGGCATTCCGCCAGAGGATGCTGCCTCTGCTGCCGCGGGAGCGTCTGCCATAAGGGCCTCCTAATCACTGAGGGCACCCCGACCCATGACGGGCCGGGGCAGCTCAAGAGAAGGTTTATTAGACCGCGAACATCAGCAGCAGCGCAACGAGGAATGCGAAGATGCCTAGGGCTTCCGCAAAGGCGATGCCGATGAAGAGAGTTGCAGTCTGACCGCCAGCGGCGGAGGGGTTGCGCAGAGCACCGGCGAGGAAGTTACCTGCCACGTGACCCACACCGATTGCGGCTGCGCCGGAACCGATGGCCGCGAGGCCTGCGCCGATGAATTGACCCATTTGTGCGATATCGCCTTCCATGTCCTTATCTCCTTGAGCTTGGAAGTTTCGTGAAGCGCGCATCAGCGCGCCAAACCTTAGTGATGCGGGTGCAGTGCGTCTTTCAGATACACGCAAGTTAGGATGGTGAAGACGTAGGCCTGAATACCTGCGACGAGCACCTCGAGTGCGTAGATTGCCACCACGCCGAGCAGCGCTAGCGGGGCCGCCACGGTGATCTGGGCAAAGCCAGCAAACACCTTCAGGAGCGCGTGGCCCGCGAGGATCGCGCCGCCAAGACGAACGGCGTGAGACACAGGGCGCATCCAGAAGAGGATGAATTCGATGACGGCCAGGATCGGGCGCACCACGGTGGGCGCCGACGTAATCCAGAAAAGGCTTAGGAAGCCAAGACCGTTCTTGGCAAAGCCGATCACGAGCACCGTCACAAAGACCGCGATGGCCAACATACCGGTCACAGCAAACTGCGAGGTGGGCGAGAACGACATCGGGATCAGCGCCAGGAAGTTGGCAAAGAGGATGAACATGAACAGCGTCATGATGTACGGGAAATAGCGGGCAGCATCCTTACCGGACACGTCGATGACCATGTTGTAGACAAACCCATAGGTCATCTCGGCCAAGGACTGGACCCGCGAGGGCACTATAGCGCGACCGCGCGTACCAGCCACCATGAACAGGGCGATCGCGACAATGCTGAAGGCCATCCACAGGGTGGAGTTGGTGATCGTCAGCATGCCGATCTCGGAACCGCCGAAAAGATCCGCCAGTTTGAACTGGTCCATGGGCTTGAAAACGAGCCCGCCGCCTTCCGGTGCATCAGCCATCTTTGGTCTCCTCGGCGTCCCCATCCGGGTCCGCATGTGCCTTTTGAACTTCTTTGGCGGTGCGCAGCATTAGCCGAATGCCGCCTCCGAAGCCGAACAATGTAAACGTGACCAGGAAGATCGGCATCGTACCGAACAGGGTATCCAACCCCAACCCAATCCCGAAGCCGAAGGCGATGCCCACGACCAATTCCAGAACCATCCGCCAGGCATTGTCTGACATATCTTGGCTCTTGTCCGACTTGGGCTCTCGAGGGGCGGCACGCTCTTTCGCTGCCTCCAGGCGGTCATTTAGCGCCTTGATGCGCTCTTGATCGCTCACCTCTGCCTCCTGCGGACGTTGACGCGGTGGATATTCACCAACTTGCTCGGAGTCAATTCGTCAGACGCTTCAAAGGTGAATGACTTAAGGGTCTGATATTGATTGTTTTATTTGCGCTGCGCCTGACCGAACTTAGCCTGCGGCGCCAAGCCACCCGCAATCCCATGTTTAACCTATTGGTTGAAAGTTGGGCCCTTTCCCGCCGGAAAACCCCGTAATGACCCCTTGAGCGCCCTTAATACGTCACGGGCGACGGGCATCCCGCCTCATGACAATAGCCATACCTCGCCCCGCTGCCGGGTGGGGGCTGCCATGGCGATGGGTCTGTCTCGGGGGTGTAGTTTTAACAGCTCTGCTCACGATGTCGGGCGTCGTCTCAGACCTCCTCCCTGTGCTCTATTACTCCGTCATCGGTCTGCCGGTGCTCGGGCCCCTATTAATCCTTCCTAGCGCATTGATCTTTGCAAGCCTTGCTTGGGGCTTTGCGCGGCTCATGCCGTGGTACTTTGCCCTGCCGGTCGCGCTTCTGCCCTTCATGGGGTGGAGCCTCGTCTACGCGCCGATCAATCAATCGCGCATCCTTGAGGTCGCCAGCGACGACGGCGGCGCGCTCCCTGACGTCTATGACACTGACGTGCTTGCGGTGCTGGACTTCAACGGGACAAACCATCCCTCCAAGGTGCACTGCATTGCCACCTGCATCGAAATCCTGCGCAACGGAGAACTCAAGGGAATCTTCCTGGCCCGCTATATCTCTCGCGATGGCACAGATGTGCACGGCGTCATCTACCGCCGCACGCATTATGGAAACCGATGCGATCGGGAGCTTACGCCGCGCGGGGTCGCACCGCTCTGCGCGCGCATGATCCCTGCCACGCTTTGGAATGTAATCCATGTTCTGACTGTCGAGGAGCTGCCCAAAGGCGATCCCAACAGTATCGGGCTGCATGGCGGTGAACAGATCTGCCTTTTGCACCGCTATTTCGGCGAGGTTCAGTTCCAAAGCACCTCGCTCCATGCACGTGTTCCATGGCGGATGCCTCTCTTCGGCGACTTCCAACTGCCCTCAGGCGACTACGCCCCCCGCATGGCAACAAAGACGATCGACCGCCTGTGGGAGCGTCCGCCTCTGATGACTCTGCTCTATGATCGCCTCGAACGGCGTGCGCGCGGGCTTGAATAGCAACGGTCCGGCGCGTTAGGCCAAGTCATGGCCAGTCTCGACACTGTCTTTGCCGCTCTCTCGGACCCAACGCGCCGCGCCATCCTCCAGATGCTTTTGGAGGATGATATGGCCGTCACCGATGTGGCCGAACCCTTCGAGATGTCGCTTGCGGCAATTTCCAAGCACCTCACCGTACTCACGTCGGCTGGCCTGATCTCGCAAGAGAAGCGCGGCCGCGTGAAATGGTGCAAGCTGGAGCCTGACGCGCTGCGCGATGCCTCCATCTGGATGCAGAGCTTTGGTCAGTTCGAAGCCGTGAACCTTGATGCGTTTGAGGCCTTCCTCGCCAAAGAGTTGCCGGAGGAGAACGCCTAAGCCTAGGACCTGAGCAGCATCAGCAGGGCACCGGCGGTCGCCGCTACGCCCACGAGGATCAGCGGCGCGGGCAGCTCCCCCACCAGCGCGATCTGCCAAAGGATCACCCAGCTCGGCGTCAGATAGGTGTAGGCCATGACCTTTGCCGACGGCAGCCTGAGGGTGGCGTATTGCAAAAGCACGAACGTCGCCGCGCTGGCCGCGAGCGCCGTGTAGAGGATGGTGATCCACACGATCCGGGGCAATTCTCCCCAATTGGTAGCCAAGATCGACGGCGCCCCGAGCGTCCCAAGGATCAGAGTGCCCGCGACAAGCATGCCGAAAGTGAACGCTATGGGGTTCTCCCCCCGGTTCAAGCGCGCAACCATGGGCGTGTAGATCGCATGAGCCACGCAGCCCCAGAAGTAGATGATTTCGCCCTGCCCCACTTCGAACGCGAGAAGGGCGGCAATGTCTGCACGGAAAATGACCCAAAGCGCGCCAAGGGCCCCGATCAGCAAGGCCAAAGCCATCCAGCGCGTGGTAATCTGCTTGAGAAGCAGCCACCCGAACAGCGCCGACATGATGGGGGTCAGCGTAAAGACCGCCGCCGCTGACACCGCTGGCGCAGTCTTCAGCCCCTCGAACATCAAGACGAAGTAAGTCGAGAAGAGCCCACCCAATACCAGATAGCGCCACGGCGCGGTGAGGTCCGCTTTGCGAAAAGCCCCCGTCGCGAACCCCAGACTGCCAATCACTACCGCAGCGATGAGAAACCGAACAGCGTTGAGAGCCGCAGGGGCGAGCAGGTTAGCCGCAAGAACACCCAGCGCGAAGCTTCCCGCCACGAGCGCCGAAAAGGCGAACATGGCGGCATGGCCTCGCGCCGCAGGGCTCAAACTTCCCAGTCCCGGGATGCAGCTTTGAGGAAGGTAAGGAAGCTCTGCACTTTCGCCGTGCGATGCAAGTCGACGTGGGTAACGAGCCACAGCGGCGCGCTCCACTCCGGCCGTGGCGGCGCCACCTGGGTGAGGTTCGAATACCGCTCAGCCACCTTCACCGGCAAGAAGCCGATGCCCGCACCAGCGACAACACCGTCTTCGTTCGAACGGTTGTCCGCCGTGCGGTAGACGATGTTCTCCAGCGGCACAGTTTCGCGCAGCCACATGTTGAACGGCGCCCGCGTTTCAGCATCGTGGCCCACGAAGTAGTGGTCCTTAAACTCGCTTTCGTCTTTGGGCAGGCCGTAGGTCTCTTTGTAGAAATCCGAGGCATAAAGCGCGAGCGCCTGGCGCACGAACGGCTGGACGACATTGTCAGGTTGGTCCGGCGCGGTACCCGCACGGATCGCGACATGGGCCTCACCATATTCCAGCCGGAACAGGCGATCACCCGTAAGATACCGAACCGTCAGCTCGGGATGTTCGGCGCGAAAAGATGCCAGCACCGGCGCGAGCATGGGGGAGAACGTCGCGAGCGAGGTTATGACAAGCTCACCCGTCACGCTGGCCCCGCGGCCCTTCAGCCGACCGGCGAGCTGAGAGAATTGATCGTCAGTCGTTTGCGCGACAAGTAGCAGGTCATTGCCCGCCTCAGTCGCTGTATATCCCCGCGCGTGACGCTGAAAAAGCTTCACGCCGAGTTTGCCTTCCAAAGCATCAATATGGCGGATGACAGTTGCGTGGTGCACGCCAAGCACTTCCGCTGCGCCACTAACAGTCCCGAGGCGCGCCACCTGAAAGGCGGTACGTACTTCATCCCAGTTGTCCATGAGGTCCTCAATGTGCAAAACTTCACATGACACGTCTATAATCGCATATTGCGTGCGCCACAAGAGAGGCTAGATCACATGCACATAACGGCAGCAAGCCCACCGACTAAAGGATTTTGACATGACAAAGACCGTTCTGCGCATAGATGCCTCCGCTCGCAAAACCGGCTCCGTAACGCGTGATCTGACCGACAAAGTGATCTCCAAACTTGGCGCTGACACGGTGGTGACACGCGACCTCACTCACGGCGTCTTCCTCCTCGACGAGGCTTGGCTGGCCGCAAACTGGACCACTGCGGGCGAGCGCACCGATGAGCAAAAGGCGACGCTGGCAGTCTCCGATGCGCTGATCGCCGAGGTGAAAGCCGCCGATACCCTTGTCATTGGTGCCCCGATCTACAACTTCGGTATCCCCGGCGCCCTGAAAGGATGGATCGACCAGATCGCCCGCGCGGGCGTAACGTTCAGATACACCGACGAGGGCCCCAAAGGGCTGCTCGAAGACAAGCGCGCTATCATCGTCACGGCATCCGGAGGCACAAAAGTCGGCTCTGATTTCGACTTCGCCACCGGCTACCTGAAATTCGCGCTCGGCTTCATTGGGATCACCGACGTCCAAATCGTAGCTGCCGATCAAATGGCACTGGACGCCGATGCCAGCCTAAAAGCCGCCAACGAGCAAGTAGAAGCGCTCGCGGCGTAACCTTGATCAGAGACCTGTGAGGGCGTTGCAACAAAGCTAGTAACCTGACGAATCGCCCCCATCTCTTAGTCATCAGACAAGCAGTCCGCGAGACCGACCCTCCCCTCGCAGGACGCAAATAAACAGCCCACGCCGTTCTC
Source organism: Paracoccaceae bacterium (assembly GCA_022448245.1). Classification (GTDB taxonomy): domain Bacteria; phylum Pseudomonadota; class Alphaproteobacteria; order Rhodobacterales; family Rhodobacteraceae; genus Shimia_B. The sequence continues at coordinate 379,447 of JAKVCO010000006.1, forward strand.
TCCCTCCGGCGCGGGCTGTTTCCATTTGGAGCGAGGGGCCAGCCCCTTGCGCTCCCCGGAGTATTTAAGGAAAGATGAAGCTGGGGCACCTCGGACTTCATCTTTCCCCAAATACTCCCGCCGGAGGCATCTGCTTTCAAAGCAGGCTCAAATCTTGACCTGACACGAAGACTCGGCCATATGCGGCGCAACTCCGGAAGGTTCAGGCTTTCCGGTCCTCAGGCTTATGCCAGGATCGCCCCCCGTCAGCGCGTTGCGCCCACGGGGGCTAATCTGCATTGGGCCTTTGGAATTTGCCGCGGAAGGGTCACATAGAGACCACACGCAACATCACGGAGGGCAACGCCCATGTTTGAAAATCTGTCTGATCGCCTCTCAGGCGTCTTTGACCGGCTGACCAAGCAAGGTGCGCTTAGTGAGGATGACGTCAAGACGGCGCTCCGCGAGGTTCGCGTTGCTTTGCTGGAGGCGGACGTCTCTCTCCCTGTGGCGCGGGATTTCGTGAAGGCGGTTCAAGAGAAAGCCACCGGTCAGGCGGTTACCAAATCGGTCACACCAGGCCAGCAGGTCGTCAAGATCGTTCATGATGAGCTGGTCAACGTGCTGGCTGGCGAAGGTGAGCCCGGCGCCCTCAAGATCGACAACCCACCTGCCCCGCTGTTGATGGTGGGTCTGCAGGGTGGTGGTAAGACCACGACAACCGCAAAGCTCGCCAAGCGCCTCAAGGAGCGTGAGGGCAAGAAGGTCCTGATGGCGTCGCTCGACGTCAACCGTCCGGCAGCCATGGAACAGCTGGCGATCTTGGGTAACCAGATCGGCGTCGACACCCTTCCCATTGTGAAGGGTCAAGACCCTGTCGCCATCGCCAAGCGCGCCAAGCAGCAGGCAACCATGGGCGGCTATGACGTCTACATGCTCGACACCGCGGGCCGGCTTTCGATCGACGAAGAGCTGATGACCCAGGTTGAGCAGGTGCGTGATGTCGCGACCCCGCGTGAGACGATCCTCGTGGTAGACGGCCTGACCGGTCAGGACGCGGTGAACACGGCGCAAAACTTTGACGACCGCATTGGCATTTCGGGCGTGGTGCTCACCCGGATGGATGGTGACGGGCGCGGTGGTGCGGCGCTTTCCATGCGCGCGGTCACGGGCAAGCCCATCAAGTTCGTGGGCCTTGGCGAAAAGATGGAAGCGCTGGAGACCTTCGAGCCCGAGCGTATCGCGGGCCGGATCCTCGGCATGGGCGACATCGTCTCCCTCGTCGAGAAGGCGCAGGAAGTCGTCGAGCAAGAGCAAGCCGAGCGCATGATGAAGCGCTTCCAGAAGGGTCAGTTCAACATGAACGACCTGAAGATGCAGCTTGAGCAGATGATGAAGATGGGCGGCATGGAGGGCATGATGTCCATGATGCCCGGCGTCGGGAAGATGAAGGGCCAGATGGCCGAGGCCGGCATCGACGACAAGATGCTCAAGCGCCAGGTCGCTTTGATCCAGTCCATGACGAAGAAAGAGCGCGCGAACCCGCAGCTCCTTCAGGCCTCCCGCAAGAAGCGCATCGCAAAGGGCGCGGGCCTCGAAGTGCAAGAGCTTAACCGCCTTCTCAAACAGCATCGTCAGATGTCGGACATGATGAAAAAGCTCGGCCGCAAAGGCGGCAAGGGCCTGATGCGTCAGCTGTCGGGCATGTTCGGCATGGGCGGCGGCCCCTCACAGGCAGAGATCGCAGCTGCTCAGGCCCAAATGGGCAAGATGGGTGCAATGCCTCGTGGCGCGGGTGCCGGTGGCCTTCCGGGCCTTGGCGGCGGCGCACCGCTTCCGCCGGGTCTTAGCGGGTTCGGGAAGAAGAAGTGATCACCTGCACCGTCAGATACGAGCTTGACCCGAGCAAGCTGGCCGATTTTGAGGCCTACGCCCGCTTTTGGATCTATAAGGTCCCGGCGATGGGCGGGGTCCATCACGGTTATCATCTGCCGCATGAGGGCCCGAACGACATCGCCTACTGCCATTTCTCCTTCCCCTCGCTCGCCGATTACGAGCGCTACCGGGCCGAGATGTGGGAAGACGCAGAATGCCTCGAAGCCGACCGCTTTGCCTCTGAGAGCAAGTGCATCCGCCGCTATGACCGCAGCTTCACGCGGCCCGTCATGGAAGGCGCGCGTCCGGAGGAGCTCTTCCAGTGACGCACCCCGCCATCATCACCACTGATCGCCTGACCCTGCGCAAGCCGGTCGCGGAAGACGTGTTGCATGTGCAGGATTTCTACGAGACCGAGCGCTCCAGCTTTGTCGGTGGTCCCTGTGATCGCGGCCAAGGTTGGCGCAAGGCGTCGATGTTCTTTGGCCATTGGATGGTGCGGGGGTACGGCCTCTTCACCGTGGAGCGCAAGGACACGGGCGCGAGCATCGGCCTCATTGGCCCGTGGTATCCCGATGGCTGGGCGGACCACGAGATCGGTTGGCAGATCTGGCGCCCGGAAGACGAGGGCCAGGGCTTCGCGACGGAGGCTGCCTCCGCTGCACGTGACTGGTGCCACGAGACGCTCGGCTGGACGCGCATTGTCAGCTATATCGCGTCGGGCAACACCGGCTCGGAAGCTGTGGCCAAGCGCCTGGGCGCCGTGCTCGACACCAACGCGCCTCACCCGTCCACCGGGCCTTGCCTTGTCTACGTTCACCCGGGGGCAAGCGCATGACCCCTCCAACGCTTCACACTGAGCGCTTGACGCTCACGGCGCCGAGCGCGCGCCACTTTGCGCCCCTGGCCGAATTCTACGCCTCGGAGCGTTCTTCCTTCGTGGGAGGACCGCTAACCGCGGACAGAGCTTGGCGCGCCTTGGCGATGGAGGCGGGCCATTGGTCGCTTCGCGGCTACGGCCGCTTTGCCGTGGAGTTGACGGAAACGGGCGAGCTCGTGGGGGTCGTTGGACCATGGTTTCCCGAAGGCAATCCTGAACCCGAAATCGGGTGGGACTTGATGAACGGCTACGAAGGCAAAGGCTATGCCGCCGAGGCCGCAATCGAAGCTCGGCGCTGGGTTTACGAAGAGCTTGGTTGGCAAACGGCCATGAGCTTAGTGGACCGCGATAACATCGCTTCCGCAAAACTGTCTGAGAGCATGGGCTGCAAAAAAGACGGCCAGTTTCATTCCCCTAGCTTTGGTGCGCTCGACATTTGGCGTCACCCGGGACCGGAGGCTCTATGACCCCTCCTACCCTTCATACCGAGCGCCTGACGCTCACCGCCCTGAACGAACGCCATTTTGAGCCGATGGCAGCCTTTTACGCCGACGACCGGTCGAGCTTTGTGGGCGGACCGCTCACGGCGGAGCGCGCCTGGCGCGTCCTCGCAGGCGAGATCGGGCATTGGACATTGCGCGGCTATGGCCGCTTCGCGGTGGAGCTGACGGCGACAGGTGAAATGGTGGGGCTTATCGGCCCTTGGAACCCGCATGCCTGGCCCGAGCCTGAGATCGGTTGGGACCTCATGAACGGCCACGAAGGCAAGGGCTACGCCACTGAGGCTGCGAAAGCCACGCGCGACTGGGCCTATTCAGCGCTCGGCTGGACGACGGTGATCAGCCTCGTCGCCGAGGGAAACCACGGCTCCCGCAAGGTCGCAGAGCGCCTGGGCTGCACCTTGGAACGCCCCTACACGCACGAAATCTACGGCACGATGAACATCTGGCGCCACCCGGGACCGGAGGTCGCATCGTGAACTGCGCTGAGCCCTTCGAGACCGAGCGTCTGCATCTGACGCCTTTCGCGCCCGAGCACATGGAACCGGCCTACGCGTTCTTCCAGTCCGAGCATGGCCGCTGGCATGGCGCAGGCCCCGATGAAGGCCCGGGCCGCGTGTGGCGCATCTGCGCGACGCTCATGGGCCATTGGCAGATCCACGGCTTTGGCTCCTTCGCGCTTGTTGAGAAAGTCACCGGCGCCTGCATCGGCGGCATCGGCATCTTCTACCCTGCCGGCCACACGGAGCGGGAAATCGGCTGGTCCATTTACGCCCGCGAAGGCGAAGGCTTCGCCGCCGAGGCAGGCCGCGCGATCGTCAACCGCTATCTGGGCCACTTTGGCTGGGACACGCTGGTTAGCTACATTGATCCCGACAACAAACGCTCCGCCGCACTGGCCGAACGCTTGGACGCGGCCATCGATCTCGACGCCAACAAGGATCACCCCGGCGACCTCGTCTATCGGCACCGGTTGGGAGGTCACGTATGACCGCGGCCTACCTGACACCGACGCCTGAGGCAGAGGCCACGCGCGCAGCACTTGCGGCCATCGTACCCACGCTGACGACGGAGCGTCTAACGCTCCGCGCGCCCTTGCTCAGCGATTGGGAAACGCTGTCACCCATCTGGCGCACGGATCGCGGGCAATATTTTGGCGGCCCCTTCAATGAAGAGGACGCGTGGCTCGATTTCGCACAGCTCGTGGCAAGCTGGATCTTTCGAGGTGTGGGCTGGTGGACAGTCACGCTGACCGAGACAGGCAAGCCCCTCGGCGTCGTGGGGATCGCTGCCGAAGTCGGCGACCCGGAGCCTGAGATGGGCTGGCTGTTCACCCAGGAAGCGGAAGGCCACGGTTACGCATCCGAGGCCGCCCGCGCTGTCCACGGCTACGCCTTCGAAACGATGGGCCTGAAGACCCTCGTCAGCTTTATCGACCGAAAGAACGATCGCTCTGCCGCCCTGGCCCGCCGCCTTGGCGCCGTCGAAGACGATACCGTCCTTTCCCCTGAACTTGCCGCGGAAGACTACTGCTTCCGCCACCAGCCGGAGACACGCCCATGAGCGACGCTGAAAGAGCTGCCGAGGTCCTAAAGGGCCATCGCGAAAGCATCGATCGCCTAGATGCGATCCTTGTCTACACGCTGGGCGAGCGCTTTAAGCACACCCAGGCCGTGGGCGTGCTGAAGGCTCAACACGACCTTCCCCCGTCCGATCCCTCGCGCGAAGCATCGCAGATCGCACGGCTTGAAGATTTGGCGAAACGCGCGGACCTCGATCCCGAATTCGCCAAGAAGTTTTTGAACTTCATCATCGCTGAAGTCATTCAGCACCACAAAACACACCAAGAAAACTCCTGAAGGAAATCACACCATGGCAATGAAAATTCGTCTCGCCCGCGGCGGCACAAAGAAGCGCCCGTTCTATCGCATCGTCGCAGCTGACTCGCGCATGCCGCGCGACGGCCGCTTCATCGAGAAGCTCGGCACCTACAACCCGCTTCTCCCGAAGGACAGCGAAGAGCGCGTGAAGATGAACATGGAGCGCGTTGAGTACTGGCTGGGCCAAGGCGCACAGCCCACCGACCGTATCGCACGCATGCTCGAAGCCGCTGGCGCACGCCCGAAGGCCGAGCGCAACAACCCCAACAAAGGTACGCCTGGCAAGAAAGCTCAGGAGCGCGCTGAAGAGAAAGCCGCCAAGGCCGAAGCTGCAGCAGAAGCAGCCAAGGAAGCGGCAGCTGCTCCGGCAGAAGAAGCTGCCGCCGAGGAGTAATCCACGGTGTTTCGGCTTATCCGCACATTCATCTACGTGGCCCTCGCCTTCGCGGCGGGGGTCCAATTCGAACGTGCTGATGCAAGGGTAACTTGCGCCGAACATGACGATTGGGGCCCGTACATTCAGTGTGCGGGCCAAGCGATACTCGCGGAGGTTCTCTCGTGAGAGACGGTGACGATCGGGTCTGCGTAGGGGCCATTGCGGGCGCCTTTGGCGTGGCGGGCGAGGTTCGCCTAAAGAGCTTTTGCGCTGATCCTTATGCATTGGGCGACTACGGTGAGCTCAGCGATGAGGCAGGCACACAGACCTACACCGTCCAAGTCGATCGCGCCGTTGAAAAAGGTTTGATCGGGCGCTTGTCGGGCGTGCGATCGAAAGAAGAAGCAGATGCCCTGAAAGGCACGCGCCTTTATGCGCCGCGCGAGCGGCTGCCGGACCTTCCTGACGACGAATACTACTACTCAGACCTCATCGGGCTGACCGTCGTGGATCCCGGCGGGGGTGAGCTTGGCACAGTGAAAACAGTGCTCAACCACGGCGCCACCGACATTCTCGAGATCAAAGTGCCGGGCAAGTCTGAGACCGCCCTTCTGCCCTTCACCCTGCAAGCTGTCCCGACCGTGGACATCAGCGCAGGCCGCATCGTGGCGGATCCACCGGACGGCATCTTCTGATGGCGCTCTCCCACGGGCGCAAATCTATCCGTGCAACGATGAAGCCGCGGTCCCTGATGGACGGCGAGGAACTCGTCAATGCTTGGACCACCCGGATCATCACGCTTTTCCCGGACACCTTTCCCGGTGTTCTGGGCGCCTCGCTTACCGGCAAGGCGCTGAAGGAGGGCAAGTGGCAGCTTCAGACCACGGATCTGAGGCTCTACGGCGAAGGCAAACACCGCAATGTCGATGATACGCCCGCAGGCGGCGGCGCGGGCATGGTCTTGCGCGCCGATATCGTGGGCCGCGCGATCGAGGCGGGCCGTGCGCCGGGCCCCCTGCTTTATATGTCGCCGCGCGGCATTCCCTTCACACAAGCCATGGCACGCGACCTCGCCAGAGGGCCAGGCTGCACGATCCTCTGCGGCCGCTTCGAGGGCGTAGACGAACGCGCGATCCAACACTATGGCATGCAAGAAGTCTCTATCGGAGACTACGTGCTCACCGGGGGCGAGCTGGCCGCGCAGGTCTTGCTCGACGCCACCATCCGCCTTCTGCCGGGCGTCCTTGGGAACGAGGCTTCGGCGGAGGAGGAAAGTCACAGCGCGGGCCTTCTTGAGCATCCGCAATACACGCGCCCCGCCGAATGGAACGGACGCACGATCCCCGAGGTTCTCACCTCCGGCGATCACGGCAAAGTCGCCCGCTGGCGCAAGGAACAAGCCGAGGCGCTGACGAAAGCGCGCCGCCCGGACATGTGGGACCGCTACGACAGCGAGGACTAGCGCTCCGCTGAAATGCCCAGCGCGCGTCCTTCACTCGCCCCAATCCCGTGCATGTGTTAGGCGATAGCTCAAATGACGGAGCACTAAGTGATGAGTACGAAATCCCGGAACCTCTTTGGCACGGACGGTGTGCGCGGTCGGGCCAATAGCTATCCCATGACGGCTGAGACGGCGCTCAAGCTGGGTGCGGCTGCGGGTAAGTACTTTTCACGCGGTAAAGCGGGCTCAAAGCGCGTGGTCATCGGCAAGGATACGCGGCGATCGGGTTATATGCTCGAGACGGCGCTGACGGCAGGTTTCACCTCAGCTGGGATGAACGTGGAGCTTCTGGGCCCGATGCCGACGCCCGGCGTGGGCTATGTCACCCGCTCCATGCGCGCGGATGTGGGCGTGATGATTTCCGCCTCCCACAACCCGGCCGAAGATAACGGCATCAAGTTCTTTGGGCCGGACGGCTTCAAGCTCTCCGACGAAGAAGAGGCCTCGCTTGAAGCGCTCTTCACGAAAACGCCTAAACTCGTCGACGCCGAGGAAATCGGACGCGCCCACCGCATCGAAAGTGCCACGGGCCGATATGTAGAGGTGGCAAAGAACACGTTGCCGCGCGGTTTCTCGTTGGCGGGGCTCAAGGTCGTCGTCGATTGCGCGAATGGCGCAGCCTACAAAGTAGCGCCCAAGGTTCTTTATGAGCTCGGCGCAGATGTGATCCCGCTGGGCGTCTCCCCCAATGGCTACAACATCAACGATGGATGCGGCTCGACCCACCCGTCGCATGTGGCCGAAGCTGTCAGCGCGTCCGGCGCCCATATGGGCATCGCTCTCGACGGCGACGCAGACCGCATCATCCTCGTGGACGAAACCGGCGAGGTGGCTGACGGCGACCAGCTGATGGGCCTTATCGCTTCCCGCCTCGCGGCACGCGGGGCACTGGCCAAGAACACCCTCGTGGCCACAGTCATGAGTAACCTTGGCCTCGAGCGTTGGCTTGAGGGGCAAGAAATCTCGCTCCTGCGGACGAAGGTCGGCGACCGCTACGTCGTTGAAGCGATGCGCGAACAGGGTCTAAACCTCGGGGGCGAGCAGTCTGGCCATATCGTCATGGCTGACTATGCCACGACGGGCGACGGGCTCCTCGCGGGGCTCCAGTTCCTCGCGATGATGGTGGAAACGGGCAAGTCTGCCTCCACCCTCGCGCGCGTGTTCGAACCGGTGCCGCAAAAGCTCGTCAACGTGCGCTACGCTGCGGGCGCCACGCCGTTGGAGACGTTGGCCGTACAGTCTGCAATCGCGGACGCGGAAGAACGGCTCGCGGGCCAAGGGCGACTACTCATCCGGAAGTCGGGAACCGAGCCGCTGATCCGTGTGATGGCAGAGGCCGAAGACGAGACGCTTCTGAACTCCGTCGTCAGCGAGGTTGCGGGCGCCGTGGAAGCCGCCGCCTAGCACAATCGCCTAAGGGGTCTGCAGCGCCCGTGCCTAGCCGCGCGCTTTCTCTTCGAGCCGTGCGAGCTGGTTCTTGGCCTGCGCGAATCCCGGGTTCAGCTTGATGGCCTTCCGGTAGGCAACGATTGCCTCCCGCGTGCGAACAAGCTGCGCCGCCATCTGCGCGAGTCCAAGCTGGGCACGGAAGGCTTCAGGATAGAGGAGCGCCGCCATCTTGGCGCAGCGCAGCGCCGCCTCCGGCATGTCGCGGCCCAGCATCATGGAGGAAAGGCGCACGAGGCGTTCTTCCTCATTGTCCGAACACTCCAGATCGCTCAGCGCCGCAAGCACGGCGGGCATCGCCTCAAGGCTCGCCCGGAATTCATCCGCGTAAGAGGCATGTACGAACCAATCGTCGTGGTCGCTCATATCCGTCCAAATGCGGTAGTAGCCCGCAGCGTTCAGCACCTCGCGGATCGGTTCGCGATGGGACGAGAACGAATGCTCTGCAACGATCGTGCCAAAACGGTAGGCCGAGAAATCGAAGGAGCGCAAAATCTCCAATTCCGATCCTTCGGTGTCGATGGACAGGCAGTCGATTTCCTTCGGCGCATCAAACTGCTTGAGCAGATCGACCAATGAGATCGTGCGGACCTTGTGCTCGATAAAGTTGTCGCGCAGCCCGCGCCTGGCCTGTTGATCGTCGTAGTCGAGCCCGCCGATGCCAGAGAGCGCCGGGCGCCCTTTGACGGCCTTGAACGTCACCGTCTCGCCGGTCGTCTTCCAAACGCAATCCGTTGAGACATTGCAGGCACGGTTCGCGTGCAGAAGCTCTGAATAGTCAGGATGCGGTTCGGCGACGATCCCGTTCCACCCGAGCTGTTCCAGCAGCCAGCTATTGGAAACGTTGCGCCCGGCGAGCGCACCGAATTCCACGAAGTAGCCGTCCCGCTTCAGGCCTGAGGCCCAAAGGCAAAAGAGGTCTTGCAGGTTTTGGCCGTGCGAAACCGGCGCGGCCTCTTCGCAAAATCTAAGAAACGGCTGTGCATCCATAATTTATGCTCCCTTGCGCGTGCACTTAGTGCCGGGCTTCGCGCCAAGGTTCAATGTCCCGATTGCAGCGGCGTGGGCACACGTTCATAAGCGAAGCAAAGGGGCACCAGAGCAATGCTGCAAAATCCGTTGAAGTTGACCGAGAAAGGCCCTCAGGCCGACGTCGCGGCCTGCCAGATTGAAGCGGTTCATGAAGATGTCCTTGTGGGAATGCTGGATGCTTTGGCCGCCCATGGTCTGAGCTCGCATTCCATGCTGAACGCCAGAATTGCATCCCAGCGCGGCGACTTTTTCGAGGTCGTGCCACCGCGCAAAGGCACAGTTGAGTACCTCGATTGTGACGGCCTTGAAGGATGGGAGGCGCTGGAGCGCCGGATGCGCTCTGTGAAGCCGCGCCTGGTGTTTTTCAATACATTTCAGCGTCGTGGCCAAGCTGAACTGATGCTGCGACTTGGCAAGCCTGCGTGGGGCGTCGTGCATAACCCGACGCTTTTTGCATCCTTTCCAGAATGCCTGCGCGTCGCTGAGAAGGGTCAGATTGAGGCCTTTGTGTTGGCCCCTCATGTGGCCGAAGCTCTTGAGAAGACGGTGCCTACTCTCAAAGGGCACATCCACGTATACCACCCCATCGGTTGGGCGGCGCAGGGGGCCGATACTTGGTCTCTCCCCGATGAAGGCGCGCCGCTAGAAATCGCGATCCCGGGCACTGTCGACTACAAGGGCCGTGCATGGGAGGAGATGCTTGAGCATCTTTCCGCCACGCAGACAGTGGCGTCCCGCCCGGTGCGCTTCGTCATTGTGGCGGGCGGCCCGGACCGCGCTGATTTCTTCGCGCGGGTTGAGGCCCTCGGGCTAAGCGATCTCTTCGACTTTGAACCGCTCGATCCTGAGACGCGCCGCGTCCCGCATCGCGCGTTGATGGAGCGTCTCTACCGCGCTCACGCGATCATGCCGATGCTGCCACCAAACCGGATGGACTTCCTGACCTCGAAAATCTCGACAGCGATGCCGGCCTGTGTGGGCACCGCGCGGCCCACGCTTTTGCCCGCCCACATTGCCGAAATCTACGGGATGCCCGCGATCNAAGTCCCCCGCGAGCGGCCCTTTGATCTTCGCAAAGCCGATCTGTCGGATGCCACGCTGACCGCCGCGCGCGCAGCTGTCGTGGCGCGCCGCGCCGAGATGGAACAAGAGAATATCGACACGATCCGCCCTCTGTTGGAGCGCCTTTGAAGCGCGCGCTTGATATCACGCTGGCGCTGATCATCGGCGTGATCTTGGTGATCCCGGTGACAGGGATGCTGATCTGGCTGGCACGTGGTCAGGGACGACCATTCCTTTATGGCGCCGAACGTATGAAGACCGCCGAGCGTGGCTTTACGCTTTGGAAGTTCCGAACGATGACCGCTGACGCCGAAGACAGTGGCGTCTCGGGCGGTGACAAGAAGGCCCGTATCACGGCACAGGGCGCCACCATGCGCAGGTATCGCGCGGACGAAATCCCGCAACTGTGGAATGTGCTTAAGGGCGATATCTCTCTCGTGGGACCGCGCCCGCCGCTGCGCGAATACGTAGAATCCTACCCAGAGCTATATGCGGAAGTCCTGCGCTCGAAGCCCGGGATTACTGGGCTCGCCTCGCTGACCTATGCCTCGCACGAGGAGAAGCTCTTGTCGCGCGCGACTAACAAAATGGAAACCGACACCATCTATCGTGCCCATTGTGTGCCAATGAAAGCCAAGCTTGACCTGATCTATCAACGAAATTGTTCATTCTGCTACGATCTGAAACTGATTTGGCAGACAGCGAAGCGATTTACGCCTGACTGGTTCGGAAGGAGAAGCTGATGCATCCCGCGTTTAAGACCTACGACATTCGGGGCCGAATCGGCGTCGATATAGACGAAGCCTTTGCTGAGGCGCTTGGTCATGCCACGGTTTCGGTCACAGGAGCCGCCACCGTCGTCGTGGGCGGCGATGCGCGCGAGACCTCGCCCGCGTTCAAAGCAGCGCTCGCCAAGGGCCTCGCCGATGCAGGCGCCAAGGTCTTCGACATCGGCTTTTGCGGCACGGAGGAGATCTATTTCGCCACCGAGCACTTGAGCTGCGACGCCGGCATAATGGTCACGGCCTCCCATAACCCGATTAATTACAACGGCATGAAGCTGGTGGGCCGGGGTTCGGCCCCTCTCGCCGACCACACGTTCAAAGCGATTGGCGAAGCAATCGGCGTGCGGGTGGAGGCCTCGAAGGGAACTATCGAAATGGCAGACACGCGGGCGGCCTATGTCGTGCGCGCGCTGAGCTTTGCGGAGGGCGTTAAACCGCTCCATATCGTGGCTAACGCCGGCAACGGTGCCGCGGGCCCAACCTTTGACGCCATTCTCGAGGCGATGGGTGAGGCCGTGAAAGTGACGCGGGTCCATCACGAACCTGACGCGACCTTTCCCAACGGCATTCCCAACCCTCTCCTGCCCGAAAACCACGCCGCCACGGCTGATGTCGTGCGGGCTGAGGGCGCAGACCTCGGCATCGCGTGGGACGGCGATTTTGACCGCTGTTTCTTCTTCGACGCCGAGGGGGAATTTGTGGCCGGTGAATATGTCGTAGGCCTCCTCGCGCAGGCCACGCTGGCGCTGCAACCCGGCGCGAAGATCGTTCATGATCCCCGCGTTCAATGGAACACGCAAGCCCTCGTCGCTGAGGCGGGTGGCGAGGCCGTTGTTTCCCGCACGGGCCACGCCCTCATCAAAGCGAAAATGCGCGAAGTTGATGCGGCCTACGGGGGAGAGATGTCCGCCCACCATTATTTCCGCGACTTCATGTATTGCGACAGCGGGATGATCCCCTGGCTCCTCGTGGTCAGCTGGATGTCGCGTACCGGCAAATCCCTCAAGGACCTAATCGAAGGTATGCGCGCGGCATTCCCCTCAAGCGGAGAGATGAATTTCCGCGTGGAAGATGCCACCGCCACCATGGCCGCGATCGAGGCGAAATACAGCCCCGGCGGCGAGGTCGATCACCTGGACGGTCTGTCCGTTGCCTATTCGGATTGGCGCTTTAATCTGCGCAAATCCAACACGGAACCGCTGCTTCGCCTAAACGTGGAGACCCGCGCAGATACGGACCTCCTGGCCGAGAAAGTCGCGGAACTTCGGGCGATGATCGAAGGCTGATCTACGCCGGGCGGCGCAGCTCGGCTGTGTCTTTCGGGCCGTATTCGATCCCTAAGGGCGCGGTCAGCTCACAAAACGCGCGCGCCTGTCCATCAAAGTCCTGAATACCCGCTACGGGAGACAGGCATGGGCTGTCCATCGCCTCAAGGATCTGCGCCTGCAAGATTTCGACCCCCTCCCCGATGGGGATCAAGCGGGCAGGATCTGCGGCGGGATGTTCCGTGGTGCCGCCACTGTCGGTCTGCAAAACCCCGATCCCGCGGACCAATGCCTCGCGGATGGCCAGACCAAAAGTCTCCTTCCACTGAGACATAAAGAGGAGCGTATCGATCTGCGCGTAAAAGCGGTCCATCTCGGGCTGCTCAAAGCGCGGGATGATGCGCCAAGTGCCCGGCAGGCCTGCGATGTGATCGTCGTTCCACCACGTGCCATCCCGACTGCCATCAACGAGCAGAACTTCAATGCCATCACGGTCCAGCGCTTCGAACGCGCGCCGGATGAGAGGCCAGCCTTTGATTTGCGAGGGGCCGCCCAGAAAGCCGAAGACATGGCCAGGCTTTGCAGCGCGCCGCGAAGCTTGCGCCGCGTAGAACTCAGGCCCCGGCAGGTGAATGCCATTTTGCCAGACCTCTCCCTTGCCCGGCGCCAGGCCTGAGGCTTCGCACAGATCGAGCGCAAACTGGCTTGGATAAGTGACGATATCAGCTAGCGACGACACATCTGTGAGCGTATCAAACCGTCGGGTCGCAGCGGCATGATCGCCCACGCAGGTGGCACAGTTCCCGATCTGAACGGGGTTCTGCGCGCAGTACGCGTTGTCCATGCGCACCATGAACTGACGCTCACAAATCCACCAGAAATCGTGGACCGACAACACCAACGGCACCTCAGCACTCTTGGCCACACGCAGCAAATCGGCGCCAATCTCTTGGATGCAATGGGCGTGAATGAGGTCTGGCGATATCTCATCGAGCAGACCTTTGATCGCCTCGCCGATCTCGGGATTGTCGTACATGTCCGCGTATTTGCGCCCGTGCGGCACGTTCAGCAGATAGCTGTCGATGCCACCGACCTGCGCACGCAACACAGTGTAAGGGGCGAGCTCTGCCCGCGCGATTAAGGACAGCGCGCTGACCCGCGCCCGGCCATGCTTTACCAGCGAACGCGAAACCTCTTCGGCCACCACTGTCGCGCCCCCGTAGGAGAACGGGGCGAAGAAGATGTTCACCACCAAGATATGCGGCAGCTTGGCCATGGCTCAGCGCTGTACCCACTCAATGAGCTCTGGAGAGACGATATGATCTGCGGCCTGCGCTGACCAGCGCTGCTCCAACGTCGTGCGGGCGGCTTGGCCCATCGCCGCTTGCCGTGCGGGGTCGGCGGCCAAAGCCTCTAGCGCTTGGCGCCAGTCTGCCTGTTGGCGCGCCAAAAAACCGGTCTCAGGCGTGACGAGGTTTGGCAAATCGCCCACGGCGGACACGATTGCCGGCACCCCCACCGACGCCGCATCAATCACGCGAACGCCGCTTTTGCAGCGGTTAAAAAGGTCATCGAGCAAAGGCATCACGGCAACATCTGCCGATGCAAGGGTCGCCAGATACTCATCATAAGGCAGGAAGGAATGCTGCACGGTTTGCGCCCTCAGCGCCCGCGACAGCATCTTCACTTGAAAGTGCCCCAAGATCATCAGCCGCCGCGTCGGATCGGCAGTCACGAACGCCTCCACTTGCGGAGCGATCTCCTCAAAATCGGCCTCATGGCCTTGCGAGCCGCTGGCGAAAACAACCGTGAAGCCGTCGAGCGGCTGCTTGCGGGCCATCGCTTGCGCCCCGTCAGACAGGGTCGCGGTATCCGCGAAATTGCGTCTCAGGAACGCAGGCCGCGACGAATATTGCGCGGCATGTTCTACCAGACCCGGCGTTGAGAACGTCAGCACATCGGCCCCGTTCATCATGGTCGCGTACTTCGGCGCCTCCGAGACGAAATGCGCCTTCATCCCCGGATCAAGCGCGGCCATGTTGCCGTAAGTCTCGTAGGCCGAAACCGAAAAGAGCGGGTCATCGATATCCCATAGCACTGGCATGCCAAGACGGCGCGCTTCATATCTGAACATCTCGGTCAGGGGGTTCGACTGCAGCCGGTATTCCATGAGATGGGTCGCGTTTTGCAGGATACGGACACAGCGCGGGATATCCTCATAGTGAGAATACTCGATGCGAACGCCCTGGGCCTCCCAGAACTCGTCCAGCTGTTCGATGCGATACTTCCGACACTGCGCGAGGTTGAGATCGCCAATCAGCGCCAACCGTGGCCCATCCTGCATCCGGCGCGTTGCGTGAAAGCCGTCGGCGCGGGCGATCTCGGCCCACGTACCGCGCAGGTAGTGTTCGGGGGCGGTGATGCTGCCTTTTGGCTTAAGGAAGCTGGGCGCGCGACCATGCCACTGGATGATCAGGTAGTTGCGCATCTTTCGGAGCGCGGGCCGTAGGCCTTCTTCGCGCCAGCTCTCGAAAAAGCGCTGGATCAGGGCCAGTCTCAAAAAGCGACGCATCAGTTCAGTCCATCCCCCAACCCGGTCGGCACTTAATGCACTATCAGGGCGGTTTCTATTGCGAAAGCCTGCGCCTGCACGGCATCAAGGGTCATGGGCACAAACACGAGCGGTCAACACATTACGCTTCTTTTGGGGGCATATGGCACGGCGGGCCTCGCGTACCTGCCCGATCAGCTTGCGAGCCTTAAGGCGCAGTCTCATGAGGCGTGGTCACTCATCGTCAGTGACGATTCAGCGCCGGAGCTTGAGGCGCTCGTGGGGGACTTTGCCGCGGATGTTTCACAGGCGGTAACCTACCAAGCAGGCCCCGGCCAAGGTTTTGCGGCAAACTTCATGGCCATGCTGCGTAACGCGCCTGCAGGATACCTCGCCTTTGCAGATCAGGACGACATTTGGCGGGAAGACAAACTCGCCAGAGCTGTGGCGACCCTGAAAGGCGTTGAGGGCCCAGCCCTCTACACCGGGCGGGTTACCTATTGGGAAGGCGACACCAAGCGGCCAGAACCCCCTTGGCCCCGGCAACCGAGCTTTGAAAATGCCCTCATCGAAAACGTGGCACGCGGAAATACGATCGTCATGAACCCGCAGGCCGCGGCTTTGATGCGCGATGCCGCCGCGAGCGTGGGGCGCGTGTTTGCCCATGACTGGCTGTGCTACCTCGTGGTTTCGGGCGCAGGCGGCTCGATTATCTGCGATCCCGGGGCGCCCGTTCTGGATTACCGCCAACATGGCGACACCCAGATCGGCGCAGGGACGGGCGCCAAGGCGCAGGTCGCCCGCAAGCGCGCGGTCCTTCGCGGCGCTTTCCGAGCGCGGCTCGACGACAACGTCGCCGCGCTAGAGGCCTGCGCAGACCTGCTGACACCGCAAAACCGCGACACGCTGCACCGCTTTGCCCAAGCGCGACGTGCTGGCTGGGCCGGTCTTCCCACCTTGGCGCGGCTTGGCCTCTATCGGCAACGGCCGCAAGGCACCCTTGGCTTCTGGGGGGCAACGCTCCTTGGCCGGGCCTAGACCGCATATCCTCCTGGTTGGCGGCGACGGCCGACCTTCCGGCGTGCCCACGCATATTGTGGAGCTTTCGCGGGCGCTTGAATCGTTCGCCGATGTGACCGTCGTGAGTGAGCCGGATGAGGGTGGCTTTTCAGAGCTCGAGACGCGTCACGTGGCCGTGCCGGGCCTCGCCAGCAGAATGTCGCCCGCGTCGCTACGGCATGGCTACCGCTCCCTCGTGGAGGTCATCCAGCGAGAAAGCGCAGACCTCGTTTGGCTGCATTCCAGACTGCCGGTGATCTTGGGACGTCTGGCTTTGGCACGCGGCGACTACGTTGGCCCAACGGCACTGACCTATCATGGCCTCCCCTTCGGCCACGGGCATCGCAACGTGATGAGCCAAGTTTCAAAGCGGCTAGAACGACGCCTCGCATCGCGCTGCCCACCGCTGGAAATGGTCTTTCTAAACGACACACAGCGCGACCTGATGGAAGCCCATCTTGGGCCGCGCGCAGACCGGCACAGGCGTTGGGTTCTTGGAAACGCCTCGCGGCTGGGTCCTTTGCCAGCACCCCTCCCCCGCCCCTCAAGGCGGCATCTCGTCATGACGGGTCGAGCGGGCTGGCAAAAGAACCTTGAGGCTGCAGCCAGCCTGCTGCCCTTTCTGCCGGAAGATGTCTCCCTCTCGATGTGTGGGATCGGAACCGACGATGCCCGCTTTGTCAGCAAGCTAAAGAAGCTCGCGGGCACCGGCGCCAAACGGCTCCATCTGCTTGGTCCGCTGGATGATGTGCGCGGCCTTCTGGCCTCGGCTGACGGCTATCTCATGACGTCGCGCTATGAAGGGGAACCTATTGGGGCACTGGAGGCGTGGGAAGCAGGTCTTCCTGTCATCCTTGCGCCGTTCGTGGGGGCCAAGGCCCTCGCAAAGCACCCTTTTTCGGAGGTTCTCGCATCAGACGATGCCACCAAACGCGCGGACCAGATTATGCGAGTGATCGACGGCTACCTGACTGACAAAGAGGCCAATTCAGCTCAGATCAAGCACAGCTGGGCTCTGCACCACGCCCCCGAAGCTTTCGCCGCCCGGGCCCAAAACCTTGTTAAACACTGGCTTTAGTCGGGGCGCGGCCCGCGCATATTAGCCTCGTGATGCTCAAGCGCCGCCTCGATATCGGTATAGGGCACCACGGAACCGTTCTCGAGAACCACAGCAATATCGCACAACGCCCGGACCATTGGCGGGGAGTGCGTAACAACGATGGCGCCCGCTGTGCGTCTGCGATCTTCAAAAACAGCCACGCTCTTTTCCCGGAACGCGCCGTCGCCCACGCTCATCACCTCGTCCACGAGGTAGGTATCGAACGGCACGCCCATGGAAACGCCGAACGACAAACGGGACCGCATACCAGCGGAGTACGTCCGAAAAGGCATGTGAAAGTGGCGGCCAAGCTCGGCGAAGTCCTGCACGTAGTCGATCAACTCGTCCGTATCGACGCCATAGATGCGCGCAACGAAACGCGTGTTCTGCGCGCCCGTCAGCTGCGGGTGGAAAGAGCCTGCGAAACCCACTGGATACGAGATCGTCCCCGTAGACAGGATACGTCCCGACGTTGGACGCAGCGCCCCTGAGATCAATCTGAGAAGCGTCGACTTGCCGGCGCCGTTACGCCCAAGCAAAGCTACGCTTTTGCCAGAAGGGAAGACGGTCGTCAGATCATCGATCACGACCTTCCGTCCCCCGTTGCGCATGGGAAAGCTCTTGGTGAGCCTGTCGAGCTTGATCATGGCTCAGCGTCGGTCGCGGAGGCTGTAGTAGAGCAACGCCATCGTCGCCCAGAAGAACAGAATGAAGAGCGAGGACAGGGCAAAGATCTTCATCCGCTCAGGATATTCGGGCTTTTGCGCCAGCGTGGGCCGCACATGCGCAGCCAGGTAACGCGATTGGCGTCGGGCCTCGGCCTGCGCCGCATCGAAAGACGCAAGTGCGGTCGTATAGGCGGCCTCTGCAAATTCGCGATCGACGATCAGGCTTTCATACTCCCCCACGAGAGAAGCAAACGCCTCGCCATCGTTTTCGGTGGCGGCTGTTCCGATGCCGAGCTTCTGGCGCTCTTCCTCGATCCGATTTTCGATTACGTTCACCCGGCGCTGCGTTTGCGCCACGCGCGGGTCGTTCGCGCGGGATGTCTCGCGCAGAAGGTCGAGCTCGATCAAAGCTTCGGCCTGTTGCTGCTGAAGCGTCACCAGGAGGCCCATCTGGTTTTGGGTGTCGATACTCGGGTCCACGATCTGCGTCCGATTGCGGAACTCGGTCAGTGATTGCCGCGCGACCTTGAGGCGTTCGACCGCCGTTTCAAGCTCCTCACGGGAATAGGTGACAGCATCTTCGCGCGCGATATCCGACAGATCGTTAATCATCGTCGTGCTTTCGGCGAGGATTTCCTCGGCGATGGCCTGTGCGGTTTCTGGGTCAAAGGCCAGAATTCTCAGGTCGATAAGACCCGTACCGCTGTCGTAGACAATGGTCACCTTGTCAGTCCAATGCGCGACGAGGTCCTCAAGCGTGCCTGACGGATCAAAAGTGAAGAACGGATCATGCGAGGTTAACCCTGCGGACCATGCTTCACGCAAGTCGACCGATTGATCGACACGGTCGACGAGCTCCTGGCTCTTCAAGAAGGAATAAAGGATGTCGGCATCTGCCGAACCAGAGCTGCCGATGCTTGTGATGCCACCCAGAAGCTCAATCGCCGAAGACGTCTGTTCGTTGCGGACCGAGAAACCGACATAAGAAGCGTATTGATCAGCCGCCCGCCACCACAGGTACCCGGCAAGCACCAGCATCGGTCCGATTGCCAACAAGAAGAATGACATCACGAGGAAACGGTGACGCGGACGGGATTGCGCCCACCCCGCAGGCCTGCGAATTTTGGCTTTGCTCGCGGGCGGCACTTTGATTTCTTCGAGCGCCTCGGGATCACCCACTGGCTTGGCAGGAGGGGTAGGCTTGACCTGCACTGGCGCGTTTTCAGGGGCCGCAGCCCCCGTCACCGGCGCAAGGCCAGTGGGCACAGGTGCATTCGGCACAGATTGCACCGCGGGTGCATTGGCCTGCGGTGTCGTCAAATTGCTGGCGGCCGGGCCGACTTGTTTCGGCGTAGACATGCGCTGTTTTCACCCTCGCTACCGGGAGCCAACGGTGCCCCATGACGGCCCCAGAACGGGTCTTGGGACCGCGTGAACATTGTGACAAACTACCGTTTAATGCAACTGCGAACGGGCACCCAATGTCGATTGAAGACACTCGGGAACTAAGCGAAGTCCACACTCGGCACTCAACGTTCCGAGCGATTTCGGCGCTTATTCTGCGTGAGATGTCCACGACTTATGGACGATCGCCCGGTGGATACATCTGGGCCATCCTTGAACCTGCGGCAGGCGTTGCGCTTTTGACAGCTGTCTTTTCGGCGGGCTTTCGCACGCCTCCCTTGGGCACGTCGTTCCCGCTATTCTACGCCAGCGGGCTGTTGATCTTCATGACCTACCTGGAGATCGCGCAAAAGATGGCCGCGACCCTGAACTTCTCGCGTGCGCTCTTTGAATATCCCCGTGTGACGTTCGCAGATGCGCTCATCGCGCGTCTTTTGCTGAACACAATGACGCAGATTCTGGTGCATTTGATCCTGTTCACCGGGATTTTCGTGGTTCTGAGCATCGAGACCGTCATTAACTTCCAAGCGATCATGTGGGGCTATGCGACGGCGCTGTCGCTTGCGGTGGGCGTCGGTATCCTCAACTCGTGCCTTTTCGTCGCTTACCCCATTTGGCAAACCATCTGGGCAGTAACGAACCGACCGCTCTTCATCATTTCGTGCTTGTTTTATACGTTCGAAAGCGTGCCCCAGCCTTACCGCGACTACCTATGGTGGAACCCGCTGGTTCACGTCGTGGGCTTCATGCGAGATGGGTTTTACCCTTACTATCAGCCCACCTACACCTCGGCGGTCTACCCGATCATGCTTGGAACCGTGCTCACCATTGTGGGGCTTTTCCTTCTTAAGCGGTACCATCGCGACATCCTGGACAAGTAATGGCTTTGCCTGTCGCTCGCTTGGCGATATTGCAGTTGCGGCATAGCTGGCGAAGGGATTTTTAATGCGTATTGCAATGATCGGTACGGGGTACGTTGGCCTCGTCTCTGGGGTCTGCTTCTCCGATTTTGGACATGAAGTGATCTGCGTCGACAAAGCGGCGAACAAGATCGAAATGCTCGAAGCAGGTCAGGTGCCAATCTACGAGCCCGGCCTTGATCAATTGATGATGAAGAACGTGGAGGCCGGTCGCCTGTCGTTCGCCACGGATTTGACAAGCTCTGTGGCATCCGCTGATGCGGTGTTCATCGCAGTGGGAACGCCCACGCGACGCGGCGACGGACATGCTGATCTGAGCTATGTCATGGCCGCCGCGGAAGAGATCGCGCATGCGATGGACGGCTACACCGTTGTCGTGACCAAAAGCACCGTCCCCGTCGGGACGAACCGCCAGGTCCAGGAAGTTATTTCAAAAGCCAATCCAAATGCCGAATTTGATGTGGCATCCAACCCGGAGTTCCTCCGCGAAGGTGCGGCGATCGACGACTTTATGCGTCCGGACCGCGTGATCGTGGGTGTGCAGTCGGAAGGCGCCGCTGCGGTCATGGAAGATATCTATCGTCCTCTGTTCCTGCGCGACTTCCCCATCGTAACGACAGACCTCGAGTCCGCCGAGATGATCAAATACGCGGCCAACGCGTTCCTCGCCACCAAGATAACCTTCATCAACGAGATCGCGGCCTTGTGCGAGAAGGTAGGCGCAGACATCAAGGAAGTCTCGAAGGGTGTGGGCCTCGACGGGCGGATCGGAAACAAGTTCCTGCACGCGGGCCCCGGCTATGGTGGCTCGTGCTTCCCGAAAGACACCGCCGCACTGGCGCGCATCGGTCAGGATGTGGCGATGCCCATGCGGATCACCGAGACGGTTATGGCCGTCAACGACGGTGTTAAAGCCCGCATGGTCGAGAAGCTCCGCGATGCCTGTGGCGGCAGCTTTAACGGCAAGACGATCGCCGTGCTGGGCGTGACGTTTAAGCCGAACACCGATGACATGCGCGAAGCGCCGTCGCTGACAATCGTACCGGCCCTTGTGGGCGGCGGTGCAAATGTCCGTGTGGTTGACCCCCAGGGTAAGCGCGAAGGCGAAGAACTCCTCCCCGGCGTGGCCTGGGAAGAAGATCCCTACGGCGCCGCAAAGGATGCCGACCTGATCGTCATCCTGACGGAATGGAACGAATTCCGCGCGCTCGATCTTGCTAGGCTTGCTCAGGAAATGGCATCGCCGCGGATGGCTGACCTGCGCAACATCTACAGCGCCGAAGATGCCGAGCGTGCTGGATTTGCATCCTACACCACGGTCGGACGCACCGGCTTCGGCGAGCACTAAGACCCACACAAAAGAAAAGGGCCCCCGAAAAATCGGAGGCCCTTCAAATTCTTTGCCGAAATGGCGTCGCTTAGGACTCCAAACCGTATTCTTCCTCGGTCGTGCCGGAGGAGTCGAGTGCCGCGATGAGGGCAGCTGCTACGACAGCACCGATTGCCAGTGTACCAACGCCGCCTGCGCCGCTGCCCAGGATCGGCATGGAAACGGACGAACCGCCTGCATCGGTTGGGAGCGGGATAATAATGTCGTCATCCGTGCCCACGTCAGTCGGGTCGCCAGCAAATGCAGTGGTAGCCATGGAAGTGGCTGCCAGGGCCACGATGAAAGCCTTGATGTTCATTTTTTGCTCCAGAAGGTAATAGCGTCTAATCTCGGATACCGTTTTCAGATTTTTATTTCAACACTCTCGATGCGCTACGTGGAGGATTGCCTCCCCGGATCGGGCAAATTTCGCCGAAGCGCCGAATATTGTTGCACGAATGCAATCCTCGGCCCCGCCAAGGACGCGAAATCGCAACAAAATCTTCATATTTCAGGGCAAAACCTGCTCGAGCCGCAACGTGCCGGTCTCGTAGCTCACCCATTGTTCAGATGCGCGAACCGCGCCGTTTTCCAGCCAAAAGGTGTTTTCGAAGGCCAAAGTACGCCCTGCTGGATCCTCATTTGCGGCGCGACAGCTCTCTGCGACTCGCGTCGTGTTGTGGCTGCGACCGAGGATGACGACTTGCTCGGCCCCCACCCGCGTTACCGTGCAGTTGATCTGCGTCTCAAACAGCTTACCCTCACTGCGACGGTGCCGAAGCACGCGGGAATAGCGGCCCTGACCCGTCGCAATCGCTCGCGCAGGCGCCGTGATATTTGTGCCATCCAGATCGCCCACAAAGCCGACAGTGGATTGAATCAGCCCAGCGCGTACCTGCAATTCGGAGCCGTCATTGGCGCCGTAGAACTGGGCGCCATTGGCCTGCCCACGAAGAATATAGCCCGCTGACTGGGTCACCGGCACCTGCGTCACCACGCGCAACAGGGGCTGATTGACCCCGGCTGCAGCAAGCTCGGCACGTGAGGGCGAGAACCGGCTAGGTTCCGGCGCGCCTTTCAACCGCTCAAAGATCAAACCGGCTGTCCCCGGCCCTTCTTGCGTCCCGCAGGAGGCCAGCATGACGCTCGCCAGGATCAGGCCGATCCACCGCACATGTGCACGCGTCATCGCCATACTTGGCTCCAATCTGCAAAAATCGCTTCCGAGTGACCGGCACGGACACGCTCGTAGAGACGCCCCTCCTGAATCAACCGCGCGCCGCCGTCACGCTGCACCGGGCGGAGCTGGCGGCTGACTTTCTGTGCCCCAACTTGACCGGTAATGGACTGCATCGGGATCGTCAGGACGATGCCCTTGTCAAAGGAGCCTTCCCCGAACTCTTCAGCAGAAACGTTGGTCTTGGTGGCGAAGGCACCGACTTCCCAGCCGTTCGCGAATTCACGCGTAAGGGTCAGCGTGGCGCCGACGTCACCGGCCAGATAACGGCCCACATCAACCTGGCCGCGGTAGCCGTGGCCGAATTCGTAATAGGCCGACACATGGCCCGTCAGGACACGGTAGTCTTGGAAGCCAAAGCGCTGATCGAAATCGCGCTGGCCGACATAGGCAAGCTCAGCCCCGAGCGCGAGGCGACTATCAACGGGCTTCCACAGGACCTCACCCGAAACACCGCCGAACATACGCTCGAAGTAGCCCACGCTCGCGCGGCTATACACGTTGGGCGAAAGCTTTGCCGAATAGGAGGCCGTCAGACGACGGATCGTGGGCGTGTCGTTATCTGCGTAAAGCGTGCCGAGCGTACGCACTGGCTCAAGCTCGGTATCCGGAAGGCGGCCATCACCTACATTGCCCGCGAGCTTCTGGTAGATGACGCCTTCGATGATGAGCCCGCGCGACAGCTCGAGGTTGCCAGTGAGGGCAAGGCCCACATCTGCACGCACGGGCGCCGTGGGATCAAAGAGCGAGGCCGAAAGGTAGGGGCCAAAGCTGAACTGGAAGTTCGGGTAGCGCCCCTCGGGTGCTATGACGCCCTCGTCGCTCACCGGTGCAGGGCCAACCGTCGTGGCCGCCGCCAGCGCCTGGCTTCGGTTCGAGGTGCCGTCCAGCCGCTCAAGATCGCTGCGGCGAACGGTGACTTCGCCCGTGGGCAGGCCACCGTTTTCGATCACGATCCGGAAGACCTCGACGGACGGCGGCAGCAAAGCTGCCATGGTCCGCGCGGTGCGGCCAACCACGATGGATTGCGCCTCGTACCCGCCGTTCTCGACACGCACGACCGCTGTATTGGCAGCCGAGGTTGTCCCCGGCAGCGACAGGCCCGTGACTGTGATGTTCTGTTCCGCGAGCGCGGGCGTCAGGAGATCAAGGATCGCCTTCGGGGCGTTAGGATTGGCCAGCCAAGCAGAGGTCCACTGCTCTGGCGCGGCCTGACGATCGGGGCGCTGGGTCACCGGGCCCGGGCCACCAAGACGGACTGGCGTGCCAGACCGGCGCGGGTTGCCCGCGATCGTGACCATAGCCCCAATCTCGGAGCCATATAGGGAATAGAGACCCACGCGCACGGTATCATTGGCCTGGTACTCAACGCCGAAGTTCAGCGGCGAACGACGCTCGAACTGGCCTTGGGTCCCGGCCTCAAGATCATAGGCATCGGAGGAGTATTCTACCTTCACTCGAAGATCTTGCAGACGCCCGCCCGGTTGCCATTCGAGACCCGCAAACGGCGCCATCGGTCCACGGAACCACTGGCCGAAATCAACCTCACCACCGGTGTCGCCCGGCACGAATTGTGGGCGGTCCTCACCAAACGGGGCACCAATGTCGCCATAGCTGCCAAGGCGTCCCCAGCCCAAACCAGCGGAGGCCCGAAGGCGCCCTTCGTTGGGCAGCGCAAAGGTCTTTGAGGCGACGATATATTCGCCCGCTTCAATGCCGGTGCCAACGAAGTCGCGCAGGCCCACGGCAAGTGCGGGCTGCCAGCCATCTTCGTCTTCGCGCAGCACTTGATAGTGCAGGTCAAAGGCGCGGTCGTAATAGTCCTCGAACCCATCGAGGTTGATGTCGGCGAAGCGGTTATACCTGAAGGCACCCGTCAAGCGCGGCGAAATCTGGAACGTCAGCGTGGTGCGCGTGATGCCGGCAAAAGACGAAACGATGGCCTGCAGCTCACCATCCGGCAGGGCATGGGCCGCCGGCATGTCAATGAGACCGGGCATCCCGTAAAAGTTCGACGCAGCCCTCAGGGCAGGCGCGGCTTCAGAGCTGACAGACGGATCCGACGAAGGAAGCACAAATGCACGTTGGGGCGGGCGCGTGTCTTTCTCGGGCAGACCCAAAAGACCTCGGACGAGCCCTTCTTGCGGAACGGCAGGGCTGGAAAGCACAATCATCCCCGCACTGATTGCCCCGGTGAGCAAGCGGCGTTTCGCGGCTGTCATACGGTACAATCCTCCTTAGTGCCTGAGAACGTGACTAACCGCGATGATGGTCTGGCGGCAAGATGCAGGTCTAAAATTGGCATGTGCCGCAACATTTTGGCGACAATCAGCTCAGGTTGCGATCTTGGTCCGGCGTGTATTCCTGCACGGCGGCCTCGATAGCGACGCGCGCCGCCTCGATGTCATGAGCTGCAAGAGCCTCTCGGAGCGCGCGCAGCGTGCGGGCGACCTCGATCTCCGACAGATATTCCTCACGCGCTGAGAAAATCTTGACGTGGGCCGTATGACGATGGTCGTCGCTGATGGTGAGCTCTTCATGCATCTTCTCGCCGGGCCGCAGTCCGGTGATTTCGATGTCGATATCGCCCTCGGGGTTGCTCTCATCGCGCACGGTGTAGCCTGATGCTTCGATCGTCTGGCGGGCAAGATCGAGGATCGGAACGGGCTTGCCCATGTCGAGCACGTAAACCTCGCCACCTTCGGCCATCGCGCCTGCGCGAAGAACGAGCTTCGTCGCCTCTTGCACCGTCATGAAGTAGCGCGTGACGTTTTGATGCGTGACAGTGACCGGACCACCGCGGCGGATCTGATCTTGGAAGAGAGGGATCACCGACCCCGAAGATCCCAGTACATTGCCGAAACGCACCATCGAATACCGCGGACCGCCGCCCGGAGGCACGCGGCTTGCCAAGTCCTGAACGATCAGTTCGGCGAAGCGCTTGGAGGCCCCCATCACATTCGTGGGCCGCACCGCTTTGTCGGTGGAGATCAGGATGAAACGCTCAATCCCGGCGTCAAAGCTCTCGCGGGCGAGGGCCTGCGTACCAAGGATGTTGTTCGCAAGGCCCGCCAGCTGGTTGATCTCAACGAGGGGCACGTGCTTGTAGGCCGCCGCATGGAGCACCACGTCGACCTCATAGTCGGCGAGGCACTTACGGACCAAACGGGCGTCCGTCACCGACCCCAAGACAGGCATGATTTCCACATCGAGGTCTTCGGCCAGCTGCCGGATCTCCATGTCGATCGTGTAGAGCGCGAATTCGGAAAGCTCCACGAGGACAAGGCGCTTGGGCGTGCATTCCAGCACCTGGCGGCTGAGTTCGGACCCAATGGACCCACCCGCGCCAGAAATCAGAACGGACTTGCCGCGATAGCAATCGCCTGCGTCACCCAGGGGCGTGGCCTCCTCAGCCCGACCCAGGAAGTCTCGATCAGGAAGAGAGACGAATTTGTCGATGAGCGGCTCAGCCCCGATAAGCTGAGAGAAAGAAGGCAGCACCTGCACTTCGAGGCCCAGCCCCTGCATGCGGCGCGCAATCTGCATTTGTTTGGGCGGCGACAGAGACGGGACCGCCACGAGAACGCGGTCAATGCCACGCTCTTCAACGATCTTCTGCGTCTGAGGCGGCGCGAAGACGGGCAGCCCGCCAATAATGAGGCCCTGCAACGACGGGTTATCGTCAACGAACGCGACAGGATCGATGGAGTGATGGGCCCTTAGCGCCGAGGCCAGTTCGGTCCCCGTTGTACCGGCACCATAAATCAGGACGCGGCGCGCAGGCTGGGCGCGGCGATAGAGCTCCACCAAAAGGCCCCGCATCAGGAAGCGAATGACGGTACCGAACGCAAAGTAGCTCAGGCCGAAAAGGAGATACGTCGAGGGCGGCAGCGTTAGGCCGAAGATCATGGCAATCGGCACAAGGAACAGCGCGACGGCCGCGGAATACGTTGCATAGCGCAGCACCGCGCGGCCTTCGAAGTCCTTCAGGCGAACTTGAGGAAGCTCAAGCCAGATAGACGCGCCAATTGCCGCGAAGATCATGTAAGGCAAAGCCGGGATCAGGCTAAGTGTCAGCTGGCCAACAGAAACTGGCAGCGCCTGCACCGCAAAACAGAAGACGAGCGTCAGTGGGATCAGCAGGGTGTCGACCGCAATGATCACGATGCGCTTATGCGTGCGCGAGAGCGACTTAATTATTTTCAGCATCAATCCCTGGCGGTCATGGGCCGATTCATTGACCCTTCGGGACCACAGCGGCCCCCAACCCATATAATTGTTATGTCAGGCATACGTACCTAGACAAGCTCTCACCGGGCGGAAACGCCTTAGAAAGCGGAAATTGGCGAGAATCTACTCATTTGCGACTACTTCATGCGCAGGTTGAGCACTTCATGTCGGGATTTGTGCTGACTCCAGCCACTTAGCCTCGGCGACGAGTAGGTCGGCGCTCACCGGCCGATACAACCCAGGGATGAGATCTTGAAGGCGCGTTACGTCCAGATTGACCTCACGAATGGCTGACTGGGGAGCGGTTCGCCTGGCAAAGGGAAGGCCTGCGGCGGTGAGTAGATCAGCCATCGCAACGCTGCCCGGCTCCGCAATATTCAAAGCAAACGGTAGGCTATGAGCCTTCTGGCAAAGTGCCGCGAGAACCAGCGCGAGCGTGGCAGGCCCGATGTAGGAACGTCGCGGCGTGGTTCCATCTTCAAAGACGTCGAGTTCAAAGCCCTCCTTCCAACCACCCAGAATGGCATCGAGCCCGGCGATATTGCCGATGCGAAGGGATGTGGCGGACGGGGCCGCAGTTTCCATATCTCGCTTTGCAGCACCGTATGGGGCGAGGTCATCTGGCAAACTTGCATCTTCTGTCAGCGGCACGCCCGCCGCACCGAGATTTCCATAAACCGCCGCTGAAGACGCCAGCAGCAACGGGCGCTCCCCCGCGATATCCGACAGCGCAACAGCCAAGCGCGCGTGATCGGCAAGATCAGCGGCCTTTTTCAAAGTGCCACCGGGTGCCGCGCCACCCACGCTCAGGATTATATCCGCGTTGCGGCTGATTTGAGCAAAGTCCTCCGGTTTTTCGAGAGGATCACAGCGAAGAGGCCCTTCGGAGCGCCCCACCCACGTCACAGGCCATGCCTCAGGCCATAAAACACGGAGCGCCCGGCCGATGCGCCCGGTGGCGCCCAAAATCACAACTGAGGGGAAATCGCGCCAATCAGCGCTTTCGCGCCAAACCTCTAGATGCTGTGGAATTGACCTCACACACACGTCCCCTATTGTGCCCCTCAAGGTATATGCAGGTAGCACAGGCCGCGGCAATGCACCCGGACTTCAGGACTGCGCCATTGGAGGGACCCCCATGCTAAGACGATCTGCAGCCTCTCTTAGGGGAGTGACGAGCCGCAGCATTCGTACAACGGTTCTTTTGATGGCGGGACTTTCGCTCGCAGCCTGTGCGATCCCACGAGGCGCCGCACTCGTTTCCGAAGTGACCTCCGATCAGGAAGCCGCAAACTTTGCGCTCTATCCTGTAACCGAAGATTTTCTTCCCGTTGTCGCTGACTGGCCCGTGACGGGTGAAAAGCTAGGCAACTGGCCGAGCCACGGCCACGGATCTAACGAGCGGGTCATTCGTCCCGGCGACCGCGTGACCATCACAATCTGGGACGCCTCCGAGAATTCGCTGCTCGCCACACCCGGCGCACCAGCCACCCCGCTGGGCGAAATGCAGGTCTCCGCAGGTGGCACGGTCTTTATCCCCTACGCCGGCAACATTCGTATCGCTGGTAACAGCCCACAGGCCGCCCGATCGATCCTCGAGCGCCGCGTGGGCGAATTCGTCTCCTCCGCTCAGGTCCAGCTCGACATGGTTGAAGGCGAATCCAACACAGTGAGCCTCGTGGCAGGTGCCGCGAGCCCTGGGCGTTATCCGATGCCCGACAACAGCTTCTCAGTGCTCGATTTGATCGCTACCGCTGGCGGCGTGTCGGGCGCCCTGGAAAATCCGAAGGTCAAACTGCACCGTGGACATGAGTTCTTCGCAATCTCGGCCTCGACCCTATACGAAGACCCAGTCCGCGACATTGCTCTTCGACCGGGCGACCAGGTCGTAGTTGAGGAAGACAGCCGCTACTTCGTGTCCCTCGGCGCTTCGGGCAGCGAGGAAGTCTACCCGTTCACGAAGGATTTCATCTCCGCTGCGGATGCCATGGCCATCGTGGGGGGCGTGAACGACAACCGGGGCGATCCGGGTGGCATTCTGGTCCTGCGCGAGTATCCCGCGGATGCGATCTCCGCTGACGGCCCGGAGAAGGCGCGCGTCGTCTTTTCGATCGACCTGACGAGCGCAGATGGCCTGTTTTCGGCACGCAAGTTCCGGATCAACAGCGAAGATCTGATCTATGTCAGCGAAGCGCCCGTCACTCAGACCGGCACGATCCTGTCCATCATCGGCTCGGGCTTTGGAATCATCAACGCAGTGTCGAACTAAGGGCGCTGCGGCTTAGGCCGGGCCGCCCTCAGATCCTGATGTGACCTGCCTCAGCGGAAACCAGCGCGTTCATCTCGGCGATGTGGCGCGGCAGACAAACTGTCTTGAAATCGTAGGTCTTCACGACGTGTTCGCGCGCGGCCTTGCGCATGGCCTGATAGGCATCCGGACGGGCCAGGACATCGACGACCTGCTCTGCCAGAGCTTCGGGCTTGAAGAAATCGACGAGCATGCCGGTTTCGCCATGGGTCACAGCCTCCCGCACGGGCGCGACGTCTGAGGCCACGATCGGCGCCTCCATCGACATCGATTCAAGGAGCGACCAGCTCAACACGAAGGGCTTGGTCAGGTAGATGTGGCACTGGCTGATCTGAACGACTTGCTGAAAGCTGGAATAAGGCACCTGCCCTAGGAAATGGACGCGGTCCCAATCGATCTTGGTGCCGACTTCCTTCTCAAGCTCGGCCCTGAAGCCGCCCTTGTCCTTGGCTTTGGGCCCATAGGAGCTGTCGTTGCCGCCGATGATCAGCACCCGCGCATTCGGGCGCTGTGCCAAAATCTTGGGGAGCGCGCGCATGAAGACATGAAACCCGCGCATCCGCTCCATATTGCGGGCCACGTAGGTGAATATCTCATCGTCACGCGTGATCTGCCCTGCCCGCCCGAGCGAAAGCGAGACATTCGGATCGGGCTTCAAAAGGTCGGTTCGGATGCCGTCGTGGCAGACATACATGTTTTCGTGGAACGGCTTGGGAAAGCAATCAGCCTGCCACTGTGTCGGTGCTGTAAGGCGGTCCACACTATGCAGGTTGGCATAGGGCGTGGCGTTGCGCGCCTTCAAAAGAAACGGCGTGTGAGGGGATACCGGCTCTTCCGGATCAAAGCCCACCGAGCCGCCTTCCATGTTGTAGAAGTACTCAAAGAAACCCAGCACCGGGACATCGGGCCACAGCTCTTTGAGAAAGAGCATCTCACCCCAGCCCGTATGACCGATCACGAGATCAGGCTTAAAGCCGGTTTCTTTCTGGTGACGGGCGAGCGCCTCAACCGCACCAAACCCCGTGCCGGTGGCCTCCTCCCACACTTTCGAGAGGCCCCAAGCGTCCTGCGCAGGCGCATGGCGGGGCTGATAGAGGATCTTGGTGATGCCCTCGGGCGCCGGAAAGTTCTTGCGCTGGGTCAGGAACGCCAACTCGTGCCCCTGATCCTGCTCCAAGAGCCAGGCCATCATCTCCCGGTACTGACCAGGCATGTTCTGATGGACAAAGAGTAGCTTCATCAGAGGATGGAAGCGCCCAGATACATGTGTACCCTTTCGAAGTCTTCGAGACGCGAATGGTAGGCCCCAATCTTCACAGGCGCCCACCCGGTTTCCCGGTAGCGCCAGTTGGAATAGCCGTGATCTGCAAAGAACTCGTAAAAGTCCTTGTAGAACTCGCGCCGCGCCATCTGGTGGACGCCGCATTCGAAGCTAACCACTCCGATCTGCTTTTTCTTGAAGAGACGCTCGGCGCCTTTGAGCACTGGCAGCTCGTGACCTTCGATATCGACCTTTAGGATGTCGATCCGATCGATCTTTTCGGCTGCGCAGTAATCATCGAGCGTCTTCACTTCGATCGTGCGCGATTTTAGCATCTCGACCACGCGCGCGGGCATATAGGTCAGCTCGTTGTCGATGGACGCGAGGCCGGTGAGCTCGTTCTCGTAGTGGATCTTCACGTTGCCGAGTTTGTCCGACAGGCCGAATTCATTCAGGCGGATCTTGGCCAGGTGATCGGCATAAAGCCCCTCGTCCATGGAGTTCTTGAAGAACTGAATGTTGCCGGGCATCGGCTCAAAGCAGTGCATCTCACCGATATGGCGGCCGTAGTATTCCAGCATGGAAGCCGTCCAAAGACCGGCATTTGCCCCGACATCAAACACCCGAAGCGGCTTTTCGCGGATCCGTTCTGGCGGGATCAATCCCATGAACGGCTGAATTTCGGTGAGGTTGAATTGCGGAAATGTCTTGGTGAAATGCTTCTCCCATTTATCGGAAGAGCGGAGTTCGTGGCTCAGCGTCATAAGAGGCTCCCTGCTCGCCTTTGGGTTTGGCTAGCCAGTTTGCAGTGGCTTGGCAAGGAGACCGATGCTACGCGAACACGAGGAGGGTCCACATGTCAGAGAGCAAGAACAATACCGTGCTCGTCACTGGTGGCGCCGGCTATATCGGCGCGCACGCGTGCAAAGCGCTTCAGCAGGTCGGCTATGTCCCCGTGACTTTCGACAACCTGTCGACGGGCCACGCCGAGGCTGTAAAGTTCGGCCCCCTGTTTAAGGGCGATCTGACCGACCGATCCTCGATCGATGCTGCGTTTCAGGAGCATCGCCCCCATGCAGTGTTGCACTTCGCAGCCCTCAGCCAAGTAGGCGAAAGCGTCACAGACCCAGGCCGGTACTGGCGCGAGAACGTCGGCGGTGCGCTGAACCTGATCGAAGCAACGGTGGCTGCAGGCGTCATGAACTTCGTGTTCTCCTCCACCTGCGCGACCTATGGCGACCAAGACGGCGTCGTGCTGACCGAAGACACCGATCAGCGCCCGATGAATGCCTACGGCGGCTCTAAGCTCGCTATCGAGCAGATGCTTGCCGATTTCGTGCCTAAGGGGCTCGAGGCCGTCATCTTCCGCTACTTTAACGTGGCCGGAGCCGATCCCGACGCCGATGTGGGCGAGGATCACGACCCGGAGACCCACCTCATCCCGCTCGTGATTGACGCGATCGCCGGGCGACGCGGCCCCCTGACCATTTTTGGCACGGATTACGACACCCCCGATGGCACCTGCATCCGCGACTACGTGCACGTCAGCGACCTTGCGGACGCCCATGTGAAAGGGCTCGAGTGGCTCACGGCGGGAAAAGGGTCGCGGACATTCTGTCTGGGCACCGGCACAGGGTTTTCGGTGCGCGAAGTCATCGATGCGGCGAAAGCTGTGACCAACGCCGAGGTTCCTCATTCCGAGGGGGCACGCCGCGCCGGAGATGCTGCGCGTCTGGTCTGCGGCTCGGAGCGCGCAAAGACAGAGCTTGGATGGACACCCACGCGCAGCGACATGGTCACAATGCTGCGCGACGCACACCGCTGGCACGAGAAAGGCAGCTTCTGACCAGCGCGCTTTTAGGTTGCAAAGCCCCCAAGTCAGACGCAAACAAAACAAGCGCTGAGCTAGGAAATCGGGATCAATTGTGGCCAGATACTTCGGGACCGTCGAGACAATCGAAACCACCCACGTCAGCGGCTGGGTGCTGGACGCAGACGCCCCAACCAAGCCCGTCTGGATCGAAGTCGAAACGCCGTCCGGCCACGTCATTCGCACCCGCGCCAGCCGCCCACGAGGCGACACGAACGTCGCCGGCATGGGCACCGGGCCGGTTGGCTTTTTTGTCCCGCTTCACGAGATAGACCGAGAGGGCCCCGGCGACATTCGCGTGCGTGTGGCAGATACCGACCAAGTTCTGGGAATTGGGGCCGACCTCACAACGGCCGAGCGTCTCTCCCGCGCGCGCTTTCAAGTCTCGTCACGCTTTGGCACGAAAAGCAGCGAGGCAAACCAGCCCATCTTCGCGACCATCGGCAAAATCGAAGGCGGCCATATCGAGGTTTGGGTCGATTCCGAGGACGAAGAGCTTTCGCTCATGGTTACGGTCGGAAACATTCCCGCATGGCAGGCCCCCGAGGTGACCGAGCTGCCAGACCTTTCCGAGAAAGCGCGGGCATTTCATTTCTTCATCTCTGGCCTGACCGAGGGCGCTGAAATTGGTCTTTGGACCATCAGCGCCGAACGTATCGAGCTGTGTGAGACACGGCGCGTCAGCCGCACGCTCTTTGAACGATCCATCTTCAAGCAGTTTGCGCGTGCGGTGGAGATCGCCAGACAACCCGGCGCAGTCGCAGTCACCTGCTGGGATGGCGGGCACAACCCAATCGGGCGCGCCAAGGTTCTGTACGACGTGCTGGCGGGGCGTCGCCCAGTCGTTCTCTTTGCCTTCCTCTTTTCGGACTTTGGCGGTGATATCTGGCCCCCATTGACCACGTCAGATGCGGCCATCGTGACGATCCCTTGGTCCGAGCGGCATTTCTTCCTCAGGATAGCGCGTCAGATGGGGCTCGTCTTTGACACCGTGTGGATGTGCAAACCCCGCATGCCGACCTTCGAGCTGTCCTCGGCACTGGCTAAACCTGATGCTGCTTTGATATTGGATATCGACGACAATGAGGACGAGTTCTCCACGTCGAAAGGGTCACGCACCAAAGCTTATGGGCGCACATCAATCGGGCTTTCCCGGTTCACGATGGAAAACGTCCCTGCGCGCACCGTCGCCAGCGTCTCGCTGCAAGAGGACTTTGGCGGCCACATGGTGCGCCACGCCCGCACGCAGCAGAACATTGAGCCGCTTGCGAAGTCCCCCACGCTCAAAGTCGGCTTCATCGGCACAGTGCGCCCGCACAAACGCATTGTCGAAGCGGCCCAGGCCATCAACGAGCTGAACGCCGCCGCTGGCACACAGCCCTTCGAGTTCCACGTCTATGGTGACGTTCAGCCCGCAGCTGTGCGCAACGCTCTCCTCGAAGAAGGGGCGGTGCTGAAGGACAACATCCCGCTTCATGCGCTTTCTGATCATCTGGCAAGCTTCCATCTCATCCTGACGGGCTTCCCGCCAGAGACGCAGGAAGAAACACCGATCACGCGGCACCAAATCTCGGCCAAGATCGGGGATGCGATGTCTGTGGGGCGCCCGGCACTCGTGCCTTCGGGCGCATCTGTTGCCGATCTGGCTGAAACAAACGGGATCTTCCTCTTCACGGCAGACACTTTTGCTGCTCAGCTGGAAGCCGCCGCCGAGAAGGTGGGAGAAACTGTCACGCTGCCGCGCGATTTCACTCTCGATGGCGCATACGAGGCTTTCAACGCTGCCGAAGAAGAAGCGCGCGGCGCACAGCGCGCATCTGAGGCGTTGGCCTTGATGCCCGCGCCCCTGAAAACTCCCGATAGCCAGCCCACGCTCGTCTTGCTTTGGAAACAGCATGACGCGGGTCTTTATGGCCGCCGTCCAGATATTCTGGCGCGCTCCTATGCAAGCGCCTATCCCGACCACCGCGTGATCATGCTCGAGATGCTCTATCCCGACTTCGATCATCGCTACCGATCCGACAATTCCGGGCTAAGCGAAGCGGCCTTCCTGCGCGAGCTCAACACACGAAAGTCCAAAGGCGTCGTCCAAAACGGAGTCGAGTACGTCCAACTGAGGATCGAACGGTCCGATCAGATGAACCGCACGTTAATGGAGTACTTTGGCGCCAACGCGATTTTGCCGACGAACGCGGTTCTGGTGCTGTTTCCCAACATCCTGCATCTGCAGCGGGTCTATGACGTGTTAAGCCCCTACCCCATCGTCGCGGATATTGTGGACAACCAACTGGCATGGTCCACCGACGGTCAGAAAGCCGCTGTCATCCAGCAGTACTTTTCGCTGAGCCGCATCAGCAACTGCATGGTCTTCAACTCGGCCAGAAACCTAGAGACCTTCCGCGAGACCGGCATCCTTTCAGGGGTCGACCAGAAGGTGTCGCACATCCCGAACTGGTATCAGCTTCCGGCCGATTTTGAGACCCCGGCACAAAAAGCATCCGGCAAGCACATCAACATCTTCTACACCGGCAACATGAACGATCGGATCGACTGGGCGCTGCTCGGCGATATCGCCGATCTCGACGATCGCATCCGCCTGCATCTTGTCGGGGAAGCCTCGAGATCGTTCGATAGTCTTGTGGAGCTGCTCGAAAGCCGCCCCAACACGATCTTCCACGGCGTCAAGAACGAGCGGATGAGCCTCGAGATGTTGGCCCAAGCAGACCTCACCGTGATGCCGCATCTGGTCGACGACGTCTCAAAATACATGAACCCGCTCAAGGTCCACATGTATGGCGCCCTGGGCCTGTCGACCGTGGCCTCCGACATTCCGGGGATCGTGGCGAGCGATCTTTTGACCATTGCCAGCAGCCGCGAGGACTTCCTCGCCAAAGTAAAAGCCTTGATCGGCACAACAACGCGCAAGCCGGTGCGGGCCAGTGAAGGCCTCGGGCAAGACTATCTGGATCTTATCACGCGGCTTCGAGGAAGCGTTTGACAACAATGAGCGGCCCGTCAGACTGGTGCTCAAAGAGGAACTAATATGCAGATCAAACCAAGCTGCCCTATTTGCAATTCGCACGATATCGGCGTTTTCAACGGCCGCGAAAACGCGCGTTGCGTAAACTGCGGCGCGCTTGAGCGGACCCGCTTCATGTTCCTGCTATTGAATCGCATGGGCATCCTGCACCCAGATACCTCTGTTCTGCACTTCGCCCCTGAACCGGGCATGTTTCGGCGCCTGTCGCAGCTTTGCAGCAGCTACACACCGATGGACTACAACGTCGACCAATACGACAAATGGTCCCCTGAGGTTCGCTTTGTTGACCTTTGCGATGTCGATGGAACGGTTACGGGCACCTACGACCTCATCATCCACAACCACGTGCTCGAGCATGTTCCGTGCTCGGTTTCCTCTGTTGTGGCGAAACTCAAAGCGCGTCTGAACCCGGGCGGTGTGATGCTGTTCTCGATCCCGACGCGCGCTGGCGTGGCGACGAGCGAAGACCTGGACCCTTCCCTGACCCACGAAGAACGCCACGCGCGCTTTGGCCAATGGGATCACATGCGCCTCTTCGGCGCCGATGACGTCATCGAGATCCTGAATGGGTCCGAAGACAACGGCGCTGAGCTGGTTCCAGCCTATGACTATATCTCGCCCAAAGAGCGCGAGATGGCCTTGCTGCCGCCGGCGATCGAACGGCTTTCCGGGCACTCGATCTACAAGGTGGCCGCAGCCTCATGACCGAGCGCGCCGAGAGCTATTCGGGCATTTGCAGCGTTTGCGGCACCCATGGCTCTTTCCGGGACATGGCGCAGTCGATCCGCGAGACCTATCAGTGCACCACGTGTCGCGCCTCCATGCGCGAACGCGTGACGGCAGACGCAATCTTAGCCATGTACGCGCGCGGGCGGTCCACCTGTTTGGTGGAGCTCGCTGAAGACCCCAACTTTAGCAACCTCGATATCTTTGAACCGGGTATCTCTGGCGCGTATCGGACAATCTTAAAGCCGCTGCCATCGTACAAAAACTCGTTCTATTGGGACGACATCCCATTCGGCGAAGAACGCGACGGGGTGCGCAACGAAGACCTCCAAGCGCTGACCTTCAGAGACGCGAGTTTCGACCTCGTGATTTCGTCTGATATCTTTGAGCATGTGCGCCATCCGTGGACGGCCTTCCGGGAACTGCGACGTGTTTTGCGTACAGGCGGCTGCCACATCTTTTCGATCCCGGTCATGCTGCCGATGCGCACCCACGGTCGTCTGCGCGTGGACACGTCAGGTCCGGAAGACGTCCATATTCTGGAGCCCG
The DNA here is from genome assembly GCA_022448245.1 of Paracoccaceae bacterium. Classification (GTDB taxonomy): domain Bacteria; phylum Pseudomonadota; class Alphaproteobacteria; order Rhodobacterales; family Rhodobacteraceae; genus Shimia_B. Next base: position 416,319 of record JAKVCO010000006.1, read on the forward strand.
TCTATCACGGAGACGGTAAAGGCGGCCGGTCACTGGTCTATACAGACTTCGGCGCAGACCTTTACGACAAGCTAGAACGATGTGGCTACAAAACCGTGGCTGTGCGAAGCGACCATACTGATGAAGAACGCCGCAAAGTCATCGCCTTCATTTGCCTTGCTGTCTGAAGCGGCCCAGTCTGAGGGCGCACCAGTCTAGCCCGGTTTGCGGGCAATGAAGCTAGCGTTCTGAAATTCAGGCACTGACGGCGCCCCGCGGCGAATGCAGGTCAGCTTTAACCCGGCCTCGTCATGGGCATCGAAAATGTCTTCGCCCCAATCGGTCACAACCAGGCTTTCCGAGCCGTCACCGGCCACGTGATAGCGCGCTTCCTCAAGGTAATGAATTTCACCGTCGCGAAGCTCCGCGCGAACGGTCGAGTGCTCTGGGAACGGATAATAGACCGGGATCGAAAAAACGTGACACCCGCCGGGCTTCAAAACACGCGCAACCTCTTTGAACGCCTTTTCCACCTCGAAAACATGTTCAAACACCTCGATTGAGATCACGAGGTCAAAGCTCTCATCCGCGAACGTCAGCGCCCGCAGGTCTTGGCATTGGACCCCATCCTTTTCTTCGCCGAGAGGTACGTCTTCCCAAAGATAAGACCGCACATAGCCCGGCAGACCGAGGAAATAGGGCGCGACTGGGCCCACCATGCCCACCTCGTAGACATCAAGGTCATCGATACGGCCAGAATTGCACAGGCTCCGAAGATCGAGTGATCGCCCGCGGCCAAATTCATCGACGATGATCTGTGAGAGATCACGCTGGTAGGTTTGAGCGCGGCAGTTCGGGCAGCGACATCCATCACGGACGGTGCCGCCTTGGTGCGTAGGCTCGCCCCGTGTACCGCACAGACTGCAGTGCATCATCATCAGCGCACCCACGCTTCAGGGATGATGTAACCCTCTGCCTCAATCTCAGCGGTAATCCGTGCGATATCGTCAGCGAAAACGCCGGCGAAGAACTCTGGCATCGGATGTTCCACGCTTTCCGTCAAACGCTGTTCGAGAACAGTTTCGGGGTATTCCGCTGGCAGCAAGGCCAGAAAATCCTCGATTTTACGCAGAGTCCCGCGTTGGTCAGCGTGCATGTCCTCGTAGAAGATCGCGAGCCGCTGACCGCTTGTCAGGCCCTCGCGCATCCGCCGCAGCACGGCCCCATATTCGGCGTTATCCCAGATGAAAGGCTGCCGGACGAAGGCTTCAAACTCCTCCGGTCCCCAGCTGTCCAGCTTGTCGAGCTGGCCTGTCACCTGCAGATGAAACTTCGTGTGCGACCACAGACGTTTGAGCGGGTGGCGCATCGTGTAGAGGACCCGCAGGTGCTGGCAATTATCGCTGATCCTGCGCCAAGCATCGCCGGGCACAAACGAGTGCAAATTCGAAAAATCGCAGGCCCATGTCTCGTGCTGTCCCAACTGGAAGAGGCTCCGGTACCAATGGTCGTCTACCGGCTCTGAAAGATAATCTGCCGTCCACCTCAGCTGCTTGCGAAAGCGCTCCGCATCCACCCGCTCGGGGTTAAAGCGCAGATAGCGGTCGTTGGCTGTCCGCAGTCGCGCCAACTGGCTCAGATACCTGGGGTCGATGTACTTGTGGTAGAAGTAGTGCAGCTCTTTTTCGGGCGTGAAGTGCAGCGCTGGGTGATGGGCAAGCACCGCATAGAGCCAAGTCGTGCCCGCCTTCATCGCGCCGATGCTTAGAAATAGCCTGCCATATACTTTCTGGCTCATACCGCCCCCGTATCCGTCTCGGCAGGCCTAGCGGTCTGCCCCGCGCAGGTAAAGCGATCAGGACGCCCTGGCGCTGCCTGAACCGATATCCGCGACCGCCTGATAGAGCTCTTCATAGTCCGGATCCTCTGTCGCAAAGGCCGCTTCCGTCTGGCTCGCTATTTCTTCGCGCAGGTAGTCAAGCCGCGCGTGATCCGCGCCGTTTTCGCCCCAAGCGGCCCAACGCGAGAAGATCGACACAAGCTCGGTAAAGAGCGGTCGCATGGGCACGTTTGTCGCCTGATGATGGCGCAGGGACGTATCCAGAAACTCCGTAAACTGGCGCTTCAAATCGCGAGGGCGCTTCTCAAAACTGATGCCGAGTTCCTGCCCCAGACGTGTCATGAGCTTCACAGGATCATCCAGCAGTTGATCGAAGCTGGAAAAGTCGCGGTTGAAGCCACGGCTGCCGATCTCGGCCTGCAGAAGATCAACCGCCCACAGAACGTAGCCGTGGGAAGGCGGGAACTTGTTCCGGTCCCGCAACGAAAATGACACTTCCCGTGGGTGACGGAAGGTGCAGACCACGCAGACCTCGTATTCTGCTGCCACGAGGATCGGCGCCCAGACCGGGAAAAGCCGCGCGATTCGCGGGTCCTTCAGGATAATCTGATCGCGGCCGCCAAATTCATCGTTGAGAAGCTCATAGCCCCCTTCGCCGAACGCTATCGCCTCTTCACCCGCGAGCCAATCAGGCGAGATCATCCGCGGGTGGTGCCACACCTGACCCGCCTGTTCGAGCAACCGGTCATTGGCGCGGGCCACAGGTCGGCTCTCAAAGAAACCCTTGGGGTTTTGGGCGAGCGGCGCGATCTGGGTTGCAGCACTCTGCGCGCCCAAGAGATCAAACATACCCGCCAGAGCGGACGTACCAGATCGATGAACACCAAGCACTACAATAGCTTGGCGGCGATTGCCTTGCGTGTCCGAAGCAGCTGTCACCCGTTTTCCCTTACTGCCGCTGTTACCGCGGCGACCTTCCCGTCCCACGGCGCGAGTGTGCTGCCTTTCGCGCCGGACCGTCAATCCACTTGCGATGATCGGCAGCGAAGCGCCTAGGTCGCGGCGTCGTAGTCCGAGCGGGCCATCATCCGGGCAAGCTCCTCCACGGAGACTTCTGCTTCCCAGCCCAGCTTATCGCGCGCCTTGCTTGCGTTGCCCACAAGAAGATCCACCTCGGCAGGACGGTAGAAGGCCGGGTTGACCTTGATGATCGTCTTGCCCGAGCTCGTGTCGCGCGCGACCTCATCCTGGCCCTCGCCTTCCCAAGCCAGCGTCATGCCCAGTTCGGCAGCGGCCCAGGTCGCAAATTCGCGAATGGTATGGGTGCGCCCAGTGGCGAGAACGTATTCGTCCCCTTCGTCCTGCTGAAGCATCAGGTACATGCCTCGGACATAATCCTTGGCGTAGCCCCAATCGCGCTTGGCATCCATGTTGCCCAGCTCGATGGGCCGGTCGCTGCCATGAGCGATGCGGGCGAGGCCCATCGTGATTTTGCGCGTCACGAATTCTTCGCCACGCAGCGGGCTTTCGTGATTGAAGAGAATGCCGGACGAGCCATGGAGACCAAAGCTCTCGCGATAGTTCCGCGTCATTAGGTGCCCAAAGACCTTCGCGACACCGTAAGGCGACCGCGGGTAGAGAGGCGTATCTTCGCGCTGCGGCACCTCCTGAACGAGGCCGTACATCTCAGACGTCGAAGCCTGATAGAAACGCGAATGCGGGCTATACGTGCGGATCGCATCGAGGATGCGCAACGTGCCCATGGAATTCACGTCAGAGGTATAAAGCGGCTGGTCCCAGCTCGATCCAACAAAGCTCTGAGCAGCGAGGTTGTAGACTTCGTCATACTGCCCTTCACGAATGGCGCGCACGATAGAGTTCTGCTCGGAGAGATCAAAATCATGGAACGTGATGTCCTGATCGATCCCCAGCCCGACAAGTCGAACCGTCTCGGAATGAGAGATCCGGCGCACGCCGCCATGAACCTCGTAGCCGTTCTCGAGAAGCAGTTGGGACAGATACGCGCCGTCCTGCCCGGTAATTCCTGTAATAAGAGCTTTTTTCGCCAACTTGGCCTCCCTCAGCCCGGCAACGTCCATTTTGCCGGGACTCTGTATCCTGCGTCTTCAATCTCGCCGACGATCCGCCGAATGTCCTTTGCAAAAAGCCCGGGAAAGAAATCGGGCATCTTCTTGGAAATCGACTCTGTAAAGCGGCGCTCCAGCACGTGCTGTGGGTAGTTGTGCGCTGGCAAATCCAGAAACTCTTCGATGTTGCGCAGAACACCGCGCTGATCGGCATGCATATCTTCGTAGAAGATGACCTTGAGCTGTTCAGGCGCGAGCCCGCTGTGAAGCCTGCGCAAAACAGCGCCGTATTCAGCATTCACCCAGATATGGTGGGAGCGCGCGAACTTTTCGAAATCGCGGGGCCCCCACGTGTCGAGCTTCTCGGTCTGACCGGTCATCTGCATGTGGAATTTCACATGGGACCAAAGGCGCTTGATCGGGTCACGCATCGTGTAGAGCACACGCAGCTTATCGCACTGCGCACTGATCTGCGGCCACGCTTCGGCAGGCACCTGCGCGTGCAGGTTGGAGAAGTCGCAGTTGTAGGTGATGGAATCCCGCGCGCCGCTAAAGAGGTTTTTGTACCAGAAGTCGTCGACCGGGCTTTGCAGGTAGTTGGCCACCCAATGTAGGTTGCCGCGAATGCGATCGATGTTCGCTCTGCCCGGCTCAAACCGCGTCAGGTAGCGGTTCTTGGCTTCGGTCAGGCGACGCTCTTCACTGAGGTGCCGACTGTTTACGTAGCGGTGGTAGAAATAGTGGATCTCTTTTTCGAGCGTGAAATACAGCTGTGGATGGCGGTCCAGCAGCACATAAAGCCAGGTCGTGCCTGCCTTCATGGCGCCAACGCTCAAAAAGAGGTTGCCGAAAATCTTTGAAGTCATTCCTGCCCCACTGCTTCTCTTTGGGCTAGGGCCTAACGCGGCGGCTCCCAATGGTAAAGCCGCCGCGATGCAATCATCAGAAGATGAAATCGTTGCTGTCGAGATCAGCAAGCAAAACGTTCTGCACGAGGATGGTGTTGCCCGTCGACGTAGTGATCAACACATCCGCTACCGACTGCGTCGCCGCACCCTCGGTGTCCGAGGCGAGGTTCAGATCAGCCAAGCTGTTTACCGTCGTAACGGCCGAAAGGTCGATCTTCTCGAACTGATTGAATTCATCAAAGTCAGCGATGGTATCGTTGCCATGGCCATCCTCGAACACGAAGACATCGGCGTTGAAGTTGCCAAGCAGCCGGTCGTCGCCCTCGCCGCCGTTGAGCGTGTCGAAACCGCCGTTGCCGAGCAGTTCGTCATCCCCCTCTTCACCGTTGAGGATGTCATCATCGGCGCCACCGAAGAAGCGGTCACGTTCGGTGCCGCCATTCAGCGTGTCGTCGCCAAAGGATCCAAAGAGCGCGTCAGTGCCCTGCTGGCCTTCGATAAGGTCATCGCCCACTCCGCCAAAGAGACGGTCAAAGCCGCCGCCACCAAGAAGCGTGTCGTTGCCGGCATCGCCGAAGATGTTGTCGGCCTGACCACCACCGTCGATGCTGTCTTCACCATCGCCGCCGAGCAGCAGGTCAAAGCCAGCGTCGCCGAAGATCGTGTCGTTGCCCGCACCGCCGTTCACGCCATCCACGGAAGAACCGAAATTCGATCCCGCACGGATGAAGTCGTCGCCTTCGCCGCCTTCGATCCGGTCCGCGCCCGAACCCGAAATCAGGCGGTCGTTGCCGTCACCGCCGACGAGGCTGTCAGTCCCCGCGTCATCAACCAGCGTGTCGTTGCCATCGCCCCCGACGAGCGTGTCAGCATTGCCGTTGCCTTCGATGGAGTCGTTACCGCCCCCACCCATCAGGCTATCAAAGCCAAAACCACCCAGGATGGTGTCGTCACCGAACTCGCCGTCGACGGTATCGTTCCCGCCATTTGCCGTGATCTGATCGTCACCGAAGCTGCCTTTCAGGTCTTCACCGACGGCCGTGCCGTTGATGACCTGATCGTTGAACGTCTCGGCTTCAAAGGCCGCCACGAAGGTGTCGTCGTCATCGACCAACTCCGATTCCCAGCTGACAAACAGCTGGCCTTCGGCGTCGGTGGACATGTCGAACTGGTTCGCTTCGGTATCGACGTTCACCACGTCCGGCGCGATGAGGATGTCGCCTGCCAGTTCGCCCTCGGGGCTGTAGCGCGCGAGGATGATAAAGCTCGAAGACGTCCCGCCTTCTTCCACAACTTCCAGTCTGAAGCTCAGGACAAAGTGGCCGTCGTCAAAGGCTTCCAGCTGGAAATCGCCCGAGATGATGGCCGTGTCGGGGTCTGCAAAGGCGTCCGCCAGGGGGGCCAAGGCTGCTTGGGTCTGGGCCGTCTCAGGCGCAGTGGCGAGCAAGGCCGTCTCAAGGCGAATGGGCGTGCCATCGTCGTTGAAGAACGCGAGGAAGCCCGGGCCATCTGATCCGCTGGCAAAGCCCGTCGCCACGAGGGTACCGTCGGCCAGAACGATGGCGTCTGTCACACGGAACGCGCCCGTGCCCGGATACGCGAAGACTGCGGTTGGCGACAAAACGACCTGCGCGGTGGTCGGGTTGAACACCTCAAGCACGACACCCTCAGAGAGCTCGTTGCCCGACGAGACAATCGCGATGTTTCCGTTGGCCAGTTCTACAGCCTGCCCAGAGAGCGCGTCGTCGTTTGCGCTGGCCTCAACGCCGGCCGAGATCGACGTGCCGCCCGGCCCCAATTCGTAGGTCGCGACATGGCCGACAACTGCGGCGTCTGGCGTCCCGACGCCTTCGAGGCGCGTGTATTCCAAGATAAAGCCACCATCGAGAGCTTCGATGCCTTGCAGAGCAGGAACCTCAGTGCTGCTTGCGCCCGACAAATCGAAGATGTCGCTCGCGGGGCTAAGCGTATCACCGTTCACTGTATACACGCGGCCCCAGATGACGGGCCCCGCACTGGTGGCTGTGTTGGCCTCCCACGTGGCTACGATGAACTGACCGTCCACAACGGTCACCTGACCTTGCAAACTCTCAAAGGCGCGTGGGTCTACGATGACTGGCGATCCGATGAGACCGGTCTCATCAATCAGCTGCAATTGCATGGTGGTCGCAGTCGCCGTGCTCGATTCAATGAAAACAACGGCTTGACCGTTTCCTAACGCCACAATCGTTGCGTCATCCTGTTCAAAAGTCGTGTCGGGCGCATGCCCAAGAAATGGATCGGAAACATATTCAAAAGACATAAAAGCCCCCTGGTCGACTCACCAAACTTAGTTTTGACGAAGAAATCCGTTCCCGTCGAGGGAACGGACTGTTTTCAGATAGGTATCGGCGGAAATCAGAAGATGAAGTCGCTCGCATCCAGATCGGCGAGGTCCACGTTTTGGACGAGGATCGTGTTACCGGAGCTCGTCGTAATCACCACGTCCGCGCCGGACTGCACCGCCGCGCCTTCGGTGTCGGAGCCCAGGTTCAGATCCGCGAGGCCGGAGATACCCGCAATCGCGCTCAGATCGATCTTCTCGAAGCCGTTGAACTCATCAAAGTCAGCGATCGTATCGTCGCCGTGGCCGTCCTCGAAGACGAAGGTATCCGCGTTGAAGTTGCCCAGCAGCCGGTCGTCTCCCGTGCCGCCGTTCAGCGTGTCGAAGCCACCGCCGCCGAGAAGCTCGTCGTCACCGCCGTCGCCGTTCAGGACGTCGTTGTCGGCGCCGCCGAAGAAGCGGTCGCGGTCGTCACCGCCGTTGAGCGTGTCGTCCCCGAAGGACCCAAACAGCGCGTCGGTGCCCTGCTGGCCGTCGATGCTATCATTGCCCGCGCCGCCGAAGAGCCGGTCAAAGCCGTCGCCGCCGAGGATCGTGTCGTTGCCCGCGTCGCCGAAGACGTTGTCGGCCTGCGCGCCGCCGTCGATCACGTCGTCGCCCTCACCGCCGAGGAGCAGGTCAAAGCCTGCGTCACCGAAGATGGTGTCGTTGCCCGCGCCGCCGTTCACGCCGTCCACCGAGGAGCCGAAGTTCGAGCCCGCGCGGATGAAATCGTTGCCGTCGCCGCCGTCGATGCGGTCCGCGCCCGAGCCCGAGATGATCCGGTCGTTGCCGTCGCCGCCGACAAGGCTGTCGGTGCCCGCGTCGTCGATCAGCGTGTCGTTGCCGTCACCGCCGATCAGAGTGTCGGCGTTGCCGTTCCCCTCAAGGCTGTCATTGCCGCCGCCGCCTTCGATGGAGTCAAAGCCAAATCCGCCGAGGATCGTGTCGTCGCCAAGACCGCCTCGCAGCGTATCGTTGCCGCCGAAGCCGAAGATCTCCCAAGACTCCACATTCAACGGATCAAGGGTGATGCTGTCTGCAGCCGACGTGCCGTTGAAGACGTTGGGGTTGTCTACGATGCTATCCCAAGCGATGCTGGAAAGCAGGATGTCCTGACCCGGTGCAAAGGCACCCGTAGCCGCGCTGAAAGTGCCATCGGGGATTTGGTCTGGATCCGTGATGCCAAGATCATTGAGGAGGAAGGGCAGGAAGCTCTGCAGATCATCAGCCGCCCCATTGGGCAGCTCTGCGCCTCCGATTGGGAAAAGCAGGTCAATATCGTCGGCTTCGGTGTTGCCCTCGTAATAGAGGCCCAGAAAGACCGTCTCACCGCCAGACCAGTTCAGGCCGCCAATCAGCACAAACGGATCGTCAATGTTGTTCGGAAAGAACCCGAGGGCTTCTTGGCCATCAAGTTTGGCCTCGATTGTATCGGGGCTGAGAATCACCTCCGGGAAAAATTCATCATCCGGAAAGTCGATGACGTAGCTGACGGAAGTTACGTTGTCCGGAAGCTCAATCGAAAATTCATACGTGTTCGTCGAGTCCAGCGTGCTGTTAAGTTCGAAGCCGGTGACTGTGTAAGTGGTTGTCATGAAGTACCCTGGTTTTTTTTGGCGAGCGGCCCCGCTTAAAAACACGCGAGACATCTAGCTTGAGTGTTAAATTCTAAGATGCGCCACCACCTACCCCTGCAATGGCCCACCCTCCTCCTTGTAGACTGCCCTAACGTCAGACCCAACATCAAGCGCAAAACGGAAAAAGGGCACCTCGGTGGAGGCGCCCTTTTACTATTTTTAAAATTCTGATTGTGCGTCAGAAAATGAAGTCGCTCGAATCCAGATCAGCGATATTGACGCCCTGAATCGTGATCGTGTTTCCGGCAGACGTCGTGATGATCACGTTGCCACCAGACTGGACTGCAGCGCCGGAACTGGAGGACCCCAAGTTGAGGTCGCCGATGCCCGACAGCGTGGAAATCGCGCTGAGGTCGATCTTCTCGAAGCCGTTGAACTCGTCAAAGTCGGCGATGGTATCGTCGCCGTGGCCGTTCTCGAACACGAAGATATCCGCGTTGAAGTTACCAAGGAGGCGATCGTCACCGGTACCGCCGTTCAGCGTATCGAAACCGCCGCCGCCGAGAAGCTCGTCGTCGCCGCCATCACCGAAGATCAGGTCGTCATCGGAGCCACCGAAGAACCGGTCGCGATCGTCACCGCCGTGCATGGTGTCGTTACCGAAGGAACCGAACAGTGCGTCAGTGCCCTGCTGGCCATCAATGCTGTCGTCGCCGGTGCCACCGAAGAGACGGTCAAAGCCGTCCCCGCCGCGAAGCGTGTCGTCGCCTGCATCGCCATAGACGTTGTCGGCCTGCGCACCACCGTCAAGGTAGTCATCGCCGTCGCCGCCAAGGATCAGGTCAAAGCCCGCGTCGCCGTAGATGGTGTCGTTGCCTTCACCGCCATCGACACCGTCAACCGAGGAACCGAAATTCGAACCCGCGCGGATGAAGTCGTCACCATCGCCGCCCTCGACGCGGTCAGCGCCAGAGCCGGAGATGATACGGTCATTGCCGTCGCCGCCAACAAGGCTGTCGGTGCCTACGTCGTCGATCAGCGTGTCATTACCGTCGCCGCCGATGAGCGTGTCAGCGTTGCCGCCGCCATCGAGGCTGTCGTTGCCGGTGCCGCCAATCAGTTCGTCGAAGCCGAAGCCGCCGAGGATCGTGTCGTTGCCTGCGCCGCCGTCGACATCATCGTTGCCGCCGTTGGACCGGATGAAGTTTGCAGCTTCGTTGCCGACGATCGTATCGCCAGCTGCGCCGGTGATCGCGTTCTCGATGATCGTGTTACGCGCGATGCCGATATTGCCGGTGCCGCCGTTGATATTCGAGAACTCTGCATCGTTGAGGTTCAGGAACTGAGCGTTGTTCGTGCCGCTCAGATCGATCGTGTCGGTCCCGCCTACGTCATAGATCGTGAAGGTGATCGGGTTGTTGCCGATATCGGACGAGGACGGATTGAAGATCTCGTCCATGTAGGTGCCGGTGTTGCCGCCATTGCCGAAGGTGGTGTTGCCAGCCGTCTGGGAATTCGAAGCGGACGGGCCGCCGTAGAGGTCCTGGATCGCAATGATGTCGACCATCATGGCGGACGCCGGGTCGCCATAGCTGGCGTCAACGTTTGGGTTATCGGTCTGCGAGAAGTACGACATCACGGACAGCTGGTAGCTGTCGTTCGAGAACGTCGCGTCGTCCGGGAAGTTGGCGCTGCCGTTGTAGCCACCCTGGTGACCAAGACCCAGCGCGTGGCCGATCTCGTGAATGTAGGTACTAAAAGTGTAGCTATCGATGGTCGAGCCGTACCAGGAAATCCAGTTCACATCGACGTTTACCGTAGCGCGGGTGTAGGTCCCGCCGGAGATGTTGTCTGGGCCCGCGAAGGCGCCTGCCTCATCATCCTGGAAGGTGATGTTGGCGCTGGAAGACGTGGTCTCAACAAACGTGAGGCCCGTCACCATTTCCCATGCCTCAAAGGCCCAGCGCGCAAGCTGCTGGCCTTCCGCCGTCAGACCGGTGATGTTCACCGTCAGCGTGCCACCCAGCGATGGGGAGAAGTAGGCGCGATCCCAGAACCCGTCGGTTAGGTAGGTCGCCATCTGGTCCAGCGTGCCTTCGGTAGGTCCGGCACCACCGCCACCGCCACCGCCACTACCACCGCCGGAGACTGCGGTCACAGTGATCGTGTAGGTGCCGTCATCATAGCCGTCGGCACCGATGTAGTAGGTGCCGGTGTAGGTCGCTGTGAAATCAAGCTGTGCATCAAAGCCCGGGCCGCTGTCATCGTCGGTTCCGAGCAATGCGCCCGTGTTGCTGTAGACGTTCACAATCGGGTCGGACACGTCGTCAGGCGCGCTTCCGCTACCGGCCATATCGATAGTGATGGACTCGCCAGCCGACAGATTGATCGCAACCCAGTCTCGATCAACAAACCCTTGGCTGTCATCCATATCGCCAAAGAACGTATCACCGACCGACATGGAGTAGATCGTGGACGTACCCTCAGTTGCATCGAACGCCCCTTCAATTACGGGTGCGCTCAGATTGGACTGTGCTTCTTCTGCTGCTCGGCAACATGCTTCGCATGCGCAATCACCGCGGTGAGCGATGCGGGATTCACCTTCAGTATCAAACATGAGATTATCCTGCCTTCATTAAGTGGAGAGCGCCGGTTTAGTCCGACGTCGAGGTTACTATTGAGCGTAAGTCACGAACGAGACGTCTCGGCATGCTTACACCTTCTTGATTTGGCAACATTTGGGCAATCGGAGCGGTTTTAAATTCTGCGGTATCCTTGCCACGCGACACGGTGAGGAAGGCGAAAGTCTGCCCATCAACCTCGACATACTCGAGCTTGAGCGCCATCGCTTCTGGCGGTGGCGGGTTCATGCCTTCCAAAGTGCCCCAAGGGGTCTGTCGCACGACCTGCCCTAAGAAGTTTTCGTGAATTGCGGCGACGAGCTCGTCGCAAAGCGCCTCGTCGGCGCTGCAATCAAGCAGCACCAGCGCACGCATGGGACGACGCGTCCTGTGCGAACGCCCTTCAGACGCCTGATTTTCAACCTGTGCAATCACTTTCCAGCTCGCTCCCACCGCTTCCTCGATCTCCGTCCCTGACAGAAGGCCCACAACCGCGCCCAATGCGCATGCCAACTTGGTCAAAGACGAAAATCCATGAAACTCTGCACTGCCTCAGCGGGAAAGTAGCACCGCCCCGTGGCAAGAGCGAGTAATCCATATGGCAATTTGACGGCGTAAGCGGGATCAAGCTGCCACATGTTGCCTATGCCACACGCCGCGTGGCATTGCTCACACACAGAACTTTGCGGAGAGGCCCAATGCCCGAGATCTACCCCATACTGCTGTGCGGCGGTTCCGGCACGCGCCTTTGGCCTCTCTCAAGAAAGTCCTATCCCAAGCAATTCGCCGACATCACCGGCGGCGAAACCCTCTTTCAGCAATCCGCGACCCGGCTGACGGGTACTGACTTCGCCGCACCCACCGTCGTCACCACATCTGATTTCCGCTTCATCGTTGTGGAGCAGCTGCAAGCCGTGGGCATCGACCCGGGCACGGTCCTGATCGAACCCGAAGGCCGCGACACCGCACCAGCGGTCCTTGCTGCCGCGCTTCACCTGGCGAAATCCGCGCCCGAGGGGATCATCCTCGTCGCACCGTCAGATCACGCCATCGACGACCCGAAAGCGTTCGAGAAGGCCGTTTCGGAAGGTTGTGTAGCGGCTGAAAACGGACAGCTGGTGACCTTTGGCATCACACCAAGCCGCCCGGAAACGGGCTTTGGGTATCTGGAGCTGCCGACCCCACCTGAGGGGCCCAAGGCTGTTCCGCTGAAGAGCTTTGTCGAAAAGCCCGATGCCGCCCGCGCGCATGCGATGATCGAGAGCGGCCTGCACCTTTGGAATAGCGGCATCTTCCTCTTCCGCGCCTGTGATATCATCTCTGCCTACGAGGCAACCGCTCCGCAATTGATGGAACCGGTTCGCGCTTCGCTGGATGCGGCCCGCCCGGACCTTGGGTTCCTAAGGCTCGATCCCGATGCCTATGGCCGCGCCGAAAAGATCTCTGTGGACTATGCGGTGATGGAGCGCGCGACGAACCTCTCCGTTGTCCCCTTTGCGGGCGAATGGACGGACCTTGGCGGGTGGGACGCGGTCTGGCGCGACAGTGGACCAGACGGCGATGGTGTCGTGACCAAAGGGCCTGCCACAGCCATCGATTGCTCGAACTCACTGCTGCGCTCCGAAAACGAAAACGTGGAGCTTGTGGGCCTTGGCCTTGAAGGCATCGTCGCGATCGCCATGCCCGATGCCGTCCTTGTTGCCGACAAAGACCGCGCGCAGGATGTGAAAGCCGTGGTCGCCAAGCTCAAAGACAAAAGCGCCACACAAGCCGAGCATTTCCCCAAGGATCACCGGCCTTGGGGCTGGTTTGAGAGCCTTGTCATCGGCTCCCGATTCCAGGTGAAGCGCATCCACGTACACCCCGGCGCAGCACTGTCGCTGCAATCCCACCACCACCGCGCCGAACACTGGGTGGTCGTGGAAGGCACCGCCAAAGTCACAATCGACGATACCGTCACCCTCGTGAGCGAAAATCAGTCGATCTACATCCCGCTCGGCGCAAAGCACCGCATGGAAAATCCCGGCAAAGTGCCGATGGTCCTGATCGAGGTTCAGACGGGCACGTATCTCGGCGAAGACGATATCATTCGCTACGAAGACGTGTACCTGCGCGACTAGAACAGGAAGTCGGTCCCATCGATATCAGCGAGGTCGACACCTTTGAGGGTGATCGAACTACTGCTGCCCGTTGTGATGACAACGTCACCGCCCACTTGCTCAGTCGCTTCCAGCACATCGCTGGTGGCGTTGAAACTCGACAATTGGCTGAAGTCCAAGACCTCGTTGAGGTTTGATGCCTCAAAATCGTGGATGATGTCGTTGCCGTGACCATCGCCAAAGACAAAGCGGTCGGCGTTGAAGTTGCCCCAAAGCTGATCGTCCCCTGCTCCTCCGATGAGAGTGTCAAAGCCCGCGTTCCCGAAGAGCCTATCGTCGTGATCACCACCATCGGCGATATCGTCGCCCTGACCCATGAAGAACTGATCGTTCTCGGACCCGCCCCACATCGTGTCATTGCCCGCCCCGCCAAAGAGGCCATCGGTATCTGTCCCGCCCGAGATCACATCATCGCCGATCCCGCCGAAAAGGCGGTCAAAGCCCTGCCCGCCGATCAAGGTGTCATTGCCCGCATCACCGTAGACATTGTCGGCCTGCAAGCCGCCATAGATGACGTCTTCCCCGTCGCCCCCGAGGAGCAGGTCAAAGCCCGCGTCGCCATAGATCGTATCGTTACCCGCGCCGCCTTCGACGCCGTCGACGGAGTAGCCAAAGTTCGATCCTGCGGAGATGATGTCATTGCCGGATCCTCCGTCGATCCGGTCAGGTGAAGCGCCGCCAAAGAGGACGTCATCGCCCCAGTCTCCAAAGATCTGGTCGAAGCCGTCGCCGCCACTCAGTGTGTCATTGCCCGCGCCACCGCTCACACTGTCGGCAAAGGTTCCACCGCTCAGCAAATCGTCGCCGCCGCCACCGGCCAAGGTATCAAAACCGGTGCCCCCGACGAGCGTGTCATTACCGCCCTGGCCCCGAATGCTGTCATTGCCACCGCGCCCATCGAGCGCCTGTCCCAAGGGATTTGTCATCACGTCATCGGCGCCGAGGCCCAGCAACTCAAAGACCGCCGAAGCTTCGATATTCGGCACAGATGGGGAGTTCTGATCTTCGGGCGGGGTACCAATCAGCTGCGTTGGGCCCAGCTGGCTGCCCTGTTCAGGCCCATTGTTAGGCGCGTCATTGGGGAAGTCCGCCGGGTCGGTTGAGAGCGACTCGGAGAACACCAGCGCGCGCCCCAGAATGTCCGACCACGGAATGCCGTCACCCGCCGCCGAATAGACGCTGAAAAGCTCGTTCCCGATGGTGATTTCGACCCCCCACCACCGGATTTTGAGATCAACCAGATCGAGGTTGCCGACCGGGATGCCCGTGATTTCGATGAGGTCCTCGGTGGGATCGAAATCGGCAATGCTGTCGTCTGACCCATCAAGCGCAAGCAAAAAGACGTCGGCACCGTCGCCCCCGATCAGACTGTCTTCCCCAGCCCCATCGGTAATGAGATCATCGCCCGCGCCGCCGTCGATCGTGTCATTTCCGTCGCCGCCGACTAGCCAGTCATCACCTGCGCCACCGCTTACGCTGCTGGAGCCGCCGGTGATGATCTGCGTGATGCCCAGCGCGTCAAACACCATCTCGAACTCAACGATGTAGGGGGCTGCTTGCGTCGCGATCACAAAGCGCGCGCCATCGCCTTGAGCGATCACTTCGAGGTCCGTGATCCCGTTGATCGGTGTTTCTGCCGTGGCCGCCACCGATCCAACTTCCACGAGCGCGCCGCCCGGGAGCAGACCAAAAACGGTGAGGCCCATATCTGACCCGGCCGCCACAACGTAGGGGCGCCCCCCGATCTCGACCGTCTGCACGATGCTTGCATCGTTAAAGCGTGTCTCGAGGCCGTCGATCCTGTGATCCACAGGCACGAGGACACCCTCGCTAAGCTGCAGAACGGTAAGTGAATTAGATCCGGATGAGGCAACGATCACGTAGCTTTCGCCATCCAAACCGGTGATCGAGGCAAGGCCAACCGGGCTGTCGACCCAAAGGCCATCACCGGCCTCGAGTTCCTGGACATGCGAAAACGTGCCGCCGGGCTGCACCTCAAACAGCGCAAGCGCGTTCTCGGTTGCATAGGTGACAACCGCGTAGTCGGTGTCGTTGGCCGTGAAAACCTCGAGGTCTGTCGCCCTCTCGTTCA
The DNA here is from genome assembly GCA_022448245.1 of Paracoccaceae bacterium. GTDB lineage: Bacteria > Pseudomonadota > Alphaproteobacteria > Rhodobacterales > Rhodobacteraceae > Shimia_B. The sequence goes on from JAKVCO010000006.1 coordinate 431,947, forward strand.
CGTAGGCGCCACCAAAAACCACCTCTTGCGTTGTCAGCGCCCCGATGTCGTAGCTGATCTGAACGACGCCGCCTGTGGTCAGAGTTGCAAAGCCCGTCCCAGCCCCAAACGCAATGTTAGAGATGGTGCCCATGTCAAAGGCACCGGCATCGAGGTCGATGGCGTAGCGGATATCGTCGCCTTCGACGTGCCGCCCCTCCAAGTCATCGGAATTGAGGCCCAGAAGGTAGACACCATCCCCTTTCGTAGAAGGGAGCGAGACGATCTCGACCGATTCAATCTGCATGTAGCTGATCGGGATTTGCCACTGCTCAGTGACATCACTCGCGGTACCGGGAGGGCCGATCTCGATCGATGTCAGGTACGAGCCGCCGCGACCAGTGGCATAAAGCACATCGCCAAACGCAGTTTGCACAACGCTGATATCCGTAATGCCGACCAGCCGATCGGGATTAACGGCGCTCACGCTGCCCAAATCTGTGAATGTCACCCGCGCCATTACACCCCCCGGTGGTCGTCGCGGTTGCCGGGCAGGTCACCGCACTGTCGGGCGGGTGTCTCTTTTGGCCAAGGCGTCCGAGGGGATCTGATTGTGGCCTTTCCGGGCCACTTACAGACACTTGTGCTCCAATTTTAGGAGATCATGGTTGAGCATGCACAGGCATGGACGCCCCCTGCGCGCCTTGCTAAGGCATCGTCAATCGCGAGGAGACCAGTCCATGCAAATCACCGAAACCACATTGCCGGGTGTGCTCTTGCTCGAGCCAAAGCGTTTCGGCGATGAACGCGGCTTCTTTGCCGAAAGCTGGAGCAAGAAGACGCTGGCAGACCACGGGTTCAAGGCCGAGTTCGTGCAGGACAACCATTCGATGTCCGCCGAAGTAGGCACGGTCCGCGGCCTTCACTTTCAGGCCCCTCCCCATGCCCAAGGCAAACTGGTGCGCTGCGGTCGAGGCAGTTTCTTCGACGTCGCCGTCGACATTCGCAAAGGATCGCCCACCTACGGTCAGTGGGTTGGCTACGAGCTGAGCTTCGAGAACGCCCTGCAACTCTGGATCCCGGGCGGGTTCTTGCACGGCTTTGTCACACGCGAACCGGATACCGAGATCGTCTATAAATGCACCGCCCACTACGCCCCCGAGGCCGATGGCGCTGTGCGCTGGGACAGCTGCGGCGTGGATTGGGGCTTCGACGGCACCCCGAAGCTCAGCCCGAAGGACGAGGCGGCCCCGAAGCTTGCAGACTTCGACAGCCCCTTCGAATGGAGCGATCAATGATCTTCACAGACCGGTTCTTGTTTCTTCACTACCCGAAGACAGCTGGGAAAAGCCTTTCAGCGGCAGTTGTTCAAAGCTGGGGAGGGCTGGTCACCGCCTACATTTCCCCCGGTCAGATGTGCGAATTGGCTGGTTATGTGGCTCGTGGATCAACGCTTTATGTCGAAGGAGCCCACCAGAACGCCGTAGGCGCAGACAAACTGCTCAACGACTTTCATGGGACAAGTGTTTCCAAGATGGAGGCCGTCGTGCTGGGAACTCGCTCACCGTACAGCCGTTTTCTGTCGGAGTTCTTCTTTTTGAGGAACTCATACGCTTCAGGATCGCGTGCGAGCCCAAAGATGGAAATCGCCGCAGCCTGCGCAGATCCGCTGGAGTTCGCGCGAAAGTTTCAGCCAAAGTCGTCGATTTCATGGTTTTCGCTGGATAGGAAAAACGTCCTCCCAAACCTCCGTCTCGTCAGATTTGAAAACATCCAGAGCGACTTTGACGCCATCGCCGAAGAATTCGGCTACCCGTCGACCAAGATGCCGCATCTCAATGCGGGCAAGGTGCGATCCTACGACGAATACATGTGCGAAGAACTCGAAGAGCTTGTCTATCAGCAATATCGCCCATTCTTCGAACTCTGTAATTATGACCGGATGACCGGCCTGCCAAAGGTCGCCGTTGCGGCAAGTGAAGGGCCAATTACATCATGAAGCTCATTGTAACCGGCGGCGCCGGCTTCATTGGATCAGCAGTGGTCAGGCAGGCTGTCGCAGAAGGCCATGAGGTCGTGAACCTTGATGCGCTGACCTATGCGGCTTGCCTCGAAAACCTCGCGCCGGTGCACAACGCGCCGAACTACACCTTCGTGGAAGCCGACATTCGCGATCGCGCAGCGCTTGATGCCGTTTTGGCGGAACATGCGCCTGATGCGATCATGCACCTTGCCGCTGAGTCGCATGTGGACCGGTCCATCGACGGCCCCGGCGATTTCATCGAAACGAACATCACCGGCACCTTCAATCTGCTTGAAGCCGCCCGGAAGTACTGGACCGAACAAGGCCGCCCCGAAGACTTCCGCTTCCACCATGTCTCCACCGACGAGGTCTTTGGCTCCCTCGGTGCCGACGGCATGTTCACCGAAGACACGTCCTACGACCCACGCTCGCCCTACTCCGCGTCCAAAGCGGCGTCCGACCATCTCGTCCGCGCCTGGCACGAGACCTATGGCCTGCCAGTCGTGATGACGAATTGCTCGAACAACTACGGCCCCTACCACTTCCCGGAAAAGCTCATCCCAGTGGTGATCCTGAACGCCTTGGCGGGCAAAGCACTGCCGATCTACGGCGACGGCTCCAACATCCGCGACTGGCTTTACGTGGAAGACCATGCCGATGCGCTGCTTCTCGTCCTGCAAAAGGGCGGGCTTGGCCGCAGCTACAACATCGGTGGCGAGAACGAGCGTACGAACCTCGAACTGGTTGAGACGCTCTGCAGCATCCTTGACGAAGAACGCCCGCGCGAGACGGGTTCCTACAAAGACCTGATCACCTTCGTCACTGACCGCCCCGGCCACGATGCCCGCTATGCGATCGACCCGGCACGGATCCGGGACGAGCTTGGCTGGCGGCCTTCCGTCACTGTGGAGGAAGGTCTCCGCCGCACCGTGCTTTGGTATTTGGAAAACGAGCCTTGGTGGAAACCTCTCCAAGAACGCCAAGGCGTTGGCGAGCGGCTCGGCAAAGGCTAGCTGACGATCGCGCGGTCCGTCGTGCGGCGCCATGCGCTGCCGTCGGAGAATGCGGTCACAGCGCCCCCAGACTCGTCGCTGACGTAGATGATCGCCCCGGCGCCCGCGCCGGATGCAGATGGCAGCGTCGTCACAGTGAAATTACCAAGGCGCGCGGGGCCGCTGACACTGAGGCCCAGCATCGTCACGTCGCCGGACAGCGCGTCGATCGAAATCGCCTCGTTCCAAGCGGTGCCGTCGGCACTGACCTTGATGAAGAAGTCGTCGCTACCCGCGGTGCCCATCTCGGCGCGCCCAGAAAAGCCGGTCTGGAAAAGAAGACTGGCTGTATCAACCGGGGCCACTTTGTTCAGCTTGAGCTGATGCCCAGCACCGTCGTGGTTCAGAAGCGTTGCCTCAGCGTTGATGCTCAAACGGTTGATGGCATCTGCCGTTGCGTTGATCCCCAGCGTGCCGACTGAGGACGGAAAGCCGCCACCCACCGGCGCCCAAACCGTCCCATCCCACACGCGAACGGTGGACGCGCCGCCCTCGCCAGCAACCCAACCGGATTTAGGCGCTTCAAAGGCCCAAGCCCCCTCCTGGAAAACAGCGATCGTGCCCGCGTCCTGCCCGGCAAAGTCGCCAACAGCGCCAGCGCCAACGGTATAGACGTCGCCCTCGGCAGGGCTGACAGGCGCGTTGGTGACATCGAAAGAGATGACGGACAGCTGCACCAGAAGGTCCAGCTGAGCGAGCGCTTCGTTGTGCGTCACGTGCTTTTGCGCCTGTGCAGCAGCGATATACGGCAACGACAGGATCGAAGATTTAAGATCGGGCATGGAACGCTCCGCGCTAGGGCCAGGAAGAACATCGGCGAGTGAAAGTTGTCAGAGTTTTTCGACTAGGAAAGTTAACGGGTCCTTTGGCGACCGTTCTCCCCTCTGTTCAACGGGCCTCTGAGACGTATAAGGCCATGAGAGTGAACCCGGAGCTGTGATGTCCCTTTTGGTTTTTGGCAAAACTGGCCAGGTCGCCCGCGAACTGGCGATCAGGGCGCCCGACGCTGTGTTTCTGGACCGGAGCGAGGCTGACCTCAGAGATCCAGCGGGCTGTGCCTTGGCAATTGCTACTCGCAAAGCGTCGGTCGTCATCAATGCCGCAGCCTACACCGCCGTCGACAAAGCTGAGAGCGAGGAAGCCCTCGCCACCGTCATCAATGGCGAAGCCCCCCGCGCGATGGCCGAAGCCTGCGCGGCCCTCGACATCCCCTTCGTCCATATCTCAACCGATTACGTGTTCGATGGCAGCGGGTCTGACCCATGGCGCACCGGCGATGAAACCGGGCCATTGGGGGCCTATGGCAGGTCCAAACTGGTAGGCGAGAAAGGCATCCAAATGGTCGGCGGCAAGTCTGTAGTCCTCCGGACGAGCTGGGTTTTTTCCTCTCACGGGGCCAATTTCGTCAAGACGATGCTCCGCTTGGGCGCCGACCGCGACGCCCTAAATATCGTAGATGATCAAATCGGCGGGCCTACGTCTGCCGCAGACATTGCTGAGGCCTGCCTCACAATCGCCAAAGACCTGCAAGAAGGGTCAGCGCCAGGTGTTTATCATTACTCGGGGACCCCTGACGTGAGCTGGTCTAATTTCGCGCGCGAGATTTTCTCTCAAACGGGTTTGCCGTGTTCGGTGAATGGCATTCCGTCATCCGAATACCCAACGCCTGCACCGCGCCCGAAAAACTCTCGACTGGATAACGCTGCCACCAAGGCAGACTTCGGGCTCGATCGGCCCGACTGGCGCACTGCGCTCTCCGACATTCTCAAGGAATTAAAGACGTGACCCAACGCAAAGGCATTATTCTTGCAGGCGGCTCCGGCACGCGGCTGTACCCGATCACGATCGGTGTCTCGAAACAGCTTCTGCCGATCTACGACAAACCCATGATCTACTATCCGCTGTCTGTTCTGATGCTCTCGGGCATTCGAGAGATCGCGATGATCACCACGCCGCACGATCAAGAGCAGTTTCAGCGCGCGCTGGGTGATGGTAGCCAGTTCGGAATCGAAATCACCTGGATCGTGCAGCCCTCGCCGGATGGCCTCGCACAGGCCTATCTGCTCGCGCGCGACTTTCTCAATGGAGCGCCCTCGGCGATGGTGCTTGGTGACAACATCTTCTTCGGCCATGGATTGCCCGCCCAGCTCGAGGCCGCCGATGCGCGTCCGAAGGGTGGCTCGGTCTTTGGCTATCACGTCTCCGATCCGGAGCGGTATGGCGTGGTGGGCTTTGACGGCGACGGGTCCGTCGTCTCGATCACTGAAAAGCCCGAGAACCCCGCCTCCAACTATGCCGTCACCGGGCTCTATTTCCTCGACGGCACCGCGCCAGAGCGCGCAGCCCTGGTGAAGCCGTCCGAGCGCGGCGAACTTGAGATTACCACGCTGCTGGAAACCTATCTCGACGACGGTGATCTGAACGTTGAGAAAATGGGCCGTGGATATGCCTGGTTTGACACCGGGACCCACGCCTCCCTTCTCGATGCAGGTAACTTCGTGCGCACGCTAAGCGAACGCCAAGGCCAACAAGTCGGCTGTCTGGAAGAGATCGCTTACGAAAACGGCTGGATCACACGCGAACAACTGCTGGTTCAGGCCGAAGCGCTGAAGAAGAATGCCTACGGCGCCTATCTGAAGCGCGTTGCCGAAAGCTGAATCGAAGGCAGGTGGCCTAGTCTGAAAGCATCGTCTTGAGGGCTGGATGCGGAAACCGGCGGCGCGCGGTGACCGCATAAGACGGTTCTGACACACCTAGCTCAAACGGCGCAGTCGCGGGCCGACCCGCTGCGACTTCATCAGCCACCACGACCGCCGGGGCTGCAGCGACCCCAATGCCTTCGCGCGCCAAAAGGCGGATGAGAACCATGTCATCCACGTCCGCGGCCACATGCGGCTGCACTTCCAGGCGGTCGAAAACCGCTTGCAGGGGCGCGCGCAACGAAGGGTCCTTTGGCAAGATCAGAGGCTCCGACCTGAGAAGCGCCACAAGGCTCTGGTACTTCAAGCGTGCCGGGACGGCGTGAAGCTCCACCAATTGCTCGGTGACCCGCTGCGCAGCCAGGTCATCACGTTGCCGCGGCGCGGTTGCGAGCACAAGGTCGAGCCTGTGTTCGCTCAGTTCAGCGAGGAGCAGCTCCATATTCCCTGAGCGCAGCTCGACAGAAACAGAACCCTGCGAAGAGGACGCAGAAAGCCAAGTATTTGATCCCACGGTTTGATGGTGCGGTCCATTCGATGGAATGGAAGGAAGCACTATGGGACAAGTTCGTCACGGG
>JAKVCO010000060.1 GCA_022448245.1 Paracoccaceae bacterium
TAACGAGCTGGGCTTCCCCCCTTGGCCGGGTTTCGTTCCGTCGTTGACGGCGCCACCGAGATAGGGAACGAGCCTTTTGTTGAGGGGCCATCTCGAAGGTTCACCTAAATCGGCGACCCAACAATGGCCCTCAGGGTGCGCATCCTCTGTTAGGTGCGGGCTTTTTCGAATTCAGCCCAAGCTGCCGTGAAGGCTTCGAAGTCAAACCCGTCTTGGCGTGCCGGCTCAAGCACCAAACGCTCTGTTTCCAAGAGCTTTAGAATTGCACCTTCAAGGTCTGCCATCACATCCTGCGGGATGACGAGCGCGCCGTGGCGATCCGCATGCACCAGATCACCATCCGAAATCTGCAGGCCAAAGATCTCAACTGGGCTTCCAACTTCGCGAACATGAACAAATCCGTGGCTCGGTCCAACAGAGCCGGCGACCACCGGAAAACCCTCTGGAAGGTCACCAAGATCCCGCATCACGCCGTTTGTGAGCGCGCCAGAGATACCGAAACCTTTGTGTACCGTTGTGTTGATCTCCCCCCAGTAGGCACCAATTGAATTCGGAAAATCAACATCTTCCACAACCGTGACCGACGGGCCAACCCCGTCTGCCATGTGGCGATAATAGTCCATCCGACGCTGTTTGATGACTTCGGGCGCCTCGGTCGGCGGTTGCAGAGCTGCGATTTTGGCCGTTTTTGCATAGCCGACCATTGGCGGCGCATCCGGATCGGAACAAAGCATCGTCCCGCGTGTAAATTGGTCAAATCCGCGCTTGCCCTGCGCCACTTCGATGGCGTTGCAGACAGTGGGCGTGTCGACCTTGCGCAGAAGGTCTAAAAGATCGGGTGTCATGTTCTCTCCAGCCAGCGTTCAAGCGCTGCATTTGTCTCGTTCGGTTTTTCCAGAGTTGGCATGTGCCCCGCACCCTCAATGATCGCGAGTGTCGCGCCCGTTAGCAGACCGGCCATCAGCTCGTGCCGCGCTACGGGGCAGAGAGTATCGTGCCGCCCGCAAAGCACCAAAGCCGGTCCGTCGAAACCACGCAGCGTCTCGCTTTGATCCGGGCGATCGCGCAGGGCGATGGACTGCCGGATGAAGACCTCCGGCCCGAGATCAATTGCCATCTCCATGCAAAGATCCAGCAAGGCCTGTTTGCCCGGACCATCCACGAGGTAGTTCGGCTTCATCTCGTCGCGCATTACCTCGGCCATGCGGCCTGCGCCAGCCTTGTCCATCTGCGGCCCACGCCTGACCTTGACGGTGTCGGCCTCGGCCAACGGATTGGTGTCAAGCAGCGCGATGCGTTCGACACGGCCCGGCGCTTGCCGCAGGACCTCCATCGCGACGATCCCGCCCATCGAAAGCCCGGCGAGCGCGAACCGTTCCGGCGCTTGGGTCAGCACCTCGGCTGCCAGAGCCTGCATACTGTCCGCACCTGAGATCGGCGCGTGATGAACAACCCGGCGACCCGAGAAATATGCGGTCTGCGGGCCGAAGAGTCGCGCATCGCACATCATGCCTGGCAGGAATACAAGCGGTGTCATCCGACTAACGCGGCCCCTTCGGCCAACGCTGCGAGCTTGGCATAGGCGATATCCGGGTCCACCGCGCCGAAGCCGGCAAAGGTGCCAAAACCGCAATCGCTGCCCGCGATCACGCGCTCGAAGCCCACGATCCCGGTGAACCGCTCGATCCGCTGGGCCACGACCTGCGGATGTTCGACAAAATTTGTCGTCGTATCCACCACACCGGGCACCAGCACCTTGTCGTCGGGGATATCGACCTTTCGGTCGCTGAAGACGGTCCACTCATGGGCATGGCGCGGGTTCGACGTCTCGAAAAGCACATAGCGGGATTTTGTGCGCATCAGCGTGTCGAAGACCTTCTCCATCCCAATGTCGCAGCAATGCGGCCCCTCGTAATTGCCCCAGCAGATATGCACCCGCACACGCTCCTGCGGCACGTCGGATAGCGCATGGTTCAACGCCTCGACATGGGCATCGGCGACCTTGACGAACTCGGCGTCGGACAGATCGGTGAAGAGCATGTGCCGTGAAAGCGCTAGATCCGGACAATCCAGTTGCAGGTCCAGTCCGGCGGCCACGATGGTCTCGTATTCGGCCTTCATCGCATCGGCCAGCGCCGCAAGATAGGCGTCGCGTGTCGGATAGAAGTCGTTCTGCAGGAATAGGGAAATTACACCGGGCGAGGCGGCGTTCATAAAGCCGCGCGCCGCCCCGTGTTCGACCATCGCCGCCTTGAGGTTCGCGATATCCTTTTCCAGTTCACCTTGCCCCTTCGACCGCACCTCGCCCACGCACATGGGCCGCGCGTATTGCGGCGTACCGCCGTCGTTGGCGATCCGCTCAAGGAAGCTGGGAAACATCTTCAGGTCGGCAGGCGCATTGCGCGGGCTGTCTCCGTCGAACCCGGTGTAGCGGTCTTTGACATAAGTTGCATAACTGATCTTCGACGTCTCGCCATCGCTGACGATGTCGATCCCAGCATCAGTCTGTCTGCCGACCGTCTTGGACACGGCGGCGGTCATGCACGCATCGAAATCCGCCTGATTGAAAGCCTCGCCCCGTTCGCGGGCGAAGATGAAGTCGACCACATCTTGGCTGCGGGGCAGAGAGCCCACATGGGTCGTCTGAATTTTACTCTTGCGGGCTCTCCCTTCTCGTGTCAGTTCCCGGTCCAGCTGGGCCCAGCCGGATCTTCGGTGCCCACGATGTGATAAAGCGCTGCTTCGCCGGTCATCGAAGGCACGGCAGAATGGGCAAGGCCCTCGGGTACCGACATGGTGTCGCCGGGGGCAATCGTCGCCGACCCGCCGTCCCAATCCACGCGCCAGTGGCCCTTGACGGGCATCAGGACGGAGGGGCGATCGTGGCTGTGCTTGGTGTCGGTGGCTGAGGCGCGGGTGATGAAATCGACCTCGAAGCCGGGCTTGTCCTTCAGCAGACCGGTTTCGCCGATCACCTTGCAGGGTGCCTTGTCGGACAGCGCCACCATGTCCCAGTACCGGGCGACGTGGTTAGGCAGGACCTCGGCCGTGGTGGGTTCAGGCCGCTTGGCCAGCTCTTCCTCGGACATTAGCGGCATCGGATTCACCCCGTCCGGCAGACGCTGCTGGCGCTTGGTATCGTAGAGCTTGCCGTCCTCGCCCACCACCAGCCCGTGATCGGCTGCATCCTCGATCACCTGCGGCGCCCACATCACGCCGCCACCAGCATCGTCGCCGCCGAGAATCGCCATGATCATCCCGTAATCGGTGCCAATGTTCTCGAAGCCGCGGAATATACCGGTGGGAATGTTGAAGATGTCGCCCTCTTCCAGCACCACTTCGCCAGCGCTGCCCCAGCGGCCCCAGAAGAAGCGCCAACGGCCGGAAAGAACAAAGAATGCCTCGGCCGTATGGTGATCATGCAGGGAGTTTCGGCACTTGGGCGGCTGGCCCGCCGCGCCAATGTTGAAACCGTGTGGGACCCCGATGTGGACATGCTGGTCGGGCGACTCGGACACACCACCGCCGATGATGGTGAAGTTCTCCTTCTGGTCACTGCCCGGCGTGTGGGCGTCGATGAAGGCGGTTTTACAAGGTTGCAGATCGCCGTAACGGACGATGCGTTNTTCGATTTCNTGAGGNGTCATGAGACTGTTCCTGTNNTTNNGTTGGGGTCAGAAGGNGANAGNCCCNTGCCCCGGCGGCCGCAGGTTCAGCCTCCGTGCCCTTCGGCTGGCGAGATAGCCGTGACGGCGGCGCAGAGCCTCGGACGGCGAATGAATCACAATTCACCCGTCTTCAGAAGGATCTGCTTCCAGATCGCGGTTTCATCGAACAGGGTCCATTCGCGGCGCAGCTTCGGTTCCCCGCCAACCAATGCGCCGAATTCGGTGTGGCTGATGCCGAGCACATAGACCTCTGCACCCGTAGGAGTGCCAAAGGCGCCCCAACCCTCATGCTTGCCATGGAGGCTCCAACGGATGGCCGAGCGCGGCGGCATCATCGGGTCCTCGCGCCCAATCGTGTGGTGGATCGTGAACGTGGCATTGGGGAAGGCCGCGCGCAGCCCCATCCAGAACCGGTCGGCGCCGTCAAAACTAAGCGTCTCCAGCCCGCCGGGATAGGAGAGGTTCGCGCCACGGTCGTAGGCTTCTGGGATCACCGTGAAATCCGCGCCCATGATCCGCGTCAGGATGTCTGCGTGGCGTTGACCCCATTCGTTGTCGTTGCCCGTCCCCTTGTACGGGCCGACAACGTCATTGGCTGGCGTCAACGGCTGCACGCAGGCTTCCGGCCCGCCCTCGCGGGCGATGAGGTCGCGGGCGAACTCCTTGGGCGCCCAGCCCAGTTGCCGCACGATTGCACCCTGGTCCCGGATCAGCCATTCGTCGTTGATCTGATTGTCGATGGCGTGGCAGTCGGCGAGGATGCGGTAATGCAATTGCTTGCCTGTAGGGGCGCCGTAAACACCGGGATAGGCGTGGGTCGCCGTCGAATGCAACCGATGCGATGACAGCATTCCCGCCTCGGGCGTGCCGGACCAGATCACGTCCTCGCCAAATAGCGTCCTGTCGGGAAACTCGGCCAGCGTCGCCATGGTTGCGCCGATCACGTCCTGATTGCCGACCACGACGGAAGCAGGCGACCGCACCACGATCTCGGGAGCGTAATAGTCATGTAGGGTCGCGATGCCGCGATCTTCCCAGATCTCTTTGGTGATCCCAATGATGTAATCGGGAAAATCGACGAATTTCGGGTCAAAACCCTTCATCGGAGTGTTCATTTGTCAGTCCATCCTTCAGGAATGCGGGCAGATCCGCGCACGATCAGCGGAGCCTCGACAGCGATGTTTCGGGTGATGGCGGTATCGATGGCTTCGATCTGCGCGAGCAGCGCCCTGACGGTTTCCTCGACCATCAGCTTGGCGCGCTGGCGCACGGTGGTCAGATTATATGATAGCCAGGCCGCCAAAGGCACGTCGTCAAATCCTACTACGGATACCTCGCCGGGAATGCTCAGGCCTAATTCGTGCCGGATCACATCCATCGCGACGAAGGCCATGTGGTCGTTGGCGACGAACAGCGCGTCTGGTCGCCGATCCTTTGGAACGTCGAAAATGGCGCGCGTGGCCGCCTTCGCCTGTTCGAAATCGAAGTTCCCGACCTCACGCGCGAACAGGGCGCGTTTCGCCGATTTCAGACCCTCGAGGAAACCTGCCTCGCGGTCGCGTTGCGTAGAGGCGCCTTCCCAGCCAGCGATGTAGGCGATCCGTCTGTGATCGCCCGCCAAAAGAAACTCGGCAACCGCTTTGCCGCCAGAAAAATTCTCGGATGTAACGGCGGCAATACCCTTGCGGTCTTCACGGCGGTTAAACTGCACGACAGGCACGCCGGCGTTCTGACAGCGCTTTGCGATGTCAGAAGACATCGCAACCGAAGCAAAGACGATCCCGTCAACTACGTCATCGATCTTGCCGTGCTTCTGCGAGGTGAGGAAGATCAGGACATGGTAGCCTTTCTGCTGCAAAGCGTTCGACAGCTTTTCCAGTGCTTCCGGATAGAACTGATTTTCCAGGTACGCGACCACCAGGCCGATTATCCGGCTCTTGCCTGACACGATTGCCCGGGCGAGGATGTTGGGGCGGTAGCCCAACTCTTCGGCGGCCTTTCGCACCTTCTCTACAGTTTTTTTTGAAGCCGAGGCGCCGGGGGTAAAGACCCAGGTGACACCGGCCAGCCGAGCTACGTCGAGCGATGTGATCCTGGTTTCGGTCATGCCTCACCCATCATCAATCCGCCGTCCAACCGCCGTCCACCATCAGCGCTGTGCCGGTGATCAGCGCCGCCGCGTCGGACGCAAGGAAGACGGCCGCGCCCATGACATCCTCGACCTCACCGATACGACCGAGCTTGATCTTTTCCTCGACCCAGGCGCGGCGCTCGGGTCGATCGAAGGTCTGTTTGGTCAATGGCGTGACGACAAATGTGGGACAGATCGTGTTGACGCGGATACCGCGGGGCCCCCACTCGATCGCCATCGACTTGGTGAAGCCCTCGACGGCGTGCTTGGTGGCGGCATAGACGGCGCGATC
>JAKVCO010000061.1 GCA_022448245.1 Paracoccaceae bacterium
CAAGGTCGCCATGGGCGATTGGGCCGGAATCGAAGCATTGGCCCGCGAAGCAGCAGCTTTGGCCGTCGTCTAAGCGGCTCAGTCTTTTCCAATCGGAAACGGGCGTCGCGCTTGCGATGTCCGCGCGCCGCAAACAGGCGGTGAGCGGTCGGGATTATGGCACCGACCTGCCTTTCATTTTGGTGTATGCTGTTTTGGACGTTCGGAAGGGACCCCCATGTCGCATACACAGGCAAAGACCATCAGCTTCACGCTAGACGGGGAAACGGTTGAGGCGGAACGCGGTTTAACGATTTGGGAGGTTGCGAATGGTCGCGGTCTGAAGATTCCGCATTTGTGTCACAAGCCTGCGCCTGGGTATCGTCCGGATGGCAATTGTCGTGCGTGCATGGTTGAGATTGAGGGTGAGCGGACATTGGCGGCGTCGTGTATTCGGGAGCCGTCTGAGGGCATGGTTGTCACCACCAACTCGGCGCGAGCTGAGACGGCGCGGAAGATGGTGGTTGAGATGCTGGTGGCCGACCAGCCCGCGCGCGAGGCGGCCCATGACAAGTCCTCGCACCTTTGGGACATGGCTGAGTTGAATGGCGTTTCGGAGAGCCGTTTTCCCAAGCTTGAAGAAGGTCGCATTCCCCTGCTTGACGACAGCCATGTGGCGATGTCGGTCAATCTGGATGCCTGTATTCAATGCGGTCTTTGTGTGCGCGCCTGTCGTGAGGTTCAAGTCAATGATGTGATTGGCATGGCCGGACGTGGGCACAACGCCTATCCGACCTTTGATTTTGCCGATCCCATGGGCGAGAGCACCTGTGTGGCCTGTGGAGAATGCGTTCAGGCCTGCCCCACCGGTGCGCTCATGCCATCCACAGTGGTCGACCAGGAGACCCAGGTCGGCGATCGTTCGGATTATGACCACGAGGTGGAGAGCGTGTGCCCCTTCTGTGGGGTCGGTTGCCAGGTGTCGCTTAAGGTCAAGGACGACAAGGTCAAGTATGTCGAGGGCATCAATGGCCCCGCCAACGAAGGCCGGTTGTGCGTGAAGGGCCGCTTTGGCTTTGACTACATCCACCACCCTCATCGCCTGACCAAGCCGCTCATCCGTCGCGCCGATGCGCCGCCCAAGGGGCTCAACGTGGACCCCGGCAATTGGCAGACCCATTTCCGCGAAGCCAGCTGGGACGAGGCTTTGGCCTTTGCCGCCGGTGGCCTCAAGGGGCGCGGCCGCGACGTGGCGGGCTTCGGCTCGGCCAAGTGCACCAACGAAGAGGCCTATCTCTTCCAGAAGTTCATCCGCCAAGGGTTCCGGCACAACAACGTCGACCACTGCACGCGGCTCTGCCACGCCTCTTCGGTCTCCGCTCTGATCGAGAACGTGGGCTCCGGCGCTGTGACCGCGACCTTCAACGAGATCGAGAACGCCGACGTGGCCATCGTGATCGGCGCCAACCCGATCGAGAACCACCCCGTCGCCGCCACCTATTTCAAGCAGTTCACCAAGCGCGGCGGCAAACTCATCGTCATGGACCCCCGCGGTCACGCGCTCAAGCGCTTCGCCACCCACATGCTGCAATTCCGCCCCGGCGCGGATGTCTCCATGCTCAACGCGATCATGCATGTGATCGTCGAAGAAGGCCTCTACGATCAGCAATATATCGAGGCCTATACCGAGAACTGGGAGGCCGAGAAGGCGCATCTGGCGCAGTTCAGCCCCGAGGCCATGACAGAGATCTGTGGCATCGAACCCGATGCGCTGCGCGCCGTGGCGCGAGACTTTGCCACGTCCCAGGCGGGTATGATCTTCTGGGGAATGGGCGTGAGCCAGCACATCCACGGCACAGACAATTCACGCTGTTTGATCTCGCTGGCGTTGATGTGTGGCCATGTGGGCCGCCCTGGCACCGGGCTGCACCCGCTGCGCGGTCAGAACAACGTGCAAGGCGCTTCGGACGCGGGCCTCATCCCGATGTTCCTACCCGATTACCAGACGGTGACCGATGATGGCGTGCGCTCGGCCTTTACCGAGGTTTGGGAGTCGGGCGATTTCTCCAATGAGAAGGGCCTCACCGTGACCGAGATCGTCGATGCCGCGTATGCGGGGGACATCAAGGCGATGTATATCCTCGGTGAGAACCCCGCGATGTCAGACCCCGACGTGGACCACGCCCGCGCGGCCTTTGCCAAGCTCGATCACCTGGTGGTGCAAGACATCTTCCTCACCGAGACGGCCAACTACGCCGATGTGATCCTGCCCGCCGCCGCACTCTATGAGAAGTCGGGGACCGTCTCGAACACGAACCGCACCGTGCAGATGGTACGCCCCGCGGTGTCGCCCCCCGGCGAGGCCAAGGAAGATTGGTGGATCGAGGTCGAACTTGCCAAGCGCATTGGGCTCAATTGGACCTACACGCACCCCTCCGAGGTCTTCGCCGAGATGAAGCTCAATATGAAGAGCCTCGACAATATCTCGTGGAACCGTCTGGAAGGCCACGCCGTCACATACCCCTCGCTGTCGGAGACCGACCCCGGCCAGGCCGTGGTCTTCGGCGATGGCTTCCCGCGTCCCGAAGGCCGCGCAAAGTTCACCCCCGCTGCGGTGATTGCCCCCGACGATGTGCCCGATGCCGACTATCCGATGATCCTGACCACAGGACGTCAATTGGAACATTGGCATACCGGCTCCATGACCCGCCGTGCCTCCGTGCTCGATGCGGTGGAACCAGAAGCCAACTGCTCGCTCCACCCCTCAACCTTGCGCAAACTCGGCGTCGAACCCGGTGGCATGGTGCGGCTGACAACAAAACGCGGCAGCATCGACATCATGGCCCGCATGGACCGCGCCGTGGCCCCCGACATGGTGTTCCTACCATTCGCCTACGTCGAAGCCGCAGCCAATATCCTCACAAATCCCGCCGTCGACCCATACGGCAAAATCCCAGAATTCAAATTCTCAGCCGTCAAAGTCGAAAAAGCAACAAAAGCAATCGCCGCTGAGTGATCAGCGAAAAACAAAAGGAAACAGGGGCATGGCCTACAAATCTGACATTGAAATCGCCCGCGAGGCAGTGAAGCAACCGATCCAGGAGATTGGAGATGGATTGGGGATTCCTACGGAGCATTTGCTGCCTTATGGTCATGACAAGGCGAAGGTGAGCCAGGAGTTTATCAACTCCACGAAGTCGCGAGAGGATGGCAAGCTTATCCTGGTGACGGCGATCAATCCGACGCCAGCGGGTGAAGGCAAGACGACAACCACTGTGGGTCTGGGGGATGGTCTCAACCGCATTGGCAAGAAGGCGATGATCTGTATCCGCGAGGCGTCGTTGGGTCCGAACTTTGGGATGAAGGGTGGCGCGGCTGGCGGTGGTTATGCGCAGGTTGTGCCGATGGAGGAGATGAACCTCCACTTTACCGGCGACTTCCACGCGATCACCTCGGCGCACTCTTTGCTCTCGGCCATGCTCGACAACCACATCTATTGGGGCAACGCACAAGAGATCGACATCCGCCGCGTGCAGTGGAAACGCGTGGTCGACATGAACGACCGCGCCCTGCGTCAGATCACAGCCTCGCTCGGCGGTGTAGCCAATGGCTTCCCCCGCGAGGCGGGCTTTGACATCACCGTGGCCTCTGAGGTTATGGCGATCCTGTGCCTGTCCAACGACCTCAAGGACCTTGAGAAACGCCTGGGTGACATGATCGTGGCTTATCGCCGTGATCGCTCGCCGGTTTTCTGTCGTGATATCAAGGCCGAAGGCGCGATGACTGTGCTGCTGAAAGATGCGATGCAGCCCAACCTGGTGCAGACGTTGGAGAACAACCCGGCCTTTGTGCATGGCGGTCCCTTCGCCAACATCGCCCACGGCTGTAACTCCGTGATTGCGACGACAACGGCGCTCAAACTGGCCGATTACGTTGTGACCGAAGCGGGTTTTGGCGCGGATCTTGGCGCGGAGAAGTTCCTCAACATCAAATGCCGCAAAGCGGGCCTGGCGCCGTCGGTTGTGGTCTGTGTGGCGACCGTGCGGGCGATGAAGATGAACGGGGGCGTGGCCAAGGCCGACCTTGGGGCCGAGAATGTGGATGCGGTCCAGGCGGGCTGTCCGAACCTCGGGCGCCACATTGAGAACCTCAAGTCGTTCGGCGTGCCGGTGGTGGTGGCGATCAACCACTTCGTGACTGACACCGACGCCGAAGTGCAAGCGATCAAGGACTTTGTGGCGGAACAAGGCGCTGAAGCGGTGCTCTCCAAGCACTGGGAACTGGGCTCTGAGGGCTCGGCGGATCTGGCGACGAAAGTTGCGGAACTGGCGGATGCGGACACGGCAAACTTTGCGCCGATCTACCCCGACGAGATGCCGCTGGCGGAGAAGATCCAGACGATCTGCAAGCGCATCTACCGCGCGGATGAGGCGTTGATGGATCAAAAGATCCGCGATCAGCTGAAGCTCTGGGAAGAGCAGGGCTACGGGCATCTGCCGGTGTGTATGGCTAAGACGCAGTACAGCTTCTCGACAGACCCGACCCTGCGCGGCGCGCCAACGGGACACTCGGTGCCGGTGCGTGAAGTCCGCCTGAGCGCGGGCGCCGGCTTCATCGTGGCGGTCTGCGGCGAGATCATGACTATGCCTGGCTTGCCACGGGTTCCCTCCGCCGAACACATCCGCCTCAACGATGACGGTCAAATCGAAGGATTGTTCTAGGGCGTTCGCGCGCGGGAACGACCGGTGGGATGTGGCGCATTTGAGAAAGTCAAGCGCGCGGTCCCACCCGCTCCCGCGTCATTCTGGGTGTTTCGCGTAATACACGTGGCCCCCGGACACATATATAAAGGGGGCTTTGCCCCCGCCCTTCGGAGCCCCCCGAGGTATTTGCAAACAGAAGAAGAGGAGGCGTGAGAATGGCGGCTCAAAAGATTGACGGCAAGGCCTTTGCAGCGGATGTGCGCGGCCAGATTGCCGAGCATGTGCAACGTTTGAAGGATGACCATGGCATCACGCCCGGTCTCGCGGTGATCCTCGTGGGCGAAGACCCGGCCTCTGAGGTGTACGTGGCCGCCAAGCACAAGCAGACCGTTGAGGTCGGAATGGCAAGCTTTGAGCACAAGCTTCCGGCTGATACGTCGGAGGCAGATCTCTTCGCTCTGATCGACCAGCTGAACGGCGATGCGACCGTTCATGGCATCCTGTGCCAGTTCCCTGTGCCTGACCATCTCAACGAACGCGATGTTGTGGCGCGGATTGATCCGGCCAAGGACGTGGACGGTTTGAGTGTGGTGAATGCGGGGCTCTTGGCCAGTGGTGAGACGGGGCTTGTGTCCTGCACACCGCTTGGCTGCTTGATGCTTCTGCGCGATCAGTTGGGCAATATGTCGGGTAAGGAGGCGGTGGTGATTGGCCGCTCCAACCTTTTTGGCAAGCCGATGGGTCAGCTTCTGCTGCAGGAAAATTGCACGGTGACGATCGCGCATTCGCGCACCGCGGACCTGCCGGCTGTGGCGCGTCGCGCTGATGTTCTCGTGGCCGCTGTGGGCCGCGCCGAAATGGTCAAAGGCGATTGGATCAAACCAGGCGCCACGGTAATCGACGTGGGCATCACCCGCATCCCGCACCCCGACAAGCCGGGCAAGTCCAAGCTTTTGGGCGATGTAGACTACGCCGAAGCCATGCAGGTCGCCGCAGCAGTGACACCCGTTCCCGGCGGCGTGGGCCCGATGACCATCGCATGCCTTCTGGCCAACACTCTCACCGCATGCTGCCGCGCAAACGAATTCGAAGAGCCCAAGGGCCTGACTGCTTAAAATGTTGGCCCATTAGCTTTCCTGTTTGACCTTGGACGGATCGAGGTCAGACGGGAGGGTTTTGTGGCCACGCCATGCACCTATGCATACGATACGTCCGAAACTCTATTTACGATCCCCAAAAAATCGGTGGTGCTGAACACCCAGAGAAGCGCATCCATCGCGGCCAAGCTGCCCGCAAGGGCAAATCCAGTCCCGACACGCACAACGCAATCATCGGCGTGGCCCCCTCGGTCCGAGCCCACGCCGTCCTGCAA
>JAKVCO010000062.1 GCA_022448245.1 Paracoccaceae bacterium
GGCCTTTATCGAGGTCAAGGCCCGTACGTACGGAAAACTGGTCAAGTTGACTCTAGGAGCATAAGGGCAGCTTGATATAACGCCGACGTCGGCAAGAAATTCGAAGCTGGAGCATAGGAAGTTCAAGCTGCCTTTTCGCTAGGTCCGATAAGTAGAGATTCTGTCAAATAGGGTATGGGCGTTATGTGAAATCCCTATGGGAAGCCCCGTGGCGGACGACCAAGGACAAGAAGTTAGAGAAGTAAGACTCAGCATGGCGGCCCGTCGTTATCCCGGACCCGCCCGGGGATTCGAATTCGTAGCCTGCAATCGCCATCGCGAGGGCCAGCGCAGTGTGGGTGAAGGGGCGGCCGGGCACCCGGCGAACTAGAAGATCCTCTGGAGGTAAATCTGCTTGGCACGTCCTGACTATCTATTTCTGATCGGCGTCGGAAGGTCGGGTACCAATGCTGTGCGTCATTCATTGGGACTGCAGCCTTCCATCTATTACAACGGCCATGAAAACAATGTTGTCCCGGACCTTTTGGAAACCGCATTGATCAATTGCACTCAGCCAGACCGTGAAATAGGTATGACGATTCCCCAGGAGGACTACGACCGGGCATTTGAACGCGTAGTGAATGATCTTTTGTGGCACCAGCACAACACGAGCCCCGAAAGAATTCGCATGGCTTCGCATCATCTTGATATCTCACTCGCCGACTATCTGTTGCAGGTCTTCCCCGATGCCCGCGTATTGCACCTGGTTCGAAATGGGATTCAAGTTGTTGCCTCAAGACAGCTCTATCCCGCCTTCGAACACTTTTCTTTCGAGGATCAATGCAAAGAATGGGCTCAAACCTACGGACTCCACCAATGGGGGAAAAATCAAGGTGCGGCATATCATCTGCTCCGACATGAATGGCTAAACGACGAAAGTCGGTTGCGAGCAGAATTGACAGAGCTCTATGCGTGGCTGGAAATCGAGTGGGACGACGGGCCTTTCCACAACTTTCTTCACCATCATTACCATCCCACCCAACACCCACTTGAAGATGGGTCATCGGAGCAGAAAATCTCTCAACGCCTTCGAACCAAGCTCGGGAAATTCTGGAATAAGAAGAAGCGCGCAAATGCGGAGCGGAAGGAATTCGAACGCTCTCGAAATGAGCGTTGGAAATTCTGGACTGACTCGCAGCTCGCGACCTTTGAAGAAATATGCGGTGAGGCCATGGCCGGATTCGGCTATGAACTCCCATGGAAAGCTCGCACATAGGCGGTTTGCAGTTGCGATCGCCATGATCATCCTGGGCATTGCCAGCCTACCCCTGTTGTGGTTCCTGGTGCGAGTCGATCGAATGCCCGCGTGGCTCGGCTGGTGCGGATAGGAATTTCAAAGGCCCATTCTAGACATTTGGGCGTGTAGGGGACGCCAAAAGAGGGGATCCGGCGGCTCACTATAGATGGCGGAGGTCCGTCGGCGGGCTTCGTGCGCGACGGCTTCGCGGTACGCGTCCTCCGGGCGCTTGACTCAGAACACCGCGGCGGGCAGCGTGACGTCGGCGCGCTTCCAAGCGGCGTCGCGCTCTACACGCACCTCATCGCTGGGCTTGCCCTGGGCCTCGAGGCTCGCGACGAGGCCGTGCAGCGACCAGCCGTTTCGGGGTGTGTCGGCGAGTTGCTTGCGGAAGATGGCCTCCGCTTCGGTGGCACGTCCCGCCTGGAGCAGTGCATGGCCCAGCGCGTCGCGTACTGGAAAGTACCAGGGCGGGGGCTCGGTGTAGGGAAGGGCGTCCTGTGCACGTGCTGCCGCTTCGAGCTGTAAAATGGCCTCAGCCCAGTCACCTGCTCTGCCTGCGATACGGGCGCGCAGCACCTGCGAGGCGATCGCCAGCAGCTGGGCCGGCGTCGAGCCCGAGGCGTAGGTGATCTCGGCGAGGCTCGTCTCTGCACCGACGGCTTCGAGTGCCTCGAGTTCCGAGGCCGCAACGGCGGCATCGCCGCCCGCCGCCGCCGCCATGCCGCGGCCGAAGTGCCAGACGCCCGTGCCATAGCGCCAGTCAGCCGGCGGGGCCGGGGCTGTCGCCAGGGCCTCCCAGCGTCCGAACCGGGCCAAGGCATAGAGTTCCATGGGAGCGAACTCCTCGGTGACCGGTGCTGCGCTCACGATCTGCGGGGTCATGTTGGCACTGAGCTTGCGGGCCGCGTCGATCGAGACCTCGCTGCGGCCTTCGAAGGCCGCTGAGGCATAGAGGAAGTGCACGTTGTGGGGGTAGTAGGCGGCGGGATAGAAGCCCTGCGCACGGCACTGCGTGATGTAGGACTCGTCGGCCGCCGCGGCCTTCTCGTTGGCAATGGAGGCGTCGTGGTAGCGGCCGATGCGCAGGTAGATGTGAGAGGGCATGTGCACCAGGTGCCCAGCGCCGGGTGCGAGGTCGCCCAGGGTGTCCGCTGCTCTTTCGGCGCGTTGTGGCGTGCTGCTGGGCTCTACCGCGTGGATATAGAGATGCAGCGCCCCGGGGTGACGCGGGTCGGCGGCGATCACGTGCTCGAGGGCTGCAACCACCTCCTCGGTGGCGGCACGCGGGGTCTTGGAATCCTGGTAGTAGTCCCAGGGCATGGTGTCCATCAACGCCTCGGCGTAGAGGGTCTGCACGTCGAGGTCGTGAGGGTGGCGGCGCGCGACGGACTGCATGGCGTCCGCGTAGGCCCTGTCGAGGCCACTTCGATCGGACACGGGTTGCTCTGCATAGCGTTGCTCGAGCGCTCCGATCAGGTCTTGTTCCACATCGCTGGCGCCGTCGCGCAGTGCGAGGGCGCGTTGCGATGCCTCCCAGGCGGTCGGCACGTCGGCCGGGTCCATGGGCTTGTTGATGTTGGGGCCGAGGACGAGGGCCTGGCCCCAGGCGCACATCGCGCAGCGCGGGTCCTGGCGTGACGCCTCTCGGAAGGAGCGCAGCGCCTCGGCGTGGTTGAAGCCGTAGGCCAGCAGCAGGCCCTGGCTGAAGTAGCGCTGCGCCAGCACCGACGAGGTGCTGATCTCGCGGTCGAAGTCTCCCAGGTCGCTGAAGAGCGGCGCGCCGGCGCCCTCGGGCACGAGGCGTTGCGTCATCTGTGTGCGCGCGTGGGGCGCGTGGCCCGTATGCTCATGCGAGCCCGGGCCCGCGCAGCCCAGGGCCAGCAGCGCGGCCAGCAGGGTTCGTGTCACGTCTCGCATCGCTCGTCTCCCATGGGTGTGTCGTGGGCTCGGGCCTCAGGAGACCAGGGCCCGGGCGAGCGCGGGATCTGCGCGCTTCGCCGTCCGCAGGTCCTGCAGCGGATAGGAATTTCAAAGGCCCATTCTAGACACTTGGGCATGTAGGGGACGCCAAAAGAGGGGATCCGGCGGCCCGCTAGAGATGGCGGAGGTCCGTCGGCGGGCGCGTACGCGCGAGACTGAACACTACGCCAGTTTTGTAGACAAGCCATGCCGGATCAATTCGGGGCCGGCATCAAAGTCGAAAACTTTCTGACCAAAATTGTCGGCCAGCCACCCGTTGATTTTTTGCTGGTCTGCTTCCGGCAGTGCTTGGATTTTGTTCTGAACGCGCTGGATCTTCCACAAAGAGAACGGCCAGGCAGGCCGGCCAAAGCGCTGATCCAGCATCGGGAACTCAGCCCGTTCCAGATATCTTGGTATGAGATCGCCGGACACCAGATTTTGCTCTGCAATATGCTCGTTCAGGCGATCGCGGTAGGCTGCCAGCATCGGCAGGGCCTCATCAAAGACACAGCGCAGGATCGGCATCAGGGTTTCCGGCAACGCATCATCAGGCATGAGATCGCCGGACGCATCATCGCCGCCATGGGTTCTTTCAACCCACGCCGTCAAGTTGGGTCTCTTGGACATGAGGATCCGTTTCGGTACGGGATCGCGATTAAGGTGTCCAAAGAACGAGGCCAGCAGCCCATAGTCGGCGACGGTCGGGCGCCCACCCAAAAGATAATCATGATGGGTGAAATGCGTTTCGAGAAGATCAAGTGTGTGCTCTGCC
>JAKVCO010000063.1 GCA_022448245.1 Paracoccaceae bacterium
TGTCTGTCCCCTATCTGGACGGAGAAGCACGAGACGGCGCGGCGCCTGGCGCAGCGTATCAAGACTGTCCTAGATGTCGCTCGCTCGAAGGGCTACCGCGAGGGCGAGAACCCGGTCGTTGCGATCCGTGATGGTGGCGTGCTGCCTAAAGTGAAAAAGAAGGTGACGCATCATAAGGCGATGCGCTGGCAGGACATGCCGGCTTTCTATGCGGGCCTTGAGGGGCGAAGCGCCATAGCTGCGAAGGCGCTGATGTTCACCTGTCTCACGGGCTCGCGTACGGGCGAGGTTCTCGGGATGCGCTGGGAAGAGATCAACTTCGAGGCGCGGCTCTGGACCTGCCCGGCGGAGCGGATGAAGGGCGGCGAAGAGCATCGGGTGCCTCTCACGGACGCGATGATTGCCATCCTCGAACCCCTCATGGCGCGGGGCTCCGACGTGGTGTTCGAAGGGCAGAGGCGGCACGAGGCGTTATCCAACATGTCAATGCTGATGCTTCTCCGGCGCATGGGGGTCGAGGGTATAACGGTCCACGGCTTCCGGTCGACTTTTCGCGACTGGGCGGGCGAGGTCGCAAACGCCCCGCGCGAACTGGCGGAGATGAGCCTTGCCCATACTGTGGGTAGCGAGGTTGAGCGGGCTTATGCGCGGAGCGATCTTCTCGCCCGTCGTCGTCAGCTTATGGACCGATGGTCGGCCTTTGTGACCGGTGACGGGGGAGAGGTGGTTCATCTCCGAGGGCCGGCGCAACAGAAATGAAACGTCAAAAGGCGTAGCCGCTCCAACCTTTTGCAGAGTGGCGGCAATCGAGAACAAGCGAGGAACATCGTTTGAAATGTCAAAAGGTATCTGCGAACCTACCTTTTGTGGAGCAGCATGAATTAGATGAGCAGCTCTGGGCCATTGCAGAGCGCTTCTTTCCCCGGCCTCCAGTGCGGACGCTGCTGGGCGGCCAACCGCGCCCCTTCGATATCGATTGCCCGGTCCTGCACGAGAGCAAAGCGGCGTTCGAAGCCGAACTCGCCGAAGTTGAGAAGCTCAAGGCTGCCTGCCAATGCTTCAAGTCATTTCTTGGCCGCTACATCAGAGATGAAAACGAAGCGGACCAGACTTTGGCTCAGAACGTCGCTGAGGCCCTCAACAAGCACGCTAGGAAGCGGGTCACCCGAGAGCCGTTCGATCATGTAATTTCCGCCTTGCAAGGGCTTGCATCGCAACAAGGACAAACTCCCGTCACGCTTTTAATCGTAATGGACTTCGAAGAAGCGATTGATGATCGTCTGCAAGATCTTGAAACACAACGCAAAGACTATTGGAGCCTTCCCCGCCGCGCGCCAAATCACTTCGCTCGGATCATTGCTCTGAGATTTGCGAAAGCCATCGCGCGCAACACCGGCAAGAAGCCGACGATTGGGACGTCGCGCGATGGCAGCCACCCATCGACAGAGTTCGGGCGGGCATTGGACGAGGTCTTCAAGCTATTGGAGATCAATGCGGACTTCCGGCGAGCGGGGGAATGGGCCGTGAAGCAGTTGACGGACGCAGACCTTTTGCCAATGCGCAATGCTTTTGCTGGCTTGGGTTCCTATCCTAGCGGGCAGGGCGCCAACGTACCTGCAGGCTTAGCGGAGGCAATTGCTCGGACGGACAAGAAGCTGGAGTGAGCCCAAAGGAAACGCCGCAAAAGGGTTCAATAGAAAGACCTTTGGACCGCGTCGAAGCGGGCTTTCCCTGAAGCTTAACAGTTTCGTCTCTTTGCGCCTTGATTGGCCTCACATAAACAACGTGAGGCTCAATCAATGGCACATCTCTTCGACACAAACCGCAATAACGTCTTGGGCGATCCAGAACTCGACGTCATCGGCTCCCGCGAGAAGTTGGCGCAGTGGCGCCACCGGGGGACCGGTCCGCCCTTCTACAGGTTGGGGCGCAAGATCATCTACCGGGGCGAGGACCTCAACGCGTGGGCGGAGGCGCGTCGCGTGGAGCCAGGCGAGAAGGCCTAATGAAACGCGTTCCGACCCATCTCGTGAAGACCCATCGCAGCTACACGATTGAGGAACTGGCGGACGTGTTGCGCGTCACGAAGGCCACGGTGCGGCGCTGGTGCAAGGACGGGCTGCCTTGCTTCACGGACGCCAAGCCCTTCCTGATCCAGAGCGGCGATCTAAAGGCATGGTATGCCACCAACCTCGCCGCGAAGAAGGTGCAGCTCGGCGCGTTCGAGGTTTACTGTCTGTCCTGCAAGAAGGGCCGCGAACCCGACCCGGACCTCATCGAGATCAGGCCGAAGGATGCCAAGCGCGATGTCATCTTCGCGATCTGTCCGGCGTGCGGAGCCACCATGCAGCGGATCATCCGCCGGGCCGACAGCCGCAGATGGGCCGCAAGGTATGGGTGCGCCGCCAACACCAGGGGCGCCGCCTAAGCGAACCTTTCGAACTCTACTCAAATGAACACTTCCAAGGGGGAGCAGATATGCCCGGAAAAACAACCCCGAATGTGTGCCTGAAGCGCCGCTATCTCGACTATCTCAAGGAGGCCGAAGGCAAAGACGAGAAGTCGCTCGACAAGGTCGCCGCCGATGTTTCTCAGCTCGAGGGGGCAGTCGGTCAAAAGGACTTCAAACGCTTCCATCGCGAGTGGGGCCGGAAGCTCAAGACGCATCTGGAGAAGGCGAGGAACAAGCGGACGGGCAAGCCCCTGAGCCCCTCCACGATCGACGCGACGCTCGCCAATGTGAAGGCGTTCATCAAGTGGCTTGCGGGTCAGCCGGGCTACAAGTCGCGCGTTAGCTATTCCGATGCGGCCTACTTCAACAACTCGAAGAAGGGGGCACGCATCGCCCACACCGCCCGCCCAGCGCCGCACCCCTCGATAGAGCAGGCCCTGCACGCCTTCGGAGCAATGCCAGAGGGTGACCGCTTCGAAATGCGCGACAAGGCCCTCTTTGCGTTTTTGATTCTCACAGGCGTCCGCATCGGCGCGGCAGCAACGCTTCAGCTACGGCATGTGAACCTATGCGAAGGGCACATCCTCCAAGACGCCCGCGAGGTCGCCACAAAAAAACGGAAAGACGATCGACACTTGGTTCTTCCCAGTCGACGCCTGCTACCTTGCTTTGTTCGAACGCTGGATTAAGCATCTCCGTGAAGTCGAACTGTTCGGTGATTGCGATCCGCTATTTCCTAAGGCAGCTGTTGGCCTCGTGAACGGTCAGTTCGCCGCCATAGGCTTCGAACGGGTAGGCTACTCAGGCACAGCCAAGCTCAATGCTGTCGTCGGAGACACCGTCGCAGCCGCCCATCTCCCCCGCTTCACGCCCCATGCAATTCGCAAAACACTGGCCCTCTTTGGTGATGATATTTGCGCAACGCTCGAAGAACGCAAGGCGTGGTCGATGAACCTCGGCCACGAGCACCTCACCACGATGGCGAATAACTACATCCCAGTGTCCCGCGAACGGCAAGGGGAGCTAATTAGGAAGCTGTCAGGCCACAGCTAGAAGAGGCGCTAGCCAGGCTTTTGCCCTTTTTTGCGAGCCACATCGCGGTTGCGGCCCAAAGCGGACCTTCGCTGCAGAAGTCGTGAAGGTCTGCTATGGTCGCCTGTGAAGATGACCCGGTGGCTTCAGATTGCGATTGCTTCAGGGGTTGCCAACGCGTCCTCTAGCTCAACGCCTAGGTATCGCACCGTGCTGTCCGTTTTTGTGTACCATAACAACAGCTGAACCGCACGGAGCTTGCCGGTCTTCCTGTAGATCTGTGACACCTTCGCGCGCCTCGACGCATGCGCGCAA
>JAKVCO010000064.1 GCA_022448245.1 Paracoccaceae bacterium
GGCTTCTTCTTCATGCCTGGAACTTCACGCATGGAGAAGAAGGTCGTCAGCGCATCAGAAACGAGTTTCTCTTTGATGCCCGGATAGTGCACGTCGACAATGTCTTTCATTGTCTGCTCGTCTGGGAACTTGATGAAGTGGAAGAAGCAACGGCGCAGGAAGGCGTCCGGCAGTTCTTTCTCATTGTTCGACGTAATGATTACGATCGGGCGCTGTTTCGCTTTCACCGTCTCATCGGTCTCGTAGACGTAGAATTCCATGCGATCGAGTTCTTGCAGAAGGTCGTTCGGGAACTCGATATCGGCTTTGTCGATCTCGTCGATCAACAGGATCGGGCGCTTCTTCGCGGTAAAGGCTTCCCAGAGCTTACCCTTCTTGATGTAGTTTTTGACGTCCTTGGCGCGCTCCTCGCCCATTTGGCCGTCGCGCAGGCGAGACACCGCATCATACTCATACAGGCCCTGAGCGGCTTTCGTGGTCGATTTAATGTGCCATTCGATCAGCTCACAGCCGAGCGCTTTCGCGACTTCAACAGCAAGCACGGTCTTACCTGTGCCAGGCTCGCCTTTAATCAGAAGCGGGCGCTCCAATTGGATCGCGGCGTTGACGGCCACCCGTAGGTCTTCGGTTGCGACATAGTTCTCGGTGCCTTCAAAGCGCATGGGAGGGGCCTCTTCGTTTACGTTTACGCTAAGGATAAGGCTGAGCCCTGTAGAAGCAAGGACTAACGCGGGGGGAGGGGTGCGATTCGCGATTGAACTATGGCGGCGTGGCATCGGTCATACGGTAAATCCCTGAATTCGCGGGGCTTTCACCGCAGCGTTACCAATCTGAAAGCCCGCGTTAACCATTCGCGCGTAAACCAGTCTACGATCGGGAGCGTTAGGAATGCCACTCAAACTGTCATTGAGGCCCAAAGAAGCGGTTGTCGTGAACGGCGCCGTGCTGCGCAATGGCGACCGACGGGGCACCATTCTCCTGCAAAATCGCGCGCGTGTGCTGCGCCAGAAAGATGTGCTCCAACCTGAGGCCACTGAGAGCCCGGCAGAGCATCTCTATTTCGCAGTCATGCAAATGTATCTCACGGGGCAAACAGAAGGGCAGCTTTACGACCAAACCGTCACGGCCATCGCAGCTGCGATGCAAGATGCACAGGATGATACGCAACGAGACTTGCTCATCCAAATCTCGACGGCGTCGGCAGCCGCTCAAACTTACCAAGCTCTGTCCCTGTGTCGCAAACTCTTGAAAGCGGCGGGGGCGGAGAATGGCTGATCGGTCAAGCATGATAGAACGCCCTGAACCTTCTCCCATTGTCTCTCTCGATGAGGGTATTTCCTTGATCGAGTCCGGCGAGGCACCTGACGATATTTGTGTTGATATAGGCTCTGACACCCTTCTACGGGCGGACGGAGTAAAGGGACTTTCCGGCTTGCTCCAGCGTTTGCGAGGGCATCGCATGATCCTCTCTTTATCGTCTGGGGAGATCGCGCCGAGTGTTGTGCCTATGCGTTCCGGCAAACCCGACATGCATCCCGATGTGGCCGCAATCCTCGACGCCCTGAAAGATCAAGGCTAGAGGCGATCCTCTAATCTGATTGAGGGAGCCGAAAATGTCCGGCGAGTTCATTTCCATTTTTACCGCGTCTTTTGTGACGTTCTTCGTATTGATCGATGCCCTGGGCGTTGCGCCCGTCTTTGCATCGCTGACGGTTCGCGGTCCCGCGAGCTATCGCCGGTCCATGGCGGTTCGATCCGTTCTGGTCGGAACCCTGATCATCTTTGGGTTTGCCTTTTTCGGCGCTTGGCTCTTGGACAAGCTTCACATCACAATCGACGCTTTCCGCGCGGCGGGCGGAATATTGCTGTTCATCATCGCGCTCGACATGGTCTTTGAGAAGCGAACAGAGCGACGTGAAAACCGCGCAGAATCTGTCCTCGCCGATCACGAGGAAACAGATGAGAAGCTAGACGACGTGTCTGTCTTCCCTCTCGGCATTCCGATGCTGGCAGGTCCCGGATCTATCGCCACAGCAATGCTGTATATGTCCCAGCATGATGATTGGGTCGGCAAGTGCGCTGTCTTGAGCGCCATTGGCGCGAACATGGTCATCTGTCTGCTGATCTTCTTGGCGGCTGGCCCGCTGGTCAAAGCCATGGGGGAAAGCATTGCCGGCGCGATCACACGGATCTTTGGTGTGATCCTCGCTGCGCTCTCCGTGCAGCTTCTGATCGATGGGATAAAAGGCGCGTTCGGGATCTAAGATCTGAACCGAATGGTCTCGGCCTGGGTTAAGGCAGACAGAGTTGTCCAAACCAGTGCCATTCCAAGCGCCATCAGCCCCATCACCTGAAGCACGAGCCCATAGCTCCACTTCACGCCGATTTGGGCGAGGCCCAGAACATCTGGGCCGAGCTCTCGGGCAAGGGCGACTGAGCGGTGTCCACCTGATTCTGATAGCAGCCGTGCCCGGCGCATATCCTCAGGGGTGCGCGCTTGTTCGACCAGACGTATGGCGCCTGACGAGCTTGTGAGTTCTGCAATACGGGCGACGATTTCCATATCGCTGGCCAAGCGCTCACGCGCGGCAGGTTGCAGGGCGGTCTCATAGGCTTTCAAGACTTCGACCGTTCTGGCTTCGGTGGTCATCACCGGCTCAAAAGCAGTGACAAGCTCAGCGCGCAGCACATCTTCCGGCAAAGCATCTTCGACCCGGCTGCTTAGATAGCGAATAAAGCGATCATTAAGGCGCCCGGCGCGATGCGCGGCTCGTAAAATCGAAGCGGCTTCGAAAACGGCCTGGGACTCTGGGCTTGGGTCATCTTGGGTCATCAAGCCAAGCGCACGCAGCCTGAGCTGGAGGCTATCAACTTGCTCTTGTGCGAGCCAGCGTTGTGAGCGGCGTGTCAGGTCTGCAGGATCTCCGAGCAGGAAGAATGAGCCTTGCTGCGCGAATGGCTCGTCCATCGGGGAGAGTTGAACCGCGTTGCCTGTCGCACGCGGCGTGTCGGCCTCTGGCTCAGGTGTTTCAGCGGCGTCGGTCTCCGTCTCGTCATCTTCGGACGGCGTCAGCTCTGGCGCGGGAGGCGGGGCTGTGGAGCGTTGATAGCTGGCGCGTAATTCCTCCGGCAGGAATAAAAGCGCGGCGCGGGCGAGGCGTTGATCGCGGCTACCGGAGCTTTCTGCATCAGCGGCGGCGAGCACAGCCGCGGAGTCTTGCTTATTCAACATGAGCGGCGCCGCGAGCAGATATCCGCGCGCGGCTGAGAAATCTCGTTCATCCAGGGTGGCTTCAATCCGCTCAGCCCAGGCGCGTCGCTCCGTTCCATTTGGAATCACAAGCGTTCGAAAC
>JAKVCO010000065.1 GCA_022448245.1 Paracoccaceae bacterium
TCGATCCGCGCCGGCGTTGCTGCGTTGCCGGCCGCCTGCGACGGCGTGATGGTGCTGCCCGCCGATATGCCTGAGCTGACCCGCCGTGATTTTGAGACCCTCAAAAATCAGTTTGAGGGGCCAAAGGGCGCGGTTCTGCGTGCAGCCAGTAGGGATTTTCACCCGGGTCATCCGGTTTTATTCCCCCGCCGCTGCTTTGACGATTTATCGCGCCTAAGTAGCGACACAGGCGCGCACGACATCCTGAGCCGGGAAACAGTATCACTCTGCGCGCTTCCCGGTAAGCGCGCGCTGATTGACCTCGATACACCCGAAGCTTGGGCTGACTGGCGCGCGCGGCAGGCGTAAGACACTAAGTGTTCCATCCCGGATGATCACATAACCCCTCGCCGATCGGCGCTTTTTTGGCACGCTGGGTTCTGACCGAGGCGCGGGACGGGGGACCGACATGCTGATCAAGCTTCACAGTCAGGCAACCACGACGCCGAAGATCAGGGCGGCGATACAGGCCAGTGATGAGCCTGCCTGGGTCCTTGCGGAGCGACACGGGACGACAGAGCAAACTGTTTGGAAGTGGCGCAAGCGCGATAGCGTTGAAGATCGCAGCCATACGCCACACCGCCTGCAGACCACGCTCACACCTGCTCAAGAGGCCGTCGCAGTGGCGCTGCGCAAGACGCTTCTGGTTTCGCTGGATGACCTGTTGGCGGTGGTGCGGGAGTTCCTGCACCCGGATGTCTCGCGCTCGGGGCTCGACCGCTGTCTGCGTCGTCATGGGGTGGGGAACCTGCGGGCCATGAAGGCCAGGGCTCCCAAGCCAAAGCACAGCGCCTTCAAGGCCTATGAGCCCGGCGACATCCACATCGACGTGGAGTACCTGCCCCAGATGGCTGGCGAAACTTCACGCCGCTACCTGTTCGTAGCCATCGACCGTGCGACGCGATGGGTTTTCATACGCATCTTCAAGGCAAAGACTGCGGCGAATGCTCGGCGCTTCCTGCGAGACCTCGAACGTGCCTGGCCGATCCGCATCCGCACAATTCTCACGGACAATGGAAAAGAGTTCCCCGATCGCCTCTTCGGCCTGCGCAAGCGTGCTGCGACGGGCGAGCACGCGTTCGACAAGCTCTGTGCTGACCTGGACATCGCGCACCGCCTGACCCCGCCAAAATCGCCTCAGACAAACGGCATGGTCGAACGCTTCAACGGTCGGATCGAGGAGGTGCTTCAAAGCAACCACTTCCGATCCGGTGAGGAGCGAGAGGCCACGCTGCACCGCTACGTCTGGCTCTATAACCAGCAACTCCCGCAATCAGCCTTGCGCAGCAAGTCGCCCTTGCAAGCGATGAAAGACTGCTACAGTCGCAAATCGGAGCTGTTCAAGAAACGGCCACACTACCTTCCGGGATGTGACATTTGGGTAACACAAAGCGTCTATAACTCGCGAAGCTGATCCAGCATCTTATCCAGCTAAGAACATTCCGCCTTGGCTCCGCCTATTCCCTCAGACAACAGACGCTCCGCCCCCGCCGCCGTCAGCGCGTCGGTCTGAGCGTCAAGATTTTGGTCTGTGGTTGAAACGCGAGCATATCCGATGATCATGCCCCATGATGACAAAAACCTTCCAAAACCCCAAACGTTTTGTCACGGGTTTTTGGAACGGCTAACAGCTTGATCTCTCGAGCAGAGATTGAGCGTGACAAAAACGACCATTTTCGGTAAAAACCCAATGTTCGGCAAGCATTGTCAAAGGATATTAAATGAACCTTTTTGAAAGAGTAGTTTCGGCCGAGGGCGGAGGGCGAGAAACGCTTAGCCTATCCGAGAGGCTTTGTTGCACAAATCGGTGTCTGAGCGCACTTCCCCTTTCCCCAGACGGATTTATCCTACGGGCTGTGTGACGGGTATGCCAAGAGCGGTGTAGCGGTTGAGCACCGCGATCCTGATTTGGAGCTCAGCAACCTGGCGGTCGAAGTCTCGGGCCATGAGGCCTTGGCCCAGCAGTTTGACGCAGTGCATTTTGGTTTCTGCGCGGCTTCGGCGGTGATATCCGGTCAACTTCCGCCAGAGTGCCCGCCCAAGGTATTTGCACGCTCTGACGGCTTCGTTTCGCGCGATGGCACCCGCCGTGGTCGGTTTCCAGAGTTGGGCATTCTTGCGCGGCGGGATGACGGCTGCGGCACCTCGAGCAGCAATCACATTGTGACATCTGCGCGTGTCATAGGCTCCGTCAGCGGTGACCGTGGCACTCTCCTGGTCGGGCGGGATCTGTTCCAGCAGGTCGGGCAACATAGGGGCGTCGCCGACGTTGCTTGTGGTGACGCCTGCCGCGCGTATCTCCAGTGTTTCCTCGTCCATAGCGAGATGCAGCTTGCGCCAAAGGCGCTTCTTTGACCCGCCATGCTTGCGCGCGTTCCACTCTCCCTCGCCCTCGGCTTTGATCCCGGTCGCGTCGATCAGCAGGTGCAAAGGGCCCGTTCCTCCCCGATAAGGGATGGCGACGTTCAGTGTCTTCTGGCGGCGACACAGGGTGCTGAAGTCCGGCACTTTCCAGTCAAGGCCTGCCAACCGCAGCAGGCTTTCGGCGAACCCGGTCGTCTGACGAAGGGGCATACCGAACAACATCTTCATCGTGAGACAGACCTGGATCGCCGCGTCGCTGAACTCGGGGTGCCGCCCGCGCTTGCCGGTCGGTGCCGCGTGCCAGGTCATCTCGGGATCAAACCAGATCGAGAGCGAACCGCGCTGCTTCAGTGCCGTGTTGTACGAAGGCCAGTTCCTGGTCTTGTACGTCGTAAGGGACCAATTGCTCATGCAAGCCAGCTACCACGCTGGATTCAAAAAGGGAATCCCTCACAGCCTTTGTGCAACAAAGCCCCTTTTAGCGTGAAAAACCTCGCCGAAATCGCCAATGGGATTGGCAGCAGCCTATTGTCCCGCGCTGCTGATGTC
>JAKVCO010000066.1 GCA_022448245.1 Paracoccaceae bacterium
ATATAAGTCTCGTCCACGCGCCAACTGGTGGACATAGGACGCCGCCATTGCCAGCGCATCCGACGCTCCATCTCGGGGGCGTAACGTTGCACCCAGCGGTAAATCGTCGAGTGATCCACCCTGACGCCACGCTCTGCCATCATGGTTTCCAGATCGCAATAGCTGATACCGTACCGGCAATACCAACGCACGGCCCACAGGACGACTTCGCCCGAAAAATGACGCCCCTTGAAGTCGTTCATGCTATGCCCTCCGCGTTAAACCGACCCGAAAATCGCAACCCACAGGAAAATTTGCAACAGAGCCCAGTATGAGGTGCGTGTTGGCCGAGTGCACAAGCATGCCCTGAGCATCGCAGCGGAACTCCCAAATACCACAGGCCTCACATCAACTGCGCTCCGAGCAGCCGCTGAACGAGATGTCAGCATCGAGGAGGTGCTTGCCGTTGTAAGGCTTTTCCAGTGGCTGCTTCCCGGTCTTGCGATCAACGTCGCTTTTCTTCGGACTGCTCTATACCGAGAAATCTAGTTGTCGATCCTCCACATCCGATAGCGCCCCTGTCCCGTCACTTCACGGATCAAACCTTTGGCTTGCATCCAAATTAGGTTACGCTGAATGGCTGTGCGACTGGCGCCGGTCAGCGCTGCGGCCATCGGAGATGACATCAGTGGCCACTCGATGAAGGACTGCTTCAAAGCTGGCGGCGTCTTTCCCGAGAGTTCATCCATATCGATTTCAGCCCGAACTCCCCACGCCTCGATGTCGTCGAGGCGCCGCATAGCTGAGACGCAGGCTTGCTCCATCCCCTCCAACCAGCGGGCCAAACGATCGGGTGGCAAGCCCGAGACACGCAACCCCCCTGACCCGCCCATGGCGAGCGGTGCAAATACAGCACCCCTTCCATCGCTGACCGCGATCCTGGACGCGGTGACGGCGGCTTCCATCTGGCCGCCGTGCTGTCCGAGGCCGGCCAGGTTCCAGAGATGAAAGCCCATGCAAGCCCGCGTGATTGGGTGGAGCTCGGCTGCTGCAGCCATTATGTCCAACCATCCGCCCGCGCGATCTTCGAAACGCTCAGCGCCGCCTTCAATGTTCTCGGGATCGCGGCGATCCAGGAAGGCGGCCAAGTCAGCCTTCGGTCCAGGACCGCCTGTCAGGCGCCGAACAGCCCAGCCAACTCTTGCCAGGGCATTTGGGTCATCCTGTGCACCTGACAGCCGCATCGATATCCAAAGCGCCAGACGATCAGAACTCACCCGATCCCCTGCGAACCAGCTAAGGTCCGCCGCCTCGATCAAAGCGAGGCGATGCCGCCAGCCTTCCGGGCCACGCAGCAACCGGTCGTCCAGAGCACCCAAGCGTCCAGCAACCCGTGCCAGTCGCGCAGCGTGAACGCCTTCTGCCCTTGCCCAGTCTTCGATGACGGCAGTGTCCGGCGGTTCCGCTCGCGGCCCGGGAGGCAAATCATGTGGTTCTTCTTCGAATGGTCCTGGCAGAAACCAGAGATCCTCTTCGAGAGCCTCTTCATCCTCCTCGATGGTGATGAGGGGGTTATTGAAATCATCAGTTAAAGCAGATGCTTGGGTCTTCATATGTGCAAAATACTGTTCTTTTGCACATTACCCAAGTGATTTTGTGGCGGTTGCCTTCGCTCTTTATATAGTATGCGCGCGCGACTGCCGGTGAAACCTCTCAGATCGCGCTCAGCGCAAGGAAACCAAGGGTTTTTGGACGAGCGCGACGAGAGAGCACCTGCTTGCATTCGTTTACAAACGGTCGTTTAGTAGCAATACCTTAAATTGCAAACGGTCTTTTTTCATGCCCCTGATAGGCTACGCCCGTGTTTCCACAGAGGATCAGACCCCCCTGCCCCAGTCTGAGGCCTTGCAATCTGCGGGTTGCGTCGAGATCTTTGAAGAGCACGCCTCGGGCGGCAATCGCGCGCGACCGGTGCTGGCACGCGTGCTCGAACGCGTCCAGAGCGGCGATACGCTGGTCGTTGTGCGGATCGACCGGCTTGCGCGATCTCTGTCGCACTTGCTGGAGGTGATCGAACGTCTGGAGGCCAAGGGAGCTTTCTTCCGGTCCCTGCAGGACCCCATCGACACCGCTTCCCCGCAGGGCAAGTTCACGTTGCAGGTTCTGGGCGCTGCGGCTGAGTTCGAACGCGCTCTGATCCGCGAGCGTACCAAAGCCGGACTTGCCTCGGCACGCTCAGAGGGCCGCGTCGGCGGCAACCCAGGTCTTCGCGCCAAAGACCCTGAAGCGCTGCGCAAGGTGCGGCTGGCACGACAGGACGGCTACATGGAGCGCTTGAACGAAACTGCGCAGGATTGGGTGCCCCATGTGCGCCGCCTGCGCCCCGATATGGCTTGGGAGGACGTCCTACGGATCATCAATGGCCCCCTGCCCCACGACCGGCACTGGACCCAAAGCCGCCTACTCCGTGCTGTGAAAGCCTATGTCCGCGACGGGTTTCTACCAGATGCTGTGCTTGGCCGCGCCGGACGCCGCGAAACCGATGACCGCCTGCCGGCTATCGTGGCTGCCATCAAAGGCTCGGACCCCGAAATAACACTGCAGGCGATCTGCGACCGGCTGGAATCGATGCGTGAGCGCACCCCTCGAGGCCGCACGAGTTGGCAGCCGTCGTCGGTCAAAATGCTGCTTGAGCGTGCGGAAAAGTTGGGGCTCCTCTGAACACGACACTTGTGTTGGCCTAACGGATTGCCACTAAATCTAGAAAGTGCTTGCACGAATCTGGCTGCTCGGGCAATAGTCTCGAAAAATAACGCGCGGTCACATAAAAAACGCGCCCACGGATCGGGGCAGACATGAGCGAAGCAGAACAGGATCTAGATATCGCCATCGGGCACT
>JAKVCO010000067.1 GCA_022448245.1 Paracoccaceae bacterium
ACTCATCACGAGAGACGCCCAACAACTTGCTCTGGGCGTTTTAACTTCTTTGTTGGAAACCATTGACCACCCCCCAAATCCCTTCCATATCCCCCCCATGACACCGCTTTCTCGCATCCGTAATTTCTCGATCGTGGCCCACATTGACCACGGGAAATCCACCCTCGCCGACCGGCTCATTCAGATGACCGGCACGGTGAAAGACCGTGATATGCAAGAACAATTGCTTGATAGCATGGATATCGAGCGGGAGCGCGGCATCACGATCAAGGCCAACACGGTGCGCATCGACTACACCGCGCAAGATGGGGAGACCTATGTTCTCAACCTCATCGACACGCCCGGCCACGTCGATTTCGCCTATGAGGTTAGCCGGTCGATGCGCGCGGTCGAAGGCTCGCTTCTCGTCGTCGACGCCTCCCAAGGGGTTGAGGCGCAGACGCTGGCCAATGTCTACACCGCCATCGAGGCCGACCACGAGATTGTCCCGGTGCTCAACAAAGTGGACCTGCCCGCCGCAGAGCCGGAACGCGTGGCCGAACAGATCGAAGACGTCATTGGCATCGACGCCTCTGACGCTTGCCTCATCTCAGCGAAGACCGGCCTAGGCATCCCCGACGTGCTCGAGGCCATCGTCACCCGCCTGCCCGCGCCCCATGACGGCGACCCGGATGCGCCACTCAAAGCAATGCTCGTGGACAGCTGGTACGATCCCTATCTCGGCGTCGTCGTCCTCGTCCGCGTGATGGACGGAGTCCTCAAAAAGGGCGACCAGATCAAGATGATGCAAACCGGCGCTAAATACGGCGTCGACCGCATCGGCGTCTTCCGCCCTCAGATGGAGAATGTGGACGCGCTCGGACCTGGTGAGATGGGCTTTATCACCGCATCCATCAAACAGGTCCGCGACACGAAAGTGGGCGACACGATTACACATGAAAAAAAGGGTGCCGAGACCCCCCTGCCCGGCTTTAAGCCGTCACAGCCGGTGGTTTTCTGTGGGCTGTTCCCAGTGGACAGCTCGGAATTCGAAGATCTGCGCGACGCGATTGAAAAACTCGCGTTGAACGACGCCAGCTTCTCGTCCGAGATGGAAACCTCCGCCGCGCTTGGCTTTGGCTTCCGCTGTGGCTTCCTGGGGCTCTTGCACCTTGAGGTGATCCGCGACCGGATAGAACGCGAGTACAATATCGAGCTTATCACCACGGCGCCCTCGGTGATCTACCACATCTACATGAAAGACGGGGAGATGATCGAGCTGCACAACCCAGCCGACATGCCCGACCCATCCAAGATCGACCACCTCGAAGAGCCACGCATCAAGGCCACGATCCTGGTGCCGGATGAGTATCTAGGCGACGTGCTCAAACTCTGCCAAGACCGCCGCGGCATCCAAGAAGACCTCACCTACGCGGGCACCCGAGCGATGGTGGTCTATGACCTGCCGCTTAACGAGGTGGTGTTCGACTTCTATGACCGCCTGAAATCGGTGACCAAAGGCTACGCGTCCTTTGACTACCAAATGACGGGCTACCGCGAGGACAATCTGGTGAAAATGCAGGTGCTGGTGAATGACGAGCCCGTGGACGCGCTCAGCACCATGGTCCACCGCGACCGCGCAGAGATGCGGGGCCGCGCCATGTGCGAGAAGCTCAAAGACCTCATCCCTCGCCACA
The DNA here is from genome assembly GCA_022448245.1 of Paracoccaceae bacterium. Lineage (GTDB taxonomy): Bacteria > Pseudomonadota > Alphaproteobacteria > Rhodobacterales > Rhodobacteraceae > Shimia_B. Next base: position 1,677 of record JAKVCO010000067.1, read on the forward strand.
TGTTCAAAATCCCAATCCAAGCCGCCATCGGCGGCAAGGTGATCGCCCGGGAGACGCTATCAGCGCTGCGCAAGGACGTGACCGCTAAATGCTACGGCGGCGACGCGACACGGAAGCGGAAACTGTTGGACAAGCAGAAAGCGGGTAAGAAGAAAATGCGCCAATTCGGGAAGGTGGATATTCCTCAAGAAGCCTTCATCAGCGCACTAAAAATGGACGGCTAAGCTGTCCATTTTAGCGCTGAATAGGCGCTTCGGCGGGCGAAAGCTACTTTTGCGAAGAAAAAGTCGCGTGCCCGCACCCCCGAATTCCTGGACAATATAGAAACAGCATACACAGCCCCCGGCAGCATTTTCCGGCGATAAATCGTAACTTGCCGGCATGACCACCATCTGTGGCAGCTATTGCCCGCACCTTCGCAGTCAGTGAAAAGCACGTCTATCGCCGCCTTGCACTGGCACGTCTGCCCGATCCGGTTCTGGACGTTCTTGCGGCAAACGAAATCAGCCTGTTCAATGCCGCCGCCTTCACCCTCAGCTGTCTGACGTTTGCCTATTTCGTTGAAGAACTCGTTGTTGATCGAAGGCTAAGTTACTGGTTCAATTCCTCCTGTAGGGAGGGGTTGGCTGATGATGGGACCGAGGCAAGAAGCGTAGGTGGCATTGTTCTACGAGTTCTCTCTGGAGGACCATGTCCCTCAGGATCATCTGCTTCGATCGATTGACCTCTTCGTCGACCTGGGTGGCATCCATGCGCATCTCGCAGACTTCTACAGCCACACAGGTCGTCCCTCGATGGATCCTGAGCTGCTGATCCGCACGCTGCTGGTTGGGTATTGCTTCGGCATCCGATCCGAGCGACGGCTTTGCGAGGAGGTGCATCTGAACCTCGCTTATCGCTGGTTCTGTCGCC
>JAKVCO010000068.1 GCA_022448245.1 Paracoccaceae bacterium
CCTTGAGATAGGTTTCATACGTCACAGGGCTTTCGGCAAACAGCGCGTGCAGGCTGATCAAACCGCCGAATTCGGCCACGGTCTGATCAATCAACGGTTTTGACGCCTCAGGAGCGGTGTCCTTTGTGTGATAGGTAAAAGCGGTGCCTGCCGTGTCAGTATCCAGCATGAATCACTCCTTCTTTACATCGGAAGAAAAACGCGCAGCATTTTCCTTCAGGAATGCCTCGGCATCTGCGTTTTCGTCCCAGAACTGCGGCTGCGCCTTGGGAATCGTCAGCGCCTTTTGCACAGCGGGGCGGGCGTCGATGCGGTCGAACCACGCCTTGAGATGCGGCAAGTCGTCAACCCGGACATGCGCCCAGGGATAGGCCCGCGCCCAAGGGTAGATCATCATGTCGGCGATCGAGTAATCGCCCACGATATAATCGCGCCCTTCAAGGCGGGTGTTCAGAACCTCCATCAACCGGCGGCTCTCATCCACGTAGCGCTTGATCGAAAACGGTTCCTCATGGCCGTTGGGTGCTGCGATGCGTTGGAAATACATCGCTTGCCCCATCATCGGCCCCACATGTCCCACTTGGAAGAGCAGCCATTGCAGGGTTTCCGAGCGGGTTACCGGATCATCCGACAGGAATTTTCCATACTTCTCGGCCAGGTGCCACAGGATTGCCCCGCTTTCGAAGATCGCCCGCCCTTCGGCGCGATCCCAGATTGCTGGGATCTTGCCGTTGGGGTTGATGTCCTTCACAAAGTCAGGCGCCTTTTGCTCATTCTTGGCAAAGTCGATGAAGGTCAGGTCGTAGGGAACGCCCGCCTCCTCCAAGAACATGACCGGCTTGTAGCCGTTCATCGTGGCAGCCGTGTAGAGGTGGATATCAGGCTGCGACATAATCGGCCCCTGCAAAGACCTCAGCCAGATGGGTATCGAACCGAGCAAAATCAGCCTCGATTTCCGGGTTCTTCATCACGTCGAAAGCGGCAAAGGTCGGCAGCGGCGCCATGTCGAAGAACCGGGCGTTCAGGTGCATCGGGCGCAGCAGATCGTCAACGCTTCCGCCTTGGAAGAAAGGTTCGGACGCATCGTCAAACGCCTCGCGCGGGGCATTGAAAGTGACCGACAGCATGTATTTCGTGCCAGCCAGCGATCCGCCCATGCCATAGTTTTCTTTGGGTGCCTCTGGGGTGCGGCCGTCGCCGTTGGTCAGGCGGCCGTCCATGCCGACGGTATAGACCTCGTCCATATATTTCTTGAACGACCACGGCGCGCCCATCCAATTGATCGGGAATTGCATGATGACCGTGTCGGCCCAAACGTGGTTTTCGACTTCGGCATTGGCGTCATAGCCTTCGGCCACGGTGGTCACACGTACGGTGTGACCCTGCGCCTCGAGGAAGGCGCGGGCGCGGTCCACGAGTGTGGCGTTCAGCGTGCCGGGTGCGAATTCATAGGGCTGTGCCCCGTTCAGAATCAGGATGTTGCTCATGATCGGTTCCTTTGTGTTTCGGCGGGCTCCACTTGACTCGCGGCCCGTTCGAGGGGAAATTGCGATTGCAGGGAGCCGAAATCAACCAGTATACTTTTAGTAACCTTAAGATTGGAAGCGAGGGCACCACATGCGTGCAAGAGTCGAAGACGACCCCCAGGGAAGGCGGCAAGTCTATGAGGCCTGTTTAGAACCTTGCGCGATCGAAAAGGGCATGAGGATCATCGGCGGAAAATGGACCGGGTCGATCCTGTGGCACCTCAAGGACGGTCCGGTCAGGTTCAACGATCTGGCTCGGATGGTGGGTGGCGCATCCAAGAAGATGATCACCGAACGTCTGCGCCAACTGGAAACGCAGGGGCTGGTCCGGCGCGAGGTCATGGATACAGCCCCGTTGTCTGTTCACTACGAGATCACCGAGTTCGGGCGCAGTGCGCTGGGGTTTCTCGACGAGCTTCGCAAATGGAGCGAGGGGTTGCCGCAGGACATCCATGCCGATGGCTGATCTTCCCCGGTTGAAACCCGATCCTATTCCCACGATCCATCCAGTCCCGGAATTCGCCGTCAGCGGCGCGCGCGCGGCGGTTTACGAGCGTACCAAGAAGGGCCTCGGCGTCCCCTGGATGGGCGTGGTTGCCATGGCCTTCGCGCATTACCCCCGGTTCTATGACACCCTGTGGTCGGCCGTGGAGCCAATCTCCGGAACAAAGGTGTTTAGACAGGCCTGCCAGTCCATGCGGGATGTCGCCGAGCGGGAGGCAGAAGCCTTGGAGCCTGCGCCCTTGGTGTCGCGGCTTTCGGCGCAAGGATACCCCTCTTGCTTCATAAGCCAGTTGAAAACCGGTGCATCGTCGCCCCCTCTGGCGCATGGGCTTTCAACCACTTGTTCAGCCCAGCGCTTGC
>JAKVCO010000069.1 GCA_022448245.1 Paracoccaceae bacterium
TGTCCTTGAATATAAAAAAGAATATCCATAATGTGAAATTTAATTTTCGCACCCCTAAGATTCTCTTATCGAAATAAAATTTGTGCTGACATAATTGTCGATTTACCGCTCAATTTACGTACCTACTTAACTTAAGAATAATGGAAAGCTCCCCAAACTCCCGTCCCTCAATTGCACGGCAGCGTTGCGATGAGGACACCACTCGCTTCCCCAACCCATCTCTTTGAAACCTACGCAAGGAACGTCTGGTGAGCGCCGTTCGCGGCTTGCTGCCGGTGCGAGCGTCTCCATCGTGGTCTGAGACCGCTATGGGCTCAAAGCGCCCGACTGTCCAGAGCGCAGCAGACGGCGAGTTCGAGCCCCACTCAGACCAATGCTGCATTAGGCACGAATGACCATTTCCGGGCAATGCGTTCAGGCATCCCTGGATGTTTCCGCAAGTTTCGGGTCGAGTTCTAATACCGTGATCTGCAATGTCTCCAGCAACCAATACGGAGACACAACGACATGGCCTTTCAAATCCACGCCCTACCCGCCGAACCCTTCAACGAACTCTTTCAGATGAGCGATTCCGATCTGTGTGCCCGCAATGCGCGCCGCGTGACCGTGACGGCCAAGCCCGGCACGCCCTGCCGGATCAGCCTTGAGGATGCAGATATCGGCGAGACGGTGATCCTTGTACATTACGAACATCAAACCGCCGCGTCCCCGTACCGGGCGGGGCACGCGATCTTTGTCCGTGAAGGCGCGCAGCAGGCGCACCCGGCCATAGGAGAGGTGCCGGAGGTGTTGCGTTCCCGATTGATCTCGCTGCGTCAGTTTGACGACGAGGGGATGATGATCGACGCGGATGTGCTTGAAGGGAAAGACCTCGGCGCGGCGCTCATTACGGCATTCGAAAACGCGCGCACGTCCTACGTCCATCTCCACAACGCCAAGCCTGGCTGCTTTGCCGCGCGCGTCACCCGCGCCTGACGACAGTATCGGAGCGCGCTGCCCATGACCGCGTTATCCCGTCTCACGGGGGCCGCCTATGGCACCCATCTTACGGATCAGGTCGCGCTGGTCGCCGTACCGCTGGTGGCTGCGCTCGCCTTCGAGGCCTCGCCACAGACCATCGGCGTGCTCGTGGCCTGCCAGTCCTCGGCCCATCTTCTCGGATCCATCCCCTTTGGTATTCTGGTGGATCAAGTCCGGTTGCGTAGATTGATGATTGCATCCTCAGTGCTCCTCCTTGTTGGAGCCGCGATCGCGACCGCGAGTATCCTTTCTGGTGCGATTGTCGGCTTTGGTGCGTCGATCACCCTTGCGGGGTTCGGCACCGCGCTTTTCAGCCTGACGGCGCTGTCCATCGTGCCGCGCGTGGCGGACAGCGCCTCACTTGCCAGCGCGAACGCAGCCATCGAGGTCCCGCGCGCGCTCTGCTCCTTCGCGGTGCCGCTGGTCGTGGGCCTTGCGATCAGCGGCGTTCCGGCCTGGGCGATCTTCGCGACCGCTCTCCTCGGGGCGGGGCTGTCGCTGATTTGCACGATATCGCTGCCAGAGTTCGAGGCTGCGCCCAAACCCGCAGAGCCAATCTTCGCGCGTATTTTAGAGGGCGGGCGATATGTCATCGGGCACGGCTTGCTCCTGCCAATTTCACTCTGCTCTATCTTCTGGAACCTCGCCTTCGCCGCATTGATTGTCGCGCTCGTTCCGGTGATCCATGGCGTCTATCGGTTTGATCCGGGGGTCTTCGGGATCGCTATGGCAGCTTTCGGGGCCGGCGCCTTTGCGGGCACGTCACTGGCGCGGCGTATCGCAGACAAGATCGCGCCCAAACATGTGCTGCTCTTTGGTCCGGGAAGCTCGGTCGGTGCGGCGGCCTGCTTGCTGCTTATCGGAGAGGGGTCGGCGACTGCTGCCTTTTACCTTTCATTCTTTGTGCTGGGGTTTGGCCCGTCGATGTGGCTGATCGCCCAGAATTCGGTGCGCCAGCTTGTGTCGCCGCCAGAGATGCTGGGCCGCATCAACGCTGTGATCCAGACCGCTATCTATGGGGTTCGGCCGCTTGGCGCGCTGCTTGGCGGGGTGATCGCAGGCACGCTTGGACCCCAAAGCGCGCTTGCGATTGTGCTTGCCTCTTTCGCGGCGTCCTTTGCCGTTTCGCTCCTGAGCGGATTGCGGCGGGTGGAGAGCTATGCATCGTTGGAGCGGCCTACCGCGTATTCTTGAGCATGGCAGGCAGAAGCCGACCTTCGCGCCGCTGCAGCGAAATGGTGCTTCGTCCGCGAAGCGTCATTTTGAGTGCGCGGCCGAGCTGTGCAAGTGCTGACAGTCGACACCTGTCAGGGGGGGGGGTACAGGCAGTCTTCGCTCCCGCGCTTATACCTTCTTGGCTAAATCC
>JAKVCO010000007.1 GCA_022448245.1 Paracoccaceae bacterium
GGACTCGAGCAGTTCGCGGATTTCCATCTCGACGAGCTCGAGGAGCTCTTCGTCATCAACCTGGTCAACTTTGTTCATGAACACGACCATCTTCGGGATGCCAACCTGGCGGCCCAGAAGAATGTGCTCACGCGTCTGAGGCATCGGGCCGTCAGCTGCGTTCACCACGAGGATCGCGCCGTCCATCTGAGCCGCACCCGTGATCATGTTCTTCACGTAGTCAGCGTGGCCGGGGCAGTCGACATGCGCGTAGTGACGTGCGTCCGTCTCATACTCAACGTGCGCCGTCGAGATCGTGATGCCGCGGGCCTTCTCTTCAGGCGCCCCGTCAATCTCGTCATACGCCTTGAAGTCGCCAAACTGCTTCGTAATCGCCGCCGTCAGCGTCGTCTTGCCGTGGTCAACGTGACCGATCGTGCCGATGTTCACATGCGGCTTCGTCCGCTCAAACTTTTCCTTCGCCATAATGGCCTCCTTTACGGATCGGCGGCATCGCGCCTGCTGTTAGATGCGCGGGCATTTATTCGGCTACTGGAAGAATTTCAAGACGCTATTGAAGCGGCTCCGGATCTGCGGCCGCTTCGCCTGCTTCATCATAAAACCAAGGCTGGTCCCGCAGCCAATTTTCGACGCGCACGGCCGCGTTGTCCGCGAGGTTAGCCATCTGCTGTTCCTTGGACAGCACAAGGCCCGATCCGACGATCGACGTGGCCGAGAAATCTTCGAGCACGGTGAATTGCTTGGGCTCGGCGGTGAGCTGCATTTGCGTGGCGTCCTCGATGACAGTCACCGAGAAAATCAGCGCAGATTTTGGTGCGAGAACCACAGGAACCCCGGGCTGAGCAAGCACGTAGCCTTCTACGATCACGCCCAAGTGGTAGAAGCTTGAGCCTTCATAGCGCTCAAAGCGGGGACGAAAGGCCGTTTCCATCGCAGCCTTCCACTCCTCGGGCGTCGCCTCGCGGGAGACGGGGCCCTTGGTCAGGTTCTCGGACGTCACTGGGACCAGAAAGCCCAGTCGGAAATCACCGATCGGATCGGGACGCTCATCCAGCGAGGTTTCCGAGCAAGCGGCAAGCCCGAGGGCAAGAGCGAACATCAGGGCAATACGGTACATCAGAAGCCTCCCACAGCGTGGACTTGTTCTACCCGCGCGCCGGGGCGGCGTCCATCACTCGCCGCAGATGCCACGCAGCGCGTCCCATTCAGCCGCCTCGAGGAGAGGTCGGAACGTTGCATCAGCCGGCGTCGCAGCGCGCGCAGCCTCGATCCGATCGCCGAGCGACGGGTGCGACAGGAAGTACTGCACGACGCCCTCGGGCTCCCCATATTCCTCGCGCAGACGCTTAAAAAGGGTCGCCAAGGCCTCCGGCGCGAGGTCGGCATCGAGCATGGCCTGATGCGCGAACGCGTCGGCAGCAGCCTCGGCTTCTTGTGTGTAGTCAGCTTGGATCAGGCGATTGGTCGCAAAGAGGACCGCCGCACCACCGGCAAAGTCACCCAGTAGTAAACCCAGCACGCCAGCCGAGCCCGTAGTCCGCAGCGCAATGCGCGAGGGATCGAGCGCGCGAACGTGCCCAACCTCGTGGGCATACACAGCGGCGAGCTCTTCCGGCGTCTCGGTCTTCTCAAGCAGACCCCGCATGAAAACGATGATGCCGCCGGGCAGCGCAAAAGCGTTGACCATCTCATGGTCGAGCACGTGGACGACGAGCGCCTCCTCCTCGCTTTGATTGGGGAAGAGACGGGTGCCCATCTTTTCCAGCGCAGCGAGGCCTTCGGGCCCCTCGCAAAGTGGCAGCGGGTCGACGCCGGTGCGATCGAGCGCCACGCGCACATCTTCAAAAACGGACTCGCCCAGCGCGCGTTTGCCCGACGCGGGCAGAAGCCCCGCGAGGTTGTCCGCCAAGAAGGGGATCAGCACAAAGATCATAAGCGCCACAGCGCCGAGCGCCGAGGCGCCCCAGACGACAAGCCGCCGTTTTCCTTCGACCGGCGGGCGGCGGTGGAGCTCGGACGCGCGGACGCGCATGATCTCCTGATCCTGTGCCGTTGTCAGGATGAGGCGGGCCAGCGGGTCTTTGGCAAGGCGCATCACCGCCATGTCCTGCTCCGACTGATCGGGGAGCTTTCGGATCTCCGTCAGGGGCCAATACACCGGGTCTTTTCTTGGCATAAGGATCGCGAGCGCCCTCCGGGCCTCATCAATGCGAAGCTCGGCCTTGCGCGGCTCGGCGGAGGCGCCATCGAGGTAAAGCCCCTTGCCCTCATAGGCCTCAGGCGCGGCACCGATGCGGATCGTCGTCATATCGCTGCTCCTACATCGAGGGCTTCGGCAAACCCGCCCGCCTCACGGCTTTCATCGCGTGCGCGTTGGTCGATTGTCGCAAGGTGTGGCGTGCCTGTCAGGTTCAGCGTCTCCGCGTAGTGGCGCCACGTTGGCATCGTCAGGAAGACGTGGGTCAGCACGTTCCACATGAGGAAAATCAGGAAGTAGAAGACGACCACCACAGCCGTCGACAGCCAGCCCGGCAGGTCCTGCGTCACCGCGCGGAAGAGCGTTTCGGGATCACCCTCGGAAACCTCCTCCATCGTCAGGCCTTGGGTCAGCGCGCCCCCAATCAGGAGGAGCGACGCGACCATCGCAAGCGCCGTCACAGCGCCGTAGCGCGCGAGGTTGCCCGAGATCGAAATCCAGAGCACCTTGCCAATCCGTGGGCGGATATCAAACCCAGTCTCACCGACGCTCAGCGTGTTGATGAGGAGCTTGCGGCCCTCAACGCCGTAGTAGACCAGCCCGAAGATCAGCCAAGGAATGGCGATGTAGAACAGGCGCCAACTGGGGCTCGACGCCTCGAAAGAGCTGAAGTCTTCGGACTCGAGTGCCGCGAAGAAGGGTCCAAGCTCTGGCGCGGTCTCGTAGATGGCCCCGAGCGTCAGGAACCCACCGATCATCACATGGACAAACGCAGGGTAAAGCATCGTGCGATTTCCGCCCTGCTCCATCCGTTGGGTGCCGAAGAAGGTGCGGTTGTGGCGATAGCGCGCCAACGCATAGCGCAAGCGTGGGTGCCAAATGCCGAGCGTCAGAAGCGTGAGAAACCAATGAAAGCAGGCGCGCAGCGCGTAACCCCACGCACCCGGCTCAAGACCAAAGCGCAGGCCCATCCATCGCGTCCGTGCCAAGAGGTAGCGTTGCGCGCGATAGGCCGCGAAGAACCACAACGGGATCACCCCAAGAATCGTCAGTAAGTACGCCGCACCGGGGGCGGAAAGCAGTGAGAAACTCAAAAAGATCAGCACCAGATTTATGACGCCGATGTAGAAAGCGAGGATCACCACAGCGACTAGAAACCCGAGGAACTTTTCCAGAGGCGTGCCGGTGTATTCGAGGGGGAAGCCGCCCGGGCGCAGCGCGCTCCAGTACCAGCGGCGCAGGCGGGTGCGCGCCCAGAAACGGTATATCCCGACCGTGAGGATCGTCAGCAGACCCATCCAGACAGCCAATTTGAAGAGAGGCCAGCGCCGCCCGCGCCAGTCGCCGTGCAGACCCGGCTCAGGTGAACCGGTTATCGCGTGGGAAACCGCGAGGTGCCATCCGTCCTGCTGCGGCCCGTTTGGCGATCCATTCGTCGAGCTCGGGGCTGACGACGGTGCGGGTTCGTCCGGCGGGATCGAGCCACGAGAGGCCTTCTGCCAAGGTGAAGGTGATGACATCGCTCAGGCCTCCGTCCTTGTAGCGCTGCAACCGAACGCCTTTGCCTCGCGCCATTTCTGGTAGCTCATCGAGCGGGAAGACAAGCACTTTCCGGTTTTCGCCCACGCAAGCGACGCTATCGCCCGTCACAGGTTTACAGATAAGCGCTTTGGTCGGCGCCTTCACATTCAGCACCTGTTTGCCCGTGCGCGTCTGCGCGAGCACCTCGTCCTCGGTCACGACAAAGCCGTCACCGGCCGTCGAGGCCACCAGCTGTTTGCGTCCCGGCACGTGGATGAAGAGCGCGACAATCTCCGCCTCGTTTGGCAGATCGACCATCAGACGCAGCGGCTCACCCATACCCCGTCCGCCGGGGAGGTTTGAAACCGAGAGCGTGTAGAAGCGCCCGTTCGAAGCAAAGGCCATCAGGCGGTCGGTCGTCTCCGCATGGAAGACGAAGCGGCCTTCGTCGCCATCGCGGTACTTCAGCTCGCGGCCCAGATCGATATGGCCCGACATCGCGCGGATCCAGCCCATCTTGGAGCAAACGATCGTCACCGGTTCCCGGTCGATCATCGCCTCAATCGGCACTTCCTCGACCTCGGCGGCCTTGGCAAAAGAGGTCAAACGCTGGGACCGGAAATCAGGGCCCGAGAACCGCTTGCGCACTTCGCGCAGCTCCTCGGCGATGCGCTTCCACTGGAGGTCTTCGGTGGCGACGAGCTCGCTCAACTCCGCGCGTTCGGCCTCAAGGGCCTCCTTCTCGCGGACCAGTTCCATCTCCTCGAGACGGCGAAGCGAGCGCAAGCGCATGTTCAGGATGGCTTCGGTCTGCGTCTCTGTGAGCGCAGGGTCAGGCTCCAACGGCAGCCCGATAGGCGACAAGTAGTCTTCTTCGTCTCGGGCGCGTGGGAATTCGCGGTCCCAGTCCTCGGCCATGAGCGCGGCCTTGGGGTCGTCGTCATAGCGGATGATATCGATCACGCGGTCGAGGTTGAGGAAGGCGATGATGAAGCCTTCAAGGACCTCCAAGCGGTGGTCGATCTTCGCCAGACGGTGCGCCGTGCGGCGCAAAAGTACCTCGCGGCGGTGATCGAGGAAGGCGCGTAGCACCTCCTTCATGGAGCAGACCTTCGGCGTCACCCCATCGATCAACACGTTCATATTCAGCGAGAAGCGCGTCTCCAGATCCGAGTTCCGGAAGAGCATGCCCATGAGCACGTCCGGATCGACGTTCTTCGACTTGGGCTCGAGCACGATGCGGATGTCGTCGGCGCTCTCGTCACGGACGTCGGCGAGGATCGGCACCTTCTTGGTCTGAATGACCTCAGCGAGCTTCTCGATCAGCTTCGACTTCTGCACCTGGTAGGGGATCTCGGTGACGATGATCTGGTACTGACCGCGACCGAGGTCCTCCCTTTCCCACTTGCAACGCAGGCGGAAGGAGCCGCGGCCGGTGCGGTAGGTCTCCTCCATCGAGGCGCGAGGTTCGACGATCACGCCTCCCGTTGGGAAATCGGGGCCCTTCACGTAATCCATCAGCGTGTCGTCACGCGCATTGGGCGCCTTGATGAGGTGGAGGCAGGCGCCAATCAGCTCTTCAAGGTTGTGAGGCGGGATGTTGGTGGCCATGCCCACCGCGATGCCTGCTGCGCCATTGGCCAAGAGGTTCGGGTAAGCCGCAGGCAGCACCGCAGGTTCCTGCAGGCGGCCATCGTAATTGTCGCGGAAATCAACGGCGTCCTCGTCGAGCCCTTCAAGCAGGGCCTCCGCAAAGGCCGTCAAACGCGCTTCGGTGTAGCGTGAGGCCGCCGGGTTATCGCCGTCGATGTTGCCGAAGTTGCCCTGCCCGTCGACGAGCGGGTAGCGCACCGCGAAATCCTGAGCGAGACGCGCCATCGCATCATAGATCGCGCCATCCCCGTGAGGGTGGAAATCACCCATCGTGTCGCCACTAATCTTGGCTGACTTGAGGAATTTCCCGTCCGGCGACAGTCGCAGCCGCCGCATGGCGTAAAGAATCCGACGATGAACCGGTTTCAGTCCGTCGCGCGCATCTGGCAGCGCTCGGTGCATGATCGTGCTCAGCGCGTAGGTAAGATACCGCTCACCAATCGCGCGACGTAGCGGTTCCGCTACCTCGTTAAGCACGATGTCGTCGTTATCTTCTTCGTCTGCCATAGATATGGTGTAGCGAGCCCGCTTTGGGGCGTCCAGAGCCACAACGGGCCAAGTGACCCAACGGCCCCAAAAGGCTCGGCACGATTGCAACAGACCTGTGGATATGCCCCGCCTCAGGGGGGAGCGGATCTTAAATCCTCCTCGTTATGGTAGTGTCTTTACGATTCTATAGTTAGGTCGCTGCCAAAGGTAATTGCTGGGGAAAGCCATGCTGCGCTTCATGGTCGTTACATTTTTGATCCTCGGATGGGGGTTCTTTGAGCTTTCGGGCGGGACGGATTTTGAGCCGCCCCAGCGCGAGGAAGCATCTTTGAACGCACTGCGCACGCAGGTGGCGGCCGATGAGGGTGCCGTGGTGACACGGGCGTCTGCCGCGCAAACGGTGACCATTCTGGGCGATCCGATCGCGCAACCCGAAACGCAGGCCGTGGTCACGCCGTTGACCGAGGTGCCGACCGCAGAGAACCCCACGACGCTGGCAAGCTTTGGTCAGGTGACCACGCCTGAGACAAGCGCGCCTGAAGCCTCCGCTATCGACACTGCGATCACGCCAGAACCCACGACAGAGCCAATCGCGCCTTTGCCGGGTTTGGAGGCGCTCGTGACAACGCTGGATGTGCGTGAAGTTACTGGAACGCGTGTGAATATGCGCCAAGGTCCGGGCACGAATTTCGAAGTCATCACACAGCTCGTGCAAGGCGATCAGGCCGAGGTCATTCAGAGCTCCGAGAATGGCTGGGTCAACATCCGTGTCCTGGCGACAGGCGAGGAAGGCTGGATGGCCGCACGCCTTATGGCGCCTGTGAACTGATCCCAGAAATCCGGTTGCATCCCCTTTGCGCCTCGGGCCACCTGCGCCCGACACGCGGAGGTTCCCATGGCAAAGACAATTCTCATCACCGGCTGCTCCAGCGGCATCGGCTACGACTGCGCGACCTACCTCCGCCAGAAGGGATGGCGCGTTTTCGCCTCCTGCCGGAAAGAAGAAGACTGCGCCCGCCTGCACGAGAAGGGTTTCGAGGCCCCGCGCATTGACTACGAAGACGAAGCCAGCATCGAAGCAGGGCTGGCCGAGGTGCTCGAGGCCACAGGCGGCACCCTTGATGCGCTCTTCAACAACGGCGCCTATGCCATCCCCGGCGCGGTGGAGGACCTGCCTCGCGCGGCACTCCGTCAGAACCTTGAATCGAACCTGTTGGGCTACCACGACCTCACCTGCCGGGTGATTCCAATCATGCGTGCCCAAGGCCACGGGCGCATCCTGCAATGCTCCTCAGTTCTCGGGTTCGCAGCCCTGCGCTGGCGCGGCTCCTACAATACGACGAAATTCGCCCTCGAGGGCCTCAACGACACGCTGCGGCTGGAGCTACGCGGCACAGGTATCTACCCGATCCTGATCCAGCCCGGCCCCATCGGGACGGAAATCCGTCGCAACTCCATCCCGCATTTCGAGAAATGGATCGATTGGGAGAACTCCGCCCTGCGTAATCTCTACGAGAAGGCCCTGCGCCCGCGCCTTTATGCCGACGACAACGGCCCTGACCCGTTTGAGCTTACTGCCCGCGCGGTTTCGGTCAAAGTGCACACCGCGCTGATCACGCCACGTCCGGCTGCCCGCTACAAAATCACGACACCAACCTACGCAATGGCGATCATGCGTCGCATTTTACCGCGCTCAATCATGGACAATCTCCTTGCCCGACTGTGAGGCCGACTTAGCTCGCTGTGAAAGGAAGAAATCATGCAAGAACCCCTCCTCATTATAGCGATCCTCGCCGTCGTCCTCGTGGGCGTTATCCTGGCCGTGGGCATTGGCTCCTTCGCGCGGGGTGGTGAGTTCAACAAGAAGAACGCCAACAAGATCATGCGCCTCCGGATCGTAGCACAGGGCGTTGCCCTCGTCCTGATCCTGATCCTCATCGCATCGCGCGGCTAACGAACAGGAACCCTAGAATGGTCGTACTCTCAAAGATCTACACCCGTACCGGTGACTCCGGCGAAACGGCGCTCGGGAATGGGTCCCGCGTGGCCAAGCACTCTCAGCGGGTGAACGCCTATGGCACTGTGGACGAGGTGAACGCGACCGTGGGCATGGCGCGTCTGCACAGCGAAGGCGAAATGGACGCGCAGCTTTCGGCCATCCAGAACGATCTCTTCGACCTCGGTGCAGACCTCTGCCGCCCGGATATGGAGAAAGACGCGGACGCCGAGTATCCTCCCCTGCGCGTGACAGCCGCCCAGGTGGAGCGCCTCGAGGCCGAGATTGACGCCATGAACAAGAAGCTTTCGCCAGTGAAAAGCTTCATCCTGCCCGGCGGCTCGGCCTTGGCCGCACATCTGCACCTGTGCCGCACCGTGACCCGCCGCGCGGAGCGCCTGTCCGTCGAACTAGGGACCGTAGAGAGTGTGAACCCCGCCGGCGTCAAATACCTCAACCGCCTGTCTGACTGGTTCTTCGTGGCCAGCCGGATCGCCAATGACGACGGCGCGTCTGACGTTCTGTGGGTGCCTGGCGCGAACCGGTAGGAGCGGTAGAGCGTTTACGACGCGAATCTCTCCTGGGACCGCACAGATTTGCAAACAGTTGGCCACGTGTTCAGCATGCTCGTGCCAGAGCAGCTTCCATTGCCAATTACGAACTTGCTCTAGAAATTGTCACTTTGATCTTCTCGAGAACTTCGGGCACCGATGCGCCCTTAAACTCAACGATTGAGAACACCTCGCCCTCGTTTGGTGACGGAAGGAAGTAGAGTTCGAAAGACCCAGGGAACACTTCAACCTCAATTCGTCCGTTTTGCCAAAAAAGACGAACCGTCGGAAACTTGCCGGAGCTTGCCGTCTCAGGAAGGAGGTTTGCCTTCTTCGCAGCCTTCAACAATTCGGTCGCCAGGGCCATTGCGCTCTCGTTTGGAGAAGGATGGTCATGCCATTCCCAATCGATGCTATCCCAAATTGCGTCCAAAAAATCATAACTCTCATGTTGGCAGCTCACAAAAGCAAACATGAAGCTTTAGAGCAATACAGGTTATATGGGGTGCAAAACTGCCGATAACGAACCATTTCAGCCTGCAGGCTCGTTACCGAAACACGCGGTAATACAGCCAATCCGGCCAGAACTGGCTGACCCGGAAGAGCCAGGAGAAAACGGTCGGAAAGCTGCGCTTGAAGCCCCCAAGCTTCATGTGATCGAAGAACTGCCGCGCCGCCTGATCCGGCTCCATGATGAAGGGCATCTTGAAGTTGTTCTTGTCGGTCAGGCGCGTCTTGATGAAGCCCGGGTTGATCACTTGCACGTCGATCCCCGTGTTCTTCAGATCAGCGTACATCCCCTCGGCCAGATACATCACCGCGGCCTTTGAGGCGCCATAGCCTACCGTCTTCGGCAGCCCACGGAACCCGCTCAGCGAGCCTGTGATCACCACATGACCAGAGTCACGCTCCAGCATCTGAGGCATCACCGCCCCGATCGTGCGGAACGCGCCCATCATGTTGATTTCAACCATCTGGGTGGCCTTATCTGCCTCCCACTTCTTCGCAGGCATCGGCCAATAGACACCCGCGAGGTAAACGATCCCGTCGATGTGCCCAATCTTGGCGACAGCAGCATCAACGCTCTCTTGCGAGGTCACATCGCAGGGCACGGCCTCGCCCGAGCCCATCTCCGCCACCAGCTCATTCAGACGCTCCTCGGAGCGGGCCGAGACAATCACCTCAGCCCCCGCCTCCGCCATCTTGAGCGCAAGCGCACGTCCGAGCCCCTCGGACGCGCCCACCAGCCAATAGCGTTTACCGGCCACCTTACGCATTACTGCTCCTTGGGCCTCATGGTCGCCACAAGCTCGGCCACCTTGATCCCAAACTTGCGGAACTGGGACCGGTTCATGATCGTGCCGTTCTCGACCAGATACATCCAGTCGGTGGTGTTGAGCACGTGGCCACCACTCTCTTCCGGCAGCTTGATGTTGTAGTTCAACTGAACAGCATTGCCGGCCTGACGCCCCTGCCCCGTACCCACGAGGTCATCTGCGTCGGCCTTGATCGTTCCGTCATTGCCCAGCGTCAGGCGCCACTCGCGATCCTGAACGCGACCGCTGTCGTACCGGAATGTCTCCTTCATCACGCCGGTATTGCCTTCCCAATGGGCGTCGAAATCCGCCACGAAGCGCGAGGTCACGCGGCCCGTGGGCCCGTAAATGACGCCTTCACAAAGGATCGGGCCTTGAAGGTGTTGCCGGATATCAAATTGCGGCCCGGCCTCCGCGTAATCTGCAGGTTTCTGAGCCTTAAAGGACCAGTACCGCGCCATCAGAGCGTACGCGCCAACCACGAACGTCGCCCCGAGCAGTAGGTAGATGTATTCCATCGTGCCTTCCTCCTAAATCTTCGTCAGATCCGTCCGCGCAAGAATGCCGATGGCCAAGACTTTGAGGCCACACGGAACAAGTGCGTAGAGGGTCGTCAGAAGTGCCAATGCCTCAGGGGGTTGTGATGCGGACCCCGCTTCAAACCCCGAGGCATCAAGAAGCGGAAGAAGTGCGATAGCCGCGAAGGCTAACGTAAATTTCTGGACGAGAGACCACAGGCCAAAGCCCTGTCCCCCATTCGGAGACATAGCGGCCATTCGGGCGCTGAAAAGGGCTGGCATCAACACGAGGTCAGCGCCGATCGTAGCGCCCGACGCCACGCAGATGATCGCAAAGAAAATGACGTCGCCCGGCCCAAGCAGGGCCGCGCCGCCAAAACTGATGATGGCCGAGACCATCGCGAAGAAAAGCACCGGCTTCGGCCCGAACCGCTCCGCTGCTTTTGACCAGAGTGGCGCCGTCACGGCACCGGCCAAAAAAAACAGCACGAGCAGCGGACCTTCCCAGCCCGGCGCCTCAAGGCGGCTCTCCACGAAAAAGAGAAAGAGCGTCGACGACACGGCCAGCGGCGTGGCGTTCACGAGCGCAAGCAGCAACAGCCGCAGCGCCAGTTTATCTTTCAGGATCTCCCCCACGCCCATGGGCTCCGCGCTCATGCGGCGCGTCCATTCCGGCCCCATGGCGAGGACAGCGAAGGCCACGATCACAGCAAAGGCGATCGCGAAGGTGGCGAAAGGTGCGGCCACGTAGCTCTCAAGCAGCGTCGGCGCGACCGCGGCGATACACACGCCCAAAAGCGCCCCACCCTCGCGCCATGCACCAAGGCGCACGTGCCCGCCTTCGATGTCGCCCGACTTCCGCACGCCCTCGGCGTAGAAGTTGATGTTGAGGAACGAGAAGCTCGAGAAAAGGAAGGTGATCGTCAGCGCGAACCAGGCGAGCGGCCAGAACGGCGGCTCAACGGCAAAGAGCCCGATCATTGACGCAGCGAGCACCACGCCGCCCAGCGCCACGGATAGCCCACGGGCCGATCCCAGACGCTCGGAAATCCAGCCCAAGGCCGGATCCTGCACCGCATCAAAGAGACGAAGCCAAAAGAGAACAGCCGCAATCCCGGTGAGCGAGACGCCATAGGTCTCCGCATAAAAGGGCGGCGCGTAAATATAGATCGGCAACCCCGCCGCCGCGAGGGTCGCACCAAATAGGGAATAGGCCGGAAGCCTGTCCTGAAGGGGTGTCGCGACCGCCGCCGTCACCTAGAAACCTCCTCAGTCGGAGGCACGGGCTGAGGGCGGTACTTCACGCCCTTCCACCAAAGCTTCAGCGCCTGCCAATGGATCAGTGCCAGGACGCGGCGGGAGCCCAGAGGGCGCCGAAGCGACGCGCAAAGGATGCCAAAGGACGTTAGCGGCGCGCGCGGGCCGGTCAGCGTGGCCACCAAGCCACCTTTATTGCCTTGCCGGTAGTCGATCGAAATCCCGACCCGGTCTGGCCTAACGTCGAACCTGAACCGGTAGCCCCCTTCGATGGGCATGAAAGGCGAGACATGCATCACCTTGCGCGCCTGCACCTCAATGCCGCGCGTCAAAGGCTGCAGATCATCAGTGTGGCACAGATAGGAATGGCGATCCCCAAAGGTATTCGTCACCTCTGCCACCACCACGGGCAAAGCACCGGCCGCATCATAGCAGAGCCAGAAGGACACCGGGTTAAACACATGACCCCAAAAGCGTGGCTGCGCCAAAAGCTCAATTCGGGCTGGGTCAGGCAAGTTGTTGCTGCGGAGCACCTCACGCACCCAAGCGGCGCCACGCCCGTCACCAGGTGCGCCGCCGTGATCGGTGTCGTGCAGGGAGGCCACGCCACCCTTATTGCGACCAAACAACCAAGGCCCCCGAACAGGCGCTTCTGCATCAACGAGCACATAGTCGATGGAGTAGCGGAAGGCATTCTTCACCTCGCCACGTCGACCGTGAAAGGTCTGACCGGATATGTGCTCGATCTGGCTCACTCGGCAGCCACTTTCATCGCGTCGCGCGCGGCCATGGCATTGGCCACATCGACGGCAGAGGCGATGCCATCCTCGTGGAAGCCGTTCTTCATCCAGGCCCCACAGAACCAGGTGCCGTGCATGCCATTGAACGCGGCGATGTCGCGCTGGGCCTGATGCGCGGCGGTGTCGAAGACCGGATGGCGGAAGGTATAAGTATCGTGGATCAGCTCTTCCCGGATCGGCTTTTGGGAGTTGAGCGTCACAAAGAACTGCTCTGGCCCCGGGATGTTCTGCAGCAGATTGATCCAGTAAGTCAGATCGATGACATCGCTGTCGGGGTTTTCGGTGTAGTTCCATGCCGCCCAGACAGGTTTACGCTTGGCCATCGTAATGGGGTCGGAGTGCAAAACAGCGTGGTTAGGCTGGTAGGCCACGGAACCCAGAGCCTTCGCCTCCGCCTCGGTCGGGTCGGACAACATGGCAAGGCTGTCATCGGAATGGGTGGCGAAGACGACCTCGTCGAATTGCTCCCACTCAGCGCCTTCAGCCCGCACTTCAACGCCGAGCGGCGTGCGGCGCACGCCAGCGATGCCAGCACCGAGACGCACATCGACGCCTTGGCGCATCATGTGGGCTTGGAGGCGGGACACGTATTCGATCGAGCCGCCATCGACAGTGTACCACATGTGCTGGGCGTTATCGCGCATCAGGCCGTGGTTGATGAAGAAGTTCACCAGCGCACGGGCCGGGAACTCGGTGATCTTCGTCGTCGGCGTCGACCAAATCGCGCCGGACATCGGGAGAAGATAGTAATCGCGGAACCAATCGCCGAGCTTCATGGCTTTGATCAGATCACCGACGGTCATGGTGTCATCGACGATAGCGTCGGCCTGCTTGCCGAAGCGGATCATGTCCGCGAGCATTTTGTAGAACTTGGGGCGCAGCAGATTACGCTTTTGCGCGAAAATCGCCGAACGCTCGAGGATACCGTATTCGAAGGCCCCGCCACCCACCGAGCAGCCGAATGACATGTTGCTTTCCGCGATCGGCACATCAAGCGCCTCAAAGAGAGCCGTCAGGTGCGGGTACGTAGCGTAGTTGAAAACAAGAAACCCGGTATCAACCGGGCGCTTCTCTTTGCCTGCAAAAACCGTCCGGGCATGACCTCCAAGGCGACCCTCTGCTTCAAACAAAACGACTGAATTTGAGTCGGCCAAAAGATGAGCCGCGCTCATCCCCGAAATGCCCCCACCAATCACTGCGATACGTCTTGGCACGTCAGTGCCTTGATTGAACCCCGTTTCAAACGGCATAAAGCTGCTCTCTTCCCTGTAAGTACTCACCTCAATACGCACGCCGACGGCTGGCGGATGAATTTGAAAATTTCTTTTGCATTCAGTGATCCGCCCGAGAGCAGATCGCGTATAAAGAGCATGTTGATGTCCGTATCTGCGTCTGAGGAAAAGAGTGCGCTTAAGGCAAATATGTCTTATGGTGCTGTCAGTCAGTTGACAACTCAGATTGACACCCCAGATCGTAAGGCCTCGAACGTGAACGTACAGGATCGCCCGTCGGTGGCGCCTTGGGTGGCAGAGATAGAAGCCGTCAAGACGCACCAGGACAAAGTTGCTTTCGCAGCTCTGTTCCAGCACTTCGCCCCTCGGGTGAAAGCGTTCCTGATGAAATCGGGCGCGGATGCCGCGCTCGCAGAAGAAACGACGCAGGAGGTTATGGCCACCCTGTGGACGAAGGCACATATGTTTGATCCATCACGCGCAAGCGTGGCGACCTGGATCTTCACGATCGCCCGAAATAGGTCGATTGATGCCCTTCGGAAACAGAGACGACCAGAACCTGAGGACCTCCCCTGGGGGCCCGAAGCAGAGCCGGACCAAGAGGACGCGCTCGCGCTGCAACAGGAGAGTACGAAACTGGCTCAGGCGCTGTCTGAGCTGCCGGAGAAACAAAGGGTGTTGGTCGAAAGGGCATATTTTGGAGATCTCAGCCATAGCGAAATCGCAGCTGAGACCGGTTTACCCCTTGGGACGATCAAATCCCGCATTAGGTTGGCGCTAGATAGATTGCGTCACGCCTTGGGATAGCGTTGGTGAGACGCGAAGAGGTAGTGGAACATGACTGAGCAGATTACGCATCACCTGCCAGACGAGTTGATGATGTCCTACGCAGCTGGGACGTTGCCCGAGGCATTCAGCCTCGTTGTGGCAACGCATATCTCGCTGTGTGACGAGTGTCGTGCGCGACTGGTTGAATTCGAAGCCGTGGGCGGCGCCGTTCTCGAAACCGCCGACGAGGTGGAGCTTTCTGAGGGCGCACTTGAGGCCACAATGAAGCTGATTTCGTCCCGCGCAAAGGATCCGATCAAAGCGATCCGCACGTCTTCGGGTGTCTTCCCGAAGCCGCTGCAGGACTACGTTGGCGGCGACCTCGCATCGGTGAAATGGCGTCGGATTGGTGGCGGTGTGAAGCAGGCCATCGTGCCGACGTCCAAAGCAGCGAATGCGCGCCTTTTGTTCATCCCTGCCGGTGCAGAAATGCCTGACCACGGTCATGCTGGCACGGAGATGACACTTGTTCTTCAAGGCGCCTACCTAGATGACGACGACCGTTTCGGTCGCGGTGATATCGAAGTTGCCAACGAAGATATGGAGCATACGCCAGTCGCGGACATCGGTGAGGACTGCATCTGTCTGATCGCCACCGACGGTCCGCTGCGCTTCAACTCGCTCATTCCGCGCATGGCGCAGAAGCTGCTGCGCATCTAACGATCAGAGAGCCGCGAGTGCGTGTCTTGCATCAACAGCAAGGCTCTGAAGGCGGCTCTCATCCACATCAGCGATCAACAGCACGTCGAGTCCCTGCTCTTGCCAGCGGCTCGAGGCGAGCCCGCTGATGACCCCCATCTGTTCAACGGCGCCACTGCCAGCCCTTGTCAGACACAGCGCCGCGGGCGTTCCGTCTTCCAACTGAAAGACCATCTGGATGATCGGCCTGTCGCCGAGGCCCAGCACCTGAGCGCGCAACAGGGGCTGGTCTTCGAGAAGCAAGTCCCCAAGCCCAGAGAGATCCGTTTCCAGAACGTCCCCGCTGCGGGCCAATTGCTCAGCAATCACCGCCGGATCATGGCTGAGCGATGCCACCGTCACCGGCTGATAGAGCACCTGATAGTCGGCTACGGCCACAACCCAAGGGGCTGGTGCCGCATCAGGCTGCGCGAGCCACCATCCGACACCGACACCCACCGCCAATGCCAAACCCACGCATGCGGCAAGGCTGGCCACACCCACGCTTTGCGCCCGCTCCGGCATGTGGGGCTTAGCGGGCGGCGTGACGGCCGCAAAGGCCTGCGCAACATCGCCGCCAACTTCATCCAACGCCCTCAGAAGCGCTTCGAGCTCCGGGCTCTCCGCGAGCGAGGCCTCCAAGGCGCTCGCCTCAGCTTCTGGCAGGTCACCTGCCAGATAGCTTTGAAGGGTGGCGTCGTCGTACGTCATTTCTCAGTTCGTTGTCCTAGACGGGCGTCAGTCTCTTTAAGCGGTGCGAGCCTTTTGCGCGCCACCGCCAGTCGAGACATCACCGTTCCAATGGGCACTTCCAAAAGCTCTGCCGCCTCGCGGTAAGTGAAGCCTTCAACATAGACCAGACCAACCGTGTTTCGGATCGCTTCGGGAAGACCCATCACTTCATTGAACACTTGGGTCACGAAAATATTCGTTTCTGCGTCAAACTGACCAGCGGGCATATCCTCTGCGCGCACGGCCTCAAGGCCCTCTGTCCGCCGGATCGCCTCGCGCCGCAGTTCATTCAGCCAGATCGTTCGGCACAAGGTAAAGCACCACGCGCGAAAGTTCGTGCCGGGCGTGAACTGGGCCTGTTTCTCAAGCGCACGAACGGACGTCGCTTGCGCCAAATCATCTGCCAGATCGGGTCGCCCGGTCAGCGTCAACGCAAAGCGCCACAGCGAAGGGAAAGCCTGTGTCAGCTCCCTCTCAACCATACTTTGTCGATATTTCCCGAAAATCATCGAATAATCCGGCGCCCCTGCGTGTTTGAGAAACATGCGATGGCACTCGGCCACGGCGCAACAAACAAATCAGGGAGGAAAATGTCATGAACATGAGAACGACAATGATCGCAGCCGCACTGGCTCTGGCCGCAGGGGCAGCATCTGCCGAGATGTGGACACTGGACGGCGCCAATTCGAGGATTGGCTTCGGCTCGGTGAAGTCTGACGTGATCGGCGAAGGTCATAGCTTCAGCGGCCTTTCCGGATCGGTGGGTGAAGATGGCAAGGTGGACCTGACGCTCGATCTGGCGAGCTTGAACACCAACATCGACATCCGCAACGAGCGCATTCAGGAGCACGTCTTCAAGATGGCGCCAGACGCGCAACTTCTTGCTGAGGTCGACATGGAGGCAATGGAAGGCCTCGCCGTGGGCGCGACCATGGAAAGCCTCGTCGAAGGCACGCTGATGTTCCTGGGCGAAGAGGTCTACGTCGACCTTCCCGTCGTCGCCGCACGCCTGTCCGAAGACAACGTGCTGATCATGTCCGATGGCATCACCTACATCTCCACTGAAGAGCTCGACATCAATGCGGGCGTGGACAAGCTGATGGAGCTCGCGGGCCTCGAAAGCATCGACCGCGCCGTTCCAGTGACCGTGCGCTTGATGTTCACGGCGGGTGACAGCAGCAGCTGATCAGCCTCGCACGATGCGGCTCGGCGCGCTTGCCTCTTGGGGAACGTCTTCCGAGAGTTCTTCAAAGTCAAAAGCGTCGAGCCGACGGGCTCGGCTCCCTGCCTTGGTCGCAGAGATCTTGATTTCTTCGATGTCTTTGGCCGCTGCGCCGAAATGGCGGTCGAGATTGCCCACGCGCATCCCCAGCCGCTCCACATCTGCATAAAGCGCGGCGAGCTCTTTGCGGATGGCGCCTGCTTGTTCGCGCATACGGGCATCTTTCAGAATGGCGCGCATGGTGTTGAGCGTGGCCATGCAAGTGGTGGGCGAGACGATCCAAACCCGCGCCGTAAAACCTTCGCGCACAAGTTCCGGGAAGTTCGCGTGCAGCTCCGCGTAGACGGCCTCAGACGGGAGGAACATCAGCGCCCCATCAGCTGTTTCCCCCTCAAGGATATACTTCTCCGAGATCGCCTTTATATGCGCGCGCACGTCGCCGCGTAGGCGGCGCGCAGCGTGCTGCACTTCGGTGTCATTCCCGGCGCTTCGCAGGGCCTCATAGCCTTCAAGCGGGAATTTAGCATCAACAACGATCGGTCCCGGCGGGTTCGGCAAGTGGATCAGACAATCCGCCCGCCGGCCATTCGAGAGCGTGGCCTGCAGGCTGTAGCTGTCCGGCGGCAGCGCCTTGCCCACAATCTCGTTCAGCTGAATTTCTCCAAACGCGCCGCGCGTCTGTTTGTTGGAGAGGATGTCTTGCAAACCCAGCACATCGCCTGAAAGCTTGGTGATGTTGTCCTGCGCCTTGTCGATCACCTGCAGCCGCTGCTGGAGCGCGCCGAGCGAGGCCGCCGTGGCCTTGGCGGAGGTCGTGAGGTTCTCGTTCATGCTGGTGGTCACATGCGCCAAACGCGTCTCCATCAGCTGGATCATCTGCGCCTGTTGCGCGGCCTGTGCTTCACTGACGTGGGTCAGCCCCCCGGCCAGTTGCTGCTGCCCCTGCCCCAAGGACTCAACCCGCTGAGAAAGCGCCGTAAGTGGGCGCGCCACCCGCCCCACGGCGCGCAGCACCAGCAAAAGGATCAAAACGACAACACCTGCCGCAATCGCCGCCTGCAGACGCGGGTCATTGAGATCGAGCGGGATCATGAGCGCCCGAAGAGTCGCTCAATATCGGCGAGCTTGAGCTCCACATAGGTGGGGCGGCCGTGGTTGCACTGACCAGAATGAGGCGTGGCCTCCATCTGGCGCAGAAGGGCGTTCATCTCATCCGCCTGCATCCGGCGCCCTGTGCGGACGGATCCGTGGCAGGCCACGCGAGACAGAACAGCCTCGATCCGATCTTTCACGCGGCTGCTCGTGCCGCTTTCTGAAAGCTCATCGATCACATCAAGGAGGAGCGCCCGCGAATCGCATTGCCCAAGGATCGCAGGCACCTCACGGATCGCGACCGAGCCCGGCCCAAAAGCTTCGATCACCAGCCCCATCTCAGCGAGGTCATCGGCCTGCTTCAGAACCAGGGCCGCGTCCGTTGGCGACAGCTCCACTACTTCGGGGATCAGAAGCGCCTGCGCCGCGACGCCGTTCTCAGCCATCTGCCCCTTGAGTTTCTCATAGACCAGACGCTCATGGGCCGCGTGCGCATCAACGAGGATCATGCCGTCCTTCGTTTGTGCCACGATGTAGTTCTCATGCAGATGCGCGCGGGCCGCGCCGAGCGGATATTCGGGCTGCTCAGGCGCCTCAACAGGTGCGGCGGGTTCCACACGCGCCGTGGGAGCTTCTTCAAAGCCCGTGGGTGCGGGCGTAAGCACATGGGTCTGCGGCCTCGGGCGGCTGGCGAAGTCCATTTGGTAGACAACAGCCGGCGCTGGCTCGGGGCGCATGGCGCCCAGCGTCTCGGTCGCGATGGTGGTTGACGCACGATGCCCCGCCTCGCCCAGCGCATGGCGCAGGCCGGCCACGATGAGCCCCCGCACAACGCCGGGCTCGCGGAAGCGGACTTCGCTTTTGGCGGGGTGCACGTTCACATCCACCTGCGTAGGATCGCATTCGATAAAGAGCGCTACGGCCGGGTGGCGATCACGGCTCAGAAAGTCGGAATAGGCGCCGCGCAGGGCCCCAAGCAGCAGCTTATCACGCACCGGGCGCCCATTGACGAAGAAGAACTGCGAGACAGCCGCACCCCGCGAATAGGTTGGCAGCGCGGCATAGCCCGTCATGGCGATGCCGTCGCGTTCGGTGTCGACGGCGATGGCATTCTCTACAAAGTCTCGACCCAGAATCTGGCTGAGACGACCGGCCAGCGCATCGAATAAGTCGCCCGAGCAGGGATCGGCACGGAAAACCTCGCGACCTGTGCCGAGATCGCGCAAACTAAACCCTACAAGCGGTTCCGCCATGGCCAGCCGTTTGACGACATCCGCGATGGCCTGCGCCTCTGCTCGGTCAGAACGCATGAACTTCAGCCGCGCAGGTGTCGCGAAGAAGAGATCGCGTAGCTCGACCACCGTGCCTTGCGACAGGGCGGCGGGCTTCACGGGAGACATCTCCCCACCCGTCACAACGATCATCGCAGCCTCATCGCCCGCGCGGGACGTCACGGTGAGCCGTCCGACAGCGCCGAGCGACGGCAGTGCTTCGCCGCGAAAGCCGAATGTGTGGATGTTCAAAAGGTCCGAGCCGTCGATCTTAGAGGTCGCGTGGCGCGACATGGCCAGCGGCAGATCATCTGGCGCGATCCCGCAGCCATCGTCAGTGACCCGGATCAGGCTTTTGCCGCCGTCCGAAATAGCAACCTCGATCCGCGTCGCACCGGCATCAATCGCGTTCTCGACAAGCTCTTTAACCGCCGAGGCAGGACGCTCCACCACCTCGCCCGCCGCGATCCGGTTGATCGCCGCATCGTCGAGCTGTCGGATGACAGGTGCGGATATGTTGGGGTTGAGCTCGGCCATGACCCTATAGGTAGCATGGCCGAGCCAGATTCGGAAAGCGCCAGTTAGTTGGTGGAGGTCAGGCCCTCAGGCTCTCCCACCACCACGAAGTGCAGGTCATCGGCGTCGAGAAGCTCCGCCGCGACGCGGTTGATTTCCTCGAGCGTGACCGCGTTGATGTTGGCATTTCGCGTGTTGATGTAGTCGAGCCCAAGGTCCGATTGCTGCATCCCCGCAAGGATGTTGGCGATCGTCCCATTGCCGTCGAAACGCAGCGGATAGGCCCCCGTGAGGTACTTTTGCGTGCGCTCCAGCTCCTCTGCTGTAACGCCGCTCTCAGCGATCTTTGCCCATTCAGCGCGGGTCACCTCAATGGCTTCAGCAATCGTCTCGTTCGAAGACCGCACGCGACCAAGTACCATCGTCGACAGATCCTTCGGTACGAGGAAAGATGCGATGGAGTAGGTCAGACCACGCTCCTCACGGACCTCAAAGCCTAGGCGGCTTTCGACGCCTCCGCCCCCGAGAATCTCCATCAAGATGAAGGCGGCGAAGTAGTCGGGATCGTCCCGCTCCATGCCCTCGTGCCCGAAGAGAGCCGTGCTCTGCGGCCCCTCAAAGTTCACGACCGTGATGCCACCTTCGAGGCCAAAATCGATCTTGGGCGGAACCTCCGGGCCGGATTGCTCAAGCTCGCCCAGAAGCTCATCAAGCAGGATGCCAAGCTCTTCGGCAGTGATATCGCCAACGGCCCCAACAAAGAGCTGGTCTTTTGCTAGAGCAGCGCGGCGCGCAGCTTCCAAATCATCAGCGGTGATGGTGGCGATGCTCTCAAGAGTGCCTTCCAGGGACGTGCCGTAGGGGTGATCTCCAAAGGCCAGATCAAAGAACTTGGTCGAGCTGATCTCGTCAGGATCCTTAAGGTCGGACCGGATGCCGGATTCCACCTGCCCGCGGACCCGGTCGATAGCGTCCTGATCAAAACGCGGGTTCAGCAAAGCCTCGCGCAGCAGAGCCACGCTTTCGTCCCGGTTCTCGGTCAGAAACTGCGCGCCCACAGTGATCGTGTCGTCATAGGCCCCAAACTCGTAGCGGGCGGCGATGCTCTCACGCGCTTCCGCGAAAGCACGGGCGTCCATGTCGCCAGCCCCTTCTTCAAGGAGACCCATCATGAGGTTCGTCACCCCGCGCTTGCCGTCGGGGTCGAGTGATGCGCCGCCCTCAAAGCGAAGCTCGAGCGCCGTAAAGGGGATCGAGGGTTCCTCGACGAGCCAGGCTGTGATGCCGCCGGGGCTCGTGATTTCCTGGATGTCGATGGCCGCCGCGGGTGAGGCGAAGGCGACGACAAAAGCGGTAGCGCGCCAGATCATTGGGAAACCTCCTCTAGGGGGCGATCGAGCCAGCCTGTGACGGCGTTTGAGCGATCAAAGACGCGTTCAGCGGCAGCGACGATTTCTTCTCCGGTGATGGATTGGATGATCTCCGGCCACTCGGCCACGTCCTCAACGGTGAGGCCCTGCGTGAGGGCAGTGCCGTAGCGCCGCGCGATCGCGCCCACGTCATCAAGAGCGTAGATGTAGGAGGCGCGCCACTGGGCTTTGATCCGCTCCAACTGAGCCTCGTCGACACCTTCCTCGAGGAACTTCGCGATCTCTGCGTCCATCAGATCCTCTATCTCCTGCAAGCCCACGCCGGGGACCGGCACAGCCAGAAGGGAGAACGTCGACGGATCGAGCGATTTCGAGGTGTAGTATGCAGTCGTGTAGACGGCCTTCTGCTGTTCGAACTCAAGCGCTTCACCAAGGACAGAGGTCGCGCCGGAGCCGCCCAGGATGTTGGCCAAGAGCTGCAGCGCGGCCGCCTCGCGCTGGTCACCCGCGTTGCGTTCAGGTGCGAGGTAGCTGCGCACGATGTAGGGTTGAGCCACGCGCGCATCGCGGTAGATCATGCGACGCTCGGACAGCTGCGGCGGCTCGGCCGGGCGGGCGCGTTCGACCACATTGGGGTTCGGCGCGATGCCGCCGTAGTGGATCTGGGCGAGGCGCTCGACCTCGGCTGGGTCCACATCACCTGCGACAACGAGGATCGCGTTGTTGGGGCCGTAATGCTGTTCGTAGAAGGCTTCGGCATCTGCAAGGCCAAGCTCCTCGATCTCATGGCGCCAGCCGATGATCGGCACGCCATAGCGGTGGTTGAGAAACTGCGCCGCGCGCATCTGTTCGTTGAACACACCGCCTGGGGAACTGTCGGTGCGCTGGTTGCGCTCTTCGATGACGACGGACCGCTCGGAGGCGATGTCATCCTCGTCGAGGTTCAGGTTCACCATGCGGTCGGCTTCCATCTGCATCATCAGCTCGAGCCGATCTGCGGCGACACGCTGGAAGTAGCCGGTGTAGTCAAGGCTGGTGAAGGCGTTATCGGTGCCGCCGTTCTCGGTCACGGTGCGCGAGAACTCCCCATCTTCGAGAGTGTCCGTGGCCTTAAACATCAGGTGCTCAAGGTAATGCGCGATACCTGACTTGCCCTCTGGTTCGTCGGCAGAGCCCACCTTGTACCAGACCATGTGCACAACGACGGGCGCGCGGTTGTCTTCGATGACAATCGCCTCCATTCCATTGTCGAGGCTGAAGGTCGTGATGTTCTCGGCGGCATGGGCCGTTGCGGCGGAAACGATTAGGCCGAGGCCTAGAATGTATCGGATCATGGATGTCCTCCTCCTGCCAAAGCTACGTGGCGCGCGCGGGAGTTCAAGGACACTGACAGCGAAGTGAGGTGTCGCTAGCGCTCCGGCGGGGCCGTTGGCACGCTGATACCTGCCGCGCGGAAGCGTTCGAGCTCCGCATAGGCGTCAAGCGCCTGAGAGCGGTAGGTGCTGAAATATTTATTCTCCCGCTGGCCACCAAAGATGCCACGACGAGAGATGCGCGCGCGGAAACGTTCGTCTTCGGCAAAAAGCACCGAGCGGATCGCAGGGTCCACGCCAAAGCGGGATGCATAGGTCACGATGCCTGTGTCGGATGCGGGAATGCCGCCCGCCTGCGTGCGGCCGCCAAGCGCCGCGACGGCGTCGGCATTCGGCCTCAGATCGGCAAGATTGCTGCCGCCCGGGACTGGCTCGGGGAGGTCACTGTAGGACACAGGCTGTTCGAGCGGCGATTGCGGCACCACCGAGAATTCGTCGGGCCCCTCAGAGAACCCGCCAGAGCAGGCCCCAAGCCCAACCATCGCAAAACAAAAGAGCATCAAGCGCATTTCACCACCTCTTGAGCGTGTCATATCGCGGATTTAGCACGGCGTCACGCCTTTGCCTTGCCAGAGTCTTCGGCAAAGAAGACGAGGCCGATCGCACCAATGAAAACCGCGATATCAGCCACGTTGAAAGCGTAAGGGTTGGTGAAGCCGCAGCAGGACATGTTCAGAAAGTCCGCCACACCGCCGTAGATGACGCGGTCGATGACGTTGCCCATGGCGCCACCCACAAGAAAACCCGCACAGATCATCGCGCGCCGGGGCTGGCCCTTGCGCATCCACCAGATCACAGCGGCACAGATCGCAAAGGCAACTGCAATCAGGATCCAGCGGGTTTGATCATCGCCGGAGAAGAGGCCGAAATTGATGCCGTAGTTCCAAGTCATGCGCAGCACGAGGAAGGGTGGAAACACATCCATGTGCAACACGCGCGCGAGGTCGAGCACGTGCACCACATAGTACTTCGACACCTGATCTAGGACGAAGACGATCGGAGCTGTGATCCAAAGCGCGCGCATCAGTGACGGAAGTGCCGCTGGCCCGTGAACACCATCGCGAGCCCTGCCTCGTCAGCGGCGGCGATCACGTCCGCATCGCGCATGGAACCACCCGGCTGGATCACCGCCGTGGCACCTGCCTCGGCCACCGTCAGAAGACCGTCTGCGAACGGGAAGAACGCGTCAGAGGCCGCGACGGAGTTCCGCGTTAGCGGCGCAGAGAGGCCGAGCTCTTCCGCCATATCTTCGGCTTTGCGGGCCGCGATGCGGGTTGAGTCCACGCGGCTCATCTGACCGGCGCCGACGCCCACGGTCGCGTGGTTGTTGGCATAGACAATCGCGTTCGACTTCACGTGCTTGGCCACGGTCCAGGCGAACATGAGATCGCGCATCTCGTCCTCGGTCGGGGCGCGCTTGGTGACGACTTTCAGATCGCCCTCGGCCACGTGACCCACATCTTTGTCCTGCAAGAGGAAGCCACCGGCCACCTGCTTAATGTAGGCAGATGCCGTGCGCGTATCGGCAAGCCCGTCCGTCGTCAGCAGCCGCAGGTTCTTCTTATTGGCAAAGAAAGCGCGGGCCTCGTCATCGGCGCCCGGTGCAATGACAACCTCGGTGAAGATCTTGGTGATCTCCATGGCTGTAGCGCCGTCGAGCGGCTGGTTCAGGGCGATGATTCCACCGAAGGCGGAGGTCTGATCGCACTGGAAGGCACGGCTGTATGCCTCTTTTAACGTCGCCCCCCGCGCTACACCACACGGGTTGGCGTGTTTGATGATCGCGCAGGCCGGGCCTGCTGCGGGATCGTACTCGCTCACAAGCTCAAAGGCTGCATCTGTGTCATTGATGTTGTTGTAGCTGAGCGCTTTGCCCTGATGCTGAACGGCTGTGGCCACGCCCGTGCTGCCGGAGCCCATGACATAGAACGCCGCATTCTGGTGTGGGTTCTCGCCGTAGCGCATCTCCTGGTTCAGCTCGCCTGCGACGGCGAAGCGGCGCGCGCGTTTACCGAGGGCGCCTGCCATCCAGCCTGAGACCGCCGCGTCATAGGCCGCCGTGCGCGCATAGGCATTGAGTGACAGCTCCTGGCGGAAAGCGTAGGTCGTCCCACCATCATTCTCTTCGAGTTGTGCGAGCAGCCCCTCATAGTCGGCCACATCCGTGACCACGCAAACGAAAGCGTGGTTCTTGGCCGCCGACCGCAGCATCGCAGGCCCGCCGATGTCGATGTTCTCGATCACCTCGTCATAGCCC
Organism: Paracoccaceae bacterium; assembly: GCA_022448245.1. Classification (GTDB taxonomy): domain Bacteria; phylum Pseudomonadota; class Alphaproteobacteria; order Rhodobacterales; family Rhodobacteraceae; genus Shimia_B. The sequence continues at coordinate 24,870 of JAKVCO010000007.1, forward strand.
GCGCCTTTGGCGACGGTGGCCTCGAACGGGTAGAGGTTCACGACCACCAGATCGATGCCGCCGATGCCGTGTTCTTCCATGGCTGCGGCGTGGTCGGGCTTGTCGCGCACTGACAAGAGGCCGCCATGCACCACCGGGTGCAGCGTCTTCACGCGGCCATCCATCATCTCGGGGAAGGCGGTCAGGTCGCTCACGTCCTTGACCTCAAGCCCCGCCTCACGCAGCGACTTCGCCGTGCCACCGGTGCTCACCAGCTCTACCCCGCGCGCGGCGAGCGCCTGCCCGAGTTCCACAATCCCCGACTTGTCGGAAACGGAAAGGAGCGCACGGCGGAGCGGCACGAGATCTGGCATAGGGAGGGTCCTTTAATCTGTGTTCAGCGGGTCATCCCGCTGAATGTCGCGGACAGATAGCGGAGTTTCCTGCGCTTTGGCCAGAGACCACCTGACACGGGTCGTATCCGTAGTCGCACGGCCAAAAAGAACGATCTGTTCGGCACCGCGTGGCTTCAGGCGACCACGCTCCAAATAGACCGAAGGTTCAATGGCTAAGCGGGCATGACCATCGTGCCGGAAGACCCAGATCTCCCCACTTTTGAGCGCGATGGAAACAGCAGCACCGGCCATATCGACCGACGCGTCAGCCTCTGGATGCAGGTGAAAGCGAATCGCGAAGGGCAGACCCTCGTGACCCATCGTGGCGCTCAGCCGCCCGCGGTCATTGTCATTGAGCGCGACAAGAAGGTCTTCACCGGCCAGTCCGCGGCCATCGAGATGAAGCTCCAAGGTCCGAACGTGGACGAGGCCATGGGTCGTGCGATAGCCGTCGTGGCTGGCCTGTTGGCGCAGCGCCGTGTCGGTGTGGCGACGCTCCGTCAGCACTTCGCAGGGCGTATCTGTCAGGAGCTCACGCGCGCGTCCGGACATCAGCCTACGCTCGCCCAATCGCGAGGAAGAGTAGCCTTCAAGCGAAAGCGTAGAATGCGAGGGGGTTGCGCGACCCGCCCGGCGCCATTCCTCACCGAAGGCAGCACCCGACCCACAGGAAACGATCAGCGGGCGACGGCCCGAGGTCAGCTCGAACGCCAGCGTAGAGGCGTGGGCATTGTAGCTCGGCACGCCTTGGGGCGGCGGAGCTGCATCCATGATGACGGAGGTTCGGCCCGCAACCTGACGCGTGAAGCCCATGGATATGTCGAGGCCGCCGTCAGATTTCACGCCAGAAGTGGCCAGGGCCTCATCCAGCCGCCCTTCGAGCCCGCGTCCGCCACCATGGAACCGCGCGAGGCCCCCATCTGAATGCCTGAGGGCGCGCAACACTGGTGCCGCCCGTGCGATTGCCGCCTCGTGCGCGGGCGCAGGCGTCCGGCCCGCCTCGCGCAGGGCAAGGGCCGCCCAGTTCAGCAGAGTAAAGACTTCGAGGAGCTCCTCGGGATTACGGCTCGCCAAGCCGCCATCAGAGTCGAGATGCTGTTCACAGGACTTGCCCAGCGCCGCGATCGCGGTGGGCACATATTGCTCCATCCCTGTCAGCGAGAGGCCTGCGTAGATGAGCCCAGTTAGCGCTTCGATCCGCGGCAAGCCCGGCGTCGTCGATGACCATCGGCGGGACAGGAAGCGCGTCTGACGGCCCAGTGCCTGGAAAAACCCGTTGCCGAACTCGCTTTTGCCGGACATCAGGAAAATGGCGTGGTTGATCCAGCGGATCAGACGCCGTCCCGTGAGATCAGGCGCCCAACCGGGGCCCTTGCCGGTGCCATAAAGCTCGATCCATTCCTCGATCCAGCCTTGTGCGAGAGCCCGCGCCGAAGCATCGCCAACGGCGGCCAGATCATCGAGCCAGAGAAATCCGTGGATCTCCTCAGCGAAGGCATTGGAGGGCGGCTCAATCGTCCAGAGGGATTGGCCGGGGCTCGCCTCAACGAGATAGCCCGCAAAAAGGTAGTTCCCCGTCGTCAGCTGCCGCCCCTTGGCGAAATGCCCGATGGAACGCGGCTCAGGCTGTGAAACGAAGGCCGTGGCAGGCCGACCGAGCCCGGCGAGGCGGGCATGCAGCTTGGTCACCCATTGGGTGCGCGGGGCCGGCATATCTGGGCGGATCGACAAGGATGTGTGCCTTGGGGTTACTGCTTGGCTTTTGAGCTCTTAGAACCCGATTACCGCAGCGCCTCGGCTTAGTCACGCGCCTTGACGGCGAAGCGCGAAAATCAGCCTTTGAGAAGGCAGGCCATATAGAACCCGTCCATGCCGCCCTTCTTGAGCCAGTAATCCGGGCGAAGGCGCAATCCGCCTTCCTCAGTAATCCACTCAGGGTCGATCCCCGGCAGTTCCAGCGCAGCTGTGTCGGCCTTCAGCTCATGGCGCGCGAGAGCCTCTTCCACCTGCACTTCACCCTCATCGGGGATCAACGAGCAGGTGCAGTAGACGAGCCGTCCGCCCGGTTTCACCAGTTTGAGCGCATGGTCGATCATGCGAGCCTGCAAATCGATCAGCTCCGAGATGCCGCCACCATCGCGCGCATAGGGCAGATCGGCATGCCGCCGGATCGTGCCAGTGGCAGAACACGGCGCATCGAGCAGCACCGCATCATAAGTACCAGCGTGCTCGAAGATGTCGGATTCCAAGATGTCAGCCTTCAGCCCCGTCCGTTCGAGGTTCTGGGCAACACGCTCAAGCCGTGGCCCGCTGCTATCGAGCGCTGTCACCAACGCTCCAGCGGCTGCGAGCTGCATCGTCTTGCCGCCCGGCGCTGCACAAAGATCAAGAATGCGCTCACCCGCTTTGGGGGCCAGTACCTTCACCGGCAGCGCAGCGGCGGCGTCTTGGACCCACCAGTCGCCCGCCTCGAAACCGGGCATCGCCGATACCTGGCCCGCGTCTTTTACCCGGACCGTGCCCGTAGGAAGCAACTCGCCACCCACAGCCTCGGCCACCGCAGCGGCATCGCCCTTGGCCGTCAGATCGAGGGGGGCGCCGCGCATATGCGCTGTTTCAACACCCTGAATGGCGCTGTTGCCGTAAGCGTTCGTCAGCGGCTTGCGCAACCAGCGCGGCAGTTGCGGCACCGGGAGCTTGCCCCAGTTCGCCTCGGCCTCGACGCTGGCTTTGCGGAGCACCGCGTTCACCATACCTTTGAAGCCGCGCGTGCGATTGGAGGCGCCTGCAGCCGAAACCATGTCGCCCACAACACCATGGGCCGCGCCGTCCAGCGCGCCGATCTCAACCAAACCCAAACGCAGGATCTGGCGCACCGGCTCAGGCGGGGCTTTCTGCAGCAGCGGTTTGAGCAAGCGGTCCGCCCGCTCACCCTGCCGCAGTGTCTCCAACGCCAAACGTTGGGCGCGCGCCTTCTCGGCGGGGGCGAGAGACGTAAACCAATCTTCGCCGGAGAGCTCGCTTAACAGCTGCCCTTCCTCGCGGACGCCTTCCATAAGCTTCAGCGCTGCAGCGCGGGCGGGATGGGGAGATTGTGACACGAGCGCTCCTTGGCCTTGGGCAAGAAGCGGCGTATATCAGCCCCATGGCCGATGACAACTATGACCCGAAGAACCTGCCCCCCGCCGCCCAACGCGCGCTGGCCGAAGCAGCTGAGCGCCGGAAGACTGAAGAGGCAAAGCAGATGCCCAAGGAATTCGGGGGGCGCGACGGGCCCGAACCCGTGCGTTTCGGTGATTGGGAAAAGAAGGGCATCGCGATCGATTTCTGATCGCGCGGCGCTTAACGCAGGTTGAAGCTCGCCGAGTTGCCTGCGCCGCGATCCGTCGTAAAGCGCATCCTGTCGTCCGCTGCCTCAACGAGCTGGCAGTTATACGGTATCTCCCTCTCACCCCACATAATATCCCGGCAGAAGAAGCCATTCTGCCAACTCCACTGACCCGTGATCGAGCGACCGAGAGCTTTGCCCTCGATCCGGCCATCATCGGTCACAACGAGTGACAAGCCGAACATCCCGATGCGCAGATCACGCCCATCGATCGTGTTCATGAAGTCGGAGCGATCAGAGATCGCATCCATTGCCGCCACTGGGGCAGCGGCCCCAAGTGCGAGTACAAAGGCACAAGTTTTTGCAAAGGTGCGGTCCATCGCTCTCTCCTGCTTTGCCTTTTGTACGCAGCACAGCGGTATTTGGATTTATTGCTTCACGTACCCGTTAAGAACAGATCAGTCCGCCAGGCCCAGCACATCCATCATATCGTACTGGCCAGGGATTTTATTCTGCCCCCAAAGCGCGGCCTTGAGTGCGCCGCGCGCGAAGATCCCACGATCCGTTGCGAGGTGACGCAGAACGATCCGTTCACCCGCACCAGCAAAGAGCACGTCATGTTCCCCCACGATATCGCCGCCGCGAATGTTAGAGAAACCGATATGGCCCCTCTCCCGCGCGCCGGTGATGCCGTTGCGCGCATCATCGCGGACGTCTGCAAGGACCACGCCGCGACCCTCTGCAGCCGCTTCGCCCAGCATCAGGGCCGTGCCCGAGGGCGCATCGACCTTGTGATGGTGATGGGCCTCGATCACTTCGATGTCGAAATCTTCGTCCAGCGCTGCTGCCACCATGCGCGTCAGCTTGGTCAGGAGGTTCACGCCAAGTGACATGTTGCCGGCCCGCACGATCACGGCATGACGTGACGCAGGCTCGAGCCGGGCGATCTGTTCGTCGCTCATGCCCGTTGTCCCGATCACATGCACCGCGCGGGCCTGAGCCGCGAGCGCCGCGAATTCGAGCGTCGCTTCCGGCGCGGTGAAATCGATCACAGCCTGCGCCTTCGAAAAGGCCTCAAGCGGGTCGTCGGTCACGACGACGCCAATGGGCGCGCCACCGCGCACTTCGCCCATGTCCTGCCCCACCCAAGCGTGGCCCATGCGCTCTACACAGCCCGCAAGTTTGGCCCGGTCGCTCTTCAGGATGGTCTCGACGAGCATTTGCCCCATGCGCCCAGAGGCGCCAGTGACAACAATTCCCGGCAGATCGGCCATGACATGTCTCCTTGTTCCGGCGCTTGATGCCTGATGGGGCGCTGCTGCGCAACGCGCATCATCGCACATGAAATCGTTTCATTTGCATTATTGCGCATTTCCGCACATAACCTGCGATTTGGATACGCGCCCGTTTCGCTCCATTTCAAGGAGCAACGCAGGAAAGGAGGCTCAAGATGAGCTGGAACCCAACCCATGGCAACGACATCCCTCAGGGCGATGCGGATAGCATCGAAGCCCTGATCATCCCACGTGCCCGTGACCTCGGCGGCTTTGAAGTGCGGCGCGCCCTCCCCTCGCCCCAGCGGCAGATGGTGGGGCCGTTCATCTTCTTCGACCAAATGGGCCCCGCGGAGTTCATCACCGAGGGCGGCATCGACGTGCGCCCGCATCCGCACATCGGGCTTGGCACCGTGACCTACCTCTACCAAGGCGAATTTGAACATCGCGACAGCCTCGGCACCCACCAAATGATCTATCCCGGCGAAGTGAACTGGATGACCGCTGGCAGCGGCGTCACCCATTCCGAACGGACGAGCCCGGAAACCCGCGCTTCGCGTCACTCGCTCTTCGGCATCCAAACGTGGATTGCCCTGCCCGAGGACCGCGAAGAGATGGATCCAGATTTCGAACACCACAAGGAAGGTGCCCTCCCGCTGCTTCAGGACACCGGCGTCGAAGCGCGCCTGATCCTCGGTGACGCGCACGGTGAAAACAGCCCTGTGACCATGCAGTCAGAGACGTTCTACGTCGATGTTCAACTCGCCCCAGGCGCGGCCTACCCGCTGCCTGACAACCACGAGGACCGCGGTATCTACGTGACCGAAGGGGAGATCGAGGTTGCTGGCGACGTGTTCGAGAAAGGCCGCATGATGGTCTTCCGTCCAGGCGACCGCATCAGCGTGAAAGCCGGCCCCATGGGCGCGCGGATCATGGCGCTGGGCGGGGCCACGATGAACGAAGGCCGCTACATCTGGTGGAACTTCGTCTCCTCATCGGCTGAGCGCATCCACGAAGCCAAAGAAGCGTGGAAGGCAGGCGACTGGGGAAACGGGCCGTTCAAGCTGCCTCCGGGCGACGAAGACGAGCATATTCCGATCACGCCTGAGCTAGATCGCACAAAGCCACGCAAACGCGAGGTATGACTTCTTGACTTCGCGCCCGGCTGGTTCAGTGTGCCTGAAACCGCTAGGCGCGAAGGCGAGGATACGGTGTCAGAAGAACTCATTCGAGGCTTCTCAAATATCGGGCTGATTACTCCGGCCCGAGCTTTTTCGGCTTTCCCGAAAAACAACTTCCCCATCAGCAGCAAGTCCCCCCGCGCGACGCGGTGAAGGTCGAGCTGGAGAAAGACGATCTCGTGTCGCTTGAGGGCACGGGCGGCGCCTCCGGCTTCCTGATGGCATTCGACGCCCGGGGGCGCGACGCACTGGGCGCAGTCGGGATCGAGGCACGGGCTGAGGTGCCTTGGGGCGGGTTCAATCACCAACAGCTGCGCGGCTGGGTGGCGGCCCATGGCGGCACTGAAAGCCTCAAGGGCGTCCGCGTGCCGCTGCCCGAACTCGTCGCCTTCAAGGCAGCTCAAGCGATGACGCTTTGGGTCGTGCACACGATCTCCCAATCGGAAGCGATTGAAGGTGGCTATCTGGGTGAAGTCATTCTCAGCGCCACAGGAACGGCACCGCGCGCCCTGCTGCCGGACCCACTCGGCGAGGTGCGCCAGGAATTCACGATCCCGCGCGGCACAGCACGGGCCTACGAGGTCGCCAAAGGCGAGATCATTCAGATCATCGATGTCGACGGTCAGCAGTGCTCGGACTTCACCGCGTTCCGCAAAGACGGCCTCGATGCGCGTGAAGAATGGATCATCGACTCCACGGCCAAACGCTCCATGATCCGCCACGCGTATCCCGGGCCGGGCTTGCTCGATAAATTCTGTGATCGGGAGATGCGTCCGCTTCTGCGCGTGGTGCAGGACACCTGCGGGCGCCACGATACCTTTGGCCTCGCCTGCACGGCGCGCGGCTATGAGGAGAGTGGCTTTCCCGGTCACCGCAATTGCTCCGACAACATCTCCTACGCGATGGCACCTTTCGGCGTCGAAAAGCGTGCGGCATGGCCCGCCATCAACTTTTTCTGGAATACGTGGATCGATCCGCACAGCCACGCGCTGTTGACCGAGGAATCGCACTCCCGCCCCGGCGATTACGTGGCCATGGAGGCCATGGAAGACCTCGCTTGCGTCTCCACCGCCTGCCCTGACGATCTCGATCCGATCAACGGCTGGAACCCCACGGATGTCCACGTTCGCATCTACCGCACCGGCGCCCCGATCCGCCGGGCCGTCGCTTACCGCGTGAAGGAGGATGCGCCCATGACTATCAGCCACGAGAGCGCTTTCCATCCTCGCACTGCCGACCTGACCCACGCGTTCGCGCCCGCGCGCGACCTTTGGCTACCGACGCATTTCCCAGCCACCGGCACGGCGGGCGAATACTGGGCCTGCCGCGAGAAGGTGACACTGAAGGACATGTCCTCGCTTCGGAAATACGACATCGTGGGCCCCGACGCGGAACGCTTGCTGCAGCGCGCGCTGTCCCGCGATATCTCGCGCCTCGCTGAATGGCGCGGCGGCTACGCGATCATGTGTGATGAGACCGGCGCCGTGATCGACGACGGCACCCTCTTTCGCATGGGCGGTGACCTCTTCCGCTGGTGCTGCGGTACCGAGGAAAGCGTGCGCCATTTGGCGAGCCTCGCCGACGCCGAGAACCTCAATGTCCGCGTCCACGACATGAACTCCGCCCTCGTGAACCTCGCGCTTCAGGAGGCCGAGGTCTCACGATGTGCTCAGCGGGCTCATCTTCACGCAGCCCCATGTGCCGACTTTGGAACAGGTAAAGTGGTTCGGCGCCACGATTGCGCGCCTTAATGACCGGGATGGCGCGCCGTTCATGCTGACGCGTTCAGGCTACACAGGTGAGCTCGGTTACGAGATCTTCTGCACCCCGGGCGACGCGCTCGCAATCTGGGATGGCCTGATGGAAGCAGGGGAGCGCTACGGCATCACCCCCATGGGATCGGCCGCGCTTGAGGTCATCCGCGTGGAGGCAGGCCTGCCCGCCGCGGGCGCAGAATTTGGCCCCGGCTCGGATGCCTATGAGAGCGGCCTTGGCTTTGCCGTCGACCTCAAGAAGACCGATTTCGTCGGTCGCGAGGCGCTGGCCCGCAATGCGGAGGCCCCGCGCCGTGCCCTGAAAGGGCTTCTCTTCGAGTGTCAGGACGTGCCGGCCCATGGCGCGCCGATCTATGCCGGCGAACGCCAGATCGGGCAGATCACCTCCGCCGTACGCTCCCCCCAGCGGGAGACGACCATTGCCATGGCGCGGATCGCGGTCGAATTTGCCGAAGACGGGACCGAGCTCCTCGTTGGGCAGATGGGCGGCCACCTGAAGCGGCTGCCATGCACCGTGGCACCGCTGCCCTTCTTCGATCCAAAGCGCGCGCGCGCATAACGCATTGCACCTGCCTGCGGCGGTTGTAGGGTCGGATCGATGTACGATCTGGCAGTTCTCTGGGATTGGGTGGGCTTCGCTGTCCGCTGGTTACATGTCATCTCTGCGATGGCGTGGATCGGCGCGTCGTTCTACTTCATCGCCCTCGACCTCATGCTCAAACCCGCCGACGACATGCCCGAAGGCGCGTCCGGCGAGGAATGGGAGGTCCACGGCGGCGGCTTCTACCACACCACGAAATACATGGTCGCCCCCGCACGCCTGCCCGAGCACCTGACCTGGCACAAATGGCAGAGCTATACGACGTGGCTCTCTGGCGCGGCCCTTCTCGCGATCATCTACTGGGTTGGGGGCGAGATTTACCTGCTCGACCCATCCAAAGCCGACCTAAGCCTCTTCCAAGGCATCATCCTGAGTGCCGCCAGCATCGGTGTGGGCTGGGTGATCTACGACTTCCTGTGCAAATCGAAGCTGGGAGACTTCCCGAACGCCATGATGCTCGCGCTCTTTATCATCATCGTGCTGATGAGCTGGGGCCTCAATCAGGTTTTCACAGGCCGCGCAGCGCTGCTGCACCTCGGCGCCTTCACGGCGACGATTATGACGGCCAACGTCTTCTTCATCATCATGCCCAACCAGCGGATCGTGATCGCTGATCTGAAGGCAGGCCGAAAGCCCGATGCGAAATACGGCAAGATTGCCAAGCTGCGGTCGACGCATAACAATTACCTGACGCTGCCGGTCGTCTTCCTTATGCTGTCGAACCACTACCCGCTCGCCTTCGGGACGGAATACGCGTGGATCATCGCCTCGCTCATCTTCCTTACAGGCGTCACCATCCGGCACTACTTCAACACAATGCACAAAACGGGCGCCGGTCCGAACTGGACCTGGTTCGTGACAGCGATCCTGATGATCATCATCGCCTGGCTGTCCACCGCCGCTCTGCGGGGCGAGACGTGGGAGGAAGCCTCCGCACGACCGCTTACCGCCCATGAGGCCCGCTTTGCCGAGGCACAGGGCTTTGCGGAGGCCTCGACCGCCGTCATCGGCAACTGCTCCATGTGCCACGCGCGCGAGCCCTCGTGGCAGGGCTTCCAGTGGCCGCCGAAAGGCGTGCTGCTCGAAACCGAGGCCGACATCGCGCGCAACGCGCTGCAGATCTATTTGCAGGCTGGCGTCAGCCACGCCATGCCCCCGCCCAACGCCTTCGAGATGGACGAGCAAGCCCGCGCCGACATACGCCGCTGGTACCGTGCTGCGACCAATGGGGCAGCCTTAGAATAAGGCCTCCCCGTTTCAGGAAAGCGCTGACTACCTTTGATCAGCCCTAAGCCGTTTCGCTAAGCCAGCCGTAAGCACCCCTGCGGCGGCAAGAAACAACGCCCCAGCCAGCCATGCTGTGGGAGTGGAGTAAACATCCGCAATGGCGCCCGCAAAAATGAGGCCCAGCGCTGCACCGAACTGCTGTATCAGAGATCTTAAGGACAGCATCGTCGACCGTTGGTGATCTTCAACGTATTCATGCAGAAGACTGCTGGCGGGGGTCTCAGAAACACCAAGTGCAACGGCAAAAATAACGAACGCCACCGCAAAACCGAGAATGCCATCCTGCAAGGCCAAAACGATCTGAACCGCGGCTAGGATTGCGAACGTCAGGCACAGCGTGGCCGCATGCCGCCTCTGGAAAATCCGGCTAACGCGGGGAGACAACCACGCTCCGAACGCGATGGAAAAGAAATAAGTGGCCGTCAGGATGCCGATGGCGGTGTTAGCGAGGCCATCGGCCAACAAGGGCTTCACATGCGTCGGCCAGATCACTTCGACCGGGTTCGTCGCCATCAAGAAAAGCGCCAAGGCAACCAAGAGAACCGACAGCGTGGAATGCCTAAAAGCGAGGAGGGCTGCGTCCCTGATCATACCTGGAACCGCCACAAAGCCCTCTTTCAGCGCCCTAGGGTTTAATGGTCTTGGCGCCTCAACGATCAAAACCATGGTGTAAAAGAACACACCAATCATCACTGCAAAGCTCGCGATATAGGAGACGTCGTATATGCTCGCGGCCCGGCCTTCAGCCATGGAGCCAGCGACGTCGGGAAGCGCGCCTCCCAGAAACGCTCCAATCGCTAAGCCCATTGCATTGGCCCACTGCGCCCGCGCAAGGGCAGGCTGAACGTCTACATCCGGCGCTTGTGACTTGAAGGTTTCAACGAACCAGGCATCGAGGGTGCCGGACCGGAGTGCGCGTCCGAACCCAATAAACGCGAAGGAAATCGCAAGGACGTAGAAATCGCTCGACGACAAGAACAACGCCAGCGAAAGGACGCTTGAAACGACCGCCGCGAGAAAAACAGGCTTGCGGCCGATAGTGTCCGCCAATCCTCCGAACGGAAGCTCCATCGTCATCGTGATGATAGAATAAACCCCGAAGAGAAGCGCGATCTGGAAAAGGTCCATGCCTCGATCGGTCAACGCGAGAGCGACAACGGCAACCGTCAGACCCATGGCAAAACGGTCAAGAAACTGATGAACCTGAAACACTCGAATGTGGCGACGGGCATTTTGCGTCAAAGATGCGAAGGAAAATTCTGCGGGGGCGGCCATGCGATAAATATCGGTGCGACCAGCAGACTGCACAACACAGTTTCCGTACATCTGTGATGGTCCGTAAATCCCACCCACGTCGATGCAGGAAGCAGCTTTGAGTTGGGCAGCAGCCTGTGTATCGCTGCCCCCACAGAAAGTTGGGAGCGAACAGTGTTCACGCAGGATCAAATCGAAGAATACCAGAACGATGGCGCCACCGTGATCCGTGGCCTCTTCGCCGAGCATGTCGAGACCCTGCGCGCCGGCGTTGCCCGCAACATGGAAGAACCTGGCCCCTACGCTGCTGAGAACCTGAAACCGGGCGAGGCAGGCCGCTTCTTCGACGATTACTGCAACTGGGAACGCATCCCGGAATTTGCGGAGGTCGCAAAAGACCCGAAAGTCGCGGCGGCAGCCGGGGCCCTGATGGGATCGGAGCGTGTACAGCTCTTCCATGACCACGTGCTGGTGAAGGAGCCGGGCACCTCGAAGCCCACACCTTGGCACCAAGACGGCCCTTACTACTTTGTTGAGGGGCGGCAGACGATCTCCTTCTGGTCGCCGCTCGACCCAGTCACGAACGCAACGCTGCGCTGCGTGGCGGGATCGCATCTGTGGGAGAAACCGGTTCTGCCGACCTGCTGGCTTGCAGAAACCTCGTTCTATCCCAACGAAGACGACTACCGCCCGGTGCCCGATCCCGACGCCGAGGGCATGCGCGTCCTCGAATGGGAGATGGCGCCCGGCGACGCCGTGGCCTTCAACTTCATGACGCTCCACGGCGCCCGCGGGAACGAGGCCGCCGCGCGCCGCCGTGCGTTTTCACTGCGTCTGGTGGGTGAAGACGCCCGCTACGTCACACGCCCTGGCCGTACGTCGCCGCCCTTCCCCGGGCACGACATGCAAGACGGCCAACGCCTGCGCGAAGACTGGTTCCCCGTGCTCCGCGCCTAGGCTCACGCCGCGCGCTTCGCACTGGCCGCAAAACACCCTGCCTTGGCGAAGTGCAGATGCACATACTCGACCGCCGGGTCTTCGAGGATTGTTGCGAGCGTTGCAGGAACGTTTTCGCCTTCTGTCACCTCAGCGTGGATCATCATGCCTGCCGCATCGAACCCGCGTAGGGAAATCAGACGCGAGAGGATGACCTTAGGCACCTCATTGATGGCGGGCTGCGCCTGTTCAACGTCTCGGCGGACATAAATGGCATGGCTCGCACGGTACGGGCTGGCCACGGTCTGGTGCGCGGAGTGCAGCAGGATCAACTCCTCTCCCTCCTCGGCAGCTTCAAGGCTGACACGACAAGGGGCGCCGGAGCTATCCACCGCGATCCGTCGGCAGGCATTTCGCGCGGCGAGTTCCTCATCACTGAGGTCGAACAAGGCGCGAAATTGGTCGGGGCTCAGGGCTTCGATGCGAAAATTCATGGTCTCTCCTTTTCGGGTGTCCCCGTTGGATAGACCGCGCCCCGCGCTTCAGGCGATCCGATTGCTGCGCTTTCGGTCAGCTTCTCACACGGCTCAGATCGGGGTCATAGGGCGACGGCGCGATCACGCTGCACGGCACCATCTGGCCGCAGAGATCGAGCTCCATGACCGACCCTTCCGCTGACAATTCGAGGTCAACGAACGCGTAGGCGAGGTTCAGATCGGTCCGGTGGCCATAGTCTCCCGACGTGATCGTTCCCACCACACGGTCGCCCCGCATAAGCGAGGCGCCGCCATGCGCTGGTGCGTGGTCCGCCCCAACCTTGAGGTGACGAGCTTTTTTGTCGGACCGTCCGCGTGCCGTCTGGTCAGCGCGTCGCGGCCCACGAACTCCCCCTTGTTCAGCCTCACAAAGCGGTCGAGGGCGGTCTCGAACGGATCGAACTCAGTGATGAGGTCCGCCTTCCAGTGGAGATAGCCTTTCTCCATCCGCATGGATTCGACCGCGCGGGCGCCGAAAAGGCCGAGGCCGAAGTCTTCGCCCACCTCACGGATCGCGCGGTAGGCGGCATAGAGAGAGGCGTTAGGCACGTGGATTTCGTAGGCCAGTTCGCCCGAGAAGCTGACAGCCATGATCGTGGCGGGCGTGTAACCCACGAAGGTTTCGCGGACTGAGAGCCACGGGAAGCCTTCCGCCGACCAATCCCCACGAGCTACGCGCGACAGCACAGCGCGAGCGTTGGGGCCAGCCAGCACGAGGATCGTGTAGTCATTCGTCAGCGATCGCAGCTGCACATCCTCCCCTGCCTCTATATGGGCGGAGAGCCAGTCCATGTCGTGGAACTCAGCAGCAGCGGCAGAGCCGTACCATACACGCTCCGGCCCACGTTCGCTCGCGGGCAGGTTCGCCACTGTAGCCTCGGCCTTCACGCAGCCATGGTGGTTGAGCAGATAACCCAGCCCCACGCGCCCCGTGCGCTTAGTCACAGCTCCGCACATCATTCGGTCGAGGAAACTGTGACGATCGGCGCCCGTGATCTCGATCCGGTTGAAGCCGTTCACTTCTGCAAGGCCGACGTTCTCGGAGACATTGCGGATCTCAGCCGCCACGATGGGCGTCGCCTCATCGAAGTTGAAGCTGAGCGACGGATGGAATTCGGGCGAGGGCTTGAAGTACTCCGCCCGTTCCCAACCGTTGACCACGGTGAACTCCGCCCCCTCGGCCTCGAGCACCGGCGTCAGCGGTGTGGTCTTTGCATTGCGCCCAGCCGGGCGGTGTTCATGCGGGAAGTGGAAGCGGAATTCGTTCTGGTAATCCTCAATGGCCTTCAGCGAGGTCAGCTCCACGTTCGCATGGCCTGTGAAGCGTCGCGGATCGAGGCACCATGTGTCATAGCAGGCTTCCCCATGGACGATCTGCTGGGCGAGCAGCCAGCCGTGGCCACCGCCCTCGCCTACGCCCGCGCGCAGGCCGATGATGCAGAAGGCGTTCCGTTTGCCCGGGATCGGGCCCACCAGCGGCGCACCGTCGATCGTGTATGTAATTGGCCCGTTCACGATGCGCTTGATGCCGACCTCGGTCAGCGCAGGCATCCGGGCAAAAGCGCCGTCTAGCACGTCCATCACACGGTTGAGGTCGTCAGGGCACAAATCATTCGCAAAGGAAGGGGAGACCCCGTCCATCCCCCAAGTCCGGCAGTCTTGCTCGTAGAAGCCAATGAGCAGCCCGCCTTTCTCCTGACGCGAGTAGTAGTCGCTGATCGGGCAGCGCAGCAGCGGCATCCGATGGCCCGCTTCCGCAATCGCGGGGATATCTTCAGTGACGAAGTACTGGTGCTCCATGGAGGCGACCGGGTGGTGCACACCCATCATCGCGCCCACTTCGTTCACGCGGTAGCCGCCAGCGTTCACGACGATATCGGCGTCGATATCGCCCTTCTCCGTATGGACAGTCCAGGTGTCATCCTTGTGCTGGGTCAGCCCCGTCACCGGCGTATGGCGGTAGACCTCTGCCCCCGCTTTGCGCGCGTGGAACGCCAGCGCCTGACAAAGCTGCGCGAGGTCGATGTCGCCGTCCTCCCCGTCCCAGAGCCCACCGAGCAGGTTCTCGGTCGAAATCAGCGGGTGGCGGCGGGCGCATTCCTCGGCATCGATCACCTCGAACTCCACCCCCATGCCGCGCGCCATGGAGGAGAAGTGGCGATAGCCCTGCATCTGCTCTTTGGTGTTCGCGAGCCTGATGCCGCCGTCGCCGTGGTGGTAACCCACAGGGTAGTCCGGATCGTCGCGCAGCTTTTTGTAGAGCGCAACGGAATGCGACTTCAGCCCCACCATCGTCTGGTTCATCCCGAAGTTCGTCACCTGCGCTGCGGAGTGCCACGTGGTACCTGACGTCAGCTCATCGCGTTCGATCAGAACAACATCCCTCCAGCCTTCTTGCGTGAGGTGGTAGAGCGTGGAGCATCCTGCGATGCCTCCCCCGATGACGGCGACTTTGGTGCGTGACTTCATGGCGTGCTCCTCTCTGCGCGGGAGAGAGCACCATCAAAGACGCCGCCGCGCAATCCTTGCGACACAGTCAAAATCATAGATTTCTATTTACTGAATAACGTCGAAGCCGGTCTGGAGGAACGGCAACCGTGCCTGCGCGTCGTCGATGATGCGCTCCTCGATGCAGGTCCTGATCTCCTCCGCCATCCGGCCTGGCAACGGACCGAGGGTGCCCGCCCGCCCATGCAGCGCCAAGCGGCGCGAGAAGGCTGGCAGCGGCAGAGGATGCGCCTCAACGATTTCACCTGCGCGAGGGGTGCCGAAGAAGGCCAGCGCCGTAGTGATCGCCCAGCCCTGAAGCTCCGCCGTCATGGCAAAGAGCGCTTGGTTGGTGGAGAGCTCGAACCCCCGTTGCGGCGGGGTTCCTGCGCGGCGCAGATGCGCCTCGATCTGCCGACCAATCTGAAGATCGCTCGTGTAGCGGACAAAGGGTTGGGTGGGCAGCGCCTCGAAAGGCCCGAGGCCTTTGGCAGCGATCAGCACGAAGGGATCGCGCAGGATCGCGTGTTGTTCGACCCAATCGGCATCTCCCACCGTGTCCACAGCGAGGGTGAGATCCACCGCCCGGCTTGAGAGGGCATCGAGGTTCTCGTGGCTCGCGCCGCTCGTTAACGTGAAGGTCACGTTCGGGTAGATGTCTGTGAGACGCAGGAGCCAGGGGGCTGTGACCGTCGCGTCCAGTTCTTCCAGCGAGGCGATGCGCACTGTCATGGGAGGGGCTTGATCGGCGTCCACCAGCCGCGCCTTCGCCGCGCTCACATCATCCAGAAGCTGCCGCGCGGGATCGAGAAAGAGCGTCCCCGCCCGCGTCAGCCGAAACTGCCGGGCCGAGCGTTCGATGGGCTTGGCGCCCATCGCGGCCTCGAGCACGGCGAGCTGTTGCGACACCGAAGACGGGCTGATCCCCAAACGGTGCGCCGCGCGCGTAACCGACTGCGCCTCCACTGCCGCCACAAAGATCTGAGCGGCGCGGAAGGTGAAGGGGGGCTCATTTTTCTCCATATCGGAATCAAGATTTCGGTTTTCCCTCATCTTGTCCAGTACGCTTGCGCCACATGGGGTCCCAAAGGAATGTGCACCATGCCAGCTCGATCAGGCCGCAAGGCCCGCCATGCCCAACGTGCTGCACCGCCGGCGTTTGACCCCTGCCCCCCCGGACAGGCCGGAGGCCGCTATCAGCCCTGACTGAGCCCGAGATGGAGGCCATCGTCGACACCGCCATCCGCCTCTTGGCGGAGCTCGGTATGGGCGAAGTGCCCGAGCGGCTGCACGCAGATTTCATGAAGATGGGCGCGATGGCCAAGGGCGGCCGCGTCTACTTTTCGCCCGCGCTGACACGCGAGGCGATCGATGCCGCGGCCAAGCAATTCACGCTCTACGGCCGCGATCCGGCGCGCGATATCGAGGTGGGCGGGGATCGTGTCTACTTCGGCACGGGCGGCGCGGCGGTTCAGACGCTCGACATGGACACAGGGCTCTACCGTCCGTCTACCCTGCGCGACCTGCACGATTTTACCCGGCTGCAGGACACGCTGGCCAATGTCAGCTGGTTCACGCGCTGCTGCATCGCCACGGATGTGCCCGACAACCGGGACCTCGACATCAACACCGCCTATGCGCTGATCAAGAACACCTCGAAACCCACGGCAACAGCCTTCACCATCGCCGAGCACGTGGCCCCGATCATCGAGATGTTCGACATCGCGGCAGGCGGCGAAGGGGCCTACAAAGCGCGGCCCTTCTTGAAGGCGCATATCTCGCCCGTCATCTCGCCCATGCGCTACGGCGAAGACGCGGTGGAGGTTCTTTACGCCTGCATCGAACACGGCGTGCCGGTCTCCAACATCACCGCTGCGCAGGCCGGCGCCACGGCGCCTGCAACGCTGGCGGGCTTTCTTGCTCAATCATTGGCGGAGACGCTGGGATCGCTTCTGATGGTCCACGCAATCCAGCCCGGCTATCCGATGATCTTCTCGAATTGGCCCCTTGTGGTGGACCTGCGCACCGGCGCCTTTGCGGGCGGGTCGGGCGAAACGGCATTGATGAACGCAGCCTCGGCGCAGCTCTCAAACTGGCTTGGCCTGCCCTCGGGTTTCGCGGCCTCCATGACAGATGCCAAGGCGATCGACGCGCAATATGGCGTGGAGAAGGGCATGACCTCGCTCGCAGCAGCGCTCGCCGGGGGCAACCTGATCTACGAGAGCTCGGGCATGACGGCCTCACTGCTGGGGGCGAGCTTCGAGGGCTTTGTCCTCGACAACGAGATGCACTCTCACACCTACCGCGCGCTTCGAGGCGTCGAGGTGACGGAAGAGAACCTCGGTTTTGACGCGATCTGCGAGGCGGTGCTTGGAGAGGGCCACTTTCTTGGCAGGGCGCATACCTATGCGGCGATGGAGCGGGACTATTTCTATCCCGCACTCGCCGACAGGGAGGACCCCCGATCCTAGGCCGAAGCCGGCGCACAGGATGCCTGGGCGAGGGCCAAAGCAAAGGCGCAGGACATCTTGGCCACGCACCAACCGACATATCTGGACCCGGAGGTCGACGTCGCGATCCGCACAAAATTCAACTTGTTGATGTGAGGCTCAACCGATGCCGGTGATCGTT
Source organism: Paracoccaceae bacterium (assembly GCA_022448245.1). Lineage (GTDB taxonomy): Bacteria > Pseudomonadota > Alphaproteobacteria > Rhodobacterales > Rhodobacteraceae > Shimia_B. The sequence goes on from JAKVCO010000007.1 coordinate 42,534, forward strand.
TCGCGCATGATCTCGAACACACGCCGGTTCAAAGCCCAGCTTTCGAACTGCGCGTCCGCCGAAGGGCCAAGCACAGTGACCGACATGGGCATGTCCTGAAAGCTGCCCCGAAGACATAGCATGGTCGCGCCGAGCCCGCCCGCCTCACCCCACCGCAAAACGGCCGAGAACGCAAGGTCACCACGAGTTGCCTCGAGGATCGGCTCAGGATCGCCCAGAGTCACACCCTGTTCTGAGAGTTTCGAGATCAACGCCATCTCCAGCGTTTCGGCATCGCTAGCCACGCCACCGATCGCCGCCACCATGTTGCCAGCAACAGCGTCGCCAACAAGCGCCTTGAACTGGATCGCATCACCCTGCGGCGGGACATCCCCGGGGCGATCAGCCTCCCAACTTGCGGGGGCGGTAAATCCTACCTGCCCCAGAATACCTTCGAGGTAATGTTCGGCCATCGCCTCAGCAAAGCGCATGCCTGAGGGCTCGAGAAGCTTGAACCGGATCGCGGCCATAAGCGCGATTTCCTGAAGTGCCGGATCATCGGCTGTGCCCTTGGGGTCGAACGACCCCTCAACGACATAAAGAAGATCGGCGTCCTTCATGGTCACCATGCGGTGCAGACGCCCATCGGCCGCGGTAGCCACCGCATCGCCCATCAGCCCGTTTTGGGTGGGAAGCTCCCGGATCGCATGAAGCTGGAACTTGCCGCCCGACAGATAGCCGCGCAGCCAATCCGAACCGTTGATCACCCGGGGCAGGAACGCCACGTGGACAACCACACGCGCATCATGGCTCGCCCCGAGGGCCTCTGGCGCGCCGGGCGCGAAGGTAGCGAGGGGGAACATGGGATCATCCGCCGACGGCTCCCGGTTCGAGACCTCGAAATCCCAGAGTTTCGGCAACGCCAGCTGGAAGGCACCGGTCGCAAAGACACCTTCGCGCACTGTCACATCCAGATAGGCGCCTTCGATGGCTTCCTTGGCACTCACAGGCCGTTCAAGGAAGGCAATTTCGCTCATGTACTAGGGTCCGTGGGGCCATTTTCTGTCGGTATATTTCGGCCCGATCGAGAGGTCGAAGTCGAATTTCAAGCCTAGCGCCGCGGCGAGCTCTCCCCCCGCGCCGACGTGGGCGCGGCCGGACTCGATGTCTTGGAACGCGTGAGCATTGGCACCGGCGCCCAAAGAGCCTGCAGAAGCACCACCCTTGGCTGTCCCGCCAATGGTCCAATTCGTGAAGGGGATCGGGATCGAGAATGAGCCTTGCGCATCACCCTTGGCCGCAGCCGACGATAGACCACCGTCGAACACAACCACGCGGCGGCGTCCATCGGACCCCAAGAGCGCGTTGCCTTTTGCCTCGGCCGTCATCAGCTCGTACTCGCCACCAACTTCGGCAAGCGGGTTGTTCATGTCAGAGCCGTAAAAGACCGAGCCCTGTTCTCTGACCATGCGAGTGTCGGCTTTCGCGCGCCGCCCGCGCCCCAACCAACACCGCCCTGCGCCTCGGCTTCGGCGTTCATCAGGTCCATGGAATGGGACCCGCCAAAGTCGGACTCGCCGAAATGACCTTCGTGCTGCATCTTGACCATGCCAGCCCCGATGGAGCCTTCGGCCATCCCATCGCCGGCGCTGCCACGAGCGTCTGCATAGATCACATGGACATTGTAATCGCCCCCAGCGCGCCAGCGGGCGGGCGGATCCATGGGCTGCTCTTGTTGCGCAGCTTCGCAAGCCTCGCAGGGCTCATCTGGTGGCGTGTCGGCCTTATCTTCGGCGGCCTTCTCGCCCGCCTCAACACCGTCCGCAGCAGCCGAAGGCGCAGCTGGTTGCGCGGGCGCTTGAGTCATTGGGGCAGGCGCGGATGGCACGACCATTGGATCGCCCGCGTAAATCACGTTAGGGCTACTGATCCCGTTCGACTTCGCAAGATGGCCCACGGTCGTATTGTGGGTCCGCGAAAGCCCGGTGAGCGTGTCGCCCTTCTGGATTTCAACAACATCGATCACGCGTCAGCCCCCGCTCGGATGACGCCTTTGATCCTCTCGAGCCGGGATCGTGCAGGGGCGGAGAAACGCAGCACGCCGTCCAGCCAAGCATAGGCCGGCTTTTGGTCGAAATCGTTGGGGAAGGTGACGAGGATGAAGGAAGGCTCCGTGATTTCTTTCTCGAACTCAAAGCCATGCACTTTCCAGAGCTCGAAAGCGCGGCTGATCCGGCCGTCTGCTCGCTCTTCGCTGACGTCCGGCAGCTTCTCGGCAATGAAGGCGCGAAGCTCGTGCCGCAGTTCATCGTAGAAGGAAGCCTCTTTGCGCGCCTCGATAGCGGTGAACTGATCGGCCGAGAACTTAAGCACCGGTCACGCGCCCTGTCGCAAAGACGCCGAAGAGCACGATGATCGCAACCATGGCCACCCAACCCACCGTCGTCATGACGCTGGCAAATCCGGGTGACGGGGCCCGAAGCGCGAGCCCCGATTGCGAGCCCCCGGCCTCCATCGTGCGAGCTATTGCGCGGCTGAGCGCGCCAAAGAGCCAAGGCATTGCGAAGCCATAAGCGCCACCTGCCGCTGCAAGCAGCGCAGGCACCACAGTGCGCCGGGCAGCCTCCACATCGCCGCCAAACCAATTGGCAGCCCCCTCGCCGATCACGGCCAGTGCGATCAAGACAATGAGACAGAGACCCTACAGATAGAGCATCAGGCCACCGTGATCAGAGGGATACCCATGACGATCTTGCCGCCATGCGCGGTGGAATCTACAAGCCGCATGACGCCCTTGCCGTTGATCTTCACAATAGAGGAGCCCTTCTGGTGCTTGTCGGGCCCCGGCATACCGGTGAAGAGCGCCTGACCGCCCTCGACGGCCCAAGGGATGCCGTTGAATTTCACGTGGCTTTGCCCGGCGCTGATGATCGGGCCTCCCACATGCGGTTTGGGGCCCGGATCGACCTTCGGACAAACGTGCGGCATGCCGAGAATTGCGAGGGGTTTTCCTGCCATGATCGCGCCTCCTAAGCCTGCGCTTGCAGCACTTGATTGACATAGGCCTCGACCTCTTCATCGGTCGGCGCCTTCGCAATCAAAGGCTCACCCATCGTGACGAGATCCACCGAGACGGTTTCGAGCTGTGCGTCCTTGCCCAAGCGGTGCACGAGCGCCGTCAGGCCATCGCCCACCTCGGTGAGAATACCGTCGATGCCCTTGAGAAAGTGCGCGCGCTGTTCGTCATCGAAAACGGGCAGATAGGTATTAAGGTGCTCTGGCCGGTAGAACTTGAAGAAACAGACTTCGCCATCTTCATCCTCGGCTTCGATAAACTTCTTGAAGTGGCTCTTCAACTTGGCCAGCGGCAAGCGCGAGAGGATCACGATCCCCCAGTTGTTGCTCCAGCCCTCATCCATGAACCAATCCCACGCCTGGCCGTTGCGCTCGAGCGAAATGAGCCACAGCGCCACCTCGGCGAGGTCCTCAAATGCTTGACCGTCAAACAGGCAGCGGCTCTGCTCATTGAAACTGTCAGCGTGCATCGTGATCAGTGGATCGCAGGAGGCATCGACGAGAAGGTAGGCCATCAGAGGGCCTTTATCGCCGCCGGGGTTTTCTGCCCGCCGCACGGCGTCCTTTTCGAGGGCCTCAAAGACCAGCTGGTCGAGCGCGAGCAGCATCGCCTCTTTCTCAGGCGGCGGCGCAATGGAGGGAGGCAGGTCCATCATGATCCCTTACACTCCTGCGCGAAGGGTTTGTCGGTGGACAGCGTCTCTACCTGATCCGGCCCGCCGGATTTGAAGTCCACCTTGGGCGACTTCACCACGAGGTGCTTCGTTTTGATCGTGACGCCAGCTTTGTCGATGGTGATCGACCCGCCGGGGCCCGCGATTGTGAATTTCTTCTTGGCCAGAAGAATGTGCTCTTCGGTGTGAGCCTTAATCTTCTTCTTGGCTTCGAGCGTGTGCTCTTCGCCGACGAGGGTCGACATCGTCTTGCCCACCGAGTTTGAGAAGACCTGGGCCACAACCACGTTCTTGCCGATGCCCACATGCTCGGAGGCGCCGACACCAACTTTGGTGTTCCGGAACTTCTCGAAAAGCTGATTCATGGAGCCAGAGCCCGCGAATTTCGTCAATCCTCCCAGCAGGCCACCGAGCAGACCAGCTTTGGAATGCTGTTGCTTGCCGCCTTCTGTTCGGAATGCGGAGGCCGAGCTGAAGGCGCCATGGCCTTTCATCACGGCTGCTTCGGCGGCGATGTCATCATCCTTGGCAAGCGATTTCGCAAAATCGCCAATCAGCCCTGAGGCACCGGCTTTCTTCACGGAGTTGTCCATGTGCTTGCCGCCCGCTTGAATGAGCGGCTGCAACGCTTTGAAGAGCCCGCCGCCCAGGCCGCCAACGACCTGAGTTTTGTTCAGGTGCACCCGTTCCATCTGGTTCGCGCCCACGACTGTCGAAGCGTTTGCGCCAATCGTCTGAAGCAGGTGCTTGCCGACATTCATCGACTGGTCGTTAAGAACCTTGATCGTGTGGTCCTTCTGAGCATGCAGATGGACATTCTCCTGTCCGGCCTGCGCTTCGAAACTCAGCTCGTTCCAGCCGGAGCCCTCGTGGGTATCGACGCGGATCACGTGCTTGGTCTTGTGACCGGGCAGCTCGTAGGGGCGCGGCGTATTCTCATTGTAGACACAGCCGGTGACGAGCGGTTTGTCGGGATCCCCTTCAAGGAATTCGACCACGGCCTCCATGCCGATACGCGGAATGACCATGCCGCCATAGGTGTTCGAAGCCGAATGCTGCAGCACGCGGCATCGCATCGAATTCGCCCCGTCGAGGTCCCAAGGGAACCGTACGAGGATGCGGCCGTATTCGTCGCAATCGATCTCGCCGGAGCCCACAACCATCACCGTTTGGCAACCCTGGATGACTGGGCGCGGCGTACGGCGCTCCGGTCGCAGCGGCGTGTCGACATGCATCATCACGTAGCTGCCGGTGTAGTCTTCCTCGACCCCATCGGTGGTGGAGCTTGTGCCGTACATTTGCGCGCGCAGGATGTGATGCGCCTTGAGGCACATGAACTCTTTACCGGTGGTGCCCGGCAGCTCCTGACCGCTGATCTTGACGGTCAGACCCACGGCCATGCCCGAAACGTTACCCATGGCCAGAATCCGTGGGCCCTGCCCCCGTTCGGCATCGATGCGGCGGGCCACCATCTGGCCGCCCTGCCCCGGATCGAGGCAATCACCCGGCCACTCGTAAGCCTCTATACCACCATTGGCATAGGGCGCATTGCCGTCCTGATTGACCTCTTGCGTGACGTTGGGCGTCTTGAAGTTGTACTCGGTCAACCACACGGCGCCGGTGGTCATCCGCTCACCTGTCTGCCACTCGTAGAAATGCTCGTCCTCGAGCTGGTGGAGACGTTCGATCGGGTACCAAAGCACCGTCGTGCCCGGCACGGGATCGTGGGCGGCGGCACTGTCGGTCAGGACGAGGACGTGGTTGCCATCGTCAAACACCCAGTGCCACGTGATGCCGAAACGCTCCATCTGGCGGGCAGCAAAATCGGCGTCGCTCTCGGTGTACTGCACCGTGTACTCAAGCTTTGGGTAATCCTCGTTCACACGGACTTCCATGTGGGGCGAGCCCATGACCGCGTAATCGGCCAGCACCTTTTCGAGGATCTCGATCACGGTCTTCTCGTGGAAGATGCGGTTGTTGCGGCGCAGACCGGCCACATGCATCCAGGGCTTGAGGATCAGGTCATAGCGGTTGCCGTTCTACTCGGGCCCGATCCAACGGGCCTCGGTTACGAGACCATCGAAGTACCGCACGGCCTCGACCGATTCGACACTGATGGTCGCATGGGTCCCGAGTAGCTGCGATAAATCGAGGTTCGCATCAGGCGAAAGCGCCTGCACATTCCACTGGAATGTTGCCACAAAGCTCCTCGTCACCGTCCATTCTGAACAGCACAAGGGTCTCTTCGCCGAGCGCAGTGGTAAGTATGGCGCGGCGTTGGTTCTGGGAAAATTCAGCCATCGACAAACAATCTCGCAAAAACTCTCAATGCCCGTGACCATTACCTCCGACGGCAGAAGCACAAACAATGGTTGAATCTGAAAGGCTCAGAAGGCGCAAAAGTAGATGATTTTTGGGTCAAATCTCGGCTGAAGGGGCTTTAGTGGCCCTGATGGGCGCGGGATTGCGCGCCAACACGGCCCCCTCTTGGCAAGCGCGCGCGGCCCTCGTATCTGGCGTGGATGGCCAAGAACAAGTTTCATGACGGACCCGGACCCTCGCAACGACAGCTGCGCGTTGGCGAACTTATTCGCCGCACGCTCTCTGAAGTGCTAGCGCGGGGCGACATTCATGACCCGGATCTGACTAGCCGCTCCATCACGGTGAGCGAGGTCTCCGCCTCGCCCGATCTCAAGATCGTCACCGTCTATGTGATGCCGCTGGGTGGCGGGGACTATCGAAGCGTCATCGACGCGCTCGCCCGCAACAAAGGCGAGATCCGGCGCATGATCGGCAAGAAGAGCGCGCTAAAGTTCACACCCGATCTGCGTTTTCGCATCGACGAGACGTTCGACCGTCTCGACGACACGCGCGAGATGTTCTCCAGAAGCGAGGTCCGCCGTGATCTGGAGGATTAGCGCCGTCTTCGCGTTGCTTGCCGGCCCGCTCTGGGGTGCGAGCTGCGAGGACATCCGCTTTGAGGGCAACCGCTTCACCGTGTGCGAGGTTGACCTCAGCCAGAACAGCGCGCGCCTCTTCTGGCGCGATGAGGCCGGTGAGCTTTACGGCAGCTTCGACGCCCTCCCAGATGATGTGATCATCGCCACGAACGGCGGCATGTATCACAACGACCGTCGCCCCGTGGGCCACTATCTGGAGAACGGCACCGAAGTCGTGCGCCCGATCACCTCCGCCGGACCGGGTAACTTTGGTCTGCTGCCAAACGGCGTCCTTTGCCTCAACGACGGCAGCGCCGCAGTGATCGAGACCCGCCGCTATGCCGAAGAGCGGCCCCAGTGCACCTACGCCACTCAATCGGGGCCCATGCTCGTGATCGACGGCGCGCTTCACCCCCGCTTTCTTGAGGACAGCGACAGCCGCAAAAGGCGCGGTGGCGTGGGCGTCAGCGAAGACGGCCAAACCCTCTTCATCGCGGTGACCGGCAACGCCGTGAACTTTCACAGCTTCGGCACCCTCTTCCGCGACGCGCTGGGCACGCCCAACGCGCTCTTCACCGATGGGACCATCACCCGCCTTTTCGACCGCGCCTCTGGCCGCGCGGACATCGGCGCCCAGATGGGTCCTATCCTCGCCATCACCGAATAGAAGGCCACCTATGGCACGCAAAAAGAAAGGTCGGCCGCTGAACGGCTGGATCGTGATCGACAAACCCGCGGGGATGACGTCCACCGCCGTCGTCAACAAGGTGAAGTGGGCGCTAGATGCCCAAAAGGCAGGGCATGCGGGCACGCTTGATCCTGCAGCTACCGGTGTGCTTGCCGTGGCGCTGGGTGAGGCGACGAAGACCGTGCCGTTCATCACGGACGCTCTCAAGGCCTACCGCTTCACCGTAAAGTGGGGCGAGGCCACGAACACAGACGACGCCGAGGGCGAGGTGATCGAGACCTCCGAGAGCCGCCCGTCCGAAGACGCGATCAAAGACGCTTTGAGCGCCTTCATCGGCGATATCACCCAAGTCCCACCCGCGTTTTCTGCTGTGAAGATCGACGGTGTCCGCGCCTACAAGAAAGCGCGGGATGGGGAAGAGGTCGAACTAGAAGCGCGTCCGCTGTGGGTCGAAGAGCTCACGCTTCTTGAGTGCAGCGAAGACACGGCCGAGCTTGAGCTTGTCTGTGGCAAGGGCGGCTATGTCCGCGCCATTGCCCGCGATCTCGGCCGCGCGCTCGGCTGCTTGGGTCACGTGCTGACCCTGCGCCGCACGTGGTCCGGCCCGTTTGAAGTTGAGAACGCGCTGACGTGGGAAACGCTCGAAGCCAACGCCCGCACCGAGGCGCTCGACAGCTGGCTGCAACCGGTGGAGATCGGCCTCGCTGACCTGCCGGAGCTTCGCACCACCATCGAAGGCGCAACACGTCTGCGCAACGGGAACCCCGGCTTCATCTACCCGGGCGACGCGGAATACGGGGACGAGGCCTGGGCCTCCCTCGACGGGCGCGCGGTGGCGGTGGGCATCGTGAAGGGCGGCGAGCTTCACCCAAGCCGCGTCTTCGTGGGCTAGGCCGTGATCACCCGCACGCATACCAAAGGTGACGCGCCCTCGACGGCCGTTTACTCGGACTGCGAGCGGTATCGCTACATGCTCACCCGCGTGTGGGAGCCCGAGGGCCGCAAGGCACTTTTCATCATGCTCAATCCCTCAACCGCGACGGAGGTGCAAAACGACCCCACCGTCGAGCGGTGCGAACGGCGTGCCCGCGCGCTGGGGTTCGGGGCTTTCCGTGTGCTCAACATTTTTGCGTGGCGCGATACCGATCCAAAGAAAATGCGCGCGGCTGCTGACCCCGTGGGCGAGGCAAATGATGCCGCCATCGCCGAAAGCTTGCCCTGGGCCGATCAGATCATCGCCGCGTGGGGCACCCACGGGGAACACCTGAACCGAGGGCCCATCGTGGCCGACATGCTCCACGCCTCGCCCTACCCCATCTTTCACTTGGGGCTTTCAAAGGCTGGCCATCCTAAACACCCACTGTACATTGCCTACGAACAGACGCCGCAACAGTGGACTCGCGCATGACGCAAGACATCGACGCCCTGACCAAAGAGCTCCGCAATCTGCAAGAGCACTATGCGATGCGGTCGCTCTCGTCGAAACGGCGGATGATGTTAGCCCAGTTTCTGCGGGGCATCGCGTTTGGCTTGGGATCAGTCCTTGGGGCCACGGTGGTTGTGTCGGCGCTGGTCTATTCGCTCAGCCAGATCGATTTCATTCCGATCCTGGGGGACTGGGCCAACGAGATCATCCAGATCATCGAACCGCCCACCGGGGAATAAGCGCGCGGCCGCGTTAACCTTGATTTGGCCCTTTCAGTGAAATTTTACACCTGCACCGATACGCTCCGCGGATCCGGAGTGTGGTAAGGATGGTGTAAGATGTTGATGCTCGCAGGCCTGTTGGGGGTCATTCTGATGGGCGCGGCGCTCATTGGCGATTTCTCAGATGATGACGATGAAGCGGAAGTCTCAACGTCGAGTGAACAAAAGAGCGAGGCCGACCTCTTGGAGGAGCTCGCAGTGGGGCCCGGTCCCGAGCTGGGCGATGAGGAACCCTACCCTGGTTCCGAAGTGGACGATGACGCCGAGATCCCGACCTACGATTCCGCAGGATCTGAGGACGATGATCGCATCATTGGCACGTCCGAAGGTGAGGCCATTTGGGCCGGGGCGGGCAATGACGATATAGGCGCCTATGCTGGCGACGACCTGATCGAGGCCGGTGACGGCGACGATACGGCCCGCGGTGGCGAAGGCTCTGACACCCTGGCGGGGGATGCAGGCGAAGACGTGCTGTACGGCGACGCGGGCTCAGACGTCCTGCAAGGGGGCGACGGGCAGGACAGCCTTTTCGGGAACAACGGCCATGACGACATCCACGGGGAAAGCGGTGACGATTCCCTGATCGGGGGTGAAGGCAACGATGGGCTTTGGGGCGGCACGGGCGATGACGCGCTCAAAGGCATGTCCGGGGCAGACACGCTTGTGGGCGGCGACGGGATCGACACGCTCTTCGGCGGCGGCGGAGATGACGTGGTCATAGGCACGCAGCTTGACGACAGCGGAATTGATAACGACACATCAGACTTCTTGAACGGAGGCGACGGTAACGACAGCCTCTACGCAGGATCAGGCGACACGGCTCACCTTGGCGATGGCGACGACAAACTCTTCGTTGGGGATTGGATTGGCGAAGAGGCTGCCGTTGTGAAGGACTTCGAAGTTGGCGAAGACAAACTCGTCGTCATCTATGATGACAGCGACGGGCAAGAGCCCATGTTGCAGCTTGTCGACGACGCAGATTTTCCTGATGTCACCTACCTGGTAGTGGACGGGCAGTCTCTCCTCGCTGTCGAAGACCCGGGCGACCTGTCGCTTGCGGATGTTGAGCTCGTCGGCAAAAGCACTGTGCCGCAATCCCTGTGAGGGGCTGACGGGGCTTCACATCTACTGAGAATCTGTTACACGCCGCCATCCGCTGAAAATGCGGTGCTCCATGGGCCTTGCTGGACGACATCCCGGCTCGCGCCATTCACACAAACCTATAGGAGACACCGATGTCGATTACTGCAGAAGAAAAGAACCGTCTGATCAAAGAATTCGCGACGAAGGAAGGCGACACCGGCTCCCCTGAGGTGCAGGTTGCAATCCTGACGTCCCGCATCTCGACGCTGACCGAGCACTTCAAGACCCACAAGAAGGACAACCACGGTCGCCGTGGCCTCCTCAAGATGGTTGCCCAGCGCCGCAAGCTGCTGGACTACACGAAGTCCAAGGACGAGGCCCGTTACCAGGACCTCATCAAGCGTCTCGGCATCCGCCGCTAAGCACAGCGCTTCTCGATTTTTAAGGCCGTGCTCCTTCGGGAGCGCGGCCTTTTTCTTTGGGTAATCGGCAAAACATACCAAAAGGTATTGTCAGAACTTCCGAAAACATACTAAAAGGTATGAAATTTGTCGGGAGGCCACTTTGATCCCCTTTCTCATTGCCTCAGCACTGTCGTTCCTATGGGCCGCCGTGCATCTGTTCGTCGGCGGCCGCGATACGGCCGCACCGCTGCGCGCAGCCCCGCTTGAACTCGCGCCGCGCGCCACAGTCTGGATGTGCTGGCATTTCGTGTCGGTGACGCTCGTGCTTATGGGCGGCTTCTTCCTTGCAGCGGCATTCGGTGAAACGGCGCTTGGCCTTGCGGCAACCATGCTTGCCGGTGCCTTCGTTGGCATCGGCCTTTGGGCCAAAGGCGAGATGGACGTGAGCTTTGCCGAGCTCCCCCAAGGGTGGCTCTTTGTGCCGGTAGCGATCCTCAGAGCCGTGGGTCTTCTGTCATGAAGTCGGTGCGCCTGACCCGGGTTGGCTGGTTGGAGCTCGGCCTCGAAGCGCTGGCCGCTCACGGCCCCGCAGCCCTGAAACTGGCCGAAATTTGCAAGGCCGCCGGTGTCACGCGCGGATCGTTTTACCACCACTTCACCGACCACGGAGAGTTCCTCGAAGCGATGGTGCGCCACCGCCACGCGATCGAAACAGAGGTCCTCGCCGAAACGCTGCCGGATGGCACTGCCGCAGATACCGCGATGGAGGCCCTGACCGAGCTTGCGATGGGGTTGGATTACCGGCTCGAACTCGGGCTCCGGGAACTGGCGCGGGTGCACCCGCCGGTCGAGGCCGCGATGGCGGCAGTCGATGCCACAAGGGTGGCGATCATGTCCCCGATTTACGCCACCATCTATGGCATCTCCGAAGCTGACGCCCGCGACGCGTCGCTCCTCGAATACGCGACATTCCTCGGCCTCATGCTGATGGACCCCGCCCGCAGCGAAGCCGAACAGCGTCGTCTCTACGACGTCTACCTCTCGATGCAGCGCGCCCGCTATTCCCCGCTTAAGGCCTGAAACAGCCATGCCCGATCACACAGGAGCCCTATCATGATTGCGACACTCCGCGTCCTCGCCAACATGGGAAGTCTGCACCGCCTCTTTCCGTTCTGGATCCTCGGCATCGTGCTGATGGTCATGTTCTGGACCCCGTGGTTCCTAGCCGCGCTGGTCTACGGCGTGATCATGCAGTTCTTCGTGGAATACATTCTGCACCGCTTCCTTCTTCATCGGGAGCCACCCACCGACCAAGGCACCTTTAATGAGCTCTATCGCTCCCACATTGGGCACCACGAGTTCCCAAAGGATCCGGAGTTCTTCACGGGCGACGATCACTGGTATGCGGTCCGGTTTGGCCTGACGTCCGTCACGATCCACTCCCTTACCCTGTGGCCCTTCCTGGGTATGCCGATGGCTGTAATCTGGCCCATCGTGGCTGTCTTCGTGGGCTCGATCTCGGCCTTTGCCTTCTACGAGTTCTGTCACACGCTCGCGCATCTCAACGTCAAGAAGGGCTGGTTCGGGCGTCGCGTGACCGAGAGCCATCTGCGCCACCATTTCGCCGACCACGACGCGACCTTCCATGTCAGTTTTGGCATGGGTTGGATAGATCGCCTCTTTGGCACACCCTACGACAAGGACGCCGCCAAGGACCGCTATGACGCCCATACGATCCTCTCGATGGGTATGGACCCGGATGACCTGCGTCTCGTCACCGCGCGCAAGGCCTACGGGATCACGAAGCATCCGCGCCGCAAAGCCAAGGTCACGCCCGCCGAATAACCTGCCCTTCCCGTGGCAGAGGTGTCAGGCTAAGCTGACACAATGAAAGTCACGCTTCTTGGTAGTTCAGGCACGATCGGCCGCGCGGTTTTGCGCGAGCTCCGGCGTGCCGGGCATGTGATCAGCACGCCCGACAGGCATACGCTTACGGCGCTGGACCTTGCCGGAGAGGACGCGGTGATCTCGTGCCTCGCCTCCCGGACGGGAACGCCAAAGGACGCGTGGTTTGTCGATCATGATCTGAACGCGGGTGCCCTGAAGGCCGCACAGTCTGCGGGCGTCAGCACTTTCATCCTGCTCTCCGCCATCTGTGTGCAGAAACCCCGCCTCGCCTTCCAGCACGCCAAGCTGGCGTTCGAGGAAAAGCTCACCCAATCGGGGCTCAGCTACTCGATCATTCGACCCACGGCCTACTTCAAATCGATCTCCGGTCAGGCGGACCGGCTCCGCGAAGGCAAACCCTTTCTGACGTTTGGGAACGGCACGCTGACGGCCTGCAAACCTATCTCGGATGAAGATCTCGCCACCTACATCGTCAGCGCGCTGAGCGACCCCGCGATGCAGAACAAAATCCTCCCAATTGGCGGCCCCGGTCCCGCACTCACCGCACGCGAGCAAGGAGAGTTATTGGCCGAAGCGCTCGGCGTGACCTTCCGCACCCGATCCGTCCCGCCAGGGTTTTTGAAGGTCATCGCGACCGTGCTGAGCGCCGTAGGCTTGCGAGAAAAAGCTGCGCTAGCCCGCATCGGGCACTACTACGCGACCGAGTCCATGCTCCTATGGGACGGTATGAAATACGATGCCGACGCCACGCCAGAGTTCGGTTCAGACACGCTCCAGGCGCATTATCAAGCGCTGGCCCGGGGCGAGGTCGTGGACGACCGCGAAGGGCACGCGGTGTTCTGAACGGCACCTCGCCGCTGATGAACTACCCATTTACCACCCGCGGCGGCTAAAACATTTCCTTTCCAGCAGAAAACCTGTATGCGCGGCGCATCTGAGACGTAGCGCTAAGGCTCTGGCGCTCGCGCAAAGGAAATAGGAGCCGGCGGGATGGGCCCGCCATTGAAACGGAGGACCCGCGACCGCGCGGGAGCGCCTCCAGACAGGATACGCAAATGTTCAACGAAGTTAAGAAATCCATTGAGTGGGGTGAGGAAACGCTCACGCTCGAAACAGGCAAGGTCGCCCGTCAGGCCGACGGCACCGTCATCGCCACGCTGGGCGAGACGTCCGTCATGGCAAACGTGACCTTCGCCAAGCAGCAGAAAGAAGGCCAAAGCTTCTTCCCGCTGACCGTCCACTACCAAGAGAAATACTACGCTGCGGGCAAGATCCCCGGCGGCTTCTTCAAGCGCGAGGCGCGCCCGACCGAGAAAGAGACGCTGACTGCGCGTCTGATCGACCGTCCGATCCGCCCACTCTTTGTCCCCGGCTTCAAAAACGAAGTGCTCGTGATGTGCACCGTGCTGAGCCACGACCTCGTCAACGATCCTGATATGGTTGCCATGATCGCGGCTTCCGCAGCGCTGACGATCTCCGGCGCGCCGTTCATGGGCCCGATCGCAGGCGCCCGCGTTGGTTTTGAGGACGGCGATTACGTCCTGAACCCGACGGTCGACGACATGACCAAGCTGCGCGAAAACCCTGAGCAGCGTCTCGACCTCGTCGTCGCCGGCACCAAAGACGCCGTGATGATGGTGGAATCGGAAGCCTACGAGCTGACCGAAGAAGAGATGCTCGGCGCTGTGACCTTCGCTCACGACGCGATGCAGCCGGTCCTCGACCTGATCATCTCGCTTGCTGAGGAATGCGCGAAAGAGCCGTTCGAGTTCACGCCTCCGGATTATTCCGACCTCTACGCAGCTGTGGCCGCAGCGGGCGAAGTGCAGATGCGTGAAGCCTATGCGATCGGCGACAAGCAGGAGCGCACCGCCGCTGTCGCAGCCTGCAAGGATGCGATCATCGCAGCCTTGACTGAAGAACAGCAGGAAGACGGCAACTTGGGCTCCGCGCTCAAAAAGCTTGAAGCTGGCGTTCTTCGTGGCGACGTCGTCAAGAACGGCCGCCGCATCGACGGTCGTAAGCTCGATGAGGTTCGCGACATCGTTTGCGAAACAGGCATGCTGCCCCGGACGCATGGTTCCGCACTCTTCACCCGTGGCGAGACTCAGGGCCTGGTGGTCACCACGCTCGGCACCGGCGACGATGAGCAGATGATCGACGCCCTCGAAGGTACGTACAAGTCGAACTTCCTGCTGCACTACAACTTCCCGCCCTACTCGGTCGGTGAAGTTGGCCGCGTTGGTTCCCCCGGTCGCCGCGAAATCGGCCACGGTAAGCTTGCATGGCGCGCGCTTCAGGCTGTTCTGCCTGCCGCAACCGACTTCCCTTACACGATCCGCGTGGTCTCTGAGATCACCGAGTCCAACGGCTCCTCCTCCATGGCATCCGTCTGTGGTGGCTCGCTCTCCATGATGGACGCAGGCGTGCCACTCAAAGCGCCGGTTGCTGGTGTGGCCATGGGCCTCGTGCTGGAAGATGACGGCTCCTACGGCATCCTGACGGACATCCTGGGTGACGAAGACCACCTCGGCGACATGGACTTCAAAGTCGCAGGTACCGAGAATGGCATCACCTCGCTCCAGATGGACATCAAGGTCGCAGGCATCACGCCCGAGATCATGAAAGCCGCCCTCGCCCAGGCGAAGGAAGGCCGGATGCACATCCTCGGCGAGATGGCAAAGTCCATCACCTCCGCTCAGGAGTTCTCCGTGCACGCACCGCGCATCGAGACGATGAACGTGCCCACCGACAAGATCCGCGAAGTGATCGGTTCGGGCGGCAAGGTCATCCGCGAGATCGTGGAAGTGTCCGGCGCCAAGGTCGACATCAACGACGACGGCGTGGTCAAGATTGCATCGCCCAACGGCGACTCGATCAAGAAAGCCTACGAGATGATCCACGCCATCGTGGCCGAGCCTGAAGAGGGCGCGATCTACAAAGGCAAGGTCGTCAAGATCGTGGACTTCGGCGCATTCGTGAACTTCTTCGGCAAGCGCGACGGCCTCGTGCACGTCAGCCAGATCGAGAACCGCCGCCTCAACCATCCCTCCGACGTCCTCAAAGAGGGTCAGGAAGTGTGGGTGAAGCTCCTGGGCTTCGATGACCGCGGCAAGGTTCGCCTCTCCATGAAGGTCGTCGACCAGGAGACCGGCGAAGAAGCCAAGAAAGAAGAAAGCGCCGAGTAATCAGCGTTCCGGGCGGCCTCACACGGGGCCGCCCCTTTTCGTTCAGGAGGCCACAATGGGACCCATCCGACGCGCCTTGCTGAAATCCCTGCTGCTCAGCGCAGTCAAAGAGCATCGGGCTGCAGGCCTACCGCAACTCGCAGGCCTCGCCTTCGATCACATCACAGCCAAAATCCACCTCGACGGCCGCTTCGCGGATGCGGAGATCGCAGCGCTAGAACGCCACGTCTTCCCAAAGCTTTGGAAAGGCACAGCCCTCGATATCGGCGGAAACATCGGCAACCACGCCGTGGCCTTTGCCCCCCATTTCGAGGCCGTGCATTCGTTCGAACCGAACACCCGCGCGCTCGACCTCCTGCGCCTCAACGCCAAGCTTGCAGACAACATCACCGTCCACGGCTTTGGCCTGAGCAACAGCGATAAAACACTCACCGTGACGGAGCCTGAGGGTAACCTCGGCGGCACCGGTAGCCACGCGCGAGGCGGCGGGCGAGAGGTTCAGCTACCGCTCCGCACCCTCGACAGCGCTCTGGCCGAACTCGGGCTCACCGGCCCCATCACCTTTGCCAAGATCGATGTCGAGGGGCACGAGCCCGAAGCCATCGAAGGCGCGCGAGCAACGCTTTTTGAGCACAAACCAGTCCTCGGCCTCGAGATCGACCGCCGCCAAGTCAAAGGTGGCACCAGCCCCGCTGTCGAGGCAGCCCGCGCACTCGGCTACACCAAGCTCTTCGAAATGGGCGCAGGGGGGCTGGAACAAGTCACCTCGCTCAAAGCCAAGAACTATCCGCTCCTCCTCGTCACAGCCAAAGACGAGCTCGGATAGAAAAAGGCGCCCCGTTTCCGGAGCGCCTCTCTCAATACATAACCCTGGGTCGGTGGGCGGGCGCCTTTGACGCCGTTCAGGCGTCAAACAGAGCCGCGCGGCGACCTCTTAGGACGGCAGCTTTGCCGTACGCAGGTATGGAAGCTTCGTCTCGATCGCACCGTACTTGGCGATGGCGTCTGCGTCAGACACAGCCACCGGCACGACGATGTCGTCACCAACGGACCAGTTCGCAGGCGTTGCCACGTTCTCTCGACCAGACGTCTGCAGCGCGTCGAGCGCCCGCAGGATCTCGGAGAAATTGCGGCCCACGGTCATCGGGTAGGTCATGGACAGCTTCAGCTTCTTGTCCGGGCCCACGATGAACACGGAACGCACGGTGGCGGAATCAGCGGGCGTACGGCCATCGGGCAGCACGGCTTCTGCAGGCAGCATGTCGAAGGCTTTGGCCATCTCGAGGCCATCGTCGGCAACGATCGCGAACTCGGGCTTTGCGCCCTCGAGAGATTCGATGTCAGCCTTCCACTTCACGTGGTCTTCGACACCGTCGACGGAGACACCCAGCACCTTCGTGTTGCGCGACGCCCATTCACCGGCGAGCTTCGCCACAGCGGAAAACTCGGTCGTACAGACCGGCGTAAAGTCTTTGGGGTGAGAGAAAATAACCGCCCAGCTGTCGCCCACGAAGTCATGGAGCGAAATCTCGCCCTTGTCGGTCGTGACGGAGAGATCAGGGATCGTATCGTTGATGCGAAGAGACATTTGCAGCACCTTTCTTTGGCTTGGGCGCAACCTAATCGCCCCTGCCCCGGATGTTGAGGGGTCCCGCTAGAATAGGGACACCATTCCATGACGCAACATCCATGAGGAACGGCTGGCCTTGACGCCGCCTAAGCTGCGGGACAAGGCTGCCGCAAATGCTTCATCGGGAGACCAGTCATGATCGACAATCGACAGTTTTACATCGACGGCGCGTGGGTAAACCCCACCGCTCCCCGCGACTTTGACGTCATTGATCCGTCCACAGAGGACTTCTGCGCGACGATTTCCCTGGGCGATCAGGCCGACACCGACGCCGCAGTTACCGCCGCGCGTCGCGCGTTCGACAGCTGGTCCCAGACCTCGCCCGCCGAGCGCAAGGAACTCATTGAGTCGATCTACGAGGTCTACAAGGAGCGCGCCGAAGAGATGTCTCAGGCAATCTCGCAAGAAATGGGCGCCCCGATCGATCTGGCGCGCAACTCTCAAACCACGTCCGGCACCTGGCACATCGAAGGCTTCCTCGAGGCCTTCGACGACATCGAATGGGAAAGCGTCCGTAAGGAAAAAACGGGGGAGCGCATCCACCGTGAACCCATCGGCGTCGTGGGTATGATCACGCCCTGGAACTGGCCGATGAACCAGGTGACGCTCAAAGTCATCCCGGCGCTGGCAGCAGGCTGCACGATGGTGCTGAAGCCTTCCGAGATTGCTCCGCTGTCGTCACTCGTCTTCACCGACATCATGCACGAGGCTGGCGCACCGGCAGGCATCTACAACATGGTCAACGGCGACGGTCCGGGCGTTGGCTCGCAACTGTCCGAGCACATGGACGTCGACATGATCTCCTTCACGGGCTCCACCCGCGCCGGACGCCTCATCACAGCGGCCTCGGCCTCCAACCTCAAGCGTGTGAGCCTCGAGCTCGGCGGCAAAGGTGCCAACGTCATCTTCGCCGATGCCGACGAAAAAGCCGTCATCCGTGGCGCGCGTCACTGCTTCAACAACACGGGCCAGTCCTGCAACGCGCCAACCCGTATGCTCGTCGAACGCTCCCGCTACGATGAGGCCGTGGAACAAGCCGCCGCGACCGCAGAGAAGACACAGGTAAACCGCGCATCTGAGCAAGGCCGCCACATCGGTCCGGTCGTCTCCGAAGTGCAGTACAACAAGATCCAAGACCTTATCCAAAAGGGCATCGACGAAGGCGCTCGCCTGGTAGCTGGCGGCACCGGCCGCCCCGACGGCCTAAACCGCGGCTACTTCATCCGCCCCACGGTCTTTGCTGACGTCAACAACGACATGACCATCGCCCGCGAAGAGATTTTCGGCCCGGTCCTATCGATCATCCCCTTCGACAGCGAAGAGGAAGCCATCAGCATCGCCAACGATACGGCCTACGGCCTGACCAACTACGTGCAGACCACCGACGACGAACGCCGCCTGCGCATGGCGCGTCGCCTGCGTGCTGGCATGATTGAGACGAACGGCAACGGTTTCAGCCGCGGCTCCCCCTTCGGCGGGATGAAGCAATCCGGCAACGGCCGCGAAGGCGGCGTCTTCGGCATTGAAGAATTCCAGGAAGTGAAAGCAATCAGCGGCTGCTAAGGCCGTTTGCCACGCGCGCTGATCCATGGCTCAGCGCGCGTATGTACTTGGGCGCGCCTTCAAGGATGTAGATGCTCTCGGCGATGCGCCACGTCGTGTCCTTAAGGATGATTTTCGAGTAAACCGCAAACGGCGCCTGAGCGAGCTGCGTGCCGCTCAGCACACGGCACTCATGGGTCAACCGGATCGTATCCTCACCGTCGAACTGAGCTGCCACGATATGTCGGACGAGGTCAGTAGCGCCCAAAGCCTGATAATGCGTGCAGACGCCTTCAAAAGCGTCTTTGAGCATCTCGATCGAATCCAGCGACCGCCGACCTTCGAAGGTTTCAACGATGGTGGGAATTGTGAAGCTGTCGAAGAAATCATCGAAGCGCCGCGAAAGTATCGCGTCACCCGTCTTGTCCAGCATCCTCTGACAAATCGTCAGCACACCCTGCTGCGCAAGGTCTGTCGTCCAGTCACGCATCGTTCACTCGTTCTCTCCACGGGCAGGTTACCGTGCAGGTCATTGCAAATCGACATTTTTCTCGCGATACACGTATTCAACACAGAGTTTCGCCGAAGAATTGTTAAAATGGTAACTTTGCGCGGAGCTCCAGCCACTCTCCCCCATCAGGATGTCGGACTGACAATTTCCATGCGTGCAGCTTCAAACGATCCGCCGCGGCGAGCGCATCCGGCGTCGCGTAGAAGGGATCTCCGAGGATGGGATGACCGAGTTCAGCCATATGCACGCGGAGCTGGTGGGAGCGCCCGGTCTGCGGCCTCAGCTCCACACGGGTGATGTCTCCGGGCTTCTTAGCGCGCCATTCGGTGATGGCGGCTTTTCCCCTCTCGTGGTCCACCATCTGGCGCGGCCGGTTCGGCCAATCTACGATGAGCGGCAGATCAATCATGCCCTTGCCTTCGAGGCGGCCCCAAACCTCGGCCACATAGACCTTCTTCGTCACCCGCCGTTCGAATTGTTGGCCGAGGTGCTTTTGGGCCAGCGGGCTCAGCGCGAAAAGCATGACGCCAGACGTATCTCGGTCCAGCCGGTGCACCAGAAGCGCCGAGGGGTAATCGGCCTGCACACGGGTAAGAAGGCAGTCTGCCAGCTCAGGACCCTTCCCGGGCACGCTCAGCAGGCCTGACGGCTTGTCGATGGCAAGCAGTTCGTGGTCCAGATGGATGACCTTCAGAGGTCCTTGAGGCGGGCTGTAGCTATCCACGGCGCGCCTGCCGGAAAAGCGAGATGGAATAGAGCACCAGCGCCAGCCAGATGATCGGGAAAGCGATGGCGCGGGCGCGGCCGAACGGCTCCCCAAAGAGAAAGACCGCGATGATCAGGATCATGGTCGGCGCGATGTATTGCATGATGCCAATGGTAGAGAGACGCAGCCGCTTGGCCCCGTTGGCGTAGAGCATCAGCGGCACCGCCGTCACCACCCCGCACCCGACAAGCAACCAAGTATCGCTCCCCAGCGACCCCGTGCCCGCCGCCTCGATCCAGAGCACATAGGCCAGCGCGGGCCCGGCGAGGATCAACACCTCAAGCAAGAAGCCCTGGTTCGGGCCAATGGGCAGCTGCTTCTTGGCCAGCGCGTAAAACCCAAAGGACAGCATCAGCACGAGCGCGATGGTGGGAACTTCCCCCGCCTCGATGGTGAGGATCACAACGGCCACGCAGGCAAGGCCCACAGCCGACCACTGCAGCGCATCGAGCCTTTCACGCAGGAACACCGCGCCGACCATCACTGAGAAGAGCGGGTTGATGTAATACCCCAGCGCCGCCTGCACGGTCTGATCCGTGGCAATCGCGTAAACGTAGACCGCCCAGTTGATGGAGATCAGCGTGGCCGTCACAGCCGCCATGGCGATGGCGCGCGGGTCGCGGAGGGCAGCCCGAAGCGTATCCGTGCGGCGCAAGACGATCAGAACGGCGGCCGCCACTGGCACCGACCAAATGATGCGATGGGCAACCACTTCGACCGGCCCTACATGGTCCAGCCATTTCAAATAGATCGGCAGAAACCCCCAGAGGCCATAGGCGCCAAGCGCGAAGGCAAAGCCTTCTGGAGTGTCGTCATTCTGCTTCATGATGCCAACCGCTATCCCGGCGCCGAGGGAGACGCCAGACCTCACGCAGCTTTCGCCTTGGCTGAAAGTGGAGCCTGCGGGCGGCAGGCCCAAGCGATCAGACTTTTACGCGCTCAGAGGTGGGATCGTAGAAGGGCTTGAGCGAGGCTTCGGCCTTCACGCGCGTGCCCATCACATCGATCTCGTAGGTCGATGCCAGCACGTCCTTGGCGCTTTCGTCTTCGCAGGGTACGTAGCCCAGGCCCATCGCGGCCCCCACGGCGTGGCCATAGGCTCCAGAGGACAGATAGCCCACGATTTCGCCATCCCGAACCACAGGTTCGTTGTGATAGAGCAGCGGCTCCGGGTCGGTCAGCTTGAACTGCAGAAGACGGTTGGCGAGGCCTTCGTCCTTCTTGCGCAGCACGGCGTCGCGGCCGATGAAGTCAGGCTTGTCGCGCTTCACAGCAAAGCCGAGGCCCGCCTCCAGCACGTGATCTTCGGCCGTGATGTCGTGGCCAAAGTGGCGGAAGCCTTTTTCGATCCGGCAGGTATCCATCATGTGCATCCCGCATAGCCGCATGCCCACGCCTTCGCCCGCTTCAGCGAGCGTCTCGAAGACATGGCCAGCCATGTCGGAGGACACATAGACCTCCCAGCCGAGTTCACCGACGTAGGTCACGCGGTGCACACGAGCGAGGCCCATCCCGATCTCGATCTCCTGCGCGGTGCCGAAGGGGTTCACGTCATTGGAGAAGTCTGCGGGCGAGACGGCCTGCAGCAGCTCGCGCGATTTCGGGCCCATGACCGCAAGGACGCCCTCGCCCGCTGTCACATCAGTGATCACGACGAGGAAGTCGCCCCGGTGGCGTTCGAGCCATGTCTGGTCATGCAGGCGCGTGGCCGCAGGCGTGACGACGAGGAACGCTGTCTCAGACACGCGCGTGATGGTGACATCCGCCTCGATCCCACCGCGATTGTTCAGGAACTGGGAGTAGACGATTTTGCCCACCGGCACATTGTACTCACCGCCTGCCACGTAGTTCAGGAAGGCCACCGCATCGGGCCCTTCCACTCGGATTTTGCCGAAGGAGGACATGTCGTACATCCCCACACCTTCGCGGACGGCCATGTGCTCCTCTTTGACGTTCTCGAAGAAGTTCTGGCGCTTCCAGGAGTACTGGTACTCCGCCTCTTGCGAGCCGCGCGCGAACCAGTTGGCGCGTTCCCACCCGGCGAGTTCGCCGAAGACTGCGCCACGATGTGCAAGTTGCCCATGGAACGGCGTGCGGCGGACACCGCGTGCGGTGCGCTTTTGCAGATAGGGGAAGTGGTCCGCGTAAAGCAGGCCCAGCGTCTCCTTCGAGCGCTCGAAGAGGTAGGTTTTGTTGCCTTGGAACGGCTGCATGCGGCTGATATCGACGTCGCCCAGATCGAAGGGCTTCGCCCCGTCTTCCATCCACTGCGCCAGCGCCATGCCCGCGCCACCGGCAGACTGGATGCCGATGGAGTTAAAGCCCGCCGCGACCCAGACGTTATCCATCTCGGGACAGAGGCCCAGGTGGTAGGCATCATCCGGCGTAAAGCTCTCAGGGCCGTTGAAGAAAGTGTGGATACCTGCCTCGGCCAGCATCGGCAGACGGTCAACAGCTGCCTCGAGGATCGGCTCGAAGTGGTCGAAGTCTTCCGGCAACTGGTCGAACTCAAAGTCCGCCGGGATGCCATCCATCGCCCAAGGCTTGGAGTTAGGCTCGAACGCGCCGAGGAGCATCTTGCCCGCGTCTTCTTTGTAGTAGGCGCATTCGTCCGGCACGCGGAGCACCGGCATCTGTGTCAGGCCCTCAATGGCCTCGGTGACGATGTAGAAATGCTCGCACGCGTGCAGTGGCACGTTGGTGCTGAGCATCTTGCCGACCTCATGGCCCCACATACCGCCACAGTTTACGACGTGATCACAGCTGATTTCGCCAGATTCGCCCTTTTCGCTGGCCCACTGCACCGCAGTGATGCGACGACCATTGCGCGTGACGCCGGTGGCTTTTGTACGCTCGATGACCTTCGCACCGCGCTGACGTGCGCCCTTGGCGAGCGCGTGCGCGATGTTCGCAGGATCGCCCTGCCCGTCGAGCGGCAGCCAAACGCCGCCGGTCACACCCTCGATGTTGAGGTGCTCGTACTTGGCCTTCACCTCTTCAGGGCTGATCTCTTCCACGTCCACGCCGAAGGCGCGGGCCATGGCGGCTTGGCGATAGATCTCCTCGCGACGCTCCTCGGTCAGCGATACGGTGATCGACCCGCAGCGCTTGAAGCCAGTGGCCACGCCTGTCTCTTTCTCGAGCGAGCCGTAGAGCTCCTGGGAGTACTTGGCGAGCTTGGTCATGTTAGCTGTAGCCCGCAGCTGCGCGATAAGGCCCGCTGCGTGCCACGTGGTGCCCGACGTCAGTGCCTTGCGCTCCAAAAGGACCACATCTTTCCATCCCAGTTTCGTCAGGTGGTAGGCCACCGAACAACCGATCACACCACCACCGATGATCACGACACGTGCCTGGGAGGGAACGGACATGGCTAGTCTCCTTTGAAGTGCCTTGAGAGCGCGGCGATGTGGTCAGGTCCAACTTCACAGCATCCGCCAATAAGGGTTGCACCAAGGGCTTGCCAGCGCTTGGCGTGTTCAAGGTAGGCCGCTGGCCCGAGGTCGGTACGGGCGCTCAGCAAGTCGACAGTTGCGTCGTCATTGTCGAAGTCGTCCACGATACCCGTGAAGCCGTTGGCATAGGCTCCCAGTTTGACCTTGGTCTCGGTCAACTCGCCCAGCGCCACGGTCACGGCCTCAGGTCGCGCGCAGTTCACAAGCAGCGCATCCGGGCCGAATTCCTCTACGAGCGGCAGGATCTCGGCCACAGCTTCGCCGGACCGTAGCTTTGTGCCGTCGGTGTCCGAGACGCTCACAGCGAGCCAAACGGGCTTGCCGTGTCCCATGCAGCCCATCAATGCGCCGCGTGCTTCGTCTACGCCGCCCATCGTTTCGAGGATGTAACCATCCACATAGGGCTTCTGCATCTCGCACATGCCTGCAAATATCTTTGCGGCGTCATCTGGCGCAGGGGCCTGCTCTGGGCGGTAGGAATAGCCCAGCGGGGCCATGCCGCCGAGGACCAGACCGCTACCATGGGCGTCGCGCGCTTCCACGGCCAGTTTGCACGCGAGAAGCTGCAGCTCCTCATAGCGGTGGGCAATACCGTGATGCTTCATCCGGTCTGGGCGGACGGAATAGGTGTTTGTCGTGGCGATTTCGGCGCCGGCGGCGAAGAATTCGTCATGCACGGCGCGGACCAACTCTGGCTGATCGATCAGCGCCTGAACGGACCAAAGAGACGTCGCCTCACCCGCCCTTTTGATGAGCTCCTGGCCCATGCCACCATCAAGAATAAGCACGCTCACAGGTACATCCCCGCGAGCTTTGCCTTGTACATCGCAATCATCTCTTCCTCCGTCGCGCCATCGTCATAGGGTGGCGTGCGGTAGGCGCTGGCGGCGGAAACGTCAATCAGGACGAGGGCCCGGATACGGTGAGCGAGATCTGGCCAGACCTGCTCCCACCGGGGCAGCAGCGCGTCGAATGCATCGGTTTCGCGGGCAACGATGCGGGCCGTACCCTTCACCCGCGCGCCGGTACGCTTGAGGATGTCGATGAAGTTGACCTCGCAGGCCGGATTGGCTGCGAGGTTTTTGAGTGTTCCGGGGGAGCGGATGTCCGCAAACGCAATTGTCGCGTCATCGAGCACCAGAAAGGTGCCCTTCGGCGCAACAGCGGGCTCTCCCGCCGGGGTCACGGTGGCCGTGAACCCAAGCGGGAAATCCGCGATCAGCGTTTTGACATCCGCGTTGATCATGCCCGGATGCGCTCGTTCTGTGGGTCCCAGAGAGGCTGATCGGCCTGGACCACGGCGCGGCACTTGTGGCCGTAGATGTCGACCTCGATCTCGGTGCCTTCCTTGGCGAGGTCCGCACGGACCATGCCCAGCGCCACGGAGTGACCCACTCGGTACCCCCACGCGCCCGAGGTGGTTTCACCCACGATCTCGTCGCCCGACCAGATCGTCGACATGTAAGGCGCATCGTGCCCATTCGCGTCGACCTTCAGCGTCACGAAGCGCTTCTTGGAGCCCTGCTGCTTTTCGTTCATCAAAGCAGCTTTGCCGGGGAAGTCCTGCGGCTTGTCGAGCTTCACGAAGCGGTCGAGGCCGCCTTCGAAGAGGGAGTAATCCGTGCTCAGGTCACCCTTCCACGTGCGGTAGCCTTTTTCGATGCGCATGGATTCCAGCGCGAACATGCCGAAGGGCCGTGCACCTGCACCCACGACCGCGTCGTAGAGCGCGGGGATGTCTTCCATCTTGCCGTGGATCTCCCACCCGAGCTCACCCGCGAAGCAGACGCGCAACAGGCAGCAGTCGATACCGGCGACCTTGGCGTCCTGATGCGTCAGCCAGCTCCGCGACAGATCAGCTTCTGTGTCGATCGACTGGAAAAGCTCGCGCGATTTCGGCCCGCAAACGATGAGGGTCGAGATATCACGCGTCATGTCGCGCAGTGAGAGGTTCTGCGGCAGGTTCCGCCAGAGCAATTCAAAGTCATGCCATTGCGCCGCTGCAGCGGTGATGAGCGTGAAGTCATCCTCGCCATGACGCACAACGGACATCTCCGTCAGGATGCGACCCCGATTGTCCGGGAAGTAGGCGAGGTTCATGCGGCCCACTTTCGGCAGCGCGCCTGCAATGCGGCCACGCAGCCATTCTGCTGCGCCGTCGCCGGACAGGGCGAAGCGGGAGAAACCGCAGAGGTCGAGAACGCCCACGCCATCGCGCACGGCTTCGACTTCCTCCTGAACGCGCGCTTCCCACGGCCCTTCGCGGCCCCAGGTCTCGGTGGCGTCGAGCGAGGTGTCATCGCCTTCCTTGGCGAACCAGTTCGCCCGCTCCCAGCCGTTGTAGGCACCAAACTGTGCGCCGTGCGCTTCAAGCTGCTTTTGCACCGGGGACAGCTTCTTGTTGCGTCCGGCGGGCCAAGCCTTGTGGGGGAAGTGCATCCCGTACTCGTGGCCATAGGTTTCGAGCGCTTTATCGAGACAGTAGGCGTGGTCGGTGTAGTCGGTGTAGCGGCGTGGATCGACGGCCCACATGTCCCACTCGGTCTCGCCTTCCACGATCCACTCGGCGAGCGTTTTGCCCGCACCACCGCCTTGCACGATGCCGAAGGTGAAGCTGTGCGCTTCAAAGGCGTTCTTCACGCCAGGCATCGGGCCGATGAGCGGCAGGCCATCCGGCGCATAAGGGATCGGGCCGTTGATGTTGCGGCCAACGCCACCTTCACCAAGGATCGGCACACGGGCCATAGCGTCTTCGATGTACCACTCCAAACGGTCGAGATCGTCGGGGTAAAGCTGGAAAGAGAAGTCATCAGGCATCGGGTCACTCGGGGTGATCCAATGCGCCTTACAGTTACGCTCGTAGGGCCCGAGGTTCAGGCCATGCGTGTCCTGACGCAGGTAGTAGGAGCTATCGACGTCGCGGATCAGCGGCAGCTTCTTGCCGTGCTTTTCGGTGTACTCCTTCACCGCGTCGATGGCCTCGGTGAGGAAGTACTGGTGGGACATGACCACCATGGGCGCCACGCGGCCACCATGGGGCACAAACCACTTGGAAACACGCTGAGCATAGTAGCCTGCAGCGTTCACCACGAATTCGCAGCGAATGTCGCCTTGAGCGGTGTGAACGACCCACTCGCCCCCGTCGCGGGACACGCCCGTCGCCGGGCAATGACGCTTGATCGTTGCGCCCAGATCGCGCGCACCTTTGGCCATCGCCTGCGTCAGCTGGGACGGGTCGATATCGCCATCCATCGGGTCCCACATGACCGAGTCCAGATCATGCGTTTCGAGGTACGGATAGTATTCCTTGGCGTCCTCGGGCTGCATCATCTTCAGCTCGAGACCTTGGTATTCGCCCATGCCCACGAAGCGTTCGAACTCCTGCGTCCGCTCCTTGGTGTGCGCCAACCGCAGGGAGCCGGTGACGTGGTAGTTCATCGGGTAGTCGACGTCCTCGGACAGCGTCCGGTACATCTCAACTGAGTACCGCTGCATGTTCAGAACAGCCCACGACGTGGAGAAGTTCGGGCAGTTGCCTGCTGCGTGCCAGGTGGAGCCTGCGGTCAGCTCGTTCTTTTCGAGCAGCACACAATCCGTCCAACCCATCTTGGCCAGATGATAAAGACCAGAGACGCCAACAACGCCCCCTCCGATGATGACCACGCGGGCCGTGCTAGGCAGGTCAGCCATGAGTGTCGTCTCCCTTTGTATTTTGTCGCCCGCATGGCGCGGCATGCGGCCTGATTGGCGCAGCGACGAATTTCAGTGCGTTTGTCTTTTGTTTGTTTGTGCGACGCCGCCCGTCCGAGGGCAGCAAGTGTCAAGGCCAGGCAAATTCCGAAGATCAAGAAGCCTTCAATGCCCATCCTGCCCGCGCCTCAATAGACCGGCGGCGCGATCACCCAGATCGCCACACAGGGTTCATCATAGGGATTGGCCCAGCGGAACGGCTCACCGCGGATGCGGAAGCTGTCGCCCGTGCCAAGTTTGTGCAGTCCACCCTCTATCCAAAGATCAAGCTTGCCCGAGACGATGTAGCCAACCTCCTGGGTTGGGCGGCGGACCGGAATGGCCAGCGCTGATCCGGCCGCAAAGACCGAACGCACCATCTCAAAGTCATCCGTCAAATCCGGCGAGAGAAGCTCTTCGACGAGCCCCGCTTCGCGCGACCCGATGGGACGACGCGCGCCAGAGCGGACGATAAAGCCCGCTTCCTGCACCGCCGCGGCATCAGACCGGAACAGAGAAGACAAGGATACATCAAGCGCGGCCGCGAGCTGCCTGAGGTCGGACACCGAAGGTTCAGAGAGTTCACGTTCGACCTGGCTGAGCCATCCTACCGAGCGCCCAAGCTTGTCAGCGAGCCCCTGCAACGTGAACCCACGCGCCTTGCGCAACGCACGCAAGTCCGCGCCCAACGTCGGAACTGGGGGTTGTTGAGTGTTCACAGCGACTCCGTGATCTGTTGTTTCACAGTCCATCCTGTCGTGATGAAAATTTCAAGGTTTTTTTCACGAACACACGCAATTCAAGCCAAAGCTTCATCGCAACGTTTAATAGCTAGCCGTTCAAACCTGTAAAAAAGTGCGGTCGAGCAACGTCTGAAGGGCGTCACGATCCTCGGCAGTGAAAGCGTCGGGCGCATCACTGTCGATGTCGAAAACACCCAGAAGCGCACCGTCCCCCGCAAAGACCGGCAAGACCAACTCCGACCGCGTGCTCGATGAGCAGGCAATGTGACCCGGAAAGGCTTCCACATCAGCCACGAGCTGCGCTTCTCGCGTTCGAGCCGCTGCCCCGCAGACGCCGCGGCTGAAAGGGATCACAAGGCATCCGTGCCCGCCCTGATAAGGGCCGATCTTCAGGAGCTCCGGCCCCACGACGCGGTAGAAGCCGGTCCAATCGAAACGCGTATCCGCGTGATGCACCTCACACGCCACGGTGGCCATCAGCGCCACCGCATCGGTTTCGCCTTCTGTCAGCGCCGCGACGCGTTTGGCGAGGTCCTCATATCCCTGCGCACCCAAAGTCATAGTCAGACGAGCTCCACAGCCACTGCTGTGCCCTCGCCGCCTCCAATGCAGATGGCAGCGACCCCGCGTTTGAGCCCGCGCGCCTCGAGGGCATGCATCAGCGTCACGAGAATACGCGCGCCCGATGCACCGATCGGATGCCCCAGGGCGCAAGCACCACCGTTCACGTTCACGATGTCCCGCGGGATGCCCATCTCGCGCATGAAGGCCATCGGCACGACCGCGAAGGCCTCGTTCACCTCCCACAAATCCACGTCTGAGACCTGCCACCCAAGCTTCTCCAAAAGCTTTTGGGCCGCGGGCACGGGCGCCGTCGTGAACCAGCCGGGCGCCTGAGCGTGGCTCGCGTGACCGAGAATGCGCGCTCGCGCGTTTGCGCTGTCAGCGCTCAGAACAAAGGCGGCGGCCCCGTCCGAGATCGAGGAGGCGTTTGCTGGGGTCACGGTGCCACCCTGGCGGAAGGCAGGTTTGAGGTGCGGGATCTTCTCGGGCCGCGCGGCGCCGGGCTGTTCGTCGATCTCGACCTGTACCTCGGACTTGCGCGTTTTGACCGCCACTGACGTCATCTCAGCCACGAAGGCGCCCGTGTTTTGCGCTTCGAGAGCCCGGGTCAGCGAGCCCAGCGCGTATTCGTCCTGCGCTTCACGCGTGAATTGAAAATGTTCGGCACAATCTTCGGCAAAGGTGCCCATCAGACGGCCTTTGTCATAGGCGTCCTCGAGCCCATCGAGGAACATCGAATCGACCGCGCCCGCATGGCCGAGGCGCGCCCCGCCGCGCATTCCCGGCAGCAGATAGGGCGCGTTCGTCATGCTCTCCATCCCACCGGCAACGATGGAGGTGGCAGACCCAAGTGCGATGGAATCAAAGGCCATCATTGCCGCTTTCATGCCCGACCCGCACATCTTGTTGATTGTCGTCGCAGGCACGTCTTCGCCAAGGCCACCCGCAAATGCTGCTTGTCTGGCAGGCGCTTGGCCCTGTCCCGCAGGAAGAACACAGCCCATGATCATCTCATCAACTGCG
Organism: Paracoccaceae bacterium; assembly: GCA_022448245.1. Classification (GTDB taxonomy): domain Bacteria; phylum Pseudomonadota; class Alphaproteobacteria; order Rhodobacterales; family Rhodobacteraceae; genus Shimia_B. The sequence goes on from JAKVCO010000007.1 coordinate 72,139, forward strand.
GGGGATCCGGCACGCTCGAGAGCGGCCGAGATTGCTGCGCCACCGAGCTCTGCGGCCGTCGCGTTGCCAAGAGCTCCCTGAAGGCCGCCCATAGGGGTCCGCGCCGCGCCGCTGATAAAAACCTCGTTCATGGGATTCTCCTATCGCATCCAAACGCTTTGGTAACCCTTCTTGCGTAGCGTTTGCCCGACCGGACAGGAAGGGGCCATTCATGGAGTTGAGTAGTAGCGATGTTGCTGGCACGCGCGTTGTGAAGGTGATCGACACTCGGATCGACGCCGCTGTGGCCATTCAATTCAAAGATGCGATGCGTTCGGAAACCGAAGGCGGGCCCGAACGGGTCGTGCTGGATCTGTCAGATGTGGCGTTCATCGATTCGTCCGGGCTGGGCGCTGTGGTGGCGGCCAAGAAGCTTCTCAATGGCACCCATGTGTTGGAGCTTGCTGGCCTGACACCTGTCGTGGCGAAAGTCTTCAAGCTCACGCGTATGGACAGCGTTTTCGCAATCCATGCCGATGTCGCTGCGGCCGTTCCCGCGCTGGCATCGTGACCTAGGCGGGAGGATACTGATGATCGAAGTTGAAACCGGAGAACAGGCTATCTCCATTCATTTCTTGTCCGATACCTTCGAAGTGCGATCCTCACTGCAGGCGTTGATGGATGACATGGAAGGCCGCGACTACCTCCCCGAAGAACGCGGCACGGTGGAGCTTGTGCTGGCCGAGGTGCTCAACAACGTGGCCGAGCACGCCTACGAGGAACGCGGCGACGGCAAAATCGAACTCGATATTGACTACATCTCGGACGGGATCTCGATCCAGCTTCAGGATTTCGGCAAGCCGATGCCCAACGGCCAAACGCCTCTTGGGATGCCTGCAAATCTCGATGTGGAAGTTGGTGATTTGCCCGAAGGTGGGTTCGGCTGGTTCCTGATTGGGGAACTCGCGAAAGACCTCATGTATGAGCGCAAGGGCGAAGCGAACCACCTGACCTTCCGCATGACCTTGGGGGAAAGCTGAAGCAGGGCGCCTGAGGCCTAAACGCTCCTCGGCGGTCTTAGACCGCGGTCTGCGCCTCGTTCTGCCGCCAGATCCACCAATTCAGCGCCCCGGCGTAGCTGACCCAAATCAGGTAGGGCACCATCAGGAGGCCCGCGATCCATTCCGTCGCCAAGAAGGCGACCATCGTTGCCCCCACCGCGAGCCACAGGAACCCGAGAACCACCATGGCGGCCCTTAGGCGCTTCAGCCCAAAGAAAACCGGCGACCAGAGCGTGTTCAGCGCGATTTGAAGCGCCCAGAGCGCCGTTGCGATGGCCGCACCTCCGACGAAAGCAACCCGCGCAGCGGCAACCGCCGAAGCAATGTAAAGCACACTCCACGCAAGCGGAAAGAGCCAAGGCGGCGGTGTCCAGCTGGGTTTGCGGAGGTCTTCAAAATACCACTTACCCGGCGGGAACAGACTTCCCGTTGCGGCAGCAGCACAGCATGCCGCGAGATAGACAAGGAAGACCGTGAGGTCCATTGCGAGCTCCAGCGCCTGAAAATCGTCCCGCGATATTAGTTAGCTCGTCACTCTGCGGGTGCCAGCTGAGGGACCCGCGACTCAATCGCCTCGCGGGCGCGCAGTTCAGCCAATACGTCGAGCACCGCGCTCGTGCGGCTGGGCGCAGACGCGGGCGTGGCCGCCGCATCCACCAAAAACGCCACCTCGGGCAAGGGCCGCGCATAGAGCGTCGCCGGCTGCGGCATCAACATGCCGGCTGCGGAACGCATCACGGCCTGACCGACCCAGCCGAGCTTCTGACGCTTGGTCGTCACCGCTCGGTGCGAAATGGAATCGAACCCGTTGGCACGGATCTGAGACCCGATCCCAGCGTAGACCAAACGCGCCGCCGTAATGCCCGGCCGCGCGGAGCGTGGCAGCTGCGGCACGCCAGCCTCAGCACGCAGGTACAGACGATCCGCCTCAGACAAGAGGCGCTTCACCATCCGGCGCACCTCTGGCGTGGGCAATGGGTCAGCGAGAAAGACATCTGGCTCCAACCCGGCCTCGGCGAACCAACCCCGCGGCAGGTAAATGCGGCCCATACGGGCATCTTCGCCAACGTCCCGCGCGATGTTGGTCAGCTGCATCGCAACGCCTAAATCGCACGCCCGCGCCAACGCATTGGCGTCTCGCACGCCCATCAGAACGGTCATCATCGCCCCAACAGCCGCGGCCACCCGGGCGGAATAGGCGAAGACGCCCGAGAGCGTCTGATACTCCTTGCCAAGCGCATCCCAGGCCAGCCCCTCCAACAGGGCTTCTGGCAGGGCGCGCGGCATCTCGTGTTCTTCGACCATGGCCGCGAAGGCCCGGTCGTAAGGGGTGTTCTTCGGGCGCCCCTCGTAGGCGAGGTTCAAACGTTCCTGCAGAGACAAGACAGCGGCCGTCTCATCATCTCCTAGGTCCACGGCATCATCCGCCAGTCGGCAAAACGCGTAAAGCGCAAGGGCTGGGTCGCGGACCCGTGCGGGAAGCAATTTCGAGGCTGTATGAAAAGACAGCGATCCATGACGGATCGCTTCTCGGCAGGCCTCCATATCTTTGGGATCAATCATTCTGCAGCCATTGGTAGGGATTGCACCGCGGCGTGCGGCGCGTCGGGAATTAGCTTGGCGAGGACCTCGGCGCTGGACACAACACCCGGAACGCCTGCCCCCGGATGGGTGCCCGCTCCGGTCAGGTACAACCCCGGGATCGCGGTCACGTTGTGAGGACGGAACCATGCGGACTGCAGGATCCGTGGTTCGAGCGAAAAGCCTGCGCCGAAGGGCGAAAGATATCGGTCGCGGAACGTCTCGGGCGTGAAGACCACCTCGGTCGACAAGTGATCCTGAAAGCCCGGGATCGTATCGTTGAGGACGCGCGCGACTTTGCGTTTGTAGGCTGCGCCTTCCTCCGCCCAATCGACGCTTTCGTGCCCTAGGTGAGGCACCGGCGACAGAGCATAGAAAGTATCCCCTCCATCAGGCGCGACAGTAGGGTCGGTCAATGCGGGGCGATGCAGATAGAGCGACATGTCATCGGCCAGTTTGCCCTTGATAAAGATGTCTTTCAGAAGCCCCTCGTAGCGCGGGCCCGACAGGATCGTGTGATGCCCGACGTCCGGCCACATCTCTCGCGTGCCTGACGTGCCAAAGTACCAAACGAAGAGCGACATCGACCATCGACGCGACCGGCTGGCGCGGGTCCACCCGCGAAGCTTCTGTTTGCGCAGCAAGCGCGAGTAGGTGTGACCCGCATCCGCATTCGAGACAACGAACGGCGCGCGAAGAGTTTTGCCTTCCGCGCGCACGCCACTCACACGCCCGTCGTCGCAGAGGATCTCGTCCACTTCGACACCCAGGCGCACCTCGCCTCCTTGATTTTCGATCACGCGCTTCATGGCATCGGCGATCGCTTGCACCCCGCCTTGGGCGTAGTGCACGCCGTATTCTTTCTCCAAATGACTGACGAGCGCGTACATCGACGTCACATGCATCGGGTCGCCGCCGATGAAGAGCGGGTGGAAGGACAGCGCCATGCGCAGGCGTTCGTCCGAGACCCGCTTGCGCGCGAGGCCGAGAATGGACTGATCGGCACGCAGGATTGCAAATGTCGGCAGAACCTTCAGCGTGTCCCAGAGACGATGCATAGGCTCTGCCACCATGCCCTCAAAGCCCACGACATAGCGACGGTGGGAATCTTTCAGAAAACGGCGGTAGCCTTTCACGTCATCCGGGTTGAGCCGGGCGACCTCGGTTTCCATGATCTTGGTGTCGCCGGTGGCAAAGAAGTTCGACCCATCGGGCCAGCGGATCTCGTAGAACGGATCAAGGGGCGTCAGCTTTACATCGTCATGGAAGTTGCGCCCGCAGGCTGCCCAGAGCTTTTCATAGACTTGCGGCACCGTGACAATCGTCGGCCCCAGGTCAAAGCGGTGCCCATCCCGGGTGATCGAAGACCCTCGGCCACCCACGCGGTCGAGCTTGTCGAGCACCGTCACCTGGTAGCCTTTAGCGCCCAGACGCATGGCCGTCGCGAGCCCACCGAGACCGGCGCCGACGACGATTGCTTTGGTTGGACCCTGAACGGATGAATCCATTGGCGATTCCTGACTGTCAGCTTTTATTTACATGTATCGCATGGATTAGACGTGATTGTCTTCCCAAATTTCCATATGTGTGTCATGATAAACTGACAACTTCGGGAATCCGCATGACCCAAACCGTCTCACTGTCCTTCTTCCGGTTTTCTGGACCGGGGTCCAAGCTCTGGGCCTTTACGATGATGGGCGTGTCTCGGATTCTATTGCCACGGGTGCCGGACGTGGGCTTTTGGAAGCTTTGCGGATCAGGCACGGGCGAGGGTTTTACACCGGTGCCCAATACCGCCGTCTACGCTGTGCTCTGCACATGGCCAGACGCCGAAACCGCCAAGACGCGTGTGGAAGGCGAAAAGTTCTTCGAACGCTACCGTCGCAGGGCTGTTGAGAGCTGGACAGTCTACCTCACGCCCACGCAATCGCGCGGAAACTGGGCCGGCAAGCAACCCTTCGAGACCTCAGAGGAGCCACCCGAAGGCCCGCTGGCCGCGCTTACCCGCGCCACCATAAAGCCAAGCGTTTTGATGAAATTCTGGGGTCGCGTGCCCGATATCTCCAAGCGCATCGGTCTTGATGAAAACGTAGCTTTCAAGATCGGCATTGGTGAGGTTCCGTGGTTCCACCAAGTCACTTTTTCCATCTGGCCCTCTTCCCGCGCCATGGCAGAATTTGCCCGCAAAGACGGCCCCCATGCGCAAGCCATCCGCGCCGTGCGCGAGGGCGCTTGGTTCCGGGAGGAACTCTACGCCCGTTTCGCCGTCACCGGTGAACACGGCGCCTGGGAAGGCCAAAGCCCGCTCGAAAAACTCAAGGATATGCCATGACTGCATTCCCTTTCTCCGCCATCGTCGGACAAGACGAAATGAAACGCGCGATGGTGCTGACGGCCATCGAACCCGCCATCGGCGGCGTTTTGGTCTTCGGCGACCGCGGCACAGGTAAATCGACCGCCGTGCGCGGGCTCGCAGCGCTTCTGCCGCAAATCACGGCGGTGCCGGGCTGCCCGGTGAATTCTGCCGCCTACGAGGATTGCCCGGATTGGGCCGAGGTGCCCGAGGCCGATCCGGTGGAGACGGCGACACCCGTAATCGACCTGCCCCTTGGCGCAACCGAAGACCGCGTGACTGGTGCGCTCGACATCGAAAAGGCGCTGACGCAGGGCAAGAAAGCGTTTCAGGCCGGGCTCCTTGCCAAGGCCAACCGCGGGTACCTCTACATCGATGAGGTGAACTTGCTCGAAGATCACATCGTCGATCTGCTGCTTGATGTGGCGCAGTCTGGTGAAAACGTGGTGGAGCGTGAGGGCATGTCTATCCGCCACCCCGCGCGTTTCGTGCTCGTGGGCTCCGGCAACCCGGAAGAGGGCGAACTGCGTCCGCAACTTCTCGACCGTTTCGGGCTCAGCGTGGACGTGTCATCGCCCAAGGACATCAAGACCCGCATCGAGGTGATCGCCCGCCGCGATGCGTTTGAGCGGGACGCCCCTGCCTTCCTCGACGCATGGGCCGATGAGGACGCCGCCATCCGCGGTCGCATCCTCGCGGCGCGCACGATCCTGCCCCAAGTCATCACCCCGCCATCCGTGCTTGAACGCTGTGCAGAGCTCTGCCTCGCCCTCGGTTCCGATGGTCTGCGTGGAGAGCTGACGCTGCTCAAAGCAGGCCGCGCGTTGGCGGCATGGCGCGGGCAGAAACGCATGAATGAGAGCCATATCGCCGATGTCGCGCCTATGGCGCTGCGCCACCGTCTGCGCCGCGATCCGCTCGATGAGGCTGGCTCGGACACCCGCGTCACTCGGGTGGTCGAAGAGGTTCTGGGCGCGTGACCGAGCCCGCCCAGCGATGGGCGAACGCCCTCCTTGCGCTCAAACTTTTGGCGCTGGAGCCACGGTTGGGCGGCATCGCCCTGCGCGCCAGGTCAGGCCCCGTTCGCGACCGCTGGACCGCCGCACTCGGGCGGCTGACGCTGCCACTTCGCAAAGTCCCTCTCTCCATCTCAAACGAACAACTCTTTGGCGGGCTCAACCTTGCGGCCACGCTTGAGGCCGGTCGCGAGATCAAGTTTCAGGGCCTTTTGGCCACGCCGTCGACCCTGCTCGTACCCATGGCCGAGCGGATGGAGCCCAACCTCGCCGCGCGGCTTGGCCAAGCACTCGACACTGGGGAGCATATGCTCGTCGCCTATGACGAGGGCGCGGATGATGAGAGGTTGCCCGAGGCAATTCAGGATCGGCTCGCCTTTCCGATCGACCTTGAAGGCATTGCCTGCGGGGATGCGCTGGTGGGCATGGGCACCCTGCCCCCGCCCGCCGACGTCAAGGCGAGCGACGCCGATATCACGGCCATCGCTGAACTCTGTGAAAGCCTTGGTGTCTCCTCCCTCCGCGCGGCCATCCACTGTCTGCGGTCGGCGCGCGCCCATGCCATGCTGCATCGACGCCGGGACGTAACACCCGAGGACATCGAGGCCGCCGCCATCCTTACGCTGGCCCCCCGCGCCACCCGGATGCCTGAGCCCTTGGACGAGGATACCCCCCCGCCACCTCCGCCGCCCGACGGGGGGGAGGCCAAGGATCACGAAGGCGACGATGATCGCCTCGATATCCCACAAGAATTGCTGTTGGAGGCCGTGCGCGCCGCGCTGCCCACCGACATCCTCGCCCAAGTGGCCGCGAAGCGCGCCCGTCGCGGGGCAAAAGGCTCTGGCGCAGGCGCCAAGAAGACGAGCAACAGACGCGGGCGCCCGCTGCCCTCGCGCGCTGGGCGTCTTGATGAACGCGCGCGGCTAGATCTGGTGGCGACGCTTCGGGCCGCCGCGCCGTGGCAGGCCATTCGCAAGGAAAACTCTCCTGTGGATCGCCCCTTGGAGATCCGCACAGGCGACATTCGCCTCAAGCGATTTGAGGAGAAATCTGATCGCCTCCTGATTTTTGCCGTCGACGCCTCAGGCTCGGCGGCGCTTGCACGGCTCGCCGAAGCCAAAGGTGCCATCGAGCTTCTGTTGGCCGAGGCCTATGCCCGCCGCGATCACGTGGCGCTCGTCAGCTTCCGGGGAGCCAAGGCCGAGGTGCTTTTACCGCCCACACGATCCCTCGTTCAGACAAAGCGCCGCTTGGCCGGGCTGCCCGGCGGGGGCGGCACACCGCTCGCTACAGGGCTGCAGACCGCGACCGAAGTTGCGATGCACGCCAAGGCACGCGGCATGACACCAACCCTCATTCTGCTGACTGATGGTCGCGCGAATGTGGCCCTCGACGGTGAGGCCGACCGCCAGCGCGCGGCTGCGGATGCCACCAAGATGGCGCAAGTTGCCTTCGTGCAAGGGATCGAGGCCCTCGTCATCGATGTGAGCAAACGGCCCGAACGCGCGCTGCGCACACTGGCCGAAACGCTGGACGGGACCTACCTGCCTCTACCAAGAGCCGATGCAACCAAGCTGAGTACCGCCGTCACTGGCGCACTGGGGTAAAATGGACTGGCGACGCTGGAAGGATAGCTGGCCTCATGCCGCCCACAGCCGATTCATCGCCACAGGCGGTCTCGGCGGCCGTTGGCATGTGCAGGAGATGGGCTGCGGGCCAGAGATCATGCTCCTCCACGGCGCGGGCGGCGCAACGCAGAGCTTTCGTGGGCTGATGCCAGAACTCGCCAAGCACTACCGTTGCATCGCGATTGACTACCCAGGTCAGGGCTTCTCACGTCCCCGCGTCTCGGGGCGCTATTCGCTCGACGCATTGGCGCGGGATCTGACGTCGCTTGCATGGACAGAAGGGTGGAAACCCGTGGCCTTGATTGGCCATTCCGCAGGCGGGGCGCTGGCCCTTCGAATGGCAGAAGAGGGCCTGACCCAGAACGTCATCGGCATCAACGCCGCCCTAGGCCGGTTCGAGGGCGTGGCGGGCTGGGCTTTCCCGCTGGCTGCGAAACTGATGGCGCTGAACCCGCTGACGGCCACGTTCTTTTCCACCACGACCTCCTCGCCCGGCGCGGTCAAGAAGCTCCTCGAAAGCACGGGCTCGGAGATCGATGAGGAGGGGCAGCACCTCTACCGCGCGCTCGTGGCGTCGTCGCGCCATGTGGACGGGACACTGCGCATGATGGCGGCGTGGAATCTCGACGGCCTCATCACCCGGCTGCCGCGAAACGCAGCGCACACGACCCTGATCGTGGGAGAAGAGGACAAAACCGTGCCTCCGAAAGTCTCAGAGATCGCCGCCGCGCGCATGCCCGACGCACGTGTCGTCAGGCTGCCAAATCTAGGCCACCTGGCCCACGAGGAAGCGCCCGGCGTTGTGGCCGGTCACGTCTTTGAAGCGCTCGATGCAGCGTTGGAGAGCCTGTAGGCCGAGAGCGCGCAAAGCAGCCCCACAAAAGCAACCGCAAGCATCGTGAAAAGAAGCGTGGCCGCCGGCGGACCCGCCTCGATCAAGCGCGCCGAAAGCGCCGTGAACACCGCGCCAAAGGCCAGCACCAAAGCACCTGCGAGACCCGCTGCACTACCTGACAGTGCTGAATTCACCGACATCAGGCCTGTCTGCGCCGACGGGTTCGCCAAGCCATTGCCGAAGCCCACCAGCGACATTAGCCCGAAGAAGCTGAGAGGATCGAAGACGCCCACAGCAAGGAGGATCAGGTTCGTTGTGATCGCTGCGACTTGCAGCGCCCGGCCTGCCACAACCATGGGCCCAAGCCCAACGCGCTTGGTGATCCGGGCAGACACTGCATTCCCGAAGAAATAGCCCATCGTGATGATCCCGATGGCGATCCCAAGCTCGGCGGTCGAGATGTTGAGCACCTTATCGGCAACCAATGGCGCGCCCGAGATGAAGATGAAAAAGCAGCCGATGCCGCAGACGGCAACGCCCGCGAAGGACCAAAACGTGCCGGAGGCAAGGAGCGTCGGATAGGCACGGAACTGCGCCCCGAAGCTCGATGTGCGGTTCAGGTTCGTCTCTGTCCAATCAATGAGCGCCACGATGAAAAGGATCGCGCCGCCCGCGCTGAGGAACCAGAAGGTGGCCCGCCATCCAAAGGCCGCGTCGAGCAGGCCGCCGATCGCGGGACCAATCATAGGCCCCACGGCCATGCCCATCGACACCCAAGAGATCCGCTGCGCCGCATCACCGACATCCGAGGTGTCCCGCACCGACGCCAGCGCCATGGTGGAGCACGAGATAATCACCCCCTGCAGCATCCGCGCCGCTAGGAACCACTCAAAGCTCTGCGCCAAGGCGCAACAGGCCGACAGGATAGCGAAAGCTGCGAAGGAAAAGAGTACCACCGGCCGCCGCCCCACCCGGTCCGATATCGGCCCAGCAAGCAGCTGCAACACCGCCGTTAGCGCAAGATAGCCGGAAACAGCCCAGCTCGCCGTGGCGAAGCCCACGTCGAAATCCCGCGCGATCTGCGGCAGGGACGGCAAGAACATGTTAAGCGACAGAACCGACAGCCCAGACGCGATCATCAATGTTGCGAGGTGAGGAGAACGGGCGGCCATGCCCCCCGCTACCATGGCGTTTCCAGAGGGGCCATGCGGGTTCCGTGCAATTGCGCAGGGCAGCCGCGCGCTGGTCTGCATTTCCGCGCAATGATGCACCGTCTAGATCAGACCTGAAGCAAAGGAGACATCAATGGGACTTCTCGTAGACGGCAAATGGGTCGACCAATGGTACGACACCAAATCCACCGGCGGCGCGTTCAAACGCACCGAGGCGAAGTTCCGCAATTGGATCACCGCAGACGGCAGCGCGGGCCCCACCGGCGAAGGCGACTTCAAAGCCGAGGCCGATCGCTATCACCTCTATGTCTCCTACGCCTGCCCCTGGGCCCACCGCGCCTTGATCTTCCGTACGCTGAAGGGCCTTGAGGACATCATCACCGTCGACGCTGTGCATCCCGACATGCTCACCGACGGCTGGACGTTCGAGACGGACGACACGGGCGCCACGGGCGACCGCCTCTTCGGCAGCGCTTTCGCGCGCGACATCTACCTGAAGGCGGATCCGGAGGTGACAGGACGCGTGACTGTACCAATCCTCTGGGACAAAAAGCAGGGAAAGATCGTCTCGAACGAAAGCTCCGAGATCATCCGCATGTTCAACTCCGCCTTCAACGGCATCACAGGCAACACGCTCGACCTCTGGCCTGCAGAGCTCCGGGACGAGATCGAGCCCGTGAACGCGCGTATCTACGACACGCTCAACAACGGCGTTTACAAGTCCGGCTTCGCAACGACGCAGGAGGCCTATGACGCTGCCGTGGTCCCTCTCTTCGAGACGATGGATTGGCTCAACGAGCGACTGACCGCGCATCGCTACCTAATGGGCGATCAGATTACTGAGGCCGACTGGCGCCTTTTCACCACGCTCGTGCGCTTTGATCCGGTCTATCACCTGCACTTCAAGTGCAACAAACGGCGCCTGATGGATTACCCTGCGCTCTGGGCCTACACGCGCGAGCTTTTCCAGATGCCGGGTGTCGAGGCGACCGTGAACATGGACCACATCGTGCGCCATTATCACTACAGCCACGAGAGCATTAACCCGCACCGGATCATGCCCATCAACCCAGATATCGACTGGTGGGAGCCCCATGGTCGCGGGGGCTTGAAAGCCGCCTAAGGCTGTGGCCCTTTGCCATCCATGGCAGAGGACGCAAACAGAGCACAAAAGCATGAACATGGCGGCGGCTTGGACGTGGCCATGGCCCGTTTCGGCGGGACGCGTGAGGCGTGGCTCGATCTTTCCACGGGCATCAATCCGGAGCCCTACCCCGTAGGAAGTCTGTCGTCCCATGCATGGACGGCGCTACCTGGCAGCGCGGCCTATGACCGGTTGGTGCACGCCGCGCGGCAGTTCTGGAATGTCCCGCAGGGCGCGGTGATCGTGCCCGCACCGGGGGCCTCCGCTCTCATCGCCAAGATGCCTTCGCTGACGGATCATGCGGGCACATACATCCCGACGCCGACCTATAACGAGCACGCCGCCTCCTTCGACGCTCATGCCAAAAGCGTGGAGACCGCTGAGACTGGGCAGCCCAATCATGTCTACGTCCATCCCAACAACCCCGATGGCCGCCTTTGGCCCGCCGAGGCCATGGGGGGACGCCCGCTGACCATCATCGATGAGAGCTTTTGCGACGTGACGCCAGAGGCCTCCCACATTGAGCTGGCCGCGAACGATGGCATCATCATCCTCAAAAGCTTCGGGAAGTTCTGGGGCCTCGCTGGCCTCCGGCTGGGCTTTGCCATCGGCACGGAGCAGACCTTCGCCGCCGGTGAGGCAACGTTGCAGGATCATCTTGGGCCATGGGCCGTATCTGGCCCTGCCCTCGAGGTCGGCGCCCGCGCGCTGGAGGATCAAGCGTGGGCAAGCGCCACCCGCCAACGCCTCTCAAAAGACGCCACGCAGCTGGATCAGCTGATGTCTGGCGCTGGGGCGAAAACTCTTGGCGGCACGGACCTCTTCCGCCTTTACGAAGTGCCAGATGCCGTAGCCCTGCAAGACGCGCTCTGCGCAGAGCACATCCTCACGCGCACCTTCTCCTATTCCAAAACATGGATCCGCTTCGGCTTCCCGCCTGCCCACGGCTGGCCCCAGCTCGAACGCGCGGTTGAGGCCGTCAAAGACGTCATCGGCGCAGCCGCCCCAGCCCCATGATCGCGCTCGCCCTCGTTCTCGACGCCCTGTTTGGGGAGCCGAAGTGGCTCTGGGACAGGTTCCCCCACCCCGCCGTCGTCATCGGTCGCGCCATTGGCCGGGCGGAGTTTTGGCTAAACAACGGCGAGGCGCGCAAAGCCAAAGGCGTTCTGCTGGTGGTGGGATTGCTCATTGTCTCGCTCCTCATCGGCGGCGCGCTGAGCTGGCTGCCATGGCCCCTACAAGCCGTCATCGCCGCAATACTCCTCGCGCAGCGGTCACTGGCCGACCACGTGCAAGCCGTCGCCGATGCGCTGCGCCTCAGCTCCAGCGACGGCCGCCAAGCAGTGGCCATGATCGTGGGACGCGACACCGCTGAAATGGACGCCTCCGCCGTTGCCAGATCGGCCATCGAAAGCGCGGCCGAAAACCTCTCAGACGGCGTCACAGCACCCCTCTTCTGGCTGGCCATCGGCGGGCTGCCCGGCATGATCGCCTACAAGGCCATCAACACAGCCGACAGCATGATCGGTTACCGCACGCCACGCCACGAAGAATTCGGCTGGGCCGCCGCGCGGCTCGATGACCTTGTGAACCTGATCCCCGCGCGGCTGACGGCCTTGCTGATCCTCCTTACTCAAGGTGGCCTACGCCACTGGCGCGAGGTGCGGCGGGAGGCCCCGCTCCACCGCTCCCCCAACGCGGGCTGGCCCGAGTCAGCGCTCGCCCGATCCCAAGGCATCGCTCTCTCGGGGCCCCGCACCTATGAGGGCGAGCTGCGCGATTTCCCCTTTGTGAATGGCTCTGGCAAGCGCAGTCTGGCACCAACAGACATCGAGACCGCCATAAACGCGCTTTGGCGTGTCTGGGCGGCCTGCCTCGCCTTGGCCCTGATCTATAGCCATTTCTGAACGGATATTCTCATGCTTCGACCTACCCTGATCGCCCTCATCTTGGCCACCAGCGTGCAGGCGGAATGCGGCGGAAACTTCTCAAGCTTCCTCGACGGCATCCGGACCGAGGCTTTGGCCGAAGGCCTGCCCAGCACCGCCGTGGACTGCTTCCTCGCAGGCGCCCAACAGGCTCAAAGCGTGCTCCGCGCCGATCGCAGCCAAGGCGTTTTCCAGAAACCGTTCCTCGACTTCTCACGCGCGCTGATTTCGCAAAACCGCATCGACAATGGACGCGCGAACCTGAGCCGCTACGCTGCCACCTTCGACCGGATCGACAGGGAGATCGGCGTTCCCCGCGGCGTGCTTACGGCCTTTTGGGCGTTCGAAACGGATTACGGCGGCTTCCAAGGCAACTTCAATACGCGCGACGCGCTGCTGACGCTGGCGCATGATTGCCGCCGTCCTGAGCTCTTCCGCCCCCAAGTCCTCGCCGCGATCGAGCTCACGGCGCAGGGGGGCATGGACCCTGCGACGACAACTGGCGCCTGGGCGGGCGAGATCGGCATGGTCCAGATGCTGCCCGAAGACATCATCGAAAACGGGCGCGATGGCGACGGCGACGGGCGCGTGTCTCTGAAAACCTCCGCGCCGGACGCGCTCCTCTCCGGGGCGACAATGCTGCGGTCCCTTGGCTGGCGCGCGAACGAGCCCTGGATCCAAGAGGTAATGGTGCCTGCCGGTTTCGATTGGTCTCTCTCCGGCCTCGACACCGTGAAATCCACCCGCGATTGGGCCGCCCTCGGCGTTTCCGCGCGGGAGGGGAGCCTTGGCGCGCCGCAAGCCTCACTCCTCCTGCCCCAAGGCCACAAAGGTCCCGCCTTCCTGGCCTATCCAAACTTCTCCGTACTCTTCGAATGGAACCAAAGCTTCACCTACGTGATGACAGCGGCCTACTTCGCCACCCGCCTCGAAGGCGCACCGATCTATGACGCAGGTGATCCTTTCGGCGGTCTCTCGGGGGACGAGATGAGGTCGCTGCAAAGGAAGCTCGCCGCACGTGGCTATGATGTGGGCGATATCGACGGCATCCTCGGTCGGAAATCACGCGCGGCCGTGCGGGCAGAGCAGCGACGCCTGGGTCTTCCCGCCGATGCCTGGCCAACACCTGCGCTGCTGAACGCGCTTTAAGAGGCCTGGCCGCTCTCCGCGAGTTGCACAGGGAACCGCACGCCCGTGCCGTCAATCAAGACGAGACGCCCGTCGTTGCGTACATAGGTGTCGCAGCGCTCGAACCCGTGGTTGAAGAAAGTGCAGACGACGCCGTCCTCGCGGATCTCATAGCGCCCGTGGGCCACACCCCCATCAGGGTAGGTGTAGGAATAGCTGTCTGTGACGGAAAAGAACGACTGGCCTCCATCAAAGAAGGTGTGGGTCGAGCCACGCACCTCCAGCCGCATCTCATCGTCACTCAGAACAGTATCGCCATCACGAATGCCCTGAGCAAAAGCAGGAGCGGCGGCGGCAAAGGTCAATAAAAGGATCAATCCACGCATGAGCGGAAGCTTAGCCCGACCTTCGTGAATCAGAAGTTCACAATCAGGCGATGCTCACACACATGTGCGCTCGAAGGGACGGTGGGCGGGGCGAATTGCCAGCGCAGCGCAGCAAGAGCGTCCGTCCCAGCGGCCCGCCCGATCAGGCGACCAGCTTTTCGGCCCCGTGCAGATCGACACTCACCAGCTGGCTCACACCCTGCTCCTGCATCGTCACACCAAACAGACGATCCATCCGGCTCATCGTCACCGCGTGGTGCGTAATGATCAAGAACCGCGTCGCCGTGCGCCGCGTCATCTCATCGAGGAGGTCACAGAACCGCGTGACGTTCGCATCATCAAGCGGCGCGTCGACCTCGTCGAGCACACAGATCGGCGCCGGGTTCGCAAGGAACACCGCAAAGATCAACGCCAGCGCTGTCAGCGTCTGCTCGCCACCCGACAAGAGCGACAGCGTCGACAGCTTTTTTCCCGGCGGCTGACACATGATCTCGAGGCCGGCCTCCAGCGGATCTTCACTCTCCACGAGCACCAGCTTCGCTTCACCACCCCCGAAGAGATGCGTGAAGAGCAGTGAGAAGTTCTTGTTCACCTCGTCAAAGGCCGCCAGCAACCGCTCGCGACCCTCTTTGTTAAGCGACGCAATCCCCGACCGAAGCGTGGCAATCGCGGCCTCCAGATCCTCTTTCTCTGTGGCCAGAGCATCGCGCTCCTCTTCCACCTCGCGCGCGTCCTCTTCAGCGCGGAGGTTCACGGCGCCCAAAGCATCCCGCTGACGGCGCAGCCGCGCGACATCCGCCTCAACGCAGTCCGCTGCCGGCATCGCCGCAGGATCCACCTCGATCTCTTCTAGCAACTTGTCCGGCGTCACATCTCGCGCCTCGCGAATGGCCTCGGCCCGCGCCTCCAGCGTCTCGCGCGCGGCTTCAAATCGCGCTTCAGCCGCAGCCCGCATTTCGCGCGCCGTACCCGCGCCGCGCTCCGCATTACGCTCAGTCTCAACCGCTTGACGCAGCACCGTTTCGGCAAGCGCCAGGGCATCAGCGGCCTCTTTCCTGCGCGCCTCCGCTTTCTCGATCTCAGACTGCAGCGCCTCGCGCCGTTCCGCGATCTCGCCGGGCGTCGACTTCGCCGCCTTCAGCTCCGCTTCGGATCTTTCCTTGCGCGTCGTCAGCTCCTCAGAGCGCGCCGCCGCGGTCTCCAAGCGATGGCGCCAACCGCTCAGCTCCTTGGCGATCTCCTGACTGCGCTTCGTGCGTGCTTCGCCTGTTCGGCGCAGCTCATCATGAGACGTCCGGTGGGCCAACATGGTCACACGCGACGCTTCAACCGTCAGCTTCACATCCTCGAGTTCTGCACGCGCCGTCTCAAGATCAGGCAACGCCGCCAAGGCGCGCTCTGCTTCCAGAAGCTGGGCCCGCGCGGCCGTTTCCTCATCCCGCAGCCGCGTCACGGAAAGGCTCAGTGACTCGACCTTGCCCTCAGCCATGCTTTGGTCGGCTTCCGCGCGCGACAACGCACGCGCCGCATCCGCTTGCTGCTGATCTGCCGAACGCCGTTCTTGCCGCGCGACTTGGTCAGCTTGCTTCAGGCCCTCAAGCCGCGTCGTCAGCGCGTCGTGTGCTTCGCGAGCCGCCGCCGCACGCCTCTGCGCATCGGCCTCCTCCGCTTCCAAAGCCTTCAGTCGGTTCACCTGTTCAAGGCGCAGAGCCGCCGCCGAAGGCGCATCCGCGGCAGCAGCCACATACCCATCCCAGCGCCATAAATCGCCCGCAAGCGATACGAGCCGCTGGCCCGGCATCAAAGAAGATTGCAACCGTGCGCCCTCTTCCTCCGAGACAACGCCCACCTGCGCCATCCGACGGGCGAGCACATCTGGCAGGGTCACGCGCGACGCAAGCGGCGCCGCACCTTCCGGCAAGGCAGTGGCCTGATCGTACGCCGGCAGCATGCGCCAACCCGTCGCCACACCGTCCACAATTCGCGGCGCCTTGAGATCATCCGCCAAAGCCGCGCCGAGCGCCTTCTCGAAACCCGGCGCCACGGAGAGCTCATCAATCACTTGATTGCCGCTATCGCTTTCACGCGCAACGAGCCGCGCCAGCGCCTGAACCTCTGCCTTCAAGGCTCCCGCTTCACCTTCGGCCTCGGACCGCACGGTGTGCGCTTCCGCTTCCTCCAGCTGGGCTGCATTGCGCTCTGCTTCGGCCTTGGCCAGCGCCTCTTCGGCCGCCTCCACGGTCTTGCCAGCCTGACGTTCGGTTTCTTTAACCGCCTCCAGCGCCTCTACCGATCGCGCGGCCTGAAGCTTTGCATCGTCAATCGCCGCTTCCGCTTCACCAGCACGTGCAGCAATCCGCTCCGCTGCCTGGGCGCTGTCTTGCTGAAAGCGCAGCGCCGACTGGTGGCGGGCTGCAAGCCGCGCCGTATCTTCGTTTGCAGTCGAAAGCTGGCTCTCCCGCTCCTGCAGGATTGCCGCCGACCCGCGCGCAGCCTCGGCTGCCGCCGCGAGCTCTTCATCAAAGCCCTTGTTGGCTTTCTGGATCTCGACAGCTTCCCACTCGAGACGCTCAATGGTCTCGCCTGCGTCCTTGTTCAGCGCCGCCTCGCGCTCGATATCGTGGGTGAGCTGTGCGATCCGCTTTTCCAAAGCCTCAACAGCCTCACGCGCGGTCTTCTCCTCGGTATCGAGGGAATCACGCTGAACCTGAAGGCGCTGCAAGATCGCACCAGCAATCGCTTCCTCTTCGCGCTTCGGTGGCACGGCGTCTTCTGCCACCTCGCGGGCTTTCATCGCCTGCCGCGCATCCTGTTCGCCCTTCGCAGCAGCGACCACCTGCGCCCTCAGGGCCGCTTCGGCCTGCTCGCGCGCTTCATCTGCTTCCTTCCAACGACGGTAGAGCAACATGCCTTCCGCCAACCGAAGTTCCGAGCCGATCTCCCGATAGCGCGCCGCCTGACGCGCCTGCCGCGCGAGCGAGGCCAGCTGCGTGGTCAGCTGCTCGAGCACATCATCAACGCGGATCAGGTTCGCCTCAGCCCCTTTCAGCTTCAGCTCCGCCTCGTGACGGCGCTGATACAGGCCACTAATACCAGCGGCCTCCTCGAGCACCCGGCGCCGCGCACGCGGTTTCGCATTGATCAACTCCGAGATCTGCCCCTGCCGGACAAGCGACGGCGAATGCGATCCAGTAGAGGCATCCGCAAAGAGCATTTGCACATCCCGCGCCCGGCGCTCCTTGCCGTTGGCCTTGTAGGCAGAGCCAATGTCACGGGTGATCCGCCGAACAACCTCCAGCTGATCATCCTCATTGAACCCCGACGGCGCCAAGCGGTCACTATTGTCGATGGTGACCGAGACTTCGGCAAAGTTCCTGGCAGGCCGTGTGGCCGCCCCCGCAAAGATGACGTCTTCCATGCCACCGCCGCGCATCGCGGTCGGACGGTTCTCACCCATAACCCATCGCAACGCCTCAAGCAGGTTGGATTTCCCGCAACCATTGGGCCCCACGACCCCCGTCAACCCGTCAGCAATGACGAGGTCGGTAGGATCGACGAAGCTTTTAAAGCCATTGAGCCTGAGCTTTGAAAACCGCACGGGGCGCCTCCGATTCCATGAGCTGTGGTATCGTGGGCGTCCTCACCGATCTCTGTCAACATTATGTGGGACACACATTCGGGTTATCCACAAGATATAGGCACCCTACATAGAAGCGCGGCTCTTGACCCTTCCCGCCTCCGCCGCCAAACAAACGTCTGACGTGGCGCTCGTGCCATCCTCACCAGCATCACGCACAAGGCCGACCAGGCCTTGTCCATTTTGATAGAAAGGCGCCTAGGTATGCCGCAAAAGATCCCCGCGACCATCGTGACCGGTTTCCTCGGCGCCGGTAAAACCACTCTCATCCGGCACATGCTCGAAAACGCAGAAGGCAAGCGCATTGCCCTCATCATCAACGAGTTCGGCGACCTCGGCGTAGATGGCGACATCCTCAAAGGCTGCGGCGATGAAACCTGCACCGAAGATGACATCATGGAGCTCTCGAACGGCTGCATCTGCTGCACCGTGGCCGACGATTTCATCCCAACGATGGAGGCGCTCCTCGCCCGCGAAAACGCCCCGGATCACATCGTCATCGAAACCTCGGGCCTCGCGCTGCCCCAACCGCTCGTCCGCGCCTTCAACTGGCCGGGCATCTCCACAAAGGTCACCGTCGACAGCGTCGTAACCGTGGTCGATGGCAAAGCCGTCACCGAGGGCCGCTTCGCCCACAACGTGGACGCCGTGGACGCCCAACGCGCCGCCGACGATGGCCTCGATCACGAAACACCGCTCTCCGAGCTCTTCGAGGATCAGGTGGCCTGCGCCGACATGATCGTCGTCAACAAATCAGACCTTCTGACGGCAGGCGAAGCCTTCGATCTCACCTCCAAACTCAAAACAGAGTCGCGCGATGGCGTACAGGTTGTCCCCGCCACCAAAGGCGCCCTCCCGGTAGGCGTGCTTCTGGGCCAAGGCATCGGCGCCGAAAGCGATCTGGAGGCCCGTCACGAGGTGCATCATCACCACCATCACGACGATGAGGATCACCACCGCCATCACGCCCACGAACACGGCCACGATGAGTTCGAGAGCTTCACGGTCGAACTCGGCGAAATCGGCGACGGCAACGCCTACGCAGAACAAGTCGCCGACGTCATCCGCGCCCATGACATCCTCCGCCTGAAGGGCTTCCTCGCAATCGAGGGCAAACCCATGCGCCTGACGCTCCAAGCCGTGGGCCCCCGCATCGAGACATATTTCGACCAGCCGCTCACTGAGCGCACCTCGCGCCTCGTCGTCATCGGTCAAGCCGGCCTCGATCGCGCGGCGATCGAAGCAGCGCTCGAACCCGCCGCCTAAACTGGACAAGGCCACCATGCTCATCATCGAGGAAGCAAACCCAACCGCCCCCGGGCCCCGGTCGCTCCTCGAGGCGTCCCATAGACTCATGGAAGAGCTCTTCCCGCCCGAAGATAATCACTATCTCGCAGTCGAAGCGCTCATGGGCCCGGGCATGCACTTCTTCCAAGCCCGTGAGGGACAAGAAACGCTGGGCACCGGCGCGCTTGCTGAAAAGGCGGGCTACGGCGAAGTCAAAAGCATGTTTACAGCGCCAGAGGCCCGCGGCAAAGGCGTAGCCGCCGCCATCCTGCGCCAGATCGAAGACCGCGCGCGCGAAGTGGGCCTCGGCGCCCTCAAGCTTGAAACAGGCGACACGCTCCACGCCGCCCACGCGCTCTACGAGCGTCACGGCTTCATGCTGTGCGAGCCATTTGGTGACTACGAAGCCTCCGCCTTCTCGATTTTCTACGAGAAGCCTCTATGACCCGCGCAAGCGCACCCCGCCGGGCCACCCAGACGTCTAAAACACAGGCGGCGCTCAACTGATGCACCTTCTCGCAGCAACACCCGGACAGATCTCTGACAGCGCCGAGCCCGTTGATCTCGATCAATCCCCGGCCGAGATCGTCTTCATCTCTGCCGCCGACACCGAACTCGCCGCGCTCAGCCAAGCGCGGAGCGAGATGGACGGCGCACCCACGCTCCGCCTCGCAAATCTCACCCACCTCAGCCACCCGCTATCGGTGGACATGCAACTCGACACCTGTGCCACGAAGTCAAAGCTCGTGATCGCGCGCCTCCTCGGCGGCGCGGGCTACTGGCGCTACGGATTTGAGCAATACGCCGCACGCTTGGCCGAGGCCGGTATCCCCGTGGCGTTCCTGCCCGGCGACGACAAACCAGATGACGAACTGCGCGAATTCTCCACCGTCTCTGGCGAGGATTACGACGCCCTCTGGGCGTACCTCGTCGAGGGTGGCCCCGAGAATGCCGCGGCCTTCCTAACCTATGCTCAAGCCATGCTCACCGGCAGTGACAAGCCTGCCTCCGCCACGCCGCTTCTGAAGGCCGGTCTGTACTGGCCCGGCACGGGCCAGATCGATCTGACACGCATGCGGACGGACTGGACCGACGGCGCGCCCATCGTGCCCATCGTCTTCTATCGCGCCCTTGTGCAAGGCGCAGGCCTCAACCCCATCAACCGTCTGATCCGCAGCCTCTCGCGCCGCCGCCTCAACCCGATGCCCATCTTTGTGGCCTCCCTGAAAGATCCGGTCTCGGCAGCGACACTCGATACGCTCTTTGCCGAGGCACCGCCCAGCGTCATCCTCAACTGCACCGCCTTCGCGACAGGCACGCCCGAGGCGGAAGGCGCAAACCCCTTCACAGCCCCCTCCGCGACCAAAGCACCCGTTTTCCAAGTCGTGCTCGCCGCCTCGGGCGAGGAGGCCTGGGCTGAAGGCCTCACCGGCCTTTCCGCCCGCGACATTGCGATGAACGTCGCCCTGCCCGAGGTCGATGGCCGCATCCTGTCCCGCGCCGTCAGCTTCAAAGACGAAGCCTTCTTTGATGAGGCCACCGAATGCGCCATCGCCACCTACCGGGCTGAAGGCACCCGGATCGAATTCGTGGCCGACCTCGCCGCCAACTGGGCACGCCTGCGCCACGCACAGCCCAAAGAGCGCAAGGTCGCGCTCATCCTCGCAAACTACCCGAACAAAGACGGACGCTTGGCCAACGGCGTGGGCCTCGACACTCCCGCCGCCACGGTGAACGCGCTCAAGTCGCTCGCAGCCGCAGGGTACGAAACACAGGGACCAGAGACGTCCGACGATCTAATGGCCGCCATGATGGCGGGCCCCACAAACTGGCTCACCGATCGCGCCGAGACGGACGGCGGCGTCTCCCTCCCCCTCGCGGACTACGAGACATACTACAAAGAGCTCCCCTACGACTTCCGCCAAAAGGTAGAAGACCGCTGGGGCGCCCCAGAAGCCGACCCCTTCATCTTTCCAAAAATACTCAACGGCCCGGACGCCGCCTTCAAGCTCAGCATACTCGAATACGGGAACGTCTCCGTCGGCATCCAGCCCGCCCGGGGCTACAACATCGCCCCGGAAGAGACCTACCACGCCCCCGACCTCGCGCCGCCGCACAACTACATCGCCTTCTATTTCTGGCTCCGTCATGTGCAGCAGGTCCACGCCATCGTGCACATGGGTAAGCACGGCAATCTGGAGTGGTTGCCCGGCAAAGCTCTGGCGCTGAGCGAGGCCTGCGCGCCGGAGGCGGTGTTCGGCCCCACACCTCACATCTACCCCTTCATCGTCAATGACCCCGGCGAAGGCACGCAGGCCAAGCGCCGGGCACAGGCGGTCATTCTCGATCACCTCACCCCGCCGTTAACGCGCGCAGAGACCTATGGCCCGCTCCGCGATCTCGAAGGGCTGGTGGACGAATACTATGAGGCGGCCGGCGTCGATGCGCGCCGTGTCAAGCATCTGCGCAAGGAAATCCTGACGCTGGCCTCCACCACCGGCCTCGACCGTGACATCGGCATGGGCGCGGATGTCGACACCGACCTGGCCAAGCTCGATGCCTATCTCTGCGACTTGAAAGAGGCGCAGATCCGCGATGGCCTCCACATCTTCGGCACCTCGCCGGGTGGCGATCTGGAGCGTGATTTGGCCATCGCCCTCGCCCGCCTGCCCCGCGGCGATGGTGAGGGGCGTCACGCCTCGCTCATCCGCGCGCTCGCCACGGATTGCGGCGTCACCATCGACCCGCTCGATTGCGATATGGCCGCCACCTACGAGGGGCCACGCCACAAATTCCTGAAGACCGCAGGCGCGAGCGCCGCGCTCGGCCCCTGGCGCAGCAATGGCGACACGGTCGAGCACCTTGAGGAGCTCGCCAAACTCGCCATGGGCTGGTCTGAAACGCCCGAGCACTTCACCGCCACCGCACCGGTGCTGGAGGAGATGCACCGCCGGATCCTCCCCGCCGTCAGCGCCTGCGGACCGGCAGAAACCCAAGGCCTCATCAACGCGCTCAATGGCGAGGCGATCCCAGCTGGACCCTCCGGCGCGCCCACGCGCGGGCGCCTTGATGTACTCCCCACAGGGCGCAACTTCTTCTCCGTCGATAGCCGCGCGGTGCCCACTCAAACGGCGTGGAAGCTGGGCTGGAAATCCGCAAATCTCCTCATCGAGAAGCACCTGCAGGATCACGGGGACTGGCCGCGCTCCATGCTGCTCACCGCGTGGGGCACGGCCAACATGCGTACGGGCGGTGACGACATCGCGCAATGCCTCGCGCTCATGGGCGTCAAACCTACATGGGACACCGCAGGCCGGCGCGTCACGGGCTTCGAAATCCTACCCCAAAGCGTACTTGGCCGCCCCCGCGTGGACGTAACGCTCCGCGTCTCAGGCTTCTTCCGCGATGCCTTCCCCGGCCTCATCGACCTCGTCGACAGCGCCGCCCGCGCGGTACAGGCGCTCGATGAGACAGAGGCAGAAAACCCCGCAAAAGCCTCCCCCGGATCGCGGGTCTATGGCTCAAAACCCGGCGCCTATGGCGCGGGCCTGCAGGCGATGATCGACGAACGGCTCTGGAAAGACCGCGCAGAGCTCGGCGAGGCTTATCTGGAATGGTCCTCCTACGCATACGGCAAAGAAGCGGGCGCGCGGGATCGGTCGGGCTTTGAAGCGCGGCTGAAGACTGCGGAGGCCATCGTCCAGAACCAGGACAACCGCGAACACGACATCCTCGACAGCGACGATTACTACCAATTCGAAGGCGGCGCCTCGGCAGCGATCAACGCGCTCAAGGGCGAGGACGTCAGGATCTATCACAACGATCATTCCCGCCCTGAATCGCCCCGCATCCGCACGCTCGATGATGAGATCGCCCGCGTCGTCCGCTCCCGCGCGGCGAACCCGAAATGGATCGCAGGCGTCATGCGCCACGGCTACAAGGGCGCGTTCGAGATGGCGGCCACAACCGACTACCTCTTCGCTTTCGCGGCCACGACGGGTGTCGTCAAAAACCACCATTTTGATCTGATCCACGAGGCCTACCTCGAGGACAACGAGGTGCGGGAGTTCATTGCCGAGCACAACGCGCCTGCGCTCCGCGAGATGGCTGAAAGGTTCCAGGAAGCGATCGATCGCGGTCTTTGGCAACCGCGCTCCAACTCGGCACGCGCGCTGCTGGCGGAGCTCACCGCCTAAAGCGGAGTGCAGTAAACGCGGCCGTGGTCGCGGTTGTCGATCTCGCAGGTCACCTCCACGACCTCTTTCACCGGCCAAGGCCGCGTGCCGGCGCCGCAATCCACCCGCGCATTGGCCAGCACCACATCGCCCTTCAGCGCGCCCACGACTTTGCAGCCCGTGGCGATTTGGATGGCATGGGTGATCTTCTCCTCCGCACGCTCGTTCGGGCGCAGTTCAGCATTTGTGCGGATAACCTGCGCACGGTCTTCAGCCCGGAAGACCTTGTAGGTCGACCCGTCCACATTCACCTTCACCGGCGTCACACCGTAGAATTGCGGTGTTGGGGTGTTGCACCCAGCCACGAGCGCAATCAGGATGAGCGGAAGCAGACGCATGGCTCGACCCTGACGAACCATGGTTAAGGAGAAGTTAAATCAGCATGTCCGAGACGCCCGACGAATCCGCTCGCCACGCCACCAAGATGGCCAAGAAGAAGGCCGCCCGCGACAAGATCATGGCCACCAAGACCGATGAGAAAGGTCTCGTGATGGTTCATACCGGCAAAGGTAAGGGTAAGAGCTCGGCCGCCTTCGGGATGATCTTCCGCCACATCGCCCATGGCCGCAAATGCGCCGTCGTGCAGTTCATCAAGGGCGGCATGTCCACCGGCGAGCGCGACCTTATCCTGGAGCGTTTCTCGGACCTTTGCGCCTTTCACACCATGGGCGAGGGCTTCACCTGGGAAACCCAGGACCGCGACCGCGACATCGAGATGGCCCAAGCCGCGTGGAAGAAAGCCAAAGAGCTGATCCGCGATCCGGCGAACCACATGGTACTGCTCGACGAGATCAACATCGCGCTGCGCTACGACTACATCGACATCGCCGAGGTCGTGACCTTTCTCACAGAGGAAAAGCCCGAGATGACACACGTCGTTCTCACCGGCCGGAACGCCAAGGAGGAGCTGATCGAGGCCGCCGATCTCGTCACCGAGATGGAGCTCATTAAGCACCCCTTCCGCTCCGGCATCAAAGCTCAGATCGGTGTGGAATACTGATTGGACCGGCAGGTGCTCACAGACGAACATCGCCTCTCCTTCGGGGGCTCGGGGCTGGGTGGTCTTTTCCGCAAGGTGAGTGCCAAGGAAGCGCATGACCTGCTCTCCGCCGCGTGGGACGCAGGCATCCGTTACTTCGACACCGCCCCCCACTACGGGCATGGGTCCTCCGAGCGCAGGCTGGGCGACTTCCTGCGCGACAAGACGGGCCATGTGATTTCAACAAAGGTCGGCAGGCTCCTGTCGCCTGATCCCGCCCCGCCGCCCGTCGTGCACGGTTTCCACAGCGCGCTGCCATTCAAGCAACGCTACGACTTCACCCATGACGGGGTGCTGCGGTCTCATGAGGACAGCCTGCAACGGATGGGGCTCGACCACGTCGATATCCTCTTCGCCCATGATCTGGGGGATCCAGATGCAGGCACCGATACCGATCACCACCGCGCCGAGTTCCTCGAAGGCGGTGGGCACCGCGCGATGGCGCGGCTGAAGGAGGAAGGCACGATCTCGGCTATCGGGATCGGGGTGAACACTATTGAAATTTGCGAGGAGCTCGTGGGCCGTTTGGAGCTCGATCACATCCTCCTCGCGGGGCGCTACACCCTGCTCGAACAGCGCGCGCTGGAACGCCTTTTCCCGCTCTGCGAGGCCCATGGCGTCAAAATCGTCGTAGGCGGGGTCTTCAACTCCGGCATCCTGGCCACCGGCGCCACTGAAGGGACCACCTACAACTATGCCCCCGCGACCCAGCCCATCATGGACCGCGTCCGCGAGATCGAAGCGATCTGCGCCCGCCATGACGTCGCGCTCCCCACCGCCGCGCTGCAATACCCGGCGCAGCACCCCCTTGTGGCCTCGACCCTCATCGGCACAACGCAGACCCGTACCCTTCTTAGAAACATTGACCACTTCGCCGCCCCGGTCTCACAGACCTTGTGGCAGGAGCTCTCTGACGCGGGATTGGCACCCGCAGCCTAGGCGCACGCTTCTTGATCGGATCTGGCCTTTCAGGCACTGTGCCGCCAAAAGACAAACGAGGCGGGCATGGCGACAGACATCAGCGTGATGGGGCGCTCTTTCAGCGTTCTTGAGAATACCAACGACAACTTCTGGGCACGGGTGAACAACGGCTCTTGGGAACCCGAGACGTTCGAAATCTTCGACCGTTTTGTGGACGAAGACACCCTCGTGATCGATTTCGGCGCCTGGATCGGGCCGACGGTCCTCTTCGCGGCTCAAAGCGCAGGCATGACCTTGGCGTTTGAGCCCGACCAAGCGGCGTTCAAAACGCTCCGAAACAACGTCGACCTCAATGCCGAAGCGGCTTGGTCTTCCCGGATCCGGATTTTTGAGGAAGGCATCCATGCCTCGGGCAAGCCGATCACCATTGGCGCGCCGGGCAAGGCGGGGAACTCAACATCCGGATCGCTCTTTGCGGGCCGTAAGGCGAGCTGGACGATCGAAACCCACCGCCTTCAGGACGTGATCGCCAAGCACCGTGGCGACCACAAAAAGATCTTCGTGAAAATGGACATCGAAGGCGGGGAATACGACCTCATTCCAGAGATCACGGACCTCTTCGCAGATCCTTCGATCACCTTCTACATCTCGTTTCATCAGCGCATTCTCAGGGGATTTATCGAAGCTCGAACGGGCGATGAGGACGCAGCCACGGAAGAATACAACGGCATCATGCGCAAGACATACGATTGCCTGCCGTGGGATCGCACGATCGAGCGCACGAACGGCAAGCCCTTCCGGCCCGCCATGGTCAAGCGACGCATGGCCAACAACAGACGTCTTCCCCCTGAACTGGTGATTTACTGATGGCCCCCCTCCTCATCGAATTCGGCATGGGCACCTCGCTGCGCCGCCAAGACTATACCGAAGCCGCAACGCGAGCGCTGAAAGACGCGCTCTGGCACAACTCGATCAATCTAGCAGAGCTCTTCGGCAAGGATAAATCCGACATGAAACTCTGCTGCGTGATCGGCGTGCAGGAGCCCGATCAGGTGGACACTGACAAGCTCGCCTCTGTCTTTCCTTACGGCCAGCTGACCTTCCACGCCGAAAAGGGCGGGCTCGATATCCCGCGCCCGAACGGCAAGCCTACCGTCATCGCTAATGTGGCCATCAAAGTCTCCCTGGAGGGCGTGTCATGAGCGATCAGCGTTTCATCATCGAAATGGGCATGGGCAACGACCTTTACGGCGGGGACCAGACCAAGGCAGCCACCCGCGCGATCGAGGATGCGATGCGTCATTCGTCGATCCCTCTCTTCGAGGTCCGCGGGATTTCTCACGACGAAATGCGTGTCGAGGTGACCGTGGGTGTGCCTGACCCGGACAGCGTCGATCTGGAGGCGCTGAAGGCCCATCTGCCGCGAAGGCGCGTGTCTGTGAAGGCGGTTGAGGGCGGGCTTCACGTGCGCACGCCCGCCAATAAGGAAGGGATCATAGTGGCCAGTGCGGCCATCGAGGCCTATCTGCCTCCGCAGCACTGACAAAAGGAAGACAAATGCCTGCCCACCGCCTCCTCGGCATCTCCGGCTCGCTGCGCGCGGCCTCCACGAACACCAAGCTCATCCACGCGGCCAAAGACATCTTTGACCCAGCGGAGTTCACGATGGGGTCCATCGATCTGCCGCTTTACTCCGGCGACGTGGAAGAGGGCGGCATCCCGGCTTCCGTTCAGGCGCTGTCCGACCAGATCAAAGCCGCTGACGCCGTGATCATTTCGACGCCCGAATACAACAAGCTCCTCTCCGGGTCGCTCAAGAACGCGCTGGATTGGGTGAGCCGCACCGAGGGCGCGCCATGGAAGGGCAAGCCCGTCGCGGTGATGTCTGCGGCCGCCGGTCGCGCGGGTGGTGAGCGAGGTCAGTGGACGCTGCGCCTTGCGCTCAATCCGTTCCAGCCGCGCGTGATACCGGGGCCTGAGTTCCACCTCGCCTCGAGCGCGAAGGGCTTTAACGAAGACGGCACCTTCGCGGATGAGAGCACCGCGAAGTTCCTCGGCACGCTCATGGGCAACCTCAAGGCCGAGATCGGGTGAGCAGCGCCCGGCGCCTCACCTGCTCGGTTGATCCTGCGCGGGCTCAGGCGTTTTTTGCGACATTGGGGGAGGCGCGCGGCGTGACCGCCGGCGATCCCCTGCCTCCCTTCTTCCATCAGATCTACTTCTGGGATCCGAAACCGGCGGGCGAGCTTGGCCCCGATGGCCACCCGGCTTTGGGAGGGTTCCTGCCCGACATGGGTTTCCCGCGCCGGATGTGGGCGGGCGGGCGCCTTCAGTTCCACGCCTCCCTACGCGCTGGCGTGCCCGCGACGCTGACGTCTCGCGTAGCCTCTGCGGAGCGGAAAGAAGGCCGCGCCGGGCCCATGGCCGTGGTCACAGTTTCACACGAGATCAACCAAGAGGGCCTCATCCTCGAGGAGGAGCAGGACCTCGTCTACCTCCCCGCCGACTTCAAGCGCCCACCGCCGAAGCGCGCGCCCGAGGCGGATGAAAGTGAGCCGCTCGCGTTCAATACAACAACGCTCTTCCGGTACTCTGCACTGACCTTCAACGGCCACCGCATCCACTACGACCCCGACTATGCGACGGGGGTGGAGGGCTACCCGGGCCTCGTCGTGCACGGCCCCCTCTTGGCGCAGCATCTGATGCTCTTCGCGGAGCGCTCCCTCGGCCCGCTCAAAAGCTTCCGCTTCCGCGCGCTGGCGCCGCTGATGGATTTTGAGACCGCGAAGGCCTGCCGGGCGGGCGGTGAGTTCTGGATCGAAGGGCCGGACGGGCGGCTGTGCCTGACAGCCCAGGCCTCAGCGTAGGTTCGCCTCGACGCCGAACCCCTCAGGGATCGTATCGCGGCCCTCGAGGATGAGGTCAGCCATCACCTCCCCCACTTTGGGCGCCATGCCGAAACCGATCTTGAAGCCACCGTTGGCGATGTAGTGACCCGGTCTTCCGGGCCAGCTCCCAAGCATCGGCGCCCGGCTGCGCGCGCGGGGGCGCAAGCCCGCCCAGCGCTGTATCACCTCTGCTTCCACCAGCACAGGCACCGCTGCACGGGCCCGCGCAATCACGTCATCGAGCAGCGCATCGGTGCCTTCGTGTTCATACTCCCGCTCCGAAGTTGAGCCAATCGCCACGGTCCCATCGAGATGTGGCATGATGTGGAGCGCATCGGCAAAGAGCTGTGGTAGCCCCGCCCGGTCGAGCCTGAGCAGCGCCGCCTGCCCCTTCACTGCATTGCCAGCGTTCAGCTCCGCCAACCCCGCCGCACCAGTTGCCCAGAGCACGGCACCTTCATCGTCGGCCTCGGCCTCGATCACCCCGCCCTTGGCCTCCACCGCCTTGGCCAAAGCGCGGGTCGCGAGCTTCGGGTTCAGATGGGCACTGAGATCATCGAAGATGAGCTGGCCGGTGGGGCTCTGTGGCGCCCATGGTTCAACAGCTTCACGAAGCTCCCACGTGGCCGCGCCTTGCCAGAGGTCCTTGGCGCTCTCCGCCCTCGCTCGCGCCAGCCCGAGCGCCCGCGCATCCGCCACGGGCTGCAAGCGGCCCGTTCGGGCGTACCCCGTGGGAAGGCCCGTTAAAGCCTCAATCTCCGGCCACAACGCGCGCGCCATCAGGAGGCTCTCGAACTGAAAGGCTTTCTTCGGGTTCCAATTCTCAGGCGTATGCGGCGCCAAGGCCCCCACGATCCCGCCCGACGCGCCAGCGGCCACGCCGCCCGGATCGACCACACGCACCCGCGCGCCGCGCTTCACCGCAGCCCACGCGACCGACAAACCAAAAATGCCCGCACCCCGAATAGTTAGATCGTAGCTTGCCAAAGCGTGCACACCCTCGTTAGCTCCCCTCGATGGCCGAGATAGAGCACCCCACAGCCAACGTCACGTGGCGCGACGGCGATGTTCCCGTCTCGACCCGTTTTGATGACCCCTATTACTCGCTCGAGAACGGCTTGGCGGAGACGGAGCATACGTTCCTGTCCGGCAATGACCTGCCCGCGCGGTTCCGCGATGGGTTCCACGTGGCCGAGCTTGGCTTTGGCACCGGGCTGAACTTTCTGGCGACGGTGCGCGCGTGGCGCGAGGCCGGGACGCCCGGCACGCTGCACTACACCTCCTTCGAGCTCTACCCGATGGATCCAAGCGATGCCGAACGCGCGCTTGACGCGTTTCCGGGGCTATTTGAGAAAGATCTCGCGCCCATGTGGGAGGGCGAGTTGTCGCTCCCATGGCTCGAGGCCCGAGTGGTCACCGGTGACGCGCGCAAGACGCTGCCAGCCTGGTCCCAGAAAGCCGATGCATGGTTCCTCGATGGCTTTTCGCCCGCCAAGAACCCGGAGCTTTGGGAGCCTGCATTGATGGCGGCCGTCGGCGCACACACGGCCCCGGGCGGCACCTGCGCCACCTACTCCGCCGCCGGAGCAATACGGCGATCTTTGGAAGACGCGAGCTTCAGCGTAGAACGCGTCCCAGGCTACGGGCGCAAGCGGCATATGACACGGGGGCAGCGATGACCAACAACCGCCTCGGCATCGCCCTAATGGTGGCCACCACTTTCGTTTTCGCCATGCAGGACGGGATCAGCAGGCACCTCGCCGGCGAATACAACGTCATCATGGTCGTCATGGTCCGCTACTGGTTCTTTGCGGCCTTTGTCATGACCGTCGCGGGCACGCGCGCGGGGGGAATCCGCAAGGCTGCACGGACCGAGCAACCCTTCTTACAGATGGGGCGTGGCCTGCTGCTCGCCACCGAGATCTGCGTCATGGTGCTGGCCTTTACCCTGCTCGGACTTGTGGAGAGCCTTGCCATCTTCACGGTCTACCCACTGATCGTGGCAGCGCTCTCCGGGCCGATCTTGGGCGAGAAGGTGGGCCCCTACCGCTGGGCTGCCATCGGGATCGGCTTCATGGGTGTCCTCGTCATCCTGAAACCAGGCTTTGGGGTCTTTTCGCCCTACGCGCTTATGGCCGTGTGCAGCGCCTGCCTCTTCGCGCTCTATGGCCTGCTCACACGCTACGCCGCCCGCAAGGACACGACTGAGACGTCGTTCTTCTGGACCGGAACCGCTGGCGCCGTGGCCATGACCATCGTAGGTGTCTGGTTCTGGGAAGATATGACCGCACCCGACTGGGGCTGGATGGCGCTGCTGTGCATGACAGGCGCCCTCGGGCACTACCTGCTGATCCGCTGCTACGAGGTGGCCGAGGCCTCCGCCGTGCAGCCCTTCGCCTACCTCCAGCTCGTCTTTGGCGCGGCAATCGGCGTGAGCGTCTTTGGGGAAATCATCCGCTGGAACGTGGCCGCAGGCGCCGCGCTCGTCGTGGCGGCGGGCCTCTTTACTCTGTGGCGCGAGCGGCGGGCCTCAACTGAGGCCTGAGGCTTTTCGTCGGCGCCCAGACAGGGGCGCTCGGGCCGCTGACCTCACCACTTGGCATGGCGCCGCGCAGCGTCGCCTCGAAGTTCAGGGGCACCGCCTCCCCCGCCAAGCGCGCGCGATAGACAGGCAGAGACTCCGTCACCCGCATCACGTAGTTGCGCGTCTCCCGGAAGGGGATGTGTTCGATCCAATCCACGACGTCGACATTGCCACGACGCGGGTCTCCGCGTGAGGCCATCCAGTTGTCCGCCCGCGACGGCCCCGCGTTATAGGCGACCGAGATCAGCACAGGGCTGTTGCCGTAACGAGTTTGTAGCTCCGCCAAGAATGTCAGGCCGAGGCGCGCGTTGTAGGCCGGGTCGCTGGTCAACCGCCCCTCGCTAAAGCCAACGCCGAGGTCGGAGGCCATCTCCCGCGCGGTAGGGACCATCAGCTGCATGAGGCCGCGCGCACCCACGGGAGAGACGACCTTTGGGTCAAACTCACTTTCCCGCCGTGCCACGGCGAGCGCGAGCTCAGGCGGCACGCCACCAGTTTCGTCCGCGAGCGGGTGAAGGGCATAGTACGGGCCTTCGATCAGATGGCCGTACTGAACGCCGCGCTTGCCGATCATGACTTCGAGATGCGGCTCGCGCAGCTCTTCGCGCACCATTTCGACCATCTGGCCGATCTCATTACGCGTCAGGCTCTCGGCCAGATGGGTCAGGAAACGTTCCCCGAGGGACAGATCGCCCGCTGCAATCAGGAGACGCGCTGCCTCGTAGACGGAGCTATCTGTCCAAGCCGCCTCACGCCAATCCGGGAAGATTTCATTGCCGATCAGAGCCGGGTCCATGCCGACGCCGATCTCCTCGGCGGCAAGGAGGCCGTAGAACGCAGTCTGGTGCTGAGCCGCACGCATGTAGTCGAACTGCGCCGCATCCGTGACGCCAACGGCGGCATGGGCACGGGCCTGCCAGTACTGAGCACGAGCGAGCGAGATGGGCGTATCCACCGCCTTCTCCACGCGCTCGAAATGGATGAGCGCCTGATCCGCGTCCCGCAGTTTGCGCAGCGCGATGTAGCCGGAGAGCCACTCAAGATCGGCATAGTGGCGCCCCTCGGAGAGGCCGTGGTTCGCGGCAAGGCGATAGGCGCGGCGGTCGGCGCCCTCTCGCATCAGCTGTCGGGCGTAGCGGCGGCGCAGGTTGCCCCATGCTTCCGGCTGACCAAGTTCCGTCTGCGCGGAGATCAGTTCAATCGCGGAATCCGTGCGCCCCCGCGTCGCGCGCCAGAGGAAGCGTTCAAAGGCCAAGCCGGGGTCTGAGGACTGCGGGGCAGGCACAGCGGCAATCAATGCGTTCAGCCCGTCACGGTTCTCGCGCAGCGCTATCCGCGCGCGGGTCAGGGCCGCATCGCCTGCACTGAGACGGGGCAATAGACGTTCTGCCTGCTCGGTCAGGCCGCGCCAAAGCAGCATGTCAGCGCGGGCCGCGTGGAACGGCGCTACTGTCTGGCCGTAGGCGGCGAGGAAGGCTGTTTCCTCCTCCTCACTCATCGAATGTGTTGTCCAGGCGCGCACAGCTTCCGTCCGGGCGGCTTCGGATTCGTTGACAGCTGTCAACGTTTGGGCAAGG
Source organism: Paracoccaceae bacterium (assembly GCA_022448245.1). Classification (GTDB taxonomy): domain Bacteria; phylum Pseudomonadota; class Alphaproteobacteria; order Rhodobacterales; family Rhodobacteraceae; genus Shimia_B. The sequence continues at coordinate 104,518 of JAKVCO010000007.1, forward strand.
CGCAGTGACCCGTTCCCCGTGCGCGGCAACTGAGGCGCAAAGAAGCTGATGATATCGCGGGCGGAAGCCGCTTCCGTAATCGACTGCTCGGACCGGCTGCGCAGATAAGGGAGGCCTGGCCAGTCAGGATGACGCTCCAGAAACGCGCGAGTCTCGGCAAAGGTCCCCTCTTTGGCGCGAAGCCGGTGCCATTCGATAATGTCCCGCGCCAGGGGCCCTGCAGCCGCCGCACGTGCGGTCGCGCGATCCCAATCCCCGGCCGCGCGCGCCTCAAGCGCCTCTCTCAACGCAGAAGTTCCCTGCGCCGTAGCAGCCCCCGAAATCATCAAAAGGGCGATAGCAAATGCCAGAATTGGTCTCATGGACCCCTGTTCGCTGCTCGTTTCTCTTTGAAATGAGCGCTCAGGCCCCTTGTGGCAACTGACAATCTTGGCATAGCAGGACCTGCGCACAGTCTAACGCGCGAATTCGCCGAAGGAGGCTAACATGTTCAAAGGCTCGATGGTCGCTCTGATCACCCCGTTTGCAAACAATGCGGTGGATCATGATGCGCTCAAACGGCTGGTGGACTGGCACATAGCCGAAGGTACCAATGGCATCGTTCCAGTGGGCACCACAGGTGAAAGCCCGACGTTGACCCACGACGAGCATGACACCGTGGTTGCGACCGTAGTCGAACAGGCTGCGGGCCGGGTTCCAGTACTCGCCGGTGCAGGTTCCAACAACACCGCAGAATCGGTGCGCCTGGTACAGGCGGCGAAAGACGCGGGCGCCGATGGCGCGCTTGTCGTGACGCCTTACTACAACAAACCCACCCAGCGGGGCCTGATGGCGCATTACGAGGCCTGCGCGGAAGTGGGTCTGCCGATCATCATCTACAACATCCCGCCGCGGTCGGTCATCGACATGAGCGACGAGACGATGGGTGAGCTGGCCAAACGGCCTGAGATCGTGGGCGTGAAAGACGCCACCGCTGATTTGGCGCGGGTTCCTGCCACGCGTCTGAGCTGCGGCACGGACTTCATCCAGTTGTCAGGCGAAGACGCCACCGCCGTGGGCTACAACGCCATGGGCGGTATCGGCTGCATCTCGGTCACCGCGAATGTGGCACCGAACCTTTGTGCTGAAATGCAGGCGGCGTGCCTTGCAGGCGACTACGCCCGCGCAGTGGAGATTCAGGATATCCTGATGCCGCTCCACGCGGCTGTCTTCACCGAGCCGGGCCTGTGTGGCGCGAAATACGGTGCGGCCAAGTTGGGCCTGTGTTCTGCAGAAGTCCGCTCCCCGCTGATGGAGCTATCGGATGCCACGGCGGCCAAAATGGACGCAGCCATGGCGCATGCGGGCCTGATCTAGGCCGCCGCCAGCGACGTTACTGCAAAAGACGCACGCAAATGGTCCGCCGCGGCCGCTGCGTGCTCCTGCAGCCCATCTGCTACAATCAGGCATAGCTCATAGGCGCAAAGCTTGGGCAGCCCCGTGGATGCGGACAATTCGATGACATCCCCACCCAGTGCCGTCACAGGGATCGTCGCCACTGCAAGGTCTGCGAGGATCGCGGCCTTCTGACCGCTCAGGTGGCCTGACTCGAGCGCAATGCGATAGTCGCGACCCAGCGCCTCAAGTCCCTCGAGACCCGCTTTGCGCCACGCGCAGCTCTCTTCCCAGACGCTAACCGGGATCGGATTCATCTCGTGAGCGATCCCACCGCGCGCGCCAGCCCAGACGAGCTGTTCTGAGCGCAGCACCTCCCCCAGGCGCTTGTCGCGCTGAGACGGCAAGCGTGTGATGATCGCCATGTCGAGGCGCCGTTCGGCGACCATGTCGATCATTGGCTGCGTGTTGGCGACAAGCGCATTAATCGTGACGCCGGGATGCGTGCAGCAGAAGCGGCGCAGCATCTCGGGCAGGAATCTCTCGGCGACATCATCGGGCACGCCAAGTCGCACCTCGCCCTTTAGCGCCTGAGGATCAAACTGCGCGCGGAACTCCTGATCGAGCGCCAGCATGCGTCGGGCGTGGGTGAGCACCTGCTCCCCTTCCTCGGTCAGCCGGACGGAGCGGCTGTCGCGCACAAAGAGCGGACGGTCCATGACCTCCTCCATCTTCTTGACCTGCATGGATACGGCAGAGGGCGTCCGGAACACTTGGTTCGCGGCAGCCGAGAAGTTGCCCGTATCGGCAATGGCGACAAAGGTCCGAAGAAGATCGAGGTCGAGGCTCTGCATGGGGCACCTATCAGAAAATCTTATAATATCTATGCCATCTATTCGTTTTTCTTATGAGTCGCGCTTCCCTACCTTCCTTTCATCAACCGAAAGGACCCAGACCATGACTTACCTCCCTGCCCCCGCCGCCGTGCGCCGCAACCGGTCCCGCATGGTACGATTCACCGGCTGGCTTCACCGCCGCGCGCTCGCGCGTCAGACCCAGAATGATCTGGCCCATTTGAACGATCACATGCTCAAAGACATCGGCGTCACACGCCACGATGCGACGCCCCTTCTGCCGTCGCTGCCGCGATGAACGCAGAATTCGAACGTCAAAAGAGCTGCAAGGGGCCGCGTGGCCTTGCCGAGCCCCTGGCAGGACGCCTATATCCGCGCGATGGCCAAGAAGGATGACAACCCCAACTACAAGGTAATCGCCGAGAACCGGCGTGCCCGATACGACTATGCCATCGAGGAAGACCTCGAGGTGGGAATCATCCTTGAAGGGTCGGAGGTGAAATCCCTGCGCCAAGGCGGATCGAACATCGCCGAAAGCTATGCCGAGGTTGAGAATGGGGAGCTCTGGCTCACCAACTCCTACATCGCGCCTTACGAGCAGGCGAAGATGTTCAAGCACGAGGAACGCCGGAAGCGGAAGCTTTTGTGCGCCAAGCGCGAGCTGTCGAACCTCTGGAATGCCACTCAGCGCAAAGGCATGACGATCATACCGCTGGTGATGTACTTCAACCACCGCGGTCTGGTGAAGCTGAAAGTGGGCATCGCCAAAGGTAAGAAGAACGTCGACAAACGCGCCACCGAGGCCAAACGCGACTGGCAACGCCAGAAAGCGCGCCTTCTGCGTGAGCACTGACGGGGAAAACCCGAGAATCTTACCCTTATGAGCCCGAGCCCTTCGAACTAGCGTGCAGCAGTCGTGCGGCTTGGGGGTCGCCAGCGGCCGTTTCCGCAAGTTTCGCCCCCTCGAGGGCATATTATGGAACTGCTTATCGGTCTCATTTCGGGCGCAGTCGGTGGCAACGTCGCGGGCGGCGTTCTTAAGAATCTCAACCAAGGCACGCTGATCAACTCGATCGCGGGCATCGTCGGCGGCGGCCTGGGCAGCACGGTTCTGAACGCACTTAGCGCAGGTGGCATGGCCGCGGGCGTCGACGCAGGCGGCCTCGATATCGGGGCAATTATTCGCCAAGTTGTCGGTGGCGGCATCGGTGGCGGCGCAGTTCTTGCGATCGTAGGCGTTTTGCGCAACATTCTTGCTATGTTAGACGGCAGCGAATCGTCTTTCTTGAACATGGACGGACGGGGCGGGTCGGGCTCCGTCCGTTTTTCTTTGCGGTTCTTGCGGGATTGAGCCGGGAGGCGTAGGACACCAGCGATTGGAGCGCGCCCATGGCTGAAAATAATCCCCGGCAACTGGTCTCGACCGCTTGGTTGGCTGACCACCTCAAAGATCCAGACCTCCGCGTGCTGGATGCGTCTTGGTATCTTCCAGCGATGAACCGGGACGCCAAAGCCGAATACGATGCCGGCCACATCCCCGGTGCGCGCTTTTTCGACATTGATGATGTCTCGGACGCGCGCTCCGACCTCCCGCACATGGTGCCGCCGGTCGAAAAATTCATGTCCCGCTTGCGCGCCATGGGCGTGGGCGATGGCCACCAGGTGGTGATCTATGACGGCATGGGCCTTTTCTCGGCGCCGCGCGTGTGGTGGATGTTCCGCCTGATGGGCAAAAAGGACGTGGCCGTCCTCGACGGCGGGTTGCCCAAGTGGGTGGCCGAGGGCCGTGAGATCGAAGACATGCCGCCCGTGATCCGCGACCGCCACATGACGGTGAGCCGTCAGAACCAGATGGTCAAGGACGTCACGCAGGTAGCCATGGCCTCTAAGCTCGGCGATTGGGAGATCGTGGATGCACGCCCCGCCGACCGGTTCCGGGGCGATGTGCCCGAGCCGCGTGAAGGTATGCGCGCAGGCCATATCCCGGGTTCAAAGAATGTGCCGTTCACGGAGCTCCTGAACAGCGACAAAACCATGAAAGATGAAGCAGGCATCAAGGCAGCGTTCGAGAGCGCTGGTGTGAACATGTCCAAGCCCATCATCACAAGCTGCGGATCGGGCGTCACTGCTGCGATCCTCACCCTGGCCCTCGAGCGCATCGGCAAGACCGATCACGCGCTGTATGACGGCAGCTGGTCCGAATGGGGCCAGTTCCCAACCCTCAACGTCGAAACCGGAGAAGCCTGATGCTCGACGCTCTCACCCCACAACCCGCAGACAAGATCCTTGCCCTGATGGCGGCTTACAAAGCCGACACACGTACGACAAAGATCGATCTCGGCGTGGGCGTTTACAAAAACGCCGAGGGCGTCACACCCGTGATGCGTGCCGTAAAGGCCGCAGAGCAGAAGATTTGGAAGAGCCAGGAATCGAAGTCCTATGTGGGCCTCGCCGGCGACCCGGCCTTTTCGGACGCGATGATCGGCCTCGTGCTGGGGGACAGCGTTGCACGGTCATCCGTGGCTGCAGTGGCGACGCCCGGCGGCACCGGCGCGATCCGTCAGGGCTTTGAGCTGATCAAGATGGGCGCGCCCGGTGCAACGGTCTGGGTGTCTTCACCGACGTGGCCCAACCACAACTCCATCCTCAAGTTCATGGGGATGTCCTTCCGCGATTATCGCTACTTCGATGAAGAGACTTGCGCGGTCGATTTCGACGGTATGATCGCGGATTTGGGCCAAGTTGCAGAAGGCGACATCGTGCTGCTGCACGGCTGCTGCCACAACCCGACGGGCGCGAACCTGAACGCCGTCCAGTGGGACGAGGTCATCGCCACGCTGAACGCGCAGAAAGCCATCCCGATGGTCGACATCGCCTATCAGGGCTTTGGCGACGGTCTGTCAAGCGACGGTGAGGCTGTGCGCAAAGTGGCCGCTGGCTGCCCGGAGACGATCATCGCGGCAAGCTGCTCCAAGAACTTCGGCATCTACCGCGAACGCACCGGCATTCTGATGGCCACCGGCGGCGCGGATACGCCGCTGACGCAAGCGACGCTGAGCTTCTTGAACCGCCAGAACTACTCTTTCCCGCCGGACCACGGTGCCCGCATCGTCACGGAGATCCTGAACGACGCCGCCCTGCGCGCCGATTGGGAAGCGGAGCTCGAGGAAGTCCGTGAAGGCATGCTCAAGCTGCGCCGCGATCTCGCAGACGCGCTGCAGGAAGAGACGGGCTCGAACCGCTTCGGCTTTGTGGCTGAGCACCGCGGCATGTTCTCCCGCCTGGGCCTGACGCCCGAGCAGGTGGAAGAGCTGCGCGAGAAGCACGCCGTCTACATGGTGGGCGACAGCCGCATCAACATCGCGGGCCTGAACGCTAAGACGGTGCCCGTGCTAGCCAAAGCAATTGCGAGCGTGCTCTAAGCACGCCGTAGCGCAACAATGAACGGCATCGCGAAAAGCGCGATGCCGACCACTCCGCCGACGATTTGGAAGGCGGAAAGATACAAGCCTCCCACCGCAGCGATCACGATGAGCTGGACGCAAACCGCCAAGCTCACGAGCGCGGGCGGCGGTGAGAGTGGGTCAGTCTCACGCAAAATGCCAATCAGCACGACGCCCAGTGTCACCGAAAACGCACCCATAAGAAGCGAAAGGCCTTGAAAGAGGTCCCACGCACGCACGCTATCCCCTTGCAAAGCAACTGGTCCCACGGCGTCAAACCGCGCCTCCAGATCAGGGCCCGCGAGTTCTGTCAGGTGTACGAAGCTGTGCAGCACACCGATCACAATGAATGTGACGGCACCCACTAGGAAGGTCATTCTGGATAGTCTGATCATCTGAGCACCTCGATTCTATACATCACTGTATATTTTTTCACTTTCGATTAACATACATAACTGTATATTTTCGCTCATGGTGAAGTTGACGATCGATGACTGGGTGGCTCTCGGGCTTGAAACACTCGCTGAGGAAGGCTTTCCGGCCCTCAAGGCGGATCGATTGACGAAGAAGGCTGGCGTCACACGCGGATCCTTCTACGGCTACTTCAAGGATGTCTCTGCCTTTCATGAGGCGTTGCATGCCGCTTGGTTCGACAGGTCACGTCGCGTCACCGAGGCGGCCGCGGCACTTCCGGTTGCTGACCGCCTGGGTCATTTCATCTCTGCAAGTGCTGAGGCTGACATGCGCCTCGAACAGGCCATGCGGGCCTGGGCCTATAGTAATGCGAAGGTGCAGGAGCAGGTCACGGAGCTCGACGCGTACCGGCTTCGCATTCTGCGCCAGACCTTCGAGGATATGGGGATGTCGGAGCCCGACGCCGCGCTCAGGGCCAAGATTCTCTATGCCTCGGCCATCGGCTCAAAAATGGTGCCCGAAGAGCTGATGTCACTCTCTCCCCAAGACCTTGCAACGCTGGCCACACTTTTGGCTCCCCAAACGTAAAAGCCCCGGCGCGATCTCTCGTGCCGGGGCCAATTGTTCAGAGCTAAGGGAAGAGGTGCTTAGCCCTTGGAGAACTCAGGGTATGCTTCCATGCCCAGTTCCGTGGTGTCGAGACCGGTGATCTCTGCTTCTTCGTCCACACGGATGCCCATGACAGCCTTGAGGATGAACCAGACGATCAAGCTGGCGACGAAGGTGAACACACCGTAGGCGACGATGCCAACAATCTGCGTCGAGAAGGATGCTTCGGTGTTGTAGAATCTCACAGCGATCGTACCCCAGATACCTGCGAACAGGTGCACCGGGATGGCGCCGACCACGTCGTCGATCTTGAGCTTGTCGAGAAGCGGAACCGTGAACACCACGATCACACCACCCACAGCACCAATCCAAAGCGCGCCCAGAAGGGACGGCGCGAGCGGCTCAGCCGTGATGGACACGAGGCCCGCCAGTGCGCCGTTCAGGATCATCGTGAGGTCTGCCTTGCCGTAGACGACCTGCGTCAGGACGAGGGCAGCCACAGCACCGGCAGCAGCGGCCATGTTCGTGTTGGCGAAGATACGCGACACGTCAGACACGTCACCAACCGTACCCATTGCGAGCTGGGAACCGCCGTTGAAGCCGAACCAACCGAGCCACAGGATGAACGTACCGAGCGTTGCGAGTGCCAGGTTGGAACCAGGCATCGGCTGCACTTTGCCGTCCTTGTACTTGCCAACGCGCGGGCCGAGCACGATGGCACCTGCCAGAGCGGCCCAGCCACCCACGGAGTGCACAACGGTGGAACCTGCGAAGTCGGAGAAGCCCATCTCAGAGAGCCAGCCACCGCCCCACTGCCAGGAACCGGACACCGGGTACATCAGACCCGTCAGGACAACGACGAAGATCAGGAACGGCCAGAGCTTGATACGCTCAGCCAGGGCACCAGAAACGATGGAGGCCGTGGCAGCAACGAAAACGAGCTGGAAAAAGAAGTCGGAACCGACGGAGGCGTAGTCCAGCGCGGCGTCCGCTGCGGAAACGCCAACCGGATCGAGGATCGTCGGGCCGCCGAGGGCGAAGTAGCCGTTAAAGTCGCCCGGATACATGGTGTTGAAGCCCATGAGCCAGTACATGATTGCGGCGATGGAGAAGAGACCGATGTTCTTGGTCATCTGCATCGTCACGTTCTTGGAGCGGACGAGTCCGCCTTCAAGCATGGCAAAACCAGCAGCCATGAAGAACACGAGGAAGCCTGCCATACAGAACAGCAGGGTCGTCATGATGTAGGGGCCGATCTCATCGAAGGAGGGCGCGGCCTCCTGAGCGAAGCCCATTGTCGGCAGCACGATCGCGGCGGCCGCAAGAGGGAGTATCTTGGTGAATTTCATAGGTAAGTCCCTAGTTTGAGCGCGCTTAGAGCGCGTCGTCGTTGGTTTCGCCGGTACGGACGCGCAGGGCGCTATCCACGTCGAGCGTGAAGATCTTGCCGTCGCCGATTTTGTCGGTCTTGGCGGTCTTGGCGATTGTGTCCACGACCTGCTCGGCCATGGCATCGGCCACCACGATCTCCAGCTTCACTTTCGGCACGAAGTTCACGGCATACTCAGCACCGCGATAGATCTCCGTGTGGCCGGACTGGGAACCGAAGCCCTTGATTTCGGTAACCATCATGCCGCGAACGCCAAGTCCGGTCAGTGCCTCGCGCACTTCCTCGAGCTTGAACGGCTTGATGGCTGCTATGATGAGTTTCACGTGTCTGTCCCTTCCATGGTTCACGGTCTCCGCCCGCCACAGCAGCAGGAGCAGCGGGGGCTGGGTGGAGAGGGAGCCAAGGATGCCTCATTTTCAAGCTAACGGGGGGTGGCGAGAGGTGAGGAAAAGGGAAGTGGACTCCATTTTTGCACAATTTCTAATCATTGCACGTTTTTTGTGCAAAGTTAGAAGTCGTTTACCAAGTCCATTCGACCTATTACATCGGGCGCGTTTTTGCTTACATTGAGTTTCAAAGCGGCCGGAGAGCCAAGACATGAGCAGGTCACGTAAACCACTGGTGGCGGAACGCCGCTACCCGGCGAAGGCCGGCAGCAAACCGTCTGGGCGGAAACCAAACCCTCCCAAACGTCCGAGGAAGGCGAAGGCCAAGAGACGTCCGTGGTATGCGCGGCTCGTCGCTTGGATTGCACGCCTGATCTGGTCGATCACGTGGCGTGGCACGGTCATAGTCACCGGCCTTGTGGCGATCGCCGCCATCTACGTTGCCATGACGCTACCGGACGCCGAGGTCTTCGCTGACCAGCGGGCCCGAGGCTCGGTCACGATGCTCGACCGCGATGGGCAGACTTTTGCATGGCGGGGTGACCAATATGGCGGTTTCACCCAGGCCAGCGCCGTGTCACCGCACGTACGCAATGCGGTGATCGCGACCGAAGACAAACGCTTCTACAGCCATCTCGGCGTCTCCCCGCGCGGCATCGCCTCGGCGGTTCGCATCAACCTGCGTGAAGGCCGCGGCCCTCTGTCAGGCCATGGTGGCTCCACGCTGACCCAACAGACGGCCAAGCTCGTCTGCTTGGGCGTCCCTTATGATCCGGACGCGTGGCCGAGCGAGGCAGCCTACGAGGCTGACTGCCGCGAGGGCTCCATCACCCGAAAGGTGCGCGAAGCGATTTACGCGCTGGGGATGGAGATCAAGTATTCCAAGGACGAGATCCTCACGATCTACCTGAACCGCGCCTTCCTGGGCTCTACCGCCCGTGGGTTCGAGGCCGCCTCCCAGCGCTATTTCGGCAAGCCCGCGTCGCAGGTCTCTCCCGCTGAGGCTGCGATGATGGCTGGTCTTCTTGTGGCCCCGTCGCGCTTTGCCCCCACCAACAATCTGGAGCGCAGTCAGGAACGCGCGGCAACCGTCGTGCACCTGATGGAAGAACAAGGGTACCTCAGTTTCGCCGAAGCGCGCGACGCGCAGGACAACCCGGCGACCCTGTCCAAGGCCGCCGCTGCGCGCCAAGGCGGCTACTTTGCCGATTGGGTGATGGGCACGGGTCCAGATTTCTTCACCTATGACACCACCGAAGACGTGATCCTCAAGACCACGTTCGACCCGCGCATCCAGCGCGCCGCCGAAGAGGCGCTGACGCTGATCTTTGACACGAAGGTGCGCGAAGGCTCTGAAGCGGAAGCTGCCATTGTCGTCATGAGCGCCGATGGCGCCGTTCGGGCCATGGTCGGCGGGCGCGATTTGCGTGTGAACGGCGCCTTCAACCGCGCCACACAGGCCAATCGTCAGACGGGATCCACCTTCAAGCCCTTCGTCTACGCCACGGCTATGGATCTGGGCTACGGGCCGCTCGACACGGTGGTGGACGAGCCCTGGTCGATCAACGTGCCCGGATCGGGCACTTATGCGCCAGCCAACTACAACAACGAATTCGCAGGCCGCGTGACACTGACCGAGGCACTGGCACGGTCGCTGAACATCCCTGCTGTCAAAATCTCAGAAAGCTTGGGGCGCGACCTTGTGCGCAAAGTCGCCGAAGACTTCGGGATCGACTCCAAGCTCGCCAACGGTCCAGCCTTGGCCCTCGGCGCCTCTGAGTCCACGCTTCTTGAGATGACGGGCGCCTATGCAGGCATCCTGAACGGTGGATCATCCGTGACGCCCTACGGCCTCATTGACCTGCGCCTGTTGGGCGATGACGACCCGCTCATGGGGACTGGCGGCGGCATTGGCGACAGGGTCATTCAGGAAGAAGCGGCTGAAAAGTTGATGTACATGATGAACGCGGTGATCACCGAAGGCTCAGGCCGCCGGGCCGCAATCGATGGCTACGAGATTGCCGGCAAGACGGGCACTACCCAAGCTGCCCGCGATGCGTGGTTCATCGGCTTCACGGCGGATTACGTCGCAGGCGTCTGGATGGGATACGATGACAACCGCCCGCTGACGGGCGTCACCGGGTCGGGCCTGCCCGCCGACATCTGGCGCGAAACGATGAGCCGGGTGCACGGCGAAATTCCTCCCCCGCCCCTGCCCATGGCCCGCCGCATTGAGACGCCACAGGCGCCGGAACTGGCACCGCAAGCGCAAGCTGACGAACCGGGCGCGGTCGAAGGTCTTATTCTTGATGTGCTGCGAGGGATACTCGGCGACGGTTAACCCGCGCGCTTGAGATCGTCGATCAGGCCATTCACGTTGCCGCGGTTGCGGTCGAGGAGGGCCGTGATCTCCACCCGCTCCGTGGCGAGCAAGTTCACGCCTTCGATCAGCATGTTGACGAAACGATCCTGACCGGAGCGATCAGAGACAATGAACGTCAGCTCAAAGGGGTTCTCGCCGCGCAGGAAGGCCGTGGTAGAGACCTCGTAGAACCGTCCCGCCTGACGCGCCCCGTTCACTTCGATCCGGCCGCCGATAAACTCGCGGAAGCGTTTGCCGTATTTGCGACCGATGTAGCCCTGGAAGGCCTGCGTGTAGGACGACAGCTCGGACGTCGACAGCGAGCGTGCCGTCGGGCCCAGCGCCGAACGCGCAATCGCTGGAACATCGCCGTAGCGGCCAAAGATTCGGGTGAAGTCGCCGATCATCGTTGCCTCGGACTTGCCAGAACCAATAGCCGCGTTGATGTCACCGACAAGTCCGCTCACAAGAATTTCAGCCTCGCGGCTGGTCAGGGAAAGGGCTGGCGTCGCTGCCAAAGCTGCAAACCCACCAAGGAACCCGCGGCGTGAAAGGTTATTCAAAGTATAAATCGTCATAGAGGCTTCCGTCCGTGTCCGCCGGTCCCAAAGAGGAAGATGGGTCCTCAATACCAAGTTCGAAACGGCGGTTTTGCAAATAAATCAGACGTGATTGCGCATAGCTGTCGGCGCTTTCGTAAAGAATGCCGTCTACAGTGTCGCCAAAACGGTATCGCGTGTTGGCAATTTCAGCACCGCGCGCACCAAGTCGGTAATCGCTTTCGGGAGACTCGAGCACAGTGTCGAGCGGGTCAAGGAAGACATCCACGACAAACCCTGCCGCATCACGTGCGGTCGACGGGCCGAGCACAGGAAGTTCCACATAGGCGCCTTCGCCAACGCCCCAGACATGAAGTGTCTCACCAAAATCGGTGCTGCGTTCGGGCGTGCCAAGCTCCGTGGCCGGGTCGAGGAAACCAAGAAGGCCAAAGGTAGAGTTCACGAGGAAGCGGCCCGTGTTGCTCGCCGCGCTCTCCAGATCACCCTGCAGCGCGTTGTTCACGATGACACCCGGCAAGCCGAGATTATCGGAGAAGTTGTCCACGCCGGTCCGAACCGGTGCCGGAACGACCGTTCCGTAGACCTGGCTCACCGGGCGAAACGCCAACGTATCGACACCTTTGTTGAAACCGTGCACGCCGCGGTTCAGGCCTTCAAGCGGGTCATAGAACCCCGTTTCATCGGGTGCGGCAGCGCAGCCCATCAGAAATACCAGGGTTGCGAGAAGAGAAAATCGGAGCACGTAAAAATCCTGTCGTCTGGCTGCCACACATATGCCTATGGACGCGAGATGCTATCCCACCGCATATTGTGAGGCTAGTGTGTGACCGGTTAACTACATACGAACCAAAGGCGACTTTGGTAGGCCAACGGTAAACGTTTTCTGATTAAAAGCGAAGAGATGCGCAAACAGGACGCAGACATTAAAGTTGGCCTTCGGGAACTGAAGGAGGCGCGGCGCGAAAGCCGTGCGCTCTATTGGTTTGTGGGCATTTTCAGTTTCTTTGTGAACCTTCTGATGCTTACGGGCCCGCTGTACATGCTGCAGGTCTATGACCGGGTCATCGGATCACGTTCTGAAGAGACGCTGATCGCGTTGTCGGTCTTGGTCCTTTTTCTATACGGGATGATGGGCCTTCTGGACTACGCGCGGGGTCGCGTGATGGGGCGAGTCGGCGCGCGCTTTCAGTCGCGGCTCGATAAACGCGTCTTTTCAGCGGTGATCCGCCGGACAGCTGTCGACCCGAACCCGCAGAGGGCCAACGGCCTGCGCGACCTCGAAGCCGTGCAGCGTCTGATGACCTCGCCGATCTTGATGGCGATCTTCGATATGCCGTGGACGCCGATATTCATTGCCGCGATTTTCCTTTTCCACCCATGGCTGGGCCTCCTTGCCTTGGCGGGTGGCGCGGTGCTGATCCTGGCGACTTTCGTGAACCAGTTGATGAGCCGGACCCCGCAAAGCCGTGCCGGTGGCGCGCAGCTTCAGGCTGATTTAATGAGCGAGCAGCTCAAGAACGAAGCCGAAGTCATTCAGGCCCTCGGCATGCGCCGCGCCTCGTTCGAGCGCTGGCATCAGTCTCGCAGCGTCTCTTTGCAAGAAGGCGTGACCGCGGCTGATATCGGCGGCACATTCTCGTCCGCGACCAAAACGTTCCGCCTCTTTTTGCAGTCCGCGATGCTGGGCCTCGGCGCCTACCTCGTTTTGCAGGGGCAACTGACGCCGGGGGCGATGATCGCAGGCTCCATTCTTCTCGGGCGCGCCCTTGCGCCGGTGGAGCAATCCATTGCGCAATGGCCCCTCGTGCAGCGCGCGCAGGAAGGCTGGAACAACCTGGCCGTCCTCTTGTCTGAGGTCCTACCAGAAGCTGAAAAGACTGAACTTCCCCGCCCCCGTGCCATGCTTGAGGCGCAACAGGCGACGATCATTCCACCGGGCCAAAGCCAGGCGGCTTTGCGCATCGTGTCCTTCAAGATTGAGCCTGGCACGGCCTGCGGCGTAATCGGCGCCTCGGGCGCCGGTAAATCCACGCTGGCCCGCGCAATCACTGGCGTGTGGCGGCCTGCGGGTGGCAAGATCCGCCTCGATGGCGCGAGCCTCGATAATTACGATCCAGACGTTCTGGGCCAACTGATCGGCTATCTGCCTCAGCGGGTGCAGCTCTTTGATGGGACAATCGCTGAGAATATCGCCCGCCTGTCTGCTCAACCTGATCCCGAGAAAGTCGTGGAAGCAGCCAAGAAAGCGGCGGCGCACGACATGATCCTCGAACTGCCAGATGGGTACGACACGCGCGTCTCCGCCGTGGGTGGACGCCTCTCAGGCGGTCAGGTGCAACGCATAGGCCTAGCCCGCGCTATGTATGGCGACCCCGTACTCTTGGTCCTCGATGAGCCGAATTCCAACCTCGATAACGAGGGCTCCGCAGCGCTGAACCGCGCGATCCGGGACATGAAGGCCGCCGGTGGTTCCATCATGATCATGGCTCACCGTCCCGCTGCCATTCAGGAATGCGACGTCCTTCTGATGCTCGAAAACGGCCAGAAGCGCGCCTTTGGACCAAAGGAGGAAGTCCTCCGTGAGGTCGTGCAGAACGCAGACCAGATCAGGGCTTCGGCCCAGCAAGGCCAGACGGGAGGCGTGACATGAGTGATACGCAGTGGTCCGCCCGCAAGCCGATGATCGTAGGTGTGCTGGCGCTGATTATCCTTCTGGGCGGCTTTGGCACCTGGGCGGCGATGGCCAATATCTCGGGCGCCATCATCGCCGGCGGCCGCATCGAGGTGGACCGCAACCGTCAGATCGTTCAGCACCCTGACGGCGGCGTGGTGGTCGAAATCAACGTGGATGAAGGTGCGGTGGTCGAAGAAGGCGACGTGCTGATCCGCCTCGATGACACTCTCCTGCGCTCTGAATTGGCAATCACGGAAGGCCAGCTGTGGGAAGCGATGGCGCGGCGCGCCCGTTTGCAGGCGGAACGCGATGGGGCCGACAAAGTCGTCTACCCCGAGCTCCTTCTCTCCATGGCCGAACGTTCGTCCGTGGCGGATGTGATCGCCGGGCAAGACCGCCTCTTCGAAGCGCGCGGTGAAACCATCGCGCGCAACGTCGAACAGCTTGAGAAGCGGCGCGATCAGATTTCCGACCAGATCGCAGGCGTCGACGCACAGCTCGCCGCGAATGAGCGTCAGCTGGAACTCCTTGAGGAGCAGTTGATCGGCCAAGAGTCCCTGCTGGAACGCGGTCTCGCACAGTTGGGTGGCGTTCTCGCAATCAAGCGTGAGGAGGCCAACCTGCTCGGCACTGTGGGCGAACTCACGGCCACACGCGCCCAATCTGAGGGTCGTATGACCGAGATCGAGATTGAGATCATCAAGCTGGGCTCGGACCGCCGGGAGGAGGCCATCACCCTCTTGCGCGACATCCAATTCCGCGAGCTGGAGCTGTTGGAACGTCGTCAGACCCTGCTTGAGAGGCTCAACAGGCTCGATATCACTGCGCCGGTCTCAGGCGTGGTCTATGGCCTCACTGTCTTTGCAGAGCGCAGCGTCGTGCGCGCCGCGGAGCCCGTACTTTTCATCGTACCCCAAGACCGTCCGCTCGTGATCGCGGCGCAGGTGAACCCTATCAATATCGACCAGGTGTTTGTGGGCCAAAACGTGACGCTGCGCTTCTCGGCACTCGATCAGCGCACCACGCCGGAACTTGAGGGTGAGGTGGTGCTGCTTTCGGCAGATGCGTTCCAAGACGAGGCCACTCAGCAGAGCTTTTACCGCGCCGAGATAATCTTGAACGAAGGCCAGATCGCGCGGCTGCCGGAAGGGTCCACCCTTATCCCAGGCATGCCGGTGGAAAGCTTTATCCGAACGGAAGATCGCACGCCGATTGCGTATCTGGTGAAGCCCGTTGCGGATTATTTCTCCCGCGCGTTCCGCGAGGACTGACGCCCGCTGCAGGGCCTTGCAGCAGCACTTCCAAGAAGTCGTAAGAAAGGGGGTTTCGGCCCGCCGCCCCGGGGCTATTGTGCCGGCGATTTCACAAGGAGGATTCCCATGTCCGGAAAATACGAAAGCGCTCTGGCTGAGCTTGGTGTCGAGCTGCCTGATGCCCCGGCTCCCGCTGCAAACTATGTCCCCTTCGTTCGCGTAGGCGACTTGGTGCACGTGTCTGGCCAGATCTGCATGGGCCCGGACGGCCTGATCGTCGGCAAGCTTGGGGACAACATGTCTGTCGAAGACGGCGCCGCAGCCGCCAAAACCTGCGCGATCTCGCTTCTGGCACAGGTGAAGGCCGCCTGCGAAGGCGACCTCGACCGCCTGATCCGCGTGGTCAAACTGGTGGGCTTTGTGAACTCCACCGGTGACTTCACCGATCAGCCCAAGGTCATCAATGGCGCCTCCGACTTCCTCGTAGAAGCTTTGGGCGATGCCGGCCGTCACGCACGATCCGCCGTTTCGGCAGCCTCCCTCCCCTTGGGCGTCGCTGTTGAGATCGAGGGCATCTTTCAGGTCGCCTGATGCTGCCTGACGGGTTCTTCTCACGGCCTTTCGCGCACCGGGCCCTTCACGGCCCGGGCGCGCCTGAGAACAGCCGCGAGGCTGTGGCTGCTGCCGTGACGGCAGGCTACGCGATCGAGATCGACGTGCAGCGCAGCCATGACGGAGAGGCGGTGGTCTTTCACGACTACAGCCTCACCCGCCTCACTGGCAAAAGCGGCGCGATCCAGATGTTTGGCGCGGGCGAACTGGCGGAAATCCCTCTACTGGGCGGCCCAACTGGCGCGCCGCCCCTGCCGGAGGTGCTGGACCTCGTGGCGGGCAAAGTTCCTGTGGTGATCGAGATCAAGGATCAAGACGGTGCCATGGGCACCAATGTGGGCGAGCTTGAGGCTGCTGTGGCTGAGGCTTTGACCACCTATGAAGGCCCTGTCGCGGTGATGTCGTTCAACCCGCATTCTGTCGCCGCGATGGCCGAACTCGCCCCGAACATCCCGCGTGGCATCACCACCTGCGACTACAAAGCCGCAGGTTGGCCCACGGTGCCCGCCGCACGGCGCGCGGAGCTCGCAGACATCCCCGATTTTGAGCGTGTGGGCGCCTGCTTTATCTCTCACGACCGCCAAGCGCTCGGCGATACGGCGGTTGCGCGGCTGAAGGCACGGGGCGTGCCAGTGCTCTGCTGGACGATCCGATCGGAAGAGCAGGCGCAAGACGCTCTGAAAATTGCAGATCAGATCACCTTCGAGGGATATGCCGCTTGACGGCGTGCCCCCGTCCCCCACATCCGACCTATGCCTTCCGAAACCGAAGAACACGCCGTTGAAATCCGCGCGCTGCGATCCCTGAACGAGATCGACGCCGCTGATTGGGATGCCTGTGCCGCCCCGGGCGAGGGCCGCCCGATGGACCCCTTTACCACGCACCGTTTCCTCCTCGCATTGGAGAAGAGCCGGTCTGTTGGCGTGGGCACCGGATGGGAGCCGCACTACCTCGAAGCGCGGCTGGGCAACGAAATGATCGGCGTGGCTCCGATGTACGGCAAGGCGCACAGCCAAGGCGAATACATCTTCGACCACAACTGGGCCCACGCCTACGAACGCGCGGGCGGCCGCTACTATCCAAAACTGCAAATTGCCGTGCCCCATACGCCCGCCACCGGGCGGCGCCTTCTGGTGAAGCCAGAGTATGAGAGCCTTGCACAGCAAGCGCTCGTCCAAGGGGCTGTTCAGATCGCGGCGAAAAATGAGATCAGCACCGTCCACATCACCTTCTGCACCGAGGGGGAGGTGGAGGCAGGCGTCAAAATGGGGCTTATGCCCCGCGCTTCGCAGCAGTTTCATTGGATTAACGAGAACTACGCGGATTTCGACGCTTTCCTCGCCTCGCTGAACTCCCGCAAGCGCAAGAACATCCGCAAAGAGCGCCGTCAGGCACATGACTTCGGTGGGCAGCTCCACGCGCTGACGGGCGATGCGATCGAGCCCCATCACTGGGACGCTTTCTGGCGCTTTTACCAAGACACCGGCGCGCGGAAGTGGGGCACGCCCTATTTGACCCGCGCGTTCTTTGACGAGGCGCAGGAGACGCTGCGCGACGACATGCTCCTCGTGCTCGCAGAACGCGAGGGGCACTACGTGGCCGGTGCTTTGAACTTCATTGGGCGCGAGACGCTCTTTGGCCGTTACTGGGGTTGCGTCGAGGACCACCCCTGCCTGCATTTCGAGCTCTGCTACTATCAGGCCATTGATTTCGCGATAAACAACCAGATGGCGCGGGTCGAAGCTGGGGCGCAGGGCACGCACAAGCTCGCCCGGGGGTATCTGCCGGTGACCTGCCACTCTCTCCACTGGGTCGGTGATCCGGGGTTCCGTGAGGCGATCGAACACTTCCTTGACGCGGAGAGGGCCGCGGTGGAGGAAGAGAACGAGATCCTGACAAGCTACGGACCGTTCAAGAAGGTGGAGATAGAGGAACAGGAATGACGAAACTCGACGATGCAACCCTGCAGGAGCTGCTCGCCGCCGGTTGGGTACACGACCCCGAACGCGATGCGATCACCAAGAGCTTTGTGTTCAAGAACTTCACGCAGGCCTTCGGGTGGATGACCCAGATGGCCATCGTGGCCGAGAAGATGAACCACCATCCGGAGTGGTTTAACGTCTACAAAACCGTCGACGTGACACTAACGACCCATGACATGAACGGTCTGTCGGAGCTCGATGTGAAGCTGGCAAAGGCGATGGACGCCGCATGCTAGAAGGTCTCTCGCAATCGGCGCTGTTTCAGACGCCGATCTATAACGGGCGCACGCTCGCTGACCTCGTCAGCTTCGAGTTTCTGGCAGCCGCCCTTGGGAACGTCGTTTCGGCGCTCCTCATTCTTCTCATCGGGTTCTGGATCGCAGGCTTGGCGTCGCGCCGGATCAAGGCGCTGGGTGACCGACACGAAGCGCTCGATGACACGCTCTTTGGCTTCTTTGCGCAGATCGTGCGCTACATCATCATCGGCTACGCGGTGCTCTTTGTTCTGGGCACCTTTGGCGTTCAGACGACCTCGATCGTGGCAGCCATCGGTGCGGCGGGCCTTGCGATTGGCCTGGCCCTGCAAGGCACGCTGTCGAACCTTGCGGCGGGCATCATGATCATCTTCTTTCGCCCGTTCAAACAGGGCGATTTCGTTCAGGTGAACGACAAGATGGGCACGGTGAAAGGGATCACGCTGAACTATACCGAGCTCGCCAATCTCGGGAACGTGCAGGTGATCATCCCGAACGCGCAGGTCTGGGGCAATACGATCACGAACTATTCGGCGTATGATACCCGCCGGGCGGAATGGACCTTTGGGGTGGGCTATGGCTCGAATCTCGCGCTCGCGCAGCAGGTGATCCTCGACACGATCATGGCTGATCCGCGCGCCAAGGCAGATCCGGAGCCCTTCGTTCAGGTGAATAATCTTGGCGATAGCTCGGTGGATTTCCTGGTGCGGGTCTGGTGCGACAGTGCGGATTACTTCGCTTTCCACACCGATATGACCCGAAAGGTGAAAGAAGCTTTGGACACAGCCGACGTCCCGATCCCCTTCCCAACGCGCACCATCTACAACGTGGCCGAATAGGCCCGCTTTGCCCCCGCCGGCAGGTGCGAGCGGGGGCATTGATCAGCCGATCAAAGCTGGTCGAGCAGCGTCTCACCTGCCGAAATTTCGCACTCACCCGGAGAGGCTTCAGGGTTCAGCTGCGTGACCTTCCCGTCTTCCACGAGCATCGCATAGCGCTTGGAGCGCGCAACAAGACCTACGGGCGGGGCGTCAAAGTTCATGCCGATAGCGGTCGTGAACGAAGACGAAGCATCAGAGAGCATGGAGATGCCCGCCGCTGTCGCGCCCGTGTCTTCGCCCCACTGCTTCATCACGAAGGGGTCGTTGACGCTGATGCAGACGATCTCGTCCACGCCCTTTTCTGCGAATCCGTCCTTGGTGCGAATGAAGCTCGGCACATGGGCGCTGTGGCAAGTCGGCGTGTAAGCGCCTGGCACCGCGAAAATCACCACCTTGCGGCCTGCGGTAAGGTCTTGCAGGGACACTTCCTCTGGCCCTTCGGCGCCCATGCGCACAAAGCTGGCCTCGGGCAGGCTGTCTTCGACTGAAATTACCATCACGCTGTCCTCTCTTCATTGCGTCGCGTAACGGGTGAGAATAGCGTCATCGACGGCAAGAACCAGAGGAGGCCGGGCATGGGCCGTATTGTTGTCATCGGGGCAGGCCAAGCGGGCGCCTCTCTTACCAGCAAGCTGCGTGCATTGGGGCACGAGGGCGAGATCGTTTTGATCGGTGAAGAGCCCGCCCCACCGTACCAGCGCCCCCCGCTGTCGAAGAAATACCTGCTGGGTGAGATGCCACTGGAGCGGATGTATCTGAAAGCTGAGGCCGCCTATGCCGAGGCCGGGATCGAGCTGCGCACAGGCACCCATGTCGATGCTGTCAATACCGCCGCGAAGGAGATCCATCTGGGCGATGAGCGGCTGAGCTACGACCAGCTGGCATTCACCACAGGCTCCTCCGTGCGCACATTGCCTGCAAGCATCGGCGGCGATCTGGGCAACGTCTTCACCGTGCGCACACTGGCGGACGTGGACGCCATGGCCGAGGCCTTCGCCAAAGGCGGGCATGTGCTGATCATAGGGGGCGGCTACATCGGGCTCGAAGCCGCAGCTGTTGCGGCCATGAAGGGCCTGAAGACCACTTTGATCGAAGCCGCCGACCGCATCTTGCAGCGGGTCGCGGCACCTGAGACATCCGACTATTTCCGCGATCTCCACAAGGGCCACGGCGTGGACCTGCGCGAGGGCACGGCCCTTGTCCGCCTCACTGGCGACGGCGTGGTGAGCGGCGCAGAGCTTGCTGATGGAACCACGCTCGACATCGATTTTGCGGTCGTGGGCGTGGGCATCGACCCGTGCATTGGCCTGGCCAGCGCCGCGGGCATTCACTGCGACAACGGCATCTCCGTCGACGCCCATGGCCGCACCTCGGTCGAGGGCGTCTGGGCCGCGGGCGATTGCGCCTCCTTCCCCTACCGGGCCGAGCGTATCCGTTTGGAGAGCGTCCCGAACGCGATCGATCAAGCCGAAGTCGTCGCTGCCAACATGCTGGGCGCGGGCCAGGACTACGTGGCCAAGCCTTGGTTCTGGTCGGACCAATATGACGTGAAGCTCCAGATCGCGGGGCTCAACACCGGCTATGACAGCGTCGTCGTGCGAACAGGCGAAAAAGGGCAGTCGAATTGGTACTACAAGGGTGATGAACTCTTGGCCGTGGACGCGATGAACGACGCACGCGGCTACATGATCGGCAAGCGCCTCGTGGAGGCGGGCAAGAGCCCCGACAAAGCCGCCATCGCGGACCCCGCGTCCGATCTCAAGGCGCTCTTGAAAGCGTGAGGATCATCGCGGGAAAATGGCGCGGACAGCCCCTGACCCCGGTGGGCAAAGGGGATGCGGGCGCGCATTTGCGCCCGACGTCGGACCGCGTGCGTGAGGCTCTCTTTTCGATGATCTCGTCCCGGCTGGATTTGGAGGGCGTGGCCGTGCTGGATCTCTTTGCCGGGACCGGCGCGCTGGGGCTTGAGGCGCTGTCGCGCGGGGCCGCGAGCGCCACCTTTGTCGACAGCGGCCGCGTGGCGCAGAACCTCATCCGAAAGAATATCGCCAAGCTCGGGGCCGAGGACGCAACTCTGGTGTCTGCTGAGGCCAATCGCCTTTCCGCAGGTACGCCTTGCGACCTCATCTTCCTCGATCCGCCCTATGGAAAGTCGCTCGGCGAAGCCGCTCTCGCCACCGCTGCAAGCCAAGGATGGATCGCGGAGGACGCCCTCATTGTCTGGGAGGAAACCAGCGCACAGAGCGCCGAGGGCTTCACAGCGCTCACCTCACGGCGCTATGGTGACACCACGATCACCCTGCTCGAGCCCAACACATGACCTTTGCGGACATCACGGGTGGCTGGACGACCGAGGCCAACCCGAAGCGAAATGAGGATACCGGACCGCCGCGCAAACGCGTGACACCGCCGCTTCTCATGGGGGATATCCTGCAGTCGAGGAACGGGGTGCCCGTGTTCGTGAGCGAGTGGTTGCGGCTTGAGAAGGAGCGCGATGAGCGCCGTCTCAGGGCAAAGGTCGGCCTTGGAGGAGGCGGGGTAGATCGCCGGTAAGGCCCGCGGCCTCGCGAATGAACGTCCGGCGTAGGCCGGGCAGCGCATTCACCACACCCATGCCCAAATCGCGGAGCGTTCGCACCGGTGCGATATCGTTGCTGAAGAGCCGGTTGAACGTGTCCGTCGCCAGCGCAAGCGTCGCCGTATCAAACCGCCGCCACTGCTGGTAGCGGCCGAGGACGAGAGCTACGCCGATATCTTCGCCCCGCTGACGCGCTTCGCTAAGCACCTCAACCAGAGCCGCCACATCGCGCATCCCAGCGTTGAGCCCTTGCCCTGCAATCGGGTGGATCCCATGCGCCGCGTCGCCCACAAGCGCCACGCGATCTGCCGCAAAGCTCTGCGCAAGCGACAGCCCCAAGGGGTAGGTGAAGCGTTCCCCCGCAAGGCTGATGTCACCAAGGAAATCACCGAAACGAGGGCGCAGAACCTCGAGATAGCCTTCATCATCCAGGCCCGTGATGCCGGCCGCGTTGGCCTCGGACTCTGTCCAAACCACGCCCACGCGGTTCTCGGTCAGCGGGAGGATCGCCAGAGGCCCCTCCGGCAAGAAAAGCTGGTGCGCTACGCCCTCGTGAGGCTTTTCGACATGAAGCGCGCAGACGAGCGCCGTTTGGCCATAGGCCCAACCCATGCGCTTGATGCCCGCCCTCTCCGCCGTGCCAGACGCGCGGCCATCGCAGCCGATGAGAAGCGGAGCCGACAGCTCCCGCCCGTCTTCGAGGGTGACCGTCGCGCGGCCGGGCTCCACCATTTGGGAAACCACCCGCGCCTCAGGGATGTGCTCGAAATTCGGCTCTGCCGCCTCGGCCTCAAGCAGCGCGATGCGGGCATGACGATCCTCGATCATATAGCCCATGGGCTCCGTTCCGATCTCGGCATGATCGAAATGCATGAAGAAGGGAGACGGCGCTTGCCCCGCGCGGCCATCGGATACCTTGATCGCGTTCATCGGCTGGGCATTTGGCGCGAGCGTCTCCCACAGGCCCAACGTACGGAGCATCTTCGTCGTGGCTAAAGCCATCGCATAGCTGCGGCCGTCAAAGCCCTTCTTGCGCCGCGTCCCCTTCGGCAGTGCATCAAGCATGGTCACTTTGAACCCGGCCTGCGCCAGACCAAGCGCGAGAGTGGATCCAATAAGGCCACCGCCAGTGATGAGGATGTCGCGTTCCATTTCTTCCTGATATGGCCATGAATAGTCGGAAGTAAATGGAGGCGAGCCATGGAGTGGCTGACACGGACGGCCGCAGATCAGGGACGCGCCATCGGGAGCGGTGAGCTCGATCCCGTGGAGCTGGCGGAGGCTTATCTCGATGCAGCAGCAAACCATCCGCTGTCGCCCCGCATCTATGCCCGCATGACGAAAGACCGTGCTTTGGCGGAAGCCCAAGCTGCCAAGGCCCGTGCGGATGCCGGGCACCGTCTCGGGCCGCTCGATGGTGTGTCGATCTCCTGGAAGGACCTCTTTGATACGGCGGGTATCGCGACAGAGGCTGGGTCCGCCCTGCTTGAAGGGCGGGTGCCGGAACAAGACGCCGAAGTGCTGGCGGCGGCCACGGCTCAGGGCCTCGTCTGCCTCGGCAAGACGCATATGTCGGAACTCGCCTTCTCGGGCCTCGGGCTCAACCCGATCACGGCGACTTCACCTAACGTCCATGACCCTGACCTGATTTCAGGCGGCTCCTCTTCCGGCGCGGCGGCCTCCGTGGCCTACGGGCTCGCCGCCGCGGGCATCGGATCGGACACTGGCGGGTCGGTGCGTATCCCTGCCGCGTGGAATGACCTTGTGGGGCTGAAGACGACCTCCGGGCGCGTGTCGCTGAAAGGCGTCGTCCCGCTTTGCCTGCGGTTCGACACGGTGGGGCCGCTCACGCGGTCGGTCGAAGATGCAGCTTTGCTTCTCGGCGCGTTCGAAGCGGGCAAATCGGCGGACCTCAAAGGCGCGTCGCTCTCCGGGCGACGGTTTCTCATCCTCGACACCATCGTCTTTGACGACATCGAAGACCGCCCCGCATCGGCCTTCGAAGACGCAGTCAGCCGGCTCAGCGCAGCAGGCGCCACGGTTGAACGAATGGCGATCCCCGAGGTGTCGGACGCCTTTGACGTGACCGGCGTGCTCTATACCGCAGAAGCCTACGGCCTTTGGCGCGACACGATTGAGGCCGCGCCTGAGAAGATGTTCCAGGAAATCCTAGAGCGTTTCAGATGGGGTAAGAACTTCTCCGGCCCCGACTATGTGGCAGGCTGGGCCAAGCTCCACGCGATGCGGGAGCGCTACTACGAGCTGACCGCCGGCTATGACGCCGTGATCATGCCATCCTCGCCCATCACGCCACCCGAAATCGCGCGGCTCGAGTCCGATCACGAGTACTACGTCACGCGAAATCTGATGGCGCTGCGCAATACGCGCGTGGGCAACCTCATGGGCTCCGCCTCGCTGACGATCCCGACGGGAGAGCCATCCTGCGGCTTCATGATGGTCACGCCGCCAAACAGCGAAGAGCGGCTCCTAAGGCTCGGCGCCGCGGTGGAGCAGGCGCTGGCCTGACGCGCTGACTGTGCAATGATGCAACAGCACGCTTTAGGATGTAGACGCCGGAGTCCCCGGTAAGCTACACTGCCTGAAAAGGGGCAAAAGACCCCAACAGAGGCAGTAGAGTAATGACCCCAGAGCGGTTTAAGACCCTCCCGGATGCGACGTGGCCGCGTTTGCGTGGCCTATTGGATGTGTTCCCCGCCGGTGGAACGCCGGTCAACATGACCATTGGCGAACCCAAGCACCCTTTCCCCGATTGGCTGCCTGCGCTGCTGGACCAGCACGCCGCTGGCTATGCTCAATACCCCGACAATAACGGCCTGCCCGAACTGCGAGAGGCCATTAGCGCCTGGATCGCGCGGCGCTACGGCGTTGAAACAGACCCCGACACACAGGTCATGGCGTTGAACGGCACGCGCGAAGGCCTCTTCAACGCAGCCATCGCCTTGTCGCCGGATGAGAAAGGCGGAAAGCCTGCTGTGCTTCTGCCGAACCCGTTCTACCCGGTCTATGGCGTGGCGGCCCTTACCGTGGGCGCGGACCCGATCTTTGTGCCCGCAACGGAAGAGACGGGGCACCTACCCGACTATGCGGCCCTCCCCGAGGACGTGCTGAACCGCACGACCGTGGCCTATGTCTGTTCACCCGCGAACCCGCAGGGCAGCGTGGCCAAAGAAGACTACTGGAAAGACCTCCTCGACCTCGCGGAGCGCTACGATTTCCGCATTTTCGCGGACGAGTGCTATTCCGAGATTTACCGTGCGGCCCCGCCCCCCGGCGGGATCGAGATGGCCGCCAAGTTCGGCGCGGACCCTGAGCGGGTGACAATCTTCCATTCGCTGTCCAAACGCTCGAACCTGCCCGGCCTTCGGTCAGGCTTCGTGTCTGGCGGCCCGAAATCCATGAGCGAAATCAAACGGCTGCGCGGCATGGCCGGCGCGCCGATGCCCAATCCGGTGCAGAAAGTATCGGCCGCCGTCTGGGCCGACGAGGAGCATGTGATCCTCAACCGCCGCCAATATTCTGACAAATTTCAGCGATCTGACCACATTTTTGCCGAGATTGAGGGGTACCAAAGCCCCGAAGCTGGTTTCTTCCTTTGGCTCAAAGTGGGCGACGGCGAGCAGTTCGCCCTCGACCTTTGGAAAGGGACCGGCGTGCGCACCCTCCCAGGGGCGTATTTGAGCAGGGACGTACACGGGAAAAATCCCGGTGCCGAATATATCCGGGTGGCCTTGGTCGCCCCAATGAATGAGATGGTCCGCGGGCTTACGACCTTGCGTGATTTCCTCAAGAATAATGAAGGGCGAGGCTGAATGGCATACCAGACACACGGGCGCGAACCCCTCCTGGACCAAAACATGCAGGAAGCGCTGGAGCGTCGCGGGCGAGAGCTGATTGGTCTCGCTCTGATCGTGCTTGGCGTATTGGCCGCGATGGCGATCTTCTCTTATTCGCCGGACGATCCGAACTGGATGGTGGCGACGGACGCGCCCGTTCAGAACTGGCTTGGCCGCGCGGGTGCCACGATTGCAGCACCTCTCTTCATGATTGTGGGTTGGGGCGCGATTGGCCTTGGCGTCATCCTGATGGCCTGGGGCGTGCGCTTCGCGCTAGATCTCGGCCGTGACCGCGCGTTTTCGCGCCTGATTTTCGCGCCGATCGCGATTGCTTTGGCGTCTGTCTATGGCGCGACGCTAGCGCCGCCAGCTGACTGGGGCCATAGCTTTGGCCTCGGCGGACTGTTCGGCGACACCGTTCTTCTGGTCATCCTGCAGGTCATCCCGGGAACCGCGGCCCTTGGCGCAAAGCTCATTTCCTTCATCGCCGGCGTGGCGATCCTTGGCCTCGGCGCTTTCGTTCTGGGCTTCACCTGGGCGGAGCTTTACCGCATCGCGCGTTGGCTGATCGTGGGCCTGGTGCTGCTCTATGCGATGGTCATGAAGGGCCTCGGCAACGGCGCACGCATGGGCGCAAACGCCTCCCAAAAGGCCGCGCTGGCATACCAGACACGCAAAGCGGCCAAGCTGGAAGAAGAAGCCGCCAACGAAGAACTTAGGGCGCAGCACATGGCCAGCGTCGCGCGAGAGGACGCTGAAGAGCGCCTGCGCGTGGCGCAAGTCATCCGTGCGAACCTCGCCGCTGAACAAGGCGCCGTTGTGCAGGAACCAGCCCCCGTTGAGGTGGAAACTGAGGAGAAGAAGGGCCTGCGTTCCCTGATGCCCAGCTTCACCAAGCGTGACATTCCAGAGCCTGAGCTGGTGACCCCTGCCCCGCTTGAGGCTGATGTTCCGGCAACCTCCGAGGACCGCGTTCGTTCCAAGATCGCCAAGGCGATCAAGTCGCGCGGTCGCGCCGATGAAGGTGCACAGCTGATCCGTGAGGAGCCGCAGCTTACCCGCACGGCCGCCGAGCGTCCGCCCGAGCCGCCCATGAGCGCTGCCGCCATCGATCTTGGCGCAAGCTATGGCGACGAAGAAGCGTTCGAACTCGAAGCGGCCTATGGCGCCCAACAGGTCACACCGCTCAACAACATCTTCGCCGAAGATGAAGAAGAGCTCATCGATACGTCGCCTTACGTGGCCCCGGTCCCAGTGAGCGAGCCCAAGAAGATCGTCCAGCACGCCCCCAAAAAGACCATTCGTCCTTCGACGCGTGCGCAGGCCGAAGCTCAGCCCACACTGGCCTTCGAGGACAAGCGCCTCGCCTACGAGCATCCGCCGCTGTCGCTGCTGATGAACCCCGACCAGGTGGAACGTCATCACCTCTCCGACGAGGCGCTCGAAGAGAACGCGCGCATGCTTGAGAACGTGCTCGATGACTACGGCGTCAAAGGCGACATCGTCAGCGTGCGCCCCGGCCCTGTCGTGACGATGTACGAGCTTGAGCCCGCACCGGGACTCAAGGCCTCCCGCGTGATCGGCCTCTCAGACGATATCGCGCGCTCCATGTCGGCCCTGTCGGCCCGTGTGAGCACGGTTCCAGGCCGCTCGGTCATCGGTATCGAACTGCCCAACGAGAACCGCGAGATGGTCGCCCTGCGCGAGATCCTGTCGGGTCGCGATTTCGGCGACACGAACATGCGCCTGCCGCTGGCCCTTGGTAAGGACATCGGCGGTGATCCGGTTGTCGCCAACCTCGCCAAGATGCCCCACTTGCTGATCGCGGGTACGACGGGCTCCGGTAAGTCGGTGGCCATCAACACGATGATCCTGAGCCTGCTCTACAAGCTGACGCCTGAAGAGTGCCGCCTGATCATGATCGACCCGAAGATGCTGGAACTTAGCGTCTATGACGGCATCCCGCACCTCCTGTCTCCTGTGGTGACGGACCCCAAGAAGGCCGTCGTGGCCCTCAAGTGGGTCGTGGGCGAGATGGAAGATCGCTATCGCAAGATGTCCAAAATGGGCGTGCGCAACATCGAAGGCCACAACAGCCGCGTCGCCGACGCGCTGGCCAAGGACGAGATGTTCTCCCGCACGGTTCAGACCGGGTTTGATGAAGAGAGCGGTGAGCCGATCTTCGAGACCGAAGAAATGAAGCCGGAAAAGCTGCCCTACATCGTCGTCATCGTCGACGAGATGGCCGACCTTATGATGGTCGCTGGCAAAGAGATCGAAGCCTGCATCCAGCGTCTGGCGCAGATGGCACGTGCTTCGGGCATCCACCTGATCATGGCCACGCAGCGCCCGTCGGTGGACGTCATCACCGGCACGATCAAAGCGAACTTCCCAACGCGGATTTCGTTCCAGGTGACCTCCAAAGTCGACAGCCGCACCATCCTTGGTGAGATGGGCGCCGAGCAGCTTCTGGGCATGGGTGACATGCTCTACATGGCCGGTGGTGCCAAGATCACCCGCGTGCACGGGCCCTTCTGCTCCGACGAGGAAGTGGAAGAGATCGTCACCTACCTCAAAACGTTTGGCCCGCCGGACTACGTGGGCGGTGTCTGCGACGGCCCGTCCGAGGAGAAGGAAGGCGACATCGACCTCGTTCTCGGCCTGACCGGCGCGACCGGTGGCAACACGGACGGCGAAGACGCGCTGTACGACCAAGCGGTGGCCATCGTCATACGCGACCGGAAGTGCTCCACCTCCTACATCCAGCGGAAGCTTGCCATCGGGTACAACAAGGCCGCGCGTCTTGTGGAACAGATGGAAGATCAGGGTGTTGTGAGTGCAGCCAACCACGTCGGCAAGCGCGAAATCCTCGTACCAGAGCAAAGCTGAGGCACTTGGCTTCAGCTGATATCGCATAACACTTGGGCCTCACGCCGCCTGCCCTTACATGGAAAGGGCAGGACAAGAAGGTAACGAGATGACCCTCACCAGACGAGCATTCACAGCAGCGGTAATCGCGGCCACGCTGGCCTCCCCCGCCGCAGCGCAACGTATTCCGCTGGGTGAGCTTTCGCAGTATCTCAACGAGCTGACGACAGCCCGGGGCAGCTTTACGCAGGTCGCCAGCACCGGCGAGGTTTCCACCGGCACGATCTTCATCAAGCGGCCGGGACGCGTGCGGTTTGAGTACAACCCGCCAGAACGCAGCATGGTCATTGCGGGCGGCGGATCGCTCGCCGTCTTTGACCCGCGCTCGGACGAGCCCGCGCGCTACGCGCTGAACCAGACGCCATTGTCCATCATTCTGGCCCGTAACGTTGATCTGGCGCGCGCCAACATGGTCACCGGCCACACAAGCGACGGGCTGACGACGACCGTGCGCGCTCAGGACCCTGAGAACCCCGAATACGGCTCGATCGATCTGGTCTTCACAGGCAATCCTGTGGAGCTGCGCCAGTGGGTAATCAACGACGGAGACGGCGGCAGCACCACCGTCATCCTAGGCGCGCTCGATCGGGGCGTGCGTGTCCCCGATCGGCTATTCAACATCATCGCAGAGACACAGGACTGGGCCGAGCGCCAGTAGTCTAGATCTTGCGGCAGCTTTCGAGCTGCATGTGGTACATCACCGACCGGTCGCCCACTTCGCGCGCAATGCGGATGAGCCATGGCTTGCCGCGATAGGAGCCGCGGCGATAGCCGGTGCGCCCGTCGTGGTAGGCGAGGTACTGGTTGGTGGCGTCCGTCAGCGGAATGCCCAGCTCCTCGTTGGATTGCGCCATGTACCAGCCCATGAAGTCGGTGGCGTGGCGGATGTTATCGCGCCGCGATCTGAAGCCGCCTTCCTGCTGCTGGTATTCCTTCCACGTCGCATCCAGCGCCTGTGAATATCCGAACGCGCTCGACTGGCGGCCCACCGGGATCACGCCAAGACGGTAGCGGAACGGCGTCCGCGCATCCGAGATGAATTTCGATTCCTGATAGATCGTCGCCATCTGCACGGCGACCGGGACACCCCACTTCCGTTCTGCGGCTTTGAAGGCACGCAGATAGCCGGATCGCTGGTCCACGATAGAACAAGCGTTATCAAGCCCTCGCGGAGCTTTGCCAGATCCACCGCCGGCACAGCTTGCCAGCAGCATCAACAGTAATAGGGCGCGAATTGGTCTGCTCATCTGCCTCACTCGCTTATGTATTTTTTCTTTATTCTACACGGAAATAGCCCTGCGTGAAATCACGATTTCGCAGATCACAGGACAGCGGCGAGAATGAGCGGAAGAGACACCACCGACAGCGCCGTTGACAGCACCACGAGCCCGGCCACGGACTGCGCATCAGCACCGTATTTTTCAGCGATGAGGTAGCTTGTGACGGCGGCCGGCGCCGCGAACTGCAGCACGAGGATACCAAAGGCCACTGGTGGCAGCTCAAAATAGATACCGACCGCCGCTGCCACTGCTGAGCAGATCAGCACCTTGCCCACCGCAAAGAGAGCGGCCCGCCCGATACCTGTAGGCGTGATCCGTGCAATCGCCACGCCCAAGGTGATCAGCATGAGCGGGATGCCAAGCTGCCCCACAAGGGTCAGCGTATTGGTGACCACTTCAGGGGTCTTCCAACCCTGCCAAAGGAAGAGGCCGCCAAGGAGCGTCGCGCCCACCATCGGCTCTTTGATCAGGTTCAGCGGGTTGGTTGTACGCGTCACCAGCCAGATGCCGATGGTAAACGCGAATACGGTCGAGACGGCGAAGACCGCGACCGCGTATCCCAGCCCTTCGTCACCGAAAGCGAAGAAGGCCAAGGGCAGCCCGATGTTGCCTGTGTTCGACATCACGAAGGGAGCATGCCACGTGCGCCCATCGAGCCGGGCGCCCCAAATCACGAGCCCAGCCACCGCCGTCAGCAACGCATAAACCGCAATCGCCGCCAGTGTGATCCGCGACAACGCGGCGGGCGAAATCTCCGTCTCCATGAGGGCCACGAAGATGAGCGCGGGCACGCCAAGCGTCATTGCAAGGCGCGTCACGAACTGGACGCGGTACTCAAGCCCAACTTTCACCCAGACAAAACCAATGGCCGCAAGGGCAAAGACCGGAGTCACGATTTCGAGCACTGTCAAAGCCAGGTTCACACAGTGTTTCCTTTAACTTTTGAGAAGAATCGTGGATGAAGTTGACAGTTATCGTCGCTGTTAGGCGAGTAAAAGGAGCAGGTTATGCTCAAAACCCGCGCAAAATACCACTT
Organism: Paracoccaceae bacterium; assembly: GCA_022448245.1. Classification (GTDB taxonomy): domain Bacteria; phylum Pseudomonadota; class Alphaproteobacteria; order Rhodobacterales; family Rhodobacteraceae; genus Shimia_B. The sequence goes on from JAKVCO010000007.1 coordinate 135,242, forward strand.
GGGCCAAGTGGTGAAGCACCGAAAGCACCCCTTCAGAGGGGTCATTTTTGATGTCGATGCGGAGTTTGCGAACACTCAGGAATGGTACGATGCCATCCCCGAGGAAGCGCGCCCGGCCAAGGAACAACCGTTCTACCACCTGCTCGCTGAGAATGATCAGAGCTACTACGTTGCTTATGTGTCCGAGCAGAACCTCGTGGCGGACTACTCCGGTCAGCCGGTGGACCACCCCGATATCTCGGACCTGTTTGGCCCGTTCGAAGACGGCACCTACCCGCTGCACTTCCAGCTGAACTAAGGCCGCTCGGCCCCGTCAGATCACCATTCCAGCGAGAACGAACGCCCCCATGCCAAGCAGCATGGTGACGATGATATTGCGCGTCACGATCGCCGCCGCCAGCGCTACGAGCGCGGCAATGACATGGCCCGGTCCTCCGTTCGCCAGCGCGCTGGCGACGAGCGCGGTCACCAGACAGCCCGGAAACACATCGAACACACGGCGCCAAAAGGGGCGCGCCATCATCGCGCTGCCTGCAAGGTAGCCCACAAGCCTCAGCCCAATTGTCGAGGCGGACAGGACAGCAATCAGGATCCAATGTTCAGGCGTCATCGGGGTTCACAACAAAATCCATCGCTACGCCTGAGAGCGCGCCTACTATGAGGGCGGCTGCCGTGGGCACCCCAAGCCAGACGAGGCCCACCGTCACCGCAAAGGCAGTTCCCCAAGGCGCCACTGCGGCCTTGCCGGGCCACAGCGCGCGGGCCATGGCGATGAACGCAGCAGTGAAGGCGAAGCCTATCCCGAAGCGCTCGAGATCCGGGATCGCCTGCCCGGCAATCCCTCCAGCCACTGTGGCGACCAGCCACGCGATCATAAGCCCAAGGGCCGTTCCTAGTAGAAAGCGCCCGCCGACAGTGGGGTCATCTTTCCGAGTCGCGAGTGTCAGCGCAAAGTTCTCGTCAGTTGCGCCTTGGAGCGCGATGAGGCGCGTGGGCCAAGGCAGTTCTTTCAGGATCGGCACCACAGAAGCGGCGATGCCGATGTAGCGCAGCTCCGGCGAGAGCCGCGCCGAGAACGGTACCAGTGCTCAAGAATTGGTCCACAGCCGCAATCTGGGAAGCGCCTGCAAAAACAGCGATGCCGATCGCAGCAATGCCTTCGGACGAGAAACCAGCCTCAGAGGCAAGGATACCGAACGCAAAGCCGTAGAGCGCCACCCCCAACGCGAGAGGAAGAATTGCAAGAAAACCTCGCCTCATGCAGTTCGTGCACTCAACGGCTGTTCCTTGATCGGCAAATGCACGATAGCCGAGAAGGCCCCAATCGCGACGCCGACCCACCAAACCGCGGTGTAGTCGCCGTAGAAGTCGTAGAGCCTGCCGCCCAACCAAACGCCAAGGAAGCTACCCAGCTGGTGGGAGAAAAAGACGATCCCGTAGAGCGTTCCCATGTAGCGAAGCCCGTAGATATAGGCGACGAGGCCGCTGGTCAGAGGCACCGTCGCCAGCCACAGCGTACCCATTGCGATCGAGAAAATGATGACCGACGTCGGCGTAATCGGGAACATGATGAACATGGCCGCGATGATCGTGCGACCCGTGTAAATCCCAGCGAGAAGATACTTCTTGCTGTAGCGCTTACCGGCCCAGCCGGCCAACAGCGTGCCCGCAATATTAGCAAGCCCAATGAGGGAGATCGCGACCGCGCCGAGCGCGCTCGTCGTCGTGATGCCAATGGAATAGAGCGCGCCGCCCGGCATGATCGGCCCGCAGAGCTCGGTCACGAAGGCGGGGAAATGTGCGGTGACAAAGGACAGCTGATAGCCGCAGGAGAAGAAGCCAAGGAAGATCAGCGTGTAGGATGGGTCCTTCGCCGCCTTCTTCAGGACCTCACCAAAGCTCTCCTCCAACTCCTCTTTCGAAGCGGCCTCAGGCGCTTTCATCAGCGGAAGAGCGAGCAAAGCAAGGATCATGGCGAGTGCGAAGATGACGAAGACGGTCTGCCACGGGAAAAAGCCTAGAAGAGCCTCCGCCACCGGCGGGCCGATGACCTGGCCGCCTGAGCCTGCGGCCGTCACGATAGCGAGCGTCATGGAGCGGTTTTCGTCCGACGACGCGCGGCCAACAACCGCGAGAATCACGCCAAAACCAGTGCCCGCGATCCCGAAACCAATCATCCAGTTCAGCCACTGGTGCGCCTCAGGCGTGGTCGAAAGCGCGCTACCGACGAGACCGGCCGCGTAAAGCAGAGCCCCCAGAATGATCGCCTTTCGGTCGGTCAGACGGTCCGCGATGGCGCCAAAGATGGGCTGACCGATCCCCCAGGCGAGGTTCTGGATGGCGATTGCCAGCGAAAACTCCGTCCGCAGCCAACCGAACTCCTCCGCGATGGGAATCTGGAACACACCGAACGATGCTCGGATGGAGAAGTTGACGATGATGATGAGGCAGCCGGCGATAAGAACCGGGGTCATGATAGAGGCGCGTGTCATGCGCCGACGGTGCTCTGTCGTCGTTCGGAGGTCAATTCAGCAATTCTGCACTCTCGCATCAATATTCGTGACGCTGTAAGGAGGCGCCGTGAGAGTGAGCGAGGAATACGAGCGCCGTGTCGCTGCAGGGGAGCTGACGGCCGACGACGCCCAGCGCGCCGTTCTGTGGGAGTTCGACCGCATTGCCGAGGAGCTCGCCCGCCCGGTGAAGCGCGGCTGGTTCTCCAAGGCGCCTGATCCGATCAAGGGGCTCTACCTTTGGGGCGGCGTGGGGCGCGGGAAGTCCATGGTGATGGACCTCTTTGTGGAGCTCCTCGATGTGCCTGCCCGCCGGGTGCACTTCCACGCCTTCATGCAGGAAATCCACGCCGCGATGCACGAGGCGCGCAAGGCGGGCGTCAATGACGCGATTGCGCCGGTGGCCGAGGGCGTGGCGGTGAAAGTCAGACTGCTCGCCTTTGATGAGATGCAGATCACCGACATCACGGATGCGATGATCGTGGGGCGCCTCTTCGAAAAGCTCTTTGAAGCAGGCGTTGTGGTGGTGACGACGTCAAACCGCGTGCCCGATGACCTTTACAAGAACGGGCTGAGCCGCGAGCTCTTTGTGCCGTTCATCGAGCTTATCAAAGAAAGGCTCACCGTCTGGGAAATGGCGTCGGAGACGGACTACCGCCAGAACCGATTGGAGGGCGAAGAGGTCTATTTCACGCCGATTGGCTCAGAGGCCCGCGAGAAGATCGCGTCAATCTGGGACGACCTCGCCGGGGGATCAGAACCGCTGAACCTTAGCGTGAAGGGCCGCACCGTTACCCTCCCCGCGTTCCGTAATGGCGTGGGGCGCGTGTCATTCTATGATCTTTGTGGTCAGCCACTCGGCGCCGCCGACTATTTGGCCGTCGCCGAAGCGTGCCGTGTGTTAATCCTTGAAGATATCCCGACGCTCGGTCGATCGAACTTCAACGAGGCAAAGCGCTTCGTCACCTTGATCGATGCACTCTATGAGGCGCGCGTACGGTTGATCGCCAGCGCGGCTGCAAAGCCCGAGATGCTCTATGTCGAAGGCGAGGGCGTGTTTGAGTTCGAAAGAACCGCGTCCCGCCTGCGAGAGATGCAGGCCGCTGATTGGAGCCAGCAGCCCGTCTGAGCACGCGCGTTGCCGCCTCCTGCGATTGCCCTTTTGACAGCGAAGGGGAAATTGTCGCAAAAATACAATCGTGAGAGGGAATTACCGGACACCGGCATGAAAAGAGATACGACGGGACTTCGCTGGGATCTCCGGGAGGCTACCGCCTCCGCCCACGGTGCGCTGGATGCGAAAGTCAGCACTGTCGATATCTCGACCGTCTGTGGGCTAACGGTTTTTCTCGTTGGGAACGCTGTCGCTCATGAAGCTTTGAGCCCCTTTGACGACGCTTTTGAGGGTCTGATTGGGCAGCGTCTCGAACTCATCCAAAAAGATCTCTTAACGCTTGGGGTGCAATTTCCCCGGATGCCTTTGTCGTTCACGCCGCCAACGTTCGAGACCGCGCCCGGGTACCGCTACGTGATTGCGGGATCAGCCAGGGGCGGTAAGCTCCTCGCCCGCAGACACGCCGCAAGCGAGGACACACATGCGCGCGCGGCCGGGCAATTCCTCAATGACCATCGTCTCGATCTCTTCTGGAAGGATGTGCAATCCGAACTCGCGGCGCTTCCCAGAACTGACGCAACGCGGGCCGCGGTCGAAGAAGGCGCTATCGCCTGCTTCGAGCTCTTCGACACCGCGTTTGACGCCGTGATGGCGCACAACGACGACGCACAGGAGGCGAGGGTTGGTGGATAAGCTGGGAGACGCAAGAAACCAGCAAACCTTCGACCTGCCCAGCTGCGATCGGGAACCGATTCACATCTTGAGGCGGGTGCAGTCCTACGGCGCCCTTCTCGCGCTCTCCGCAGATTGGGTCGTCGTGCATGCCTCCGAGAACATCGCGGAGTTCCTGGGACAAAGCGCGACCGACCTTATCGGCGCATCAGCCGATGCAATCCTCGAAGAGGAGCTTACCCACGACATCCGCGGGCATCTTCAGCTTCTCAGGTCAAAGAACAGCGTTGAGCGCGTCTTCCAGCGCAAGATCGCGGGCCGCCCCCACCCCGTTGATATCGCGGTGCACACCTCTGGCCTGACCTAAATCGTTGAGTTCGAAGATAGCGACGCGAACGGTCAGCGGGACTACATCGCGCAGGTCCGATCCATGATCGACCAGATCGCCGAGGCGCAGGATATCGATGCCCTGTGTGAAGAGGCGGCCTTCCAGATGCGCTCCCTCATAGGATTTGATCGCGTGATGATCTACCGCTTCGAAGAGGACGAAAGCGGTATCGTCGTCGGCGAAGCGCTGCGTGAAGGAATGGATCCGTTTCTGGGGCTGAGATACCCTGCACCGGATATCCCGAAGAAGGCACGCGCGCTCTACAAGCGATCGCTTCTGCGCATCATCAGCGATGCCAGCGACGACGGGCACGCCATTATCCCGGCCCTGTCTCCGGGCGGGGAGCCACTCGATCTTTCCATCAGTTCGACGCGCGCGGTCTCCCCGATCCACCGCGAATATCTCAGTAACATGGGTGTCTAAGACTCGCTGTCGGTCTCTATTCTCAAGCGCGGCAAGCTGTGGGGCTTGTTCGCCTGTCACCATGTGCAGCCCATCTTACTGCCCTATTCTATCCGCACCGCGGCAGAGCTTTTTGGCCAGTTGTTTTCCTTCGTCCTAGACCAGAAGGAAGCCGACATTGAACGTGGAGAAGCGACGGGTCGCGCAGAACGTCCATGAAAAGCTGATGTCCCGCATTGCCAATGGCGGGTCGGTCGCGGACCATTTCGACGCCATCGTCCAGACAGTGACATCGATCATACCCTACGACGGCGCCGTGGGATGGATCGGTGGCGATTTCATCGCGCAAGGGTCAACGCCGACGGAAGATCAGTTCACAGGCTTGTCGGCGTTCCTCGCAGCCTCACAAACAAACAGTGTCTTCCACACAGACTAACTCGCGCGAGCCCACCCGCCCGTAGCGGCCTTTGCCGACAAAGCAGCAGGCATCCTGGCCCTACCCGTCTCACGAGAGCCGGGCGATTACCTCGTCCTTTTCCGCAAAGAGATTGCGCAGACCGTGACGTGGGCCGGGAACCCTGACAAGCCTGTCGATGTCGGCCCCAACGGCTTGCGACGGACACCGCGCAAGAGCTTTGAAGCTTGACAAGAAGTCGTGCGGGGGCGCAGCGCCCCTTGGACCAGCGTCGAAGTCTCTGCGGCGGAAGCGCTGCGCGTAACCTTGCTTGAGGTCGCCCTCAAGCTCACGGCGACGTCTGAGGCGGAACGGAAAGCGGCTCAGGAGCGGCAAGAAATCCTGATTGCCGAGCTCAATCACCGGGTTCGAAACATCCTGAACCTCGTGCAGGGGCTGATCAATCAGTCCGTCGACGATGCGGGGGCCGTTGGCGAACTTACCGAGGTGATTGGTGGGCGCATACACTCGCTCGCGCGGGCGCACGTCCTGATCACGCAAGGAAATTGGGCGTCTTCTTCCTTTCATGACCTGCTGAGGATCGAAGGCGAAGTATGCCGGCGCGGCGGGGCAAAGCATCGAGCTGTCCGGCCCGGACGCAGCGCTTGATCCGTCGGCCTATACAACGCTGGCCCTCGTGATCCACGAGCTCGTCACCAATGCCGCCAAATACGGCGCGCTCTCGGTGGGATCGGGCGCGGTCCAGGTCGCCACAACACAGGCACCAGATGGCAGCTACGAGATTACTTGGTCAGAAAGCGGCGGCCCTCCGATCACAGCTGAGCCGACGCGGCGTGGGTTCGGATCGACGATCATCGAAAGATCGATCCCCTACGATTTGAAAGGCGAGGCGGAGGTCACCTTCGCCCCCACAGGCCTGACAGCCCGCTTTGTCGTTCCAGCAAACTTTATCAGCACCCCAACCTCAAAGCCCTCCCCCCCGCGCAGCAGAGGTACCCTCCGCGGCCCCTGCGAATAAGGACCTCCTGCGCAACGTGCTCGTTGTCGAAGACAACATGATCATCGCGCTCGATATCGACGATATGCTTCAGGACGCAGGCGCAGCCGAGGTTCATGTGGCGGCGTCCAACGGTGACGCCCTTGCCCTTATCGACAAAGCGAGGCCCAGCTTTGCCCTTCTCGACATCAACGTCGCATCCCATACGAGCGAGCAGGTGGCGGAGAGGCTGCACGCCATCGGCGTGCCCTTCGCCTTTGCAACAGGCTATGGCGACGATACCGATCTGGCCTCGCGGTACCCCAAGGCCGTCATCCTCAACAAACCCTTCTCCCGGACGGAGCTGCTGGCGCTGTTCGGCAGCTAGGCTTTCACCTGCTGGTGCACTTCGATCACGTTGCCCTCCGGGTCCTGAAAAAAGACCTGATGCCATTCGGCGCTGAAGGCTGTCCCGTAATCGGAATAGGGAATGCCCTCGGCATCCAAGAGGGCAAGAAACGCGCCGAGATCATTGGTGCGAAACGCGATGTGGCCGCGCTCGATCGGGTTGATCGTGTGGCCGTTCTTGAAATGCACTGTGAAGTCCCGCTGGGCGAGGTGCATCTGCATGGCCCCATCGGTGGCGAAACGGATTTTTCCGTCAAAGCCCTTGGTGTCGTCAGATTCCGTGCGCGGGAACTGATCCTCAGGCATGTCGGCGAGGCCAAGCACACGCGTATAGAAATCGTGCATCCGGTCCACGTCCTCAGACACGTAGTTGATGTGATGGAATTCAAGTTTCATGGGCCGTCGGCGTCCTATCCTGCGTCTGACTTAGAAAGGAGGCGTCTAGGCCGAAGGGTCAAGGAAGTTTCTGGGTGGATAGTGGGGCGGCACCAGCTAAAACTGGGGGTGCTTGGTGCCGCCCGCTCTCAAGGCGCTCAACTGCCTCAGAGATTCTCTATGTCCGGAATGCGTAGGATTTGGCCCAGGCGGAGGACTCCATCGGTTGAAAGACGGCGGCGATTGGCTTCAAAGATGACCTCCGCTTTTGCAGCGTCGCCGTAGTAGCGCAGGGCAAGCGTCAGCAGGCTGTCGCCAAGACGAACAGTGTGGACTGCGCGCGTCGGGGCGTTCGCCAATCGCTCCCGCAGGGCCGCATTCTCTTCTGCGGATCCAAAAACGAGCGTTTCGGCGGGGGTAGAAATTTGCGTCTGCTCGATGGCTTGCCCGGTCAGGACAGGTCGGGCTTGCTCTGTATTGCGCGTAACAGGGGCTGCAACGATCGGGAGCGTCGACGGTGAGTTTGCAAGCCGCGCGGCGAGCGAGGCGCTTTCAGCAGCCTCAGGCGCCTGAGCAACGTCCCGAAGCTCAGCCTGATCCACAATCGGCGCCTCGTTGGGCGAGACGCGTGTGTTCTGGGCCAAGGACTGAAGCGTCGGGCGCAGGCGCCCATCTTCATCAACGCCCGTGACCGTCAAAAGGTTCGACCGGGAGGCCGCGATCTCTGCAAAGAGAGGGCCCGCGCGCGAAAGCTCGGGCGCTGCATCTTGGTCTGCGGCGCTTGGCGGGATCGGCAGCGCAGGGCTTGCAATCAAGACAGGCGCGTTTTCGATCGTGGGCGTGGCCTCTGACGGCAATTCATCCACGGCAGGCACGATTTCCAGTTCGGGCGGCGTTTCCACGACCGGCTCGCGCACGACCGGCCCATTGTCTGGGCGCGGAACAGGGCGGACACCCGCAAAGGCCATCAGGCGCGTCACTTCAACATCCTGCGCCAAGATCGTGCCCGTTTCGCGATCTGGTGCGCGGACACCAAAGCCCTCGATCTCCACCGGTCCGGCCACGTCGCGGGCTAGGACTGCCGTGATATCGATCGGCTCAGAAGACTGGTCTTGCATCGTCGGATCGAGGGCCGTCTGCGGCGCGAAGAGAGGTCGATCATCGCTTGCTGGCTGGAGCCAAATCAGCGCCATTGTCAGCGACAACAAGGAACCGGTGATGATCAGAGGCTGAAGCATGCTCGCGCCCTCAGCCCGCGCGGATCGGAGGCGAAGAGAAAGAAGAGGAGTGCCCGGACCGTTGAATCCGGAGAAACAGCGCACTGTGGCCCTGACACTCTCATCAAATCATCCCCATGTTATGCGCGCCACATATGGTGGCAACCATACAAAGACAGGGCACGCATATACCAACGCGCAAGATGTAGTGGTCACCCGGGATTCAAGTCAACCAAAGGCGGGCTTTTAAGCTCGGAAATGCGTGTTTTGGGGCCAGAAACGCGGTTTCAGCCGTTTTCCCGCAACACATGGCCCGCGAAGTAGAGCGACCCACAGATCAGAACCCGCGCTGGGCCTTGAGCCGCAAGTGCCCGGAGCGCCTCTTCGAGGCCCGCCGCGGTGTCCGCGTGGATGCCAACGTCGCTGGCTGCGGCCGCAGTTTCATCGGCCGTCAGTGTCGCGTCTTCACCTGGGATCGAACAGGCCGTCAGCGTCGCAAGCTGTGGCGCGAGCTGGGCCATGTAGCCCCGCACGTCCTTTGTCTTGAGCATCCCGCACACCGCATGCGTGGGCCGGTCAGGCAAATCCGCGATCGTCCGCGCCAGCATCGCCCCGGCGGCAGGGTTGTGCCCACCATCAAGCCAAAGCTCGAGCGTGGGGAAACGGTCAACCAGCGCCCCAATCTGAAGCCGCTGCATCCGCGCGGGCCAGTAGACATCCGTCATGGCCGCCTCGAAGGCGGCCTCCGGCTGCTCGAGGTGGCGGAGTGTCGCGAGCGCGGCACCCGCGTTCAGGATCTGGTGCGGCCCCGGCAGCGCAGGCAGGGGCAGATCAAGGAGACCGGTTTCGTCCTGATAGATCAGGCGGCCACGTTCCTCGGACACATGCCAGTGCTGACCATAGGCAAGGATCGGCGCTCCGACGCGGGCGGCGGTCGACTCGATGACGTACATCGCCTCTTCATGCTGCGGGCCCACAACACAGGTCACGCCCCGCTTGATGATGCCTGCCTTTTCGCCCGCGATGGCGCCAAGCGTGTCACCCAGGAAAGCCTGATGATCCATGTCGACAGGCGTGATGATCGTGGCAGCAGGCTTTGCAAAGATGTTCGTCGCATCAAGGCGCCCGCCGAGACCAACTTCCATCAGCGTGAAATCCGCAGGCGTCCGGGCATAGGCGATCATGGCCGCGACGGTCGTGATCTCGAAATAGGTGATCGGCGCACCGCCATTGGCCGCGTAGCATTGATCGAGCACTTCGCTCAGATGGGCCTCAGAGATCAGCTCCCCAGCCAGGCGGATACGTTCGTGAAAGCGGGCGAGATGCGGCGAGGTATAGGCATGTACCTTGAGCCCTGCGCCCTCGAGGCCCGCACGGATCATCGCCTGTGTCGAACCCTTGCCGTTCGTGCCCGCCACGTGGATCACGGGCGGCACCTTCTCGTGCGGGTTATCGAGCGCCTTGAGCAGGTGCCAAACCCGGTCGAGCGTCAGATCGATGATCTTGGGGTGCAGCTCCATCATCCTGGCGAGGATGACGTCAGAGCCCTCAGTCATCGTTGCTCTCAGCAGGCGCAGTTGCTGCGTCTTCTGCGCCTTCGGCATCAGAGGCCGGTGCCGGAAGATCGCCCATGATCGCGGGCGGCTCACCAAGGAGCATGCGGGTGATCACGATCAGCTCTTCACGCATCTTGCCGCGATGGGTCACACGGTCGAGCATGCCATGATCCAGCAGATACTCTGCCCGCTGGAAGCCCTCGGGCAGCGTCTCACGGATGGTCTGTTCAATGACGCGCGGGCCCGCGAAACAGATCAGGGCGTTCGGCTCAGCAATCTGGACGTCGCCCAGCATCGCATAACTCGCCGTCACACCACCAGTCGTCGGATGGGTAAGAACCACAATATAGGGAAGCCCGGCTTCCTTGAGCATCTGCACAGCGACCGTCGTGCGTGGCATCTGCATGAGGGACAAGATGCCCTCCTGCATACGCGCGCCACCGGCAGCAGAGAACAGGATCAGCGGGCACTTCTTTTCCACCGCGCGCTCAGCGGCGGCGATGATGGCGTTTCCGACATACATCCCCATGGATCCCGCCATGAAGCTAAAGTCTTGCCCGGCGGCAACGATGGGCGTGCGGCCCATCTCGCCCTCGGCGATCAACATCGCCTCTTTCTCGGCGGTGGCCTTTTGGGCGGCCTTCAGGCGGTCGGGGTACTTCTTTTGATCGCGGAAATGGAGCGGGTCCACCACCGGCTCCGGTACGGCGATCTCGGTGAAGATGCCGCCGTCAAAGAGCGCCGTGAAGCGGTCGCGCGGGCTGATCGCCATGTGGTGATTACAGTTCGTGCAGACGTACAGGTTGTCAGACAGCTCTCGGTGAAAAAGCATCTGTCCGCATTCGGTGCACTTGGTCCACAGGTTCTCGGGCACCTCCCGGCGCGAGAAGAGAGAGTTGATCGTGGGGCGAACGTAGTTCGTGATCCAGTTCATGGCGCTGCTCTTGTTTGCTTGCAAACGAGATAGGCAAGGCCGACGAGAAACGCAATCAGCGCTTCAATGCGTGGCGGGCCGCTAACCATAAAACGAGCAAGAAAATCAGGTGCTGGAGGGTCCAGAAGAGCAAAATCACCGGATCGGGCACGCCACCGCCCGGCCAAGGCGCGTATACGAAGAGAGCGCCCGCGGACATGAAGCCGCCTTCCTCAGCGAAGAGGCAGATCGCGAACATGTTGTAGGCCAGATGCAGGCCCCACGCCGCGCCGAGGCTGCCCGTCCGGGCCGTCAGGTCCACGCAGGCCAGTCCAAAGGCTAGAACCCACGTCATATAGGTCAGCGACGCAAAGACCGACGACGTATCATTGAACACATGGCTCGCCGCAAATACCGCCGACGGCGCCACCATCCAGACCGCCACGCGCGTGAAGTGCGCGCAGGCCATGTGATGCAGATAGCCGCGAAAGAAGAACTCCTCCCCCAGCGTCTGGATCCCGATTGCGAAAAAAGCGAGGGGCAAAAAGGCAAGCCATGGTCCTAGCGGGCGCATCTCGGCCCCGGTGAAATCTCCCATCAGCAGGATAAAGGCCAGATAGGCGGCAGTGACCGCCGCAAGCACCCGCCAGAAATCAGAGAAGAAGCGCCGCCCGTCCCCAAGGAAGCGCCTAGGGTCGATCCCATGCAACCGCCGCGCCAAGAGCGCCGTCAGCGCGGTCAGGACCCCAAAGAAGCCCGCGTTTAGAAGAAAGCCGATGGCCATCTCGCCCCACCCGGTTTCTGGGGGAAGGGCGGCGAGGAATGCCTGCCTCAGGAGGGACCACCCCAGATATGCGGTCAGACCGCCGAGCAGCGCCAAGCCCGGCTCACCGGGACTGCGAAGGTACGAGATAATGCGACGGTTTGGAGCGTAGTTGCCCCAAAATCTATCCATGCCGCCTGCGCCAAAGCATGTAGATCAAGATCAGGCCTGCGGCATCGAGGAAGAGGAGCGGCCGAACCGCCGTATCCGCCACGCTGATACCAACCGATGTGAGACCAAGCCCGCTCAACGGCCCAACAAATGAGAAGACGAGCAGCGCTTGTACGTTGTTGACGAAGTGAAGGCCCCAGGCAGCGCCGATGCTGCCAGTGCGGGCCGTAATGTCACCGGTCACCAGCGCAAAGAGGAAGATCACCCCCAGATAGAGCCAAAGGTTCGCGCCCATCGTCTCGGCGTCAAAATGCACGAAGGCAAAGACCGCGGCCGGGATGCCCATCCAGACGGCCTGAACCGACGTGCGCGCGCCCAATTGCTGTTGCAGGTACCCGCGAAAGACGAGCTCCTCCGCGCCGGTCTGAAGCGCTACGAGCGGCAGCGCCACTGGCAGAAGAAGAAGCCAAAGACCAAAGGGCGTATTCACCGTGAGATCGAGCGTGAATGCAACGATTGTTCCGCCGATGAGAGCCACCACCAGCGCGAGTTGGACCATCGACAGAAAATCTCGGCCGAGCAGAGATCGGTCGCCCAGCAGCGTGAGTGGGCTTCGGTCGTGCAAATAGATGACGACGATTGCCACCGCGCCCGCCATGATCCCGAAATGCGCCAATAGGAATAATACTCCGCGCGGCGAGGCGCCGGTCGCGATTTCGTCTACGGCTGCAGCCCCAACAAACGAATGCAGCAGACCAAAGAAGGCAAAGCTGCCCCCCATGTAGAGCGCCGTCGCGCATACGAGCCCCACGGCCGTGCGCCAGTATTCGGCCTTTGCGCGGGCGGGTTCAGTGAGGCCATTGAATGCGGGGTAAGCCATAGGCCACGCCTAAGCCTCAGCCCCGCCCAGCGCAAGCCGAGTTCCTTGCGCTGAGGTCAGTAACGCGCTTGCCTCAGGCGACTTGGCCCATTATCCCCAGCGGGCTAGGTTCCAAGCAACGCGCCAGGCTCCAGGAGAGGCCCCAGATGCTCAAAAAGACATTCGACAAGACCAACCTTCCGTCCCGCCATGTGACCGAGGGCCCCGCGCGTGCGCCGCACCGCTCGTATCTTTATGCGATGGGTCTGACTGATGACGAAATTCACCAGCCGCTTGTAGGCGTGGCAACCTGCTGGAACGAAGCTGCACCTTGTAACATCGCCCTGAACCGTCAGGCGCAGGCCGTAAAGCTGGGCGTCAAGCAAGCCTACGGTACCCCGCGCGAATTCACGACGATCACCGTGACCGACGGCATCGCCATGGGCCACGAGGGCATGAAGAGCTCGCTGGCGTCCCGCGAAGCCATTGCAGACACTGTCGAGTTGACCATGCGCGGCCATTGCTACGACGCCATCGTGGGCCTTGCGGGCTGCGATAAGTCGCTGCCGGGCATGATGATGGCCATGGTACGCCTGAATGTACCGTCGGTCTTTATCTATGGCGGATCGATCCTCCCAGGCCGCCTCAACGGTAAAGACGTCACCGTCCAGGACGTGTTCGAGGCCGTGGGCCAGCACCAGGCTGGTAACTATTCCGACGAAGAACTCGCCGTGCTCGAGCGTGTCGCCTGCCCCACCATGGGCGCCTGCGGCGGCCAGTTCACCGCCAACACCATGGCGTGCGTATCGGAGGCCATGGGCCTCGCGCTGCCGAACTCTGCCGGCGCGCCGGCGGCCTATGAGAGCCGCGACGCCTATGGCTCTGCCTCTGGCGAGGCGGTCATGAACCTTCTGGCCCAGAACATCCGCGCGCGGGACATCGTGACCCGTGAGAGCCTTGAGAACGCAGCGCGCGTTGTGGCCTGCACCGGCGGCTCCACCAACGCGGGCCTGCACCTGCCTGCCATCGCGCATGAAGCGGGCATCGAGTTCTTCCTCGACGACGTGTGCGACATCTTCCGCGAGACCCCCTACTTCGTCGACCTCAAGCCCGGCGGCCAATACGTGGCCAAGGACATGTACGAAGTGGGTGGTGTGCCCGTCGTTATGAAAGAGCTGCGTAAGCAGGGCCTCGTCCACGAGGATTGCATCACCGCCACGGGCCGCTCCATCGGCGAAGAGCTCGATATCGTGGAGCGTGAAGCAGACGGCCGCGTCATCTACCCGATCGAAAAGCCGATCACCGCCACCGGCGGCGTTGTGGGCCTCAAGGGCAACCTCGCCCCCGAAGGCGCCATCGTGAAAGTGGCAGGCATGAGCGAAGAGCAGCAGCGCTTCGTAGGCCCAGCGCGCATCTTCGAATGTGAAGAAGACGCGTTCGAGGCCGTCAAAAAGCGTGAGTACGAAGTCGGCGACGTCATCGTCATCCGCAACGAGGGCCCCTCTGGCGGCCCCGGCATGCGCGAGATGTTGGCAACCACCGCTGCACTGTCGGGCCAAGGTATGGGCAAGAAAGTGGCACTGATTACGGACGGGCGTTTCTCTGGCGCAACACGTGGCTTCTGCGTGGGCCATGTTGGGCCCGAAGCCGCGCATTGCGGACCAATTGGCTTGCTCCAGAACGGCGATGTGATCACGCTGGACGCAGTAAAAGGCGAAATCTCGGTGGACGTGTCCGACGAGGAATTCGCCAAAAGAAAAGAGGCATGGCAGGGTGCAAAACCCACGATCTATGCCTCGGGGGCATTGTGGAAGTATGCGCAGTTGGTTGGCGAAACCTACCGTGGGGCAGTCACGCACCCGGGCGGAGCAGAAGAAAAGCACACCTACGCGGATCTTTAAACGCGCAGGCTATGTGGGTCTGACGGCACTTGTCCTCGCGGGCTGCGAGGGGGTGCCGGCATTCTCTTTTGGCTCACTTAACATCGATAGAGAGCGCGGCAGGATCGTGACGCAGGAGGTCACGCTCGCTGATGGGCTGCGCGTACGGGCGCCCTTTGGCAAATGCATCGACACACGGCGCACCCGTCAGGCGGGCGCGAACGCCACCGTCGTCATTGCCAATTGCTCCAATCTTGGGGGCCGCGCGGATATCGGAGCGGCGGTGCCGGGCATTATCCTTGTGACAGTCGCACCGGGCCGGCATGGCGATATCGGCACGCTGAGCAGTATCGTACGCTCGAACCCCGGTGTGCTCAGCCGATCTGGGCTGTCGGAAGACGTGCAGCTGATCTCGGCAACGGCATCGGCCTCGGCGCTTTATGTGAACCTCGTCGATAGCTCGCCCGGCGGGCCTGACGGCGTCAGCGCACGGCACTGGAAAGCCGCAGTCGATGTTGCTGGACGTGCGATCGTGATCTCGGTCTTTGGGGAGGCATCCGGCCCCCTCACTGGCGAGGCGGGTGAGGACGTCGCGCGCGATGTGGCGCAAGCGCTTCTTGATGTGAACGCGGAGACTCCGGCGCCTTCACCAACAACAATGATTGAAACGCCGGTCGAAAGGTCGGACAATGCGGTCCAAGGATTGTTTGAGGGCCTCTTTGGATCCCGCGAGCAGTGATGTCGTAACCAAGAGCGGGATATACCCGCCGGGAACAGGCAAACGGGCGAGACGTGATAGAAAATATCCTCAACCGCGACGCGCTACGGCGCTGGAGCCGGGCCGCAAAAGGCGCCGCTCATGCCGATTTGCCCGAACTCAAGCGGCAGGCTGCGGATGCACAGAAGCTGCGCCATCACCTCAATGAAGTGATCTTCAACGCCGAACATCGGCTGGCTCTTCCTGCTATTGGATCAAATGCCTTCCAGAAGCCGCGCAATTCGGATTGGTCATGGCGCCCGGAACTCTGGCGCGGCCCTGTGCCCCAGATCGGCATCGTCGCAGCCGACAGCCAAACCACGCTGGGCGATGAGGCGACGCTCTTCCACGATTGCCGTCAGAGCGAGCTGACCCTTCGCCAGATCCGCAACACCCGCGCGCGCGATCTCGCGCCCTTCGGGGTGCGCATGGATGTCTTCCGCTTTGATGGCTCGTTCCTATCGATCGCCCTCGACCTGCCGAAGACCGCTGTTGAAGGATTGCGCAAGAAGCACCTTCTGCGGATCAACACGATCATCGAAACGGAAAAACCGCTCGAGATCTTTGCGCGCCTGAACCTGCGCCACGGACCCAACACCGAACAGATCGTGCGGGAGCTGCCTCTGGCACAGGAAGATGTCTGGGTGGAGTTCGACCTCGCCTACACCAACATCAACGAAAAGCGGATGGAACGGGCCTGGCTTGACGTGATCTTCGAGGGCCCGGAGATGAATATGGTGACCGTCCGCGACATGACCTTCTCGCGCTCGCCGCGCGCTGAACTCTAAGGGGCCAACGGCATGACACAGGTGACGCTCACCCAAGTGCAGATTCAGGAAGGGGTTTGGGAAGGCCACCTTGCTGGCACCGATATCGCCCCAAGCATTGTTGTCACGCACCTCGAGGTTCCTTTGCCTGACGTAGCGGTCAGCAAGGATGTCGACGGCTGGCGCATTGCCGTGTCAATCCCGCCTCATACCCTCTCTGACGGCGTTCAGACCTATCTGGTCAAAGATGCCGATACCGAAGACACTCTGGCGAGCTTTGCAATCGCGGCCGGTGCACCGCTCTCTGAGGACCTCCGCGCGGAGGTGGACCTGCTGAGGGCGGAATTGGACATGCTCAAGCGTGCATTTCGCCGCCATTGTGTCGAAACAGAGACCTGATCAGGCCTCGATTATTTCTCCGATTTCGGCGTTCGGCGGAAAATCGCCAATGGTTATGGGGTTTTCCTCGAGCCAGTCTGCAAGGAGTTAACGCACGCAAAGCTGTCCTCAATTGGGGCACAACGCCCGCAAATACCCCGTTATTGTCGAACACCCGCCCAGAATGAGCCGTGATGTGCCCGGATAACTGACGCTGAACACGAGTTATCACAGGGTTGCAGCATGGATCGCCTGACTGAAATGGAGGCCTTCGCCACGGTCGTAGACCAAGGAGGCTTCACAGACGCCGCACGGAAGATGGGGATTTCGAAGTCCGCTGTCTCTAAGCATGTGTCTTCTCTTGAAGCACGTCTTGGAGCGCGCCTCCTTAATCGCACGACGCGTCGCGTCTCTCCGACGGAGATCGGCCTCGCCTATTATGACCGCGCCCGTCGCGTCCTAAACGACGCCGGAGAAGCAGACGCTCTTGTGACCTCCATGCAGTCCGCGCCGTCTGGTCTTCTCCGGATTTCCGTTGCGACCGACTTTGGCGTGAACCACCTGTCTCCGGCTCTGGGCGAATTCCTCAGCGAATTCCCGGACATCACGGTGAATATGGTGCTTAACAACCGCTACGTTGAACTGATCTCCGAAGGCTTCGACATGGCCGTCCGTATTGGTGAGCTGGAAGACAGCACCCTGCGCGCCCGCAAGCTGACCGAGACGACCAAACGGATGATCGCCTCGCCCGCCTATTTCGAGCAGTATGGCCGGCCCGAGAAGATCGACGACCTTAACGAACACAAGCTGCTGCATTACTCCAACCAGTCGAACGGCTCGGTTTGGAAGCTGACAGCACCTTCGGGCGAAAAGCGCCAAGTGCGCACGGCTGGCTGGCTGACGGTGAACGACGGCCAGTCCCTGCTGAACGCGGCCATAAGCGGCCTCGGCATCGCCTATCTTCCGTCCTTCCTCTTCGCTGAAGCTCTCGAACAGGGCCTCGTCGAGGATGCGATCCCGGACCTTCCGGAAGAGACGCAAGGCATCTACGCGGTCTACCCGCCCGGGCGCTTCACGCAGCCCAAAGTACGTGCCTTCATCGACTTCCTTGTGAATGCCTTTGCCGAAAAGGGCCCTGACGCCTGGTAACAGGCGTTCGCGGTCGCCCCCAGCGGCCCTCAGGTTTCCAGCCGCTTCGGTGGTTCACGAGTGTACGAATACTTCTGGTTATTTAGTAAGTGACGGCTGGATCGAGCGGGTCGAAGGCTATCTTCGGCCCGTTTCGGGTGGGGCACCTCTAGTTCGTACTGATGAGGATCACCTCGACCCGGCGGTTCAGCGTACGCCCTTCTGCCGTCGAATTCGTCGCGCGTGGGGCCAGATATCCCATCCCTTCAGCCGTGACCTGACCTGCTGGCACGCCAAAAGTGTTGATCAACAGGGTGCGAGCCGCCGCCGCACGTTCTTTCGAAATTGCCACATTGAGGTCGAGCGCGCCTGACGCGTCCGTGTGCCCGACCAGCGCCACCACCTTTGACGGGTTGTCCGAAAGGTACACCGCCAGTTCTTCGAGCGATTGGTATTCATCGTCGAGCAAGATCGTGGAGCCGCTCGCGAAAGTCAGATCTTCGAGCACAACGCGCCCTGCGGCTTCAAGCGTCTCGCCCAGTGACCCTGCGGGGGTCGCTGTCGCGGCAGCGGCTGGTACGGCCTGGACCGTCGCTGGCATCTCGCCCGCAGGGGTGATCCGGGAAAGGTGGACGTATCCCACCGTCGCGCTCCGGCTGGCCAAGGCGCTGACATATTCTTCACCATCGGTCGCGGAGAGGAAAACGAAGTCGCTGAGATCAACGAACATGTCGGGGGGCGGGATAAGCTCCAGCGAAAAGCGGAAGTCGAAGCCGCCACAGCTTTCCGTTTCGCAGCTCAAAAGCGTCTCAAAGCCAGCCACCTCGACCGACTGCATGACGGGCGCCATCAGGGCCGCAGGCGCCCCGCCCCCTTCGATGCGATAAGCTTGGATCGTCACCGTACCGTTGGCGAGCTTCACCGCCGGGACCTCCGCATCGGGGTCCGTGGGCCCCGTGGGCACGGACCGCGCACCTTCGTCGATGATGACTTCGCGGGTCAGTTCCGCACCCGCTGGCAGCTCCACCGTCAGCGCCTGCACTGGCAGCGCAAAAACACTAAGGAGGAGCGCTGCTCTCATCGGTTTCGGGCGTAGTATTCCGGGTTGGGGGCCATGTCGGTGGCCGAGGCCACGCGGTTCGTCATGTTGAAGAAGCCTGTGACATTGGCGATGTCCCAGATGTCACGATCTGTCCAACCGGCGGCGCGCAGGGCCTCGCGGTCTTCTTCTTCAATGGTGTGCGACGCTTCTGTCATCTTCACCGCGAAATCGAGCATCGCGCGCTCTTTCGGTGTCAGCGACGCAACGCGGTAGTTCATAATCAGATGCTCCCCGAGTACCGGGTCACCTGATAGCTCCCGCACGGCTTGGCCGTGAGCGGTGAGGCAGTAGACGCAGCGGTTGAGGGATGACACGACCACGGCGATCATCTCCCGCTGGAGCTTGGTCAGACCGGAGTCCGCCAGCATCAGATCGTTATAAAGCGTGGTGAAAGCGTTCAGCTTGTCGACGTCAAAGGCATAGGCCTTCAGCACGTTCGGCACGAGGCCGAGCTTATCCATGCAGATGTCGAAATACTTCTGCGTCTCGGACGGAAGCGGGTCCACTGGCGAGAGCTCGAGTGCGGTGACTTTTTCGGTCATGAGGGCTCCGGGAGGCTGCGATATTGGTAGCTTCCCACAGGGGCCATCCCGAGGGAAGCATAGAGCGCGCGGGCCCCGTGGTTTTCGGCACCAACGGCGAGGCCAACCCAGGCGCAGCCGTTGCGTTCGGCCCAAATCGCCGCCTGCGCCATCATATGCGCGGCAAGGCCCTGGCGGCGGTGTTGGGGCAAGACGCCCACGGCATGGACCATCGCGATCCCTTCATGGGCGCCGACATAGGTCACGCCCGCGGGATCATCGCCCACGCGACCAAGGATCGCCGTCTTCGGGCACTGAGCGCGGGCCATCACCTCTTGACGACTGAGGGACGTGCCCGTGGCCGTGAAGATGTCGGCCATGATGGCCAGCGGCTCCCAAATCTCGAAGGTCGCGATACGGGGCGGCACACGTTCGGCCATCGGGCCTACCGGCGCGCCGTAATAGTAGGAGGAGTCGTGGCCCGCATAGCCCAAGCCATCGAGCTGAGCCTCAAACGCGGGCGCATCACCCGGCACCCAGAACATGGCGGGCTGACCCCAGCTTTGCATGGTGTCGGCAGCCTCAGCGATCTCGGCGTCGGTCGCAGTCCGGTTCGACGTTGCCGCGCGGGACCGGCGGCTGTCATCCGACGACCGCCGCAGATCGAAAGCACCGCCCGGGATCGCTGCCTCTCCCGGCCACGTGGCCCAAACCGCTTCGGCCATTTGTCTCGTCGTCGGCATCGTCATGCGAAAAGCGCCTCAAGCGCGGTCTTGGCTTCATCGAGAAGGGCTTCATCCGAGTGGCGCAGCACAATGTTGGCCCCAAAGCGCCCGTTCTCCTGAAACGGGTAAGACCCGATGGAAATATCGGGGAACTGCGCGTCGAGCTCGCCCAACGGCCCTGCAATGTCACCCTCGCCTCGATCGATCCGGACGGAGACGGACAGAAGCGGCGCACCGCCGCCCATCGGGGCCAAAACGCTCGCCACCATGGCTTTGAAGACGGATGGCACGCCGGCCATGACATTCACATTCTTCAGCGTGAAGCCCGGCGCTATGGAGACGGGGTTTTCGATCAACGTGGCGCTGTCAGGGATCCGCGCCATGCGCTTGCGCGCGGCGTTATAGTCACGCCCGTTCTCGGCGTAGTAGTCACCCAGCAGCTTATCGGCATCAGCGCGCACATCGATGCCGTCGCCAAAGGCCGCGGCCACACAATCGGCGGTGATGTCGTCATGGGTCGGGCCAATCCCGCCCGAGGTGAAGACATGCTCATAACCCGTGCTCAGCGCCTGAACCGCGGCGATGATGGCGTCACGGTCATCCGAGACCACGCGGACCTCCTTCAGGTCGATCCCTTTTTCGGTCAGCTGCCCCGCGAGGTGATGCATATTCGCATCGCGCGTGCGCCCGGACAGAATTTCGTCTCCGATCACGAGCATCGCGGCAGTGGGATTGGGCATTGCGTTCTCCTGTGCGTGCGGCGCGACGCAACTTTTTCAAGGTTTTGCGCGGGCGCGGCTGTCAGATATCCGTCGAAAGGATTACTCCTACGCCATGCGCTTTCAAACCCCTCTTGTGTCCGGACGGCTGCTACGCCGCTACAAGCGATTTCTGGCAGATATCGTGCTCGATACTGGGCAGGAAGTCACCGCCCATTGCCCCAATCCGGGCTCCATGCTGGGGCTGAAGGACGAGGGCCTGCGCGTCTGGGTTGAGCCCAACGATGACCCGAAGAAAAAGCTGAAATACGCATGGCGCGTGTCAGAGCTGTCCAACGGTGTGATGGTCGGGATCGACACAGCCACACCGAACCGCATCGCCAAGGAAGCACTGCTGTCTAAGGGCATCGCGGAGCTCGCCGCCTATGATGGTGTGCGCCCGGAGGTGCCCTATGGCACCCGCAGCCGGATCGATTTCCTCCTCACAGAACCGAGCCTGCCGGACGCCTATGTGGAGATCAAGAACGTGCACCTCTTGCGTCAGGGCGATCTGGCGGAGTTCCCCGATTGCGTGACCGAACGCGGCGCCAAACATCTGCGCGAGCTCATCACCGTGAAGGAGCAAGGCGCGCGCGCCGTGATGCTCTATGTCGTTCAGCACGAAGGCTGCGCGCGGTTTCGCGTGGCCGCCGACCTCGACCCCGGCTACGCGGCGGCGTTCAAGGACGCAGTAGACGCCGGTATCGAGATGCTGGCCTACGGCTGCACCGTTTCCCCCGAAGAGATCACACTGACCCAAGCGATGCCTGTCCTGCTGGACTGACCGCGTGCGGTTGATTAACAGGCAAAATATGATGCATGCGCACTATCTGGCGAAAGGGCGCCCGGAGGCTTATATTCTGCACCAACATCAAGGATGAGACCCATGGACACCTCACGCGGACGCATGACCCGAGACGGCATCCGCCTCTACGAAGATGGCGACTTTGCTGGCATGCATGCGGCTGGCCGTATGGCTGCGCAGATCCTCGATGAGATGGCCGACCTTGTCGTGCCGGGCAAGACGACCGCCGAAATCGATCAGGTGATCACCGATCGGGTGGAGGAGCTTGGCGCGAAGTCAGCGACCATTGGCTACAAGGGCTACAAACACGCCAGCTGCATCAGCGTGAACCACGTGGTCTGCCACGGCGTCCCCGGGTCGAAGGTCCTGAAGGACGGCGACATCCTCAATATCGATGTCACGGTAATTGTAGACGGTTGGTTTGGCGACACGTCGCGCATGTACGTTGCCGGCAAACTGCCCCGCAAAGCCGAGCGTCTGATCCAAGTGACCCATGACGCGCTGATGAAGGGCATCGAGGCTGTGAAGCCCGGGAACACCTTTGGCGACATCGGCCACGCCATTCAGACCTACGTGGAAGGCAACCGCATGTCCGTCGTGCGCGACTTCTGCGGGCACGGCCTCGGCCGCGTCTTCCACGCGCCTCCCAACGTGCTGCACTACGGCCGCTCGGGCACGGGCCCGGTGCTGGAAGAAGGCATGTTCTTCACGATCGAGCCGATGGTGAACCTCGGCCGCCCGGAGACGAAAGTGCTGGGCGATGATTGGACAGCGGTCACGCGCGACAAATCCCTGTCGGCGCAATTCGAACACTCCGTCGGTGTGACGGCGGACGGCTTTGACATCTTCACGCTGTCGCCCGCGGACAAATTCCATCCCACTTACAAATGATGCGCTGGCTGGCGGTTTGGCTGATTTGGGCCACGCCAGCCTTTGCAGAGATCGAAGCTGAGTTCGCCACCTTCGTTCAGGAGTTCGGGATTGGCCCGGCCTCGCTCACACTCATGCGCCCAGATGGCAGCGTGCTGGTGGATACAGCCGTTGGTCAGGGGGCTGATGCCGCCGCGCCCATCCTGTCTATTTCCAAAACGCTCGCGGGCGCTTGCACGCTTCATGCCGAACAAATGGACCGCGTGGCGCTGGAGGATACTGTCGGCGATTACCTGGGCTGGGAAGGACCTGCGGGCGAGGCGACGCTGGCGCAGCTTTTGACCCATTCCAGCGGCTACCGGCCCGACCGCACGCAACGCGATTACCTTGGCCGATTCCTGTCGCAACCGGCGCGGATCGAAAAGATCATCGAGCGCCGTCGCACTTCCGACCGGGGGAACCTGTCGTACTTCTATAACAACGAGAACTTCATTGTGCTTGAGGCCGTGCTGACCGCCGCTTTGGGCACACCTGCGCTGGATTGGTGCCTGCGCGAAACGCCCAGCCTCGCCAAGATGGAGAGCCTGCGCCGCGCCGAAGGGTATGACGCCATTGGGCTGGCCGGCGGGCTGGCGGTGCAAACGCGGGAGCTCGCCGCCTTCATGCATGCCCTGGCGCCGGACGACACATGGCCCACCGCCGACGTCGATGACGGGATCGTTTACGGTCCGGGCGTTGTTCTGGTGAAAGGCCGCCTCGTTCACCGGGGCGGCATGTGCCTGATTACAGGTTGGGGACACGGCGCGATTGCCGCGAAAGACAGCCGGGGATGGTCGATAGGGTTCACCTACACCGGCTGCCCAAGCCCTAAGGCTGAGGCGGCGCTTCAAGCGATCTTGGACGCCGCCGTAGCCCGAGAGACGCCTTAGACAGCGCCTGTGTATTCGCCCCGCGCCGGATAGTTGTTCGCAATCGCGAAATCGAGGGCGGAGACGAGCTCAGAGAAGTGCGGGCGCACGAACGGCATGGTCTGCGTGGAGCTGTAGTAGAGCGTCTTCTCTGGCGTCACCATGAAGAGGCCGGGCTCAGAGAAAAGCGCAGGCTCCTCAATCCCGATTGAGGTTTTGCCGCGCGATGTGGAGATATAGAGGCCCCATTCCTTCGCCTTCCCCAGCGAGAGATCGTACCCAAAGCGCAGATTCTTGTTCTCGATCTTGTCGGCCATGGCGCGCGCGCGCTCCTCACCGTCGGAGCTCAGGGCCAGGACGCCCACACCCTTTTCTGCGAACGCAGCAACCTGTTTGTCGAATTCTTTGAGATAGTTCGCGCAGATCGGGCAATGAAGCCCGCGGTAAATGCAAATGACGATGCCGCGTTCGTTGTTCTCAGAAGCGAGATCGAACTGACCGTGATCGAGCGTTGGGACGGAGAGTTCAGGAACTTTCTGGCCGGGGGATCAGCATGGGCTAGCCATTTTCTAATGCGCGAACGCTGGCCGCATACCGCGGCCTGCCAAAAACACCAAGGCGAAGCCCCCCCTGCACGGGCGCACCAACCCCCCCATTACGTAAGGTCAACGTGATGGGGAGAATCCGAGGGCAACTCTCCCTCACCTCGACATTTTACCTGTTTGACAGAGGATTAGGCCGAAAACAGGCGATTTTCCGCGTTGAAGTCATTTGCGCAATGACCCAAGAGACCCCAGATCAACCGTGTCCCGACGCACTGGGACATTCCCGAGTAACATCACGGAAAAGGAGCACGCCATGACTACGCTGCTCAAAACTGCTGCCCTCACTGCAATCATGGCCACCACGGCCACGGTGGCGTCAGCGCAAGATGTGACGCTGAGATTTCAGCACTTTGTTTCGCCTCTCTCGGCGAACCCCACCCATTTCATGCAGCCCTGGGCCGACAAGGTCGAGGCTGACTCCAATGGCCGCATCAAGGTGGAGCTTTATCCCTTCATGCAGCTCGGCGGCAAAGCGACCGCGCAATATGACCTGATCCGCGATGGTGTGATCGACGGTGGCTGGGTGATCCCGGGCTACCAACCGGGCCGCTTCCCGGAAGCCGAGGCCATGGAGCTTCCCTTCATGACCACCAAAAGCGGTGAAGAGGCCTCCAAGGCCGCGTGGATCTTCACGCAAAAGCACCTGATGGACGATTTCCAAGACGTCCACGTGATCGCCGCGCACATGCACGGCCGTGGCCTGGTGCACAAGAAAGGCCCCGCGATCGCCACGCTAGAGGATTTCGACAACCTCAAACTGCGCGGCCCGTCGCGCCCGGCGTCCCTGCTGCTCGACAAACTGGGGGCGAGCCCGGTGGGCATGCCCGTCCCCGCCTTCCCTGAGGCGCTGGCGAACGGCATCGTGGACGGTGGCGTGATCACCTGGGAGATGTCCCCATCACTAAAGCTTGATGAGTTGACGGATTCTCACACTGACATTTCCGGCGATCGCTCCCTATATAACCTGTACTTCATCTGGGCGATGAACCGGGACGTCTATGAGGACATGCCGGCTGACCTGCGCGCGGTGATCGATGCAAACTCTGGCCTCATGGCATCTGCCTGGGCCGGTCGGGCGCACGATACTGGGGACATCACAGGCCGCGAGGCCATGTCCGCCGCGGGTAACGAGATCGCTACGGTGAATGCAGCCGAGACTGCGCGTATCGCAGCACTCGGTGAAGAAGTGATATCCGACTGGGTCGTCGAAATGACGTCCAAGGGGTTGGATGGCCAGATGTTGGTCGACGACGCGCGCGCCGCTGTGCAAATCACAGTGGAAGCAGACGCGCCGAGCAACTGAGGTCATCCCGCGCCGCCTGGGTCGGAGGCTGCGCTAGGGGCGGTGCCGAGGGGTACCGCCCCTTACTTTTTGGGGAAGGCTAAAGTCTGCTTTGAGCCCAAGGCAACCCTTCTTTAGCCCGGATAGCCTAGGTCCGAGTCGTAGATATCTAAACCAAGACTCGCCCCACGCTCTCCCAGCAGCTGCATAGTGGCCGAATTCAGTTCAAGCCCGTCATTTCCTGAACCCATGAACACACCACAGAATACATCGATGCGATATCGCGCGGCCAAATCGCGCCATAGCGTCACGTCCGACGGAAGTTGGGCAAACAGTGCATTAATTTGAGCGTCTAGGTTTCCATCGTGAGTGGAGCCTGCGTCAAGTCGCCAACCTCCTGTCTTCGCAGCATGTTTAACTCTCGAATTTTTACCTTCGAATGTTTCTCCTTTTCTTTCGCTCGCCGACGGCGTGGTGCCTAGCAGCTCAGAAATCTCGTCTGGAACAAGGTTGTCGCCCCAAATCCTTAGCGACGCCTTTGTGTGGTTAGGAAATGGCATTCAGGCTTCTCAAGCTATGTTCGGACCCCCAAACCGGATGGAAAGTCATCCTTCTTCCGAAGCGGTAACACTCTTGCTCTGTCAATTCATGTAAAAAGCATCGATGTACGCTTTGTCCGCTCCGCAGGCATTCAGTCCAGCTGGCGCGCCTCATCGACGAGGAGCACCGGGATCCCATCGCGGATCGGATAGGCCAGATGCGCGGCGGTGGAGATCAGTTCCTGCGCGGCGGCGTCGTACTTCAAACGCTGGCGCGTCTGAGGGCAGATGAGCGCCTCGAGCATTTTGCGGTTGGTCGTCGTCATTGCATCACCTCATCGGCCCCGCCACGGAGCGCATATTCCAAGAGCGTCACGAGTGTCTCGCGTCGTGTGGCGAGCGACGGCGCCTCGAGCAGCGCCTGCTTGTCTTCGGGCTCGAAGGGGCAGAGCATAGAGAGCGAATTCACCAGAAGCTCGTCATCCGCCTCCTTCAGGTTCTCCCAATCCGTCGAAAGCGCTTGGGCGGCGAAGTAACGGCGCAGAAGCTCCATGAACCCGTCGCGGTTAAAGCCGGTGTCCTTCTCGGACGGGCCCACGTCGCGCTCAAACCCGTCCCAATCCACTTCGCAGCGACGGTATGGCGTGAAGCCCACGACCTCTTCGGTCGCGCGGAAGCGCGAGACGCCAGCGAGCGTGATCATGTAGCGGCCATCGTCGGTTTCCGAGAAGGCGCTCACCCGGCCCGCGCAGCCGATGGTGTGCAACCGCTCACCACCCGGGCCGTCATAGGGGGAGATCATCCCGATCAGCCGGTGCCGTGTCTTCAGCGCATCCTCGAGCATGGCGAGGTAGCGCGGCTCGAACAGGTGCAGCGGCAAACGTGCGCGCGGCAGCAAAAGGGCCCCCGGCAGAGGGAAAATCGGGATCGTGTCCGGAAGGTCGCCAGTCCAAGTCATTAGTCGACGGTAGCTCTGCTGCGCCTCAAGACAACAATCAGACGAAGATCATGGAGCTCAGCTTGCGACGACCGTTCAGAACAACGGGGTCATTTGGCTTGAGCGCATCGAAGATCGTGAAGAGCTGGGTCTTCGCGGCACCATCGTTCCATTCGCGGTCGCGGCGGAAGAGCTCGAGGAGCTCTGCGACTGCGGCTTCGGCATCGCCATTGGCGTGGAGCGCCTGTGCCAGATCAAAGCGGGACTGGTGATCGTCGGCGTTGGCCTCGACGGCGGCACGAAGTTCTGCCACGGGGCCTGCGTCCTCGGCCTGCTTGGCGAGTTCGAGCTGCGCGCGTGCAGCTTCAAGCTCCGGCGCGTCGCTGATTTCGGCAGGCGCGCCGTTCAGGATCGCCTCGGCGTGATCGAGATCGCCGTGAACCACATTGGCCCGCACGAGGCCGCCAAAGGCAGCCGCATTCATCGGGTCTTCTTCGAGCACGGCAGCAAAGGTCTGCGCGGCATCTTGCACCGCACCTTCGGCCAGCATTTCCTCGGCAGCGGCGACCGCTTCGCCCAAACCGCCATCGGCAGTACCACCGCCCGCAGCAGCGATCTTTTCGATAAAGGCGTCCACTTCGGACGGCGGCAGCGCGCCTTGGAAACCGTCGATGGGCTGGCCCTTGTAGAAAGCATAAACGGTGGGGATCGACTGGATGCGCAGCTGGGCCGCGATCTGTTGGTTCTGGTCCACGTCGACCTTCACGAGCTTCACGGCGCCCTTGGCCTTAGTCACCGCCGCCTCAAGCGCGGGCGTCAGGGTCTTACAAGGCCCACACCAAGTGGCCCAGAAATCCACGATGATGGGCACCTCCTGCGAAGCCTCCACCACGTCCTGCATGAAGGTGGCCTCGGTGCCATCCTTAATCAGTTCTTCCGCGCTCGGTCCTGCGTTCAGCTCAAGCATATCGATCCTCCGGTTGGGCCGTATATGAGGGGGCTTGCCCGTCAGGGCAAGTCCGCCTTACAGATCGATGGGAGCCAACAACGTCGATAGCCCTCCCACCCAAAATAGAAGAGATTCCGTCGGTTGCGATGGTGGTTTGTTGTGCTGTGACCAAAGTCGCCTAAAGTAACCCATGTTCAATGAGAAACTGGCCTACAGACTTCGTATAGGGTCAGAAATGACAGACGGACTAACCCAGATGCAAACCAAGTAAAGAATTGTGCTTCAGATGATGGTACTCAGACTGTTCAGGTGGATTCTCCACGCATCGATAGCATTTTGGAAATTCTTTCTTCTTTTCGGCCTTTCGCTCATGTTTTTGAGCTCATTGATGTTCTATGTCATGCTTAAGCAAGGGCCGATATCGGTGAAGTCTTTTGATAAAGAGGGTAATTTAATCGGAGAAGAAACAATCAATAACGGGAAATGACTTTGCTGAACTCATCGAAGGCTCATTGGTGCTTCAAGGATATTTGCGCTTCTTTTCTCTAGTTGGTGATTGTTCCCAAGTTGGTCTTTTGAGAAAGAACGTGCCCGGCAGGGCAAGTCCACCCTAGAGATCAAAGGTCGCGAAGACGGGCGCGTGGTCGGACGGCTTCTCCCACCCACGCGCATTCCGCAGAACGCGGCTGCCCGAGGCAGAGCCCGCGATATCGGCCGTGGCCCAGATGTGATCGAGGCGCCGGCCCTTATCGGCCGCGTCCCAATCGGGCGACCGGTAAGACCACCAGGAATAGAGGTTCCCTTCCGGGATATCGGCGCGCGTTACGTCCACCCAATTGCCCGCCTCACGCGCGGCCTCGAAGTGTTCGACCTCGATCGGCGTGTGAGAGACGACTTTCAGAAGCTGCTTATGGTTCCAGACGTCATCCTCACGCGGGGCGATGTTGAGATCCCCCACGAGGATCGACTTCTGGGGCGCCTCGGCCTCCCACATCTCGCGCATCTCGGTCAGGTAGCGGAGCTTTTGGTCGAACTTCTCGTTCTTCACGCGGTCCGGGATGTCGCCACCAGCAGGCACGTAGTGGTTGTGGATCACCACCCCGTTCTCGAGCCGCGCTGCCACGTGGCGGGCATGGCCCAGTGAAGCCAGATCAAGCGCACCCGCGTCTTCAATCGGCAGTTTCGACAGGATTGCCACGCCATTGTAGCCCTTCTGCCCCCGCGCGACGCAATGCGCGTAACCCTCGGCCTCGAAGACCTCGAACGGGATCTTGTCCACCGGGCTCTTGCATTCCTGCAGGCACAAAACGTCCGGCTGCTCGGCCTTCAAAAGGTCTACAACGAGACCAGCCCGCAGGCGCACGGAGTTGATGTTCCAAGTGGCGAGGGTGAATGGCATGGGCAGCTCCTGAGCGTTTAGCCCGGCCTATTCCATCACCTGATGGACCTCAATCACGTTGCCATCAGGATCGTAGAAGAATATCTGCGCCCAACCGGCCACAGCGGTGTGGCCCCAATCGGCGTAAGGTATCCCCTGCTCCTCCAAGTGCGCTTTGAACGCGGCGAGGTCGTCAGTGCGATAAGCAATGTGGCCCCGGCTCAGCGGGTTGAGGTGCGAGCCTGTCTTGAAGGCCGCGTGCACGTCCTTCTTGGCCAGATGTGTCTGCACGGCGCCGTCAGTGACGAAGGCCACATCGCCATCATAGCCCTTGGTCTTGTCGAGTTTTGGCAGGCCGTCCGTCTCGCGGGCGAGGCCAAGGACGTCACGATAGAAGACGTCCATCTCCTCCACCTTGTCGGTGCTCAGATTGATGTGGTGCAGAGTCAGTTTCATGGCCCAGGGTCCGTTGCAGCGCTGTTGAAGGCAGTATTTCACAGGTGGCGCAACACGGGAACGGGAATAGGCCCACGCTAGACACAAAAGCTTGCCTTACCTTGCCGATCTAAGCGGCCTCACGCTAGCGTGATCGAACACGATTTTTTCAGCTGATTCGCATATTAGCGAGACACAACGTCCCAATTTTTAGGCATATAGGGCAAAGTTCCTGAACTTTACGAAATTTGCCTGATTTCATGTTACATTATCACACAAAAATTTCTTATGTATCTTTTGTCATTCTGAGCTTCCGATATTACGCAGGCGCAGCACGAGTTGGTGACGCCGGTGTTAGCGCCAGAATCAGTGGAGTTGCGCAAATTTCACGTTTAAGGGAGGAAGAAATGATTGCGCTCCTGCTGCACGTGCAAAGGCGATCTCTTTGATAAGGTGAATTCACCTAAAGAACTTTCCCCCAGGTTGGGCCTCTGAACGGCCATTGACCCGCCGTCAATCGGGCGCCGACATAGACGGGCTTCAAGTGCTTGGCATCAGCGCCTTGGTCGCCCCACTCCCATAAGGCGGCCAAGGCATCTTCAAGAACAGAGTCATCGGCTCTCCACAGTCGGCGTCTCCAAGAAAGGCTCACACTTAATGAAGATACTGTCTTTTCCCACTAACTTGTTGGCGGCTGCTGCCGTTGCGTTAAGCGGCCTCTTGCCGGCAACGGATGCCGATGCGCGGGGTTACACGGTACGAGACCCAAAGACCGGTCAGAACGTGACGGTCGAGGTCTCGCGCCCCGGCTCGAAAACCTCGGACTTCAGTCGAACGCTCGCCAACCTCCTTTTCCCGCCGGGGGGATCCAACTGCATTAATGCGTACAAGGTCTACACCGGCTACGCGGACACGATCAATGACATCATCGCGTACCATACGGGCACCCGCTTTTGCCCGGATGAGAGGGATTTCAAGATATTGGCCATGCCATGCTATGCCCACTACCAAGGAGTCCATCCGCGCAGCGAAGATAAAGTGGCAAGCGAAGGCGATAAAATCACGTTCCAGTACGAGCGACGCCTGAGAAAGGCGCCCTGGCGCAAGTTGACGCGTGCGCGCGAGCCTGGCTACCTCTACTACGGCTGGGGTGACTGCTGGATGATGAAGTATATCGGACCGTCGGAAAGGGAAGCGCACTGCACCAACAGCTTCTTCGGCAAAGACCCCAAGCCCGGCGTGCGCAAAATGTGCTTCTTCGAGCGCAGACAAAACTTGGGGCCGTTCGAGGAAAAGTACTTCCACCACACCTAAGTTCGGCTGAACGACCTGCACGCAGCGATTGCTTTGGCATTCGCTGCGTGTTCGCGTCTGAAAAACGAGGAGGAGAAAGAACATGGTTCGACGTCTTTCATATCGACCCCGTGTGCCGGCCCTCATGGCGCTCACTCTCGCGGCGCTGACGGCATGTACGGTGCCTCAGAATATGGCGGTATCGCAAAGCCCGCTCGCGTTGGCCTCTGTCCACAGGGCACAGGTGGCCGCCATCTACCCGATCTTCATCCCCGGCGGTTTGTCGCGAGAACGCGCAGGGCTCGCGGCGTTGTCAGCGGGGGAACTGGTTGGGGACATCATCTTTGAAGACGCGAGCCGCCGTTCTCAATTATCACGTCTGGTCGGAGACGCGGCGGAAGCCGCATCTGGCGTCTACGAAGAACGATACAACGGGGGCTTTTGTCAGTACTTTGTGATCACCACGGACCCGCAGCTCATCAAGCTCTCAAAGGAAAACCGGGACGATGAGGAACTTTTGCGCGATCTTCTGCGCAATGAAGTCGACTCCCTCGGCTTTGAATCGCAAAGCCTGATCGCCGCCTTCGAAAACGCGATGTTCGATCTGGAACTGAGCTCTGAGGCTTTGAACGACTTCATCCGTTCCGGGGACGACGCGATGACCACCGACGACATTGGATTCGTCCGCGCAGAACTCGAAGACCGCGTGCGCATTGCCCGCGAACAGGTCGACACGATCAATGAGCTTCTGGAAACCAATCAGGCACGACTTGGGGCGATCCAAAGCCGGCTGGCGGCCCCGCCCGAAGCCGACGAAACGATGGTTTCAGTAAACAACCCCTGCCGGAACTTTGAGATCGGCCAGGAGATCCTGGTGTCGGCAATTCCGAACTCCGGTGAATTCGCTCTGCAACCGGTGTTCTAAAAAAAACCCGGGCACGAAGCCCGGGCAAGTCCAACAGGGAGGATGTTGGCCATAACCCGGGCCAACGCGGGATTCGTCTCGGCACTCAACGTCGCACCGAGTTCTGAAAATATTATGTATAAATCGGGCGCTCTCGAGGCCGCGCTATGCCCGTGTCGAGAAATCATCGCGACATCTGCGCATTTGTTGCCGGAGAATGGCGCGCGATTGTGGCGGCCTTCGTCATCCCAGTTTGGGCCCAAAACAAGTGCACCGGGCCGAAGCCCGGTGTCACAAATGCTATAACACGCGGCTTAGTTCAGGCGTTGCAGGACCCGGCACGCATCGCTTTCGCCGGTATCGCACCCGATTTCCAACACGACTTTGGCCAGAGGCACGCGGTCTGTGAGATGAGAATTGGCGAGCTCCAGGCAATCGTAGCCTTGGCCCCATGCGCAGCCGGTCGCCAGAATGCGCTCAGCTTGGTCGGGCACAGCAAAGGCCGCCCAGTAGAGATCACTGCAGCGATACGCGTCACCCAGTTTGCAGGCCGAGATCAGAGCCTCTGCATGACGGGGATCTTCATCCTCGTATTCATAAGCAAGGCTAGAGCACGCCCACGCCTGCCCCTCGAGGCACTGACGCTCAACGAAGGCGAGATGCAGTGCTTTGTCCTCTGGAGTTTCTTTGGACATGTAGTCCGAAGCCATCTGGCAGTAGCTTTCCCCGCCGGTTTCACAGGCGTGAGTAAAGAGAGCCACACCTGTGCCGTCGATGGCGATGTCGGCGCGCAGAATGCGCTGACCATCGGAACCGGCATAGAAGTTGCCCATCGCGCCACAGCTATTCGCTTCGCCAACCGCACAGGCACGCTGATGGCGACGCACTGTGCCGTGCCATTCGTCAAAGAAGAAGTCGAAGTCGGCCTCAACCACGGCCGGGATCAGGCCCTTCGCGGCGACGCTGTTGGCATGCATGGCGTGCAAGCGTGTCTCGTAGACACCCTCGCAGTTGCCGAGCATGCACGCAGCCATAGCGACATCCATCGCCTCGTGGCCGGGCATTGATCCTTTCGCCAGATCACAGCCCCAGCGATCGCCCAGCTCGCATGCGCGCAGGTAAAGCGCATCCGCTTCCTGTCGCGTGCCTTTCAGCTCGTGCAGTTCTTGAGCGCGGATCGTGGGCTCCATGTACCAGCCCTGATAGGCGCAGCCCGCGCCCGCGCCCAACTCGCAGGCTTGGCGCGCCAACGCGAAGGCCTGGCGGGACCCGCTCAGCGGAACGTCGCGGCGCGAGACTTCGAAGCTACCGCCCTTGGTGATGTATTCGCTCAACGCGGCACAGTCTGCGCCACTGCCGGCGTCACAACGTTCGCCCAGTTTGGCCACGCGCACCTCATCGGTGCCGTAGTTTTCCGTACGAATGATGCTCACGCAGGCCGAATTGATGCCCGCCTCGCAGGCCGCGTCGAGCGGGTGACCTTCGCCCGGCACGTACTTTGCCTTCGTTGTTTGAACGCAAGAGGCTAGGTTTCCATACTCGCAGGCCAGCTCAAAGGCTTGTTGCGCCCCGACACCGAGGCCGCGGTGGCGCACACTGCCGTCCGCCCACTGATGTCCAGACGCCATAAAGGCCAAATCGTGGCAGGCCTGACCATCGCCAGCGGTACAGTCGGCCTGAGCGGCGGTGAATGCCGGGGGCATTTCCTCGTAAATGAGGTCGAGTGCGGAAGCGGCGAAGATATCAAAGGTAAACTTTTCCCATTTCTGGCAAGACTTCACGCCCGGGTTGCCTTTGGCAACAGAGGCCTCGCAGGCCAGCCCATAGAGACGCTCTACTTCCTTCGCATCAGGTGGGGTGCTGTGGTCAGCCGCATAATGGGCCGCAGGTTTTCCGCAGGTGGTGGCATCGATGGTGCACTGCTGGCGCAGGAAGTCGACCGCAGCCACGGTATTGCCCTG
Organism: Paracoccaceae bacterium; assembly: GCA_022448245.1. Lineage (GTDB taxonomy): Bacteria > Pseudomonadota > Alphaproteobacteria > Rhodobacterales > Rhodobacteraceae > Shimia_B. The sequence goes on from JAKVCO010000007.1 coordinate 168,863, forward strand.
CTTCATCATCACGTCAGAGGAACGCTGGCACCCAGCGGCATAGCCGCGCTGCATCTTTGCACATAAAGCTCATACGCACGTTCAGGATCCTCGCGCTGGCCATAGCGCCAGCAAAGTAGCATCCCTCGGCCTCACCGCCGGCGCAGGCCGCGGTCACTTCCGCAAAACGAGCCTCCCGCGCGGCGGCTTTCTCGGCGTCCGTTTGGCGATAGACACACATCGGCAATTCAGCATCGAGCGCGCAGGCGCGGTCCCCGTAAACATCCTTCTGAGCTTGGGTGAAATCCTCAAAGAAAGCGTACATGTCGCGGTAGATGGCATTGCACGACACCGCCACGTCCGCATCGCAGGCCTCTACATGATACGTGCGGTTCGGATAGGGGAGATCACGCGCCGCGACGGAGACATCGCGGATCTCGTCAAAGCGATCGCAGGCTGGGCCGTGGCCCTCCTGGCATCCCAACCAGTAGAGCTCGCTCGCCAATTCGACGTCTTTCCAAACGTGTTCGCCGTCGCGGTACAAATCCGCCACGGACATGCAGGCGTCCTGATTGCCGTCCAAACAAGCGGCACGGCCGCGATAGGCATCGGTGAGGGCGTGGGCTGCGAAATCCTCTGGGTAGACAGCTGAGAGTGCAGACGAAACGCTTTGCTGAAGACGGGCCTTGGTCTGGCCCTCTGGCGTCGCGTTTGCGCTGCTTTGAAACGTCAGTGCCTCGGCCCGGAGCGCCTGAAAAGACTCCAGTGTCACTTCGGCATTCACGGTCACTGGCAAAATCGCCGCCAAAACAAGCGTAGAAACAAATAGTCGCATGAAAGGCCCCTCTCATCCGAAATTTTGAGGAAGCCTACGTAGTCGATATGGCAAGAAATCGACGCAAACCTTCTGGTGCCGGGGCAAAAAAAAGGGCCGGGCACGAAGCCCGGCCAAGTCCAACAGGGAGGTGCAGATCATGACCCCGGTCTGCGAAGGGATGCTGTAAATACGCTGCGAGGCAGCGGTTGGATCACCGCGAGACCGCGGCAAACCTGCTTTTATGCGACGAGACGATAGCCGCCGCTTTCCGTGACCAGAAGGCGAGCATTCGAGGGATCAGGCTCGATCTTCTGGCGCAGGCGATAGATGTGCGTCTCAAGCGTGTGCGTCGTCACGCCGGCGTTGTAGCCCCACACTTCGTGAAGAAGGACATCGCGGGCCACCACGCCTTCGGTCGAGCGATAGAGGAACTTGAGGATGTTCGTCTCTTTCTCGGTCAGGCGGACTTTCTTTTCGTCCTCGGTGATCAGCATCTTCATGGATGGTTTGAAGGTATACGGCCCAAGCTGGAAGACGGCGTCTTCGCTCTGCTCGTGCTGACGCAGCTGAGCGCGGATCCGAGCGAGGAGGACGGGGAATTTGAAGGGCTTCGTGACGTAGTCGTTGGCGCCTGCATCAAGGCCGAGGATCGTGTCGGCATCCGTGTCATGGCCGGTGAGCATCACGACCGGGCTCTTCACACCCTGCTTGCGCATCAGGCGGCAAAGCTCGCGACCGTCGGTATCAGGCAGACCCACATCAAGGATGATCAAGTCGTAGAGACCTTCTTTGATCTTCTCCATGGCTTCAGCGCCAGAGCCACCTTCGAAGACGTCGAAGTCTTCAGTCATGATCAGCTGCTCACCGAGAGCTTCACGAAGGTCTTCGTCGTCATCAATAAGAAGGATGCGTTTAAGCTGGGCCATTGTGTTCTCCGTTCGTCGTTGTTCAGGACATTGGCTAAGCGGCGGCTTCGGGCAAGATGTGCAACACGACGCTCACGTACCCGTGTGGGTAGCACGGGAAATGTTTCAAGTTCCTGCGACTTGAGCCTATAGGCAGACATGGATTTTGCGCCGACCCAGGAAGAACTCTTCGCTCGCGCCCGTGCCGATTTGCGCATGGGGCTGCCGGTTCTGATCGCCGGGCAGCTGGTTTTTGCGGTCGAAACGATCTCGTCCGAGCGCTTCGGCGCGCTCATGGCAGGGGCCGCGCGCCCGGTTCTCGCGATCACCGATTGGCGCGCCGCGACGCTCAAGGCCCGCGCTTATGATGGCGATGTGGCCCGGATCATCGTGCCCCAGGACGCGCGTTTGCCGTGGGCCTGCGCCGTGGCAGATCCCGCCGACGACCTCAGCGCGCCCATGAAGGGGCCTTTTGAGACGCTTCGCGAAGGAACCGCTGACGCGCACCGCGCGGGAATTGCGCTGGCCAAGGCCGCACATCTTCTACCAGCCGTCCTTGTTGCGCCCGCAGCGGAGACCACCGGATTAACAGAAGTGCCGGTGACGCCGCTGGCGACCTCTCCATTGGGTAACGTGGTTTCCGCCGGCCTTCCCATGGCGCTCGCCGGACGCGGCAGGCTCCATGTCTTTCGGCCCGAAGATGGTGGCGAGGAACATTACGCTGTGGAGATCGGTGCACCTGATCGCAGTGCACCCGTGCTGGCCCGACTGCATTCCGCCTGCTTCACCGGCGATGTTCTCGGCAGCCTGAAATGCGACTGCGGCCCGCAACTGAATGGCGCGCTGGAACAGATGGGTCGCGAAGGCGCGGGCGTACTTCTTTACCTCAACCAAGAAGGGCGCGGCATCGGGCTGGCCAACAAAATGCGGGCCTATGCGCTTCAGGATCAGGGTTTCGATACCGTCGAGGCGAACCACCGCTTGGGCTTTGAAGATGATGAGAGGAACTTCGCACTCGGGGCGGAGCTTCTCGGCAAGCTGGGCTTCAAGTCGGTGCGGCTCATGACGAATAACCCCGCCAAGGTCGCCCGCATGGAAGAGCAAGGCGTCGAAGTGGCCGAACGCGTACCGCTGCGCGTGGGTGAGAACGCGCTGAATGCGGAGTATCTGGCCACGAAGGCCAAGAAGTCCGGCCATCTGCTGTAGGCGCCGCGCATGAAAGCCACCGACCTCGTTCTGACCCCGCGTGGACTAAGAGCTTTCGGACGCACGCTCCCCTGCTCCATAGGAAATGGTGGGCTGACGCGCCGCAAGCGCGAGGGCGATGGTGCGACGCCTCGCGGGACGCATGGCCTTGTTGGGATGCTTTACCGCCCCGACCGAATGGAACGTCCCGCCGATTGGGCGCTGCCGATCAAACCGGGCGATCTGTGGTCCGACGACCCGGCCGACGAGGACTATAATATGATGGTGCGCGCGCCCTACGCGCCAAGCCATGAGAAACTGCGCCGCGCGGACCCTCTATATGACCTTGTGATTCTGACAGATTGGAACTGGCCTTACCCAGTGAAGGGCCGAGGTTCAGCGATCTTCATCCACCAATGGCGCAAACCCGGCCATCCTACCGAAGGCTGTATTGCGCTACGCCGCGCGGACCTGCGCTGGCTCGCGCCACGCATCCGCTACTCAACGCGCCTCATTATCCGATAGTCGTCCGAGCGCCGAAGATCGCCGAGCCCACGCGCACGTCCGTCGCGCCGAGGCGTACGGCCAGCTCGTAGTCAGCGCTCATCCCCATGGATAGCCGTTCAAGCCCGTTCCGTTCGGCCATCTTCGCAAGGAGGGAGAAGTGGAGCGCGGGCTCCTCATCCACAGGCGGGATGCACATCAGCCCGAGAATCGGAAGGTCCATCGCGCGGCAGTCCGCCACGAAGGCATCGACGTCTGCGGGCAACACGCCTGCTTTCTGCGGTTCCTCGCCGGTGTTCACCTGAACAAACATGGGCGGGCAAGTCCCCGTCTCTTGCGCCAGGCGCGCAAACGTATTGGCCAACTTTGGACGATCTAGCGTGTGGAGCACATCAAAGAGCTCGAGTGCGGCGCGGGCTTTGTTGGTTTGCAGCGGCCCCAAGAGGTGCAGCTCCACACCTTCATATGAGTCTTTCCACGCCGGCCATTTGCCCTGCGCTTCCTGTACGCGGTTTTCACCATAGATTCGGTGTCCCTGCTGCAACACTGCCTCGATTCGCGCGGGAGGCTGAACTTTCGACACAGCGATGAGGCGAGCGGTCCCGGATGCCCGGTTGCTCTGAGCCTCTGCGGCCGCGATGCGCTCTTTGATCTCAGCTAAAGACATGAATCCCAACTATATTTTGACGCCATAAGCTCTGAGCATGCGAAATAATGCGGGACTGCCGCATTGTCACCGCTTTTTCGCCACGGGATGTTGTGTGACCGCTTTGCATCATTTTGAGGGCGCGACGTTTTCCCCCCGTGGGTTTGCTTGACCGCAGCGGCCCCGGACGGCCATTAGGCTTGCATGCTAAGACCCGTTCTTGGGGATTCAGCATTCCTAAGAATGCAAACACGAGGGAAAATTATGAAACGCATCCTTCTCGCTTCGACGGCCATCGTTGGCTTCGCAGGCGCAGCAGCTGCAGACGGTCATGCCGCAGACGGCATCTCCTTCTCCGGCGACGCATCGCTCGAGTGGAACTCCGAAACGGATTTCGACTGGGGCGCAGACATCAACATCAACATGACTTCCACGCTCGACAACGGCTTGACCGTTGCTGTCGACTGGGAAATTGACTTCACCGACGACAACCTCGGCAACGACCTGTCCGCTTCGGACTTCGTGCTGTCCCTGACGTCCGACACCGCCGGCCTGTACTTCGGCGACACCGGCATGGCAGCAGACGGCAAGTGGTCCGCTGTTGGCGACATGGAAGCTGATGACTTCTCCGCAACGGATGGCGAAACCGTTCTCCGCGGCGAGATGTCTTTCGGCGACGTTGACGCAGCTGTTTCCTACATCGTCGACGACACCATTCTCGTGGCTGACGATCCGCTCACCCCCGGCGTGAATGAAGAAGTCCGTGATGAGAACACCGGCCTCGAGCAGCTCTCCATCGGTGTTGCAGCAGATCTGGGCAGCGTGTCCGTCACGTTCGGTTATCAGGAAGAAGGTCCTGCAGCGATTGCTGGGCAGGGCGACGATTACGACGCAGACGAAGTGGTCGCGATCTCCGCATCCACGACGTTCGGCGGCGCAGACGTGTCCTTCGGTTATGCCTCCAACCAGACCGAGTCCGAAGACTCCCTCGGTTTTGAGGTTTCCTACCCTGTGTCCGACGCTGTGACGGTTGGCTTCTATTACGTTGCTGAATCCGCAGGCGACGACAACGCCGGTGTGTCCCTCGACTACACCGCGGGCCCACTCTCTGCTTCTGTGTACTACCGTCAGGAGCAGGAGGACGACGACTACGGCGTCGACGTCGACTACGACCTCGGCAACGGTGTTGCGCTCTTCGCTGGCTTCGCCGGCGGCGACGGCTCCGACGATGGTTACTACCTCGGTGGCGCCATGGACCTCGGCAATGGTGCTGAAGTTCGCCTGATCTACGTCGACGTTGACGAAATCAACGGCGACAACGAGTACTTCGGCGACGACGACGAAGAGGGCACCACGCTGTCCCTGTCCTTCTCCTTCTAATTTAGAAGTAGAACCGAAAAAGTTTGAGCGGTCCTTCGGGGCCGCTCTTTCTTTTTGGGCCTTCTCTGTCTCGGCTAAAGCCTTGGCAGCGCGATGTTTGCCTTGTAATGCTTGGCCTAAAGAAGGGTGAGGGCAATATGGGCATTTCGGCAGTTAAGATCTTTGGTCTCGTTGGCCTGGTAGCGTTGAGCGGCTGCTCGACCCTCAATTCGCTCAATCCGTTCAATGGCCGAAGCGATGGCCCACCCACCGAGCAGGCCGTCCGCGTATCAGGCGGCGATGTTGTGGCTGTGAACCGCTACATCTGGAACGCTTCGCTCGATGTGCTGTCCTTCCTGCCGATCCAGACCGTTGACCCGTTCACCGGCGTAATTGTCACGGGCTTTGGCACGCCACCCGGCGGTGGCCGCGCCTACCGCGCGACGGTTCTCGTCAGCGATCCGGCGCTTGATGCACGATCCCTAAAACTATCGCTTGTGACCCGCTCAGGCCCGGCAAGCCCCGCCACGGTGCAAGCCGTCGAAGACGCGATCCTGAGCCGCGCGCGCCAGATGCGCACCGGCAATGTTCGAACTCAACGCTAGCGACTGGACGGCCCCCAAGGCCCTCACTACACGGACGCTGACACCTTACTGATCCCGAGGCAGCCATGTCCCGTTACGACCCCGCGACGATCGAAGCCCGCTGGCAAAAAGCCTGGGCCCAAGCTGGGCTTTTCACAGCCAAGCGCGATCCCTCCAAGCCGAAATACTACGTGCTGGAGATGTTCCCCTACCCGTCCGGCCGTCTCCACATGGGGCACGTGCGCAACTACACGATGGGCGACGTGATCGCGCGCCACAAGATCGCAACCGGTCACGCCGTTCTGCACCCCATGGGTTTTGACGCCTTCGGCATGCCAGCAGAAAACGCGGCTATGCAATCGGGCGGTCATCCGAAGGATTGGACCTACGCCAACATCGACACGATGGTCGACCAGATGAAGCCGCTGGGCTTCTCCCACGACATGAGCCGGATGTTCGCGACCTGCGACCCCGAATACTACGGGCAGCAGCAGGCTCTGTTCCTTGATATGCTCGACGCGGGCCTGATTGACCGGCGCCCTGCTGTGGTGAACTGGGACCCGGTAGACATGACCGTGCTCGCCAACGAACAGGTGATCGACGGCAAAGGCTGGCGCTCCGGCGCGGAAGTCGAAAAGCGCGAACTCACGCAGTGGTTCTTCAAAATCACCGACATGGCCGATGAGCTGCTCGAGGCTTTGGGCGATCTCGACGATTGGCCCGCTAAGGTGCGGCTGATGCAGGAAAACTGGATCGGACGCTCTCGCGGGCTCGAGATGACGTTCCCGATGACAACGCCAGAAGCGGGAATCGACGGGATTACGGTCTATACCACCCGTCCTGACACGCTGACCGGGGCGTCCTTCATCGGGCTGTCGCCCGGGCATCCGCTGACCAAGGCCTTGGCCGAGAAATCGCCGGAGCTCGCTGCGTTCGTTGACGAATGCAAGAAGATGGACACGACCGAAGCAGCGATTGAGAAGGCCGAAAAGAAGGGCTTCGACACCGGCCTGACGGTCGAGAACCCGCTGGGCGGCACGCTGCCCATCTGGGTCGCGAACTTCGTTCTGATGGACTACGGCACCGGCGCGATCTTCGCGTGTCCGGCCCATGACCAGCGCGACCTCGACTTCGCACGTAAGTACAATCTACCTGTAATCGACACGTTCTTTGCGGAAGACGACGATACACCCGTGGCCAATGAAGCTTTCGTGCCTGCGAAGACCGAACGCGTGCGTTGGGTGAACCAGCCCGCAGGCCTGACGTCTGCCACCGGTGAAGAGGCCGTCGAGGCCACCATCGACTGGGCTGAAGAGAAGGGGTTTGGCACCGGCAAAGTGCAGTTCCGCCTCCGCGACTGGGGCCTCTCGCGCCAGCGCTACTGGGGTTGCCCGATCCCGGTCGTGCATTGCTCCGACTGCGGCGTGGTGCCGGAAAAGAAAGAAAATCTGCCGATCGAGCTGCCCTACGACAACGGCAACGAACCGATCGACTTTTCTGTGCCGGGTAACCCGCTCGACCGTCATCCGACGTGGCGCAACGTTCCCTGCCCCGCGTGCGGTAAGATGGCGGTGCGCGAGACGGACACGATGGACACCTTCGTGGATTCCAGCTGGTACTACACCCGCTTCACCGCGCCTTGGGCGGAAACTCCGACCGTTGCGGAAGAAGTCGATTACTGGATGAACGTCGATCAGTATATCGGCGGCATCGAGCACGCGATCCTGCATCTGCTCTATTCCCGCTTCTTCGCCCGCGCGATGATCAAGACCGGCCACCTGCCCGAAAGCGCGGCCGAACCCTTCGACGCGCTCTTCACCCAAGGCATGGTGACCCACGCGATCTTCAAGTCTGAGAAGGGCGGTCGCCCCGTGTTCCACTACCCCGAAGATGTGGATCTGAAAGACGGCAAAGCCTTCCTGAAAGAAGGCGGCGAAGAGGTCACCGTCGTTCCTTCGGCCAAGATGTCGAAGTCCAAGAATAACGTCGTCGACCCGCTGGCAATTATCTCGCAATACGGCGCCGACACGGCGCGCTGGTTCGTGCTGTCTGACTCGCCTCCCGAACGGGATGTGGAATGGACAGCCTCAGGCGCTGAAGCTGCCGCAAAGCATTTGGGCCGGGTTTGGGCGTTGTCCGACAAGATCTCAAAGATGGAAGCAGGCGCTGCAGGCCAAGGTGACGAAGATCTGCTGCGCGAGATGCACAAAGCCATCCGCGACGTGACAAACGGCGTCGAGAGCTTTGGCTTCAACGCTGCCATCGCCAAGCTCTACGCCTTCACAGCGACGCTTTCGAAGTCGAAGGCTGGCCACGCAGCTCAGCGTGAGGCAGTCATGACGCTCGCACAGCTCATGGCACCGATGACGCCGCACCTCTCCGAGGATGTTTGGGCGACACAGGGCGGCGAAGGTCTCTGCGCAGCGGCGACCTGGCCGGTGGCGGATGAGGCGATGCTGGTCGAGGCCTCGGTCACGCTGCCGATCCAAATCAACGGCAAGCGCCGGGATGAGATCACCGTTGCCAAGGACATGCCCAAGGATGAAATCGAGAAGCTAGTTCTGGCCAACGACGCCGTCATGCGTGCGCTAAATGGGGGCCCGCCCAAGAAACTGATCGTTGTGCCAGGGCGCATCGTGAATGTCGTCGTTTAGCCGCCGATCTCTGATCTTGTCGCTGGCCGCGCTTTCGGCCTGCGGCTTCACGCCGGTCTACGGCCCGGCGAGCGTCCTGCGCGGCGCGGTCCAAGTAGGGGTGCCCAATAGCGGCAACGCCTTCACTCTCGTACGCGCTTTGGAATTCCGTCTCGGCGCGGTTGAAACACCCCGCTTCAGGCTCGAAATCAGCGTCGATCTTGATGAAGAGGGCTCGGTCATCACGCCGACGCAGGAAATCGACCGCTTCACCCTCACAGGCCGCGCGCAATACCGCCTGACAACGCTGAACGGGGATACCGTGTCAGCGGGCGAGGCGCGCGCTTTCTCGAACTACTCTGCCTCCGACACGCCGATGGCCACCCGGGCCGCACGGTCCGACGCCGAAGCGCGCTTGATGGAGATGTTAGCAGACCAGATCGTCACCCGCCTCGCCGGAGCACTGGCGTGAAACTTTCTGCGCGCGACGCGGCTGGCTATTTCGCACGACCTGACCCCACGAGAACGGGCATCCTGATCTTCGGCGCCGACGCCATGCGCGTGGCCCTGAAACGGCAGGAACTCATCGCCGCACTCATCGGGCCCCAGGGCGAGGAAGAGATGCGCCTAAGCCGCATGACCGGCGCGGACCTCAGGAAAGAACCCGCGCGCGTCCTCGATGCCCTTAAGGCCACTGGATTCTTCCCGGGTCCACGCGTGACCTTCGTTGAAGAAGCCACCGACGCTGCGGCACCCGCCATTACTGCGGCACTGGAAGACTGGCAGGACGGTGACGCGCAGCTCGTGGTGACTGCAGGTCAGCTCAACGCGCGCTCCAAACTACGCAAGGCCTTCGAGGATCACCGCAACGCCTACGCGGTCGGTATCTACGACGATCCCCCCACTCGGGCCGAAATCGAGGCGACGCTGCGCAAGGCAGGTGTTCAGAACATCAACAACGACGCCATGGATGCCCTCAACGCGCTGGCCCGGGCTGTAGACCCGGGGGACTTCGCCCAAACCGTTGAGAAAGTTGCGCTCTACGCGGGCACTGATCCAGTAACGACAGAGGCGATAGACGCCTGCGCGCCCGCCTCGACCGAGGCCGAAATGGATGACCTCCTCGCCATCGTCGCAGAAGGCCGCGCTCCTGAACTTGGCCCCATGCTGCGCCGGCTAGAGGCCCAGGGCGTTACCCCAGTGACACTCTGCATCCAAGCCACCCGGCACTTTCGCGCCCTCCACACCGCCGCCGCCGACCCCGGCGGCCCCGGACAAGGGATCGCGCGCCTGCGTCCTCCGGTTTTCGGCCCTCGCCGCGACCGTATGCTGCGCCAAGCGCAAAACTGGGGTATGCATAGGCTTGAAGGCGCCCTAAGCGAACTCATCGAAACCGATCTGAAACTCCGCAGTGCCGCCCAGACCGCGCCAGCGATGGCGCTCATGGAACGCACGCTCATCCGCGTCGCGATGCGAGGAAGGCAGTAGATGTACGAACTCCACGGAAGCCCCCGCAGCCGCGCGTTTCGCGCTCTGTGGATGATGGAAGAACTCGGTGTCCCCTACGAGCATCACAACACGGGCCCACGCACACCTGAAATCCTCGCCCTGAATCCGCTTGGAAAAGTCCCCGCGATGAAAGTGGGAGACGATGTGCTCACCGACTCCACCGCCATCCTCACCTACCTGGCGGACAAACACGGCGCCCTGACCTATCCCGCAGGCACCATTGAACGCGCCAAACAGGACGCTCACACGAACTTCCTGCTCGATGAAGTAGACAGCCTGCTCTGGATCGTCTCGCGCCACACCTTCGGCCTGCCCGAGGAACTGCGCGTGCCTGAAATCAAAGCCAGCGCGCGCGAGGAGTTCCATATCTCCGCCGAACGCCTCGCCAACAGGATCGAAGGCCCGTTCCTGATGGGCAAGAAGATGACGATCCCCGACATCATCGCCGTGCACTGCCTGGGCTGGGCCCTCGTCGCGAAATTCCCGATGGAGCGGCAAGATCTCAAGGACTACTCCAAACCGATCCGCGCCCGCGATGCCTATAAGAGAGCTCAAGCCCTCGGCTAACGCCCGCCTTCTCTGTGCGGCGTACTTCCGCCGGAGGCATCCGCCCTCTCAGCGCTCCATGAAATCCGCAGCCGCGCGCCCGGCCCATCGGCCCGTCGCCATGGAGGCGGTGATCAGATAACCGCCCGTCGGCGCCTCCCAATCAAGCATCTCGCCAGCACAATACATGCCCGGCTTGGCCCTCAGCATCAGCCCATCATCAAGCGCGCCCCATGCAACGCCGCCAGCCACGGAGATCGCCTCATCCAAGGGCCGCGCGCCTGTGTGGTGCAGCGGAAGGGCTTTGACCTTTGAAGGAAGATCATCGAGAGGGCGGCCAAACTCCTGAAGGAGCGCCGCCAATGGCCCGGCGATCCCGAGCGCTTTGCGCAGCCGGTTGCTCAGGCTCTCTTTCGCGGGCCGCTTCGCTAAGCGGGCCGCAACCTCCGCTTCAGAAAGCCCGGGCTTCAAATCGAGGAAAAGCGGCGCACCGGTTCTCAGTTCCGGTGACAAAGCATAGATCAGCGAACCTTCGAGCCCAGCCCGCGACAACACGAATTCACCAACGACGCGGCGACCAGCACAGTTGAGCGCAACGTTCTTGATGGGCGCTCCGAAGTACCGCTCCATATGACGGGACCAGTCCACACAAAGGCCCATATTCGCGGGCGCAAACGGCACCATGGGAATACCGGCTTCCTCAAAGGCAGGCAACCAGCGGGCGTCGGAGCCAAGCCGCGCCCAGCTCGCACCGCCAAAGGCGAAGACGGTGACGTCTGCGCCAAGATGCTCACGCCCTTCAGGCGTATCAAAATCATGACCTGCACCGTCGAACCCGACCCAACGCCAGCCAAGACGCCGGTCCATAGGCTCAAGGCGGGCCAACCAGGCCCGCAACAGGGGAGAGGCCTTCATGGCGACGGGAAATACGCGGCCAGAGCTTCCCGTGAACACCTCCTGCCCCAGGCCGTCGGCCCAGGCACGCACATCGGCGGCATCAAACTCAGCCAGCATCGGATCGAGTTGCGGACAACCGATCGTGCGCTGCAAATCACCGACCGGCTCGTCCTTGGTGATGTTGAGACCGCTCTTACCCGCCATCAGGAATTTGCGCGCGAGCGACGGTTTGTGATCGACGAGGGTTACCGCATGGCCCCGCGCAAGGAGCACTTCCGCCGCCGCAAGGCCTGCGGGTCCTCCACCGAGAACGAGAGCCGTGCTCACTCGGACTGCGTGCGCACCGCGCCCCTCACCTCGATGACGCGCTGCGGGAACGGGATTTCGATGTTGTTGGCCTTGAGCGCTTTCCACACGATCATGAAGACATCCGCCGTGAAGCGGTTCGGGCCGTCATCGAGGCCGTTGCACCAGAACTCCACCGCCAGATCGATGCCATTGTCGCCGAAGCCCCGGATCTCAGTGTCAGGGACTTCGGGTTCGAGAAGGACGTGTTCGTAGTTCGCCACCGCATCGTTGATGACCTCGCAGACTTGCTCTAGATCGCTGTCATAGCTCACCGAGAACTCAACCTCGTAGCGTTTGGCGGAGCCTGCGTCGGAATAGTTCACCACGCGCGAGACGATGAAATCCTCGTTCGGGACCACGATCCATTTGCCGTCGAAGGTCTGCAGGATCGCCGCACGGGCCATCATTTTGACGATCGTTCCCGCTTCGCCACCGTCGAGTTCGACGTAGTCGCCCACGGTCGCCTGCCCTTCGACCAAAAGGATGACGCCCGAGATGAAGTTCGAGGCGATCTTTTGTAGGCCAAAGCCGAGACCCACACCGATGGCGCCCCCGAGCACCGCGAGGGCGCTGAGGTTGATGCCCATGATATTCATCAAGAGCAGGAAGGCCACGCCGAAGATCAGGAACTCCACCGATTTGGTGGTAAGCTCGCGGATGGAGGGGCGCATCTCCTCCTGCTTTTTGAGGTAGTCGGCAGATTGCTGGTTTGACCAGGAACCCAGCCAGAAGAGGATCGAGCCCGCGATGACGCCCCGGATGAGGTCCATCACCGTAAACGAGATGTTGCCCAGCGTGACGCGCGCCGCGGTCAGTGGCGCCTCGGCGACCCCGAGGAGGCCGAACATATAAAGCGCGGCGACCGGGATAAGGACGTATTTTCCGAGGAGCTTTAGGAAGCTGTCTGTGATGATCTCCCGCACGAGGATGTGTGCCGCGAGAAAGAGAAAGACGCGTTTGCCGAAAGCGATAACCGCACCTGAATCAAAGATCGTGCGGGTGATCTGTTCGCCAAGCGCCGTGAAGCCGTAAGCGAGCAGTGGCAGCAGCAACGGCATGAACTGCAAAAGGAAGCGCAAGGCCGGGACGAGGAAGCTCCGCGACGTGTCCTTGGGCGTCAGCAACGTGGTGACGCGCGGTGCAAGGCGGCGTGTGACAAAGCGAGCCAGGAAGTAGGCGAAGATCAAAAGGCCGAACTGAGACCAGGCAGCGGGGCTCAAGAGCCAAGACGCGGCGATCTCCCAGCCTTGCAGTCCATAGACGATGGCTTGTTGCCCGAGCGGCGGCAGCCCATCGGCCCATTCAGGGAGGGGCGGCGGCGGTGGCAGCTCGAGAGTTGAGTCTTCTTCCATGGCAGGCCTTGCCCCTCGCGTTCCTTGCCACACCCTTGGACGGGTGACGGATAATGAGCAAGACCAGACTACGCCGATCTGCCCGCTCTGCGGAAGGCCGATCCCTTCCGGCGTGCCGCAGAGCCTTCATCATTTGATCCCAAAGCTGAAGGGCGGGAAAGGCGGGCCGACGGTTCTGATGCACCATATCTGCCACAAGGAGGTGCATGCCGCGCTGACCGAAGCGGAATTGGCGCGGACCTACAACACGCCCGAGGCCCTGCGCATCCATCCGCGGCTTGCCAAATTCGCCGCCTGGGTGGCCAAGCGTCCGCCTGAGTTCATGAGCCGTGTTCCCGGGGGAAAGCGGAAGCGCAAGTGAGTGGTTGGTGCGGGGCCCTCCCGCCTCCCTCCTGCGCCTTCCAGGCTTGGACCGGAGGGGGCGCGCTTCGCGCGGAGCGCGCGGGGTCGGGGCTTTGAGCTGTTTCAGCGAAGAAGGAAGGTTGCAACCCCTGCGTGACGCGGCCACTTTCACGGGGCAACGAAGGAGCCCACGATGGCCACAGCCTTGATCACCCATGAAGAATGCCTGCAGCACGTGACGCCGCCCGGCCACCCGGAGCAAGTGGCGCGTCTCGACGCAGTCTTGGGCGCTTTGGAAGGGGTCGATCTACTACGCGTCTCCGCCCCCTATGCGGCGGATGACGACATCCTACGAGCCCATCCGCCGGCGCATCTGGCCGCGATGAAGCGCGCGGTGCCGAACGAGGGGTGGCGGTCGCTCGATGCAGATACGCATATGTCGGCGGGATCACTGGGTGCGGCTTTGCGCGCGGCAGGCGGCGCGGTGAAGGCAGTGGATATGGTCGTGGCGAGAGAGGTCGGGAACGCCTTCGTGGCCACGCGCCCACCCGGCCACCACGCCGAAAAAGAGATCGCCATGGGCTTCTGCTTCTTTGGCAACATCGCCATCGCCGCAAAGCATGCGCTGGATCATCACGGCCTCAAGCGCGTCGCCATTGTGGATTTCGACGTCCATCACGGCAACGGCACACAGGACCTCGTGGAGGAGGACGGACGGATCTTCTTCGCCTCCACACACCAGATGCCGCTTTACCCCGGCACGGGATACCCGGAGGAAACGGGCGCTCATGACAATGTGCTCAACATCCCCCTCGCCGACGGGGCCGACAGCGGCGCGTTCCGCGACATGATGGAGGCGCACATCCTGCCGGCCGTCAGCAAGCACAAGCCGGAGCTCATTTTGATCTCTGCCGGGTTTGATGCCCATGCGCGGGACCCTCTGGCAGGCATGCTACTCACCGAAGAAGACTTCGCCTGGGCCACCCAGCAGATCTGTGACCTCGCCGACGAACACTGCGGTGGCAAGGTGGTTTCCTGCCTCGAAGGGGGCTATGACCTCGAAGCGCTCGCGGCATCCGCGCGGGCCCATGTCGACGTGCTGAAGGAGAGAGCCGATGGCTAAACCCGTGGAAGAAATGTCCTTCGAAGAGGCCATGGCCGAGCTGGAGCAGGTCGTGGGTCAACTGGAACGCGGTGACGTGGCACTGGAGGCCTCGATCGCGCTTTACGAGCGCGGAGCTGCGCTAAAGGCCCATTGCGAGGCCAAGCTGAAGGCCGCTGAAGAGAAGGTGGCCGCGATCCAACTGGACGCAGAGGGGCAGCCCCAAGGGCTAAAACCCGTCGAAGGCCTCTAAGTGTTTACGGACGATCTAAAGGCCGCGGCAGACGCCACTCAAGCCTGTCTTGAGGCGCATCTGAGCGGATGGGGCGATCTGCCCGTGGTCGAAGGCATGCGCTATGCGCTGCGCGGCGGCAAAGGGCTGCGCGGCTACATGGTGATGGAAGGCGCACGCTTGCACGGCCTGACGCAGGCTGTTGAGGCAGCTGCCGCGATTGAGGCGCTGCATGCCTATTCCCTCGTCCATGACGATTTGCCATGCATGGATGACGACGATCTCCGCCGGGGGCAGCCGACAGTGCACGTGAAGTGGGATGAGGCCACGGGCGTGCTCGTGGGTGACGCGCTGCAGGCTTTGGCGTTTGAACTGGCGGCGGGGCATAGCTCTCCCGATCCGGCGATCCGGGCGCAGCTGGCGGCATCGCTCGCCGTCGCAGGTGGCGCACAGGGCATGGTGCTTGGCCAGGCGCAAGACATCGCCGCAGAGACGGCGGGGCGACCCCTGACGCTCGAAGAGATCACAGCGCTCCAGCGCAACAAGACCGGTGCCTTGATCGAGTGGGCAGGCGTTGCGGGGGCCATCCTCGCAGGCGCGGATACCGGGGCTTTGGCCAGCTATTCGCGCTACCTCGGGCCCGCTTTTCAGATCGCCGATGACATCCTCGACGTGGAAGGCGATGCTGCGGCGATGGGCAAGGCCGCCCAGAAAGACGCGGACGCGGGCAAAGCCACCTTTGTGTCTCTGCTCGGCCTCGACCAAGCCAAGGCCCGCGCAGCAGAGCTGGTGGACAGCGCCTGCGCCGCCCTTGATCCGTACGGAGAGGACGCCGCCTCCCTCAAAGAGGCCGCCCGCTTCGTCATCGACCGCTCGTCGTGACGCGGCCCGCGACCCCCCTTCTCGATCAAATCGAGGGCCCCGCTGACCTGCGCGGGCGCCCCGTGGGGGAATTGCGCCAGATTGCCGATGAACTGAGGGCGGAGCTGATTTCAGCCGTGAGTGAGACCGGCGGCCACCTTGGTGCCGGGCTTGGCGTGGTGGAACTGACCGTGGCACTACACGCGGTATTCGAGACGCCCCACGACAAGCTGATTTGGGACGTCAGTCACCAAAGCTATCCCCACAAGATCATCACAGGCCGCCGTGACCGCATCCGGACGCTGCGCCAAAAGGACGGCCTGTCGGGCTTCACAAAACGCGCTGAGAGCGCGTTTGATCCCTTCGGCACCGCGCACTCCTCCACATCGCTTAGCGCGGCACTTGGCTTTGCCACAGCGCGAGAGCTCGGCGCGGATGTGGGTGACGCCATCGCCGTCATCGGGGACGGCGCGCTGAGCGCGGGCATGGCCTACGAGGCTCTGAACAACGCAGGCGCCTGGGGGGGTCGGCTCTTCGTGATCCTGAACGACAACGGCATGTCGATTGCTGAACCAACCGGCGCCGTCGCTGCCCATCTGCAAGAGCTTGGTGAGGGCGGCGCGCCGCACCTCTTTGAAGCGCTCGGGTTCACCTATGAGGGCGTGCTTGATGGGCATAACATCGGCGCGCTGATGGAAACCTTGGGTCGCCTAAAGACCAAAGCCACCGGCCCCACCCTGCTCCACGTACGCACCAAAAAGGGCAAGGGCTTTGCTCCGGCCGAGGCCGCACGCGATAAGTACCACGGCGTACCGAAGTTCAACGCTGCGACGGGCGAGAAGTCTTCCAGCGCGCCCAAGGCGCCGAGCTACACCAGCGTTTTCGCAGACACCCTGATCGAGCTTGCGAGCGATTCGAAGATCTGTGCGATCACCGCAGCAATGCCGGATGGGACAGGTTTGGACCGTTTCGCTGCGCAGCATCCAGATCGCACCTTTGACGTGGGAATTGCCGAGCAACACGCCGTGACCTTCGCGGCTGGCCTCGCTGCAGCCGGTATGCGCCCCTTTTCTGCACTTTATTCGACATTTTTGCAGAGAGGCTTTGACCAAGTTGTGCACGACGTAGCCCTCCAAGGCCTGCCCGTGCGCTTCGTCATCGACCGCGCGGGGCTCGTCGGAGCCGATGGCGCTTCCCACGCTGGGGCTTTTGACATTGCGTTTCTTGCAAATCTGCCGGGCTTAACGGTGATGGCTGCAGCTGACGAAGCAGAACTTGTGCGCATGGTGGCCACTGCCGCCGCTCATGATGACGGCCCGATCGCGCTGCGCTTTCCACGCGGTGAAGGACGGGGCGTTGAACTGCCTGCGCCCGAACCTCTCCCCATCGGCAAAGGGCGCATCATCCGTGAAGGGTCACAGGTCGCTATCCTGTCGTTCGGCGCGCGCTTGGAAGCGGTGGAGGAAGCAGCTGAGCTTCTCGGCGACATCGTGAACCCGACGATCGCAGACGCGCGCTTTGCCAAGCCCCTCGATGCCGACCTGATCGCTCAGTTGGCCTCGGACCACGGCATCCTGTTGACCGTCGAAGAAGGCGCTGTTGGCGGGTTTGGATCCCACGTGGCGCAACATCTCTCAGGCACCGGACAGCTCGATAGCGGGCTTGTCTTCCGCTCGCTCACACTGCCCGATCGCTTCATCGACCACGGGACCCCAAACGAGATGTACATCGACGCGGGGCTCGACCCAGCGTCGATCGCCGACCAAATTCGCGTCCTCTTGAAAGGCACGAAACCATGAACCCATTCGCCACGCCCGTCATCGCCTACCGCTGGCTCGTTTTCGGCGCGGCGGCGTTCTATTCAGTCTACATGATCGTCATGAGCTCCTACGATCAGGCAGGCGGTCCTTTCCGGTTCCTGACCATCTGGGCCCTGCTACTGAGCTTCCTGTGCGCCAGCCGCGTCCTCGCGTTCTCCGAGCGCCGCAGCACACGCCGCTGGGACGAGCTCATCGCCGCCACCGCTGTGATCAACTTCATGGTCGTCTATCTCTTCTGGAGCCTCTACTTCGGCGACCCGGATAGCGTGACGCGCGACGGGAACCTCGGTGTCTGGTGGCGGGAGTATTATCTGCACGCGGTGGGCCCGCTGCTGATGTGGATCGACGCGCTCTTCATCAACCGGCCCTTCCGGCGGTTTCTCCCGGCGCTCGTGCTACTTGTTGGTATCGCTGTCACGTATTTCTTATGGGCCGAGCTTATTGTCAGCCCTCTGGCAACCAAACCTGTTGGATCGGTGACCACAGGCCTGCCCTACCCGTTCCTTAACAACATGGAGCTGCCCGATCGCATCCAGTTCTATGCAGTGAATGCGGGGCTGGCGGCTGTGCTTCTGGTGGTGTTCTTCGCGCTCGGATGGCTGACGAAAATGCTCTTCGGCGACAGGTATTAATTTTCGGCAGCAAGAAGGGCCGCCAAGCCGTCCCGGTAGGAGGGGTACAGGAGATTTACCCCTAGCTCTTCGCGGATGAGGTCGTTCCGGACGCGTTTTGATTCCGCGTAGAAGCTGCGCGCCATCGGCGTCATCTCAGCGTCTTCGAAAAGGACAGCGGGCGGAACCGGCAGGCCGAGCAGCTCGGCCGCGTGGCCAATGACATCCTCGGGTGGGACCGGGTCATTGTCGCACACGTTATAGATCGCGCCCGGGCGCGGGTTGGCGATCGAGGCTGCGAGGACCTGGGCGATATCTTCCACATGAATGCGCGAGAAAATCTGACCTTCCTTGATGATCCGTCGGGCGGTGCCATTGCGCACCTTCGCGAAAGGTCCGCGCCCTGGCCCATAGATGCCCGCGAGGCGAAAGATATGGAGCGGGAGGTCTAGCGCCTGCCAGGCGGCCTCTGCTTCCACGCGCATTTGCCCGCGCTTGGTGGCGGGCGTCAGCGGCGCCGTCTCATCGACCCACGCGCCGCCGTGATCACCGTAAACGCCCGTGGTGGACAGGTAGCCCACCCAATCGAGCTTGGTCTCGGCAATTGCGTCGTGGTGTGTGGCAAGGAATGGGTCACCACCTTCGCCCGGCGCGGCTGAGGCCAGCAGATGGGTGGCACGATCCAGTGCGGAGGCGATGTCATCCTCGCCCGTTACCAATGCTGTCACCCCTTCTGCGCGTAGCGCGTCCGCCTTTTCAGACGAGCGCGTCGTGCCAATAACTTCCCAGCCCTGCGGGAGCAGCAGACGCGCCAGTGCGCGCGCGGAATAACCATGACCAAGTGAGAGAAGTGTGCCTGCCATGTACTCCTCCTGCGCCGCTCCTGCGCCATTGTCAAAGCCAAGCGAGCTGGTCATGCTCTGGCCATGGCAAAAGACCCCGATCTCAACGCGGCGTATGGGCTGGACGGAACAGACAGCGTCAAGCAGCTCTATGCCAACTGGGCCGAGACCTATGACGCGGCCTTCGCCAAAACTCAGGGCTACGACCTACACCGGCAGGTGGCCGCGCATTTTGCGGCGGCAGGCGGGCAAGGTCCGGTTCTTGATGTGGGCGCGGGGACCGGCCTAGTAGGGGAGGCGCTAGCTGCCCTTGGCATCTCAGATGTCGATGGTACGGACCTTTCGCCTGAAATGCTCGGCGTGGCGCGGGCAAAAGGGTGCTACGGGCTCTGCTTCACGGCAGATATCACCCAGCCGCTGGACGTTCCGGACGATACCTACGGCGGCATCATCAGCGCCGGCACCTTTACGCTGGGCCATCTCGGGCCAGAGCCCCTGGCCGAGCTCATTCGCATAACACGGCCCGGCGGGCTCTTTGCGATAACAGTCAACGCAGCACATTGGCAGGCTGCCGGGTTTGGCCCAGCATTCGAGGCCCTGGGCGATCTGATCGAAGACCTGAAGAAAGCGGATGTCGCGATCTACACGTCAGGGGCAGATCATGACCACGCCGACGATCGCGGCTTTGTTGTTACCTTCCGCGTGACCTAAGACGCGTCGGCACGCCCTGCTGGACCTGCGAAAAGAACTCCCAGGCGAGGGCGACTGCACTGAAGCCTGCGTTCCGCTCGTTAGGTAAATCATGGCCGAACCCGCGCAATGCCACGAACCACACTGCGTCACGCCCACCCGCAAGGTACCGCGCTACGCTATAGGCCCCGCGCTCCTCAAATACGGCCCCTTCGGTGCCATGCTGCGCGCGCCAGAACGCCACCAGATCGGGCACTGCAGGCGTCATACTGAACCCAGACATCCAGTGCCGCGCCCCTTCCCACCGGATCATCGGGTCTTTCGTGCCTTGAATAGGGAGAACTGAGGTCGGAACTTGCGGGTCGCAATCCCCCCAATCGCCCCCGGCCATCGTCCCTGAAATCACAGCAATACCGGAGAGAACCTCAGGCGCGTAGCAAGCCACATGGTACGCCATGTAGCCGCCGTTCGAGATCCCAACCGCAAAGCTCTTTGCTGGGCTCAGATTGTGGCGCGCATCAAGTTGGCCAACCAGGGACGTTAGAAAACCAACGTCATCCACATCTGAAAAGGCAAAGCCGGCATTCCAATGGCTGGAGGTTGGTTTGTAGTCGAGCCCTTGCGGATCAACGACCGCAAAGCCGTGTTCGCTCGCCAAACGGTTCATCTCGGTCCGATAGCGCAGCTTGTCCGCATGCCCGCCGAGCCCATGCAGAACCATAACGAGCGGCGCGCCAGGTTCAAGCCCGTCAGGCACGTGCAGATAATAGGTCCGCTCCACCCCGTCGTGCACAATGACATGGGGCTTATCAACGGTGACAGCCGCCATTATCGACACCGCCATCGCAAGCAACCAGAAGAAAACGCTAAATATTCGCATCGCGGACCTTTCCACGACGCGTTTGGCAGGACTCGGTTAAAGTGCGTTTAAGCCTAGCGACCCTTCCACACCGGATCACGCTTCTCTGCGAAAGCACGCGCGCCTTCGGCCTGATCCTCCGAGGAATAAAGCACATCCACGCTCCGCAACTGGCGCTTGGTGATGCGGTTCATCGCGTCCTGGAACTTGGCGTCCTCAGCATCTCGCACGATCTCTTTGATCGCGGCGTAGACAAGCGGCGGACCCGATGCGAGGAGGCGCGCCATCTCCCACGCTTCTTCCATGAGGAAACCCGCCGGATGGATATGGTTCACGATGCCCCAGCCCTTGGCCTCTTCGGCATCAAACCACCGCCCCGTGAGAAGAAGCTCCATCGCGATATGGTAGGGAATGCGCTTAGGCAGCTTGACCGAGGCCGCATCCGCCACCGTGCCCGACCGGATTTCAGGCAGCGCGAATGTCGCGTGGTCGGCCGCAAGGATGATATCGGCGCTCAGCGCCAGCTCCAGCCCGCCGCCGCAGCAAATCCCGTTCACCGCTGCGATGATGGGTTTGCCCATGTCTCGCATCTCTTGCAGGCCGCCAAAGCCGCCCACACCGTAATCCCCGTCGACCGCGTCGCCGTCATTGGCGGCTTTCAGATCCCATCCCGGGCAAAAGAACTTCTCGCCACCGCCCGTCAGGATCGCGACCCTAAGCTCCGGGTCATCGCGGAATGCGGCAAAGGTTTCCCCCATGATCCGCGAGGTTGCGAGGTCGATAGCATTGGCCTTGGGCCGGTCCAGCGTCAGTTCGAGGATCGCGCCCTCGCGTCGGGTCTTGATCGGAGACATCAGGGGGCCTTTCGGATCAGTGCATCAACGGCAACGGCCGCATGCTCGGTCAGGATTAACGGGTTCACTTCAACCTCTTCGAGGGTGTCAGCATTGTCCAGAACATAGGCCTCAATGGCAGCGATCGCGGCCTTGAGCGCGGCTCGGTCGACGGCCGGCTTCCCACGGTACCCATCCAGCACAGGCGCCATGCGCAGCGACGCCAACGCACGGTCTACTTCACTAGGCAAAGCCGGCAGGAGGAAACTCGCACGGTCGGACAGAAGCTCCGTCATCGTACCGCCCGCTGCGAGCGTCATGAGAAAGCCATGGGCCGGGTCACGGGTGACCCCCACGAGGAGCTCCGCAATACCCCAGTTGACCATCTCCTCAATCCAGAGATCGCCTTCGGCCAAGTCAGGCAAGGCAGCGGCAACGTCAGCGGGCCCTTCAAGGCGAAGCGCAAGTCCACCTGCGCCCGTCTTGTGATCAAGCCCAAGGACCTTCACAGCCAGCGGCCCGCGCAGGCCTTCGGTGGCCTCAGGCGCTGCGTCGCGCGAGGTCTTCACCCCCCGCGGCACCATCAATCCATGCTCCGCAAGCGCCGCTTTCGCGTCGGCTTCACTCAGGCTCTCCACCGCTCGTGCGGCGCCGGGCAATACGACAGGCAAGTGATCTGCGGGCACCGCAGTGCCCAGCGCCTCAACAGCCTCGAGCGCGGGCTCAAGCCCTGAAAAGGCAAGCACACCCGCAGCCATCAATCGCTGGGCCGTCTCCTCCGGCATCAGCTCGGGCAGCGTGGCGCAAACAGCATAGCGCGACCCAGTCTTCTCCTGCGCCGCAATCGCGGCGCGCGTCGCGATCTCCCAATCGGATGGATCACATCGGTCCGCGCGGGGGTAATCGAGCACGATAAGGATAAGGTCGATTTCGGGCGCTGCGAGCGCGGCCCACGCCTCGGTCATCGCCTCTTCGTCGCGCCAAATATAGGTGTGGTAATCAAGCGGATTGGCCAAAGTGACCATGGGGCCAAGGGCGGCACGCAGGCGCGCACGCTGAACGTCGCCCAACGGCGGGAAAGAGACGGCTCGCCCGTCAGCCAGATCAGCGACCAAGGCCGCCTCCCCCCCCGAACAGGAGATCGACCCAAGCCGCGCTCCCGGCAATCGCCCATGCAAATGAGCGACTTTCAACGCTTCGAGGAATGCGGCCAAACCATCAACCCGGGCAATCCCAAGCCGCGCCATAAGCGCCGCTGCCCCCGCATCCGCCCCGGCGAGCGACGCCGTATGCGACAAGGCCGCAGCCTGGGCCTGCTCAGATCGACCGGATTTCACGGCCACCAAGGCCTTACCAAGCTCCTG
This sequence comes from Paracoccaceae bacterium, assembly GCA_022448245.1. GTDB lineage: Bacteria > Pseudomonadota > Alphaproteobacteria > Rhodobacterales > Rhodobacteraceae > Shimia_B. The sequence continues at coordinate 191,683 of JAKVCO010000007.1, forward strand.
CGCCCGCGCCGCGAGCGCCTCCCAGGCACGCAGGTCGCCAAAACCCTCGATATGCAGCCCAAGCGCCGTGACCCGCGGGTCTTCCAAGAGCGACAGCGCAATCTCAGCCTGGCTTGTCTGCGCCTGGTTCCCGCAGGTCACGACCATACCAACCGGCAAACCGCGCGCCTGCATGGTCAGATTGATCGCAATGTTCGACGACTGGGTCAGGATAGCCACGCCGCGCGCACAAGCCTGCAAACCATGCTGATCCGGCCAAATCGCTGCCCCATCGAGCGCGTTCACGAAGCCATAGCAGTTCGGCCCCAAAATCGGCATGACGCCAGCCGCCGCCACAAGCGCCGCCTGCAAATCTCCGCCTGTCGCATCCTCAGCTTCCGCTTCGGAGAATCCAGAAGCAAAACAAATCGCACCGCCCGCCTCCAAGGCAGCAAGCTCAGCCACAATCTCGATTGTCGCGTTGCGGTTCACCCCAATGAAAGCCGCATCAATCTGCCCCTCGACTGCCGAAAGAGATTCAACAGCAGGCAGGCCCGCAACCTCGGCGCGCTTGGGATGCACCGGCACAAGCCGCCCCGCATAGCCAAGCGCCCGGGCGGCCCCTACGATCCCTTCACACCAAGCACCACCGCCGACGACAACAGTCGTCTGCGGCGCAAAAAGACGCCTCAGATCACGCGCCGCGCCCACCTTCTCTGTGCCTTGTACTTCCGCCGGAGGCATCCGCCTTCACCTCACGCGCCAAGCGCGCGCAGCAAATCGCGAGAGATGATGTGTCGCTGAATTTCGCTCGTCCCATCCCAAATGCGTTCCACCCGTGCATCGCGCCAGAACCGCTCCAATGGATAGTCATCCATAAGACCCATGCCACCATGAACCTGGATTGCCGCATCCGTCACCCGCGCGAGCATCTCCGAGGCATAAAGCTTTGCCGACGCGATCTCCCGGTTTGCAGGCAGTCCTTTGTCGAGCCGGTCGGCAGAGGCCAGCGTCAACAAGTCCGCCGCATCAATCTCGGTGACCATATCGGCGAGCTGAAAGCTCACCCCTTGGAACTTGCCAATCTTCTGGCCGAATTGCTCGCGCTGCGCTGCATAATCGACCGCGTAGTCAAAGGCCCGCCGCGCGCGCCCAACACTCATGGCCGCCACAGTAATGCGCGTCGCATAAAGCCACTCGTTCATCACCGCAAAGCCGCCATCAACCTCGCCCAACACAGCGCCGTCCGGCAAACGGCAATCATCAAACTCAAGGATCATGTTCTTGTAACCACGGTGCGACACGCTCTTGTAGCCATCGCGGATCGTGAAACCGGGATGCCCCCGATCCACGAGGAAGCACGAGATCCGTTTCTTCGGGCCCTTGTCCGTCATGTCCTCACCGGTCGCGACGAACACGATGCAGAAATCCGCATGCTCCGCGCCCGAGATAAAGTGCTTCGTCCCGTTGATAACCCAGTCGCCACCATCGCGACGCGCCGCGCACTTCATGCCCCGCACATCAGAACCGGCGCCAGGCTCCGTCATCGCCAGCGCATCCATCCGCTCGCCCCGAACAGCAGGCATCAGATATCGCTCCACCTGCTCACCCTCGCAGGCCATCAGGATATTCTGGGGTCGCCCAAAGAAATGATTGAGCGCCATCGACCCACGGCCCAGCTCCCGCTCCACTAGCGCGAATTCGACGTGGTTCAGCCCCGCAGCCCCCACGCTCTCCGGGAAGTTGCAGGCATAAAAGCCCAGCTCAATCGTCTTGCGCTTGATCTCCTGAGCAATCTCTTCAGGCACCTCGCCCGTCTGCTCCACGATCTCTTCGTGCGGGTAGATCTCGTTTTCTACGAAGGCGCGGACCGTGTCCGCGATCATCTGCTGTTCGTCACTTATTCCGTAGATCATGAGGGCCTCCTGCAAACTTGCGGCACGCTAGGGGAAGACATAGGACAAACCATGCGATATCCGCCGAGATCATGCAGATTACCATTGCCCTCTACCCGCAATTCTCCAACCTGTGCCTGGCCAATACGCTGGAGCCGCTGCGCGCCGCCAATGACCTCAGCGGCAAAACACTTTTCGAATGGACCATCGTCAGTCTCGACGGCGCACCTGTGCGCAGCTCTTCGGGTCTCGACATCGCCACCTCTGGCAAATTGGCCGACGCACGCGGCGATCTCCTGATCGTCCTGCCCTCCTACGGCTTCCTGCGCCTGTCCGAGCCCAAGGGCCGCGCGGCGCTCAGATCTGCAGCTGGCCGCTTCAAACGCATTGGCGGCTTCGACATGGGCGCTTGGCTTCTGGCCGACGCAGGTCTCCTGGATGGTCGCCGCGCCACAGCGCACTGGGATGAACTCGACGCCTTCGCCGAGGCCTTCCCCGAGGTCGACGCCCAGCGCGCAGCCTATGTTGATGATGGCCCCCGCCTGACCTGCGCAGGGGGGGCAGCCGCCTTTGATGCCATGCTCGACCTGATCGAGCGTCAGTCCAGCCCCGCACTCCGCCTCGAAGTCGCGCTCCTCTTCCTGACACCGGGCGCCGCAGGCCGACCCGGCGCTCCGGGTGCAAACTCCCGCAAAGTCGCGCGCCTTCTCGACCTCATGGGCGAACACCTGGAGGAGCCTCTCGCCCTCCCCAACCTCGCCCAACGCGCAGGCCTCTCCCTGCGTGGGCTCGACCGCCTCACCCGCGACAGGCTCTCCACCAGCCCAGCAGCCCTCTACCGAAGGCTCCGGCTCCTCAAAGCCCGCAAACTCGCCCAAGAGACAGATATGAAGATCACGGAGATCGCGCTTCGCACCGGCTACACCGACGCCTCCGCCATGACCCGGGCCTTCCGTCAGGAATTCGGCCTCAGCCCCCGAGCTCTCCGCTCACAATAAGAAGCCCCGCCGCACAGCGGCGCCCCTTTAGGTCCAAGCGCAGGGCGCGCAGGAGGGAGGCGGGCGGACCCCCGGCCAACCCTCACGACCCATACATCTTCGCCTTACGCTTCACAGTGTCCCGCGATCCCTGCTCCGACCCATCATGAAAGGTCCCAAACCAACGATCCCACGGCATCTCCACCGTCCCATAGTTACACTCAAAATACCGGTGATGCAGCTGATGAAAGAAGTCGCCCGCCTTAGCCCTCCGCTTGTCCCCGATCTCAACCCACTCAAACCCCGAATGCGAAAACACAGGATGGATCGACTGCATGTAGCCATGAAACAGCACATGGATCGGATGCGAGGCGACCACAAAGTGAATGGCGAAGTTGGTGTAAAACAACAGATGCTCGAGCGGATGCATCGAAATCCCTGACCACGGCCCGACATTCACGTTCCGATGATGCAGCGCGTGGGCATGCGTATAGAAAAACGGGACATGCAGCAGCCGGTGCACCCAGTAGAAATGCAGCGACGACCACACCACAAGGATCGGGAAGACGGCGATAAACCACGCGGGGTTCTCAGCCGGATGAATCACCGGCGCATAGCCATTCGCCATCGCCCAATAGACCGGTGCCTGAAAGGCCGTCCACAACGTGATGCCTGAGGCAATTGACCAAAACATGTTGTCGTGGATCTGGTTCTTGAAGGTGTAGACGCTCGATTTCTGCGTCTGTCCCCGGGCCTCAAACTTCCAACGCAAATCCTGCTGCCGCCAGCGATACAGCCAAATGTGCAAGAGCCCCGCACACAAAGCATGTGGAATGAGGTTCGACAGCCAAACGCGCAGCACCCAAGACCAGCGCCACTCCACCATTGCCTCAAGCGGAGGGAGGAAGATGAGCCACCCTACAATGGCTGCCAAAACCGTCACCGTCGTCGTCGTCACCGCGAGCCAATAATTGGCATACCACCGCAGCACCGACATCGGTTGCGGCGGCCAGGCGAAAAGCGGGTTCAGCCGAACCTCACCCGGATGATGGTTCCACTTGCGCCCCTCGCGCCCGATCTCGAAATCTTCGCTCGCATCAGACATGACAATCCTCCCATCATGCCAAAGCTGCCAGCCCCGAAGAGCCGCGCCCGCCCATTTCCGACACCCCGGTCGCAATCGGCCCCCGAGCGCAGCGAGGCCCCCTTGGGCGCAAGCGCAAGCGCCACGGGGAGGTGGGCGGGCCCATGCTCACCGCGAGCTCAAACACTCAAGTAACGCGGTAAAACCGCAACGGCTTGGTCTCTGACCGCGCCACGATGCCCTTTGCCTCCAAATCGAGCTGGACGCTTTTCATCCACCACCCAGAGGTCTTGCCACCGGGAAAGAGCTCCTGATCCAACACAGCGAGCAAAGCCTCTTTCGCCTCCGCCGCCGTCATGCCCGGAGCCACATCAGTCAAAGTCCCCAGATACGCCGTTTTCATCGCCTCATACTTTGCGCGATCCACCCGCGTGACATGGCCCGGCACGTTAACATTCTCTACTTCGATCTTGTGATCGTCGCTCATTCCAGCACCCTCTCTCCAATTTCATCAATAACAGCTTCACCATTGTCGCGGGACCAAGGCGCTGGCGGCCAAATCTCCAATAAGTCCAGCACCTCGCCCACGGGCCGGCACAGGCGTGCTCCTTTACGCGTCACAACGAGGGGACGGTTCACCAGGATCGGATGCTCGACCATCTGCTCCAACAACACCTCGTCGGAGATACCTCGATCCAACAGACCCAGCTCCGCCGCAGGGCTCTTCGTTGTCCGCAACGCTTCCCGCGCCGTCATGCCAGCTGCCGCAAAGAGGGCCTGCAACTCCGGTCGCGTCCAACCCACCTGCACATACTCGATCACGACAGGATCGTAGCCCGTGTCACGAACCAGTCGCTAAACGTTGCGAGACGTTCCGCAGGAGGGATTGTGATGAACAACAATGTCCATAATCTGAGCGTTGCGCGGTCCAACTCCGGACGCAAGTCCCCGCTTCCGAGGCAACTGTGCGCACACACCCTCTTGCTGCGCTGGCACAGGGGTGAAATACTTGGCCATGGAAGTACTTCTCCCCTGGAAAGATGTAGCCGCCGACCTCGTCGCCGTCGCCGCAGGCCGAGCGCCAGCCGACCGTGTGATCCGTAGTGGCAAAGTCGTCAGCATGCACACCCGCGAAATCCTCGACTGGGAGGTGGCTATCGTCAAAGGCCGCTTTGCCTATGTCGGCCCCGACGCCTCGCATTGCATAGGCCCTGAGACCCAGATCACCGACGCCGCCGGGCGCTATGTGATCCCCGGCCTCTGCGACGGCCATATGCACATCGAAAGCGGCATGCTCACCCCTGCTGAGTTCGCCGCCGCCGTCATCCCCCACGGCACCACCACCATGTTCACGGACCCGCACGAGATCGCCAATGTGCTTGGCCTCGAAGGCGTGCGCATGATGCACGACGAAGCGCTCATGCAGCCGGTCAACATCTTCACCCAAATGCCCTCCTGCGCACCCTCTGCCCCCGGGCTTGAGACCACAGGGTTCGAGATCAGCGCCGAGGATGTGGCCGAGGCCATGGCCTGGCCCGGCATCATTGGCCTAGGGGAAATGATGAACTTCCCCGGCGTGGTTAACGGCGACACGCAAATGCTCGCCGAAATCGCCGCGACCCAAGCCGCAAACAAGACCGTGGGCGGGCATTATGCCTCCCCTGACCTTGGCCCGGCCTTCCACGCTTACGCGGCTGGCGGCCCCGCCGACGACCACGAAGGCACGTCCGAGGCCGACGCCATCGCCCGGACCCGCCAAGGCATGCGCGCCATGCTGCGTTTGGGCTCAGCATGGTACGATGTCGAAAGCCAGATCACAGCGATCACGGAAAAGGGCATGGACCCGCGCAGCTTTATCCTCTGCACCGACGATTGCTTTGCAGGCACCCTCGTCCGTGATGGCCACATGGACCGTGTCGTCCGCCACGCCATCGCCTGCGGTTGCGACCCCCTGATCGCGCTCCAGATGGCCACGCTCAACACTGCGTCCCACTTCGGGCTCGAGCGTGAACTGGGCTCCATCACACCGGGCCGCCGCGCGGACCTGATCCTGACCTCTTCGCTTGAAGAGCTCCCCATCGAGCACGTCATCGCCCGCGGCGTCGACGCCGCCATCGCTGGCGAACTCAAAGTCACCTGCCCGCATTACGACTGGCCCGCGAAGGCGCGCCAAACCGTACACATGGGCGATCCAAAGACCGCGCAGGACTTCGAAATCCGCGCACCCGAGGGCGCCAACCATGTCACTGCTCGCGTTATCGGCGTGGTGGAAAACCAAGCCCCCACCAAAGCCCTCTCTGAGGAGCTCCCCGTCAAAGACGGCCTCGTCGAAGGCCAAGGGGATGTCTGCCAAATCGCACTCGTCGAACGCCACCGCGCCACGGGTGGCGTCACCAACGCTTTCGTCTCAGGCTTCGGCTACGAGGGGCCCATGGCCATGGCCTCCACCGTGGCCCATGACAGCCACCACATGATTGTCGTCGGCACAGAACGCGCCAATATGGCCGCTGCTGCCAATAGGCTCGCCGAAGTGGGCGGCGGCATGTGTGTCTACCAAAACGGGGAAGAAACGGCCCTCGTCGAGCTCCCCATAGCGGGGCTCATGTCCGACGCCCCCGCCGCAGATGTAGCCGTCAAAGCCGATGGCATCCTCGCCGCCATGAAGGCGGCTGGATGCACCCTGAACAACGCAAATATGCAGCATTCCCTGCTCGCCCTCGTCGTCATCCCAGAACTGCGGATCTCTGACCTCGGCCTCGTGGATGTGCGCACTTTCGAACTCGTCCCGCTCTTCGAGGAGGCCCCATGAGGCCCCCAAAGAGCGGACAAAAGGACCTGAAATGAAAATCGATCAAAAACAAAAAATCTCCACACCAGAGAGCAGCCCAGCCACCTTCTTCGACAACGCAGAAGCCGCTGTCGACCGCTTGCAGGAGCTCTACAGCGAAGCCACCCGCTTCCTGTGCGAGCGTTTCATCGGCTCCCTCAACGGCGAAGTTCCCACTTCCCGCTACCGCGCCTTTTATCCTGAAATCCGGATCTCGACGGCCTCCTATGCGAGCATCGACAGTCGCCTGTCCTTTGGCCACGTGGCCGAGCCCGGCACCTATGCGACGACCATCACGCGCCCTGATCTCTTCCGTCACTACCTGATCCAGCAGATCGAGCTCTTGATGGAAAACCACGGCATCCGCGTCACGGTGGGCCCCTCCACCACGCCCATGCCCGTACACTTCGCTGTGGCGCAGGAGAAAGACATTGTGGTGCCAGAGGCCGGCGCCACGCCTTTCACGCTGCGCGATGTCTTCGACGTGCCGGACCTCTCCACCACCAATGATGAAATCGTCAACGGCTCCGACTTCACCTACCCCGATGGCGCGGGCCCGCTCGCGCCCTTCACCGCGCAGCGGATCGACTATTCGCTCGCCCGGCTGTCGCACTACACAGCAACCGACCCAGAGCATTTCCAGAACCACGTGCTTTTCACGAACTACCAGTTCTACGTGGAGGAATTCGAAGCCTACGCCCGCAAGATGCTGAGCGAGGACTCCGGCTACACTAGCTTTATCGCCACCGGAAATCAGGAGATCACGACCCCCGACGGCGTGATCGAGGTGCCCGCGAAGCTGCCGCAAATGCCCACCTACCACCTCAAGCGCGAGGGCGGCGGCGGCATCACGCTGGTCAACATCGGCGTCGGCCCATCAAACGCCAAAACCGCGACCGACCACATCGCCGTCCTCAGACCCCATGCCTGGCTTATGGTAGGACACTGCGCGGGCCTCAGAAATTCGCAAAGCCTGGGCGATTTCGTTCTCGCCCACGCCTACCTGCGCGAAGATCACGTGCTCGATGACGATCTGCCCGTCTGGGTGCCAATCCCGGCGCTCGCCGAAATCCAGACCTCGCTGGAAAAGGCTGTGGCAGAGATCAGCAGCCTTGAAGGCTACGAGCTCAAGCGCCTCATGCGCACAGGCACCGTGGCCACCATCGACAACCGCAACTGGGAGCTGCGCGACCAATCCGGCCCGGTGCAACGCCTCAGCCAATCCCGCGCGATCGCGCTCGACATGGAAAGCGCAACGATCGCGGCTAACGGCTACCGCTTCCGCGTGCCTTACGGGACGCTCCTTTGCGTCTCTGATAAACCCCTCCACGGGGAGCTCAAGCTGCCCGGCATGGCCACCGATTTCTACCGCACGCAGGTCACGCGCCACCTGCAAATCGGGATCCGCGCCATGGAGATCCTGCGCGACATGCCACTGGCCCGCATCCACAGCCGCAAGCTGAGATCCTTCGAGGAGACCGCATTCCTCTAAATCACTCGCCCCAAGGCCCGTTTCAGGTCGCAAAACGTCAGTATTTTATAGCTGAAAGGCCACTAATTGTTGTGAACCTCTTCTAGATACCGTTACATGGCGGCGATGAGGCCCGACATTTGGGCAGTTAAGGAGAAACATAATGGCCAAGCCAATGACCAAAACCCAGCTCGTGGCTGCTCTTGCCGAAGCAATGGACAGCGACAAGAAATCCGCAGGCGCAGCGCTCGACGCCGTCTGTGACGTGATCACCAAAGAAGTTTCCGGCGGCGGTGCCGTGACCCTTCCCGGCGTCGGCAAAATCTACTGCCGCGAGCGCCCCGAGCGCATGGTCCGCAACCCCGCCACGGGCGAGCAGATCAAGAAAGACGCCGACAAGGTCGTGAAAATGACGATCGCCAAGGCCCTCAAGGACAGCGTGAACGGCTAATCCAACCACAGCTTATTCAAAGGGCCGCCCCTAAAGAGGCGGCCCTTTTTCTTTGCGCAATGCGTTTGGGTCGGTGGGTGGGCGCCTTTCGAGCACGCCGCAAGGCGCGCGCAGAAACAGAGCAGCCGCTGGCCCTCAGAATTGATCGAGAATAAACCGCGCCGTCATCAAATCGAGATGCGCGCCCCCGCCATTCTTAAAGAACGTAATGCCGCCGGGCGTAAACGTCTTCAGATCATAGTAGTCAGACAGCACATGACCCCGCTCAATGACCCCGCCCTCGAGCGGGATCTTAAGCTCGCCGATATGATCCAGCGTCGTGTCAAAACTGTCCACGAAAACCCGCGAGCTCTTAAGTGCCGCATCATCAGCTTCCCGCATGTCGGGGCGATAGGCGCCAATCAGGTTTACGTGCTGGCCCTCGCTTAGCCACTCCCCGCGCAGCCAAGGCTCCGTCGCCATCGTGCCACCGATGATGATATCGGCGCGCTTCACTGCTGCCTCCAAATCGCCCACCGGCAACGTCGCATCACACTCGGCACAAAGCGCATCAGCGGATGCCGCCGTCCGGTTCCACACCTCGAAACTCGCCGCCGGGAACCCCGCTCCAAAGGCCTCCCGAACCGACCGCCCCACGGTGCCAGCACCCACAATCAAAATCCGACGCGCCCCGGGCGCCAACCGCAGAGAAGCAAGAAGTGAATCCGCCGCCGTCTTCCACTTCGTCACCAGCTTGAAGTCGATGAATGCCGCTGGCGCCCCGGTCTCATCATCAAAGAGCGTCACCGCCCCGTCGATCATCGGACGCCCCTTGGCGGGGTTGTCCGGATAGACAGTCGCCGTCTTCACCAACGCCCCTAGCCCGTCGATCCATGCGGCCCGGCTCAGGATCGTGTCCTTTCCGCGATAAAGAAAACTATCCTCGATCGAAGCCTTGGGCAGCTTGTGCCCAGCGGCGAAGGCCTCCGTCAGGCCGATCCAGTCGAGCCGCGCTTCACCGGCGTCAAAGGAGATAAAGGGCGGGGTGTTTGAGCTCTTAGACATGCGCCCACATCAGCGCCGTGCACGCGGCACGTCAACCATCTGATCGGCACGCGCCTCGCGCCAAATGATGAAAAGACCCGCCCCAAGGATCAACGCGATGCCTGCGAAGGTCGCGCGATCTGGCACCTCGCCAAAGACGAAATACCCCGCCACCACCGCAATCGGCAGCGCCAGATACTCAAATGGTGCCACCACCGCTGGCTCGGCCACCCGGTATGCCTGCGAGATGAAGAAGCCCCCCAGCCCCGTAGCGAACCCGATCATCAAGAAAAGCCAAAGATCGGCGACTTCGGGCCAAACCCAGGCGCGGAAGAGAAAGGCAAGCGATGGGTTCTCCTGCTCCGCAAACCGACCGTCGCCCACGACGAGCCCAAAACCAACGCAGATCACGATGAAGGTAAGCTGGATATAGACGGTCATCGTCGCCGCGCTCTCAGTCTTGCCGATGAACCGCGTCATCATGTGAAGCCCTGCATAACAAGCCGCCGCCAGCACCGGCAGGAGGGAGGCCACCTGAAAAGCCTCTGTTCCGGGCCGTTGCACGATCAGAACCCCAACAAAACCGATGGCCACAGCAGCCCAGCGCCGCGGGCCAACATATTCGCCCAGAAACACCACCGAGAAGACGGTGATCAGCAGCGGCGACACAAAGAAGATCGCCACGGCATCGGCCAGCGGAAGCGCCGCAAGCCCGAGGAAAAAGAAGATATTGGCCGCTACCACCAGAAGGCCGCGCAGGATGTGCAAGACCAGCCGCTGCGTCTTCAGAACTTGCCAGCCGCCAGCGAAAGGAAAGACGATAACGCTCGCAACGATCAGCCCCAGAACAGACCGGAAGAGCACCACCTCATGGAGCGCATAATCGCCGGAGAGAAACTTGATCGTGGTGTCATTGATCGCAAAGAAAGCCACCGCGACAGCCGCACAGAACGCGCCCAGCCTCGCTGGATTGGCACTTAAAGTCTTCAACATAAGGCGAGTCTATTCGCCGCCGCCTGAGTTGCTTTCCCACAAACGACCTCAAATGGTCGTTGAACCGAGTTGGCGGGGCCGCGGAGCGATTAGTTGAGGAGGACCTCCACCGCCTGCACAGCCCGCGCCGATGTGGCGGCCTCACTATGCGCCTGCGCCAAGGCCTGCAGTCGGCCCAGCGCCGAGTGATCATCAAACACGCGCCCTATGCGCCCTCCGATAGCGGCCGCGTCCTCTTTCATCGTGCCGACCTCGCCCAGGCCATGGAAGACAACACGCGCCCCGTTGCCCTTCCCGTCGAGCGCGTTTGGATACACGATCATCGGCGTGGCGGTGCGCAAACACTCGTTCAGCGTCCCCGCGCCGCCGTGGAACAAGGCACAATCTGCCCGTTCCAGCGCAGGGAGCTGCGACACCCAATCCGTCATCGTGATCCGGTCAGACAAAGCAGGCAACGATGCGATCTCCGGGTGCGAGGTTGCCACCAGCAAATGCCAATCGGGGTTCGCCTCGACGGCTTCGGCCAAGGATCTCAGAAAGCGGAGTGGTGGATGCAGGATCGAGCCGAAGCCTGCGAAAATACGCCTTCCGGGGGCCTCACTGAAATAGCTACCCTTCGGCAGGTCCGCCTGTCGCGCACGATCGCGCAAGATCATGGGGCCGACAAAGCGCTGACCGCGTGCCGGTTGAACCGGCATATCCATTTCAGCCGCGACGAGCAGCAATTGGGGGAGCGTGTAGCTCCACGGGGATTGAAACCCATCCGTACGCGTATGAGCGGCCAGGTCGACGCCAAGGCCCTTGGCAAGTTGACGATGCGTGGGCGCAAGCTCCGCCCCCCAATCCTTCCTTGAGGCGCCGAAGGCAGAGACACGTTTGCCCAAACGAAACCGCGCGAGACCCAGACGTTGCCCTACGCCAGAGCCACTGAGACCATGGCCGGGAACAGTCGCATGGGTCAGCGGCGGGGCGCCGGGCCCTATCGGCGTGAAGTACATGAACGACAGCGTAGCGACCCGCATCCCGCGCCCGAGCCCGAGCCCGAGCGCCTGAATGACGGCGCTATGATGTTCGCAATCCGCAAGGACGAGGTCCGGCGCGGCGGCCTCGAGCGCCGCCGACACACCATCGGCTGCAATGACCTCCGCCGCGGCCTGCGCGCGGGCCGCTCGCTGTTCCTTGCTCCGCTTTTTGGGGCGAGGCAGATACGTCCCGCGGATAGAAAGTTGCGGCGCCTCGATCTCGTGATGATGAAAGCCCGCATAGGCGATTTCCGCACCAGCGCTCTCAGGCGCCGCGAAGGCCACGTCATGGCCCGCCTCTCGCAGAGCCCGCGCCAGCGCGATGCTTGACGCAAGGTTGCTGTATAGCCCGGTGCATGTGACAAGGATGCAAGCCATGGCTGCCTACCGCTCCTTCAGGCCCGCGATCACGCGGCTCGACACCGCCACCACACCCTCAGGCGTGGTGATGACATCACGGTGGGTCAGTGGCAGCTCTTCGATTGTCTTTTGCGATAGGTTGCTGTCCCAAGTACCTCCGACCTCAAGCGCTGGATTGCCGGTCGTCACGATCACATCCACAGGCCCCTCATGGGCATGAAGCCGGTAAGACGCGAGCGCGAACACATAGGCTGACCGCACCAGTTGGCGCCGCCGCCACTCTGAGCGAGGCATCACCATACCAAGTGCCTTGAGGCCCGCGACGCGCAGGGCATGACGAACCCGCCGGTTGCGCAGGTAACGCTTGGTGTCGGCCTGAGCTTTGCGCCCCACCACAGAGGTGATGCGACCTTCATCGGCCGCAAGCACCTGATAGGCCGGATCGATCAGCACGATGCGTTCCACCTCATCGCCCAAAAGTCGCGCCGCCTCCAGCGCGATGACAGCACCGGCTGAATAAGCGCACATCACATAGGGCCCCTCAGGCTTCAACGTGCGCAGGTCCTTGATGATGTCAGCGGCGTAGTCTTCGACGGTGTGCTCAAGGTTCGTCTCCGCGCCCAACGCGTAACCTGAGAATGCCAGCCCGGTGGCATGCCCTTCCCCAAGCCCGCGAGACACCGCGTTAAAGAGCGCCGTGGTCCCATGCACAAGCAACACAGCTGTCCCCTCCGCGCCTGCGTTGGTATGGACCAGCTGGCGCGTGCTGTTGTGCTCCACCGGGTCGGTGCTGCGGGCCAAGAGACGACGGGCGAGGGAAGAAACCTCCTGCGCTTCAAAGATGTCCGTGGGTGCGAAATCGAGGCCCTGTTGGCGGGCCTTGGCATAGACCGCGATCGTGGCGAGGCTGTCGCCGCCCAGATCAAAGAAATTTCCATCGCGCGCAACGGTGTCGAGCCCCAGAACATCGGCGAATATTGTTGCGATCTGGCGCTCAAGCTCGCCCTCTGGGGCTTCGGTCTGATCCGTTTCAGAGGCCGACGTTACCAAAGCGGGCAGCGCATTGCGATCTACTTTGCCGTTTGGCAGGCGTGGCAGTACAGCCGCCGTGATCACGTGCCGTGGCACCAAGGGCGCTGGCAGGCGTGCGGCAAAGGCCGCCTCAGCTTCGGCGGGGTCTTGGCCGCGGGCGATTTCGACCGCCACTGCCAAAACGCCATCGGCCACGAAAGCAACGCTCAGCGCGCCGTCAAAGAGGTCCTGCGCGATGCGCTCGATTTCCGCGAGTTCGACCCTGTGCCCGCGGATCTTCACCTGGTCATCGGCACGGCCCAGCAGATAGACCTGCCCGTCCGCACCGAGATAGCCCAGATCGCCCGTCTGATAGAGCCTGTCTTTCCGCCCCCCCAAGCGGGGCGAGAACCGGCTTGCTGTGAGATCGGCTTGATGAAGGTAGCCATCAGCAAGCATTGGGCCCGCGATCATGAGCTCGCCCTCAAAGCCCGCTGGCAGTGGCGTGCCGCTTTCGTCGCAAATGCTGACCTCGGTCCCAGGGACAGCCCTGCCTATGGGGACGGGACCATCGCCTTGGCCGGTGACTTCGGATGCCGTGGCCCAAACGGTCGATTCCGTCGGCCCGTATTCGTTGAAGAGCTTGAGCCGAGGGGCATGGGCGCGGGCGGTCTCAACCAACTTGGGCGGCATCGCTTCGCCCGCCACAATCAAGCTGTCCAAGGTCGCCACTGCCTCAGCAGACAAGCGCGGCAGGAAAGCCTGCGCGAGGCTGGGCAAGCACAGGCTATGCGTCACCTGATGGCGGGCCATAAGCGCACCCAACGCGTCGATGTCCTGTTCGGCCCTATGGGGCGCGAGCACCACATGCCCGCCAGTAGCGAGCGGCCAGTAGAGGCCGGGCACCGAGCTGTCGAAAGCCAACGAGGACAAGACGAGGTAAGCCCTCGGCACTGTCGGATAAACGCCCTCCCGCGCGCCCGTGGAATGGCTGAGTGCGCTGTGAGAGATCACAACGCCCTTCGGCTTCCCCTGCGAACCAGACGTGAAAATGACGTAGGCCGTCTCACCCGATTTCGGTTGAAAGGCCGGCGCACTTGCGGGCAGTGCATCCACATAGATGGGCACTGCATTCAACCCCTCAGGCAGGCGTTCTTCGGCTGCCGCCGACGTCAGGATGTGACGGGGCGCAGCTTCGGTCAGGATCTGTTCGAGCCGCGCAGGCGGGTAAGTCAGATCGAGCGGGATGTATCCCGCACCGGCCATCCAAACCGCAAGGAAACCGGCAACACTATCTACCGAACGCTCGAGCGCCACGGGAACGATATCGCCCGACCCAACCCCCGCTGCCCGCAGACCGGCAGCGATCTCGGCAGCACGGACGGCAAGGGCCCGGTAGCTCAGCGTCGCCTCCCCATCGCTCACCGCAGGAGCATCGGGCGTGCGTTCAGCATGAGCGAGGAACTGATCGAGGATGGGCTGGTCATAGGTCGAGGGCGGTAATGCCTCCGTCTGAGGCATCAGGGCGGAGGCGCTCACCTGAACAACCCGCCCATCGGGCGTGGCAACCAATGCAGCCACCAGTCGGCCGTACCGCCCGAGCACGTCCTGAGCCGTGGCCTCAGACAGGCGTGCGCGATCAAAGTAGAGCTCGGTCCTCAAGTCCCCTTGCGGCGTCACCAAAAGCGCCATCGCGTAGTTGCTGGATTGCACCGTGCTGAGATCAGCCACCGTGACGTCACACGGTGGCAAATCCATCGGAGCCAAGGCTTCGCTAACGAAAAGCGTATCAAAGAGGGCAGTTCCGCGTGGTGTCTCGGCCAAAGCCTGCACCTTGGGGAGGGCTGCGAATTGATGGCGGGCCCACGCGCGCTGACGGGCCTCAACCTCGCGCACGAAATCGCGGACACTGGCATCAGGCGCCACCGGCACACGCAGGGGAAGCGTGTTCAGAAACGCTCCCGCAGCGCCATCCGCCCCGGGCAGTTCCGTGGGGCGACCAGCAGAGGTCTGCCCGAAAATCACGTCATCGCGCCCAATAAGGTGGCGCAACAGCAGCGCCCAGGCCGCCGATAGGAAGGAGTTCGGGGTAATCCGCGCCGCCCGCGAGAAGGCCTGCACCTGCGCGAGAAGATCCGCGCCAAGATGCGCCGCCAAATGCCCCTGCCCGGCCCGCGCGGTTAGAACGGGCGCAAGCGGCAAAGACGCGGGTTCGGCGCCTGCGAGATGCGCCTTCCAGAAGTCTTCGTCGGGCGCCTCCCGCTTGGAGCGCCGCAACCACACAAGGTAATCGCGGAATTGCATAGGCAGCTCTGCCGGGACCTGCCCAGCGTAGCGCGCCATGACATCGCGCAACACAACGCCGGTGGACCAGCCGTCGCTGATCAGATGATGGATCGTCCAAACGAGGCTGTGGCGCGTATCTGAATGCCGGATCAGCTGCACCTGCATCAGCGGCGCTTTTTTGAGGTCAAACCGCCGCGCGCCTTCAAGTGTCACGAGGTCCTCCAAAGCGCGCGCCGCATCTTCAGCACTGCACGCCGACCAGTCATGCTCCTGCCACGGCAGCGCGACTTCCTCGCGCACAGCCTGGACGGGTTGCTTCACGCCTTCCCAGACGAACCCCGCGCGATAGGCATCGCGGACCGCGACTGCGTCTTCCATGGCTTGCCGGAAACGAGCGGTATCGAGAGGACCCTCAAGCGCGCAGTTCAGGACAGCAACATAGGGCGTAGCCGCAGGTTCCTCGAGAACGTGAAACACCATGCCCGATTGCGCCGCTGTCAGTGGCAGGACGTCGAAAGCAGCCTTGCCCGCGCTCATGTTAACTGAACGCGTCAGCGATGGCCGCGAAGTCATCGTCGTCGAAGCCGAGATCGAGCGCGTCTTCCTCTGATTGCATTGCCTCGTCTGGCGTGGGCTCTCCCTGCGCGCCCTCGGCAAAGAGCACCAAGGCCCTCAGCGACCGGTGATCGAAAAGAGCCGTCGCCGGCAGAGGAATATCGGCCTCGGCAGCGCGCATCGCCACTTGGATCGCCGCGAGGGAATCGAGCCCCAGGTCAAAGAAGTCAGTGTCCCGCGCGATCGCAGCACCGGGCAGAACTTCTTGGAAGATCGCAGCGAGGCGCAGCTCCATTTTCGTTTTGGGGGGCTCGCCATCTGCGTCCCGCTCCACGGCCGCCGACAAAGGGCGCGGTAGGCGTGTCGGGTCAACTTTGCCGTTGGGCGTCAGAGGCATCTGGTCAACGCGCATAATCTGCGACGGGCGCACCTCGAGCGGCAGTTGCGCGCGGATCGCATCAAAAAGCGCTTCCCGCGTGACACCCGCGTCTGCGGCGACATAGGCGGTCAGGCTCGCCTCCTTCGGGACCATGGGCCCGTCATAGCCGATCTCATCCAGGATGCGCGTGATCTCGACAGTGTCGATATCGTCGTCGAGCTCCTCCAGCGCCTCGTGGCGGGTCTTGTGACCCATGCGCACGTCCCAGCTGTAGGGCAGCGCATAGTTGTGGAAGCCTTCGCGCGTCTTGTGCACGTGAATGCCCGCGTCATTGATCAAGCAATTGGTGGAGCGCCCTGTATCAGAAGGCCGTCGCCACGCACCACGCGCATTCAGGAAGGTGTAAATCTCGGAAACCGGCACATCGATGTAGCGATAGATGTCCACGATTTCGACTTCCTCGAGGAATCGCCCATCGGCCAGATCGCCCGTCTCAAGCAGGCGAGCAACCGCGTCGTCTTCACCGTGGTAGCGGCGGCGCGCCTCGGTCACCATGTGCTCAAGCTCCGAGCAAGTGGGTACCGATTGCGAAAAGAGCTCCGGCGTCAGGCGTGTCTCGAAGAACTGGCCCCGCGAAAGCCCGGTGACGATCATCGGTACGCCTTCGGCACGCGCCGTCCGGATCGCCAGCGTGTAGACCGCCTTGAAGCAGCCCTGGCAGACGTTGGAATGGCGCTTGAGACTATCGACAAAGATTTCATTCATCTTCGAGGTCGTCAGGTAGCGGTGATCCCAGCCAAGGTCGGCGACCACGCGATCAATGTTTTCCTTAGCGCCGTCCGCGATAAAGCCGTTGTCGAGCGTCACCGCCAGCACGCGATCCGTGAGCGCGCCGAGCCGGTAAGCCGCATAAGAGCTATCCTTGCCCCCCGACAGCAGCATGATCGCGTCGTAGTCGCCTCGCGCCTTGGCACTGGCTTCATTGACCTTGGCGCTGAGCTCGGGCTCAGGGCGGAAATAGGCGCGGGTGCGGTCTTTCAGGCTCTCGAAATCAGCGCAAATCGTGCAAAGGCCATCGTCGGTGAAACTTGCACCCGGGAAGCTGTCCGAGAGGCCGCATTCCTTGCAGGATTGGCCTGAGCGCGGTGGAAGGCCCTGCACGACGTGCACGGCATGAACCCCGGGAACAGAGCGCAGTGCGCGGTCGATTTCGGCCGTCTCAATGCGAACGCCGCCGATCTTGAGCTGGCTGTCCGCGCGGCCAAGGTAGCTGAGACACCCGTCGCGGCCCAGTTGGCCGATATCACCCGTGCGATAGATACGTGCGCCAGTTTCAAGGCAGCTGACGAAACGCTCTGCCGTCAGGTCGGCACGGTTCAGGTACCCTTCGGCAAGGCGGCCCGCGATGCAAATTTCGCCCTGAATACCCAACGGCAAAAGGTTCAGCGCCGTATCGCGCACCGTAATCTCGACCCCGTCCGCCGGCACGCCGATGGAAACAGAGCTCTCTTGATCCTGTGCCGCATCGAAGCGGTGGATCATGGCACCGACGACGGCCTCGGTCGGCCCGTATTCGTTCACGATCTCCACCTGCGGGCCGAGCACTGCCTGCGCCTGACGGCAAAGCGCCGTGGGCAGGTTCTCTCCCCCGAGCACGAGGGTCCGGATCGTTGAGACGGGCTGCGCGGATTCGCAAATCAGCGCCAAATGCGACGGCGTGAGCTTCACGACCTGAGCCGCGTCATCCGCAAAGACATCGAGCACGGCAAGGTCTTGGGCACCGGTCTCTGGATAGATATGCACCGTACCGCCCGAGATGAGCGGCGCGAAGATGGAAGTGATCGTCAGGTCAAAGGATAGCGACGAGAAGAGCGCGAAGTCAGCTGCACCCGCCCCGCCAAAGGCCTTGGCTGCCCAGCCAATGTAGCGGCTAAGCCCCGCATGCGAGACTTCGACACCCTTGGGAGTGCCGGTCGAGCCCGAGGTGAAGAGGACATAGGCGACGTTCTCGGCAATCGGCACCTGAGGCGCAGCCGCAAAAGGCACTTCTGCGCTGAGGGAGGGAACGCTCGCAGTCATCAAGGTAGGCTCGGTTCCGGCGTCGCCGAACCCCGCCGCCACACCGGCCAATTTCATGATTTCAGCTGCGCGGGCTGGCGGTGTGTTGGCCGCAATTGGGACGAATGCGCGGCCCGCGCGCAGGGTGCCTAGAATAGCAATCATCGCCGCCCGCGAACGGTTCAGATGGATCGCCACCGGACCAGCGGGAAGGCCTTGCGCCACAATCGAAGCAGCAACGGAACCGGACGCGTCCCAAAGCGCCTTGTAGCTCATCTGCACCGGGCCTTCTTTCAACGCAGCCGCATGGGGCGATGCCGCGACCTGCCGAGCGATCTGATCCAAGATGGGTTCGCTGGCGCCGGGCGCCTCAGCGGGGCCCACCTGCCGCGCGGGCGAACCACCCAGCGGCACTTCATGGATCGGTCTCGTCGGAGCCGCACTCACACCCTCGAGGAAGGTAGCCAGATGCCCCGCCACTTCGGATGCGGGCACTTCGGCACAGATTTCTGCATTCACATCGAGCGCGAGGCGCAAGCCAGCGCCATCGAAAGACGTCGCATGAAGCCGGATCGGGTGCTGCGGGTCATGGGCCCCGCTGTGAAGCCACGCCACATGCGCGGGCTTGCCTGCGAAATCGCCGAACCGGGCTTGGATAAAGTTCAAAACACCCGTGGCAGCCGCACTCCGCACCGCTGCGATCGCGTTGGGCCGCGCCTGCCGGAGGAAATCACCGAGCCCCGCACGTACCTTGGCGACCACATCGGCATAGCTGTCGCCCGCCTCAACCATCAGCGCGAAGGGAAGCACTTCGACGAAAAGGCCCTGCGTCTCCTTCGAGGCGCCATCGAGCCGGTTGTGAGAAGGCAATCCAATCGTCACCGCCTCGCTTCCGCTCACACGTGCGAGATAGGCGCCATACGCCGCCGTGTAGAGCGCAAAGCGCGTCAGGTCAGGCGTGAAAAGCGCGTAATCGCGGTCCTTGGCCAACGCCTCAAACCGGTCGAGCGCTGCGCCAGACACAGGCACGTCAACTCGTTCGGACCGGCAGATGGTTGGCGCGGCGATGCCATAGGGCACGCCGTGGGCGGTGGCCGTGTGAAAATCCGGCGTTGGCGCATCTTCATGCGCGCGGTCCAGACGCTCCACTGCGGCAAGGTAGGACGGGCCTTCATCGTTGTCCTCGCCCGCATAGGCGGCAGAGACCGCCTCAAAGAGAAGTGCGCCAGACTGGGCGTCGCAGGCGATGTGATGTTGCGCCGAAAGCCAGACCCAATGCGCGTCAGCCAGCTTGATCAGCTGGGCGCGGTAGGTGGTCTCAGAAAGGTCAAAAGGCTCAGGGATCCAATGCGATTGAAAATCGGCAAGCGCAGCCTCGGGATCAGCCTGCCCGCTCAGGTCTATTGGCTGAGGCAGAGCAAGACGCGTTTGCTGAAGGAACTGCCGTGGTTCGCCATCGATCTCATGAAATGCCACCCGCAGCGCATCGGTCTGTGCAACGACCGCCTCGAGCGCCGCCGCAAAGCGCGCAGGGTAGATGTCGGACATCAAATCGAAGCGCCACACCATCGTGTAGCTGGCCACGCTCGGAGCCATTTGTGCGCCGCGCCAGAACCTCAGCTGGCTCTGCGTCAGCGGGTAGTCCCGTCGTCCGTCAAGCATCCGCGCCCCGGCTGTCGACGTATCGGCCCGTCGCCTCGAGCGACTCGAAGTTCTCGATGACCACATCCTCGAACGGCACCTTCAGGGCGTAGGTCTGCTCCACAAAGCTGACGAGCGACATCACTGCGAGGGAATCGAGCATGCCTGAGAGCAAAAGCTCATCAGTGTCGGCCACGGTGCGACCGGCCAGAAGCGTGTCCTGCACATAGGCCCGAAGCGGGCTCAGATCGCACTTAAGCTGCAGATCGGTCATCACCAAACTCCACTATCCTGCGGCGGTCGAGCTTGCCCGTCGACGTCCGGTGCAGTGCCTCGCGCTGTATCGCCTCAGCGGGCACCATGTAGCTCGGCAGATGCGCGGCCGCGTGACCGAGCAGTTCAGAGGGGCTGGGATGCCCGGCGTAATAGGCATTGAGCGTTTCGCCGGACTTGTCGGTGACAACGGCCACCTCCTCGATGCCCGGCAGGCTGCTGAGCACACGCTCGACCTCGTCCAGCTCAACCCGGAAGCCACGCAGTTTCACCTGACGATCGTCGCGGCCCACAAGCATGACCTGTCCGTCCACGCGACGCGTGACGATATCGCCCGTCTTGTAGTAACGGCCGTCGAATGCGTCGCGCGTCCGCGTAAGCTCGTTCCAGTAGCCCGCCATGATCTGATCTCCTTTGATCAGCAGTTCGCCGTCATGAGCGACGCGCATCTCGATGCCTTCGTCTGGCAGCCCGATCGGCAGCGCCGTCACCCCATCGAGCGACGCATGATCGATGCGCGCTGTCAGGCAATGGTTCGTCTCAGTTGGGCCATAGGCATTCAAAAGCTCGGCCTCCGGCGCATGGGTTGCGAAGTCGCGCAAGACACGGGGCTGCATCACCTCACCTGCAAACATCACCACGCGCAGGGACGACAGATCACGCTTGTCGAGGGCGCCGTGGCTCACCAATTGCGCCATCGCGAAGGGGACGGAGTACCAGACTGTGACGGCTTCTGCCTCGACCAGCTGCGACAGCGAGGCGGGCATCTTCGTGTGCATCTCCGAGATCACGATGATCGTGGCCCCGGCCTCGATCGTGGCAAAGATGTCGAAGATCGACATGTCGAAATGCAGTGGCGTATGGTGGCTGACGCGGTCGCTCCGGCGCAAACCACACAGTTTCGCAGACATCCGGGCATAGGCCAGCCCGCTGCGGTGGGTGTGGCAGATGCCTTTCGGTGTCCCGGTCGAACCCGAGGTGTAGAGGATATAGGCCAAGTCGGTGGACGTGCGCGGCACGGGGTCGGCCTCGTATTCCTCCGCCAAGGCTGATGCCATCGCAACCACGGGCACGAAAGTCATGCCGTCCAGCGCCGCAGCGCGTCTTGGGTCGGCGAGAACGATGCGCACACCGCAATCCCGCAAGATCGTTTTGATCCGCGCTTTTGGGGCGGCCGGGTCTACCGGCACATAGACGCCACCGGCGCGAAGAACACCGAAGACGCTGGCGATAGTATCGAATGACTTAGCAGCGTGGATCGCGACACGGTCACCGGGCCGAACCCCTTCGCGGATCAGGCGCGCGGAAACAGCCTCTGCCGCAATGTTGAGTTCCGCATAGCTGAAGGACCGGGCCGCAAAGCGCACGGCCTCCGCGTCAGGCGTAGTCGTGGCCCAATGGGCAAGTGCGTGATCCAGAAGCCCCGTCATGCTCAGCCCCCCAACCCTGCGACCTGTGCCGCGCCAAAGCTGCCGATGGTACGCTCCACAAACCAGAACACCGCAACCGCGATCAGCACGACCGAACCTGCCTGCATGGCAATGGGCCGGTACCCGCTCCAGTTCCGAAGCTTGTAGAAGATCGGGAACAGCACGAGCACGATCGCCAACTGTCCAAGCTCAACGCCGATGTTGAAGGCCGCAAGCCCGATGGCCTTCCGTTCCGTATCGAGGCCGAGCGGCTCCAGGACGTTGGCAAAGCCGAACCCATGGAAGAGGCCAAAGACGAAGACCACGATCCAGGATGTCGTGTGAAACCGCGGCACGAGGTTGCCAATCGCCACCACCGCGATCGACACGGCGATCACCGCCTCCACGAAGGTGGCTGTCAACGTGACGATACCGAACGTGGCCAGCGACAGGGTCACCGTATGCGCCAGCGTAAAGACCGTGACGATCTTGACCGTATTCCAAAGACTCTGCCGCAACTGGGTCGACGGCTCCCACCGGCCCGCCTGAATGAACATCACCGACGAGATCAGCAACGTCACAATAAAGAGGACGTGATCAAAGCCAAGCCAGATGTGCCAGATACCATGCTCGATGAACGTCATGATCGCATCCGAGGTGCGTTCGTCGTTCAGATAGAACCGCTTGAGGACGTCACCTGGGCTGAAGATGAGAGAGATATAACCCTCGTTCTCGGTCATGCCATTGCGCGTGTTGGTAGCGATAAGGGCGTAACCGCGATGATCGGGATCGATGTCGTCAAAGAAGGCGTTGTAGAACATCTCGATCTCGACCGGCGTGATCGCTGGCGTGCCAACATCGAACCAGAGTTGCGCGAACTTGCCCTTCTCGGTGTCGAGATACGTGAGGTCCGAGACATCGCGGAACGTCACATCGAGGCGCTGCCCCTCGTAGACGAGCTCCATCCGCTCACCGAAGTAGCGGGTTACAGTGTCGAAAGTGGCGTTGAGATCTTCCTTGGTGATCGGCTCGTGCACATCCGCGTCACGAGCCGCAAACTTGGCGAGATCGACCATGCCCACCTCGACGCGGCCAGACAGGGTTGTCTCAGTCACGTCGAAGTAAACGTAGCTCTCGTTGAAACTGTGCGCCGAAACGGAGGCCGCGAGTAACACGCCAAAGATGACGCTGAGGGAATAGGCCCAGAGCGCTCTGGCCTTGCTGGTAGTCATACGTCTCTCCCCGCCTTCTGCGCCGTCATTTTGGCGACGATTTGTTTTTCTACGTCCGAGGTTCCGGAATAGATCACCCCACCTAACGCGTCTGTGATGTCGGCCCCGGTCTGCGCCCCGGCGAGGTAGCCGGCGCCGCCGAAGTTCCGCAGGGAATCCATGCTCGACGCGAGGAAGCCTTCGGAGATGTGCAGGTTGGTCATGGCCGCCACATCCGAGGGCAATTGGCCCGCGTCATATTGGGCTGCCGCATCGAGGAGGATCAGCCTTGCGGTCTTGTGCCGGATGGCCATGTCCGCAAGGCGGTTCGATACGGATTGATGTTCTAGAATGGGCTTGCCGAAGGTCTGCCGGGTCTTGGCGAAGGTCGCGCTTTCCTCAAGCTGGCGCGCCATGGCGCCGACGTGAGCGGCAAGGATAAAGGCCCGCTCCCAATCGAGCGTCGCCTGAAAGATGCGCGCACCTGCGCCCTCTGGGCCCAAGCGGCGGTCGTCCGGGATGACGCAGTTCTCGAAGCTGACCTTGCCCATGGGAAGGGTCTTCAATCCGAGCTTCTCTTGGACCGGTCCACGTGTGAGACCGACGTCGTCGGCCTGCACAAGAAAAACTGAGATGCCCCATGCCTTCTTCTCGGGCGCGGTGGAGGCAAAGACGAGGGCCATATCAAAGCACGGGCCCATACCGATGTACGTCTTCTCACCGTTCAGAACATAGCCGCCATCGGTCCGCTCGGCCCGTGTGCTGAGACCCATGGCGTCCGAGCCGGAGCCCGCTTCGGTCAGAACGTAAGCGCCAATCGTTCGCCCTGCGCAGAGGTCGGGCAGATAAGCCTCGCGCTGCTCAGCCGTGCCGAAAGTCACCAGAGGCTGCTGCACCGTCCAGATATGGGTGCCAAGGCCCAGTGTCAGACCGTTGTCCGGCGTCAGGCGCCCCAGCTCCATCATGGCGCGCACGTGCGCGCCGGCTGAGGCGCTTTGCCCTCCAAAGGCTTCCGGCATGGTGAAGCGAAGCAAACCTTCGTCCGCGACGGCCGCCCAGCGAGTCTTCCAATCAAGAGAGGCACCGCCGCGCAGCGCATCAGCACCACGGCATGCGAGGTCCAGGGCGGCAGAATGAGACTGAGTGTCAGGCATGGCGATACAAATTGGGCACTGCAGCGACGACGTGGGGCAGCAACGCTCAAAATCGAGCGCAATACATCGCCAGTTCCCTGCGAGGGCACTTATTTACTCATGCGGACCGTGGAAAATCAGCATGTTGTCAATAATATGTCAAGTTTAGATGACACTTTTCAGCGGGGTTGGCCGAACATTGTGAAGGCGCTGATTTTTTGTCCGGCGCGCACATTTCGTTGGGTCCGGGATTAAGTCTGCTGGCTCTAGCGCGCTACTTGGCGCACAAGGCGCTCCAATGTGTCTAGGAAACGGCTGCGATCAGCTTTTGAAAAGGGGCGTCCCCCGCCCTGACGAAATGGATCAGCGGCGCGAAGATCAGTCATAAGATCACGCGTCGCCAAGGCCTGCTTTACATTGGCGGCCGTCAACGCCTCGCCATTGGGTTTGACGACGAGCGCTCCGCCATCAACGGCGCGTGCGGCGAGGGGAATATCACCCGTGACAACGATGTCGCCTTTGCCAGCCCGTTCTGCGATCCACATGTCCGCTTCATCAGGGCCATCGGGAACGATGACCGTTTCGATGATAGGGTTCGGCGAGGGGCGGATGCCGCCGTTCGAGACCATGGCCACGGTAAGCTTGTGGCGGGTGGCCACACGCTCGACCTCGGCCTTTACCGGGCAGGCATCGGCGTCGACGTAGATCACCCGTGCATCGCCTCAGCGTGGAAAGCCACGTGGTCAGCCATGAAGGAGCTGACGAAGTAGTAGGAATGGTCATAGCCCGGCTGCAGTCGCAGCACGGCCTGCTGACGACGCTCGGCCACTGCGGCGGCGAAGGCCTCCGGTTTTAGCAGATCGATGAACTGGTCGTTCGTTCCCGTGTCGACGAGCAGCGGCGCATCAAGGCCACCTTCGCGCATCATCACGGTCGCATCGTACTTTTGCCACGCGTCCGTGTCCGTCCCGAGATAGGCGCCCAGCTGTTTTTGACCCCAATCGCTGTCGCAGGGGTTGGAGATCGGCGCGAAGGCCGAAACCGACTTGAAACGTCCAGAGTTGCCCATTGCGATGGTGAGGGCACCGTGGCCGCCCATAGAATGCCCGGTGATGCCTTGTCGCTCCATATCACAGCCCATGCCCGCGACGATCGAGGGAAGCTCCTCGCTCACATAGCTCCACATTTTGAAATGCGGGGACCACGGCATCTCGGTTGCATCGACATAGAATCCGGCCCCTTTGCCGAGGTCGTAGGCGTCATCATCGGCCACATCGTCACCACGCGGCGACGTGTCTGGAAAGACAAGCGCGATACCTGCACGTGCTGCCCACGCCTGCGCGCCTGCTTTTTCCATGGCATTGGCATGGGTGCAGGTCAGACCGCTCAGATACCACAACACCGGGACCGAACCATGCTTGGCCTCTTCCGGCAAAAAGAGCCCGAAGGTCATGTCACAACCGCAGATGTCCGAGGCATGGGTGTAGACACCCTGCACTCCGCCGAAACTCGCGTTCTCCGATACAGTTTCCATCGCGCCCTCCTACAAGGCAAAGGTCGCGACCCAGCCAATGACGAGCGAAACCGTCACGACCGAGATCGCCGTTGAGATCAAGATTGAGGCCGATACCCGCGCAGGGGCCACCCCATAGTGTTGCGCCAAGATAAACACATTCCCGGCCACAGGCAGAGAGGCCGCCGCAATCATCACGCCCGCGGCGTAGGGCTCGACCTCAAACAAGACGAGCGCCGCATAGGCCACAGCTGCGGGATGCACGACCAGTTTGAAAAAGCTGAGATACCCAGTGACCGCCAGCTTCGAGACCGCCTTTGAGGCCAGGGAGGCGCCGATTGCAAACAAGGCCCCCGGTGTGGCCGCGGATCCCAGAATGCTCACCGTTTCCTCCAGCGGCCCCGGAATTGGGAAACCTGTCGCCGCCCACAAAAGCCCAAGGGACATCGACACGATCATCGGGTTGGAGATCAGCCCGATCCCCACGGTGCGCAGAATGCCCAGCGACATGCGCCCATCTCGTGACCCCGTAATCAGGATAACAATGAGCGATCCAAAGAAGATCAGATCCACCGCGAGCACCATCATCACCGGTCCGATCGCCTGATCACCCAGCAGCAGCACCAGCATCGGAATGCCCAGGAAGCCCACATTGCCAATGACAGCCACTTGGGCCTCCACCGCAATTTCTTCCACCTTGGCGCCCCGGAGAAAGCCCAAGGCCGTGGCCAGCAGATAAACGAGCAAAGTACCCCAGAGATACGCGAAGACGAACGGCCAGCTGAAAACATCCGCCACATCAAGCGTGGCCGAGAACCGAAACAGCATCGCCGAGAGCGCGAAGTAGAACACGAACTTGGTCAGGTAACCCGTCGCCTCTTCGCTGAAGAACTTCGTGCGGCCCGCTAGATAGCCCAAGGCAATCAGCGCAAAGAAGGGCAGCGTCTTCAGAAAAACCTCGACCATGCCCCTCGGTAAAGCCGCGTAAGGAAGACAGCAAGAGGCACCGAAATCAGCGGCTTGGAAGAAAAATGAACTCTTCGGTTCATTTTAATCTTGAAAGCTGAACTAGAGAGTTCATATTCGATTTATGAACCAAACCGTTCAGTTTAAAATCGACCAACTCACGCAAGGATGTCACCCATGAAAACCCTCGCAACCGCCCTCGTCCTGTCGCTCACCGCAGCCAGCGCTTCCGCGCTCACGATCGACCCGCAATTCCCGACCCTGACCTTCCCGGAGCCCGCACCAAGCACCTCCACTCAAGGGCCCGCGCAGCCGCTGATCCTTCTTCCCGAGGATAAGTGAGCGCGCCCCGGACCTCCGGGCACTCCCTTGCCGGAACTGAACTCCCACGTTTATACAGTTCCGGCAGGGGAGGATGCATGCCGGACGGAAACACCGAAATCCGCAAGGGCCGAAAGTTCAATCAGGTCGTCGAAGGGGCGACCGAAATCTTCATGACTGAAGGGTACGAACGCGCCTCCGTGGACGAAATTGCGCGCAGGGCAGGTGTGTCCAAGGCAACGCTCTATTCCTACTTCCCAGACAAGCGGCTGCTTTTCGTCGAGGTGATGAAACGCGAATGCGAAGGACGTGCGAAAGCGGCCGAAGCCTTCATCGACAAGGCTGCACCCCCTGACATCGTCCTGCCCGTCGCAGGGCGGATCATGGTCGATATCTTCCTCAGTGAATTCGGCCAGCAAACCTACCGCATGTCCATCGGCGAGAGCGGCAAGTTCCGCGAGCTGGGCCAACGCTTCTTCGATGCGGGTCCAGGCCTCATCGAGCGGGAACTCGTGCCCTACTTTGAAGAAGCCGAAGAGCGTGGAGAACTCAAGATCGAGGACAAGATCCTTGCAGCGCACCAATTTGCTGAATTGTGCAAATCCCACATCTTTCCGCTGACCATGCTGCAGATCCGTGACGAGATTCCCGCCGAAGAACGCGACTACGTTGTGACCGAAGCTGTGAAGATGTTCATGGCGCGCTACGGCACGACAGGCGCCTAAACGGCGCGTGTCACGGGCGCGATGCACCGTCGCCGCAGCCAATTACCGAACATAACCGGACCGCGACGCACCCCTCGCTAAGGGTACGTTCCCCGGGTCGGTGGGTGGGCGCCTTTCGAGCACGCCCCAAGGCGCGCGCAGGAACAGAGCGCCCAGCGACCCTTAGTACGTGACGACGGCGCGGATCGACTTGCCCTCATGCATCAGGTCGAAACCCTTGTTGATGTCATCAAGGCCCATGGTGTGGGTGATCATCGGATCGATCTCGATCTTACCCTCCATATACCAATCAACGATCTTGGGCACATCCGTCCGACCGCGCGCACCACCAAAGGCCGTGCCGCGCCAAACCCGCCCCGTCACCAGCTGGAACGGACGCGTCGAGATCTCGGCGCCCGCTGGTGCCACACCGATGATGACGCTCTCGCCCCATCCCTTGTGTGCACATTCAAGCGCGTCCCGCATAACCTTCACATTGCCCGTGGCATCGAAGGAGTAGTCAGCACCGCCCCCCGTGAGATCCACAAGGTAAGGCACCAAATCGCCTTCCACCTCGTTGGGGTTCACGAAGTCCGTCATGCCGAAGCGCTCGGCCATGGGTTTCTTGGAATCGTTGATGTCGACACCAACGATCTGGTCACAGCCCGCAAGGCGCAGACCCTGGATCACGTTCAGACCGATGCCGCCGAGGCCGAACACCACGCAGCGCGACCCGATCTCCACCTTGGCCGTATTGATAACGGCACCAATGCCAGTCGTGACTCCGCAACCGATGTAGCAAATCTTGTCGAACGGAGCGTCCTCACGCACCTTCGCCAAAGCAATCTCTGGCAGCACCGTGTAGTTCGCAAATGTCGAACAGCCCATGTAGTGCAGGATCGGATCGCCATCCAACGTGGAAAAACGCGAAGTGCCGTCAGGCATTACGCCTGCGCCCTGCGTGCTCCGGATCGACTGACACAGGTTTGTCTTGGGATTGAGGCAGTAATCGCACTCCCGGCACTCAGGCGTATAAAGCGGGATCACGTGATCGCCCGGCTTCAGCGAGGTCACACCAGGGCCCACCTCCACAACGACGCCCGCACCTTCATGGCCCAGGATCGCCGGGAACATACCTTCCGGATCCGCGCCCGAAAGCGTGAATTCATCGGTATGGCAAATGCCAGTGGCTTTGATCTCAACCAGCACCTCACCGGCCTTTGGGCCTTCAAGGTTCACTTCCATCACTTCCAAAGGTTTTCCTGCAGAAATCGCTACAGCGGCACGGGTGCGCATAATTCATTCTCCCTGTCGTCTTTTGTCCGACCGTGGCGCAGGCCCGCGCGCATTGCAATGCTCTTGCACATCCCCACAGGTTGAATCAAAGAGCGCCCATGCTTCGTTTTGCCCCCCTCCTGCTCCTTGGCCTCGCGGCCTGCGCGCCTCCGCCCGTCTCCGCGCCCCAAGGCCAACGTCTCATCGTCACTCAGCCGCCGGCGGACGAGGTTGCGTGCCGTGCAGACGAATTCCAAGGCCTCATGGGCCTGAGCAGCGACGACCTGCTCGAGATCGAGATCCTGGGGCCAGTGAGGGTCATCCGCCCGAACCAGGCCGTGACGCTCGAGTTCATTGCCAACCGGCTTAACATTGAGCTTTCCAGCGAAGACATCGTCATCCGCGTCTACTGCGGCTGAAGACCGCGATACCGCGGACTCGACTCCCAACAGGGAATCGAACAATGTGAACAAATGAAGAACATTTTCGAGAGATCGGCACGGCGCATCCTCGCGCTCTGGTTCCCGCGTCTCAGCGCGGAACGTGTTCTCAGACGTGCGCGCGGCACCATAAACGCCCCCCTCGCCATGGTGCGCGAGACCAGCAATCTGCAGCATTTATCCTCCCTGTCCGAAGAAGCCTCCGCCCAAGGGCTCAGCAGCGGCCAGCCCCTGCGCGATGCGTTGGCCATGTGCCCGGGCCTGATCACCGAACGCGAACATGCACCTGCTGACCGGACCTTTCTGGGGCACCTTCAACGCTGGGCCGGCAAGTTCTCCCCCTGGGTCAGCCAGTCTGGCGCTGACGGCCTCTTCATCGACCTCACCGGTGCAGCGCACCTCTTTGGCGGCGAAGACGGCGTGGCAGATCTCGTGGAATCCGATTGCGCTCGTCTTAGCCTGACTGTGCAACTCGGGATCGCTGATACGCCCGGCGCGGCCTGGGCTCTGGCGCGCTACGCAGGCCAAGGAATCGGCGCCACGCGTTCTGGCGATGCCATCGATCAAGAGGCCTACGCCACAAGGTCGCGCGCCGTGAAACGCCGCAACTGGGAAAAGGGCGGGCCCGCGCCAAAGGTCGTCACACTGCGCGCCCGCCAAGCCAGCATCGCCGCGCCCGGCCAGAACCGCAGTGCCCTCTCAACCCTACCTGTGGCGGCCCTGCGCCTGCCCGATCAGACGGTGACCGAGCTCAATCGCGTAGGCCTGCGCCGCATCGAGGATTTGCTGAACCAGCCCCGCCCCCCTCTAGTCCGACGATACGGACAGGAGCTCGCCCAGCGCCTCGATCAGGCCTTGGGCCTGCTGAGGGAACCGATCAGTCCAGCAAGGCCACCCCAAACCTTCTCCTGCCGTCTGACCCTGCCCGAACCCATTGGCCTCGAGGATGATGTCATCGCGGCCGTGGATAAAATGCTCCCCACCCTCGCCAAACGCC
Source organism: Paracoccaceae bacterium (assembly GCA_022448245.1). Taxonomy (GTDB): domain Bacteria; phylum Pseudomonadota; class Alphaproteobacteria; order Rhodobacterales; family Rhodobacteraceae; genus Shimia_B. The sequence goes on from JAKVCO010000007.1 coordinate 221,937, forward strand.
TCGCTGATGCGGGCCGGGGTGCGAGACGGCTACGCCTTGAAGCGCACCGCGCCGATGGAACCTCGCAAACAATCGAAGTGGGCCTGGCGCGGCCCTCCGCACAACCGGACCGAATGCGGACACTGCTCAACATGAAAATCGCCGAGATAGATGCAGGCTTCGGCATCGACATGCTCCGCCTCCTGGCCCCAGTGCACGAACCGATCCGCCCCGAACAATACCGCCGCCTTCCAGGCACCAAAGCGCCCGAGCAAGTGAACGAGATCGACGACCTTATCGGCCGTATCGGCGCCCGCATCGGCCTCGAAGCGATCACCCGACGCCACCCGGCATCGTCCCATATTCCCGAAAAATCGGCTCTCACCCTCGCAGCCGCCTTCTCAGAGCCGGCCACAGACTGGCCGCGCGACACGCCACCAAGGCCTCTCATCCTCTTTCCCGTAGAACTCGTGGAAGCCCCAGAGGCCCCCTCCCTCCCCGCCAACTTCAAATGGCGCGGCCGCGTGATGACAACCAAAGCCGCACGCGGACCCGAACGCATCGCCCCAGAATGGTGGCTAGATGAACGCCCTTGGCGCACAGGAACACGCGACTACTGGCGAGTAGACACCCTCGAAGGCGACAGGCTCTGGCTCTACTACGCTCACGGCGGCGCACAAACTGGCGGCTGGTTCTGCCACGGTCAATTCGCCTGAAGGCGAAATCGAGGGGCCAGCCCCTCGAGCACCCCGAAGTACAAAGCACAAAGAAGATAGGCGACTTCTCTGTGCTTTGTACTTCCCCCGGCGGGTCCAAACCGTCCACAAGACACCAAGCTCACAACAGCGCCCCACGCGCGCAGCGCGCCCCCTCAAGTTCAAACCTGGCAGGCGCAGAAGGGAGGCGGGCGGGCCATTGGTTCTTAACGGAGAGAATTGACACTAGGGCCTAAACGCAAGAAGGGCCAGCTTGCCCCAAGCCGGCCCTCTAGCGCACCAACCAAGATAGAAGGCGCGGCAGAGTACCCCGGTTGACCGATTTGGGTGGGGGCAATTGACCGGCCCCCCGGGGCACCCTGCGTTGCTCTTCCGTAGTGACCGTGACGCGTGGCACCGAAACGACCGCGGCATGAAACTTCACAGGCGATTTCTGGGCAAGAATTCGACAGGGTTGATTTCGCCGCCCGAGGGCGCAACTCTAAAAGCATGAACATGCAGCCCGCACCCTTCCGCCTGCCCGAACAAGTTGCCTTTCATCGCACCGAGCTAGGCCAGATTCTCTCACTCTACGGCCGCATGGTCGCCGCTGGGGAATGGCGTGACTATGGCATCTCATCCCTGCGGGACGCGGCCATTTTCTCGGTCTTCAGGCGCACGGCCGAACACCCGCTCTACCGCATCGAAAAGCGGCCGAAACTTCGCGCGAAACAGGGCATGTACGCAGTGGTTGGCGCAGAGGGTCAGGTGCTCAAACGAGGGCACGATCTTAAGTCGGTATTGCGCGTACTCGAGCGCAAGCTCATTCGCGCCGTCGACTAAGGTCGCGCGATCTTTGCGACAGCCCCGAACTCTTTCGCACCAATACGCGCCTTGGCTTGAGCGAACGGCTCCTTAGCCACCATCATGTGATGCGCATTGGCATGAAGCAGTTCTGTCTCGCTGACCATCACTCCGACATGCCCTTTCCAGAAAACCAGGTCGCCACGCGACGGATCCCCCGTCACCTCAGGAAACGCGGCCTGCTGCATGTCACTATCTCGGGGTGCTGTAAGGCCTGCGGCATGGCGCGCCACCTGAACGAGCCCCGAACAATCGATCCCAAAGCTCGTATTGCCGCCCCAAAGGTAGGGCGTGCCCAAGAAGCGTTCGGCGATAGCCACCCAATCGACAGGCTTCTCGCTTAGGCCCACGTGTTGCGCCATCATCCACCCGTCTTCGACGCGCAAATACCCGTCTTTCTCTTCACTCACCGCGACCATTGCGCCGAAAGGCAAAAGCGCCATGTCCGGTGATTTGAAGTCTGCGTCGCGGTAGACGTGAGCGGTGAGGACATCGACCGTGCGTAAATCGCCCTCATGTTCGGCCAGCACAGAGGTGGGCAGGTGTCCGACGTATCCATCAGACACGTCAGTGCCAAAGGACCAACCGTCTCGATCCTCTAGCACCTCGAACGCAGCACCACGCACGAGTTGTTTATCCCGCGCACCAGCCGGAGCGGCACAGAGGTTGGCAACGGGGGGAAGAACGCGCCGAACAACCGGGCGCGCGGCGCTCAGGCCCGCCTGCGCGGCGATATCAGGATGAGCGACGCGATCATTTGCGCGCCACGTCCGGCGGTCCTGGCTCACAGGCCCAGCATCTCGGGCAGCGCCTCAAAGACCGCGCGAGCGCCCTGCCCGACACCACCCTTGGGACGCGTGGGCGTCGCGCCAGGCTGCCACCCATAGATGTCGAAATGCATGTAGCGCGGCACCTCCGACGCAAACCGCCGCAAGAAGAGCGCGGCCGTGATAGAGCCTGCAAAGCCACCAGACGGGGCGTTATCGAGATCGGCGATCCCTGGTTCGATCATCGCCTCGTAAGGGGCGTGAAACGGCATGCGCCATACCGGGTCAGCGGCGCCCTCGGCACCTGCTTCCAACGCCGAAGCCAGCCCATCGTCATCGGTGTAATAGGGCGCCAGGTCCGGGCCCACCGCCACGCGAGCAGCGCCCGTCAGCGTCGCCATGGAGATTAGGACGTCCGGCGCCTCTTCCTCTGCCAACGTCAGGGCATCAGCCAGCACAAGGCGGCCTTCTGCATCGGTGTTGTTGATCTCTACGGTCAGGCCCTTACGGCTCGTCAAAACATCCTGAGGACGGAATGCCGACCCGTTGATGGAATTCTCAACAGCCGGGATCAGCACCCGCAGTTGCACCGGTAGGGCCTGCGCCATGATCATCCGCGCCAGCCCAAGGACGGTCGCAGCCCCGCCCATATCTTTCTTCATCAACCCCATGGATCCAGCGGGTTTGATGTTCAGACCCCCGGTATCAAAGCACACCCCTTTACCCACGAGCGTCAGTTTCGGTCCCGCGTCACCCCAGCGCATATCCAAAAGCCGAGGCCTGCGATCCGAGGCGCGGCCCACGGCATGGATCATGGGGAAATTCTGCTCAAGAAGCTGGCCATCGAGCGTCACCTCAACCGAGGCGCCAAAATCTTCCGCCAGGGCACAAGTTGACGCTTCCAGCTCTACCGGTCCCATGTCCGAGGAGGGCGTGTTGATCAGATCACGTGTCAGCGTCTCACCCTGAGCGATCGCTTCAACGCGTGCGGCATCGACACCTTCAGGGGCGATCAGCTCAGCCTTGGGGAAGGACTGATCGGCATAGCGATCGAAGCGGTAGCTGGCCAAAAGCCAGCCCAGAGCGAAATTCTCTAGATCGGCACCCTCAGGCGCAGACCGGATTTCATAGACCCCCGCTGGCAACGAGGCCATGCCGGCCAATGCGCCATCGCGGCGGCGCGCGCGGGCCGTCGATGTGCCCAAGCCGATGACAGCGCTGGAGACCCCACCAGGACCAGGAAGCGCCAGGGACTGACCCAGTTGTCCTGCAAAACCTTGCGCGGCTACCCACGAGCCTTGCGCCGCGTCGAGCGAATTCGCCCAGGCTTCAACACCGTCAGGGTCCACAAGATCGAGGGGGACCGTCGCATCAGAGCGCGCGGCGAATGAAGTAGTCATCGGAAACCTGCATGATCGGGGACATCTGTGCTCACCCTAACTGGCAAGCCTGATGATGCAAGGCGTCCCCGCCATAAGCTCAATAGTTTGAGATGTCGGAAATATCCCAAACAGCGGTGAGCGATCTATCTCCCATCCGGACCAAACGGTTCACCACAGCGGCCAGAGCGACCTTGTCGTCGTGCTGCGCGCAATCGGCCACGGCCTGCGCCGACACAGCCAGTTCCATCAAGCCAATCTGCTCAGCAATGCTGATCAGACCCTTGGCTGACTTCCAAAGCACGTCGTTCTCTTGCTTGTAGTAACACCGCTCAATGAGAGAGAGCCTGTTGGCCACCTCTTCCATGGCCTTGTTTATAACACCTTCGGCGCCTGCCTCTCCCAATTGTGCGGTCAATGCACTGATAGCTTGCCCATCCATGCGAACGGCCTCGTCATGCGCTAGGACAATCACGTTCTCCATTTCTCTCACCCTTTAACTGTCGCCCCCACAACATGCGAAAGATATGCCACGCAACATCCTTAAGAGAAGTTAACCGATCCATTCCCCTTGCGATGAATTTGATGCAATCTCACGCTCAAAGCTGTAACTGAGACCTAACCAACAGCCCGAAGAAATGCACCGCGCCAAACCACTTCCAGACAATCTCGTTGCTCGCTACCGCAGCTGGACAGAGACCACCCTGCCCATCAACGCCGCCAAGTATCGTCAGCTCGCTGACGAGGGCCAACACTATGGCGCTTCTAATTTCTTGCTGTGACAGCCGCGTAAACGGGCTCAGCATCTTTGGCGCAGCCCACGGCGATTTCTTCGTTCACCGCAACATCGCGAACCTCGTGCCGCCCTATCATACGGACAATCACGGACAGGCAACATCGGCCGTAATCGAGTATGCGGTGACCGTCCTTAAAGTCCCTCGCATCATCGTTATGGGGCACTCCAAGTGCGGGGGTGTGGCAGGATGCCGCGGCATGTGCGAGGGCAATGCGGGCGCGCTGGAGCTGCACGGCCTCCGGACAGATATCGGCAGCGGTGAACTTCTCGCCTTCGACGGCAGCACCAAGGACTTCGTGTCGATCTGACAAGGCGCCCAGCGGCTGGACGTTGACCGGGCGTCAGCATAAAGCGCCCCCATGTTCGAACTCGCTGCTGCCAACCTCTTGTCGCCGATCATCCTGAGCTTCGCGCTCGGGCTTATCGCGGCGCTTGCCCGTTCCGATCTCTCCATTCCTGAAGCCGTGGCCAAGGGGATGTCGATCTACCTGCTTTTCTCCATCGGCTTCAAAGGCGGTGTGGCAGTGGCGGACAATGGGATCGACGCGCAACTTGTCGGGACGCTCGCCGCGGGCTTCATCCTTTCGGGGATAATCCCCTTCGTGGCTTTTGGCCTTCTGCGCGTGCTCACCAAGCTCGATACGCTGAACGCTGCCGCCGTCGCAGGCCACTACGGCTCGATCTCTATCGTGACGTTCGTCGCCTCTTCGTCAGTGCTGGAAAGCGCTGGCCTCGCGGCTGAAGGCTACATGGTCGCCACCGCGGCGATCATGGAAGCACCAGCCATCCTCTCAGCCCTTTGGCTCGCCTCGCACGCCAGTGGAGAGAGCCGTATGGACGCAGGTCTTCTGCGGGAGATCATGCTCAATGGCTCGATCGTCCTGCTCGTGGGCAGCTTCTTCATCGGGCTTCTCACCGGCAACGACGGGCTCGACCTGATCTCAAGCTTCATCGTGGCACCGTTCCAAGGGGTGCTCTGCCTCTTCCTCCTCGACATGGGGCTGATCGCGGGCCGGGGTCTGCGTGAAACGAAGGGCGCACTTGGCGGCGGAACGATTCTCTTCGGCGTGCTCATGCCCCTCGTCGGGGCAAGCTTCGGCCTCGGTTCAGGACTTTTGCTCGGCCTGTCGACCGGCGGAATTGTGCTCCTGATGACCCTCTCAGCTTCGGCCTCCTATATCGCCGTTCCCGCCGCCATGCGCGTCGCGCTGCCCGAGGCGAAACCTGCCATCTATCTCACGCTCTCGCTTGGCGTTACATTCCCCTTCAACCTGGTCCTCGGCATACCGCTCTATCTTGCGGTCGCGACCATGATCACCGGAGGCTGAGCATGCAGACACATCCCGCAAAACGCGTGGAAATCACCATCGAAGCGCCCATGGAGCGCCGCTTGCGGCATGCGCTCGAAGAGGCCGACATCACCGGCTACACCATCCTCCCGGTCCTTGGCGGCTCAGGCCGCTCAGGCACGTGGAGTCGCGAGGGCCAGATCGGCCTTTCGGGCATGGTTCAGTTCGTCTGCATCATCCGTGAAGACCGGCTCGACACCCTGCTCAATGCAGCGTTTGCGGTCGTGGAAAAACAGATCGGCGTGGTCTGCGTAACGGATGCGCACGTGCTTCGTGCCGAAAGGTTCTGACAAACCGATAAATCTGTGCTAGGAAGATAAGGTAGCCAACATCAAGGGTCCGCCCCTTGGACTATCGAATACTTAAACGCCGCGACTGCAAAAGCAGCGCGGCGTTTATGATTCCAAGCCCACACGAAGGACTCGGGCGGGCGGGTGCGATCCGCCAAAGGCGGGAGCGTCCGAGCCGTCCGGATCAAGGCCGCCAGTTCAGAACCTGCCCCTCGGGCCACCTGAGATCAAAGGTCAAATCGATCTCCTGACGTTCCCCGGGCGCGAGTTCCAGAACCCACTCCATCACACCCAAAAGATCATCTGCATCCCGTACCGCCGGTGCCGGATCCATCTCGACACGGATCTCCAGATCCTCCTGCTGAGACGTTGGCACGGCATAGCGCAGATAGACTTCCTGCACCTCTGTGCCGGTATTCTCCGCGCTCAACCGAACGATATCTTCGCGCGTGAGAGATCCACGGATGATCCCACGATCGCCGGTCTGCGCATCGAGAAACTCAACATTCAAAGCCACGGTCAGCTCCGGCCCAAACCCAAGCGTCGCTTCCTGCCCAGGTGCGACCAGTTCCAGTTCCTCTTCCCCAACGAGCACCCCCTCGCGGTAAAGCTGCACAGGCCCCGGCAAAATCAGTTCGCCACTCGTATTCATGAGATCTGCCATGAAAAAAGCATGGTCGTCGCGCCTCGGCGCCGCCGACAGATACACATCCGCCTCAAAGCCCAGGGAGCCCAGCTCCACAAACTGCTCGGCTTCACCGCCCAGCACTGTCACTGGCTCGGAGAGCTCGTAGCTGACAAACGGGCCGTCAAAGTTGACGAACACGCCTCCACCCTCTTCCGCCACGTCCATAACAACGGCGTCCATCATCGGCGCAGCCGGGGCAAGCGACAGGCTACGCCCTTGGAAATTCTCCTCAGGATCAAATATCTGCGCGATGGAGCGCGGCACGTAGGATGCACGGCTTTGCCCATCAGGCTGCGCTGAAGACAGCGTAATGTCCGTTTCGATCCAAGGCAGACCCGGACCTCTAAACACCCCGACGGACCGATTCAACGTCACTTGGGCATCGTCCAAATGCGCCTCGTAGCGCACCAGCCACCCGGCCCGTGGATCGTCGAACTCATGGCGCACCGTGACAGGGCCCGCCTCGGCGGCCTCAATTTCGAGCGTCACGAGAAACCAATCATCCTGCGCAGGCTCCAGCGCACGAAGCGCGTCTTCCGCTCGGGCGCGCACCTCGCGGGCCGCGTCGAGGGCCTTTTCCAGCGCCGGCAGCTCTGCTTCCACCAGGGCCAAGGCTTCAGCGTTGCGGCTCAACTCCGCTTCCATCACCCCAACCAAAGCCACCAGTTGCTCTGGATCCGGAAGGAGCTCACCACCGCCAAGACCACTCAGGAACTCGGCCGCCGACCGCAGCCCGTCAGCCTTTCGCTCCTGCGTGCGCAGGGCCCGCGCCGCGGCCTCTTCTTCGTTCAGCGCCGCATCAACCAAAGCACGGCCCTGCTGCTGGCGTACGCCGTCAAAATCCTTCGCGTCATAGCGCGTGTTCCGACTGATGCCCGAGCTCTTCAGCGCGGCACCGCTCACGCGCGGCACGCCCTTGCCCAAAATCGGTTCCGGCAGAAGAAGCTCGATCGTGTGAGTGCCCGCCGCCACCTCGACCGTCGTCTCCGCAACAACTAAAGCGCTCGATGGATAAACCTCAGCCGAGACAACCGGCAACGACAGCTGGAAATCGTCCGCCGCTGCCGCCAAAGGCACCATCGCCACCGTCGCCAAAAGGAATGCACGCATAAAAAGACCCTTCCGAAAGTTTCCGGAAGGGTCCGTCATTCTCAGCTGTTAGGCAATATCAGTCTTTCTTGAGGCACCGATTACCCAGCGTCTCCGCGATCTGCACCGCGTTCAGCGCCGCGCCCTTGCGCAGGTTGTCCGACACGCACCAGAGGTTCAGGCCGTTCTCCACCGTCGAATCCTGCCGGATGCGAGAGATGAACGTCGCGTAGTCGCCCACGCACTCAACCGGCGTCACATAGCCTTTGTCTTCGCGCTTATCAATCACCATGATGCCCGGCGCCTCGCGCAGGATATCGCGGGCCTCATCTTCGTCGAGGAACTCCTCGAACTCGATGTTGACCGCTTCGGAGTGACCCACAAAGACCGGCACGCGCACGCAGGTCGCCGTGACCTTGATGGAGGTGTCGACGATCTTCTTTGTCTCCGCGACCATCTTCCACTCTTCCTTGGTGGAGCCGTCTTCCATGAACTTGTCGATATGCGGGATCACATTGAACGCGATCTGCTTGGTGAACTGCTTAGGCTCCACCTCGTTCGTCGGGTTGTAGATCGCCTTGGTCTGATCCCACAGCTCGTCGAGCCCGCCTTTGCCCGCGCCAGACACCGACTGATACGTCGATACGACAACGCGCTTGATCTTCGCGCGGTCATGGAGCGGCTTGAGCGCCACAACCATCTGCGCGGTCGAACAGTTCGGGTTCGCGATGATGTTCTTGTTCGAATATTGCTCCACAGCTTCCGGGTTCACTTCCGGCACCACCAGCGGGATGTCGGGGTCGTAGCGGTAAAGCGAGGAGTTATCGATCACCACACAACCGGCAGCCGCAGCGCGCGGCGCATAGATCTTGGTGGCGTCCGAGCCCACTGCGAACAGAGCCATATCCCAGCCCGCAAAATCGAACGTGTCGAGGTCCTGCGTTTTGAGTGTCTCGTCGCCGAAAGAAACTTCTGTACCAATGGACCGGCGGGAAGCCAGCGCCGCGATTTTTGTAATCGGGAACTTCCGCTCGTCCAGGATGTTGAGCATTTCGCGGCCCACATTGCCAGTGGCGCCAACTACGACGACATTATAGCCCATAACTTGTCCTTTCGATGAGGCACCGGGGCCTTACGCCTGTTGCAACAAGAAGGGAAGAGGGCGCTTCGTCAAAGCTGCTTTGCGTGTCGGGCGCGCCCTAGCTTTTGACTTGAGCGGCGGCGGCGGGCGTCTCAAGCACTGACGGCTTTGACAGCAGGATCCGGCTGCCCAGAAAGATCAGGACCGAACAGATCATCAACACCAGGAAGAGCCCGTCGAAGCCCCAGTTCGCTTGGATGATCGCGATGAGAGGCGGCGCGCCGGAGAAGGCGAGGAAGCTGACCATATAACGCGCGCCAAACGCGCGGGATCGCGAGAGGTTCGAGGCCGTCGTTCCGACCAGGAAGTCGATTACTGGCACCTGCCCGAAAACCCCCAGCATCACGCCCAGCGCCACGGCAAAGATCGCCCAATCTGTGAGGCCGGGCATGAGCAAGAAGGCCACGATCTGCACCGAGGACACGAGCGCCAGCGACGGGCGTGCCCCGAGCCGGTCGAGCATCTGGCCCGACACCAACTGCGCCAGCGACGCCGCCGCGAAGAAGACAAAGACGAAGGTGCCGATGACGGAGGCCGACGTGATCTTGAGCGCGGCGAAACCTGCGGAGATCGCATCGGCAAGGCCTACCATCCGCTCCTCAAATATCTCGGGCAGCGCGCCGTCGTCGATGGAAAGACGATGCTGCCGGGCGTGGCTGTCATGTAGACGCACAAAATCACCTTCCAGAGCGGTCCATAATTAGCGGGCTTGGCCGCGGCGGCACCCCCTTGGGGCGGAAGGCTTTGCACCTCACAAGCCACGCGGAGGTATGGCAGCGCAAAAAGGATGGAGACAACGCCCGCCACAAAGAAAGCAGCCCGCCACCCGGCGAGGTCGATCATGAACCCGGTCACCAGCGCGGCACTCGCCACGCCCAAATTGCGCCACACGCCATTCACGGCCATGCGTATGCCCGTCTTCTTCCAACGCGCCGTCACGATAGCGAGGCCCACTTGGTGATAGATCGACCCAAAGATCCCGATCAGCAGCAACCCTGCCCCCATCTGCAGCGGGGTCTGCGCAAAGCCCGTCACGATAGAGGCAAGCCCGATCCCCACAAAGAACACGACCATCACTCGGTCCCGTCCCCATCGATCCGCGAGGATGCCCATCGGCAGCGCGCACAGTGCGAAGACCGCAAAACCAGGCGCACCGTAGGGCAGAAGCTCCGCATAACTCATCTGCCAGCCTGCGCTCAGCGCAAGCGCGGCGACCGTGGCAAAGATCAGCATGAAGTAGTGGTCGAGGAAGTGCCCGACGTTCAGGAGAAGAAATTACTGAGTGTCACGCGTTACCACGTCTGGCTTCGTCACTGGCGGGGTTTACGTCTGCCAGCATCCGTCCAGTAGGTTCGCAGATCACGCAAGAACTCTCGACCGGCCGTGGCCCGGAGCAAAAAGGGGTTTTGTGTTTCCAGATGCCTCAGATATCCAATCAATGGACAGTGCGAGCAGAGAAAGCCATGGACCTAAAAGACATCATCGACCTCGATACCTTTCCCATCGATGATGCGGGCTTTCGTGCTGCCTGCCGGCAGGAGTTCGACGACACGGGTGTCTTCGTCATGGAAGGGTTCGTGCGCAAAGACGCCATCGAGGCAGTTCGCGATGAGGGGCTGGCCAACAAGGACAAAGTCTTCAAATCCGCCAAGCAGCACAATGTGTACCTGACGCAGGCGGATGAAGCCTTTGCAGACGATCATGCCCGCAACCGCCTTGTCACTTCTTCCAAAGGCTGCATCACAGACGATCTCATGCCCCAGAGCTCCGCACTCCGCACGCTCTATAACGCGCCTGCTTTCCGCAGCTTTCTGTGCGAGGTTCTGGGCGAAGAAGAGCTGCACGAATACGCGGACCCGCTGTCCTCCATCAATCTGCACTTCGCCGACAAGGGGGAGGAGCTCGGCTGGCACTTCGACAACTCCTCCTTCGCGATCACGCTGATGATCCAGGCCCCGGTGAAGGGTGGCACATTCGAATACGTCAATGCCGTGCGCGATTTCGCGTCAGGAGAAATGGGCTTTGATCAGGTGGATGCGATCCTCGATGGGGAGACCCCGGTGGAGACGATCAACGCGCAGGCTGGCACGCTGGTCTTCTTACGCGGTCGCAACTCCATTCACCGCGTGGCCCCGAATGAGGGGGACGTCACGCGCATCCTCGCGGTGCTCGCCTACAACGCTGAGCCGGGGATCGAGCTTTCAGAGGCTGCTAGGATGACCTTCTACGGGCGCCTGAACTAATCAGCGCCTGGCTCGTAGGCTTTTTTCTTGTGCCATAACGCGTTCCAGCAGACAAAGCCTCCCAAGCAGTATGAGGAGGCACCATGTCCCAGTTAGAAGGACAGCCGCTACGTTCGCCCAGCCCCTTGGTGGATCCGGTGCAAGGCTTTGCCTTGTTCACAAACGCCAAATGCGGGGGCACAACGCTGAAACACTGGTTCTTCAAGTCTCCGCGCCTGCGCCGGGCGCTTTGGTCGCCCCTTGCGGCGCCCCGCTATTTCGGCACTCAAGTCGCGTCGCGCAAATATGCCAAGATCCTGCTGATGTCCCATCTTTACGCGAAGGGCGGCTCAAACCGCGACGTGCGTGAAATGCAATTTCACTACCGTCGTCTTCTCAGCACCACCACGGCGCGACCGATGCGCGCCGGCACCAAGAAGTTCTTGATGATCCGTGATCCGATCTCGCGGGCGGTTAGCGGGTATGTCGACAAACTCTGCGGTGAGGATCGCGACACCCACTGGGTGAGACACGTGATCGATTCCTGCCCCTCTGACAGCCCGTCCTTCGCGGAATTCGTCGACTACTTGCACCGCAATCGAACCAACGATGCCGAGTTTGATGCTCACTGGCGCCGACAGACATATGTCATTGATGGACTTGAGGACATCACCTTCCTCAGGCTCGAAAAGATGACTGAGGACATGGCCAAGTATGAAAACGTCTGGGGCGATCGCGATGCGTTGCTGCTGGCCTCAAAGCGTCAGTCAAATAGCTATAACGCAGCCGTGAGCGAAGGGGACATGACCCACACGTCCGCTGCAGAGGTCATCGCATTTAAAGAGGCGCACGGCTCCTTCCCCAAGAAAGAGGCGTTTCTGAACGATGAGATCCGCGGCCTCCTTCGCGAAGTCTATGAGAAGGATTTCGAGCGCTTCGGAATTTACGATTGATCGGAGCTTAGAGCACCATCGTCGGTCCAGCGGAATCGTCCGTGTTGCGCACGCGGTAAAGGCTGGCCTCCCCGGTCATGGACGGCTCGAGGCTACGCGCGACGCCGGGCGGAACGGCAACGGTATCGCCGGGGTTCAGCGTCGTGGTGCCGCCATCCCAACTTAGGCGCCAATGGCCGCGCATGGGCATCAGGATCTCATGGCGGTCGGTCGTGTAGCTATCCGCCGGGATCGACGCCCTTGAGAGAAGCTCAACCTCAAAGCCCGGTTTGTCACGCAGAACCGCGTCCTCACCGATCACCTTCGCAGGCTGGTTGTCAGACAGCGCCATAAGATCCCAGTAGCGAGCGACGTAATGGGGAACGACATCGAGCGTCGTCGGCTCAGGCATCCGCTCAAGCACCTCATCCGACAACAGTGGCATCGGCCCGACGCCCTCAGGCAGGGACTGCCCTTTCTTGCTGTCGTAGAGCTTTCCGTTTTCGCCCAGAACGAGGCCGTGGTCGGCAGCATCGGTGATCACCTGCGGCGCCCAAAGCACACCGCCGCCGGCGTCATTGCCGCCAAGGATCGCCATGATCATCCCGTAGTCGGTGCCGATATTCTCGAACCCTCGGAAAATGCCCGTGGGAATGTTGAAGATATCGCCTTCCTCCAGCACCACCTCGCCCGCAGTGCCCCAACGGCCCCAGAAGAACCGCCAGCGGCCTTTGAGGACAAAGAAAACCTCGGCCGTCCGGTGCGAGTGCAGCGAGTTCCGGCACTTCGGCGGCTGACCGGCCGCGCCGATATTGAAGCCCACCTGATCGGTGATGTGCACATGCTGGTCCGCGCTCTCTGAGACGCCGCCACCAATGATCGTGAAGTTCTCCTTCTGATCGGAACCCGGCGTGTGAGCGTCGATGAAGGCTGTCTTGCAGGGATGAAGCTCACCATAGCGCACGATGCGTGCTTCCATGTCGGCTTGGCTGATCGGGACGGTGGTATCGAGACTCATTTCGGTTTCCTTTCGCGGACGACGGTACGATGCGCCCCTTTGCACGCGAATGCAAAACTTTTGTTTGCTCGATTTCTAGCTGTCTCCGGACCCATCACGAATGCGCGCCAGTTTTTCAGAGAGCGCCGTACCGCGCGTTTCCATCATCTCGCGCACTTTCTGGATGTAGGGCTCGTTCTCGGCCACCGGGATGTCGGGGCGGTAGAGGTCCGCCACTTCGATCATCGCCTCGCGGTCATCTGCGTTAAAAGTATCGACCATCGCATCTGCCTGCTCACGGCTAAAGCCCAGCGCCTCGAAGGTGGAGCGCCCCATTCTCAGCGAGCTGTCATAGGTTTCGCGAATGATATCGCGGCAACCTAGGCCCCAGAGCTCGTAGACATGGTGCCTGTTACGCGCGCGGGCCACGATGTGGACATGCGGATGATGTTCGACGACGTGGCGCACGATGGTGTTCACCGCCTCCTCCTCATCGACCGCCACGACGATGATCTTGGCGCGTGCGATCCCTGCGGCGTGCAGCAGGTCAGGCCGCGTCGCGTCGCCGAAGTACGTCTTGATCCCGAACTTCATCAGGTTGGCGATCTGGCGGGAGTTATAGTCGACAACCGTGGTCTGGTAGCCCGCCGCAGAGACAATGCGCTCCACAATGCCGCCCACCCGGCCCCGGCCACAAATCAGGATTTCGCCCGGCTCGTCGATCTCATCGGCCTCGCGAGTCTGGTCCGTCACGGACTTCGGCACGATCACCCGCTCATAGAAGATAAAGAGAAGCGGCGTCAGCAACATCGATAGTGCCACCACCAGCAGCGCCTGATCCGCCAGCGGACCCGGCAGGATCATATTCGCGGTGGCGAAGCTGAGGAGCACGAAGCCGAATTCGCCAGCCTGCGCCAGCGACAGCGCAAGCAGCCAGCGGTCGTTCGACCGCAGTCCGATGATACTGCCCAGAACGAACAGCACACCGAACTTGATCACCATGATCCCTAGCGTGAGGCCGATGTAGAACGGCAGCGCGCCAAAGAGCAGACCGAAGTCGATGCTCGCCCCCACGGTCATGAAAAAGAGGCCCAGCAGAAGCCCACGGAACGGATCGATATCGCTCTCAAGCTCATGCCGGTATTCGCTGTTGGCTAGGACGACGCCCGCAAGGAATGTACCCAGCGCCGCCGACAGCCCCACAAGGCCCATGAGGAGCGCAATGCCCACAACCATCATCAGCGCCGTGGCCGTGAAAAGCTCCCGCAGCCCAGCTTGGGAGATGAAGCGGAACAGGGGCCGCGTCAGATGGCTTCCGCCCAGGATCACCGCCGCGATGGCGCCGAGCGACACAAGGGCCGTCTGCCAGCCGCTTAGCCCTTCGACAAGGGACATGCCCCCGCCATGGTCGCCGTGGTCATCCCCATGGTCACCGCCGTGCCCATCCCCATGGGCGTCTGCATGGCCCACATCGCTCACCAGCTCTATTAGCTCTGGCGCCGCGAGGAGCGGCAGCAAGGCGAGCATCGGAATAACGGCCACATCCTCGGTCAGAAGCGCTGCAAAGGAGGCCTCACCCCCTGGTGTTTTCATCAACCCCTTTTCCTGATGGGTCTGGAGCACGATCGCCGTCGACGACAAAGAGAAGATCAGGCCAATCGTCAGCGCAAAGTGCCACGCCAGCCCAAAGAGCATCGCCAGGCCCGTCACGATCAGCGCCGTCGCCAGGATATGCCCACCTCCCAGGCCAATGAGCGTGCCGCGCATCTCCCACAATCGCTTGGGCTCTAGTTCGAGCCCCACGAGGAAGAGCATCATCACCACGCCGAATTCAGCGAAGTGCTGGATGGAGATCACATCCACCCCGAGGGCGCCCAAGAGAGGCGCAATCACAATCCCCGCAATCAGGTAACCGAGCACCGACCCAAGCCCCAACCGGGTCGCGATTGGCACCGCGATGACTCCCGCGATGAGGAAGGTGAATGCGAGAAATAGAAAATCGGTCATACGGCGCCCCCTGTTGAGCGCAGGTTCGCGCCTTGCCGTCGAAATCGCAAGGCTTGCCCCTGCGCGTGCCGTGGCTACGGTGCCCGAAGTACTCGGAGCTCGTGATGACTAAGAAGATTCGCCTCGGCGTCGATATCGGCGGCACATTCACTGACGTGGTGCTGGAGGGCCCGTTTGGGCAGGCCTCGACCAAGGTGCTCACCACCTACGGCGCGCCCGAAGATGCCATCGTCGAAGGCATGCACCGCGTCTGCGCCGAGGCCGGGGTGGACGCCCAACAGATCACGCAGATCATCCACGGAACGACGCTCGCCACCAATGCGCTGATCGAGCGCCGCGGGGCGCGGACGGCCTTGGTGACGACGCAAGGTTTCCGCGACACGATCGAGATGCGCACCGAAAGCCGGTTTGAGCAATACGACCTTAATCTGACGTTGCCCCTGCCCCTCATCCCGCGCCACCGCCGCTTCGCCTTGAAGGAACGCATGGATGCCGACGGTGGCGTGCTCATCCCGCTGGAACGGTCGGAAATTGAGGCCCTCGCCGATACTCTGGCCGAGGGCAAGTACGAGGCCATCGCGGTGGGCTTCCTCCATGCCTATGCCAACGACACGCACGAGCGTTTGGTGAAAGAGGTGCTAGAGGCGCGACTGCCGGGCGTGATGATCTCGCTGTCGTCCGAGGTCTCCCCGCAGATGCGGGAATACGAGCGGTTCAACACGACGATCGCGAACGCCTATATCCAGCCGCTGATGAAGTCTTACTTGCTGCGGCTCGAGGCCCGGTTGGCCGATGAAGGCGCGGCCTGCCCGATCTTCCTTATGCATTCGGGCGGTGGGATCATCTCGCTGGAAAGCGCAGCGCAATTCCCGGTGCGGCTGGTGGAATCTGGCCCCGCGGGTGGGGCGGTCTTTGCCGCCGACATCGCCGCGCGGCACGGGCTCGACAAAGTGCTCAGCTTCGACATGGGCGGCACCACCGCCAAAATCTGCCTCATCAAGAACCGCAAGCCCAAGACAGCGCGCGTATTCGAGGTTGCGCGCTCATACCGGTTCAAGAAGGGCTCCGGCATGCCAATCTCGATCCCCGTGATCGACATGGTGGAGATTGGCGCCGGCGGCGGATCACTCGCCTGGCGCGATAGCATGGGCCAGATCCGCGTGGGCCCCGAAAGCACGGGCTCGGAGCCCGGTCCCGCCTGCTATGGCCGGGGCGGGGAAAGGCCCGCTGTCACCGATGCCGACCTCGTGCTGGGCAAGCTCGATCCCCACAACTTCGCAGGTGGGACGATCCCGCTCGATCCCGCTGCCTCTGCCGCCGCTTTGGGCACGCTCGACGCAGACTCGCTCACCGCCGCTCACGGCCTTGCCGAGGTGGTGGACGAGAATATGGCCAACGCCGCCCGCGTGCACGCCGTCGAGAATGGCGAGGACCTCAGCGAATACACCATGATCGCCTTCGGCGGCGCGGCCCCGCTCCACGCGGCACGGCTGTGCGAGAAACTGGGCATCTCTCGCTGCCTCGTCCCGCCCGGCGCAGGCGTGGGATCGGCCATCGGCTTCCTGCGTGCGCCGTTCTCCTTCGAGGCCAACCGCACCGTCTTCACCCCGGTCTCAGAAATCGAACCTGCACGTGTCACCGCCCTCTTCCGCGAGATGGAAGAGGAAGCCACCGGCTTCGTGCGCACCTGCGATGCTGAGGCTGAGATCGAAACGACCCACCGCATCTACATGCGCTACCGTGGCCAGGGGTGGGAGATCCCGGTGCCCCTCACCGCCGATCAGGTTGCGAACCCGGATAAAGAGACGATTCTCGCCTTCTTTGAAACTGAATACGAAAAGCTCTTCTCTCGCACGGTGCAGGGCATGGTGGCAGAGATCACCGTTTGGTCCGTGAACGCCACGACCAAAACCGAGGCGCCGGAGCAGCTTTCAGGCGCAGCTACCGTGGGCACGACCGACATAGCGGCGCTGCCCAAACGGACGCTCTTTGATCCAGCGCTTGGGCAATCCTCCGAGGCAGCCGTGGTCGACCGCGCCGCTCTCACCGCCCCGCTAGCAGGCCCCGCGCTTGTCACAGAGAAGGAGACGACCGTCGTCGTCCCCACCAGCCGCACAATCCACACCGCGGGCGACGGCACGCTGATCCTGACCGAGCACGGCGCCGCGCAGGTCACACGTCTCTCGGAGGTGGCCTATCAGGTGATGTGGAACCGCCTGATCTCCATCGTCGAAGAGCAAGCCCAAGCGCTGATCCGCACGGCTTTCTCGACCTCTGTGCGGGAGGCGGGTGACCTCTCCGCCGGGGTCTACAACGCCGAGGGCTCGATGCTGGCGCAGGCCGTCACCGGCACGCCGGGCCACGTGAACGCCATGGCCGACGCCGTTGGCCACTTCATCCGCCGCATCCCACAGATGTCACCGGGCGACGTCTACATCACGAACGATCCGTGGGAGGGGACGGGCCACAAGCACGACATCACGATCGTCACCCCCACCTTCCGCGAAGGCGCCCTTATCGGCTTCTTCGCCTGCACCGCCCATGTCACCGACATCGGCGGGCGCGGCTTTGGGGCGGACGCGAACGATGTGCATGAGGAAGGCCTCTACATCCCGATCATGCCGCTCATCCGCAGCGGCGAGGTCGACCAAACGCTCTTGACCCTCATCCGCGGCAACGTGCGGGAGCCGGACCAGCTGGTCGGCGACATCTACGCGCTCGCCACCTGCAACGACATCGGCGCCGCCCGTCTGCAGGAGATGATGGAGGAATTCGGGCTCTCAGACCTCGCGGGCATCTCGGACTTCGTGCTGACGGCCTCCCGCGACGCGACGCTCAAAGCAATCAACGCGCTGACGCCTGGCACCGCCGAAGGGCACATGACGATCGACGGATACGCGTCCGAGATCGACCTGCGCGTGAAGCTCACCATCGAGAAAGACCGCATCCTCAGCGACTGGGCAGGCACCAGCGGCGTCGACAAGAAGGGCATTAACGTGCCGCTCGTCTACACCAAGGCCTATGCCTGCTACGCGCTGAAATGCGCCATCGCGCCGGAGATCCCGAACAACGCGGCCTCTCTCGCCCCGTTCGAGATCACGGCGCCAGAGAACAGCATCGTCAACGCGGTCTTCCCCGCGCCTGTGGCCCTGCGCCATGTGATCGGCCACATGGTTCCCGACACTGTCTATGACGCACTCGATAAGCTCTTGCCCGACACCGTGCCTGCCGAAGGCGCCGGGTGCCTGTGCAACTTCCAAGTTTCTCTCCGCCCCACAGGCGCGGAGGGTCGTCGGGCCGAGGTGCTGACCTTCAACTCCGGCGGCTCCGGCGCACGGCCTACCCTTGACGGCATGAGCGCCACCGCATTCCCCTCCGGCGTGATGACGATGCCCGTGGAAGCGACCGAACAGGTCGGGCCCGTCATCATCTGGCGCAAGGAGCTTCGCCCCGATTCTGGCGGCGCAGGCGAGCAGCGCGGCGGGCTCGGACAGTTCATGGACGTGGGCGCCCGCGCGGGCCACGAGTTCGACATTTCCGCCATGTTTGACCGCACTCGCTATCCCGCGCGCGGACGCCAAGGGGGCCAGAACGGTGGCCCCACTCTCATCGCCCGCGACGGGGCCGAGATGCAGGGAAAAGGCCGCCAATTCGTACCCGAAGGCGACATCGTCCGCATGGCCTTCCCCGGCGGCGCGGGATTTGGCGATCCGGCCCAGCGTGACCGAGCGGCAGTGTGCCGCGACCTCGCCTTGGGATATATCTCGCCAGAGACCGCTCTGCGCGACTACGGTCTCGACCAAGCAGAAATCGACGCGGTTCTCGCGCAAGTCGCCAAAGGAGAAGCCCCATGAGCTGGCAAACGCCCGAGCGTAAGAGCTACGACATTGTCATCATCGGCGGCGCGGTGATGGGATCGTCTACCGCATTCTGGCTGCGAAAGCTGGGTTTCGACGGATCGGTCCTCGTGGTGGAGATGGACCCTTCGTACGAAAACACATCCACGGCGCGCACGAACTCCTGCATCCGACAGCAATTCACGAACCCGCTCAACGTGCAGATTAGCCAGTTCTCCGCCCATTTCATCAAGAACGCGGCGGAGGAGATGGGCGACGAGCGTGTGCCCGACATCCACTTCCAGCCCTATGGCTACATGTACCTCGCGGGCGACGCTTCCCGCGCCGACGACCTGCGGGAGCGGGCGAAGCTCCAGCGCGACATGGGCGCCGCGACCGAGGTGCTGAACCCCGAAGAGCTCGCCCAGCGCTACCCGTTCTACAATCTCGAAGACATCGCCGTGGGCACCATCAATCTGCGCGACGAGGGGTATTTCGACGGAGGAACGCTCTTTGAATGGATGCGCCGGTTGGCGCGGGAGCGGGGCGTCGAATACTGCACGAACAAGGCCGTGGGCATCACCAAGGATGGCCAGCGGGTCACGAAGGTGGAGCTCGCCAGCGGGGAGGAAATCGCCTGCGGGCAGGTGTTGAACGCCGCCGGACCGCGCGCCGCGACCGTGGCCTCTATGGTAGGGATCGAGCTGCCCGTGGAGCCCCGCAAGCGCTACACGTGGATCTTCTCCGCTGAGGAGCCTCTCGACCGCGAACTGCCGCTAACAATTGATCCCTCAGGCGTCCATGTCCGCCAAGACGGGCCCCAGACCTACCTCGCCGGCGCCACGCCCGAAATCGATCCCGCCGTCGACCCCATGGACTTCACCATGACCGACGACACCTGGATCGAGAAAGCCTGGCCCGCCATCGCCCACCGCATCCCCGCCTTTGAGCGGATCAGGATCATCAGCGAATGGGCCGGGCATTACGAATACAACACCTTCGATCACAACGCCTTGCTCGGCAGCCACCCGGACGCCGAGAACATGACTTTCATCAACGGATTCTCCGGCCACGGCCTGCAGCAGAGCGTCAGCATGGGGCGCGGCACGGCAGAGTGGCTGATGCACGGAAGCTACCAATCGCTCGACCTGTCACCTTTCGCGGTGACCCGGGTGGCGGAGGGCCGTAAGTTCATCGAACAAGCGGTCATCTAAGGGGACGCCATGCAGAAAGTTGCTGTCATCGGATTGGGCTCCATGGGCATGGGCATCGCGCAATCCTGCCTGCGCGGCGGGTTGCAGACCCACGGTTTTGACACCCGCCCTGAGGCCGTGGAGCGCTTTGCCGTCGAAGGTGGCGCGCCGGGCACGTTGGACGAAGTCGCGGGCGCGATCGATACCGCGATCATAGTCGTGCTGAACGCCCAGCAGACCGAGGCCGTGCTGACGTCTCTCGCACCCCAAATGAAGGCAGGCGCCAGCGTCATCGCCTGCGTGACCATGCCGCCTGAGTTTGCGCGCACGATGGCCGCGCTTTGTGCGGAGCACGAGCTGAATTACCTCGACGCCCCGATCTCAGGTGGATCGATCAAAGCGGCAGCTGGGCAGCTGTCGATCATGGCCTCAGGCGCGCCGGAGGCCTTTGCGGCCACAGAGCCGGTGCTCGACGCGATCTCCGAAAAGGTCTTCCATCTGGGCGACGCACCCGGCGCAGGTTCAGCGATGAAAGCGGTGAACCAGCTTCTCGCCGGGGTCCATATCGCCACGATGGCTGAAGCCATGACCTTCGGCATCAGCCAAGGCATCGAGCCCGAGACCTTCATGGAGGTCATCCCCAACTGCGCAGGCTCCTCCTGGATGCTGGAAAACCGCGGGCCCCACATCGTTAACGGCGACTACACGCCCCACAGCCAGATAAACATCTGGCCAAAGGATCTGGGCATCGTCCTCGAAATCGCCAAGGCGGCGGGTTTTCCCGCGCCCATCACTTCCGTCGCGCTTGAGCGGTATATGGAGGCAGTGAAGATGGGCCTCGGCACCGAGGATGACGCCGCGGTTGCCAAGGTCTATGCCGAGGACGCTGACCTCAAACTACCGGGGACATCATGAAAGAAAGCGCCCTTCGCGAACTGCTCTGCACCCAAGCGGCGAGCCTGTTTAATCGCGGGCTGACCCATGGCTCTACCGGCAACATATCTGCCCGGACGGAAGACGGCGGGCTTCTGGTGTCGCCGACGGGGTCGTCGTTCGGCAGCCTCGATCCCGGCCGCCTGTCGCGCTTTGATGAGAACGGCAATTTCCTCTCAGGCGATAAGCCCACCAAGGAGATGCCGCTTCACAGCGCCTTCTACGAAACGCGCAGTCAGGCAGGCGCGGTCGTTCATCTGCACTCCCATCACTCCGTGGCTCTTTCGCTGATGCCGGATGCGGATGAGGATTGCTTTCTGCCCCCGCTCACGCCCTACGGCATCATGAAGCTGGGGAAGGTAAAGCTCCTGCCCTTCTTCGTGCCCGGGGACCCCGCCATGGGAGACGCCGTTCGCGGGCTGGCCGGTAAGCGCAGCGCAGTGATGCTGGCCCACCACGGGCCCGTCGTAAGCGGCAAAGATGTGGAGGCGGCCTGTACGGCAATCGAGGAGCTTGAAGACACAGCACGCCTCGCCATCCTCATGCGCGGCTTCGAGGCGCGACAGCTCTCAGAGGAGCAGATCCGCGCCGTCGTCACCAAGTACGATATTCAGTGGGACGATTGATCGCCCTGGGCTTTTAGGAGCCGGGACGAACGATCAGCACCGAACACGGTGCACGTCGCGCCACGCGGGCAGCCGTCGAGCCAAGGAAGTAGTCCATCGCCGATGGGTTGTGCGCACCCACGATAATGAGGTCCGAACCGAGGTCACCGGCCACTTCGCTGATGCGGACGCCGGGCTTACCCTCGGTGACGTGGCACTCGATGTCGTCTGCCCCTGCGGCCAAGGCATCCAGGCGTTCCTTCACCTTCGTGGTCAGGTGGTTCTCGGGTTTCACGGTCACGAACTCCGCCGCGAAGCCGGGAATCTGTTCGAGCACGGTCACCAGCGTGATCTTTCCGCCGGGGTTCATCACCTTACGGGCGGCGTCGATCTTCTTTCCGACAAGTTCCTCGTGGTCGAGCGCGACCGGGATGAGAATGGATGAATACATGAGCTGTCTCCTTGTCAGTTCTTACCAGCCAGCGCGCGGGCTTGTTCCACGAATGTCGCGGGCACGTTGAGCCCGTTCTCGCGTGCGGCAGCGATGGCGGCGCGGCGCCGGTTGCCCGGAAGGCGCGCGCCCTCCATCTGGGCTATTGTGTCCAAAAGTCCTTGGACACGGGCAGTATAGTCGGTCCGGGCGCCCGGATCGATAACGATGAGCGTTTGGCCCACGCGCGGGGCCTGCCCGTCGGCGGTAAAGAACGATCCTGCTTCGGCGCTGAAGGCCGATCCGGTGAGCGCTGCAGCCAGAAGCTCGACCATCAGGGCGAGAGCTGTGCCCTTTGCCTCCCCAATGGGAACCATGGTGCCTGCCAGCGCGGCTTTGGCATCTGTTGTGGCGTTGCCATCAGCGTCCAGCGCCCAGCCTGCCGGAATATCCCGCCCGGCTTTCTTGGCTGCCATGACCTTGCCCCGCGCCACTTTGGACAGCGAAAGATCGACGACCAGCGGCGCGCCTTCCGTGGGCGTGGCGAATGCAATTGGATTAGTGCCGTACAGCGGCTCCTTAGCGCCCCACGGGGCGATGGCTTTGGGCGCATTAGCGACCATGATCGCGATCAGTCCCGCCTCCGCGTAGCGCTCCACCTGGAGCGAGAGCGCGCCGCAATGGTGTGAATTGCCAATCGTCAGGACGGCGATGCCCATCTCCTTGGCGAGGGGTACACCCGCCTCAAAAGCAGCGTCGAGCGCCGGGTAGGCAAAGCCCAAACCCGCATCGATATGAAGCGCCGCCGGGCCGCGTTTGGTGAGCACCGGCGTCGCCGCCGCCTTCACCTTCCCGCTTTTTGCCTGCGCCGCGTAATCCGCGAGGCGCGAGAACCCGTGACCGTTCTGACCTTCTGCCTCAGCAGCAACGAGCGCGCCTGCCACGGATGCCGCAGCCGGGCTTGGCACGCCCACAGCGATGAACGCCTCCGTCAGGAGGGTCGTGGCATCAGATATGGAGAGCGAAACGGTGTCTGTCATTCACAGAGTATAAGGGCGGCCCGAGGGCCGCCCCAACAGCTTAGGCGCTGCGATAGAGTTTGGTCATCGAGAATTCGCGGTGACCAAGAGCCTCAGCAGCTGTGTTGCGGCCGTTGGCGGTGCGGCGGATCATGTCGATCAGCGCGTCGCCTGCCTCATCGATGGTCTGCTCCCGGCGCAGGATGCCGGACACGTCCACGTCCACGTGCTCGCCCATGGTGCGCACGGTGCGCGGGTTCGCCGTGATCTTGATGACGGGAACGATCGGGTTACCCACGACGTTGCCCTGACCCGTTGGGAAGGTGTGGATGACGGCGCCACCAGCAGCCATCAGCGTCACACACTCAGCCGCAGCAGAGGACGAGTCCATGAAGTAGAGGCCATCACCGGACTGAGGCTGCTCTGCAGGCTCAAGGATGTCGATGAACTGCGAGGTGCGCCCGATCTTCTCGAGGTTGCCCAGCGCCTTTTCTTCGATGGTCGTCAAACCGCCTTCGATGTTGCCCTTCGTGGGCTGCGAGTCGGAAAGGTCATCGGTCTGGTGCGCGAAGATCACGTCGTCCTGATAAGCCTTCCACATCTTGTACCAGCGCTCGCCCACCTCTTCGTTGACCGCGCGCTTCTGGCAGATGTGTTCTGCGCCCGTGATCTCGGAGGTTTCGCCGAAGAAGCCTGTGATACCCTCAGGCAGGAGCTTGTCGTACATGTTGCCCACCGTCGGGCAGGAGCCGAGGCCCGTCGTCGTATCGGATTCACCGCACTTCGTGGAAACCCAGAGTTCCTTGATGGAGCACTCTTCTTTCTGCACTTCGGTCGCCTTGTGCACGAAGTCCTTCGCGGCCCAGGAGGCGGCGCGGATCGTCTCGAAGTCACCCTTCTGCTCGATGGAGAACTCGGCAACTTCCTTGCCGGTCTCGCGGATGCCGTCGGCGATGCGCTTGGTCCAGCCGGGCTCGATGCCGATGACGACGACCGAGTGCACGTTCGGGTTGGAACCCGTGCCGATCATCGTGCGGAAATGCAATTCGAGGTCTTCACCGAACTGCAGGCGGCCATAGGCGTGCGGGATCGCGAGCGTGCCTTTGACGTTGTTGGCCACGGCCTCACAAGCAGCGTTCGAGATATCGTCCACCGGCAGGATGAGCACGTGATTGCGGACACCCACGCGACCGTTTTCGCGGCGGAAGCCCATGAAAGTCATGTTGGAATATTTCGACATGGTGTGAGCTCCTTACCAGCGCTTCGTTTTACAGTTGTGAGTGTGGACATGGCCGCCCTGCGGCACGTCGGCGATGAATTTGCCGATGTCTTCGCCGTACTTGATGGCGGTGTCACCGTCCTTGATGTCTTTGAGAGCGATCTTGTGGCCGATCGGCACATCTGCACCTGCCGTCAGTCGGAAGGTGGAGTTGTCGTGCGTGATGCAGCACAGCATGTCAGTGCCCGCGGTCAGGCCTTCGACGACAACAACACCGACATTGTCGGCTTCTTCATGGACCAGAAGATGGGGGATTTCGTTGGGAGCGGGGTTCGACATTTTCTTTCTCGCTTAGGGTTTTAGGATGATCTTTGGCGCAGCGACGACGCCGCTGCGGATGTCTTCAAAAGCTTGGCCGCCTTCCGAAAGGGCGCGTGTTTCGACCCAGTCGAGAGGGCCAAGCTTGCCGTCCCACATGGCCGCCGCACAATCGCGGAAGTCTTGGGCGGTGTAGGTATAGGTGCCGATAAACGTGATCTCTTGCAGCGTCAGGCGGCGGATATTGATGCCGCCATCGCTGGAGCCCAGGCCAATGTGCAGGATCACCCCGCCGGGCGTGGCGAGCGCTGAGGCCGCCGCGCGGGTCGCGGCATAGCCCACCGCATCGACGATCAGCGGTGCGCCGTCCGGGTCGTTATCAATCGTGATGCCGCAATGGTCGCGCAGGTAGGCCGCGCGGGCACCGTTGGGCTCAGCCAGCGTGACGTTATCCACGCCCATCGCCTTCAGCGACAGTGCAGCAGCAAGGCCAATCGCGCCGCCGCCTATGACGTGAGCACGGCCATGGTCCGCCTCATGCAGCGCGCGGATCCCCAAGCGCGCGGCATGCCAGCTTACCGCCATGGGTTCAGCCAGGGCGGCTTTATCGAGCGAGACGTCATCGGGTACCTCAACAAGGTTCCGCTCAGGGATCGTCACGTACTCTGCAAAGGCACCCTCCCGCGGCGGCATGGAGATGATCTGGCGGCCGGGATCGAGGTTCTCACGGCCAGAAAGGCTCGCCGCGCTATTTGGATCCGTCACGAGCGGGTTGATCGTCACGCGGCGCCCGTCAGAGGTGACGCCTGCCCCCTCATGGCCGAGGATCAACGGAGCCGGGCGGCGCTCGTCATGGCCCAGAAAGGCATGCATGTCCGACCCGCAAATGCCTACGCTTTCCACACGCACCAGCGCGTCACCCGCGCTCGGTGCTGGATTAGCGGCATCCTGATATTTGAGCGTTTCCACCCCAGTGTAGACCAGCGCCTTCATTTCGCAGTGAACCCTCCGTCGACCATCAAAACTTGCCCCGTCACGTAAGCCGACATGTCAGAGCATAAAAAGAGCAGCGGACCTGCGATGTCCTCCGGCGCGCCATTGCGGCCTATGCAAGTCTGGGCCGCGTTGCGCGCGGCGCGCTCCGGATCGGCGAAGACCGCCGCCGTGAGCTCAGTGGCAAAGAACCCCGGCCCGATCGCGTTGGCCGTGATCCCGTCGCGGGACCAAGCCTCCGCCATGGCGCGTGTCAGCTGAGCAATACCGCCCTTCGAGGCCCCATAGCTCAGCCCGCCCGGAAAAGCGCGGTGGGATTGCAGCGAGGCGAAATTGACGATCCGGCCCCAGCCCTTCTCCTTCATCGGTCCCACAAGGGCCTTAGATAGAAAGAACGGTGCGCGCAGATTGAGGTCGAGCGTCACATCCCAACCGCCAACAGTCACATCATCAGCCGCCTCGCGCGTGTTTATGCCCGCCGCATGAACCAGAATATCAGGCGCGCCGAAGGGGGCGGTCACCCTCTCCGCCGCGCCATCAACAGCGGCCCGATCGGAGAGATCGAGCGGAACCGCCGCGAAAGCATCAAGCCCCGAACCGACCTCCTCGAGGGCATCGGCACGGCGCGCCACGCCCACGACACTGGCCCCCGCCGCAGCCAGCGTTTCTGCTGCTTGTCGCCCGAGACCAGAGGACGCGCCAGTCACCATCGCGACGCGCCCGCTTAGATCAGTCCAGTCGCCCAAGGATTACTCCTCCTCAGCGGAGAGGTCGAAGTTTTCACCCGGGAAGTACTTGGCCAGACGAATGTCTGCCGTACGTGCGTGCGCCTCCATGCCCTCAAGGCGGGAGATGCGGGCCGTGGCCTCAGCGATGGGCTTCATCGCGTCGGCATTCGACCGCTGCCACGTCACGATCTTCATGTACTTATGGACGCTCAGGCCGCCGGTATAAGTCGCCGCGCGCGAGGTCGGCAGCACGTGGTTCGTGCCGGATGCCTTGTCGCCGAAGGCTACCGTCGTCTCTTCACCCAGGAAGAGGGAGCCGTAGCACGTCAGGCGATCCAGCCACCAATCGAGGTCTTCCGCCATCACCGTCAGGTGCTCGGGCGCATAGTCGTCGGACGTTGCGGCCATCTCCTCACGGTCGGCGCAGAGGATCACCTCAGCATAGTCGCGCCACGCGGCGGTGGCATTGTCGCGGTTCACCTCGGGCAGATCATCGATCAGCACCGGCACGAGGCGCATGATCTCTTCAGCCAGCGCGCGGTCGTCGGTGACGAGCCAAACGGGCGAGTTATAGCCATGCTCTGCCTGACCCACGAGGTCGGTGGCCACGACCATCGGGTCGGCCTTTTCGTCAGCAAGGATCAGAGAGTCGGTCGGGCCTGCGATCATGTCGATGCCCACACGTCCGAAGAGAATGCGCTTGGCCTCGGCCACGAATTGGTTGCCTGGACCCACGAGGATGTTTGCTTTCGGCAGACCAAAGAGGCCGAACGTCATCGATGCCACGCCCTGCACGCCACCCATGGCCATGATCTTGTCGGCGCCACAGATGTGCGCGGCGTAGACGATGGCCGGTGCGATGCCCACGCCCGGACGGGGCGGGGAACACGCGGTGATGTGGGAACAACCCGCAACCTTCGCCGTCGTCACCGTCATGATGGCAGAGGCGATGTGGCTGTAGCGGCCACCGGGGATGTAGCAGCCTGCGGCATCTACAGGGATCATCTTCTGACCAGCGATCATGCCGGGCACGACTTCAACTTCGATGTCGGTCATCGAAGACTTCTGCGCCTCGGCGAAGCGCTTCACGTTGGCATGGGAAAACTGAATGTCCGCCTTCAACTTTTCGGGCACGCGGGCGATCGCTTCCTGGATCTCCTCGTCGGTGAGGATGACATTGCCCTCGTACTGGTCAAACTTTGCAGCATACTCCATCGCCTTCGCGTCACCGCCATCTTCGATATCATTCAGGATGCCCTGAACGATCTCGTTGACGTCGGAGGCGCCACTGCGGGCAGTCAGAGTTGCTTTCTTGAGGTATTCTCGGGTCATTATGGCGGTCCTATCGGTAGACATCGGGAAGAAGCGATGTGGAGAAGGCTGGAATGTATGCGATCATGAGCGTCACAATCAGCATAAAGAAGACGAAAGGGATGGCCCGATAGGCGATCTTTAGGATCGATTCCCCGGTAATCCCTGACACAACGAAAAGATTCAGGCCCAGCGGCGGGGTGATAAAGCCCACGCCAAGCGCTGTAATCATCATGATGCAGAACTGGATCTGATTCATCTCGATCTCTTGCGCGAGCGGATAGAGGATCGGCGCGAGGATCACGATGTTTGGCGTCGTCTCCATCACGCAGCCCGCGGCCACAAGGATCAGAACCATGATCGCAATAAGCATGTACTCGTTCGAGGTCATGGAGGTCAGCGCCCCCACGAAGCCCTGAGGCACGCCGATGATCGCCAGCGCTTCAGCAAGCGGGATCGAGAAGGCGATGATGGGCAGGATCACACCGTTCACCTTGGCCGAGCTCACCAGCATCGCCGGGAAGTCGGACAGTTTAAGCGTGCCCAGAAAGAAGCCCATGGTGATCGTGACGACCACCGCCACTGCACCTGCCTCGGTCGGCGTCAGGCGACCGGAGAAGATACCGTAGAAGATGATGCCCGGCACGAGGAAGGCGTACCAACCAGATTTGAGCGTGCGCCACAGGTTCGAGCGCCACTCAGCCGCGGTCATGATGCCACCACCTTCCCAGAGGTTCAGGCGGTTCATCACGATGTTGGTCACGAGGATCGAGACAAGGATCAGGATCCCGGGGATCAGCGCCGCGAGGAAGAGAGTGGAGACAGCTATACCCAGCACGAGGCCGATGATGATGTAGGCGATCGACGGCGGGATCAGGATGCCGGTACAGGCGCCCGCTGCCACGAGGGCACAGGCGTAGGGACGCGGGTAGCCGCTCTCAACGAGGCGGTCGATCGTCATCCGGCCCACAGCCGCAGCACCCGCCGCGTCGGAACCGGAGATTGCCGCGAACATGCCGCACACGAGGACGGTCGCGGAACCGAAGCCCCCCTTGGCCCAGCACGTCAGTGCCTCGGCTACATCAAGGAATTTTCGACTGAGCCCCGTTCGGACAAGCACGTCCCCTGTCAGGATAAAGAGCGGCACAGCCGTCAGCGCGAAGGCATCAATGCCGGAAAAAAGCTTCTCGCCCAAAAGGCTCAGCGGCAAAGCGCCGGACATCACGAGCATCGTCACAGTCGCGGCGCCAATGGCGGCCCAAACCGGCACAGCCAGCGCGACCAGGACGACAAAGAGAATTACGGAAGCGTAGAAGTCCCATCCGAGTTCGAGGGTCTGTGCCCCAAGTGTCTGCCACATCATCGGCCCGGCCCTCCCTTAATCAAACAGCTTGTCACCTTCGTAGACGGGACGTCCCGCACGAAGGTCAGCGATGTCGCGCACGAAGCTCTGCACCAGTCGGAAGACGACGACAGCAAAGCCAAAAGGCACAGCGAAGAGGAAGAAGTAGCGACCGATCCTGAGACCGTCCGTCACCGACTGGAACTTCCAGGAGACGTGCAGGGATTCCCACGACCAGTAGATGGCGATGAGCGCGATGATGAACATCACAATGTCCCCGAAAATGTAGAGCAGCGATTTCACGGTGCGCGGCACGTAATGCATCAACACGTCGATGCGGATGTGCCCGCGTTCTTTCACGGCCGCCGCAGCGCCGATCCAGGCCAGGTAGATGAAGGAGTAGCGAACGATCTCTTCGCCCCAGATGGAGGAGTAAGCAAACACTTCCCTGCGGACGACCTCGATGAACATGGTGCCGACCAGCATCACGTAAAATGCCAGAAGTAGCCATCGCTCCGCATTGTCATTAATTGCACGGTAGATTTTTGACATCAGGACCTCCCCCGGGCGCTTTTTCGGCGGCGGGTGCTTCACTCCTCAGGAACGGAAGTGAGCCGGCGCAAAACTGCGCCGACTCGAGTAGACGCTTATGCGTCGTGAACGTAGTAGCGGCTCGGGGTTGCGGCCGCTTCTTCGAGCTTGGCGAAGGTGTCCATGGACCCGGCAAGGTCCACCTTGAAGCTGTCCCACTCGGAACGCTGGAAGCCACCGGCTGCCTGCCACTCGGCCAGCTGATCGTCGGTGAGGGAGTGGAACTCCACACCGTTGGCGATGAGCTGAGACATCGCGTAGGAGCGCGCGGACGGCACCTTGGCAAGGTTCTGCTGCTGGGTGACTTCACCGGCGAACTCAATGCCTTCCTTGACGTCCATCGACAGGCTGTCGAACCACTCGGCGTTGACCGAGTAGACCTGGCTGTCAGGCACAGCCTGCGTGAAGGTCACGTGGCTGAGGATCTCACCGAAGCCGAAGACGTGCAAAGCACCCACGGACGGATCGAGCGCGTCAGCAACACCCTGACGAATGGCCGATGGCGTCTCGCCCCATGCAACCGGCGTCGGGTTTGCGCCGACGAGGCCGTAGTACTGCTGAAGCATCTTGGAGCCCGGAACGCGGAACTTCACGCCAGCCATGTCGCCCGGAGTGATGATGGCGTTGCCGCCCTGACGCACAGCAACGACGCGCGGATCGATGACGATGTACATCAGTGCCTTGAAGCCAGACGCAGCGATCTTGGGATCAACTTCAGCCTTCCATGCGTCCGAAGAAGTCAGGTTTGTGAAGCGCTGGTTGGAACCGCAGAAGTAAGGCAGGTTGATGAGGTCAACGACGCTCGCAAACGGCGCGAAGTTCGACAGGGAGTGTTGAGCACACTGGATCGTGCCACCCTGCACGGCCTGAGCCAGCGCGCCACCGGCGCCGAGCTGACCGCCCGGCGCAAGCTTCACGTAGACCTTACCGTTCGTCATATTCTGGATGTTTTCTTTGAGGTCCAACTGCATGATCGGGTAGCTGCGCGATGCGCCAAGGACGTAGGCCGTGGCCAGCGTCATAGTCGTCTCGGCTGCTGCCTCGCGCTCCCGCTCTTCGGCGGCGGTCTGTGCTGCCGCTTCGCTCGACCACAGGACGCCACCGGCGCCTGCGACCATCGCAGCAGTAAACGCGCCAGAGCCCGCAAGTTTCAGGAAATTACGGCGCTCGGCAGAGGCCAGCTCCTTCTTGGTCGTGTCCATCTGTGTTCCTCCCATTTGGACTTATTCTTTAGAATTGTCGGCTTCGGCCTTCGCGCTCGCTTCGCTGCGCAGTATGCCAACCGAAAAGGCGATAGCCGCTCCAAACAACACGAGAGCCTCGGCCACGATGCCCGCTGGGGCGGCCTGTCCGAGTGCTCCGATGCTGACATTCGCGATGAAGGCGGCAAGCAGAACCGCTGCGATTATGTACGGCATATTTCCTCCCTGACTGTCCGTGTTCAGACTGAGTCGCGCTCAACGTAAGCGCGATGTAATTCGGATGCAAGCGCTTACATTGATACATCAAACTCACCCTGATCTCCCTGTATTCAAAGAAAAAAGTTGGAAATTTGACCTCCAGGGGTGCATAGTCCACACCCAGACACATGGCTCAGAACGGTTCAGATAACGCGGTCCCTACACTTGCGGATGTCGCCAAGCGCGCGAACGTTTCGACGGCCACGGTTTCGCGTTGCCTGAACTCACCGGACCAGGTGGTCGGCGACACGCGAGAGCGCGTCATGAAGGCCGTTCGCGATCTAGGTTACGCGCCGAATTTCAACGCCCGCGCCCTCGCCGCCAAGCAGTCAAATACCGTAGGCGCCGTCATACCAACCATGGAAAACGCGGTCTTCGCGCGCGGTCTTCAGGCCTTCCAGGAGGAGCTCGTGCGCCACGGCAAAACGCTCCTTGTCGCGTCGTCGGCCTATGACGAAAAGCTCGAAGACGAGCAGGTCCGCGCCCTTGTCGCACGCGGGGCTGATGCGCTGCTGTTGATCGGCTACGACCGCAGCCCCGACCTCTACGCCTTCTTGGCCAAACGTCAGGTGCCGACGCTCGTGTCATGGTCCTACGCGGAGGGAGATGAGAAGCCTGCCATTGGTTTTGACAACCGCTACGCGATGGCCGAACTCGCCCGCGTCGTTATCGGCCACGGGCACCGAAACATTGCCTGCATTTCGGCACCAACAGCCAGCAACGACCGCGCGCGCGGTCGTGTGCAGGGCATCCGTGACGCGCTGGCCGAAGCAGGCGTGGATCCCGCGAGGCTGCTCGTCATCGAGACACCCTACGGGATCGAAAACGGGGAAACGGCGTTTCGCCAGGCCATGGCCGCCGCGCCGGGCACCACCGCCGTCATGTGCGTGAACGACGTTCTGGCCATCGGCGCCCTGCGGGCTGCGCGGGAAATGGGGCTAAGCGTGCCGGGCGATGTCTCCGTGACCGGGTTCGACGACATCGAAATCGCCCTTCTTGCCGAACCCGCGCTGACCACCGTCCACGTTCCCCATCGCGAGATGGGTCGCCGGGCCGCCGGCCTCATCATCCAGATGATGCGCCACGGTGAAGCCGAGAAACCGGTTCGTCTGCCCACAGACATTCGCCTAAGGCAATCTCTGGCCTCGCGGCGCTGAGCATCTGACTGTTCGGAAAACCAATGGTGCCAGAAGAGGCACGCCCAACAAGTAATTTTTACATGCTAATAAGACTGATAGAGAATACTCCTTTTTCTAGCCCACCTTTTGGGCCACCTAATGTACCACTGCCCTCAAAGAGGGGTTGATTTGGAGTCACGGATCAGACCTTACACTCATATCTCGTGAGACGTGTAGAAGAAGGGGTGAAATCAACCTGCCACGAAGGCAAGGTCAAACCAGAATCTAGCTCAAGATAGATCGTCGACGCACTGGTCTGGATTGAACAGACGGTCGATTTCACGCTCAAATCACGGCACAGGCCTTGCGCTTAGGTAAGAATTACTATGTCTGCGCTGGAGAACGCTTGATCAAAGGAGCGAGTTTCTCAGGGAACCGGAGAAATGAAAAAAAACAAGCTTATCGCCCCAATCACTCTTGATGTAGTTTCCTTAGGCTCAGGACTCATAGCCAGTAAATTACGAGAGCTGCGAGGGCGATGGCGGACAGGAAGACCTTCGGGCATCTGT
>JAKVCO010000070.1 GCA_022448245.1 Paracoccaceae bacterium
TCAGTTTTGGGCGAGGTTTGGTCTCATTTCCGAGGCAAAAACGCGGGCTATCATCGCCCGCTGGCGCTGAATCACCTTTGGGAAATGCTCCGGAAGAGAACTTCGGTAAGTTGTTTCTGTGCGAACTCGCACGTACCCAACTCCTGTCTGGACAGTGGAACTGGCCTGTTGGCACCAAACGCGCAGACTATCCGGTGAACAACCAACTGAACCGCGCCGGGTTTGCCGGAGGCTCCAACTCATGAGTAGGATGGAGCATCATGACAAAGACGACGAACAAATATTCACCGGACGTCCGCGAACGCGCTGTGCGGCTGGTATTGGATGGCGCAGGTCAGCATGAGAGCCGTTGGGCGGCGATTGTGTCGATTTCATCGAAGATCGGCTGTGCGCCGCAGACGCTGAACGAGTGGGTCAAGAAGGTTGAGGTTGATACTGGCCAGCGCGGCGGCATCACACCCGAGCAGGCCGAGAAGATGAAGGCGCTTGAGCGCGAAGTTCGCGAACTGAAGCAGGCCAATGAGATTCTTCGCAAGGCTTCCGCGTATTTTGCCCAGGCGGAGCGCGACCGCCCACTGAAACGATGATCCAGTTCATAGAAGATCACCGCGCGGATCACGGGGTCGAGCCAATCTGCCGTGTGCTGCCGATTGCCCCTGCAACATTTTATGATCATTTGGCAAAGCGCACTGACCCTTCACGCCTTTCGGATCGCGCCAAGCGTGACGAAGAACTGAAGCCCGAGATCAAGCGTGTCTTTGAGGAAAACCTAAGCGTCTACGGTGTTCGCAACGTGTGGCATCAGATGCGCCGGGAAGGCTTTGATATCGCCCGCTGTACCGTCGCACGGCTGATGAAGGACATTGGGATCGAAGGTGGAGTGAGAGGCAAAAAACCAAAGACAACAATCCCAGACAAGGCACTGCCATGTCCGTTAGACAAGGTGAACCGTCAGTTCTACGCGCCTGCAGCAAACGTGCTCTGGGTGAGCGGCTTCACTTAAGAGGCGGTTCGGTTCGTTTGAACAGTTTTGCGGCGTTTTGTAAGTGGATTTTCCGCTCGATTATGCCGCCACCGGGATTGGTGCCGACGGGTTGAGATATGCCTGATCGGGCGTCTGCCCGTCCAGCGATGAATGGGGTCTCCTGCTGTTGTAGAACATCAGATACCGGCGCAGGCTTTCACGCGCAGCCGATACGCTGTCATAGGCGCGCAGGTAGACCTCTTCATATTTGATCGTCCGCCAGAGCCGTTCGACAAAGACGTTGTCCCGCCATGCGCCTTTGCCGTCTATGCTGATCTGGATATCGGCAACCTTCAGCGCTTTGATGAAGTCGATGGATGTGAACTGGCTGCCCTGATCCGTATTCATGATCTCTGGTTTGCCGTGGTGAAGCATGGCGTCTTCCAAAGCCTCAATGCACGGCCCGGTTTCCAGCGTGGTCGACCGCCGCCAAGCCAGAACCTTCCGGCTGAACCAATCCAGCACGGCGACCAGATAGACGAACCCGCGCGCCATAGGAATGTAGGTGATGTCCATCGCCCAGACCTGGTTCGGGCGCGTCACCGCCAGCTTCCTCAGCAGATACGGAAAGACCTTGTGGCCGGGGGCCGGTTTTGACGTATTTGGCCTGCGATACAGCGCCTGAATGCCCATCCGCTTCATGCAGGTGGCCACACGAAGTCGTCCGGCGGTGAACCCCTCCTGGCGCAAGAGGCCCTTCATCATCCGGCTGCCCGCGAACGGATACTCCATGTGAAGCTCGTCAATCCGCCGCATCAGCCTGAGGTCATCTTCGCAGACCGGGCGCGGCTCATAATATAGACTGCCCCGGCTGATCCCGAGCAACTCGGCTTGGCGGGCCAAACTCAGGTTGTGGTCGCGATCCGTCATTTCTTTGCGCTCGGCAACAGACCGGCCTTGTCGAGCGCTCCTTCCAAAAAATCGTTTTCCAGCGTCAGCTGGCCGATCTTCGCGTGCAAGGATTTCACGTCGATCTCGGGGGCTTTCGAAGCCTTCGGTTTGTCATCGAAGACATCCGTCACACCATCAAGAAGCTGATCTTTCCATTGCTTGATCTGGTTCGGATGAACATCAAACTGCGTCGCAAGTTCGCTCATCGTTTTGTCGCCCCTCAAAGCCGCCAACGCGACTTTCGCTTTGAATGCAGGGCTATGGTTCCGTCTTGGTCGTCTTGCCATCTTCGCTCCTTCGTCCCGGCACGCTGCCGGATCAGGAGCGGAAATTCCACCTAACTTACGTGTTCAGATTTCTCGGACCACCTCTACCTGCGGGCCATGAAGGCTAGGGCTCCCAAGCCAAAGCACAGCGCCTTCAAGGCCTATGAGCCCGGCGACATC
>JAKVCO010000071.1 GCA_022448245.1 Paracoccaceae bacterium
GACTATCAAAGCCGCGAGCAATCGAAGCATGTCCGGCGGGCAATGGAAGAAAACGCACGGCAAGGCTTTCGGAATGGGGGAACTTCACCTTTCGGCTATAAGCTTGTCGTTGCTGAAGTTCGCGGTGAGCGTGAGAAAAAGAAGCTCGGTGTTTGTGAAACTGAAGCAGCAGTAGTGAGGATGGTCTTCGATCTGCACTCTTCTGGCGTCGGGGTGAAGGCCATTACAAAAAAGTTGAACGAAGAAGGATACCGAACGCGGAGAGGTAAGCAGTGGGTTGCGAGCGCAATCCACAGTATGCTTACAAATCGAGTTTATATTGGCTGTCCGTCGTCAGAACATTTGGCACAACTCGCGGCGTAGGATTGCGGAGTGTGGGCCTCGTCTGGGATTGATGTTTAGGCGGCGAGCCTGCGGTGTTGCAAGCGCCGATGTTCGAGTGTCTGTCGCTTGATCCTTTCTCTTCGTTTGATGATTGCTTTTGCCCTGCCGAAGTAGGCGTCGGCGGGTGTGACGTTGTCGAGGCTCTCGTGGTAGCGCTGGTGGTTGTAATGCTCGACGAAGGCCTCGATCTGCTGTTCGAGATCGCCGGGCAGGAAGTAGTTCTCCAGCAACACACGGTTCTTCAGGGTCTGGTGCCAACGCTCGATCTTGCCTTGGGTCTGCGGATGGAAGGGCGCGCCGCGAACGTGATCCATCTGCTTGCCATTGAGATAATCGGCCAGTTCTCCGGCGATGTAACTCGGGCCGTTGTCGCTCAGGAGCCGCGGCCTGTGCAGCACGTTGGCGTGGTCGCAGCCTGAGGCTGCCAGAGCCATGTCGAGCGTCTCGGTGACGTCCTCGGCCCTCATGGTGGAGCAGAGCTTCCAAGCAATGATGTAGCGCGAGTAATCGTCGAGCACGGTGGATAGGTAGACCCAGCCCCATCCGATGATCTTGAAGTAGGTAAAATCGGTCTGCCATATCTCGTTGGGCCGAGTCGTCTGCGTGTGGAACGCCTCTGCCGCCTTGATCACCGTGTAGGCCGGGCTGGTGATCAGATCATGGGCCTTGAGAAGGCGGTAAACCGTGGCTTCGGATACGAAGTAGCACCGCTCGTCGGTGAAGCGCACCGCCAGTTCGCGAGGAGACAGTTCGGTCAGCTCCAGCGCCATCTCGACGATCTGCTGCTGGATGTCCTCACCGATGCGGTTCCACACCCGGCTCGGCGTCGATGGCCGGTCTGCCAGCGCCTCCGGCCCGCCTTCAAGGTAGCGGTCATACCAGCGGTAGAAGGTTCGCCTTGCCACGCCGAGCTGGTCCAGCGTTTGCTTGGCGGGCAGGTGAGACTGCTCGACGATGCGGATGATCTCCAGCTTCTCGGATGCGGGATACCTCATTCGTCGTCTCCCCCATCCGCGATCATGCTTTTTTTGAGCAGGCGGTTCTCCAGGATGAGGTCGGCCACACACTCCTTCAGATCGCGGGCCTCGCGGCGAAGATCCTTCACCTCGTCCGTGGTAGCAGCACGGGCGGTGTCACCGGCAAGCCGACGCTTGCCAGCTTCCATGAATTCCTTGGACCAGGTGTAATACAGGCTCTGGGCAATGCCTTCCTTGCGGCACAGCTCGGCGATGGAGTCATCACCGCGCAGGCCGTCGAGCACGATCCTGATCTTGTCTTCAGCGGAAAAATGCCGACGGGTCTTTCGGCGGATGTCCTTCACCACCTGCTCGGCAGGCGATTTGGACCTTGAGGATTTGGGCTTCATCTTCGTTCCTTCGTCACTACGACGAAACCCAAATCCTCCTTAAATCACAACCTCAAATCTGTGCCATAGGCGCTGACGGGGGACATGCAGGGTCCTATCTTACCGACCTGCAAAAACCGTGGCGGCGCGTTAGAAAGGCGGCAAAACTGGAAGATGTCCGAATCCATGATTTGCGGCATTCATTTGCGGCAAACGCTGCTTCGCAAGGTTTGAGTCTGCCAATGATCGGCAAACTCCTCGGACACACACAGGCTCAGACGACAGCTCGGTATGCGCATCTCGCGGCCGATCCGGTGCGCAAAGCAAATGCCGATGTCGCCAAACAAATCGCCGAGAGCATGGAACTTGAGTAGGTTCACATTGATGAGTTCGACTTGTTGAGTGCGGCGAACATAGTCGCGCCGGGATGATTCGTAGAGAGAGGGATCACCAAAGAGTTGAGGGCACTTATGAGGTCATCCCTCTCGTCCGGAGCGAGCGATGACAATGCACACTCGCAACAAAATTCCCGCGATGTG
>JAKVCO010000072.1 GCA_022448245.1 Paracoccaceae bacterium
TTGCGGCGTCATGTCCTTCAGGTTGCAGCCATGCGGCATGGTCACGGTCAGCGACAGAGATTTGCCGCGCCCGCCGGACGGACCGGGGTGGAACTTGATCGTGAAGCGCGCCCGCGTGATCACCCATTCCGGCACCTCACCGGTAACCCCGTGGGCGAAGGACCCTCCGCCGATGTCCAGACCAATGCGATGCTCGGCCATCTGCCAGATCGTCCGGTCCGCGCCCGACATGGACTCGAGCGTGATGCGTTCCTTTGCATCGCCGAGATCCATTAACCGCAACTCCTTGACGGTAACGCCCACGATCCCGTCTGCCGGATCTGTCGGAAAATCGAACGGCTGCGCGAGCATGCTGAGGTCATATTCCCGCAGCGGCAGCTGCTGCTTTTCGTCAATGGTAATGCCGATCAGATCCCGCGCCATGAAACGCGTCAGATCCATGCGATCTTCGCGGGTCTTAGCCACGACCTCGATCACGCCGGTCGCTGCCTCATAGGTCAGCGCAGCCTCGAACACGGGCTTCACGATGCGGCGGGACAAGGTGCTGTCGGCACCGAAACCCAGCATGTCCTCGGGGCGGCCTTCACGGTAGACAGCCACCTGAACGAGTTCGCATTCTTCACCATCAAGGATCACCCGGTGGCGATCAAAGATGTCGACATGCACGTTGGGCGTTTCGAACCGTTCGCGGATCGCGGCCGTAAACGCGGCGAGCGAAACCGGGTCCTTCTTCACCGCGAGATCGGGATCGACGCCGAACCCGCTCCACGACCGCCCGCGGCGGCGCTCGTCATTGTAGCGCACCTCTTCGGCCAAGCGGAACCGGTCATTCTCGTTGAGGAAAACCCAGAGCGAGCGGTTGTTGGACCCATCGAGCGTATCGAAGACCGCGCGGTTCACAACGACGTTCTGCAACGCGTTCTGGCCGGGTTCGTCCGCCAGCGCCGCCACGCGGGCCGCATCGAGAACGACGCGCTGCTTTTCGTCATCGGACATGGCGTCGACGGCCTTGATCAGCGACTCTACCACCTCGGGCTCGGGCTTCGGCCAGTCGATGGGCGCAAGCGAGGTAAACCCGCCAGCAGTGAAGTAATCCTGCAGACGGATCACGGGGGTCTTGCGGAGGAACGCGGCGATGGCGGTCATGAGAGCCCTTTCTTTGGCCGGGGAGGAGGACAGAATCGCGAAAATGCGATACGATCGTGTTCGATATATACCGAACAAACCGTCAGGTCCACTTGCGCGGCACAATTTTGTTCGGCATATCGAACAAATGTCCTCTGACCAAGGAAACCAAGGATGATACGATGACCACGTCCCTCGGCGCCAAGATCAAGCGCCACCGAAAGGAGAAGGGATACTCCCTCGACAAGCTCGCGGCGCTGACCGACTCCAGCAAAAGCTATCTTTGGGAACTCGAGAACCGCGAGACACGAAAACCGTCCGGTGAGAAGCTGACCCGCATTGCCCAGGCACTGGAGGTGACCACCGATTACCTGCTCGATGACAGCGAGGAGCCCGGCGACGAGGTTCTGAAGGAGGCATTCTACCGAAGCTTCAAAAAGCTCGACTTGGATGATCAAGAGAAGATCAAGCAGATGATCGACATGTGGGGAAAAAAGGATTGACCCTTCCCACCACACCACAGGGTTGGGCGATCCGCCTGACCCAGATCCTGTCGCTGCACCAAGCGGCGCATGGCCTGCCTCGGTTCCCCATCGATGTGGCGGGGCTCGCGCAGGATTTCTCGCATCAGGTGTATCCGGATGCTCCGATCACAATGGTCGGCGGGCTGGACCTGTCCAAGGGCATCGAAGGCATGCTGATGCCCAATCCTGACGGTTCCGGAGAGTGGGGCATCATCTATAACGAGACGGTCCGCTCGCCGGGGCGGCGCAATTTCACGCTGGCCCATGAGCTTGGTCACTACCTCCTGCATCGGCAGGCCAACCCGCGCGGCTTGCAATGCACCAACCGCAACATGGCCGATTGGGATGAGGCTCGGAACAAGATCGAGGCAGAGGCAAACACATTCGCCTCATATCTGCTGATGCCGCTGGACGATTTCCGCGAACAGATCAAAGGACGGATCGTCGACATCGACGTGATGACCGAACTCGCAGATCGATATGCCGTGTCGCTCACAGCCGCGATCCTGAAATGGATGACGATCACCGACAAGCGCGCGATGATCGTGGTCAGCAAGGAAGGCTTCAT
>JAKVCO010000073.1 GCA_022448245.1 Paracoccaceae bacterium
TATCCCGTGACGTTCTCATAGGCGGCGTTACACCATTCGACGCACGCTGTTGCATCCAGAATAGCAATGGGGTCGGTGCTATGCTCGGCGATAAGCTGCGCGTAATACTGCGTCAGCTCATTTGCTTCCGCGCCAGAACGCGCCGATTTCTCGGGTGAATTTGATACAGCAGTCTGAGTCATAATAGCCCTTTGTAGGCATTTTGATCAAAACTACTTAAAGTGGAGTTTACGAAATAATACCAAGCGCTTAGCGCTTCCGACGCGCTTTATCTGCGTATGGATTGGCCCCCTGCTTAACGTGCAGGCGGATCGGAACGCCCGGCAATTCAAATGCCTCACGTAAGCCGTTCACGAGGTACCGCTTATACTGCTCCGGCATTTGATCCCCGCGAGATGCAATCAACACGAAGGTTGGCGGACGCGCCTTGATCTGTGCCATATAGCGAGGCTTGATTCTTTTACCTTGAACGCTCGGCGGCGGGTTGCGCTCGATCATATAGCGGAGCCAACGGTTCAAATCGCCGGTTTTCACACGCGCGCACCAGTCGTCATAGGCTTTCGCAACTGCAGGCATGAGGCGCTCAACGCGCTTCCCAGTCAGGCCGGAGAGCGTCACAAGCGCAGCTCCTTTGGCTTGTGGCAAATGCTCTTTCAGGCGGCGCTCGAGCTCTTTCATCGCCATGCCGTGGTTTTTAATCGTATCCCATTTGGAGACGACAAAGACGACAGCGCGTCCCTCGCGAATGGCGAGATCAGCGATTTGAAGGTCCTGTTTTTCAAACGAGTCTTCCGGATCCATCACCAGGGCGACGACATCCGCATATTTCAGAGAGCGGACCGTTTCTCCGGTCGACATCTTCTCCAAACGCTCTTGGACTTTAGACTTGCGGCGCAATCCCGCTGTATCCACCAGACGTACTTCACGGCCTTCCCAGGTCCAACGCAGCGTCACGGAATCGCGTGTTATGCCGGCTTCTGGCCCGGTTAGCATGCGCTGCTCGCCAACCAACTGGTTGATCAAGGACGACTTACCTGCATTCGGACGGCCAACAATGGCGAGCCGGATGGGGCGGGTCTTCGTTGCCGCTTTCGCCTCATCGATTGCGGCACCTTCGGCCTCATCATCGATGCCAGCTTTCTCTAGGGCGGCAGTCAGTTTGTCTGCATTGAGGTATGGGTCATCCACATCGAGTCCCTCGAGTTGATCCAAGATTCCCTCATTGAATCTGTCTTGCTCTTCTTCTTCGGCCTCTTGCAACGCCCGCTCAAAAGCTTCTTCGCCCAGCACTTCACGGATCGAGGCATAGAGGTCGGATAAGCCTTCACCATGGGCACCCGAAAGACCCACAGGCTCACCGAGCCCCAGGTTCCAAGCCTCCAGAACGCCTGCCTCTCCGGCGCGGCCCTCTGCTTTGTTCGCAGCTAGAACGATCGGCATATCCGCCCGTCGCAGCACCTGCGCGAACCGCTCATCCAGCGCTGTTACACCGACACGTGCGTCGATGAGGAACAGGGCCAGTTCAGCTTCGCGAATAGCGATTTCTGTTTGTTCGCGCATCCGCGATTCGAGAGACTCATCAGTGACGTCTTCATACCCAGCTGTATCGATCAGGATGAGAGGTAGATCGGCGAGCCGCCCCTCAGCTTCTTTGCGGTCACGCGTGACGCCGGGCTGATCATCGACCAGCGCCAATTGCTTCCCCGCCAGGCGGTTAAACAGGGTCGACTTCCCAACATTCGGGCGTCCAACAATAGCGATTTTTAATGGCATAGCGCGCGCCTTTAGAAAAACGGAGTGCGCGCTCCAATTGCCCTAGCGAACAGCAACCAAGCGCGCGTCATCTGTCAGAACAATCAATTTTTCCTGAACAGCAATCGGCTCGATATAGACAGGATCACCAATTTTCAAGCGGTCAGTCTCATCACCGGTCTGTGGATCGAAGGCGATCAACTCCCCTTTTGAAGAAACGACGAGCACGCGACCTGAGGCGATCACGGGACCTGCATAGGTCAATCGACCCTTTTGTTTCTTCTCATTTGAGAACTTTTCGAGGTCCTTCACCCAAACAACTTGGCCTGTTCCGGCTTTGATACAAGCCAGCTCGGCATCGACGCCCATGATGAAAAGATACTCGCCTGTCAGCGCCGGAGCTTGGGTGGTTCCAATTGGCTGCTGCCAAACGCGATT
>JAKVCO010000074.1 GCA_022448245.1 Paracoccaceae bacterium
GAAGGTTTGAGCTAATTTGGACAGTTCTTGGGGAACTAGGTGGGCGTTTGATGGATCAAGAGTCGTAAGGTTTGAGTAGTAAGGAGGTGGCTTGTCGTGACCGATAAAGGCGTATGATCGTCTGTCAAATCTAAGATTGTGCGATGTGAACATCGCTTCGTAGCAGTCCGCGTTATTGTGGGCGGCTAAAATGGCTCTTTGATCGATATTCATCGTAACGTATCCTGTTTTTTACATTATCCCACAAAGGCCGCACCGGCATTCTTGGGTGGGTCGCGGCTTTGATGATGTGACCGCCCCCTGACGGCATCGATGTGCCAAGGTGGGTCTGCGATGATCCATAAAGGAGGACGGTCATGTCGGAGATTATCACAGTCGGGCTCGATCTGGCGAAGAATGTGTTCCAAGTGCACGGGGCAGATGCCACGGGCGGTGCGGTGCTACGAAAGAAGCTGCGGCGCGCGCAGGTACTAGAGTTTTTTGAGGCACTGCCATCTTGCATCGTGGCTATGGAAGCATGCGGCGGCGCTCATCACTGGGGTCGCGAGATCGGCAAGTTGGGCCACGAAGTGCGGCTGATCCCGCCAGCTTATGTGAAGCCCTTCGTAAAGCGTCAGAAGAATGATGCAGCTGACGCCGAGGCGATCTGCGAGGCTGCGATACGACCATCAATGCGCTTCGTGCCGGTGAAGAGCGAGGAGACTCAGGGCGCGGCGATGGTGTTCCGCGTGCGCGAGCTACTGATCCGGCAGCGCACCCAGGCGATCAACGCCCTGCGCGGTCACCTTGCCGAGTTTGGGCAGGTCGTGCCGCAGGGCGCTGCCAATGCCTCAAAGCTGATCGCCATCGTCGAAGATCCAGAGAGCAACTTGCCCGCCGAGGCGACAGCAACCCTGCAGGTTCTAATCGGGTCCTTGGCGCACCTCGAGGCGCAGATCGGGAGGCTCGATGCTGAGATCTTACGCTGCGCCAAAGAGAACGAGGTCGCCCGACGGCTGATGACAGTGCCCGGTATTGGTCCCTTGATCGCCACTGCCCTAGCGACGCTTGCGCCGCCACCTGAGACGTTCCGTAAGGCACGTGATTTTGCGGCCTGGCTCGGGTTGGTGCCCAGGCAACACTCGACCGGT
The DNA here is from genome assembly GCA_022448245.1 of Paracoccaceae bacterium. GTDB lineage: Bacteria > Pseudomonadota > Alphaproteobacteria > Rhodobacterales > Rhodobacteraceae > Shimia_B. Next base: position 1,131 of record JAKVCO010000074.1, read on the forward strand.
GGCAAGCAGCGCCTCGGCGCAACGACGAAGATGGGTGAGCGGTCTCTCAGGCGGCTGCTGATCATCGGCGCCAACAGCGTGATAATCAAACGCCATACCCATCGCGAAGCACAACCCGGAACATGGCTAGGAGATCTGCTGGCACGCAAGCCCGCAATGTTGGCTCGGGTCGCGCTGGCAAACAAAATGGCGCGCATCGTTTGGGCTCTGATGGTCCGCGGTGGCGTCTACCAGTCTCCGGCCGTGACAGCGTAAGTCTACGAACGGTCGCGAGGACGTCGGAGCGGAAGAGGGCAAGGAGCAGTTTGGCGCAACAGTCGTGAGACAGGATCGGGAGACCCAGTGTGCAACAGAGTGCCGTCGAGCACGCGGCTTTGATCTGGACCCGACCTGCGAACACCATACGGGCCCGCGGCATGTATGACGCCGCACACGAGGCCGGATACATGTCAGCACCCGGTGACGCGCCAACAACAGCTCTCAAATTTCCTCTTGCGCAAGGGGCGGTTATACATGTTGCACAAATCGGGTGATGGGCGGAGTTCCCCTTTCCCCGGACGGACTTATCCTACGGGCTCTGTGACGGGTATGCCAAGTGCTGTGTAGCGATTGAGCACGGCGACGCGGATTTGGACCTCAGCGACCTGCCGGTCGAAGTCCCGTGCCATGAGCGATTGGCCTATCAGCTTTATGCAATGCATCTTGCTTTCGACGCGACTTCGGCGGGGCATTGTTGCATAACTCAGGATTTGTGCGGATTTCCCCTTTCCCCAGTTTGTTCACGCGACACGGGTTATCTCGGCCTGGCCGAGGGCTGAGAAGCGGTTCATGAGTGCTATGCGGATGTGGATTTCTGCTGTTTGACGGTCTGGATCTTTCGCAGCGATGCGGTCTCCGAATGACTTGAGGCATCGCATTTTAGCCTCGACGCGGGATCGGGCGTGATAGCCTGTCCAGCGTTTCCAGAACTCCCTGCCGTAT
>JAKVCO010000075.1 GCA_022448245.1 Paracoccaceae bacterium
ACCTATCACGGCGTTACCCGTCATCGACTTGCCAGCCCCGGATTCGCCCACGACGCCGCGGATTTCGCCCGCCATGATCGCGCGGTGGATCGGGGCCGCACCACGCCAGCGCGGCAGAAGGCTTGCGTGAACATTCAGGCAGCCGTGTTTCGGCGCGTCCAGCACAGTCTGCGGCAGCAACAGGCCGTAGGCCACAACCACAGCCACATCCGCATTCAGCGCTGCGAACGCGGCCTGTTCAGCCTCGCCCTTCAGCGACACGGGGTGGCGAACCTCAAGGCCCAGTTCGTCGGCGCGCGCGTGCACCGGTGTAGGGCGGTCATTTTTCCCGCGTCCCGCAGGGCGCGGCGGTTGGCAGTAGACTGCGGCGATCTCATGGCCTGCATCGAGCAGTTCATCCAGCACAGAGACGGAGAACTCGGGCGTTCCCATAAAGATCACACGCATATCAGATGCCCCTTAGCCGCTCAGTTTCTTGGATTTCTTGATCAGCATATCGCGCTTCACCTTGGACAGGTGGTCGAAATACATCTTGCCGTTCAGATGGTCGATCTGATGCTGGACCGAGGTCGCCTCGATCCCGACAAAGTCACGCCGGTCGATCATGCCGTGTTCGTTCAGGAATTTCACCGTCAGCGCGCGCGGGCGTTTGATCTTGGCCGACACGCCCGGCAGGTTCGGGCTGGCCTCGTCATGTTCGCGCAGCTCGACCGAAGAATGCAGCACCTCGGGGTTGGCCATCTTCACCGCACGTCCCCGTTCGGCCGACCCATCCACAACCGCCAGACGCAGCATCACACCGATCTGATTGCCCGCAAGGCCCACCCCCGGCATGGCTTCCATTGTGTCGATCATATCGTCCCAGATGGTGCGGATCTCATCGGTGATCTCGGTCACCTCTTCGGCCTTTTGGCGCAGGCGCTTATCGGGCCACGGCAGGCAGCTGCGGACTGTCATCGGGTGTCTTCCTTATTCCGCGCTGCGGGCGCGTTCGCGCTTCAGCTTCTGAACCTTGCGGGTGATCATCTGGCGCTTCATCGGCTTCAGGTAGTCAATGAACAGCTTCCCATCGAGGTGGTCGATTTCGTGCTGCACGCAGGTGGCCCAGAGGTCTGCAAAAGTTTCCTTCTGTAGATTGCCATCGCGGTCAAGCCATTCGACCTCCACTTCGGCGGGACGGGTCACTTCGGCGTATTGCTCGGGCAGCGACAGGCAGCCTTCCTCATAAACACTGGTTTCCTCGGACGAGGCTACAATGGTCGGGTTGAACATCAGCATCGGGCGCGGGTCGCCTTCGTCTTCGCGGACGCAATCCATCACGATCACGCGGTCCAGCACGCCGATCTGCGGCGCAGCCAGGCCGATGCCCGGCGCGTCATACATGGTTTCCAGCATATCATCGCCAAGCTTGCGCAAGCTGTCCGAAATATCAGCTACAGGGGCACAGACCTTTTTCAGGCGCGGGTCGGGGTGGATCAGGATCGGGCGTTTCATGAGGTTTGACTTAGGCGAAACAAGGCCAGTCCGCAACGCTTAGGCCTGCCTTGAAGATCGGATTTATGTCGATACGGGCGAGCCCCCTTGCCTGCGCCGCACATTTAGATAGCCTTTGGCTCAAGAACACGGAGCAGCTTACATGCATTTTGACAAGATCACCGACCGCACCAATTGCCGTTCGCTCAAATGGGACGCGATGGAGCGCGCCTTTGGCGTGCCTGCCAACGAAGGCCTGCCGATGTGGATTGCCGACAAGGATTTTGAGGCACCAGAGTTTCTGACCAACGCCATGCAAGAGCTGATCGACAAGGAAAACTATGGCTATTTCAGCGGCCACGAGAAATGCCTTGAGGCCGTGCAATGGTGGATGGAAACCCGACACAACTGGAAGATCGAACAAGATTGGATGTTCACCACCTATGGCCTGGGCCACGGCATTGCCACGACGCTGCTGGCGTTGACCGAACCCGGTGATGCGGTTGTGACCTTCACCCCGGTCTACCACGAATTTGAAAACAAGATCACCAAAGCAGGCCGCACCAACACCCAGCTGCCGCTGGTCAAGGATGCTACGGGGCTATACCGCATGGATTTCGACGCCTATG
>JAKVCO010000076.1 GCA_022448245.1 Paracoccaceae bacterium
CCGTTCAGCCCAAACACCTGAAGTAGAGGCGCTACAGCATCTGCATCAACCGCGCCTTTTCGCCCAGATCATCGGGGCGGGAGATGACTTGGGCCAGTTCTTCGATCGAGGCGATGGAATGACCCGCGCGGAAGCTGTCGACATGGGGCAGCATGGTGCGGATGCCGGTGGCTTTGGGGGCGAACCCGTCCCAGCGCAAGAGCGGGTTGAGCCAGATCAGGCGCCGCGAGGACAGATGCAGGCGTTCCATTTCGCGGCCCAGCGCGTCCGGGTCGTCGCGGTCGAGCCCATCGGTGATCAACAGAACCACCGCCCCCTGCCCCAGAACCCGGCGGGACCAGTCGCGGTTGAAATCATGCAGGCAGGACCCGATCCGCGTGCCGCCTTCCCAATCCTGCGCCTCGGCCCCCGCGGCTTTGAGCGCGGCATCCACGTCGCGTTGCTGCAGGTGGCGGGTGATATTGGTGAGCCGCGTGCCAAAGGTAAACGCATGGACCTTGGCCCAGCCCTGCCCTTTGGCATTTGAGACCGCATGCAGGAAATGCAGGATGATGCGGCTATATTGGCTCATCGAGCCGGAGATATCACACAGCGCGATCAGGTTGGGCCAGCGGATGCGCGGTTCGGCCCGGCGCAGATCGTGAAGCTCTCCGCCTTTGCGCATGGCCGCACGCAGCGTGGCGGCGCGGTCGATCCGGGGGCCGAGCGGGGCGGGCTGGCGGCGGCGCGAGGCGATGGGTTGGACCGGCAGGGTCAGCCGCGCGAGCATGCGTTTGGCGCGGGCGACCTCCTCGCTGCTCATCTGTTCGAAATCCAAGGAGCGCAGCTTTTCTTCGGAGGACATGGTGAGCGAGGCGTCGATCTCGATCATCGTCTCCTCGCCCTCGCTCTCGGGCAGGTCGGGCATTTCGGGCTGGGCGCCGTCGAGCAGCGCTTCGGCCGCGCGTTTTTCGGCGGCCTGCGCGGTGCGGTCTTCCTGCACGCCGCGGATGGCGGGCAGCATCATGGACATCATATGTTCGAGGTAACGCGGGTCGCGCCAGTAAAGGCGAAAGACCTGGCCGAAGGTGGCGCGATGTTCAGGGCGCGAGACGAAACAGGCCTGCAGCGTGTAGTAGAAATCGCGCTTTTCGGTGAAGCCTGCGGCCTCAACCGCGCGAATGGCATCGACCACACGGCCCGGCCCGACCGGCAGCCCGGCCCGGCGCAGCGCGCGGGAGAAATGCAGGATGTTATGTGCCAGTTTGGGATTGTCCGGCAGATCGAGATCGGGAAGTTCAACCATATCTGTTCACTGGGGGCTCTGCCCCCAGACCCCCGGGAGTATTTGTGAAGCAAAGAAAGCGGAGCCGGGTCACGCGGGTTCGAGTGTTTTACGGGCCTCGTCGAGGATGCGCTTGGCCTCGGAGCCTTGCAGCTTGGCGATGTCGTCCTGGTATTTCAGGATCGCGCCAAGCGTGTCGGCGATGACGTCGGGGCTGAGGGTGATCACGTCGAGCGCGAGCAGGCATTTCGCCCAGTCGATGGTTTCGGCGACGCCGGGTTTCTTGAACAGGTCTTCGGTGCGCAGGTGCTGGACGAAGGCGATGATCTCGCGGCTCAGCGCCTCTTCGGCCTCGGGGGCGCGGGCGCGAAGAATTTCCAGCTCGCGGTCGAAATCGGGGTAGTCGACCCAATGATAGAGGCAGCGCCGTTTGAGCGCGTCATGGACTTCGCGGGTACGGTTGGAGGTGAGGATCACGATGGGCGGTTCGGGCGCCTTGATGGTGCCGATCTCGGGGATGGTGACCTGAAAGTCGGACAGGGCTTCGAGAAGGAAGGCCTCGAACGGTTCATCGGTGCGGTCCAATTCGTCGATCAGCAGAATCGGTGCGCCAGAGGCGTTGGGCCGCATGGCTTGCAGCAGCGGGCGTTCGATGAGGTAGTCATCCGAGAACAGCTCGGTCTGCAGGGCGCCGCGATCGGCGCTGCCGGCGGCCTCAGCCGTGCGGATGGCGACCATCTGG
>JAKVCO010000077.1 GCA_022448245.1 Paracoccaceae bacterium
GTTTTTGGAGATTCACCCGTTCCAGGACGGCAATGGACGCTTGTCGCGAGTACTGACCACGCTTCTTTTGCTGCGGGCCGGATATGGCTATGTGCCTTACAGCTCACTCGAACATGTCATCGAACAGAGCAAGGATGCCTATTATCTGGCCCTGCGCAAAACCCAGATGACAATCCGCACCGATGCGCCGGACTGGCAAGCCTGGACGCTCTACTTCCTGCGAGCGCTGGCGCGGCAGAAGCAGCGGCTTGAAACCAAGATGGAGCGGGAGACCCAACTCCTCGGGGCATTGCCGGAGCTTTCTGCGCAGATTGTTGAAATCGCGCGCGAGCATGGCCGCGTGTCCGTGGCGGACGCTGCCAAGGCGACCGGTGCCAACCGCAACACGATCAAGGATCATATCAAACTGCTGGTGGATCGGCAGCTTCTGGAACGTCACGGCGCGGGTCGGGGCACGTGGTATTCTGCGGGTTAGAGTATCCGTTTTGATCAAGAGAGGGATTTTTTCCAGGTTCTGTCGTTTTTGATGAGAGTGTTTGCGATGACGATGAGTTTTCGCATGATGAACCGCCCCGGGTTTTCCGGAGGCTCCGACTTGTGAGAAGTAGGAGCCATTATGGAACGACACACGACACGATATCCAGCGGAGGTTCGCGAGCGGGCCGTCCGACTGGTTTTGGACCATCAGGACGATCATGCCTCGCAATGGGAGGCGATCTGTTCGGTTTCGGGCAAGATCGGCTGTACGCCAGAGACGCTACGGCGTTGGGTTCGTCAGGCTGAGCGCGACAGTGGGGCCCGGCCTGGGCCGACGAGCGAGGAGCGCGAGCGCATCGGGACGCTGGAGCGGGAGGTTCGCGAGCTCAGACAGGCCAACGAGATCCTGCGCAAGGCCAGCGCGTATTTTGCCCAGGCGGAGCTCGACCGCCCGTTGAAGCGATGAACGCGTTTATCGATGAGCATCGCGGGGCCTACGGGGTCGAGCCGATCTGCCGGGTCTTGCCGATCGCCCCGTCGACCTATCGTGAGCATGCGGCGCGGCAGCGTGATCCGTCCCGACGCCCGGCGCGGGCCAGACGCGATGAGGTCCTCAAGGTCGAGATCCGGCGTGTGTTCGAGGCGAACTTTTCCGTCTACGGCGTGCGCAAGGTGTGGCGGCAGATGCAGCGCGAGGGCGTCGATATTGCCCGCTGCACGGTGGAACGGCTGATGCGCCAGATGGGGCTTGAAGGCGCGATCCGCGGCAAGCCGGTGAAGACCACGAAGAGCGACAGGTGCGCACCCTGTCCACTCGACCGGGTGAACCGCCAGTTCCAGGCCCCGGCGCCGAACCGGCTCTGGGTGAGTGATTTTACCTATGTGGCCACTTGGTCCGGCTTCGTCTACGTCGCCTTTGTCATCGACACCTTCGCCCGGCGCATCGTTGGCTGGCGGGTCAGCCGCGCGGCTCACGCCAGCTTTGTTCTCGATGCCCTCGAGCAGGCCATCCACGCCCGGCGACCGCTCGGGCAGGACGGTCTCGTCCATCACTCCGACCGTGGCAGCCAGTATGTCTCGATCAAGTATACCGAACGCCTGGCTGAGGCCGGGATCGAGCCATCCGTGGGCAGCGTCGGCGACAGTTATGACAACGCCCTGGCAGAAACCATCAACGGTCTCTACAAGGCCGAGCTCATCCACCGGCAGGGCCCGTGGCGCACGTTCGAAGATGTCGAATACGCCACGCTGGAATGGGTCGACTGGTTCAATAACCGCCGCCTGCTCGAACCCATCGGCAATATCCCGCCGGCCGAAGCCGAGGCGCAATACTACGCCAAACTTGAACAGGCCGACTTGGCCGCATAAAACTCAAACGAAATGGCCTCCGGGAAACCCGGGGCGGTTCAGAGAGTTTATCGGAACTTGCATGAGAAAGGAGCGCTAACACCGAAGCGTTCCTCAACGCCCACGTCTAGACCAGTT
>JAKVCO010000078.1 GCA_022448245.1 Paracoccaceae bacterium
ACTTGAGCGCGAGAATGATGGTGAGATTGCCGTAGTCACTCTCCAAATTGCGAACGAGGGACGCCGTGGTCGGGTCCAGGAGCCCCGTTTCATCAACGGGCTTGTCGAACGCCCGAAGAACACGTTGAAGCAGGCGAAGCGACGTCTCCGGTCCCATAAAGGCGGCGAGGTCAAACAGCTTGAGAGCCAGACCCTTCTTGAACTGCCCCCAAGGCCACGGCTGCCAGAGGCGAAGGTCGTAAAGCTCAGCTGCATCATGCGATGCGGTCGCGGCAACACCGCGAGCGCAGATGTCGTGGCACCCGGAAAAACCGAGGCGATCCATCACACCGAGCAAGTCAGGACGGTGCTCGACGAGATGCCGGCGGGATAACCCCCATCGCGGCGCCCCATCCAAAGGACGGTCGGAGAACCCGTTTTCATGCTCGAGAACGCATGCCAGCAACTCAGATTTCAAAGCGCCTGGATCCTCGAAGTGCTTGGGCGCACCCGCACGGATCGGATCAACAACATTGATCATGTGGCAGCATCCTCCCAGTCAGTGTCGGCAAACTATAGACATCTATTGCTTTGGAGGCCAGCACGAACACGATCGGCTCACTCCGCGCAGCGTGGCGATTTCAGGAGCGCATGGACCTTCGGCCCGAGATCGAGGAAGCGCTCATCCTTCGCACGCCGCGCAATCCAGTAGGCATAGCCGCCCGGGTTCGCGACGGCCGGGCCATGCCCGCGGGCGCCCTGGGTGAATTTCTCCGTGATGATCGCACCGGCAACACAGGCACCATGATCGCCAAGTTCAGCCCTCAAGGACTTCCAGGCATGAGCGCCCACGCCCATGATGGAGAGGCTTTCCAGCACAGCGCGTTTGATATCGCTCCAGGTCCAATCGGCCGGATCAAGAGCGGGATCGCCCATCTCTCGAACGGACGGACAGGCCGTCAAAAGCGCAAGTTCCGTGATTTTGTAATCGCGCAGATGGTCAGCGGCCCAGCGAGCATTGTCTTGAATGCGGTCGGAACGCTCGGATCGGTGACTGGATGCTCGATTATCGGCCCGGCCATCGCCAGATGCGCGTTCGTTCGAGGTTTGAGCACGATCGGAGCCACCAACTCGGGTTCCCGATAGCCCAACAGTTTCTTCGTTAGAAGATAGCGGTTTTGTTGTTGTTTTATGGGTGAACTGAGATTCACCCGTGGGTGAACTCTCTTTCTGGGATCCTCTGGTCGAGGGCTGATCAAGAGGGGCTTTGGGTCGGAAGAGACGCGCAATGGCTTTGCGGACTCGCGCTTCCAGCGGCCGCAACAGCTCCAATGCCTTGTCCAGGACGCCCAACGTTACGCGCTTGGGCTCGATCAGGGCCGACGCACGCGCAAGCTCCTGGGTAAAGCTGTCCCAGTTATCATTGGCGGCACCGGGGCGCTCATCGAGCTCTTTGCGCGCGGTCCGGATGTATTCGCCGATGCGGGCCAGCATGGCCTTGGCTTGGCGCCGGCGCTGGATGGCGTCATGGCGGTCGCGCTGTGCGGCCTCGGCTAGTTCGATGAGTTTGGGCACGCGCTGAGCCAGCGGGCGAAGATCGATGCCGTAGGCCTCGAGGATCCGGCCGGTGGAGGGGTCACGGCGGCCCCACCGCTGACGCGTGGGACTGTCGATGTAACAGATCATGTGCGCCTTGCGCAGCTTGGTCAGCAAAACCTGGAGCTGGCGCTCGGAGACGTCGAGCCAGGTCATCATGAGTTCATTGGACGGCCAGACCGTGATCGGTCCACCTGCCCAATCAACATCATGGGTCATCCCGATGAGCTCATCGAGCAGATACCAGGCACTCAGCGGGAGATTCATCTCGCGATTGAGATGCTGGCGCACCCATTTCAGGCGATTGCGGATCTCGCAGCGCGCATGACGCACCTCG
>JAKVCO010000079.1 GCA_022448245.1 Paracoccaceae bacterium
TCTCGCGGGAGCCGATGACGTCGAGTTCTGGATCGCCCAAGACGTTATTGCGGTTTGTGTCGAAGAGATGTGCCATTTGAGTGACCTGCATGGTTGCGGTTGCGGTCAGATGGCGTTGATTTCCTTAGGCTGGCTAGCCGGGCAAAAGGGACAATAGCATTCGTCGATTTTTGCCGGTGTTTCGCCCTATTTTTGTCCAGTCATTTGGTGCCACCCTTGACTTGAAGGTACTCCTCTCGCCACCTCCGGAGAGTGCGAACATTCGGCTCTTCGCCAGTCTCCTCTTTGAGTTTCCGGGCAATTTGCGGCCAAGAGGAGACACCTTTTACCGCGCCCATTTCCATAAAGGCGGCATGGGCGCGCTCTAATCGGGGTCGCCCCCGTGCTCCGCTAGACGCAGAAGTAGCAAACTCAATCTCGCCATTGCGTTTCCCGTTGAGAAAATCCTGCCATTGTCCCTCCACAGTTGCCTCGTCGAGGCATATCGACCAGCCAGCGAAGTCACCTAAGAGGGGTTTCACCGCATTGTCGCCGCCATCGCACGCCCAAGGCCGGAGGACCGAAGCGACGACGAAAGCAGAGCGCTGGAGGTATTTCAAAAGCGTATGGAACTTCAGCCCATAGTCCTCGTCAGGGTCCCATTTTGCTGCGCGCTCGTTGACGTCCCCGTATTTTTGCGCCCAGATATCCTGGGAGCCGTCGAGCACGTCCCAGAACTCGAAACTGAAACCAAGCGCCTCATTGCGCTCTTTTTCGGTCAGCCCCTGCCATTCAAGCGACGCCATGCCAAAGGCGGCCTCTTCTGGCGTCGCTCTTGAGAACAGGTTGGGGCTGCTGTCGGAGTATTCAACGTGAACGCGCACGACGTCGCCGCCCGGTGATGCGAGCCATGTTCCACCTGAGAAAGCGAGTGCAAAAACACATGCTCGCAAATATTCAGCGGAGAACCCCGCACGATAAACGGATAAATGTCCGGGTTACGATAGGTCGGCAAGGCGTTGCGGTATGTCGCCGCCAGACGCCTCTTTCTGAAGAACTTCCAGAGTTCAGCAGCACTGCCGTATCCGGACGGGCAAAACATCAGGCGAGTTTGATCACCTTTGCGTCTACTCCGCAAACATAGGCTGACCAGCGCTCCATGAGCTTACGACGACGATCCAGAAGATCGCTGCGCGCGTAGGCCCGTTCCACCTCGCTCCCGACTGTGTGGGCGAGGCTCATTTCCGCCAGCTCGCGTGGCGCTTTTGCCACCTCCCCGGCCCAATCACGGAACGCTGAGCGGAAACCGTGCACTGTCACCCCCTCCACGCCCATACGTCGCAACAGCATCAGCATCGACATATTCGACAGAGGGTGGTGCCGTTTTTGTCCCTCAAATACGACCTCTGAGCCCAGCGCCCGCAACGGCTCAAGGATCGCTACCATGGCGTCCGTCAGCGGCACCCTGTGCGCGTCCCCGCCCTTCATCCGCTCCGCCGGACACGTCCAAAGCTGCGCTTCAAAATCCAGCTCCTCCCAGCGCATACCCAGCACCTCGCCGGTGCGCGAGGCCGACAAACAAGTGAACATCAGCGCTTTCGCAGCCGTTGCGTTGCGCTCGCATAGATCAGCAAAGAAGTCGGGCACATCCTGCCAAAGCATCGCCCTATGATGCGTCACCTTCTTTTTCACTTTAGGCAGCACGCCACTATCGCGGATCGCGACGACCGGATTTTCACCTTCGCGATAGCCCTTGGACCGTGCCACATCTAGGACAGTCTTGATACGCTGCGCCAGGCGCCGCGCCGTCTCGTGCTTCTCCGTCCAGATAGGGGACAGACA
>JAKVCO010000008.1 GCA_022448245.1 Paracoccaceae bacterium
TTCGTCGAGGATGTCGCCCGCCAGCATAATATGGTCTCCGGACAGAATCTGAGCCCATCTGTCCCGCCTGCGGAACTGTGCCGCAGCTTGCTCCCACTGACGCACCAATTCGGCAACCTCTTTCGGCGACCTTTCCTTCTCTGCCTTGATGTCCTCAACAACATCTTCAATCTCGAAGGTGCCGAATTCCTCCTCCAGTAACGTACGCAGTCTTTGTTCTTCTAGCTCGAAGCGCCGACCTTCCTGTTGAACCCTCAAAATCTCAGCTTCATTACCGGCGTCGCGAACCAGCCACCTCCACCGGTCGAGCCCGTCGATGAGCTCGCGCAGGTTCGCGCCGCCCTTGCCTTTGATCTGGCTCGATTGCACCGCGAGCCGCGCCCCTTCGACGAGAGAAACCCCGTTCGAGCGTGCAAGCACCTGGATGGTTTGCACGGCCTTGTCGCCGAGACCGCGTTTGGGGGTATTCACCACCCGCTCGAAGGCGAGATCGTCGTCGAGGCTCACAGCCAAGCGGAAGTAGGCCATGGCATCGCGGATCTCCATGCGCTCATAAAAGCGCGGGCCGCCGATGACGCGGTAGGGCAAGCCGATGGTCAGGAAGCGGTCCTCGAAGGCGCGCATCTGGTGGGAGGCGCGGACGAGGATCGCTGTTTCCTCGAGCCCCATAGGCCGCACACCGCGCGTACCCTTTTGGGACGCTTCGATCTCATCCCCCACCCAACGGGCCTCTTCATCGCCGTCCCAATGGCCCATAAGGCGGACCTTCTCGCCCTCCTCCGCCGCGGTCCACAGCGTCTTGCCCAGACGGCTCTCATTGGCATCGATGACGCCTGAGGCTGCCGCGAGGATGTGAGGTGTGGAGCGGTAGTTCTGTTCGAGGCGCACGACCACGGCGCCGGGGAAATCTTTTTCGAAGCGCAGGATGTTGCCCACCTCGGCCCCACGCCAGCCGTAGATCGACTGGTCATCATCGCCCACGCAGCAGATGTTCTTGTGCTCTTGCGCCAGCAAGCGCAGCCAAAGGTACTGAGCGACATTGGTATCCTGATACTCGTCCACCAGAATGAAACGGAACCAGCGCTGGTATTGCGCGAGGATGTCGCCGTGGGTCTGGAAGATCGTCACGCAGTGCAGCAGGAGGTCGCCGAAATCGGTGGCGTTCAGCTCCTTCAAACGGGCCTGATACAGGGCATAGAGTTCTGTGCCGCGATGGTTGAAGGCGCTGGCCTCGGCGGCGGGCACCTTCTCAGGCGTCCAAGCGCGGTTCTTCCAGCTGTCGATGATCCCCGAGAGCAAGCGCGGCGGCCAACGTTTCTCATCAATATTTGACGCCTGAATGAGCTGCTTGAGCAGGCGCAGCTGATCGTCGGTATCGAGGATGGTGAAGTTAGACTTGAGGCCCACAAGCTCCGCATGGCGGCGCAGGATCTGGACAGAGATCGAATGGAACGTGCCCATCCACCGCATCCCGGCATCTTCACGCTGGAGGAGGGCTGCGACACGCTTCTTCATCTCCCGCGCGGCCTTGTTGGTGAAAGTCACCGCGAGGATTTCATTAGGCTGCGCACGGGCCGTGTGGAGAAGATGCGCGATGCGCGCCGTCAGCGCCTTCGTCTTGCCGGTGCCCGCGCCTGCAAGCATCAAAACGGGGCCATCGAGCGCCTCTACGGCCTCGCGCTGTGCGGGATTGAGCCCGTCGAGATAGGTCGCTTGAGGCCCGGCCATGGCACGTTGGCTCAGGCTCGGGCGCGCCGCTTCTTCGAAGGCGTCGAAATCATCATAACTGCTCATAGGCGAGAGTGTAGCGCGCGGCGCGGCGAAGGGGAAGTTCTATGAATGTTCGCCCGGTGATCTTGGGGTTTTTCGCTGCGCACGGGGCCGCTATGCTCGGGCCATGTTGGTAGGCCTTCTTGCTGCGCTCGTTGCGGGTGCGATGATCCCATTGGGAGCTCTCTTCGCGGCGCGGGAGGTGGACGGCCATGCCCGCAGTCCCGCGATGCGCCATGGCATCACGGCCTTTGCCGGCGGCGCATTGATCTCGGCAGTGGCGCTCGTTCTCGTGCCCGAAGGCTCGGAAAGGCTGCCGATTTGGGCGGCGCTTTTGTGCTTTGCTGCAGGCGGTGTCCTTTTTGCGTGGCTGGACGCGACGCTTGCCAAGGCAGGCGGGTCCCGCGGTCAGATGGTGGCGATGGTCTCCGATTTCCTACCCGAGGCTGTGGCGCTTGGGGCCTTGCTGGCGTCGGGTTCAAGCGGCGCCATGGTCGTCGCGGCGATCATCGCACTTCAGAACCTGCCGGAGGGCTACAACGCTTATCTTGAAGCGACCCCTCCCGACGCGAGCGCGCGGCGCAGGACGCTGATCAGCTACGTTGGTCTAGCGTTGCTCGGGCCGGTGGCAGCCTTCTTGGGCTTCACCGTGTTGGCCGAAGCGGAGATCGCTCTGGGCGCGATGATGATGATCGCAGCTGGCGGCATCCTTTACCTCGTCTTCGAAGACGTCGCCCCCGAGGTCGCGATGGAGGCCACGTGGGCCCCACCCCTTGGCGCAGTCCTTGGCTTTGGCCTTGGGCTTCTGGGACATCTTTTAGCCGGATAGGCGCCGACTGAGCTTGCTCCTTTGCGCCTGTTACTGGAAAACGCTGCCATGGATCTGGACCTTTCATACCCTGCCGTATCCGACTTGCGTGCCCGCGCACGGCGGCGCATCCCGCACTTCGCATTCGAATATCTCGACAGCGGCACAGGACGCGAGCTGCAGGTGCACCGCAACCGCCAAGCGCTTGATGACGTGCATTTCATGCCTGACGTTCTGCCCGGCGACGTGGACCCGGATTGGAGCGTGGAGTTCATGGGGCAGAGCTTTAAGCGTCCCTTTGGCATCGCGCCTGTGGGCATGAGCGGGCTCATGTGGCCAGGCGCCGAGCGGCTGCTGGCGCAAGGTGCAGCCCGCCATGGCATGCCCTACTCGCTGAGCACCGTGGCCACGAAGGTCCCCGAAGACGTGGGCCACCATGCGGGCGGCAACGGCTGGTTCCAGCTGTATTGCCCCGATAGCGAGGACATCCGACGCGACATGCTGCGCCGGGCGAAAGAGGCGGGCTTCACAAAGCTGATCTTCACGCTCGATGTGCCCGACGATTCCCGACGCGAGAGGCAGCGGCGTGCAAAACTCACGCTGCCGCCCAAGATCACCCCGCGCGTGGTGTGGGAGGTGCTGACGCATCCTCAATGGGCGCTCGGCACGCTGCGCGAAGGCGCGCCGCGCATTGCGCTGGCTGAGAGCTATCTTCAGCACCACGATGCGCGGTCCTCGCTCGAACACGCGGGCCACCTCATCCGTGGCAAGCCCGATTGGGACACCTGGGACTGGGTGCGCGAGGTCTGGGACGGCGACATCCTTGCCAAAGGCGTGCTCGATCCGGAACTCGGCAAAAAGCTGATGGATCGCGGGGCCGATGGCATCTGGGTCTCCAACCACTCGGGCCGCCAGTTCGAACCCGGCCCCACGGCGATCGAGATGCTGCCCAAATTCCGCGAAGCGCTGCCGGACGCCCCCCTCCTCTTCGATTCAGGAGTGGAGAACGGCGCGGATGTGATGCGCGCGCTGGCACTCGGGGCCGACTTCGTGATGCTGGGCCGCGCGTGGCACTACGCCGTGGCGGCCTTTGGCGCCGAGGGGATCGATCACCTCGTCCACATCCTCACCGATGACATGAAGCTCTCTATGGCGCAGATCGGGGCGCGCACACTTGACGATCTACCGCGTCGCTTGATCCGCTAAGGCTGGACTTCGTCCTCTAGCTCGATCTTGCCGTTGTGGCCGCAATTCGGGCAGTTGTAGGCGCGCTTCTGGATGTCGAAGCCCTTCTGCATGGCCGCGTAGGTCCAGTAGAAGCCGCACTCCTTGCAGGTGATGTGAAAGAGGTACTCGAGGTGGGCCGAGAAGCCCACGGGCGCGTCATCTGATGGCTTTTTGCGTCGCATGAGAAAATCAGTACCGCAATTCCTCCTTTTCGCAATCGTGAAGTCGAGGTGCCCCTACCGTGGCCCCGATAAACGAGGATCGACTGGTGAACCGCGTAGCCGGCTGTATCCAAAGGCCAGCGTAAGATGGGTGGTCAGACAATGAAGGTCAAAGGTTTCCTTGAATTATGGAAAAGCCTCTAGGAGAAAGGACTATTAATCAGGAAAGCGCGCAAATAAATATCTGAAATGATAGAGATTTTCACACTCGCCGTCGTAACTATAGTTGTTTTTCTTGCCGCACGAGGTGCTGCTCAGCCGCGCCAGCGCCCGAAACACAAAACACTGCCCCCTGGGCCTCGTGCGAACGGTACAGCTTCGCCGGCGCCTCACACGCGGCCGTTAAAACAAACGCCAACTGGAATTCAAAAAACCAGGACTTCAATCGGCGCCACCCCAAACGATTAGAGGAAGCGCTTAAGTCATTGATGGCGACAGCCTGCGTATTCAGAAGCAAGAAATCAGACTGTTCGGTGTTGATGCGCCCGAAATCGAACAACCTTATGGGCAGAAGGCCAAATGGGCAATGGTAGCTCTATGCAAGGGACAAACAGTGAATGCGGAGATTGTCGCCACAGACGACCATGGTCGCCACGTCGCGAAGTGTACACTGCCAGACGAACGCGATCTTTCCGCAGAGTTAGTCAAGCAAGGACTTGCTCTTGATTGGCGTAAGTTTTCTGGAGGAGTGTACCGAGACCTAGAGCCACAAGGTGTTCGCAAGAAGCTATGGCTGGCTGATGCTCGCCAAAAAGGACGGATGGACGTCTGGGAAAATTTCGAGAGACGGCGCGCTGAGCGAGCTGGCTCAAAAACTTCGGAGTGACGTTAGGGTCAGACCTTAGTCCTTCTGTTCGGGAAGGGAGCCTGACCTCCCCACTTCAACTGATTGCGACATCACCAAAAAATGACTATGGCGTGCTGCAACTGCAAAATGGGGGGCTCTAAATGGCCGAATTCCGGAAAATCCTCATCGCCAACCGCGGCGAGATCGCAATCCGCGTCATGCGCGCGGCAAACGAACTCGGGAAGAAGACAGTCGCTGTCTTTGCTGAAGAGGACAAACTGGGGCTTCACCGCTTCAAAGCTGACGAGGCTTATCGCATCGGTGAAGGGCTTGGACCCGTGCAGGCCTATCTGGCCATCGACGAAATCATCCGTGTCGCAAAGATGTCTGGCGCGGACGCGATCCACCCGGGCTATGGCCTTCTGTCCGAGAACCCGGACTTCGTGGATGCCTGCGAAGCAAACGGCATCACCTTCATCGGCCCCAAGGCCGCCACGATGCGCGCACTTGGCGACAAGGCCAGCGCCCGTCAGGTCGCGGTTGCCGCCGACGTGCCCGTGATCCCGGCCACCGACGTCCTTGGCGACGACATGGAGGCCATCAAGAAAGAAGCCGCCGAGATCGGCTATCCGCTGATGCTCAAAGCCTCCTGGGGCGGCGGCGGTCGCGGCATGCGCCCGATCTTCTCGGAAGACGAGCTGGAAGAGAAAGTTCTCGAGGGCCGCCGTGAGGCCGAGGCTGCATTCGGCAACGGCGAAGGCTACCTCGAAAAGATGATTATGACGGCGCGCCACGTAGAGGTTCAGATCCTCGGCGACAGCCAAGGTTCGATCTACCACCTGTGGGAGCGTGACTGCTCCGTTCAGCGCCGCAACCAGAAGGTCGTGGAGCGGGCCCCTGCCCCCTACCTCTCCCCCGCCCAGCGCGAGGAGATTTGTGCCCTTGGTCGCAAGATCTGTGAGCACGTGAATTACGAATGCGCGGGCACGGTCGAATTCCTGATGGATATGGCCACTGGCAAATTCTACTTCATCGAGGTGAACCCGCGCGTGCAGGTGGAACACACCGTCACCGAGGAAGTCACCGGCATCGATATCGTTCAGGCGCAAATCAAGATCGCCGAGGGCAAATCGCTGGTGGAGGCCACGGGCGTGGCGTCTCAGTACGACGTGCAGCTCAACGGTCACGCGATCCAGTGCCGCGTGACCACTGAGGACCCGCTCAACAACTTCATTCCGGATTATGGCCGCATCACCGCCTACCGTGGCGCCACCGGCATGGGCATCCGCCTCGACGGCGGCACGGCCTATTCGGGCGCGGTTATCACCCGCTACTACGACTCCCTGCTAGAGAAAGTGACCGCCTGGGCCCCCACGCCCGAGGCCGCCATCGCCCGCATGGACCGCGCGCTGCGCGAGTTCCGTATCCGGGGCGTGAGCACGAACATCGCCTTCGTCGAGAACCTCCTGAAGCACCCGACGTTCCTGAACTACGAATACCACACGAAGTTCATTGATGAGACGCCGGAGCTCTTCTCCTTCAAAAAGCGCCGCGACCGCGCGACGAAGATCCTGACCTACATCGCCGACATCACGGTGAACGGGCACCCCGAGACGGTGGATCGCCCTGCGCCACGCTCTGACGTGAAAGACCCGCGTCCGCCGATGCCGCTGACGGATACGCCTACGCCGGGCACCAAAAACATCCTTGATGAGTTTGGTCCGCAAGCCGTGGCCAATTGGATGAAGGAGCAAAACCAGCTTCTCATCACCGACACCACCATGCGCGACGGGCACCAGTCCCTTCTGGCGACGCGCATGCGCTCCATCGACATGATCCGCGTGGCCCCGAGCTATGCCGCGAATCTGCCGCAGCTCTTCTCGCTGGAGTGCTGGGGCGGCGCGACGTTCGACGTGTCTTACCGCTTCCTGCAGGAATGCCCGTGGCAGCGCCTCCGCGATATCCGCGCGGCCGTGCCGAACATCATGACGCAGATGCTTCTGCGCGGTGCCAACGGCGTGGGTTACACGAACTACCCCGACAACGTGGTGCAGTTCTTCGTCAAACAGGCCGCAGAGACCGGCATCGACGTCTTCCGCGTGTTCGACAGCCTCAACTGGGTCGAGAACATGCGCGTCGCGATGGATGCCGTCGTCGAGAACGGCAAGGTTTGCGAAGGCACCGTTTGCTACACCGGCGACATCCTGAACCCGGAGCGGTCGAAGTATGACGTGAAATACTACGTTGACATGGCCAAGGAGCTTGAGGCCGCTGGTGCCCATGTGCTCGGCCTCAAAGACATGGCGGGCCTTCTGAAGCCCGCCGCCGCTCGAATCCTTATCAAAGCGCTGAAAGAAGAGGTCGGCCTGCCGATCCACTTCCACACGCATGATACCGCCGGCATCGCGTCGGCCACGATCCTTGCCGCCGCAGAGGCAGGCGTGGACGCCGTGGATGCGGCGATGGACAGCTTCTCCGGCAACACGTCCCAGGCAACGCTCGGCACCGTGGTTGAGGCCATGCAGGGCGACGAACGTGACACCGGGCTCTCCATTGGCGCGATCCGCGATATCTCGAACTACTTCGAAACGGTGCGCGGGCATTACGCGGCCTTTGAAAGCGGCCTCCAGGCCCCGGCCTCCGAGGTTTACCTGCACGAGATGCCCGGCGGTCAGTTCACCAACCTCAAAGCGCAGGCGCGTTCGCTTGGCCTTGAGGAGCGCTGGCACGAGGTCGCGCAGACCTATGCTGACGTGAACCAGATGTTTGGTGACATCGTGAAGGTGACGCCGTCCTCCAAGGTTGTGGGCGATATGGCCCTTATGATGGTCAGCCAGAACCTGACGCGCGACGACGTCGAGGGCTCCATCGATGTGGCCTTCCCCGACAGCGTCATCGACATGATGCGCGGCAATCTGGGTCAACCTCCTGGCGGCTGGCCGAAGGCGATTCAGAAGAAGGCGCTGAAGGGCGAGAAAGCCTCCACCAAGCGCCCGGGCGCAGACTTGCCACCTGTGGATCTTGAGGCCACGCGCGCAGACCTCGAAAAGCAGATGGAAGGCAAAGAGGTCGATGACGAGGATCTCAACGGCTACTTGATGTATCCGAAGGTCTTCCTCGACTACATGGGCCGCCACCGGACCTATGGGCCCGTGCGCACGCTGCCCACGAAGACGTTCTTCTACGGCATGGAGCCGGGCGAGGAGATCACCGCCGATATCGATCCGGGTAAAACGCTCGAAATCCGGATGCAGGCGCTGGGTGAGACGACCGAGGACGGCGAAGCCCGTGTCTTCTTCGAACTCAACGGTCAGCCTCGCGTGATCCGCGTGCCGAACCGCGCGATCCAAGCCACCAAGATCAGCCGTCCGAAGGCGGAGCCCGGCAACGAGAACCACATCGGCGCGCCGATGCCAGGTGTCGTCGCAAGCGTCGCGGCCACAATGGGCGCGCAGGTCAAGGAAGGCGATCTGCTGCTGACAATCGAAGCCATGAAGATGGAGACGGGCATCCACGCCGACCGCGATGGCGTGGTCACGGCGGTCCATGTCTCCCCCGGCGCGCAGATCGACGCCAAGGATCTCTTGGTGGAGCTTGAGTAACCCCCCCCTCTTCGCGGGGTTCGAGACCCACGACATCAATGTCCCCGGCGCCGTCATCCATGCGAGAGTTGGCGGTGCGGGGGAGCCTCTCCTCCTCCTTCACGGCTATCCGCAAACCGGTGCCATGTGGCATGAGGCGGCCCAAGTCTTCGCAAAGACATACCGTGTTGTGGTGGCCGACCTTCGGGGGTACGGCGCCTCTCAGGCGCTCGACGGCGACTACACCTTTCGGGCGATGGCCCGCGATCAGGTGGCGCTGATGGCCGCGCTCGGCTTTGAGCGCTTCCACGTGATCTCCCACGACCGCGGCGCGCGGACAGCGCACCGAATGACGCTCGATCACCCTGATGCAGTGGCCTCGGTCGCGTTGATCGACATTCTGCCCACGCTCGACGTCTGGCGCACGATGGATGACTGGCTGGCCAAACGATATTGGCACTGGCCCTTCCTCGCCCAACCCGGCGGCATGCCCGAGCGCATGATAAACGCAGACCCCGTCGCCTTCTTGCACGAAGCCCTTCTAGGCCTCGCGGGGTCGGCAGACTTCTTCGACCCAAGAGCGATGCGCGCCTACGAAGACGCTGCCAGCAACCCTGCGGTCGTGGCAGCATGGTGCGGAGACTACGCCGCCGGCGCCTCAATCGATCTTGAGCACGACAGCGCCAACCTTGGCGAGACACGGCAAATGCCCTGCCTCGTCCTCTGGGGCAAAACCGGCGCCGTCGCGCATCATGTCGACCCTCTTGAGGTCTGGCAGGCCTGGTTCCCTCAGGCGCAAGGCGCGGCCATCGATGCCGGGCACTTCATGGTCGAAGAGCAGCTTGAGGCGACCATGGCGCCCCTCCTCGCGCATCTGGCGCGACGTGGGTCGGCCACTTAGCGGCCCGCCCCCGCAACTGAGCGCACCACGCAAAAGAAAATCAGAAAAGATGCCACTTTCCTCTTGCGACGCCCCGGGGTTTTTCATAATTGCTCACCACCCAATGGACGCGGGCGTAGCTCAGGGGTAGAGCATTACCTTGCCAAGGTAAGGGTCGTGAGTTCGAATCTCATCGCCCGCTCCAAAATTCTCACAAAAGTGCATGTGTTTTGGAGCGTTCCGGCGTCCATAGAAGAAATGCCGCGTTGCTAAAGCACGCGGCGTTCTTTGTTTTCAAAGGTTTTGAAGCGGTAACGCATCTTGCCCCCGGCCCTCGGGCCAAGGGGCGCTGTGATGCGACTGAAGCGGCTTAGGTAACGGTGAACTGCCCCATCATCCCACAGTCTTCGTGTTCGAGGATGTGACAGTGATACATGTAGGGCGTGTCTTCAGGCGCCTCGTAGTCGAACTTCACGAGAACCTCGGACCACCCTTCATCCACATGGACCATATCCTTCCAACCCTGCGCATAGGCGGGCGGCTCCGCACCGCTTTGGCTCAGGATCCGGAAGGAGCATCCGTGCACATGGAAAGGATGGAGCATGTCATCCACCGAGATGCGCCAGATTTCGGTGTCACCCTTGCGCGCCTTCTCATCGATCCGGTCCATTTTCATCGGCATCCCGTTGATCGCCATGGCGCCGGCGTTGCCACAGAAATTCTCCCAATCCAGCGCGAGTGCAACGAGGTCCGCGCCCACGTCCATCTGCAGCTCGAAGGATCTGGTCACCGTGGCATCTGCCGGGCGTGGCGGCTCGAGGTTCGCGAGCTTTGTCGGCAGTGAACCGGTGAACCCCTGCTCGCCCGTCCGCACAAGCGTGAGGGCCGTTGTCGTTTGGTTGAGGCCGAAGAGGTTCGCAAAAAACCCGCCCCCACCATCGAGGTTCACGTTCAGTGCGTTAGTGTCGGCACCGCCCATATCCACCAACACTTCGTAGCGTTCACCGGGCGACATGAGAATGCTCTCAACCTCAACCGGTGAGGCCAGAAAGCCGCCTTCCGTGGCGATGACGCGCATGGGCCCTGTCTGCATCGACAGGTCAAGAAAGCGCGCGTTGCAGGCGTTAAGGATGCGCAGCCGCACCAAGCCCGTGGGAACTGTCTGCTGCACAGGGGCAATGGCCCCGTTGACGACCATCGTGTCGCCCTGAAAGCCATCCTCGAACACCTCTGCCGTCAGCTCGTAGCTCATGCGACCAACGCCATCGAAAGTCTTGTCTTGGAGGACCAGAGTGAAGTCATCGACACCGTAGGTTTTTGGCAGATCGGCGGAAAGGCTCGCGTCATCTTCGATCAAGAGCACGCCCGCGAGGCCATTATAGGTCTGCTGCGCGGTCTTGCCGTGCATGTGGGAATGGAACCAGTTCATCGAAGCCTGCTGCACGATAGCCACATCCGGCGACCAGACGCCGCCATCCAGAATTTCCTGATGCGGGCCGCCATCGACGTCGCCGGGAATGTGCAGCCCGTGCCAGTGGATCGTGGACACATCACCGATGTTATTGGCCACGTCAAAGGGCAGCGTCTGCCCCTGCTTGGCACGGATCACCGGCCCCAAATAGCCGTGGTTGATGCCCAACGTCTGGCTCATGGCGCCCGTGCCGAAATCATGGGTGCCGGGTTTGATATCCAGCCCGATGCGGCCTTCGATGCCGCCAATGAGATCTGTCATTGGGATGATGGGGAGTGGGCGCTGAGCGGCCTCAGCAAAGCTATGGGTGCCTGCCGTGGCGAGGGCGAGACTGCCTCCGGCTAGGAATTCACGACGGTCCATGGCTGTATCCTTCGGGATTGGAGGGGGGATGTTTGATCGGGGCATTATGCTCCGCATTCTGTGCCCGCGCCTGCCGTTGCAAAAAGAGCTCCACGACGTAAGCAAAGGAGAAAAGGCCGATCAAAATCAGAATGATAAAGGGAAGAAGCAGAGAAGTGATGAGGGCGTCCCGCGCCGCCTTGGCCCATGCCATGGTGCGGCCTTGAGAGGGCTTGGTGTCTGCACCTTCAGGCCCCTTGAGGCTGTCGCGCAGTTTGCGACGCTGCAAAGACGTCATGGGGCCCCCAAGTCGCGGAGTGCGGCGCTGATCTGCTCATGCTGCTCTTGGATGAGCTCTTCAACGCGCGCCGCGTCGATCTCAGTAGCTATCCAACCGTTCGCGGCCACTGTCTGCGCCCAGGCGTCGGTCTGATAGAGGGCTGCGAAAGCATCGTTATAGACCTCGATCTCGTCAGAGGAGGCGCCGGGGGCGGCAAAGAAGCCGGTCCATGTCACGAAATCGAACGCGATATCCTGCGCATGCAAACCGGTCACGCCCTCAGGAAGCGCCGTGTCCGCCGGGGCGGTGACGCCCAGGATGCGCGCGACGCCTTGCTCTGCGAGGGCAAGAGCTTGCCTGAACTCCGTTGTCAGCGCGCTCACCTCATCAGCCATCAGCGCCGCGAATGCCGGCTGAGGCGCGTCGAACTGCACATAGCCAAAGTCAGAGGCCTGCCCCGCTGCACCCAGCGCCATAGCCGAGATCAGGTGATCCATGCCCAGAGGCGCCGATCCACCACCAATCGCCCCCTGCCCCGGGTTCGCAGTGAAGGCGCTCACAAGGTCCGCCATGCTCGCAAGATCACTTCCCGGATGCACGATAAATGCCGCGTAGTCGCCGATCGGCGCGGCCACCGGTGCGGGCTCTGCGTAGCTGTCAGAATAGGTGCCGTTCAAAGACCGCGCGACAATCGATGTGGTGTTTAGGAAAAGCGTGTTCGGAAGGGCCTCGGCGTTCTCCAGCATGTAGGTAAGGCCCACGGCCCCGTTTTCGCCCGCCCGGTTCTCGAATGTCAGGTCTTCTGCCACCCGGCCTGCGGTAAGGACCGCGCCGATTGCCCTCGCATCTGTGTCCCACCCACCGTTGAGATCACCCGCGATCAGAAAAGTCGCATCAGCCAGCAGCGCTCCGGCAGGATCATCGGTTGGATCGTCATCGGTCCAGACATTCAAAATCTCACCCGTTTCGAGATCAACTTTGAACTCGATTTCCTCGCCTGTCTCGTTGACCACATCGATGTCGGCAACCGCGCGCCCTTCGAATTGGTCGCGCTCGGCCTCGGCTACGGTGCCGGGCTGCGCGGCCAGCGCGATTGCGACGCCCTCCTCCATGGTGAGCATCTTTGCGTCTTGGGTGGTCTGCGCGCTCACCGCAGCCGTATTTACGGCCAAAGTAGCAACCACTGCCGGCATCCATGCGTTTTTCATTCTAGCAGTTCACATCTCTCAGCGTGGCTCACGTTGATGGGGAATATGGCAACGTTGTTTGGACGCAGGATTTCGGCTGCATGACAATTTTGTATGTTTCGCGCCGACACGCCCGTGGGCGGCGGTGGCTACTGCGGAACCGCCCCAGGCATCGCACCGCGGCTGTTCAGGACAGTGCGACCAAGACCCGCCAAGACAGGACGAATACGGCGCCCCAACGGACGCACAATCGCATCAGCAACCAAGGCCCCAATGATCGCCCCTGCGATCGTGGCGCATCGAGCATGTAGCGCGCCGACATCGTCAAAACCAAAACAGGCCACACGATAAGGCCCAGCCAGTGAGAATAGCGCCGCACCGCAATGAAGGCGCCCGCACTGGCAAGCGCCGAATGGCCGGAAGGCATGTTGTGATTGCCCCCATTCGAGCGTTGTCCCAATCGCCTTCCAGCGATTTCAACGTTGTCGAGCGCGCGCTTGGGAACATGGGTTGCGGCCGTCCCGGCGACCGCCACTGCCGCGATCTGACCCAGCCCCTTGATGTCACGTAACAGCACCGCCGCCCCAAGCGGGATCAACGTGTTGAGATGACGGCCATAGTCTTCAACCGCCACGATCAGCGCGCTGTGCTCCCCGCCCTTTGGTTGGCTGTAGTGCCCCTCCATATCACTCGGATAGAGGGTGGCAGCGATCAGCACAGTGACGACTGCAAGCCAGACCAATGTGCGCGTGGAAACTGCTCTTTGCCCCAACATTCCGCATATCCCTTTGTTTTGAGGGGAATGTGGGGGAGCAGCCTTTCGCTAGGCTGACCGTGATCTCACAGTTTTGTAGTTTTTGGAAAGGGGACGCTGACCTTTAGCCCCCGCCCGTTGGGTCCGTCAGAGAAGTAAAGCTCAGCGCCATGGAGCTCTGCAATTGCGCGCACAAGGGACAGTCCCAGCCCGGAGCCTTCGCCGCTCCGCGCGGCCTCCCCTTGGTAGAATGGCTGAAGGACGCGCTTGCGATGAGCCAGCGGGATCCCCTGCCCTTCGTCGGTCACCGACAACACCGTACCGTGGCAGGCAAGCGTGATGGCTTGACCCTCTTGTCCATAACGCAGGGCGTTCTGGATCAGATTGGCGACAAGCTGGATAAGAAGGCTCTCATCGCCGCTCACAATGCTCGCGTCCGAATTCTCCACCACCAACGCGTGCCCTGCTTCGCTGACGACAGGTTCGAAGGTCTCGACCGCAGCCTCAAGGATCGAGCGCATCTCGACGGGCTCAAAGCTCTCTCTGCCCGCGCCGCTTTCGATCCGTGCCAACCTCAGAAGCGCGTCAAAAATCTCGGTCACTTGGTCGATCTGTTCAAGATCGGCCTCCAGCGCCTCAGCGGATACCGCCTCCCCCCGCTCAGTGAGCGCATCGAGATTGGTTTCGATCTGTGCCCTCAGCCGCGCAAGGGGCGTGCGCAGATCATGAGCGATGTTGGAGGACTGGACACGCATCTGCTGCATGGCGTGGTCAAGGCGCTTGGCCGTGAGGTTGATGCGGTCGGCCAGCAAGCTGAGGTCATCGTTGCCTTTGACTTGGATGCGCGTGGCCAGATTGCCTCGGCCAACCTCAGCGAGCCCTTCGTTGATGACGCGCAAGCGGCGCTGCCCATTGATGGCAAGCCACACGCCCGCGAGGGTCGTCAGGCACAAGGTCGCCAGAAGGGCCAGCTGCATGCCCCCCGAGAGGATCTGCTGAAGCTCTTCCTGCCGCTCCACATTCTCGCCGACCGCCAGACGCCCTTGAGCTGTTTCAAAGACGAGATACCGGTAGTCCGGCTCCTCGCGGGAGCTGGTTTCGACGGCAACAAATCCACTAGGCCATGTGTCGTCCGCTGCTCCGGCGTACTGGCCTTCTGTGGGCGCAGGCGGGGTTTCACCAGCTTCTAGCGCGGCCAGCGTCGCCTCCATCCGGTCAGAGAGCCGTTGATCCACAGCCCGCTGCATCTCCCCTGAAATCAACCAGTAGGTCCCGCCCCAAGCCGCCAGCGAGATCGCGCAGAACAAGAACAGCAGCACAAGCGTCTGCCGCACCGTGGAGAGTCGAAAGACCTTACGTAGCCGGAACAAAAACATACCCCGAACCGCGCTTGTTGATGATCAACTTGTCTCCGAAGGGCTTCTCTATCTTGCCGCGCAGGCGGCTGATGTGAGTCTCGACAACCCCGGTCGTGGGGTCAAAGCTCATGTTCCAGACCCGCTCCAAAAGCGCTGTCTTTGTCTGCACACGCCCGTTGGAGCGCATGAAGACCTCGAGCAAGAGGAACTCTTTTGGATTGAGATCGAGCGTCTGCCCTTTGCGCTCGCAGGTGCGTTTATGCAGATCAATGGAGATGTCGCCCGCGCGCAAAACGGACGATGGTGAGGCCTGCGCCGTCCCGCGCCGGGTCAAAACATCCAGACGTGCGAGCAGCTCTGCAAAGGCGAAGGGCTTCAAGAGGTAGTCGTCCGCCCCGCCCCGCAATCCTTCGACGCGGTCATCCACCTGCCCCAAGGCCGTCAGGAAAAGCGAGGGCGTGGCGATCTTGGCTTCGCGCAGCGCCTTGATGACTGAAAGCCCGTCGAGGCCCGGTACCATCCGATCAAGGATCAAGGCGTCGTAGCTCTGGTCCATCGCCGCGATCAGCGCATCGCGGCCGTCCTCGAAACGGTCCACGACATGCCCTTCCTGCCGCAGCCCATTTTCAAGCCACGACCCCAGCTTTGGGTCATCTTCAAGAACGAGCAAGCGCATCCGTTTTTCGACGTATCTCGGTATTGAGGTTCAAGGCCGTCTCGAGCAACGGCTGACCGATGTATATCATGTCTGTTAGCCCAAGCGCGCCTCGGAAGTCGAACCTTTCGCTGTGGACACGCCCGCGCATGTTCAAAAGCCCCCAAACGCTTTCGACCATGTCCTTGAGCCCTGTTGGGCCACATAGGTAGACCTCGGACTTTTCATCCATGTTCTGCATGTGGTCTGTCAAAATGCTTGGGGTGAACCTGCTGCCCCCCTGATCGGACGCAATCACGAGGTTAAGCTGCGGCAACCGCGCGGCGTGTCGTTCGACCTCCTCAAGCGCGCCGGCGGTCTCGCGCGAGCGAATGCAATAGATCAGCGTGATGAGCGCGCCGATATCGGGCGCGGACCGCTCCAACGCGGCGAGAAAAGGCGTGATCCCCACGCCGCCGGCGACCCAAAGCTGCTCCTTTCGGGCCTCGGAGGTCTGCGGCAGAAAGCGCCCGCCTCCTCGACCGATGCGAAGTTCGTCGCCCTTTTGGACGTTACGCACAAAGTCCTCCGTCCAGTCGCCAGCCGACCGGATCAGGAAGCGTCGGGTCCATTCGTTGCCGCCTGCCACCGTGAACGGATGCGCCTCGGCACGCGCTTTATTGTGGGCCAATGTCGCGAATTGGCGGGGCACAAATCGGGGCAGAGGGTTATCGGCCACCAAGGTGACATCCACGCCGCCCTCAAACCTTTCGATGTTGCTCACCTTCACCAGCTGCGAAGGCGCGGACTTTCGCAGAAGCGTTTGCCCCCATGCCAGAAGGCCAATCGCTGACACCACGAGCATGTAGATCCAAGGCGCGGCCCCGACATCGAGGGGGCTCGCCACAAAGAACGTGTGGTATGCCGCGAGTAGAAACACCGGCCCCATGAGCATGTGGCCCAATTTCCAAAGGTGATACGGGATGGCTTTGACCATGGCCTGCACGGTCAGCCCCATGAGCCCCATTGCCGCCAGCGTTCCCATGCTCTCGCCACTGGCCGCAAGCATAGGCCAGACCCCGGCGCCAACATCTGTGGCCAAAACCCAGTGCCCAAGCGCCCCCGCCACCGCAAAGAAGCCGAGCCATCGATGCGCGCCATAGGATTTGTCCGGCCCGCCCATCAGCCGATCAACGATGCGCCAGCGCGCGGCCAGGATCAAAGCCAAGGCCATCGACGACATCGACAACATCCCCAGCCCCGCAGGCCAAATGTTGGCCAAAGGCACGAATGGCGCCACGAAGGCCAAATGGGCGACAACGAATAAAGTCGCCGGTATGAGGTGTGCGCGTGTCATGCGAGGCTCCCGGACGGTTGCTAATCACATGGCAATCCGGGCTCACATATCGTTTACTCGAGACTTACAAATCTGTCAGTTCCGGCAGGAGCGCGCGGCGCCTCATCCCTCGGAAGCTTGCGCTTGTTGAGCGCGGCCAACCAATTCTGACACCTGGCTGGAAAGCTCAGAAAGCTTCAGCGCCTTTTCAATGAAGAGATCCGCCCGCCGCAGGTCAGCCGCGGAGTTTCGGTGCACGTCGGCATAGCCAGACATCAAAATCACCGGCGTTTGAGCATTCATCGCCTTGGGATGCTTGAGCACGTGAACGCCCTGCAACGCGCCGGGCATATCCACATCCGTCAGAATAACGTCGATCTCGTGATCCGCATGCAGAAGCTCTACCGCCTCATCGCCGGAGCCCGCCTTGGTGACGAGGAAACCATCCCTCTCCAACTGCATGGCGACCAGCTCCAGAAGCTGTGCGGTGTCCTCTACGACTAAAACGCGGCGCGCCGTTGCGTCCGAATGGCATGGCTTCGTTTCTGGGGCTGTCTTGCGTGTTTCGATGGGGTCATCGAATGAGGCCGGCAGATGCAAATGCACCGTGGTCCCTTGCCCGGGCGCGCTGCCGATTTTCACTTCGCCATGGGATTGCTCGATGAAGCCTTTGACCATCGACAAACCTAGGCCCGACCCCTGCCCGATGTCGCGCGTGGTGAAGAAGGGCTCAAACACCTGCTCAAGATCCACCTCTGAGATGCCTAGGCCGGTGTCAGTCACTGAAATGAAGGCGTAGTGATCGTGCGCGCGCGCCGTGTCATTTGGGCTGCCGGGCTTCGCGCAAAGACCTGTTTCAATGGTGATCGTACCCCCATCGGGCATCGCCGCCTTTGAGTTCAGCGCAAGGTTCAACAGCGCGTTTTGGAGCATTCCCTGATCGACCACGGCCACGGGCCTGGCCCCATCGAAGAGCGCCTTAATGCAAATGGTTTCGGGCAAGGCGCGGGCGGCAAATGAGATGAACTCCTCAATCGCGCTGCGCAGGTAGGCGGGTTTCCCCAAAAGCGGCGATCTGCGCCCCAGCGCTAGCATCTGGCGGTTCAGCACCGCCCCATTCTCAACCGCGCGCGCGGCAGTTTGCACGAGTTCAGCTCGTTCTGCCGCGTCCGAGGCTTTCTCGAGGCGCTCAAGGCTCCCCGCGGCGACGCTGAACAGCTTGTTGAAATCGTGAGAGATCCCGCCCGTGAGCTGCCCCACGGCCTTCATGCTTTGATCCTGGGCGAGCTGACGCTCCTGCCTCTTTTGCTCGGTGATGTCCCTGAAAACAGAGACAATGCCGCCGTCCGCTTTGGGGGTTTTCGTATTCGTCACCCAGCGCCCGTTGGACTGCTAGTAGGTCCAATGCAGGGACTTCTCGCGTGTCGAGGACAGGCGATCCCGCACGTATTCCTCGGCATCCTCGTATCCGCAGGCCGGACCAACGATATGCGCCGAACGACGCATCAGATCCTCGATATGCATGCTAGGGCGCAGCAGCGCCGCGCTGAACGGCAATAGGCGCCGATACTCGCTATTGAAGTACTGAAGGTGGTCATCAGGTCCGTAGGAGGCAAAGCCAAACGGCAGCGCTTCGATGCTGGCGTAGATTGCCTGCTCGGCTTCGCTCAGCGTGATCTCGCGCAGCTTCTGACGGGTGATGTCCTGGCTCGTGCCAATCTCGCGCACGACCGCACCGCTTTCGTCAAAGACGAGGTGGCCGATCTCGTGGATGTAGCGCAGATCGCCCTCTGGGGTGATTATTCAGTATTCCAGCTCGAAAGGCGCTCCCGCCTGAAGCCTTTTCAAGGCCTCTTGAACATAGGGCAGATCGTCGGGATGGCTAACCCCGTGGAGCGTGGATGATTGTGCAATCTAGTCTTCAACGGACATGCCAAGTAGCGCGGCATGCTCGGGTGAGTAGAACAGGCATTTGTCGTTGATCACGTCCCAAAAACAGTGACCAAGCCCGGCGATCTGAGCTGCTTGCCTCAGGCTGTCTAGTTCTGACTGAGCTTGCTCCAAAAGATCAGCACCCTCGATATGATCGACACAACCGACCTACGGGAACGGTGCGCGCGCCGCGTTGCCTCTCACCTGTGCTCTTGTCCCTTCGACATCCGGAATAGATGCGTCGGAGGGCCGGTCCCTTCCTCAGACCGCACGCACCATGGCGCACGCCACATTTGCGGCACGGATGAAGAAAGGAACATTAAGCAAATGCAGAAACGACGGGCGACGAAGCACCGACCTTTACAAACCACATCGGTCAGCCGCTAGCGTCTATCAACTGTTAGCCCCGGCTCACCCTCCCCCTCAGAATTGCCCGAACTTTGGGCAAAGCACTAGAAAAAACCACGTCTAAAGACCCCGCCACATGTTCTGTCGCAGCTCTGCACGCTCTGAGGGCACTGGGTGCGGACCACCTGCGACATGGCCGAACCTCGCTCATGGACGTCTGAAATGTTGATGTAATGCCAAGTCGTAGCCCTCACCCGGCCTCAATGGCACCGAATGTCAAAAACCTGGCCTCCGCGGCCAATACCAGCGGGCGCGCTCGTGTGTAGATCCTCGTCACCACACCAGCACAAGGAACAAGACAATGCGCCCCAAACCCTTCTACGTCATCTACATCTCGAGCCTGACTTTACTGACCATGCTCGGATGGACGATGGCCCTCGGCCTTTGAGGCTGCAGGGCCAAAAGAACCCCACACTTTTAGATTGAGAGGATCCCATGAAGGCTCTTCTAGTTTGTTCGATCCATTCCCTTTTCGATCCCAGCCCGCTTGAGCACCGCGCCAATAGTGACGACTTGACCGACCGGCAACTGGGCGACGCTGCCACGCAGTCTCCACGCACCGCCGGCTCTGAGCTCTTTGCGGACCTCGCGCTCAACATGGCGCAGCGCGAAGTCCTGACGCGTTTTTATCTTGAGGAACTCAACGACCTTCTTTGGAGCTTTCCGGGCAGCGGATATGCCAGCGTCCAACTGGCGCTGCGGCAGGCGCGTGCACAGGGGATCAAACGCGGCTTCATTTCGGAATACCCGCTTCTGACAACAAACCTCGCACGCTCTGCCGTCCTTCGGACCGAGGCTTCTTCGCTGGGTGTAATCTACTCACCCAACGCGGTTGAACCCATGTGCAAGAGCCTGAGAAACCTCGCAGCCTCGCTTCGTGTTCAACGCCGTTACTGCCGAGTTCTAGTGGCTCATCCGCGCGATTTCGAGGCGGCAGCAGCGCTCGGCATGCATCCCGAATTCGTGGAGGAAACGCGGGGCAGCCATGGTCGCCACAAGCAGTATGCGCCCGCTGGCTCCGAGGCCTTTCAACCGTGTTTGACCGCGCCCACGCAAGCCGCTCAGGCGCCAGCGGTTCACCCCTGGGAGGCCCACGCCTGAAGCATGTGGGCCTAACCAGCGGCTACGCTTCCTAGCGCAAGACGAAGACCGATTGCGAAGCATGCCGCGCAACGCGGGCGGCGTTGGGCCCGATCAGATAATCCTTCAGCGACGGGCTGTGGGCCCCAACGATGATGCATTCGGCAGCCAGACTATCGGCTGTCTTGATGATCTGATCGTAGACGGTGCCCTGCACGACGTGCAGTTCGGTCGCCACATCGCCGGGCACGTTGGCCGCGGCCCATGTTGCCAGCGCCTCACGCGCCGCCTGCTGGATCGCAGCACTATGATCAGGCGCCATGGAAGCGCTCACGATCGCCATGCCCTGATCGGGCACGACGTTAAGGATGTGCAACGTCGCCCCTTCATGCTGCGCCATCGAAACGGCCGCCTCAGTGCTGCGCACCGCCCCTTCTGGGTCATTGATATCCACTGCGAGGAGAGTGTTTTTGAACATGGGGCCGTCCTCAGAAAGCAGGTTGCGTTGCGCGGCGGCGCTGGATCAGCACGATGCCCGCAAGAAGCAGGAGCGCCGGAATAAAGAAGAGCTCTTTCGGCATACGCTCGTTCTCGATCTCGACCTTGGCGATGACCACCGGATCATCGAGGTAATAGTCGAACTCCTGCCCGCTGATCGGCTGGAGGATATCGCCACCGCCAAACGGCTCGTCGAGCTTGAGCAGACCATCCTCTTCGAAGACGAGAAGCCCCTGCTGATCGAGGGTTGCGGCCCCCGCGCTTGGCAAGACAATCGTCACCGGACGCACCTGTGCCGTGTCGAAGTCTGGCCCCTCCACCGTGAAGCGGACATCCTGGCCTTCGGGCACGTCTTCCAGCAGCACGAGCGCGGCAGGCCCCTCAGCCGAGGTGTATTTGTCGCTCACCTGATCGAGGAAGAAGTCCGGCCTGAAGAGCATGAAGGCGATGAAGAGTAGGACGACCGTCTCCCACACGCGGCTCTTGGCTATGAAATACCCTTGGGTCGCGGCCGCGAACAAGAGCATTGCGATCAAGGATATGAAGAAGACGAGCACCGCCTTCGCAAGGCCCACGTCGATCAACAGCAGGTCCGTGTTGAAGATGAAGAGGAACGGCAAAAGTGCCGTGCGGATGTCATAGGCAAAGCCCTGAACACCGGTCTTGATCGGATCCCCGCGTGAGATGGCCGCCGCCGCGTAGGCGGCGAGACCCACCGGGGGCGTGTCGTCGGCTAAGATCCCAAAGTAGAACACAAAGAGGTGCACGGCGATGAGAGGGAAGATGTAGCCCGCCTGAGCGCCCACCGACAGGATCACCGGCGCCATGAGCGACGAGACCACGATGTAGTTTGCCGTCGTGGGCAGACCCATCCCGAGGATCAGGGACATGACCGCCACGAGGATCAAGAGGATCCAGATGTTGCCACCTGCGATCACTTCGACCACCTGACCGATCACCTGATGCGCGCCGGTGAGGCTGATCGTGCCCACGATGATACCGGCGGCACCCGTTGCCACACCGATACCGATCATGTTGCGCGCCCCGAGGATCAGGCCCTCGATGAAATCACGCCAGCCTTGGCGCGTTGCACCGCTGAAGCTCTCACCGCGGAAGAAGGCCTTCAGCGGGCGGTGGGTTAGCGCCACGATGATCATGAAGATCGTGGCCCAGAAGGCCGACAGCGACGGCGACAGACGCTCGAGGCTGTCAGTACGCACCATCAGGTTCCAGACGAGGATGAAGATCGGCAGCGCAAAGTAGGCACCGCCCAGCAGCGTCGGCGTCAGACGCGGAGCCTCCAACGGGCCGTCGGGATCGTCCATCGCCACGTCCGGATAGCGGGAAGCGAAGTAGACAAGCACAAGGTACATCACCGCCACGACCGCAAGGCCGCCATACACGCTCTCGGCCATAAAGCCGTCGAGCACGGAGCGCAGGCCGATCATTGCGTAGGTGAGGACACCAAGGAAGATGAAGCCCGACAGGAAGAGGATCAGAATCAGCACGGGGCCAATGTGGCGCCCTGCTTTTTTGAGGCCCTGCATCTGCATCTTCAGTGCTTCGAGATGCACGATGTAAAGGAGCGCGATGTAGCTGATGACAGCAGGCAGGAAGGCGTGTTTGACCACGTCGATGTAGGGAATGTTGACGTATTCGACCATGAGGAAGGCGGCCGCGCCCATGACGGGCGGGGTCAGCTGACCATTGGTCGAGGATGCAACCTCGACGGCACCGGCTTTCTCAGCCGGGAAGCCGATCCGCTTCATGAGCGGGATCGTGAACGTGCCCGTGGTCACCGTGTTTGAGATGGACGAGCCCGAGATCATGCCCGTCAACATCGAGGACAGAACCGAGGCTTTCGCCGGCCCGCCCCGCAAAGCTCCGAGAAGGGCCACGGCCACTTTGATGAACCAGGACCCCCCGCCCGCGCGATCCAGCAAGGCGCCGAACAACACGAAGAGGAAGATCATCGTCGTCGAGACGCCCAGCGCCACGCCGAAGACGCCTTCGGTCTGCATCCAGTAATGGCCCAGGGCCTTTGACAGCGAAGCGCCGCCGTAGTTCGTGATGTTGCGCGCCCATTCGGAGTAGCCGCCAAAGAAGGCGAAGGCGACAAAGGCGCCCGCAATGATCACCAGCGGTAATCCGAGCGAGCGGTAAACGGCCGTGAAAAGCACTGCCATGCCGATGCAAGACATGATGATGTCAGTGGGGCTCCAAAGACCGGGGCGGTCGGCAATCTCGAACCGGAAGACCACGAGGTAAAGGCACGAGGCGACCCCCAAGATCACGAGCGCCCAATCATACATGGGGATGCGGTCTTTGGGCGAGGATTTGAAGAGTGGGAAGGCAAGCGTTGCCAGCATGATGGCAAAGGCCAGATGCACAAATCGGGCTTGGGCCACGATGTTGGCAAAGATGTTCATACCTGTAGCCTGGGTAATCACGCCGGGCACTTTCGAGGCGATGTAGAGCTGGAAGAGAGACCAGACGATACAGGTGCCAATGATCAGATTGGCCTGCCAAGCCATGGATGGGTTGCGAGCGCCGGTGTCGGCTTCGGCCACCATATCGTCGGCTGAGCGTGCGTCAGTTTCCTGTGCCATCATGTCCCCCCGTCTCGGTGCGAGACGTCTTCTATTAGTGCGTTCTTGTGGCGAGGTGCCCGACGGATCGGGCACCTCAGTCGTATCGCGAAAGCGATTAGTTCATGAGGCCGAGCTCTTTGTAGGCGCGTGCCGCACCGTCGTGCAGAGGTGCAGACAGGCCATCAGCAACCATCTGGGACGGGTCGAGGTTGGCGAATGCAGGGTGCAGGCCTTTGAAGTCCTCGATGTTCTCCATCACGGCCTTTGCCACGATGTAGACGGTCTCTTCCGGGACAGATGCGGAGGTCACGAAGGTCGCGCCAACGCCGAAGGTGGTCGTGTCACCATCGGTGCCCTTGTACATGCCGCCCGGGATGGTTGCGACGCGGTAGAAAGGGTTATCTGCCACAAGCTGGTCGATCGGTGCGCCGGTCACGGAAACGAGGCGCGCGTCACAGGTGGTGGTGGCTTCTTTGATCGCCGCAGCCGGGTGACCGATCGTGTAGATCATGGCGTCGATGTTGCCGTCGCAGAGCTGCTTGGCCATCTCGGAGCCTTTGTACTCGGTCGCGAGTGCAAGATCATCCATACCGATGCCGAAGGCGTCCATGACGACTTCCATTGTGGCGCGCTGACCGGAACCGGGGTTACCCACGTTCACGCGCTTGCCTGCTAGCTCTTCAAAGGAGGAGATGCCGCTGTCGCCACGCACGATCAGCGTGAAGGGCTCGGGGTGAACCGACATGACGGCGCGGATGTCTGGGAATGCCGCATCGCCTTCGAACTTGGAGGTGCCGTTGTAGGCGTGGTGCTGCCAGTCAGACTGGGCAACGCCGAACTCAAGCTCGCCAGCTTTGATGGTGTTGATGTTGTAGACCGAACCACCCGTGGATTCTACGGCGCAGCGGATGCCGTGCTCTTTGCGAGACTTGTTTACAAGGCGGCAGATTGCGCCACCGGTGGGATAGTAGACGCCCGTGACACCGCCGGTGCCGATGGAGATGAACTCCTGCGCGACGGTCATCGACGCCGCTGTCATGGCCCCGATCAGCACCGCGCCGCCAATTTTGAGTTGCTTCAACATGTGTATTTTCTCCCTAGTTGAAAATTCACCCGGCCCAATATTCGCCGAGTTCCAGATTTTTTGCTTCGACCCTTTGGATCGCAGCGGTGGCATCTGCCTCAGAGGCGGCGACAATCATGGCGATCAGCGTTTCGATCAGCACGAGTGTCACGACATATGAGGAGAAGAATTGCGGGCTGTCAGTTGGCACGACAAACCCGTGTGTTGCGTAGCGCAGCGCCGGGCAATCAAGCGCGTCAGTGATCAGAACCACCCCTGCCCCGGTATCGCGTGCGAGTTCGGCCGTGGCCACGGCGCGCTTTGAATACGGGCTCATCGTCACGATAAAGACGACATCTTCGGACTCAAGCGTGGCGAGTTGAGAGCCCATGGACGCGCCCATCCGGCCCGCAAGTGACCAGTTGGGCGAAAAGTAGTGAGCCAGATAGGCCATGTATTCGGTGATGCCCGTCGACGCGAGCGCGCCAACTAGCACCACCCGCCGGGCTTGGCGCATTGCCTGCGCGGTTTGTTGCAGCTTGGCTTGGTCGGCACGCTCCAAGAACTCTTCGATATTACGGATGCAGGCCTGCCCCTGCCGCGTGAGCATTGACTGACCCGTCGATGCACCCGACCGCAGCAGTTCGGCGCGTTCCGACAGCGAGCTGACTTTTTGGCCGACGGAGCGACGAGAGACGTCTTTCATCTCCTCGAAGGTGTCAAAGCCGAGCGCCCGGGCCAGCCGCGAATAGGTCGCGGGCGAGACGTGGCTATCTACGGAAATGGTTCTGAGGGGGCGGCTCGCGATCTCGAGCGGGTGCGCAAGAACGTAGTCAGCGGCCTTGCGGAGCTGGTCAGACAGCCCTGCGTAGCGTTCGGCTACGCGGTCTTCGAGTGTATCGCTGGGAATCGGCGGACCCTCCAATGTGGTTAACGTTGCAAGCGTTTCACTTGTTGTCAATTGATGAAATATATGTTTCATAACTTGCAGAACTTCGCTTCAGGTTGAAACGTCGAGGCCCAGCATGTTTGCCCGATCAGACACGTCTCCTTTTGTGATGGCGGCCCCGACAGGGGCGCGTAAGGGTAAAGATGACCACCCTAACCTTCCTGTTTCCATTGAAGAAATTCGCGATGAAACCGCTGCCTGTGCGGCAGCTGGCGCGGATGCTGTGCACTTGCATATCCGCGACGCTGCAGGCGGACATTCGCTTGATGTGGGGCTCTACCGGGAAGCGATGCGCGAGATAGATCGCGTGGTGCCGGGGTTTCCGATCCAAGTCACGACGGAGTCGGCGGGCATCTTTGACGTCGACGCGCAGTACGTCTGCCTACAAGGTTTGCGCCCGCCAGCGGCCAGTATCTCGGTTCGCGAGATCGCGCGCCGCCCGGGCCTCGCGCCGAAGGTCTATGGTCTGTGTGATGCTGAAGGCATTTCGGTGCAGCATATTCTCTACGACCAAGACGACTTTCAGCATCTGCTGGCCTGGCAGCGTGAGGGCATCGTGCGCGACGGCCAAAACGACGTCATCTTCGTTTTGGGCCGCTATGCCCCGCCCCATGCAGCACAGCCTGATGATCTGGAAAGCTGGAAGCCGCTCCTCACCGAGGTTCGCGGCAACTTTATGGTCTGTGCCTTTGGGGCGGGTGAGCACGCAGTCTTGTGCGCTGCAGCCGCTCTCGGGGCCGACCTGCGCATCGGGTTTGAGAACAACTCCCAAGCGCGCGACGGATCTCCCGCTGAAAGCACGGCCGCCAACGTCGCCCAATTGAAGTCCGCCTTGGACGCCCCCGCCCTCGCCACTGGAGGAATGCCGCAATGAACTCCAATGTCTTTCCGAGAAACTCCAAAGCGCCGCCGATCCAAGTGTCTCATGGGCAAGGCGTCTATCTGATCGACACGAACGGCAAGGAGTATCTCAACTTCGGGGATGCAGCAGTGTCCTGCCTCGGTCACGGCGATCCGCATGTGGCCGCCGCCATCAAGGCGCAAACCGACAAGGTGGCCTTCGCGCATACGGGCTTTTTCACCTCGGAACCTGCCGAACGTCTGGCCAACAGGCTGGTATCGCTGGCGCCCGGCGATCTCGACCGGGTCTACTTTGTCTCTGGCGGGTCAGAGGCGATGGAGGCCGCCATCAAGCTCGCGCGGCAGTACTATCTAGAGATTGGGCAACCCCAACGGCAAAAGATCGTGGCACGGCAGCAAAGCTACCATGGCAACACGCTTGGGGCGCTTGCTGCGGGCGGCAACGAATGGCGCCGGGCCCAGTTTGCCCCGATCCTCATCGACGTGAGCCACGTCGCCCCCTGCTACGCCTATCGGGGCCAGCATGAAGGCGAAACGGACGAGGCCTATGTCGACCGCCTCATTGCAGAGCTCGACGCGGAATTCCAAGGGCTTGGCCCCGAACAGGTGATGGCCTTCGTGGCCGAACCGGTCGTCGGTGCCACGCTAGGCGCGGTGGGGCCTGTGGGCGACTACTTCGCCCGGGTGAGAGCGCTGTGTGATCGCTATGGCATCCTGTTGATCTTGGACGAGGTGATGTGCGGCATGGGGCGCACCGGCACCCTTTTTGCGTGCGAGCAATATGGCGTCGCCCCCGATATCTGCGCCATCGCCAAGGGTCTTGGCGGGGGCTACCAGCCCATCGGCGCCACTCTGTGCACGAAAGCGATCCACGACGCGATAGAAGGCGGCTCAGGCTTCTTTCAGCACGGCCACACGTACCTCGGGCACCCCATAGCATGCGCCGCAGCACTTGCTGTGGTGGAGCGGCTTGTCGATGACAACGTGCTTGCGCGTGTGAAGCCAGCAGGAAAGCTGCTGCGCCAGGCGTTGCGCGACAAACTTGGCCAGCATCCGCATGTGGGCGATATCCGGGGCGTGGGGCTCTTCTGCGGGGTGGAGATTGTCGCCGATCGCGCCACCAAGGAGCCACTGCCGCCCGAAGCTAAGACCCATGCCAAGGTGAAAGCCGCGGCCTTTGCCGAGGGTCTGATCTGCTATCCGATGGGCGGCACAATTGATGGGAAACGGGGCGACCACGTGCTGCTCGCGCCGCCGTTTATTGTCCGCGATGACCAGCTCCACGCCTGCGTGGAGAAGCTGGCACACACGGTACAAACGGCCCTGGCCTGAGACTAGGGGCAGCCTCCTTTAGGATTGCCGCAGTAAGTTCGTCGTTCGGATCAGCCTCTGGGCAACAGGTCGCGCCATCGCCCTCGAGAGCGCAGCCTGCAGCGACAATCCCTCAAGCGTCTGCGGGATCTGATCAATGGCCACGGCTGTCACCTCGGCGTCGCTCGAAGCCCTGATCGAGGCCGTGCGCGCGACGTCGGCCAAGACGGCTAGCTCACCCACAATGGCCCCCGGCAAGAACCGTTCCGGTCGTATGGCCGCTTCAAGGCGCGCAAGGGTACCGCCTGGTAGAAGGTGCCCAATCCATCGCTGATACACTGGTGAAAAGCTGCTGGTGACTGATCCGCTTTCGATTGAAGCCAGGACACAGATCACGCAGATCGACAACCAGCCGGGCATGCAGACGGTCAGCTACACCGACACCTTTGGGCACTTCAAAACCCTGACGGCAAATCGCACGATCGTGGCAATGGCGCCCGCTGTCTCGGCATCGCTGCAAATCACGAACATTGATAAAAATCGCATGGGCCTGCCCAATGCGATGCAGAACTCCAACATGATCATGACCTTCGTGACCTTCAAATCCGCTTTCTGGCGGCAGGACACGACGAGCTACCCGTCAGGCAGGGTCAGCGGCATCCCCACCCAAAACATCTCCCGGTATGGGTTGTTGGGCGACGCGCTTCTTGCCGACGAGGATGTCGTTTGGATCATGGACAACACTTCGGCCGAAGGCTTGCCCGCCCTATTCGCCTTCAAAGTTGGCGACGCCGCCGTGAAATGGCGCCAGCAGACCAAGGCCGCACGCGAGACCATGGTCAAAGGTTACATGACCAAGCTGTTCGGCTCCCAAGTCGGGACCGAGACCATCGACTATTACGAGCATGACTGAAATGGCGACGAATTCTCCAAGGGCTGCCCTGCCGGTCACTTCATGCCGGGCACATTCCTGAAGTACGGGCCGCATATCCTGCTCAACAACTTTAAACCAACGAACGGGCTCTACTACGCGTCAACCGAGACAGCGCTGCGATCGAACAGCTACATGAGTGGCGCGGTCTGGTCAGGTGAGACGGTCGCAAAGCAGATCATGGCCGAGCTGAACGGCACCATGCCCGAGCGTGACCCCATGATGCACGAACAGGCGATGAAGTTCTGCGTGGAGCGGGTCATCAAAGCCGTCCAAATGCAAAACCCGATGATGGAGTTCTCGGTCATCTCTCAGAACTGCGTCTTTGACGCGCCGGGGGGGCAAGCCTTGAGCGGCACCTATACAGGTCAGCAAGGCACGATCGAGTTCTTCGTGACGCTCGGCTCGCTCGTGACGATCACGCGCTTCAATGTGGAGGGGATCACCCTCAACGAGGCGAAGACCTGCGCCTTCGCGCGCATTTCCGTCTCCGGGCATTCGAACGTGACGGGTACGTCCTTCGCAGGCCTCACCGGCACCATGGCCTTCCTCTTCAATGACCCGAGCGAGGCTAAAGTGGTCATCGCGAAAGACATGTTTCTGTTCGACACGCCTTTGGCCGATGAAGTTATCTTGGGCGTGCCTCAGACAGTGCCGCCAATACCCCTGCCCCTGCCCCTGCCCCTGCCCCTGCGAGTAGCATCTGCGAGGAACTCGATCTTGAGAAAATCGCGGCATCGCTGGGGATCACGCCCGGTGGGCCGTTTGTCATGGAAGAGACCGTCATCGTGGGCGCCGGCGGCACGGTTTCACCGCATGGTCCCTACCTCGGGGCGCCGTAATGGACGTCCCTCGGCTCTCAAATGAACAGCCACTTCACCAAGGTCACGAACGTGGGCTCTGCACTCGATGAAGACACGCGTTCGATCTACGTCCTGTTCCAGGTGGCCGGCCAAGGCGCCTCGACAGGGCAGCCTTTCGACGTGCCGATGATCCTCGATATTGAGTTGACGAACGGCAAAAACCCTTCGGCCAAGCGCATCATGGTGCGCATTGACGGAACCCGCCTCGACGCGTGAGGCGGCTTAGGCCCAAACTTCGGGGAGCGGCGTATCACAGCTGGTGAGCGCCGCATCCTGCCGGGCTTCGGCCCCCCGTGTCTCCCGCAAGGAGCAGCCTGTGGGCTGAGGCCGCGACCATGTAGGGCATGTCGGCGGTTTGGGAGGTTGCCTCCGCCGCCATCCACTTGGCCTGAGCTGTGTCATGGCGTTCATGAAGCACGGCGATATCGCCTGCGATCATCGTCTCGACCGGGCGCGCAGGTGGGAAGATCTTGCCCAGCGCTTTTGCTTGTCGGTGGACCATCGCGCCCATCTTCTTGCGGGTGTCCACATCAACGCCCGCACGCGCCATTAAGCGCAGCGCCAATGCGAAATAGAGCCCCAGATCGACGGCAAAAACCTGCAGCTGCTTTTCCTTCCCGAACATCTAGGCGGCATCCCTGATCTGGGCCAGACCTTCCTCTGCGCGTCCGGCGTGCAGGTGGTGAATGCCCCGGCACAACGGCAAGGCAATGCGGCTGTTGACAAAGGCGTTCTCCCAATTCGCGGGGTCTGAAAGCAACGCGCGCATCCGCACCATCGCTTCATCGCTTCATCGCGGGCACCGAACTCATTGAGGCTGACAAGGCACTTGGTCGCCCCCACAAGCGCCCAGACCTCGACGAGGTTGCCACCGTGGTCGAGCGCCACGTTGATCGTATCGTGGTCATAGTTGCGGGATCGGCGGATATTGCCGTGCAGCCGAGACATGTTCGCCAGCGAGGCCATGGTAATGAACTGCGAGCGGTAGGCATGGGCGCGAAGCGCGTAGAGGACAGCCGCGTCGAGGGCTTCATATCCGGCCTGCCAGTTGCCACGCCCGAATTCGAAGTTCCCGGCCGTATAGAGGACCCGCGCAGCCGTCACCGGATCGGCTTCGTCGATTTTGGCCGTGACGATATCCATGTGATGTCGCCCGTCTCCCAGCGTCAGGACATGCAGCCCGATCATGGCAATGCTCGAATGCGCAATCGCGCTCGCCGGGCCTACCTCGTCCAGATCGCGGGCAAGATTGATGGCGTGAGCCGCGCTCGACACGAGGCCCTGCTTGTCTTTGCGATCGTAGCTCATGTCGCCTACGATGCGGTGCGCGCGGATGGCGTCGCGCATATGGGCACGCTCACGTTCCAAACCCGGTGGCGAGGTCCACCGCAGTTTGTACTTCAGCACCCCCTTGAGCAGTTGTGGCACCCTGCCCGGTGTCTCTCGGCTAGAGTTATCCCGAGTTCCTTGAGTCCGGCGGTCGCGTAGTCGCGCGATCTGTAGTGCTGTCCAAGTTGGCTGGCCGAACTTGCCGCTATGTGGTGCCAGCGCACGCGTTGATCCTGAATGACGCTCCCGGCGTCGGCCTCAGCGGCCGCCTCGAGCGCTTGATCGACGAATTCGAGTGCTTCGTGGCTCGCATTCTCGGCGAAGGTCCGCTCTGCCGCTTGATCGAGGCATGGCAGCGCAGAAGCCGCCTGCCCTGCTCGGAGCCAGTGATAAGCCAGAACTTCGGGCCGCGTGTCCTACTGTGCGAGCAGCGGTGCGATACGCCCGTGCAGATGCCCTTTCTGCGCCCGCGTCAGAAGCCCGTAGGTCGCCTCGCGGATGAGAGCGTGCTGAAACTGCCAATCGCCGGGGGCCTCCGCACGGTCGACAAGCGCCGCATCGTGGAGCCTCGCGAGGGCGGTGCCGATATCGAGCTCGGCCATCTCATCAGGCAAGAGCGCCGCCACGAGCCCCTCTTGGAAACGCCGCCCCTGCGCGGAGGCAATGCGCAGCACCATCTGGTCGAGCTCTGAGGCGACCAGCACACGGGCCGCCAGCGCATCCTCGACCGTCCCCGGCAGCGGGATATCACGGTAGGACTCGTAATCTCTGCCAATCACCACATGGCCGTCCCGCACAAGGATCGACCCGATCTCTTCAAGGTGGCGGTTGATCTGGAGCGTAGAGAGGATTGCCTTCGCAATGCTCAAAGATCCGGGACAGGAGTTCAGGCGGAGGGGCTTGGCCGACAGGGTCTGCGCCACAAGCGCCCCGGTTGCGGCCGACGTTAGCGGCGCCAGCGTGGGCCGGGCCGTCTCGGGATCAAAGAGAAGCCCAGCGGCGTCGTCCGTCAGGGCATCCTTCGTGCGAGTGCGGGATGCAGCAAGGAAGCGCAGATTGCTGCAGCGCCGGTAGACCTGCGCGAGGAGTTGCCATCTCGCCGAGTCGATCCAGTGGGCGTCTTCGACGATCACCAGCGCATCGTCCTCCCCGATGTCGCGGGCCAAAACCTCGACCATCAGTGCCTGCGCTGCGTTGCCCTCTCCCTAAGGGCGCTCAGTATCGCGGCCGATGCCCGCCTCGCCCCTGGCATTGGGCAGCACAGGCTAAGAAGCGCGACCTCCTCCGCGCTCCATGTCGCGAGAGTCGAGGCCGGCAATCCGGCAAAGACCGGCTGCCAGGGCAAGTAGCTGCCCATTTGGCGCAGCCTGTCGCCCGTAAGATGTATGACTCTGCGTGGGCCACCCGCGAGGCGCGTCTGGAACTCTGCTAAGAGGTGAGATTTGCCCAACCCTGCATCGGCCACGACCCACGTGATGCGCGCCGCGTCCTCGCCTTGCCCGTCTACGAAACTCTGCAGCGTGGAAAGCTCGTCCTCACGACCAACGAGCGCTGCGTGAAATACCTGCGCGCTGTCCGCCTGAACCTTGGGTCGGAACAAGTCGCGCAGACGTCCTGTCTTGTCCTGAAATTGTTCGGCACCGGCGAAATTATAGCGGCGTGCAGCCGCGCGGGTGTCGGGGTCGCGGACGACACCACCCTGCGCTTGGCGCAGCGCGCCGGCTGCATTGTTCACATGGTGACCGAGCACGGTGTATTTCGCAAAGTCCTGTCCGCCAAGCACGCCACAAAAGCCGCGCCCCCGCGCGATGGAGCAATTGGTTTTGTGCGAGCCAGACGCCGCCGCGAGCTGTTCGGCGGCGGCGATGGCCAGATCACTTTCCCCGTCCGAGGAGGACCCCGGCAAGCCCCATGCGAGGATCGCCAGAAGCCCTTTGTCGTCGAGGCCAGTCATTAGAACCCGTGCACCGAACTCGTGGGCTACCCGGGTCGCTTGGAACGCGAAGGCCTGCACATCTGATGCAGAGAGCGCGGCTGTTTCAGCCTGCGCAAAGAGCACCGTCGTCGTGCGGATTTCGGCGCTCCACACGCGGTCTTCCCGCGGGATCTGGGCACGCCACGATGAAAGGTCGGCCTGCGCGGCCTCTTTCTTTTTCAGAGCGGCCTCGAAGGGCGCGGTCTGCAGCAATTCACTATGAGGCGCGGTATGGAGGCGCAAGCGCTCAAGCGCCTCGCCGGTGAAAACAGGGTCGGCCTCGGTTGCGACACGCGTCACGGCGCCCGCATCGAGGACGAGGCGAACAGGCAACCGATCAGCGGCTGGCACCGTCTCAGCAAGCTTGCCCGGCAGCGCGACGGCACAGGCTTTAGTCTGGCCAGCTGATCCCTCAGGCCAGACCGAAAGGCCGCGTCCCCGAAAAGACAAATGGGAACGCCGCCAGAACGATCGACCGTATCAATCACGCACCCAATCATTTGGTTGAGCGCCGCATGGATGCTTTCAGCGCCTGCAGACCGGCTCGACGCCAAGCGCGCCGACATCTCGGAGAAGCCTTTGAGATCTGCAAAGAGCACAGCGCAGGACACCGACGCC
This sequence comes from Paracoccaceae bacterium, assembly GCA_022448245.1. Taxonomy (GTDB): domain Bacteria; phylum Pseudomonadota; class Alphaproteobacteria; order Rhodobacterales; family Rhodobacteraceae; genus Shimia_B. Next base: position 33,046 of record JAKVCO010000008.1, read on the forward strand.
CCGGCGGCTTGTTCGGTCACAGCATCGATCTGAGTTGACTGAGTGATGACCGGCTTCTCCCCTAGGCGGTCTTGCCCCTACGTAAACGATCGCGTGGCGAGGGAGAAATAATGGAGAGCATACTCCATGAAGCCGAGCCATGAAATCGCCAACCCAGCGAGAAGTACTTTTATACAATAATAACATATACTTAAGAAATATTCCTCCATTTGCACGGCGCGACTAAACCACGGCGATCGCTCCCGCCAACCGACGCCAAGGGCACAGGCTGACTGGCGCCTCCCTTCACGCAGATCGGGTCCCCGCTGCGGTCATGTCGCTCGGAGCAAGCCATCGCGGCTGGTCGGGCGGCCAATTCTGGCAATGCTGTCGTCCCTATGGAAACAGTTCTCGTAAAATTGCTCCCAGCCGAAAAAGTGTTCACCAATCGCAGGCATTCTTTCCCAAGACACCCAGAATCGCTCTATCAATGTCGGTGGGAATTATAGGTTTGGGAGTACGCCGGTGAGAGTTGCCCTTCTCGCCGGAGGATTGGGTAGTCGCCTCTCTGAGGAAACTGATGTTCGGCCAAAGCCAATGGTCGAAATCGGCGGCAAACCCATCCTCTGGCATATCATGATGCACTATTATGCATCTGGCTTTGACGAATTTGCGATCGCTCTTGGCTACAAGAGTGAATACATCAAGCGCTGGGCCGTCGATATGGCGACGCTCGAAGGTGATCTTCGTGTCTCCCCGAAAAGCGGGACCGTGGAGAACTTCGCCCCCAATGCGCCGGACTGGACGATGGATCTCGTCGAGACGGGGCTGAGCACGAACACCGGCGGCCGCGTCAGACGTCTGCGCCACCATGTGGGCCAAGGGACGTTCTTTCTGGCTTGGGGCGACGGCGTTTATGACGTTGATCTGCACAAGATGGCCGCGTTCCACCGCGCCCACGGCAAAGCGGCCACGGTCATGATCGTGCAGCCCCCTGCTCGTTTCGGCCACGTGGCGCTCGACGGCGGCCAGATCACAGCCTTTAAAGAGAAACCGGCAAAGTCCGAAGGGTGGATCAACGGCGGTGTTTTCTGCCTTGAGCCCCGGGTCTTCGACTACATCGCCGACGACGACACCGCTTTCGAGCGGGAACCTTTGGAAAACCTCGCGCGCGACGGCCAGCTGATGGCTTACCGGCACGAGGGGTTCTGGCAATGCATGGACACGCTTCAGGAAAAGCGCCTGCTCGAGGACATCTGGCAGAGCGGAGAGGCACCGTGGAAAACGTGGAGGGATAGGCAATGCGCGTCTTGGTCACCGGCCATCGTGGCTACATCGGAGCGCTCCTAACGCGCCAACTGCTCGACGCGGATTACAAGGTCACCGGTATCGACTGTGATCTCTACCGCATGTCGAGCTACGGGAGCGATCCCGTCGCTGTGCCAACCCTGGAGAAAGATCTGCGCGACGTTGCCGCCGCCGATCTGGAGAACCAAGACGTCGTCTTGCATCTTGCAGGGCTTTCGAACGATCCGCTCGGCGATCTTGATCCGCAGCTGACGCACGAGATCAACACCCTGGGCACCGAACGCCTGGCTCAGGCGGCAAAAGCCGGGGGTGTGAAGCGTTTCGTCTTCTCGTCGAGCTGCTCGAGCTATGGCATCGGCGGCGACGATATGCTCACCGAAGAAAGCCCACTGCGCCCGGTCACGCCCTACGCCGTTTCGAAAATTCGCGGCGAAGAGGCGATTGATAAGCTGGCCAGCGACAGCTTCTGCACCGTGGCGTTGCGCAGTGGCACGGCCTATGGTCTGTCGCCCCGCATCCGCTTTGACCTTGTCGTCAACAACCTGACGGCTTGGGCGAAGGCGACGGGGCAAGTGCGCTTGAAATCCGATGGCTCTGCGTGGCGCCCGCTCGTGCATGCAGAAGACATGGCACGTGCTTTCGTGGTGGCCGCCGAGGCGCCGCGCGACCAAGTGCATCGCCAAGCGTTCAACGTGGGCCGTACGGAAGATTCGATCCAGATCCGCGCCGTCGCGCAAATCGTCAAAGAGGCGATCCCGGGTACGGAGATCACCTTTGCCGCCGAGGCCTCGCCCGATGTGCGCACCTACCGCGTGGATTGCTCGAAGCTCGCCGCGATTGGGTTTAAAACCACGTGGACGCTGCCCGCAGGCATTGCCTCGCTTCGCGATGCTTTCGATGCCGCGCCGGTTACGGTCTCTGAATTCGAAGGACCCCGCTACCAGCGTGTGGCGCATATCAAATCGCTGCTGGCCGAAGGCTCTCTCGATGAAAAGCTGCGCCGCCTGAACCGAGCGGCCGCATGACAGGGATTGCGCCGCATAAGGCCCTTGGGTGTTGCCGAGGGTGTGACAGCGAGGCTTTGCATGTCTTGCACGAATTTGGCGTGGCTCCGATTGCGGACCGCCTGCTCGATCCCGCTGGCACGACGGAAGACCTCAGCGCACCGCTGACGCTGGTGCTGTGCACGGATTGCGGACTGACCCAGATCCGCGAGACAGTTGAACCGCGCTACCTCTTTCATGAGGATTATCCCTACTACTCCTCCGTCTCGAAGGCCTTGATGGCGCATTTCCACGCCAGCGCTGACACGCTGGTCGAGACGCTGGAACTTGGGGAGGACAGCCTCGTCGTCGAGGCTGCTTCCAACGACGGCTACATGCTGCGGCGCTTCAAGGACGCAGGCATCCCCGTACTCGGGATCGATCCATCAGACGGGCCCGTGAAGGCGGCGCAGCTGCGCGGCATCGACACGATACACGGCTTCTTCAACCTCGACAGGGCCTGCGCGCTGGCGAGTGAAGGCAAGAAGGCCGATCTGTTTCTGGCGAACAACGTGCTGGCCCACGTCGCAGACACCCACGACTTCGTTGCCGGCATAGCGGAGATCTTGGCCGAGGACGGCGTCGCCGTGATCGAGTTCCCCTATCTCACCGATCTCGTGGACCATTGCGCCTTCGACACGATCTATCACCAGCACCTGCTTTACCTGTCGCTCACGGCCACAGCGCCCCTCTTTGAGCGCCACGGTCTTTTTCTGAATGACGCGGAGCGGCTGAAAGTCCACGGTGGCTCCGTCCGTATTACGGTCAGCCGCACAGCCAGGACGACGCCTCGTCTTGAAGCGCTTCTCGCGGACGAAGCGCGGCGCCGCGTGAAGGAGCCCGTCTTTTACACCCCGCTTCTCGAACGGATGGAAGAACTGCGCCACGACTTCCGCGTGATGTTGGACGCGTATCGTTCGCGCGGCCAAAAGATCGTGGGCTACGGCGCGGCTGCGAAGGCCACGACGCTGCTGCACCACTTCGGTGTCACGCAAGATGACCTCATGTTCATTTGCGACAAAAGCCCTTGGAAACAGGGGCTTGAGATGCCGGGCACGCGCATTCCCATCGTCGCTCCGGACGCGCTGAATGGGTCCGAGGCAAGCGCCGTTGTGATTTTGGCGTGGAACTTCGCCAACGAAATCATGGCCGAAAATGCGGACTTCGCCTCCCAAGGTGGTGAGTTCGTGGTGCCCGTGCCTGACTTCGTGATCACCCGGGGTGAGTACATGAGGGCCGCGCTATGACCGCCGTGGCCACGAACACGTGCTTGACCTGCGGCGGGCGGTTGGGGCCGGTCTTTTACGAGGCCGATGCGGTGCCGGTGCATTCGTGCCTGCTGCTGGACACGACCGACAAAGCGCTGGCCTTCCCGCGCGGTGACGTGCGCTTGGCGCCCTGCCACGACTGCGGAACCATCACGAATGTGGAGTTTGACGGTAAATGGTCGGCCTATTCGCCTGAATACGAAGACCAGCAGTCCTTCTCGCCGACGTTCAACTCCTTCGCTGGCAGGCTGGCGCAAGACCTCACCGCCCGCCACGATCTCGGCGGCGAGACGGTTATCGACATCGGTTGCTCCAAGGGCGATTTCCTTGCCCTGATGTGCGAGGCAGGCGCGTCACGCGGGATCGGTATCGACCCAAGCGTCGTGGATGGCCGCGTAGGCAAGCCATCGCAGGGCACTTTGGAGCTTATCTCGGGTTACTACGCCGAAGATCACACCACCCTGCCCGCCAAGCTGATCTCGAACCGGCACACGCTGGAACATGTGCACGACGTGCACGGCATGCTGACCCGGATGCACCGTCACGCGGTTAAGGCCGGTGACGCCGTCACCTTCATCGAAGTCCCCAGCATGACGCGCGTTCTCGAGGACTGCGCGTTCGAGGATATCTATTACGAGCATTGCTCGTACTTCACACCGGGGGCCCTCGCCCGTGCGCTGCGTAAGGCTGGTTTCGGGGTGACGCGGCTCTGGTTTGATTACGATGATCAGTATCTCCTGGCTGAGGCCTCCACCGATCCCGCACAGGATGTGTCCTTTGACATCGAAGAACCGGTCAGCGCGGTGCTCGACATGGTCGCAGATTTCGAGGCCCGCGCAGCGGCACTGACGGCCTCCTGGCGCACGTTCCTTGCAGGCGCCGAGGCACGGGGCGAACGCGTGGCCATCTGGGGCTCAGGCTCGAAATGCATCGCCTTCTGGCACGCGACAGACCACCCCGCGGCCGTATCATCGATCGTGGACATCAACCCGAACCGTTGGGGCAAACACCCGCCCGGGCTGCCGTTGCCCATCTCGGAACCTGAGAGCCTGCGCTTCGAGAAACCTGATGTCGTGATTGCCATGAACGCAATCTACAAAGACGAGATCAGCGCCGATCTGGCCGCCATGGGCGTCGAGACCAAGGTCGTTACCTTGGGCAGCACCCTGCCCGAGCTAGGCAACGTCCCGCTGGCAGAGCTCGCGGGCGTCCCGGAAGGGATGGGATCACGATGAGCCGTGGCGCGAAATCCTCCGCGCCGAAGGTGTCGCTCGGCCTGCCGGTCTACAACGGCGAAAACTTTCTGGCCGAGGCGCTTGATTGCCTGCTCGCACAGACATTCACAGATTTCGAGCTGATCATCAGCGACAACGCTTCTACCGACTTCACGCAGAGCATCTGCGAGGAATACGCCGAAAAAGACCGCCGTATCAAATACTTCCGGCAGCCGGAAAACCGAGGTGCTGGGGCGAACTACGATTTCACTTTCTATAAGGCCCAGGCGCCCTACTTTCGTTGGTGCACGCATGACGACTTGATGGGGGATGACTTTCTCGAGGCCTGTGTGGCCCATCTCGATGCGCATCCTGAAGCCGTCGGCGCGCTACCCAAGGATGTTCGTGAGATCGACGAGACAGGTCAGTTTCTGAAGGCGATTCACATCACCTTCGGATCAAACTCCGCAAATGGCGCTGAACGTTTTGCAGCCTACACGCCCCTGAGCCGGTCCGAGCAGTTTCACTGCATGCCGTTCTTTTCGCTCTTCCGCCGCGAGGCACTGGCGCGCACCAATTTGCACGGAGACTATCTCAGTAGTGACCGGATTTTGATCGCCGAGATGTTACTGCACGGTGAGATCGCCTTGCTCAGCACCTCCAGCGTGTCATTCCGCCGGCATGAGGCGCAATACAGCACCGTCTCAATGCGGCAGGATGTCGAATTTGCCATTGAATGGTTCCAACCAAAAAACGCGGGAAAACGGGTCTTCAAGAAAGCGCGCTACTTGCGGGAGCTGATGCGCTCGCTTTCGCGGGCTCGCCCTACCCTGCACGATCGTCGGGTTGCTCTTGCCGGGGTGGCACAGCTTGCGTGGTCCGAGCGCCGCGATCTCGTCAAAGAAATGCTCATTCCGTTCTTCCGCAACGGGCGCCGCACAGCTTTGGGCACGATCGTTTTTCGACCTACGCACGCGGCTTCAGATATTGCCCATAGGCTCCGCCAGCGGACAAAGCTCAAAGGCTCGACCGGGTCGCGGCAATAGCAAGGGGCGCCTCACCCCGTAGAGAAACGCGAGAATTTTGTCCCCATTCTGCCGCCCAAACTGAATTTGACGAAAACGAACCAAAAGCTGATTTCTTGCTTTCATGTTCATCTGGTTGAGGGAGGTGACGCGCGAAAGATCGGGGGTAAAGACACAGGTCGCTGCGTAGAAAGACACCACGGGTGTTCACAGCACACAATAATCTAAAGATTATTTTGAACGACCTTTCCAACGCGAAGGGCCTGACCCTGTGCGGCCTCCTGCGCAACGAAGCCTATTTCCTCGACGCGTTCCTCGATCACTACAGGCGCTTGGGCGTTGAGAGGTTCATTTTCGTCGATGACCGATCAGATGACGGGACGCGCGAGATGCTCTTCGAGCAAGCGGACGTGATGGTCCTTGAAAGCCCGGATCGCTTTGCAACCGTGATCGAGGGCAATGGACGCACGCCTCTTGCGGACATGCGGTCCAACATCATCTGGCGCAACATTCCGATGTCCCGCTTTTGCTATGACACATGGGCGGTGATGGTGGATCTGGACGAGTTTATCGCCCTTCCCCCCGGCGCCGTACTGCAGGACGTCGCCGCGCTGGCGGACAAGGATCAAGCCCGCTCGGTCCTCGGGGTCATGCTGGGTGTCTATCCGCCAGATACCTCCGCACTCAAAGCGCCGGGACCCTTCGTTGTGGATGATGCCTGGTTCTTTGATCGACGCCAGCATCTGGAGGTGCAGGCAAACGGGTCGGCGACAGTCAATTACGCGGGCGCGCGGGTCAGGCTCTTTGTCGATCATGGCGTTCGCAAGCTGACGAAAGCTCAGCAATTGCGCCGCCTGTTTGAGCCGTCGTGGCTGCCGGTGGGGAACTGGAACCACAAGCAGGTCCTGCTCAAATGGGGCCAGAACCAGCTCTTCCTGAATTCGCACCTCACGACCGAGGCCGCCAACCCAGGGATGCTACTGCCGATCAGGCACTACAAATTCAACGCTGACCTGTTCCGCCGAACCCAGACTGCGCTGAAGGACAGGACCTACGCCGGGAACTCGATCGAGTATGAGGCCATCGCCCGCCTTCTCGACCGATTGGACCGCACGAACACGCGCTTTACGTTCCGCCATTCGATGTCGGCAGAGAATTTCGATGCATTCGCAGATTCGAGAAATGCAGTTCTAGATTTCTAAAGGAATCGTAACGCAACAGGACCTTGATCATCCCATAAACACCTGTAAAAAACACGAAAAACCGGAAATAACCCGCCGAAAAGCGTACACGAACTACAAAATGACCGGCGCCGAGTTAGAGTCGGGATGCATTGATTTCCGCGGCGCTGCGTGATTCACGGCTCGAAAAACGGAGCGGTGACATGAGCGATCTTGTCTGGCTGAGCGACGCGCAGATGGCACGTCTGGAACCTTTCTTTCCGAAGTCGCATGGAAAGCCACGGGTCGATGACAGGCGGGTGTTGAGCGGGATTATCTTCATCGATCGCAACGGCTTGCGGTGGCGCGACGCGCCTGCCGCCTATGGTCCGCATAAGACGCTCTACAGCCGTTGGAGGCGCTGGAGCGACAAAGGCGTCTTCGCCCGGTTGATGGCGGGTCTGGCCGCTGAGCACGGCGAACAGAAGACCGTGATGATCGACGCGACATACCTCAAGGCCCATCGAACGGCGACCAGCATGGCCGCCAAAAAGGGGGGCGCGGTCGCCTGATTCACTGCCCGGCAGGGTATTTCCGAAGGAAATGTCCCGAGAGGGGCCGAACCAAAGGCGACATGAACACGAAGCGGCATGCCATCTGCGACAGCCAGGGGCGACCGATTGACCTGTTCGTCACCGCTGGGCAGCTCAGCGACTATATCGGCGCAGGAGCATTGTTAAGCAGCCTTCCGGATTCGATTGGCTGCTCGGGGATCGCGGCTATGACGCTGACTGGTTCAGAGAAGCTCTGAAAGACAAAGGGATACACGCCTGTATCCCCGACCGAAAGCAACGCAAGACGCCAGTCAAATATGACAAACGCCGTTCCAAGCGCCGCAACCGGATCGAGATCTTGTTCGGGAGGCTCAAGGATTGGAGGCGCGTCGCAACGCGATATGACCGCTGCCCCAAGGTCTTCCTGTCAGCCATCGCCCTCGCTGCTCTCGTCATATACTGGCTATGAACCCTGACCCTAGGAGCCGTGATCGTCGTGGCTCTGGCCTTCCCGCTCGTGCTTTTCATCTCTGATCTCGGCCGTAAGTGGCAGCTATTTTGGATCATTCTGCTCTTGGCCCAAAAGTGCTGAGTGAGGTGATCATTGGCTTTGCCTGGCTGATCTTGATGTCGGAAAGCGCGGGCATCCCGGGTTTGCTCCAATGGGTCGGGCTTTGGGACAACGCGCGGTCGTTTTACCCCAGTTTCTGGTCGATCAGGATCGGCCTCGTCGTTCTGGGGTTCTCCATCGTGTCGCTGATCCTATTTCCCTCAGTGACGCTGACGATTTTGATCTATTTTTTGGGTGTCTTTGTGATGCCAACGATGTTGGGGCGCCCGCAGGATTGGACGATGACCTCCAATATCTCGGACAAGGCCCTTGGCGATGCGAACTTGCCCCTTGGCGCTGCCCTTGCGGTGGTCATGCTGCTCGTCCATGTGGCGGTGCTTACCCTGTCGGCGCTTCTTGCAAGGAGGCGTGAGGCATGAGGCGCATCTATCTTTGGGGCATACTTCTTTGCCTCACGGCTCCGTTCATCATGGTACTTGGCGTGTCGATAGGCGCATCCAAGAACATTACCTTTCTGCCCGAAGCGCTGTCGCTGTCGTGGTATCGGGAGCTGCTTACGGAGGCTGAATGGCTAGCCGCAATCGGGCGCTCCCTTTTAATTGCCGTGCTCGCGGGGCTCATCGCCACAACGATTGCGTTTGCGATCAACTACGTCCTTTCGCGCACGGGCTCAGGTTTTACGAAGATGACGTTCGCTCTGGGCCTTGGACCGTTTCTTCTGCCACCGATCATTCTTGCCCTTGGGGCGAGCCTCTTTTGGGCTGAGGTCGGAGGTATGGCCGCATGGTGGACACCACGATCTCTCACGGGATTTTCTTTGTGACGTTGCCTCTGGTGATCATTGCGTGTGGTTTCGCGGCTTTGACGGATGATGTGATCGAGGCCGCGCAAGTGATGGGAGCCCCCCTGCCCAAGTGTTCCGGACGGTCGTGTTGCCCCTGATTGCACCCTACCTGATCACTGGGTTCGCGCTCGTGTCGATTATCAGCGTCAACGAATACCTCGTCGCGAACATGATCTCGGGCTTCGTGGTCGAAACCCTGCACATCAAGATCTTCAACAACGTGCGATACGGCTACTCCCCCGTAGTGGCTGCGGCATCGATGCTCTTCGTCGGGCTGACCGTCACAATCCTGCTGATCCTGTCACGGATCACTGCCCCCGTATCCCTCTTCGCACCCAACAAGGACGCCTGATATGCGAAAGCTCACGGCCCAAGACCTCGAAGACATGCTGCTGGGAACGGTCATCCTTTGCGCCAGCGGCGGTGGCGACATCGATGAATGGCGCGAGAAGATCCAGAAGGCCCTCGATGCGGGCAAGAGCTTCGAGCTCGTCTCCGTAGATGAAGTGCCCGATGAAGCGGTGATTTGTACGCCCAATTTGCTAGGCGCGATCACGCACCCTGATGCCCATGAGGCCGAACTCAACGCGGGGCTCGAGAAGGTAGACACGGACCCGCTGCTTCGGGCCTATGTTGAGTTTCAGGAGCATCTGGGACGGCGCTTTTACTGCACCACGCCTTGCGAACTTGGTGGCTCGAACACCGCCGCAGCATTCTTTCCTGCGGCCATGAATGGGCACAAGATCATTGATGCCGATCCCGCCGGACGCGCGTTGCCGGAAATCACGCAGTCCACCTATTACCTGCATGGGCTGCCTGCCGCACCGATCTACGCCGTTAACGAGTTCGGAGAAACGTTCCTGATCGACCCTGTCAAAGACGACCAGCGAGCCGAGACACTTGTCCGCGCACTATCGCAGGTGAGCCAGAACACCATCGCCGCGATTGACCATGCGTTGCCGATGAAGGAGCTGCGCAAAGCTCTTATTCCTGGGACGATCTCGAAGGCGATTTAAGTGGGTCGGACCTGCCGGGAAACGATGGCAGACGGAGGTGACGCCGCCACGCGCATTGCCCAGGCCGGAGGAGGCATCGTCTCCATCCGCGGGCGCGTTGCCGACTTGAGCTACAGAACCGAGAAAGGCTTCACGCTGGGTGAGATCCGTTTGACCGACGACACAAGCGGGATGACGATTGTCGTGAAGAACGAGAACCTGGCCTGCTTCCTCGACGACGCTGTACATGCGACCGTGCCCGATCTCATCTGTCTCTTTGACGGTGAAACGGGTGTCCCTGTGGCAAATCCGGACGTTTCACCTGGGCAATCCATTTCGGTTGTTGTTTTGCCCGCGCCACGTGCGTTCACATCGCAGGTGGGGCTTTCGGTCTTCGGCCCCCGCTATGCGGGCATCAATGCTGAGTTCGTGACGCAGCTGCAGGCCGCCGAATGGGCGCGCCCTCGGCCCTGCCTGGATCGGCGGGGTTCGAGGCGCACGGGCTGCGTCTGGCCCAAAGACTTGCCAAGCTTGCAGCCGTTGCCCATGCTCAATGCATTGATTGAAATGCATTGAGGATCCGCTCGTGACCGAGACGTCTCCTGAGAAGATACCGCCGCGCCGACTGATTGTTTGTATGGATGGGACCAACAACGAAGTGGGCGATAGGCAGACCAATGTGGTGCGCCTTTATCGGGCGCTCGCAAAAAACGACCGTCAAGTTTGTCATTACGTTCAGGGTGTTGGCACCATGGATGGGCAAGAGCTACGCCAGGACACGGCTGCCCAACGCGACAAGATTACGGGCCTCGCCTTTGGCAAAGGGCTCGAAGATGACGTGCTCGATGCGTACCGGTTCTTGTCGCGCACCTATGATTTTTCCCTAGAGGGGGAGGAGCGTGACCTCCTCTACTTCATCGGCTTTTCACGTGGGGCCTATGCTGCTCGCGTGCTGGCGGGGTTTATCAACGACTATGGCCTGCTCCACCCACACGAGCTTCATATGGCGCCACAGATCTTCCGCGCTTACCGCCAGATGAGTGACACCGACCCCAAGGAATCCACGATCAAGCGCTTTGGTCTGTTGCGGCGCTACATGCAGGTCTTTGAGCCACGCCAGCCGGGCATCCGCGCGTTGATCCTCTTTGATACGGTTGCTTCTATGATCCGTTTCCGGCGTCCTTGGGCAAATTTCTGGAAGTATCAGAGCCCGATTGAATTCGGCACGCACCACTCGATGTCGGCCAATCCCTCCGTCAAACACGTCCTCCACGCGGTATCGATCGACGAAAAGCGTAGCTTCTTCCGCCCCCTTCTCTGGACGGACGACCCGCAGCAACAATTCTATTACGGGTCGCGTTTTAAAAATGACTCCAAGAAAGAGCCTCAGACCGTCCGACAAGTCTGGTTTGCGGGCTTCCATGGCGACATTGGCGGATCGGCCCGAGAGGATCGGTCCGGGCTCGGCAAGGTTACGATCAATTGGATGGTCGACCAGTTGAAAGAACTTCAGGAACCTCTCGAGTTCCGGCGATCTGTCATCAACAAGGACGTTCGAGGCCGCGGCAAACCAAAGAACCGGAAGTCGGTGGATGGCCGACTGAAGCAACCGCCGGACTACGGCGGGCACATTCATAACTCGATGTCGTTGGCGTGGGGCATCATGGAATGGGTGCCCAAGACCATTAAGCGTCGGCAGTTCCCAAAAGGGCGCAAAGGGCTGATCTGGTGGTACCTACCCCGGTCGGAGCCGCGCCGGGTGCCCGACGACCACCCTATCCACCCAGCCGCCTTTGATCGCCGCGAAGATGGGCGACGTGCGTACCGTCCCGTCAACATCGCGCATCGGGAGCGGGATGACCTTGGAAGTGACCTCAAAGCGCTCCATAATCCGAACTACAGCTCCCGGTCTGAACGTGGGGGCGATCCTCCGGAGACCTGACACGTGACGACACTGCCCGCCCTGACGCCCCTCACAGCAGACCAGCTTCGTGAGGTGGATATTCCTGCGCCGTGGGCTTTTGGGTTGAAAGATCAGGTGCGCTTTGGGGAGCTGGACGTGCTGGCCCATGTGAACAACGCGAGCTACCTTGCGTGGTTCGAGAACGTGCGCATTCATTACTTCCGCGAATACGGCGTCAACGACTACGCAGGCAGCTTGCCACGCATCGTCCTACGCACTGTGGGGCTGGAATTTCTGGCAGAGGTGAAGCTGCACGATGTCTACGTCGTTACCGCGCGCACAGTGAGCTTTCGGACGACGTCATGGGCCATGGAATACGGCGTTTGGACGGAGGCAGGCCTCACTACCAAAGGCACGGCCGTCCTCGTGAACCTGAACGCTCAAGGCCAGAAAGAGCCCCTCCCAGACCGCTGGAAGGATGCCTTTCAAAAGCGCGACGGCGCGTTACCCGCGTAGGTAGCTCACAAGCGCTCGGGTGGAGGCGTCTTTGTCGCTCGCATCGACGCCGTTCATGATGGGGCCGAGCGCTGTGGCGAGCTCTTTGCCCAACTCCACGCCCCACTGGTCGTAGCTGTTGATGCCGAGGATCACACCTTCCACGAAGACGCGATGCTCATAGAGCGCGATGATCTGGCCCAGCGTGAAGGGCGTGAGCTTCTGGATGCAGAGCGTGGTGGAGGGGCGGTTGCCGGGGAACACGCGGTGCGCGGCCTGACGCTCGAGCTCCGCACCTTCGAATTTGCCGCGGACCTTTTCGCGGGCCTCGTCAAGGCTGCGTCCCCGCATAAGCGCCTCTGACTGTGCAAGGCAGTTCGCCTGCAACAGGCGGTGCTGATGCGCGAGTTCAGGCTCGTGACCTTCTGCGGCCACAATGAACTCACACGGGATCACGCGCGTGCCCTGATGGATAAGCTGATAGAATGCATGCTGACCATTGGTGCCCGGCTCACCCCAGACAACGGGGCCGCTGGCATAGGGCAGCGCGACGCCGTCCATGCTGACGCCCTTACCATTCGATTCCATCTCCAGCTGTTGGAGGTAAGCCGGCAGGCGCAGCAGACGTTGATCGTACGGCAGCACCGCACGGGTGGCATAGCCACAACCCTGATTGTGCCAAAGCCCCACAAGGGCCAGCATCAGGGGCATGTTCCCGGCACCCTCAGCCTCGCGGAAATGGGTGTCCATCGCGGCACCGCCCGCCAAGAGCGCGTCGAAATTGTCAGGCCCCACGGCCAGCATGATCGACAGACCAATCGGACCCCAGAGAGAGTAACGTCCACCGACCCAATCCTCGAACCCGAAGACGCGCGCGGCATCAATGCCCCATTCGGCGGTCTTCTCCTCGTTCGACGACAGCGCCGCGAATTGCGCACCCGGTTCGGAGACCGTTTTAGCCATCCAATCCCACGCCGTTTTGGCGTTCGTCATCGTCTCGATCGTCGTGAATGTCTTCGACGCCACGATGATCAGCGTCGTCGCCGGGTCGAGGCTTTTGAGCGTGTCGGCGATATGCGACCCATCCACGTTCGAGACGAAATGCACGTTCGGGCCTACATGGAACGGCGCAAGGGCCGCCGTGGCCATCACCGGACCGAGATCGGAGCCGCCGATGCCAATGTTGACGACATCTGTGATCTTGCCGCCCTTCCCCTGAAATGCCCCACTCATCACTTGGGTCGCGAAGTCGCGCATCCGTGCAAGCGTGGCGGTCACGCCTGGGATGACATCGCCGCCGTCCACGATCACCGGCTGGCCATGGGACCGGAGAGCGGTGTGTAGCACGGCACGCTCTTCCATCTCGTTGATCTTATCGCCCGAGAACATCGCCTCGCGCTTTGCGGCGACCGGGGCCGCCAGGGCCAGAAGCATATCCCGCGCCTCGCCATCGATATTGGTCTTGGAATAGTCGAAAAGCAGACCGTCCGCCGAGACACTGAAATCAGAGGCGCGCGAGGCATCCATCAGGTCGGTGATCTTGCGATCCGCTACAGTGGCTGCTTTAGCTGCAATAGTGTCGAATTTCATATCACTCTGCCCAATGGACGGTTGCGTTCTTGAGGACGGAGGCGATCGGCGCCTCAGACGGTGGCAAGCTTTGCGCGCGCTCTAATGCCTCGCGTTTCTCGGCGCCCGTGATGACCACATGGGTCGTCATGGCCCCCGCAAGGACGCGTGCTGAAAGCGTCACGCGCGGCTCTGGCGCGCCGGGCGCGCGCATCGGCACGAGCAAAGGCGCCTCTGGTGAGAGCGCTTCTTCAAGCCGGTCCGCCCCCGGAAAGATGGAGGCCGTATGCATGTCAGCGCCCATGCCGAGAAGTAGGACCGAGATGGGTAGCTCATTCTCAAGCTGCTCGGTCAGATTTGGGATCCCCTCTTCAGGTGTCGGCGTGTCGGCGTACAACGGGATCAATTTGGCCTCGGCGGCGCGGCTGGTCATCAGCCGCTCCCGCAGGAGGCGGGTGTTTGAGCGCTCAGACGTTTCCGGCACCCAACGTTCGTCATTCAAAAAAACGTGTACCCGGTCCCACTCCAGCGCGGCCGCACTCAAGGAATCGAAGATCGGTCCCGGAGTTGTGCCGCCCGGCACCGAAAACGAGGCCCAAGGGTGCTGCAAAAGGCAATTCTTTAGATCGCCCGCCAACCGATTGGCGAGCTGCATCATCAGCATGTCGAGGTCAGGATAGGTCTCGAGGATCATCCTTTCACCTCACGCCAGTTGCGGTCATCACGACGCATCAGCGCATGGGCATCGAGCGGGCCCATCGAGCCCGGTTCATAGGGCTTGGGCACGTCATTGCGGGCCGTCCAACCCTCGATGATCGGGTCCGTCCACGTCCACGCGGCTTCCACTTCGTCCCCGCGCATGAAGAGCGTCTGGTTGCCGCGGATCACATCCATGATCAGGCGCTCGTAAGCATCGGGCACTTCTTCGGCGTCCGGTCCAAGTGCTTCGGCGAATGTCATGTCGAGAGGAACGTTCACGAGGCGCATGCCGCCGGGGCCAGGTTCCTTGATGGTCATATCCATCGTGATCCCTTCATTCGGCTGAAGCTGGATCGACAACACGTTCCGGTCGGGCTCGTTATCCTCGAAGATCGAGTGCGGGAGGGCCTTGAAGACAACCGCGATCTCAGAGGCGCGGGTCGCCATGCGTTTGCCGGTGCGCAGGTAGAACGGCACCCCGGCCCAACGGAAATTGGAGATGTGGGTCTTCATCGCGATGAAGCTTTCGGTGAAGGAACGGGGGTTTTCCGCCTCCTCCCGGTAGCCTGGCTGGCCGTCCTTCGCCTCGTACTGACCGCGTACGATTTCATGGGGCTGCACAGGCTGCAGCGCACGAATGACCTTGAGCTTTTCGTCGCGGACCGCGTCAGGCGCGAACTGCGCGGGCGGCTCCATCGCGATCAAGCACAAAAGCTGCATCAGGTGGTTTTGGACCATGTCCCGCATGGCGCCGGACTTGTCATAATAAGCCCCGCGAGAGCCCACCGCCACGGTCTCGGCCACTGTGATCTGGATGTGGTCGATGTATTTGCCGTTCCAAAGCGGCTCGAACATCACATTGCCAAAGCGCAGCGCCATCAGGTTCTGGACGGTCTCTTTGCCCAGATAGTGATCGATCCGGTAGATCTGCTTTTCTTTGAAGTGCTTGGCCAGGGTGGCATTCAGCTCCTCTGCGGAAGCGAGATCGCGGCCAAAGGGTTTTTCAACGACGATGCGGCTCGTGTCATCGGCCAGATCATGGCGTTTGAGCCGTTCGGCGATATCTCCAAAAAGGCTTGGCGCGACCGAGAAATAGAATGCGTTGACGAGTTCTTTTCGCACCATGGCGGAGAGTTCGGCCCACCCTTTGTCGCCGCGCGCATCAGTTGCGACATAGTCCAGACATTCGAGAAATTCGGGCAGCTCCGCCTGTGAGGCGAGCTCCTTGCCGCCAAACTCCTTGATGCTGTCTGCCACCATCTTTCGGAAGCCGTTGCGGTCGAGTTCGGTCCGGGCGGATCCGATCACGCGGGCATCCTTTGGCATCTGACCGGCACAGAAACGCCGGAACAGGCCTGGCAGGACCTTGCGTCGGGCAAGATCTCCGGTGCCTCCAAAAATAACGAGCTCAAAAGGTTCGACTGGGATTACGCGCGAGACCATGGTTGCTTCCTCCAGCAGAGCGAGGTGTTAGCGTTAACATCGCCGCCGTTAGAAGCGAATACGCCGCAAAAGTCTAGCACCCATGGAGAAGGTCACAACGTCTAGCTGACGATTTGACGTTTGCTTGCCTGACTGGCATACACCCAGTCTTCGAACGCGGCCCCGAGCAGCCCTGTGAACGGCCCCGTCACAAAGCTCCAAAGCGTGGTGTTGCGCCCGTTCATGTCAGCGTTCACCGGCATGCCGACCGAGAGTCGAAAAAGCGCGCCCAGCTTTTCGCGTGCGGCTGCAATGTCTTCAGGATCAACGACGCCTCGGACCCTGTAATGGAGCGAGTTCCCATCGGCATCGCGCACGGGTTCCAAAGCCGGATCCGTCAGGGTCACGCGGAGTGTGGGGGCAGTTCGTTGCGACAGCGCGTTGATGGTCAAGAGGCCCATGTGCCCCGCCCGCACCTGATCGCGGTAGGCTGGCGGCACATAAAGATCGATCTCATGCTCATCACCCGGCTGGGTCAGCATGGCGAGCGTCATGCCCGCGGCAGCCACGACCCCTTCCGTGCCAAGGGCCAACTCCGTGACCTTGCCGTCTACCGGCGAACGGATATCGGCCATGCGCACTGTTGCCTCAAGCTCCGCAATGGGCAGACGGCCCTTTTGCGAGAGGTCTGATGCCCGCGTGAAGCGCGCGTCGGCGGTGTCTTGCAGCGCGCGCTGCGCCGCCAGACCCCTATTCAGCAGGAGCTTGCGCTGTTCGCTTGCCGCCTCCTCTGCAGCAAGTTTGGCATCTGAAGCTCGAACGCCGTGTCAAGGGGCGTCATAGGCGAGGCTCACAGTTTCTACTTGGGGACTTGGCACTGCCTCGATCCCCAAGCGCGGTGCAATCGCGGCGACTTCCGCTTTTATCATCTCCTCCCTCGCGCGCAGGGCATCGAGTTGAACGCGTTCGTCTGTGACATCGAGCTGAAACAGAAGATCGCCCGTTTCGACCTCCTCATTAGGCTCGACATGGAGCGCAGCGGTGCGTCCACCGGTTTCATGCTGAACCTCGTAGGTTGGAGCCGACGGGCTCAGCATGCCGGGCACGCACACGGTTGTGGTGATCTGAGCCAACATCGCCCAGGCGACACCGAAGACCACAAAGCCTGCCACGGCGCCACCGCCCCAACGGAGCAGTCCGCGGACGTCTCCTGGAAGTTCTGTGAGGGTGCTCATGCCGTCTTCCTCACCTGAATATCGGTGAGTTCCGCGAAGAACTCGCTCTCGTTCTCACGGCTTGAATGCTCAAATCGCTCGGACAGTTTGATGACTCTGGCCAGGGAGGCCTCCTCGTTCGACATATCCTTATCGGTGCCCTCTTTGACACCGGCGCGGACCTTCGAGACCTTCTTCTCATGCTTGGAATTGCGCGGCTCGGAGATCGTGATCGAATAGCTCGTGTCGTTTTCAAAGCGGAACTCAAAGCCGAGGAAGCGATCATCCTCGATCGGGCCGTTGGTGCGCGCGAAATTGAACATCTCACAAGCGACGACGGCTGCGCGGCGTTTGAATTCCTCGTCTCCGTCGCGAAGGAACTGACTATTGACCCAATCGATCAGGTTTTGGACGTCGTTGCGCGTCGCGGCGAGCTTCAATCGACGATGGCTGTTAGCAAGGCGGCCCAGAATTTCGGCGCGCGGACCGTAGTGCACCAACTTCCCGCGCTCGAGCACCGCCGCGCGGTCTGCCAAGTTCACGATGGCCAAGCGGTGGACCGTCATCACGATGGTGACCCCTGCCCGATTGAGGCGCATGATCGCGTCACCGAGCTGCCGCTCGCCCATGTGATCGAGCAGCGCGTTAGGTTCGTCCAGAAAAAGGTATTTGGGCTCCAGGTAGATCGCGCGCGCAAAGGCGATGCGCTGCTTTTGGCCCGCTGAAAGCGCATGTGGATTGTCGCCGAGATCGGTCTCATAAGCCAGCAGCAAGCCCGAGATCAGGCCATGAACGCCAGCTAGCCGCGCCGCACAGACGACCTTGGCGTCATCGCGGTCCATCGCAAAACAGGCTATGTTTTCGTTGATCGTACCTGAAACGAACTGCGCATATTGCGGCAAATATCAAATGGACGCGGATTTGGTCCCGCCGTCCAAGGTGCGGATATCAGGTTCATCGCGAAAGACGTTCCCAATGGGCGCCGGGTCCGCGCCGCACATGGCATTCAGCAGGGTCGTTTTGCCAGACTCGCTCTTTCCCAAAATCGCCGGACATTCGCCCGGTGTCACCTTGAAAGATGCACGCTCCAGCCGTGACGCAAGGCCCGCGCCTTTCGGTTATGTAAGTGCCTCGACAGCAATGCGTCAGCTGAGGTCATGAACAGCGGTTTGGAAGCCGTCGTCAGTCTCAGCGTAGGTTCAAAGCTCCTTGCCGGAAGCCCATGCGAGGCGCGCTTGGGGCATGAGCTCCAGGGACCCTTCGATGATCCCGATGGTCTTGGACAAGACAATTGGGGCGCCAATCATGCCACCAGCAGACAGGGCCGATTGCGTCACCAAGTAGGCCCCGAGGGACAATGTGCCCAGCTGAACCCCCTGCCGTACGAACCGCGCCGCCGCGTCAAAAGCCTGCTCTTTCTTTTTTGACCGACTTCCTGCCAGACGCGTCCTCCGAGCGGAGAGCCGCCAGATAACGCTCAGAAAGGTTCTTGCCCAAAGACATCAAATCAGCGCGCGGGCCCTCCTTTTCCAGCGCGCGGAGCGCGTCCATCCCGGCGGAATGCGCCCCAGATGCGGACGGATCATCTTGACGTGTGAGAAACTCGGAAAGGCTCTTGAGGACAAAGAGCGCCCCAGATCCGATCACCAGCACGACTAAAAATGCCGGCTAGATCAAAAATGACAGTCACAACAAAGAAGGGCATCCAAGGAGGATCGATTGTTGTCTTCGCATTGTACTTGAGGAAATCGCGCACGATGGAAACCTTGCGTAACCCATCGAGCTGCGCGGGACCGGCGCGGGCAAGAACATGGGTGGCTGCGTCCCGCTCAAACCAACTGGCACTGCGGCTCAGGGACTGATCCCGAAGATATTCGACAATGCCGTTCACGGTTAGTGCGCGGAAGACCAGAATGCCCAAGAGCGCAAGTGTACTGAGGTTGCCCGATGGCACAACGCGGTCAAGCACTTGCATCATGAACAAGGGTGAAACCAGTACGGCCAGGTTGCTCACACTGGCGAAAAGTACAAGCGGCAGGATAAGCGGCTTAAGCGCCGCCAGCGATCCCTGAGTAGAAGTCATTTATTGGCCCCCGCCGTGTAGCCATACAGCGCGCCAGGCCCAACGAGCCCGGCGCGCCATGTCGATCAGACGATGAAGTTGACTGCGTCGAGGTCTTCGGCTTTGACGGACTTCAGCAAGATCTTGTCGCCGGCACCGGACTTGTCGATGCCTTCGAGGTTGATCTCGACGGCCCAACCACGATCAATCAGGCGGTCCTGGATGTCTTCGAATGTCAGGCCGTAGGCGCTCAGATCGATTTGGTCGTAACGTGCCTCGAAGTCATGGACGATGTCCTTGCCGCCGCCATGGCTGTAGACAAAGGTTTCAGACACACCATCACCGGACCAGTTGCCGCCCCAAAGGTGGTCGGTGCCTGCACCGCCCTCGATGGTATCGGAGCCCGCGCCGCCGACCAACTTGACGGTATCTGGGCCGCCCGCGATGTAGTCATTTCCGTCGCTGCCAAGAAGGAAGTCCTGCCCTGCGCCGCCATCAATGACGTCATCCCCCTTACCGGCATTGACTGCGTCATTGCCGTCGCCGCCATCGAGCGTGTCGGCCATTTCGCCGCCGTCAATGAAGTCGTCGCCTGTGCCGCCCTTGATGACATCAGCGCTATCGTTGCCATAGGCAGTGTCGTCGCCAGCGCCTGCGTAGATCTCATCTTCGCCTTTGCCGCCACGCAGGTCGTCATTGCCGCCAACGCCGCTCACAAGCTCTGGAGACTTGATGAGGATCGTGCTGGTGGTGTCTTTCGGTGCAAATGGGTCCACGGCACGTGGGTCATAGGCACCGTCGTTCGAGCCGGTAGACTGCGCGTCAGACAGCAGTTCCGCGTAGCCCTTGCCGGTTTCGAAATCGACCTCGAACTTGTAGATGCCGCCGGAGGATCCGGTTGAGCCATCCAGGTCGTGGTCACCCTCGTTCAGGCCTGCATAGACGTTCCCGTCGGCATCCATGAACACAGCACCATAGGCACCTTTGACCATGCCTGTCTGCATCTCACCGTCAACGAGTGTCCCGCTGATTTCCACCTTGGAGATCACGGGCTCGTTCGTGCCATCGAAGTTCGACACGTCAATCTTCACGATCTCACCGTTGCCGCCATTCGATCCCGGCGCTTTCACCGCGTAGAAGGCATCCTCGGCAGCATTGTAGGCCACGTCATAAGTGTTGCCGCCGAAGAGGGCATTCGGCAGGTAGTAGTTCACCACCACCGGATCCCCGTTGGCATCAAGGTTGTCGACGTCGATCTTGGTGATCCGGTTGACCGAGGACTGGAACGTCCAAAGGTTGCCATCACCATCAAAGTCACCAACGAAGTCACCGACCGGCGTCTCACCGATGACGAAGGTGTTGCCTTCGGCGTCGACGGCCACGAGGTCCTTAGCGCTGACCGGGTTCCCGAGGCTGTCGGTGCCGTTGCTCTTGGCAATGCCGTAGACTAGATCATCTTCGACGTTGAAGCCGATCGCGTTGACTTTAAACCCAAAGTGGTCGCCGACGTCGTTGTACTCGCCAGTCTCCACATCGAAGACTTTGAACTGGCCATTGATCACCTGGTAGAGGTTCGACTGGCCAGGAGCGAAGGCGCTGACCTCGACCTCTTCGCCACCAACAGTGAGAGTGCTGTCATAGGTGACGATCGGACCGGAGGTGTCATAGTCGGGCGCATTATCTTGCGCGGCATCACTTGTTTCGACGTTCTGGAACGAAATGGAACCTGGCCCACCAGTGCCCACAAACGCGATCGTGTGGCTCTCAAAAACGCCTGAGGTGGTATTGATCGTGTCGATGACCTCACCGTTGTAGAGAACCTTGATCGTACCGCTCGTGGAACCTGCGCTGAGGTTTGCTGCGATCTCAAAGGTCAGTTCGTAAGGCTCGCCTGCGACGGTTTCGATCTCTTGAACGATCGTTGCCATCCCAGTCTCTTCGACGACTTCCTTATCCCAAGCGTCGAGCGCTGCGAGATCGTCGAAGGTGGTACCTTCGGTGGTGCGCAACATGTTGGAATCGTTGCCGTCACCATAGACCATGTCGTTGCCGTCGCCTGTGCCGGCGTTGATGCGGTCATAATCCCCACCGCCGTACATCATGTCGTCACCTGAGTTACCGATGATGTTGTCTTCACCCTCGCGGCCCTCGAGGGCCGCGAGGCGGTCATCACCGCCGCCTTCACCGGTGTCGATCTGACCGATGATATGAGCGCCGTTGGCCGCGCCGACCTCCAACTTGAAGACAGTGTCTTCGAAGTTCATGTCGCCACTGCCCATCAGGTCCTCGAACCCGATCTGGAAACTAGTCGCACTGTTCTCAGCGCCGGCTTGTGTGTGGTTTATCCCGTCCGCATTGATCCCATGATCGGGCTGCGTGTAGGTTGAGTGGAAAATGTTGCCGTTGAGGACCGAAACCGTACCGTCCGTGGCAACGTGCTGGAGGATCGGCGCCTCGGAATTGATGCCAGCAGGATTGCCACCGGCATTC
This sequence comes from Paracoccaceae bacterium, assembly GCA_022448245.1. GTDB lineage: Bacteria > Pseudomonadota > Alphaproteobacteria > Rhodobacterales > Rhodobacteraceae > Shimia_B. The sequence goes on from JAKVCO010000008.1 coordinate 54,861, forward strand.
ACAAAGTGGAACTCGCCCTCGCCAAGCGCGTCGAAGTTGTTCTGATTGAAGCCATTGGAAATGATGAAGAAACCGAGGCTATCGCCCGCGGCCACATCATATGTGACCGAGCTTTGGCCGCTCATCAAATCGCCGCCGGAGCCTGCAAGCGATGCATTCTCGAACGTGATATCGACGCCCGTGATGGCACCTGTGTCGGGGTCCACTTTGTAGACGCCCAGCGTGTGCTTGTCGCCCGCGCTTTCGAAATCGAAGGTGATGGTCGCGGTGTAGTCTTCCACAATTTCGATCCGGGTCGGATCGATCTGCACCTCAGAGAGGTTGTCGCCAATCAGAAGGTCTTCGTCCTTCCCGCCCAGGACGTAGTCATCGCCCCCAGTGCCGGTGACAGTGTCATCGCCCGCACCACTGAGCGCCGCATCATTTTGATCGGTACCGTTGATCTGATCGGCATCACCCGTGCCTGTAAACTGGTGTTGCGATGTCTCTTCGCTGGCCATGTAACCCTCTCCTTTGTGAAACACAAAATGGCGTTGCGCCACCGCTAGAGGGTGCTTCTTAAAGGAGGGTTACTCGGCTCGACTTAACCGAGATCGCATTGTTTAAACATTGCCCATGTGGTTGAGGTTAGGCCTCTAACTCACTGTCCCAATAAAGGAAATCCATCCAGCTATCATGCAGATAGCCTGGCGGGAACTTTCGGCCCAAATTGCGTAGTTCTTCAGCAGCTGGCTGACGCGGGGTCTTGCGAAGGGACATGCCGACCTGTTTGAGGCTGCGCGAGCCCTTTTTGAGATTACATTTGGAGCACGCCGCGACCACATTCTCCCAGCTCGTAACGCCTCCGCGCGCGCGGGGTACCACATGATCGAAGGTCAGGTCGCCCTGCGCCCCGCAATACTGGCATGAGAATTGATCGCGTAGGAACAGGTTAAACCGTGTAAAAGCCACGCGTTTCTGGGGCTTTACGTAGTCTTTTAGAACCACAACCGACGGGATGCGGATCTTGGTCGTTGGTGAGTGGACGTATTCATCGTACTCGGCGACGATATCGACCCGCTCGAGCCACGCGGCTTTGATGGCGTCCTGCCAGGGCCAAAGCGACAAAGGATAGTAGGAAAGTGGTCGGTAATCTGCGTTGAGGACTAAGGCCGGATGTTGCTTGAGCGCGTTCGGCTCACGCACAAAGTTCGTTCTGAAATCGCCGTCCATTATTGCTCGTTCCCCCGGATTGAGCCTATAGGCCATAGGAGCGACGCCGCCGATTTGGTGGGCGCAGCGCCCCTTTACGGAGGACTATATAGGGGTACGAGCACCTGACAACCCCTGCATGTAGCTCTCGGGGCTCAGGGCGGTTGGGCGGCTTAAACGCCTAAGAAATGGTCAACGATAGCCGAGCCGATCGCGCATGAAAGCCAGCGACACTTCAAGCCCATCAGGTGCGATCCCGTGGGCCGTGCCTTTCATGATGTGGGCGTAGACATCCGTGAACCCTGCCTTTTGCAGGCCCTCTGCAGCCATCGGCAGGCTTTGCGGAGGCACCACGTCGTCCTGATCGCCATGAACCAGCAGCACCGGCATGCGCGAGACAACCTCATCCACCAGAAGCTCGGGTTCGAGCAAGCGTCCCGAAATGCCGACGACACCGGCCACTGGGTCCTCACGGCGCGGGACCACATGAAGTGACATCATGCAGCCTTGAGAAAAGCCCAGAAGGCAAACCTGTTCGGGCAGCAGATCCTCGTCGACCATGAGCGCATCGAGAAAGGCGTTGAGGTCAGCGACCGCGGCGCGCAGGCCGTCTGCTGCGGCTTCCTCAGAAGATCCATCGATCCACGGGATCGGGAACCACTGGCGTCCGCCGCCCATGCCCATAGGCATGCCAGCAATCGTTTCAGGCGCATCAGGGCTAACAAACATCGTGTCCGGCATGTGCTCGGCCAAGGGGTCGGCAAGCCCGATCAGATCGTTACCATCCGCACCATAGCCATGGAGAAAGACCACTGCTGATCGCAATTCGCCGGACAGCGGCGCCCGTGTCTTTGCTTCGAGTACCCGTGTCATCCGATTCCCTCCCGGCGTTTCTCTTGCGCGTAGTAGGCCCACAGGATGCGCGCGGCAACCGACCGCCAGGGGCGCCAGGCTTCGGCCATGGCCCTGAGCTCCTTGTCAGTGGGCCGCTTCTCGAGGTCATAGAGCATACGAGCGCCCTCTTGCAGCGCCAGATCCCCTGCCGCGAAGGCATCCGCACGACCCAGAGAAAACTTGGCGTAGATCTCTGCCGTCCAGACCCCGATGCCCTTGATGGCGGTGAGCTCCTTAATGACGTCCTCGGTTTCCAGCGCGCGGAGCCCGCCCCAATCGACGTCAGCCTGCGCGAGCGCGAGCGAATAGCTGATTTTCTGCCGCGAAAGCCCGCAGGCGCGCAGGTCATCTTCGCTGGCGCGCGCCATGTGCGAGCGTTCCAGAAAGCCCGCCTCCTTGATCCGCGCCGCGATCGCTGCAGCGGACGCGACCGAGACCTGTTGCGAGATGATGGCCGACAATAGCTGACCAAAGCCTTCGGGCTTGAGGCGCAGCGGCAAAGGGGCCGTCTCCTCATAGGCCTGTGCCATCTTGGGGCATTCAGCGGAAAGCCAAGCCGCCCCTTCGGCAACACAAGCGTCTGACATGATTACTCTTTCTGAGATCGCAGCCACGTTTGTGCCTCTTTCACGGTCTGGAGCTTTTCACCTTCGGGCTGAGGCGGACGCGCGATCATTGCAACGGGCAGGCCCAAGCGACGCGCGGCCACAAGCTTGGTCGCGCTCATCTCTCCCCCTGCGTTCTTGACCACCAACCAGTCAATCCGAAGTTTGCGGAAAAGGGCCTCCTCATCGTCGACACTGAACGGCGGACGCCCGATGAGGTATTCGCCATTGCTGAAGGGGAACGGACCGCTTGGCGGGTCAATCTGTCGGCAGATCAGATAGCTGTCTTGCAAGGCGCCAAAACGATCAAGCGTTTGTCGGCCGGTCGCCAGAAAGACCCGCGATCCTGCCTTGATGTGCTGGGCGGCGTCTTCTTCCTGCTTTAGCGACACCCAGGTATCACCGACCTCCGGGCGCCACGCAGGCCGCAGAAGCTGCCTGTAAGGGATCCCGATCTGAACGGCCACGCGAGCTGACCTGTGCGACATGCGCGCAGCAAAGGGATGCGTGGCGTCCAGAATATGCGTGATCGCCTCTGCATGCAGGTAGTCGCGAAAGGCATCTTCCCCGCCAAAGCCTCCCAGCCGCGTCTCAATGCGCGGTAACTCCGGTGAGCGTGTCACACCGGCGAAGGACGCAATCGCAGGAATGCTTTCCTCTTCCAGCCACGCAGCCAGCCGGCGCGCTTCCCGCGTTCCAGAGAGCAACAGGACCTTCATGCGCGGGCCAGAACCTCCCCGCCGCGATCAATGATGACGGTGTCGACTTCAATCCCAGCCTTCGCGACAAAGCTTGCCGCCGACTGCTTGGCAGTCTGCGCCACCCATTCAGCCATTTCGGGCGCGAGAGAAACGGCCTCAAGCGCGGTATTGGCGTCTTTCAGGCCCGGCACGCCAAGCGTGTCTGCGAGGCCCGCAAAGTCGACCTGAGACCTGCCTGAATGGAGGTCTGAGGCGCCTTGGGCAAGCTTCGTCATCTTGCCAATGCCGCCACCGATGGTGATGCGCGGCACAGGGTGGCGCGCCAGGTATTTCAGGAGGCCTCCCGCAAAATCGCCCATGTCGAGCATCGCGTGATCGGGCAGCCCATAGAGCCCTTGTACGACTTTCTCGGAGGTCGCGCCTGTACAGCCTGCCACGTGTTCCAGCCCATCCGCCCGCGCGACATCGATCCCACGGTGGATCGACGCGATCCACGCCGCGCACGAGAACGGTCGCACGATGCCCGTCGTCCCGAGGATAGAGATGCCGCCCTCGATCCCCAGACGCGGGTTCCATGTCTTGAGTGCGAGTTCCTGCCCGCCGGGCACGCTGACCTCCACTTCGAAATGGGGCGATGCGCCGTGGGGGGCGCAGGCCTCGGTCAGCATGGCCTCGATCATTTCGCGGGGTTTCGGGTTGATGGCAGGTTCCCCCACCGGGATGGGCAGCCCGGCCTTGGTGATCATGCCGACGCCATCGCCCGCGGCGAACCGCAGCTGGTCTGCAGGTCGCAACGTCACCACGATGAGCGCGCCATGAGTTACATCGGGGTCGTCGCCTGCATCCTTTTCGATCGCGGCCCTCGCCCAGCTGTCACCCAGCTCAGGCGTGAGCACGGAAAAGCGCGGCTGTTCCCCGCCCGGAAGCGTGATTTGCACGTGCTCAAGGATTTCACCGCTCAGCAGCATCTGACAGGCCGCTTTCGCCGCCGCAGCAGCGCAGGCCCCCGTGGTCCAACCACGTCTCAACTCGGTGTTCGGCTTCCGTCCCATCGGGCGGACTTTAACCGGGCCTGTGCGCGCCGCCAACGGGCGATACCGCGTCGTTTGACCTCTATCCTTGCCGCGCAGCAGAGCCTATGACCCGGAGTATGACGACGCTTCCATCTCTGTCCGATCAAACGTGGCCGGTTCTCGAACCGGGTTGGGTCTGGTTGTGTGGTGCCGGTCCCGGTGATCCGGGGCTGCTGACGCTGCATGCGCTCAACGCGCTGCAACAGGCTGATGTGATCGTCTATGACGCGCTTGTCGGGGACGGCATTCTGAACTGGGCCCCGCAGGCGGAGCATATCTATGCCGGAAAGCGCGGCGGCAGGCCTTCTGCCAAACAACGCGATATCTCTCTGACGCTGGTACAGCTGGCGCGCAAGGGTAAACGTGTGCTGCGCCTGAAGGGTGGCGATCCTTTCGTCTTTGGCCGTGGCGGTGAAGAGGCGCAGACCCTCGTTCAGCACAACGTGCCCATTCGGATTATCCCGGGCATCAGTGCGGGCATCGGCGGTCTGGCCTATGCTGGCATCCCCGTCACCCATCGCGATGTGAACCAGGCGGTCACCTTTGTGACCGGGCACGACCAGACCGGCGCTGCGCCAACATCGCTTGATTGGGGCTCGATCGCGCGATCCTCGCAGATGATCGTGATTTACATGGGAATGAAGCACCTGCCCAAGATCACGAGCCAATTGATCGAGGCCGGTCGCAGCGCGGATGAACCCGTGGCTGTCGTCACCACAGCCACGACCGACCAGCAGCGCGTGCTGGAGACAACGCTTTCAAACGTCGTGAAGGACGCGGGGGCCGCTGACCTCGCGCCGCCGGCCATTATCTGTATCGGGCGCGGTGTTCTTTTGCGCCAAGCGCTGGATTGGCAAGCCATCGCGGCAGGCCTTGCGCCGCGCAACACTGACCCGCTCGGACGGGGGCGCCCGGCAGAAAGCGCATGACAGGGCGCGGCTTCGTCATCTCTGCACCGTCGTCTGGCGCTGGAAAAACCACTGTTACCCTCGGGCTCCTGCGCGCGCTGCGCGATGTGACGAGAGTTCAACCTGCCAAATCTGGGCCTGACTACATCGACCCGGATTTCCATGAAGCTGCCTGTGGTGTGGCCTCGGTGAACCTTGATGCTTGGGCGATGAGTGGCGCGCGGCTTAAGGCACTTGCGCTGACGCCTGACCTACTTGTCGTCGAAGGCGCGATGGGCCTCTTTGACGGGGCGCCGCCTGCCGGAGACGGATCGACGGCACATGTTGCAAAGGCGCTCGCGCTGCCTGTGGTTCTTGTTCTCAATGCGCGGGCCATGTCGCATTCAGTGGCGGCCCTTGTTCGCGGCTTTTGCGATCATGATCCGGACGTCCACATCTCAGGCGTGATCCTGAACAACGTCGCGAGCGGGCGTCATGAGGCCATGCTGCGCACAGCGATCTCGGCGCTGGGCGTGCCGGTGCTGGGCGCCCTTCCCGCGCGGCAGGACATTTCCTTGCCATCGCGCCATTTGGGTCTCGTGCAAGCACGAGAACATCGGGATCTCGACGCCAAACTCGACACAATGGGCGATCTGGTGCGCGCAAATGTGGATCTCGATGCGCTAATGAACCTCGCGCAGCCCCTGCCCGCGCCGGCTAACACGCAGAGCATCGCCGGCAAGCGTATCGCCGTCGCGCAGGATGCCGCGTTCAGTTTCACCTATACGCATCAGCTTGCTGATTGGCGCCAGTTTGGGACGGTTCTGCCCTTCTCGCCGCTGGCCAATGAAGCGGTGCCCGAGGCGGATGAAGTTTTCCTGCCGGGCGGCTATCCGGAATTGCATGGCGCGGCCCTCGCAAACGCTGATCGTTTCCACGATAGCCTGCGTGAAATGGCGGCCTCGGTACCCATTCGGGGAGAGTGCGGTGGCTACATGGCGCTAGGCGAGGCCATCGTCGATGCCGATGGCGTCAACCACAAGATGGCGGGCCTTTTGCCTCTCGTGACCTCATTTGCCGACCGCAAGAGGCATCTCGGCTACCGCACCCTGAAATCGCGTTTCAACTCAAAGACATGGCGGGGGCACGAGTTCCACTACGCCACCACGGTGAGAGCCGATGGAACGCCCGCGCTCGATGCCTGGGATGCCGAGGGGAACGACCTCGGCCCGATGGGTTTGATCGAAGGGAATGTCTGGGGGTCCTTCGCGCACCTCATCGATTGACGCAGGGACGATGAGGGGTCTGGCACCCCCTCGAAAAGAGGCGTATCGGATTCTCATGGCACTCAGCGATGATAGACGCGCGAAGCGTAACGTTGTGATCTTGATCGCAGCTCAAGCTCTCTTGGGATCTCAGATCACGATGATCTTCGTAATTGGAGGGCTTGCGGGCCAGATGCTGGCGCCGAACCCTTGTCTGGCGACGCTGCCGATCTCGCTTATCGTTTTTGGCACGATGACGACGGCGCCTTGGCTTTCGCGCGTGATGCAGGCGCGCGGGCGTGTGACGGGCTTTATCACAGGGTCTCTGGGCGGCTTTGCGGGGGCGCTGATCGGTGCCTATGCGCTGTCCATCGGGAACTTCTGGGTGTTGCTGATCGGTTCCTACATGACCGGTATGTATATGGCAGCGCAGGGTTTTTACCGGTTCGCCGCTGTTGATACTGCCTCTGAGGACTACCGCGCCAAGGCCATTTCCTATGTGATGGCAGGCGGTTTGCTGAGCGCACTCATCGGGCCGCAGCTCACCAAGTTCACCAATGATCTGATGGCGGTACCCTTTATGGGGACATACCTCGTGGCAGCCGCGATCAACCTTGTGGGCATCGCCCTCTTCCCGCTCCTTGATCTGCCGAAGCCAGTGGCGACCGCGGTGAAAGAGGCAGGGCGCTCCACTTGGGAGATGTTGACGACCCCGCGCATCACGGTCGCGGTCATCTGCGCCATGGTCTCTTACGCGCTCATGAACCTTGTCATGACGTCGACGCCGCTTGCGGTGGTGGGCTGCGGCTTCACCGAGGCGAACGCCGCCGACATCGTTTCAGCCCACGTGATCGCGATGTTTGCGCCCTCTTTCTTTACCGGCCACCTGATCAACCGTTTCGGCGTGGAGCGGATCATTGGTATAGGCATCTTCACGCTGGGCCTTGCAGGGGTCTTCGCGCTGTCAGGGGTCGAGCTCTTCAACTTCTTTGGCGCGCTTATCCTGCTGGGGATCGGCTGGAATTTTGGCTTCATCGGCGCCACGACCATGCTCGCAGGCGCCCACACTGCCGCAGAGCGCGGCCGCATCCAAGGCACCAACGACGGGATCGTCTACGCCTGTGTGACGCTGGCCTCGCTGTCGTCGGGCGGTTTGATGAACTGCGCGGGCGGCTCGGTCGAGACGGGATGGATCGCCGTCAACCTCGCCATGGTGCCGTTCCTTGTGTTGGCAGGCGGTGCACTGATCTGGTTGGTGCGTCGTTAGCGCGTCGCGGCCGCGAGCTAGCCTTCCAGCTTGGTCGCGTCGAAACCCGCGCCGGGGACAAGATCCACACCCTGCTTGGACATGCGCACTTCTACACCGGCGTTCGTCAGCTGAGCTTTCAGCGCGTCCACAGTCGAGAAGTCCTTTGTCTCCATCGCCTGAGCGCGCGCTTCCGAAAGGCGCGTAGCCCACGCTGACAGATCAGCATCCATGGCATCCCAGCCGCCAAGCGCGTCCGACAGCAGCCCGAGCATCGCTGCCGAGGCCGCAAGGTCTGCGCCGCGCCCTTCGCTGGCCAACCGGTGCAGTTCCGTCAACGCACCGTGGGTGTTGAGATCGTCTGAGATCGCCGCAACCACCGCAGGGTCGATCTGACCACCGGGCATAGCCATAGCGCGCCACTTACGCAGCGTGGCTTCGGCTTCCGCGCGCTTCTTCTCGGTCCAATCCATGGGCTTTGAGTAATGTGTCGACAGAAACACCATCCGGATCACTTCGCCGGGCACGCCTTGATCCAGCAGGTCACGCACGGTGAAGAAATTGCCGAGGCTCTTCGACATCTTCTTCCCCTCGACCTGGAGCATCTCGTTGTGCATCCACGTCTGCGCGAAGCCGTGACCAGCGCAGCAGCTCTGCGCGATCTCGTTTTCATGGTGCGGAAAGAGCAAATCATTGCCACCGCCATGGATATCGAACGTCTTACCTAGAAGGTCCGCCGCCATGGCCGAGCATTCGATGTGCCAGCCCGGACGGCCACGGCCCCAGGGGCTCTCCCAACCAGGGGTTTCGTCGTCCGAGGGCTTCCAGAGGACGAAATCCATTGGATCACGCTTGTAGGGCGCAACCTCAACACGGGCGCCCGCAATCATGTCTTTCGTGGAGCGGCCAGACAGCGCGCCGTAGGCATCGTAGGTGTTCACGGCGAAAAGCACGTGGCCCTCGGCAGCATAGGCATGGCCGCGCTCGATCAGATCCTCAATGAGAGCCACCATATGTGGGATATAGGCAGTGGCACGCGGCATATGCGTGGGCTCGAGATTGCCGAGCGCGCCCATATCATCGAGGAACCACTGTGTCGTCTCTGCGGTGATGTCGCTAATCGGGCGGCCGCTCTCGCGGGCCCGTGCGTTGATCTTATCATCGACGTCCGTGAAGTTGCGGGCATAGACCACCGCGCTGTCACCGTAGACGTGGCGCAGCAGCCGGAAGAGCACGTCAAACACGATTACAGGACGCGCGTTTCCAATATGGGCGCGGTCATAAACCGTGGGCCCGCAGACATACATGCGCACACGTTCGGGATCGATCGGCGTGAAAGCTTCTTTGCGGCGGGTCTTAGAGTTCGAGAGGTGGATCATGGCGCGGTTCCTGCAGAATAGTGGTCATATCCCCCGGCGTGCGGGGAAGCGGATCAGCAGGTGCAACAGAGTGTATAAGCCATGGCCGGCCAAATACACCGCCCCCTGGCTCTTGCCAAGCCATCTTGAAGGCGCCACAGGGGCTATATGCAGTTGTCTTATACTCTCTCCAATCTCACGCCCGGTGGCGACGATGGCTGGGGCCTCTTTTACGAGGCACGCCGCCGCAAGGCCGCCGGTGAAGCGATCCTCGAACTGACCATCGGGGAACATGATATTCCGACACACGAGACGATCCTGAACGCGATGCATCGGGCAGCTCTCGCGGGCCATACAGGCTATGCGGCAGTTCCGGGTGTTGAGGCGCTGCGTCAGAAAGTGGCGCGGCGTTTGGAAGAGCGTACTGGCGTGGCCACCGGGCCAGAGAATGTCGTGATTACACCGGGCGGCCAAGCCGGCCTCTTTGCGGCGCATAAGGCGGTTCTCGATGCCGGTGATGTCGGCCTCTACCTCGATCCCTTCTACGCGACATATCCCGGAACCCTGCGCGGATCGGGTGCCGAGGCGCGTGCCATTGCGTGTCATCCCGAACACGGCTTTCAGCCCCAAGCGGCCGATATCCGCGCCGCCGCCCAAGGCGCAAAGAGCCTTCTGATCAACACCCCCAACAACCCCACCGGCGTGGTCTACACCCGCGAGACGCTGGAAGCCGTGGCGCAGGTGTGCCGCGACGAAGACATCTGGCTGATCTCGGACGAGGTCTATGACACCCAGATTTGGGAAGGTGAGCACATCAGCCCGCGCACGTTGCCGGGCATGGCCGAGCGCACGCTGGTCATCGGGTCGATGTCCAAGAGCCACGCCATGACCGGATCACGGGTCGGCTGGATCGTGGGCCCCGAGGAGGTGATCTCTCATCTCATCAACCTTGCCACGCACACCACCTACGGCGTGCCGGGCTACATTCAGGACGCCGCTCTCTTTGCTTTGAACGAGGGACCTTGGCTCGAAGACGAAGTGGGCGCGCCCTTCCGACGCCGCCGCGATATGGCAGAGCGTCTGATTGCCCAGCAAAACGTGGTCAGCCTCGTGCCATCGGGCGGTGCGATGTATCTGATGCTCGACATGCGCGCCACAGGCCTCAGCGGTCAGGATTTCGCGCAGCAACTGCTAGATGCCCACGGGATCGCCGTTATGCCGGGTGAAAGCTTTGGGCGCGCTGCAGCCGGGCACGTACGCGTGGCGATGACGCTGGAGGACACGGCCTTCGAGGAAGCGCTGTCAAAGCTCCTTAGCTTTGCAGAAACGTTGGCTTAGAAATTGTAGGAATAGCGCAGCGGTTCGGACGCGGTGGGCCCCTGCCCGTCACTCAAGGATCGTGGCTGCGCGAAAGGCCCCGCATCGAGCACGAGAGTGCCATCTTGCAAACTGAGCGCTGGCGTGGATTGCGCCGCCAGCCAGTCCGCATCGAAGTCCAGTGCGCCAAGCTCGCCAAAGCTCAATTGAAGCGGCTCGGGGGCATTCTCCGTCCGGCTTACCGCACCAAAGGCCAAGGCACCGCCAAAGAGGTATTCATTCGCCCCTTCAGAGTGACGCGCCGCGGCGCTCGCATCTATGGCGCTTAAGACGTCCCCGGCGCCAACCCAAGATGCCAGCTGGGGCTGCACATCCGCCCACCAATGCTCTGCGCGTGCGCTCCCAAAGGAGCCGCAGCCGCGAGGCATAGGCTTACGGCGTATCGGTGCAGCACAGGGCAGCTCCTGAATAATCAGCGCAGTCTTCGTCATAGGATGTGGATCGAGGCCGAAATTCTTCCATCAAGTCCCGCACACATTGGCGCGAGCGATGTGTCGCGTTCAGTCCCGCACGTCGCAGATAGACTAGATAGCGCCGAATTTTGAGGCATTCCTTAACGCATGGCACGACGCGTCGTCATTTCCCGAAGGGCCCGAGTGGCCATCATGCTCCGAACGATTGGGGCAAAACGCGGTCGCGCGGCGCGCGGGCGACCGGGGCAAAGGTAGTCACCCTTTCCTGCCCCTTAGCCAAAGAGCCACATCATGAATGAACAAATCCGCCCTTCCCGTTCCGGAGGCCGTGCGGCCCGCCGTGCCGCACGCGCGGCCCCTCTCACCGAAGATCTCCGCGCGATCCGCGCCGGCCTTGAAGGCGGTGTCCTGAACCCGCTGAGCCCGGCGGACATGGACCGTATCCACGACGCAGCCCTCCGGTGCCTCGAGGAGATCGGGCTCGCCGATGCGCCGCAATCTGGGATCGATGTTATGGTCAAAGCCGGGGCGATCCTTGGCGATGATGGTCGTCTGCGGTATCCCCGCGCGTTGATTGAGGACACAATCGCGAACGCCGCAAAGTCGATGACGTTGCGCGGTCGCGATGCAGCCTATGATCTGGAGCTCTCAGGTGCCCGCGTGCACTACGGCACGGCAGGTGCGGCTGTGCATATGGTCGATCTCGACGGTCAGAACTACCGCGACAGCACCATCGCCGATCTCCGAGACGCCGCGCATTTGACCGAACAGCTCGACAACATCCATTTTCTGCAGCGCCCGATGGTGGCGCGCGACATCATCGACAACAGGGAGATGGACTACAACACCGTCTACGCCTGCTGTTCGGCAACGAAGAAGCACATCGGCACCTCGATTACCGACCCGTCGCACGTGCCCGATATCCTCGAGATGTTGCACATGATCGCAGGGTCTGAGGAGGCGTGGCGCGCGCGCCCGTTCGTGTCGAACTCCAACTGCTTTGTCGTGCCGCCCATGAAGTTCGCCACCGAGAGCTGTGAAGTTATGGAGGCCTGCATTCGCGGCGGGATGCCGGTGCTGCTTCTGTCGGCTGGTATGGCGGGCGCGACGGCACCGTCCACCATTGCGGGCGCGATTGTTCAGGCAACCGCCGAATGCCTTGCGGGCCTCTTTTACGTGAACGCCGTTGCACCGGGTCACCCGGCAATCTTTGGCACCTGGCCTTTCGGCCTCGATCTGCGCACCGGCGCCATGTCTATCGGATCGGGCGAACAGGCGCTTTTGACGGCCGGTTGCGCGCAGATGCACCGCTACTACGACCTGCCGGGCGGCGCTGCCGCAGGCGCCTCCGATTCCAAGCTGCCGGACATGCAGGCCGGATGGGAGCAGATGTGCTCCAACGTGATGGCGGGCCTTTCTGGCTGCAACATGGTCTACGAGGCGGCGGGCATGCACGCCTCCCTGCTCGGGTTCTGTCATGAGAGTCTTGTTCTCGGGAACGATATCGTGGGCCAGGCCCTGCGGTGCGTACGCGGGATCGAGGTCGATGATGACACCCTGGCCGTTGAGACGATCCGGGAGACAGTACTGGGCCCCGATGGATCCGGCGGGCCCGGTCATTACCTCGGCACAGACCAGACTCTCACGCGGATGCAGCGTGATTTCGTCTATCCAGAGCACGGCGACCGCATGTCGCCCAAGGAGTGGGATGAGAACGGCAAGCCCGATCTCATTGAGACGGCGAAGGCGCGCACGGCCGCCCTTCTCGCCAATCCATCGACGGCAGCGTTTGATCCGGTCCTCGATGCGGCGCTCCGTGACCGGTTCAATATCCATCTGCCGGGTTGAGGGAAGGCGTGGCTCCCGTTAAATGAACACTTGTTCAAATATCGGAGCCCGCCATGGACATCACCAAAGCAAAAGTCATCGTCACTGGCGGCTCTTCAGGCCTCGGCGCGGCCACAGCGGCAGAGTTTCGGGCGCGTGGCGCTGATGTCACGATCTTTGACCTGAACCCCAAGGGGGCCGCTGTCGCGGAAGCCATGGGCGCAAGCTTTGCAGCCGTGGATGTGACTGATGAGACCTCTGTGGCCTCCGCCTTGAAGGCAGCATCTGACACGATGGGCGGGCTCACAGGTGCTGTCTCTTGCGCCGGCATCGCCACCGCCGAACGCACGTTGGGCCGGTTCGGTCCCCATGCCTTGAGCAGCTTTCGCAAGACGATCAGCATTAATCTCACGGGCAGCTTCAATATTGCCCGTTTGAGCGCTGAAATCATGGCGAAAAATGATGGTGACGACGAAAACGGTGTGATCATCAACACCGCCTCTGTCGCGGCCTTTGACGGTCAAAAGGGACAGACAGCCTATGCGGCCTCCAAGGGTGGTGTTGCGGCTTTATCGTTACCCCTCGCACGCGATCTGGCGACGATGAAGATCCGCGCCATGGCCATCGCACCCGGCATCTTCCGCACCCCCATGCTCGAAAGCTTGGGACGGGAGGTCATGGACGGCCTTGCCGCTGACGTTGTGCATCCAAAACGACTGGGCCTCCCACAGGAATTCGCGCGTCTGGCGGCGTTCATTTACGAAAGCCCCTATCTTAACGGCACCACGATCCGTCTCGATGGCGCGCTGCGGATGCCATGAGGCGTCAGCCCGCAGCCTCGGCCTTTTCTTCGAGCGTCATCCATTCGTCTTCCGCCGCCGCCAGCGCCTGTTGACGCTCCACGAGCGCGTCGGTGCCTTTCTGGAACTTCACCGGCGCCTCGGTGAACAGGTTCGGCTGGGACAGGAATTCTTCCAGCTTCGCAATCTCGGCGCCGAGACGATCAATCTCGTCCGGCAGAGCTGCGAGGCGATGTTCTTCGGCAAACGACAGACCACTGCGCGCCGCGGCCTTCTTAGGCTGCTCGGCCTTGTGAGCTTGCTTAGCGGAGCTTTGCGCCTTGGCCTCCGCCCCAGACGGTTGTTTCTGGGATTGGTAGTCGCTCCAACCGCCAGCATAGACCGTCAGACGCCCCCGCCCCTCGAAGGCCACCGTGGCCGTGGCTACACGGTCAAGGAAGTCACGGTCGTGGCTCACCAAGAGCACCGTGCCGTCGTAGTCACCCAGGATGTCCTGAAGCAGGTCCAACGTTTCCACGTCGAAATCGTTGGTAGGTTCGTCGAGGATCAGAAGGTTCGAGGGCTTGGCCATCAGTTTGGCCAGCAAAAGTCGTGCACGTTCGCCACCTGACAGGGCCCGCACGGGCGCACGCGCTTGAGCGTCGTCGAAAAGGAATTCTTTGAGGTAGCCGACCACGTGCTTTGGCGTGCCGCGCACCATGATCTGGTCGGCGCGGCCAGACACGCGAAGCCCCTGCTCGCTCGTCAGTGCTTCCCAAAGGCTGAGATCAGGGTCGATCTGCGCACGTGCCTGATCGAAAACCGCCACGTCGAGGTTGGTGCCGAGCTTCACATTGCCTTCATCGGGCGCAAGCTCACCTGTGAGCATCTTCAGCACCGTCGTTTTGCCGACGCCATTGGGGCCGACGAAGGCGATCCGGTCACCGCGCTGAACGTTCAGATCAAAGTTCTTGCAGATCACGCGATCATCAAAGGCCTTCATGAGGCCCGTGGCTTCGATGACCTTCTTACCGCTCTTCTTACCGCTATCAAGCTCGAGCGCCGCGGCACCCTGCCGTTTGATTTGGGAGGCGCGTTCAGCGCGCAAATCTTGCAATGCGCGCACCCGGCCCATGTTGCGCTTGCGTCGGGCCGAGATGCCCTCAACCGCCCACTTCGCCTCGGCCTTGATCTTGCGGTCGAGCTTGTGGCGCGCTTCGTCCTCTTCTTCCCAGGTCTTGTCGCGCCATGCCTCAAAGGCGGCAAAGCCCTTCTCTTGGCGACGCACCTCGCCCCGGTCGATCCAAAGCGTGGCGCGGGTCAGCGCCGTGAGGAATGCGCGGTCGTGCGAGATGCAAACAAACGCCTGCCGGGCTGAGGAAAGCTGATCTTCGAGCCAGCCAATGGCCTCGATATCGAGGTGGTTTGTCGGCTCGTCCAGGAGCATCAGATCAGGCGCCTCGGCCCAAAGCTTGGCCAGCGCTGCACGACGACGCTCCCCACCGGAAGCCGTGACTACCGGGCGGTTCGGATCGAATTTCAGCCCCTCGCCCGCCATCTCAACACGGTAGGTCTCGCTTGCTTCGAGGTCACTGATCGCGAAATCACCGAGCGTGGTGAAACCCGACAGATCAGGCTCCTGCTCCATATAGCCCACCGACGTGCCTGCCGGGACGACACGGTCGCCCGTATCAGCCTCAACGAGAGAGGCCATGACTTTCAACAGCGTCGACTTGCCGGAGCCGTTGCGCCCCACCAGCGCCACGCGGTCGCCGGGCTGCACGGTGAGCGAAAGATTCTGAAAGACGGGGTTTCCCCCGAAAGTCAGGCCGATGTTGGTGAGTTGAAGCAAAGGAGGACGCGCCATGGCGCGGAGCTATGGCGCAGGCCCGCAAAGGTCAATCGGAGTTCTGCGTTAGCTGGCAACAGCCCGAAGCAGGCGTTTGCGCGCTGCAGGGATCGCGTCGATCTCCAGCCCGGTGAAGACGTGCAGCGTATCGAGGTCGTTATCGACGACGGCGTGATCGCTCACCCAGCCCCCCATCGCGAGGTAGGTCTTTAGCAGGGGAGGCATCCCAAGCATGGCGCGCTTGCGGTCCGGGCGGTTGCGCAGCCGTTCGGCAAAGCGAAAAACATTGGGGGCCTTCACCCGTGGCAGCCAACGCGGTGGCGCCAGATGCTTTTCTTTCAGCATGGCGAAGGCGTCTTCGTAGACCTCCCCGCTCGTGCCCGCGAAGGAGGAGCAGCCAAAGAGCATTTGCACACCCTCATCATCCACGAAGGCCGTCAGGGCCCCCCAGGCGATGCGCAGCACATCGGGATCGGTGACGTCGCCTACGATACAAAACCGGCCCATCTCGACCATTGGGCCGTCATAGGCCTCGAGCGCCGAGAGCTCGTAGTATTGGGCCGCATAGCTATGGCCGATCTGGGCGCCGTCTTTGAGGGGCAACAGCCTGAAACAGCACACCAGCCTGTCTGTCTCGATCTCTTCGACGAGGATGTGGGTGCAGATGTCATCGAAGGCGTCGCGATCGATTCCCTCGCCGCCCCGGAACGCTTGGTGGCGCAATGATTGCGCGGCACGCAGGTCTTCCGGGCTGTCCGCCCGTCTTGCCCGGTACTTTCCGCGACACAATCCTCGCATGACCGTTATTCCTCAGACCTTGGACACATGCCCTGCGGCTCTTACATTCTTCCCGAAACAAGTTGCACAAAAGAGCGCAACAAAACAACGACGTGCAAAGAGGAAGTGTATGGAAAAGGTCATCAAATCCGATGCTGAATGGCGCGAGAGCCTTTCAGACCTCGCCTACAAAGTCACCCGCAAGCACGGCACTGAGCGTGCCTTTACTCACGAGAGCTTTCCGGCAGGACCGGGCCTGTTTCGCTGTGTGTGCTGTGAAGCGCCGCTCTTTGACAAAGAACACAAGTTCGATTCCGGCACTGGTTGGCCCTCTTTCTACAAGCCCGCCGAGGGTGCCGAGGTGGGTGAGAGTGTTGATAACAGCTGGTTCATGCGCCGCACCGAGGTGCATTGCGACCGGTGTGACGCGCATCTTGGGCATGTTTTCCCAGATGGCCCACAGCCTACCGGCCTACGCTATTGCATCAATGGGGTCGCTTTGACGTTCCAGGAAGAAGACTAAGCTCAGCCGTCCCCGCCAAGGAACTGGCCCGGGTTAAAGTTGCCGATGTTGCCGAGAAGCTGCCTCAAGAACGTGGAGTTCTCTACGCTCGAATCCGTCACGCGACGCGACAACGGAACAACTCGGCCGTCCCGCAACGTGAAGCGTTCGATGTTTCTCACAACGCCGTCGCCGTCAAAGCTTACGGCCACGAGCTGGCGGTCGACCACTTCCGGCTCAAAGAACGCAAAGCTGCTGCGGCGGTCCGACAGGTAGTAGTATGCGCTGCCCGTCAGCACGCCTGAGGTCGAGGGCCGTCCGATGACGTCTTCGACCGTCGCACGCGTATCAACGCCCACGATAATCTCCTGCAGTTCCGCATCGCTCGGCGCGTAGCCGTGGTTGCGGAATTGCGTGGTGCAGGCCGAAAGAGCCACCGCAAGGGTGATACCAGTCACAGCTCTGCTGATTTTCGCAATGGCCATTGATGACTACCCGGTTGTTGGTGGCCTTTCCCCGGCCTTGGGAGCGATGTAACAGGGACGCTCAGGTTTTTTCAAGTCAGCGCAATCACGAGAGATGCCCGCAGATGAGCGACGAAATCATCACCCTAGCCAACCTATCCCCCCAAAAACCTTTCCGCCGCACGTGGGAGCCCTCAGCGGACATCCGCGCCGCGATGGCCGATCAGCTTGGGATCACGGAAATGCGCAAATTGCGTGTGGAGCTTGTGCTGACACCGAGAGGCAAAAGCGATTGGCATCTGGAGGCGCGCTGGGGCGCGACTGTTGTGCAGCCCTGCGTGGTGACGCTCGCCCCCGTGGTCACGCGCCTCGAAGAGAAAAACACGCTGACCTACACGACGAAGATGCCCCAGATCACCGAATCAGAGGCCGAGATGCCCGAGGACGACACGCTGGAGGCGTTGCCCGAAGAAATCGACCTCAGCATCACGATCGCCGAGATGATCGCTCTGGCCCTGCCCGACTACCCGCGGGCCGAAGGCGTGGAGATGAGGGCACAGGTATTTGGCCCTCCTGGAGAGGCACCCATGACCGATGAAGATGCCAAACCCTTCGCTGGGTTAGCCTCTCTTAAGGAAAAGCTGGAAAAAGGCGGGTCTTGAGGCTTGCAACGCGCATAAAGCGGGCGTATCCGGCCGCTCCGAGCCGCAAAGTCCTTGCGTGCGCGGGTTGCGTGGCTTAAAGCCCGCCAAAATCCACAACGTTGGCGCTGAACGCAGTGCCCCGACCCGAGGTTCAGACATGGCCGTTCAACAGAATCGCGTTTCCAAATCGCGCCGCAACAATCGCCGCTCGCACCACGCGCTCGACGCTGCAAACCCGAACGAGTGCACCAACTGCGGTGAGCTCAAGCGTCCGCACCACGTGTGCCCGTCCTGCGGCCACTACGGCGACCGTGAAGTCGTCGCGATGGTTGACGAGATCGATCTCGACGAAGAAGACGCCGCCTAAGGCTGCGCGTTGCGATCGATGATCGATCCACGCTTCTCTAAGGTTACGACATGACGGCCCGAGGTCCCGAAAAAGGCCACGGGCCTATTGTCATTTCTGTGGACGCTATGGGCGGCGACAGAGGGCCTTCGACGATTGTAAAAGGCATGGCCCGGGCCTCGAAGGCCAACCCCGATCTTCGCTTCATTCTACACGGCAAAGAAGACGAGCTGACGACCCTGGTCGCCAAGCACGGCTTGTCGGATGCAACAACGATCAAGGCCGCCGACGGCGTGGTGGCGATGACCGACAAACCCAGCCACGTGATGCGCCACGGCAAAGACACCTCGATGTGGTCCGCGATCAATTCCGTGCGCTCGAACGAGGCGGATGTCTGCGTGTCCTGCGGCAACACCGGCGCGCTGATGGCGGTATCCATGGTGCGGCTGCGCAAGCTGCCGGGGGTAAACCGCCCTGCTATCGCGATCCTATGGCCTGCCAACAACGCGAAAGGCTTCAACGTCCTCCTCGATGCCGGCGCCGATATCCGCGCGGACGAGACGGACCTCATGCAATATGCATTGATGGGCGTCAGCTACGCGCGCAACGGGCTCGAGATTGAACGCCCGCGCGTGGGTCTGCTGAACGTGGGCACCGAAGAGCACAAGGGCCGCGCCGAACTCAAAGTCGCCGCCGAAATGATCGGTGCGCAGGCTGATGAAGCGCGATTTGAATTTGTAGGCTTCGTCGAAGGCGGCCAGATCGCCTCGGATTCCGTTGATGTGATCGTCACGGACGGCTTCACCGGCAACATCGCGCTCAAGACGGGCGAAGGGACGGCAAGCTTCATCTCGACGGCCCTGCGCAACGCTTTCCGCCATACGCCTTTCTCGCGCCTTGCAGCGCTGCTGGCCTATCCGTCGCTCAACCGTTTGAGAAAGCGGATAGATCCGCGTCGGGTGAACGGCGGCGTGTTCCTCGGGCTGAACGGCACGGTCGTGAAATCTCATGGCGATGCGGATGCCACAGGGGTAGCCGCCGCGATCAAACTGGCCTACCAATTGTCGAAGACGAGCTTTGGTGAGAGGCTTGCCGCCCGCGTGGCGCAAGCTGGGGGTTTTGCCCCACAAGATGACGACAAGGAACGCTGAATGACGCTGCGTGCCGTGGTCCGAGGGATCGGCCATTACCTTCCCGAACGTGTTGTAGAAAACGCGGAGTTCGAGAAGACCCTCGACACAAACGACGCTTGGATTAGCTCTCGCACGGGGATTGAGCGCCGCCATTTTGCTGCTGAGGGTGAAACGACCTCTGATCTTGGCGTGAACGCATGTGAGGCAGCGCTTAGCGATGCGGGCCTTGTTGCGGACGATGTGGATGCGCTGATCGTGGCCACGTCCACCCCTGATCTGACCTTCCCGTCTGCGGCCACGATGATCCAAGGCAAGCTGGGCATGACGCGCGGCTTTGCGTTTGACGTACAGGCCGTTTGCGCGGGCTTTGCCTATGCCATGACGACGGCGAACTCCCTGATTTCGAGCGGCCAAGCGCAGCGCGTGCTCGTCGTCGGCTCTGAGACGTTCTCGCGCCTCATGGACTGGACCGATCGCGGCACATGTGTGCTCTTCGGAGATGGCGCGGGCGCCGTCCTGCTTGAAGCCCGAAACGCGGCAGGCACGCCAGACGATCGCGGCATCCTTGCTGCAGAGATTCATTCAGACGGCCGCTACAAAGATATTCTCTACGTCGATGGCGGCGTGTCCACGCACACGACGGGTCATCTACGGATGCAGGGTAAGGAAGTTTTCCGCCACGCGGTCGAGAAGCTCGCCGGAACGGCACGCACAACGCTCGCCAAGGCAGGTCTCGAGCCTGCGGATGTCGATTGGATCGTGCCGCACCAGGCGAACCTGCGGATCCTGACGGCAACGGCGGACCGGCTGAATGTGCCCATGGAAAAGGTCGTGGTGACCGTCCAAGATCACGGCAATACCTCGGCGGCATCGATTCCCCTCGCATTGTCCGTTGCCAAGGCAGATGGGCGCCTGAAAGAGGGCGATGTGGTCGTCACAGGCGCAATTGGCGGCGGCTTGGCCTGGGGATCGGTCGTCTTCCGCGTTTAATCGCGCACGAAGTCCATCAGCCAAGCATTTGAATTCATCGCCTTCTTGACCGGCTCGTGTAGCTTGCCTAGGCTTTTGCCAACTTGAAGGGGGGACTCATGTCTCAAAAAACGCTGACCCGTATGGATCTTAGTGAAGCGGTTTTCCGTGAGGTGGGGCTTAGCCGGAATGAATCGTCCCAGCTTGTTGAGCGTGTGCTTGATGAGATGTCGGACGCCCTCGTCAAAGGCGAGCAGGTCAAGATTTCGTCCTTCGGCACCTTCAGTGTGCGCGACAAGGCTGCCCGTGTGGGCCGTAACCCGAAGACGGGTCAGGAAGTACCGATATCGCCGCGCCGTGTTCTGACGTTTCGTGCGTCCCACCTGATGAAAGATCGCGTGGCGGCCGGGAACAAGGGCTAACCCATGAAAAAGGCTCAGGGCGCCTTCCGGACGATCTCTGAGGTGGCGGACCAACTGGGCACGCAACCCCATGTGCTGCGCTTTTGGGAGAGCAAGTTCTCCCAAGTGAAGCCCGTGAAGCGCGCTGGAGGTCGTCGCTACTATCGCCCTGCGGATGTCGATCTGTTGGCCGGGATCAAATCACTGCTCCACGGCGACGGGCTGACCATCAAGGGCGTGCAGAAAGTCCTCAAAGAGCGCGGCGTAAAATATGTCGCTGCCCAGGCTCCTGGCGCCGAGCCGATTGAAAGCGATGTGGAAGATGCGATCGTCGTTCCGATGGCCGCGCCAGCTGAAGAACCAGAGGCCTCGCCCACGCCTGGAACGGATACTCCTGATCCCATTTTTAACAATTCTTCCAAGGTGATACGTGCGCGCCTTAAAGTCGCCGTCGGCGCAGATCGAGGCGAGGTCGTCGCCCTCTATGAACGTCTTCGGAAGCTGCACGCAAAGCTTGCCACGCCCTCTGGTGGCTTTTAAGCACCCGTGCCCATCTGGGGCTTGTGCGCCCATGCAAATCCGCTATACGAGGCGCTCAGTCGGGCTATGGCGCAGCCTGGTAGCGCGTCCGTCTGGGGGACGGAAGGTCGCAGGTTCAAGTCCTGCTAGCCCGACCACGACTGAAATGCCCGAAGGGCCCCTTGCTGCCCGTTTGTATCAGCATGTACAAACCTGAGATGCCGTAAGAGCGTTACGTTCAAGGGGAAGAACACAATGGGCGTCCTGCCGAGCCAAGCTCTCAAAACGATGATCGCTGCGGGCCAGATTACGGCCTCGCCCGAGGTCATCGATGCGCAGATCCAGCCTGCTTCTCTGGACCTCAGATTGGGCACGAAAGCCTACCGTGTGAGGGCGTCTTTCCTCGCTGGCGAGGGTCAAAGCGTTGCCGACCGGCTCAAAGACTTCGTCATGCACGAGGTTGATCTGAGCAAGGGTGCCGTCCTCGAGAAAGGCTGCGTCTATGTTGTGCCGTTGATGGAGGGCCTCGCCCTGCCCCATGGCGTGCAGGCAGTTGCGAATGCCAAGAGCTCCACAGGCCGGCTGGATCTGCTGACCCGTACAATCACCGACGGTGGTGTGGAATTCGACCGAATCCAACCGGGCTATACCGGGCCGCTCTACGCGGAAATCTGCCCACGCTCGTTCTCCGTGCTCGTGCGCCCGGGCATGCGCCTCAACCAAATCCGCTTTCGTGATGGGCAGGCCGTGCTGTCTGACGATGAGCTCAGCGCCCTTCATGCGGCGAGCCCCCTTGTGGATGGCGAGGCGACCATTGCCGATGGCTTGGGCTTCTCCGTCGATCTGGAGCCAGCTGAGGGCGACCTCGTCGGATACCGCGCAAAGCCGCACACGGGCGTCATCGACCTCGACAATCTGGGCCACTACCCACCCGCCGAGTTCTGGGAAGAAATCCGCACCACCGAGGGGCGCATCATTCTCGATCCCGGCGCGTTCTACATTCTGGTCAGCCGCGAGGCCGTGACCATTCCGCCTGACTACGCTGCCGAGATGGCGCCTTACCTCGCAATGGTGGGCGAATTCCGTGTGCACTACGCGGGTTTCTTCGATCCCGGCTTTGGCCATGGCGAAGGCGCAGGCTCACGCGGTGTACTGGAAGTGCGCTGCCATGAGGCGCCTTTCGTGTTGGAGCACGGCCAGATTGTCGGCCGCCTCGTCTACGAGAAGATGTCAGAGCGGCCCGAAGCGCTCTATGGCACGGGGCTAGCGAGCAACTATCAGGGCCAAGGACTGAAGCTGTCGAAGCACTTCGCTTCCTGACGGATCAGTCCACGGGGCGTTCTGCTGACACTGCAACAGATGCACGATCCGCGCCCAGTCGAACCTCATCGTAATAGGCGATTTGGGTGGGCATTGGACCGCCGTGGCGGCTCACAAAGCTGCGGTAGATCCCGTACTTCACGTAGAACTCCCGCGGCACAAAGCGGATGAAGTTCGAGGTATTCACCCGACGCTGACCATTGAGGAAAATCTCCATCTGCCCCCCTTCGCGGGCATCAAGATGGATCATCACATCGGTCCAGCGACCGCGCATGGCATCGACGGTGGTTAGAGAGAAATCGCGGCAATCGTCGCGCACGTTGTCCGCTGGACCGGAGAGGATGTGCAGGCAGGCTTTTACACGGTTCCCCTTCGCGTCAATCTGCAGAAGCGGCGGGAAAGAGGCCAAACCGCCCGCAGTGCCCGTCGGTCCACCGCGCTGGTGGATTTGGCCAATCGTCGTGGTGACCCGCGAGGAGGTCTGAAAGTCCGCCGGAAGGTAGATGCTATAGGCAATCCAGCGATCCGTGCCCGGCTTGATTGTGCGTTCTACCGTCAGCTCTGAGCGTTCGCGGTTATTGTCGCAATCGCTCCACCCGGGGCTGTCGCCGCAATCGCCTGGGCGAACCTCAAAGCGCTGCGCCGTCGTCCCGGCGCGCGTCGGAGAAGAAACAAATTGAAACCCATGGGCCGTGTCATTCAGGCTCCTACGGGTCTCGAGGCGCCCTGATCCAGACATGCAGGCAGAGAGGAGAAGAGCCCCCGTAAGGGCAAGGATGACGGTGGTGCGCATCAAAAGGGCTCGCTGAAAAAAAAAGATATGTCTGTAGCTTAGTCGCAGTTTACTTCGAAAAACAAGCGGTCAGGCGCGTGTCCTGTCAGAGCTTGGTCATCCGGCGCCCGACCCGCATGGCCTGCTTAGCCCGCTTTTGCTTGGAGCGCATGGCTTCCATCTCGGCGCGGTCTTCATCGCTGACGCCATGCCCGCCTTTTGCGTTCTTGCTGCCGCCCATGGCCATATCGAGCCCTTTGTCGATGCCGCGGTTGAGAACTTTGCGCGTCACCATGCGCACTACCAAGTTCAATATATCGTCCATTGCCTATGCCTCTTCGTCGTCGATTACGGTGTCGTCTTCGTCGTCGCTCTCGAACAGATCGGGTTCTTCTTCGCCCGATTCAAATTCGGTCTCCTCGTCAGCGCCCGGTGGGGGGCGGTTGTCGAGAAGGCCTGCCTGGCGCAGTTCTTTGAGCCCTGGCAGGTCTCGGGCGCTTTCTAGCCCGAAGTGATCGAGGAATGTCTCGGTCACAATAAAGGTTACGGGCCGCCCCGGGGTCATACGACGGCGGCCAAGCTTGATCCACTCAAGCTCGAGAAGTTGGTCAATAGTTCCTCTACTGACGCTCACCCCCCGGATCTCTTCGATCTCGGCGCGCGTGACAGGTTGGTGGTAAGCGATGATGGCGAGCGTCTCGATCGCCGCGCGCGACAGCTTGCGCTGCTCCACCGTTTCTTTCTGCATAAGAAAGCCCAGATCAGGGGCCGTGCGGATCGCCCAGGCATCGCCCACGCGCACCACGGCCACGCCGCGTCCCTCATAGCGTTTGCGCAGGTATTGGATCGCCTCAGCGGGGTCCGAGCCATGGGGCATCCGGCCCGTCAGCTCGCGCACGGTCACAGGTTCCGCGCTGGCAAAGAGGATGGCCTCGACCATGCGCTCCTGCTCGCCCATGGGAGGGGCCTCAAAGAGGCTCTCTTCCTGCTGTTCTTCGGGTGCATCAACCATTGCGCGCCTCACGGGAACGGATTTGGATCGGCGCGAAGGTGTCTGTCTGACGCAGTTCAAGTTTGCCCTCTTTGGCCAGTTCCAACGTCGCCGCGAAAGTGGAGGCCGTGGCCGACCGGCGGCGCTTTGGATCGCCGGACCAATCGTCGGGAAGGTAAGACATGATGTCGGTCCATTCACCTGCGAAACCAATGAGGCTGCGCATGCGGTCCAGCGCCTGCTCCATCGTCAGAATGCTTTCGCGGGCGTCAAAACTCAGTGGGCGGAATTCGTCCTTTGTGCGGATTCGGCTGTAGGCCTGCATCAGATCGAGGATGTTGGCCGTGTAGGTCACGCGACGCGTGCGTGTGACGTCCTCGGTGATGCCACGGGCAAAGAAGTCGCGTCCGAGCTGATCGCGCGCCATCAGGCGGGCGGAGGCATCGCGCATCGCTTGCAAACGCTCCAACTGGAACGCGAGGTGGGCAGCAAGTTCCTCGCCGGACGGGCCTTCCTCGGCAGGATCAGGCGGCAAGAGCAGGCGCGATTTCAGGAAGGCGAGCCAAGCGGCCATCACCAGGTAGTCGGCCGCGAGCTCAATCCGCAGCTCCTTGGCCTTTTCGACGAACGCCAGATACTGCTCTGCCAGTTCAAGGACCGAGATCTTGCGCAGATCCACCTTCTGGGTGCGGCTGAGCGTCAGCAACAGATCGAGCGGCCCTTCAAAGCCCTCCACATCAACGATCAGTGCCTCGGCCGCCAGCCGGTCGGACACGCTCGTCTCAAGGATACTCGGGTCGTCGCTCATGCGTCCTCCATCATCGCGGCAAGTTCTGCGTGGAGGGCGGATATGTCAATGTCTACTGGCGTTTGACGCTGGGCCAGTGCGCGGGCGGCACGGGTCGCTGCTGCATCTGTCATCTCACCAAAGGAGGCGACAACCTCCATCTCAGCCATTTCACCGTTGCAGTGGAGGATCAGATCGCAGCCTGCAGAAAGCGCGTCCGTGCAGCGCTGTTGCACGTCACCCGAGAGCGCCTCCATCGAGAGGTCATCGGTCATCAGGAGCCCGTCAAAGCCTATCTCTTCCCGGATCGCGCGGTGCATAATGGGGCTCGTCGTGGCGGGCGCCGTCTCGTCATAAGCGGAAAAGATGATGTGAGCGGTCATGCCCATCGGCACGTCGTTCAGCGCCTTGAAGGGGGCGAAGTCGTGGGCGTGGAGCTCACCCACGGTCTTTGGAACCACGGGCAGGTCCACATGGGTGTCTTTGGTGGAAGATCCGTGGCCCGGGATGTGTTTGAGGATCGATAGCACACCGCCGTCGCGCTGACCGTCGACCACGGCGCGGGCGCGGGAGGCGACCTCCGCGGGTGTCCGTCCATAGCAGCGATTGAGAAGACGCGGGTGCGTGCGCTGCCCGGCT
This sequence comes from Paracoccaceae bacterium, assembly GCA_022448245.1. Classification (GTDB taxonomy): domain Bacteria; phylum Pseudomonadota; class Alphaproteobacteria; order Rhodobacterales; family Rhodobacteraceae; genus Shimia_B. The sequence continues at coordinate 80,590 of JAKVCO010000008.1, forward strand.
GTATCGCCCAATGGCGCGCAATTAACGTCGATACCAACCTCATGGAGCTCATGCGCGATCAGGCGTGAGCGTAGATACATCGCGCGGACAGGATCGTCCGCGCCATCGCATTGATCGAGCGCAGGGAGAAGGTCAGTCCATTCGGGCGCCCACATGCGCTGCACACGTCCCCCTTCCTGATCGATCAGGATCGACGCGTCGCGGCCCACAGTGTCACGAAGCGCGCGCGTCAGGGCACTAAGCTGCGCCCGGTCCCGCACATTACGATCGAAAAGGATAAAGCCCCACGGGTCCGCTTCCCGAAAGAAAGCGATTTCGCGCGGGGAAAGGACCTCCCCCGCGCATCCTAGGATGAAGGCACCGGCCATGAAGCTTACTGAACGACCGGAATACAGGCCGCGTTTTGGGCGACGAGCGCCGAGCAGAAGCGGCGGGCATCTGCTACATCGTCAAACCCATGTGCGCGAAGGCGGTAGAACGTGCGACCCGCTTTTTCGGCCTTTTGGACCACGCGGGACTTGCCTCCCATAAAGCTGCCGAAGCTGCCGGAGATGCGTTCCCATTCCGCGCGCGCCACTTCAGCGCTGTCATAAGCGCCAAGTTGGACCAGCCGTGTGCCCGCTGGAATGTCAGCCGGGTCGATATCGAGCGATGGTGCGACCTGTGCAGTTACAGGGGCGAAGGATGCCGGACGCACCTGAGGGCGCAAGGAACGTTTCACGCCGGGGCCAAGATCAGGCAGCGGGGCCGCGACGGGCTCTGCCACAGCAGGTGCCGACGCGGACCTCAGCGGCGCAACGGATGCGACCACCTCGGCCTCAGGCGTCTCTGACGGTGCAAGAGGCTCAAGCGGCGTGGCGGTGGCCGAGAGTGCGTCGAGAAGGATTTGCAGATCGGTCTCTTCCGCAGGCGCCAGCGGCGAGGCAGCCACATCCTGGCCTTCGGGGACCACGATCTCATCCTGCGAGAGGGACGCAGAGACCAGCACGGCACCGGCAGCGTCTTCCTCGGTCAGCGACAGCGCAGGCGGTGCGAGCACGAGGGTATCACGAGGCGCAGACGCCGTGCCCACGGCAGCGACTTCATTGACAGCAAGACCCTGATGGCTTGCCGGAATGCCGCCCGGATTGTCCGGTGCTTTGCGCATGGGGCCATCGAGGGCAACAACAACGGGGACACCGCTCACGTCACGGGCGAGTATCTGATACCCCCACACCAGCACGCCTGCGATGAGCGCCAGAGACACGATCCCGCCCACGAAGTTTATAAGAGCACCTGCTCCGAGAGAATAACCCTCGGGCTCTGGCGCGTGCGCGCCGTAATCCATCTGTGCCATGTCCGCCTTTCTGCCCCGACTCTGCGGCCGGTGGTTCCTCAAACTCTGCCTCTCGGCCCCGTTTGAGCGCTTGTTAGATCAGCGCATTTCCTGAGGAGCCGTTACGCCAAGAATACCCAATCCAGCGGACAAAACAACGGCCACGGCGCGGATCAGCGCGATTTTGGCCTGCGATTCAGAAGTGTTGCCCTCCTGCAAGAACTTCATGGCGTCGCTGTCGCGGCCCATGGAGTAGCGCGTGTTAAAGCGCGCCGTCAGTTCGGACAGATAGAAGGCAATGCGGTGCGGCTCGTTCGTGCGGGCGGCGATCTCTACGAGGCGCGGCCATTCGGCGAGCTTTTTAGCCACCGTCACATCGGCCTCGTGATCAAGGCGTGCGGCGGCGGCGAGAGCCGCGTCAGACATGTCCATGCCAGCGGCTTCGGCCTTTTGGATGACCGAGCACACCCGTGCGTGGGCGTACTGCACATAATAGACAGGGTTGTCGTTGTTCGTCTGCTTGACGACTTCCACGTCGAAATCGAGCGGCGCGTCGTTCTTGCGCGTGAGCATGATGAAGCGGATGGCGTCGCGGCCCACGAGTTCGACCATGTCGGCGGCCGTGACGAACGTCCCTGCCCGCTTGGACATTTTGAATTCCTGACCGTTTTGCAGGAGCTTCACGATGGCGATGAGCTTGATATCGAGGGGCGTTTTGCCGTCCGACAGGGCCGCGACCGCTGCGTTCATCCGCTTGACATAGCCGCCATGGTCGCGCCCGAAGACGTCGATGAGTAGGTCATAGCCCCGCTCGATCTTGTCGTAGTGATAGGCGATATCGGGAGCAAAATAGGTCCAGGAGCCGTCGGATTTCTTGATGGCCCGGTCCACGTCGTCGCCGTGGGCGGTGGACTTGAAGAGGGTCTGCTCGCGCGGTTCCCAGTCGTCGGGCGTCTTGCCCTTGGGGGCCTCGAGGACGCCTTCATAGATCAGGCCCTTGGCATCGAGGCTCGCGATGGCCTCTTCGATCCGGCCCGTGCCGTAAAGAGACTTCTCGGAAAAGAACACGTCCTGTTCGACCCCGAGGAGCGCCAGGTCCGCGCGGATCAGATCCATCATGGCGTCGGTGGCGAAGGTCCGGATATCGGCCAGCCAGACATCTTCGCCCTGATCGACATAACCGTCGCCGACCTTGTCTTTGAGTTCCTCGCCAAGCGGGATCAGGTAATCGCCGGGATAGGTGCCCTCGGGAAAGGCGATGTCGACCCCGTGAGCTTCGAGGTAGCGCAGGTAGACGGACCGCGCGAGGGTGTCGACCTGGGAGCCGCCGTCGTTGATGTAGTATTCGCGCGTCACGTCATAGCCCGCATAGGCCAGAAGCGATGCCAGCGCGTCACCGAAAACCGCGCCCCGCGTGTGGCCCACATGGATCGGCCCCGTTGGGTTGGTGGAGACGTATTCCACATTGACCCGAAGCCCCTGCCCCATGGTGGATTTGCCAAAGGCAGGCTGGGTCAGCACGGCCTGCAAGATGCCCGTCCAAGCATCGCCGCCAAGCGCCATGTTCAGAAAGCCAGGGCCTGCCACATCTGCAGATGTGATCCGGTCGTCCGCCGTAAGTTTGGCTGCGAGAGCTTCCGCGATATCGCGTGGCTTCATCTTGGCGGGCTTGGCCAGAACCATGGCCGCGTTCGTCGCCATATCACCGTGCGCAGCATCTCGCGGCGGCTCCACCGTCACATTGGCATAATCGAGGCCCTCGGGCAGCGTGCCATCAGACACGAGCGCGTCGAGTGCGGAAATCACCAGCGTACGGATATCGGCGAAGAGGTTCATAGGTCTGCTCCTTTGGAGCGTCCCTCTACCATGCAGACACGGACGGTCAATCAGCCGAGCAGGCGCTCGTGGATTTCTGCGGCATAGAGGTCAGTCATTCCGGCGATGTAATCGGCCACGAGTCGGGCAAGCGTCGTGTCATCGCGCACGGCCTCAATCTGGGGATGCCAGCTCGACGGCAGGTTCTCGGGCGCGGCCATGAAGGCCGGGAAGAGGTCCGAGACAATGCGCGTCGCTTCCGCGCGCTTCTCCATGACAGAAGGTGCGCGGTACATGCGCGCGAAAAGGAAGCTGCGGATCTGGGTCAGATCCCGCCAGATCGCCTCGGAAAACCGGACCACGGGCGCCCCGAGCTCGCGGATGTCCTGCGCCGACTGCGCGCCAGAGGCCGACAGAAACCCGTCCGACGTGGCAATGACATCTTCTACCATCACGCCAAAGACTCGTCTGAGCGCCTCATGACGGCGGCGTATCAGCTCCAGCCCCGGGTAGCGGCGATCGACCTCCTCAAAGCAAGTACTGATGATGGGCAGCTCCATGAGGTCATCCTCCGAGAAGAGCCCGGCCCGAAGCCCGTCCATCAGGTCATGGTTATTGTAGGCCACATCATCGGAGAGAGCGGCCACCTGCGCCTCAGCACTGGCATGCGTGTGAAGCTCCAGATCGTGCACGGCATTATAGTCCGCCAGCGCGTAAGGCAGATCGCCCGTCACGGGGCCGTTGTGCTTGGCGATGCCCTCGAGGCTCTCCCACGTCAGGTTCAGCCCGTCCCATTCTGCATAGTGACGCTCGAGCGCGGTGACGATCCGGATGGCCTGCGCGTTGTGATCAAATCCGCCATAGGGCCCCATCAGCGCGTGAAGCGCATCCTCGCCCGTGTGACCAAACGGCGTGTGGCCAAGATCATGGGCCAGCGCGACAGCCTCTGTGAGCTCTGTATCCAGGCCCATATGCCCCGCGATCGTCCGCGCGACCTGCGCCACTTCGATCGAATGCGTCAGTCGCGTCCGATAGTAATCGCCCTCGTCTGCCACAAAGACCTGTGTCTTGTGCTTGAGCCGCCGGAAGGCAGAGGAATGGATAATGCGGTCACGATCCCGCTGGAAGCAGGAGCGGTGCATGCTCTCTGGCTCTTCAAAGAGCCTTCCCCGCGATTGCGCGGGACTGTCGGAATAGACCGCTGCCACTGTCCCTGGCCCTGCTGTCGCGCGGCTTGTGCCGCTCTGCCCTCTGACTATATGCTTATGACTGCAATGCAACTGCGGATGTCGCCATGCTGACCTTGCCCCCCAAAGTTACGCCCCGTGCGTTTGAACGTCTCTCGGAAATCGGCGCTGCTGATCAGGGGAAGGTTTTGCGTGTGGCTGTGGAAGGCGGCGGATGCTCGGGCTTTCAATATGAGATCGATTTGGACGATGCCGCGAAGGACGACGACCTCGTTCTAACCGGCGAAGGCGAGACGGTGGTGATCGATAGCGTGTCCCTGCCTTTCCTGGCTGACGCCGTCATCGACTTCACCGAAGAGCTAATCGGCGCGCGGTTCACCATCCAGAACCCGAATGCGACGTCCTCTTGCGGCTGCGGGACATCCTTTTCAATCTGATCCCGCACTAGGATGCGTTTTCGAGGGCCCCATCCGGGCCCTTTTTCGTGTTTGAACGCCCCGCAGCCCCGCCAAGGGCACCTCATTGTGCGCCTCCAGACGTCGAAAACCCCACCACAAGGGTCCCCCGGCAAAAAAATTTAGGGATTTGAAAACTTTTTTTGGGAGGGAGACGTGAGCATTGTTACAAAAATAAGAGCCAGTAATTCTTTCAAATCGCGCCAAATTGGACGTTTGAATACATCTGTGCACAGAAATTCTCGCATCGGTGCACGCATGCGAGCCTCGGCTCACAACAAGCTCCCGAACTGCACGCGTTACTGTGAATTTACCAATACTTCTAATCTGCTGGGGGGCACCCATCTGTCAGTCATCGGACGGCGGCACCGACACACACAAGCCACCGACCGGACCAAACTCAAACGGCTCCGACCCGACCAAACTGGGGCCACACACATAAAGGAAAGACCCATGTTCAAGAACTTCGCAATCGCCGCTACCGCCATCGCTCTGACTGCAGGCGCAGCTTCAGCCGGCTCCTTCATCGGCAACCAGGACGGCTTCGCAGAAGGCGACCACGCTGTTGAGCTGAGCCTCGTTCGGTCCGACGCACCCGGCACGGTTGTGCTCGAGACGCTGAAAGGTGACGTGCTTGCCTCGGCTGACATCAACGCCGGCGCCAACGCCAACGTTCTTCTCAACAGCAACCGCGGCCTGATGGACGACGTCGTCGCCAAGCTGATCATCAACGGCGAAGTCGCCGACGAGAAGCGCATCGAGGTGGCTGAGTAATCCCTTCGCCTCTCAAGTTCCCCCGAGAGGCGCTCTCGAAGGGCCGGAGCGTAAAGCTCCGGCCCTTTTTCGTTGCGCCCCGCCCGTAGCTGGGCGACACCGGTTCCATGAAAATCGCATCCTTCAATATCAATGGTGTCAAAGCCCGGATCGAGGCCCTTTTGGGGTGGCTCGACGAGGCGGCGCCCGACGTGGTTGTCTTGCAAGAGATCAAGAGCGTGGACGAAGGCTTCCCGCGCGAGCTGATCGAGGAAAAAGGCTACAACGTCGAAACCCACGGCCAAAAAGGGTTCAACGGGGTGGCGATCCTCTCGAAGCTGCCGCTCGAAGATGTCACGCGCGGCCTGCCCGGCGATGACAGTGACGAGCAGGCGCGTTGGATCGAAGCCACCGTTGTGGGCGAGCGTGCGATCCGCGTGTGCGGGCTCTACCTGCCGAATGGCAACCCTGCGCCCGGTCCGAAATACGATTACAAACTCGCCTGGATGAAGCGTTTGAAGGCCCGCGCCGAGGCGCTTTTGGCCGCCGAAGAACCCGCGCTGATGGCCGGTGACTACAACATCATTCCGCAGCCAGAGGACGCAAAGCGACCCGAGGTCTGGACCGAAGACGCGCTTTTCCGTCCGGAGTCCCGCACCGCGTGGCGCGAGATCCTGAACCTTGGCTTCACGGAGGCTTTCCGCGCCCGCCAGCCTGGCCCTGGGCATTATTCGTTCTGGGACTACCAGCGCGGTGCATGGGAGAACGACGATGGTATCCGCATCGACCACTTCCTCCTGACGCCACAATGCGCTGATTTGCTTGAAGAATGTATGATTGACCGCGAAGTACGTGCAGGCAACAAGCCCTCCGATCACGTGCCGATTTGGGTTCAGCTCGCGGCTTAGACCTTCGTCACATCGTAGTTGTAAAGCCAGTCAAACTGCCGCGCGATGAGGCCCGGCGCGAGCGTGCTGACTGCGCGCAGCCCTGTATGGCCGATGACCCGAGCCACAGCGTTGGAATGGTGAAACCGCGTGGCATTGGCGCGCACGGCCTTCATCACGCGGGCAACCCGCGGGACGCGGAGGCTCTCATAAGCGCCCAATGCCGCGTCAGGGTCGTCGTATTTCTCCCACGACGCAGCCAGCGCCCAGGCATCTTCGAACGCCATGCAGGCGCCTTGCGCCATGTAGGGCAGCATGGCGTGCGCGGCATCGCCCAACAGAACCACATTCCCTTCCGACCATCGAGGAGGCAGCTTGTGGTTAAAGAGGCCCCAGAGATGCACTTTCTCCGCGCGCCCGATGAGTTCGCCCACAGGGCCACCAAAAGCGGACAAGCGCGCCGCCATATCAGCTTGGGAGACCTCTTGCTGCCAACCTTCGGCCGCGCGCTCGGCGGTGTCCTCACCAACGACGACGTTAATCAATTCACCTTGCTGGATTGGATAGACGACCACGTGAGCGCCGGGGCCCATGTAGACGCTCACCCCACCCCGCGTGATGGGTTTGGGCGGACGAACCAGCGCACGCCACGCGGCTTGGCCGGAGAACTCAGGAGCCGCGAGATCAGGTGCCACATGGGCACGAAACGCTGACTTTACCCCGTCAGCGGCGACAAAGAGATCGGCCTCTGGCGCGTCCTCTGGTGTGATCTTGGCCCCAAGCTCCAGCCGCACGCCCGCGTCCTGACAGCCGGCCTCGAGTAATCCCAGCAGCTCGGGCCGATGAAACAGACGCACCTCGCGACTGGAGGAGTTCGGCAGGACCGCCACCCGGCGCCCAAGATGATCGTGGAGCGTGGTGCCCTCACCCTGAAAAGCTGAGCTGGGATCGAGGCCAAGCGCGCGCAAAACGCGCAGGCCGTTGGAGGCCACTTGGATGCCGGCGCCGACTTCCTCAAAGGAAGGCGCTTGCTCGTAGACCGTGACGGATGCCCCACGACGGGCAAAGCAAAGGGCGGCACACAGGCCGCCCAATCCTCCGCCGATCACGGCGATGTTCTGATCTTTCAATGGCTGTACGGCCAAAGCTAACCTGCTGGCTTAGTCGTCGCGGTGGACTTTCTCGCGGCGCTCGTGACGCTCCTGCGCCTCAAGCGACATCGTCGCGATCGGGCGAGCGTCGAGACGCTTGAGCGAGATCGGATCTCCGGTCACCTGGCAGTAGCCATACTCACCCTCGTCGATGCGGCGCAGCGCCGCGTCGATCTTGCCGACGAGCTTGCGCTGACGATCGCGGGTCCGAAGCTCCAGCGCGCGGTCCGTCTCCTCGGACGCGCGGTCTGCGATGTCCGGGATGTTGCGCGTGCTGTCCTTCATGCCCTCGATGGTGTCGCGGCTGTCGTTCATCAGCTCCGACTTCCAGGCAGTAAGTTTGCGGCGGAAATATTCGACCTGCCGGTCGTTCATAAACGGCTCATCTTCAGCAGGACGATAATCTTCTGGAAGGAAAGTCTCAGCTTTCATGGCGCACCTTTTTTATCGCTTGGCGACTGTGGCGCTTTCCAGGCTCTGTGGCCTGTCCCCGTCACGCCCCTTCGCACTCCTCTAGGGGCGGCCTAAAGGTTTTCATTAAGGTTGTCACCCGTGAAAAGCGCTGGAAACGCCGCTAAGAACCGATATGTGAACGGGCAACAGGCCTCGCGGCCGCAGATGCATAGAAGTTGGTGCGAAATCATGAAATTTACTTCCACGGACAGCTACATAGCCACCCAAGACCTCACGGTTGCGGTTAACGCGGCCGTCACTTTGGAGCGCCCGCTCCTTGTGAAAGGTGAACCTGGCACGGGCAAAACGGAGCTCGCACGCCAAGTGGCTTCGTCCCTTGAGATGGAAATGGTGGAGTGGCACATCAAGTCGACCACCCGTGCGCAACAGGGCCTTTATGAATACGACGCCGTCAGCCGCCTGCGCGACAGCCAGCTAGGCGATGAACGCGTGAAAGACGTCTCGAACTACATCAAACAGGGCAAGCTCTGGCAGGCCTTCACGGCACCCGAGAAGGTGGTTCTGCTGATTGATGAGATCGACAAGGCCGATATCGAATTCCCCAACGACCTCCTCCAGGAGCTCGATAAGATGGAATTCCACGTCTACGAGACTGGTGAGACTGTTCGCGCGGTGAATCGCCCCGTGGTCATCATCACCTCGAACAATGAGAAAGAGCTGCCGGACGCGTTCCTGCGCCGCTGCTTCTTCCACTACATCCGGTTCCCGGAGCCCGAGGTGATGCGCCAGATCGTCGAAGTGCATCATCCCGGCATCAAAGAAAGCCTGCTCGCGACCGCCCTAACCCAGTTCTACGAGATCCGGGAAACCGCCGGCCTGAAGAAGAAGCCTTCCACGTCCGAAGTGATTGACTGGCTCAAGCTCCTCCTCGCAGAGGATCTGACCGCCGAGGACATTCGCCGCGACGGCCCGTCGGCGCTGCCGAAACTCCACGGGGCACTTCTGAAAAACGAGCAGGATGTGCAGCTTTTCGAGAAACTGGCCTTCATGGCGCGCGCACAGCGTTAAAGGTGCCACACATATAGTGAAATGTGGCCTTCGCCCCATTTCCGCCACATTTGGCACAACTTTCCGCCACACGGGATTCCTAAGGTTTTCCTAAATTTAAAAAGGGACATAAGGCCCGTGGCGGATAGTGAGGCTGAGGTGGTGTTGAGGCGCCCCCAACAGGCAGATTTCAACGAGTGGTCGGGATTGTGGGCAGCGTATCTCGCTTTCTATGAAACAAGTCGCGGAGAGGACGTGCATCGCACGCTCTTTGACAGGCTGCTTTCCGGCGACCCCCGACATTTCCACGCATTTGTTGCTGAACGGGCCGGCAAGCTCGTTGGGCTTGTGCATTTCGTATTTCATCCGCACGGCTGGCGCGTTGAGGACACCTGTTATTTGCAGGATCTCTACGTCACTCCGGGTGCGCGCGGTACGGGCCTCGGACGCAAGCTGATCGAGGCTGTCTATGACGCCGCCGACGGCGCGGGCGCGCCATCGGTCTATTGGCTGACGCAGGAGTTCAACGCCGAGGCGCGGCAGCTCTACGACCGCGTGGCCGAAGTCACTCCCTTCATCCGCTACCAGAGGGCGCTGTAATGCAAGGATTTGCGAAACGGCACGGACGCGAGATTAAGCGTTCACTCTTTGCGGCGTTCCTCGTGCTGGCGGGCTGTGCGCCTATGGGTGTGACAGATGTGGCATCGCGTCAGGCCAATGCGAATATCGGCCGCCTGCCCCCTATGAAGACATTCGCGCCCGGGCCCATCCAACGCCCTACGCGCTCCAATCAAGAGATCGCGCGCGACTTCATCGATCTGACGTTCAAGCTTGAGAGCGGCCGGACGCTGAACACCTTCACGCGTTTTGAAGGGCCGATCAGCCTGCGCGTTGTGGGCGATGGCCCGGTGACGCTGGAGCCTGATCTCGGCCGCCTTCTGTCGCGGCTCAGCGTCGAGGCTGGTCTGAACATCACCGTCACCGACAGTGAAAACGCCAACATCAACATCGTGGCCCTGCCCAAAGACAAGATGCAGAAGGCCGTGCCGGGTGCGGCCTGCTTTGTCGTACCGAACGTCCGCGACTGGCAGGATTTCAAGACAGCGCGCCGTGGGATCCGCGTTGACTGGGCACGCCTGACCGAGCGCAAACAGGTCTCGATTTTTGTGCCGTCCGATGCAGCCCCCCAGGAGCTCCGCGATTGCCTCCACGAAGAAGTCGCGCAGGCAATCGGCCCGCTCAACGATCTCTACCGCCTGCCAGACAGCGTCTTTAACGACGACAACATCCACACCGTGCTTACCGGCTTCGATATGCTGGTGCTGAAGGCGTATTACAGCCCTCAGCTACGCAATGGCATGACCGAGGGTCAGGTGCGTGCGGCGTTGCCTACGATCCTTGCCCGGCTTAACCCTGCAGGTGAAGGCCTCGTGACTGATTTCGAGGCGATGACAACGCCAGATTGGAAGTTCGAGATGGCCAAAGCCCTTGGCGCAGGTCTCGCCGCTGATCGACGTGAGCTTGCTGCGCGCACGGCCATCGCGATCTCCCGCAGCCGAGGATGGGACGACACCCGCGAGGGTTATTCGCAATACGCACTGGGGCGTCTTACGATCGCATCTGCCCCGCAAGACGCCTATCTCGCCTTCCAGCGCGCCCACACGATCTATGCGCGGCGCCAAGCGACCGAGCTTCACCGCGCCTACGTTGCTGTGCAGCTCGCGGCCTTCGCGCTTTTGGACGGCGATGCGGTCAGCGTTCTGGCCATCACCGCGCGCCATCTGGAAACCGCGGCACGCTACGAAAACGCAGCGCTTTTGGCCTCCCTCATGATGTTCCGCGCCGAGGCGCTGGACATTCAAGGCCGTGCCTCCGAAGCCCGCGCCGTTCGGCTGGACAGCCTTGGCTGGGCGCGATACGGCTTCGGCTCCAGCTCGGCAGTGAACGCGCGCCTGCGTGAGATTGCCTTGCTCAACCCAATCAAACATGGGCGGACCTCCTTCTAGGGCCGCTCTCGCAGAGGCTCGCACATGGTCCCTACCCTCGGTTGCATGATCCTGTTTGGCGCTTGGGGCGCGTGGAAAGCCAAGCGCGGCAAAGGCAAGATGGCTGACATCCTGCAGTACACTGCGGCGCATGCCATCTTTGGAATGATTGTCGGTGTGATCTTGGCGATCGTGCTCTCGCGCCTAATCTATTCGTAATGTTCCTGCCGTTCTTCGAGAATCTGCGTCAGGCCCGCGTGCCTGTCTCGCTGCGCGAGTATCTGGGTTTCCTCGAAGGCATGAAGCGCGGTCTGGCCATGTATGACGTGGAGGAGTTCTACTACCTCGCGCGCACGATCATGGTGAAGGATGAACGCCACATCGATCGTTTTGACCAAGCCTTCGCCAAGACCTTTGAGGGCCTTGAGGGCATCAGCGCTGATGACGTGCTGGAGGCGGTGGACATCCCGGCCGACTGGCTCGCCAAAATGGCCGAAAAGCACCTGAGCGAAGAAGAGAAGAAAGAGATCGAGGCCCTTGGCGGTTTTGACAAGCTCATGGAGACGCTTAAAGAGCGGCTGAAGGAGCAGGAAGGCCGCCACCAGGGCGGCTCCAAGTGGATCGGGACGGCGGGCACCTCGCCCTTCGGTGCCTATGGCTACAACCCCGAGGGCGTGCGCATTGGCCAAAAGGAAAGCCGCCACAGGCGGGCTGTAAAGGTCTGGGATAAGCGCGAGTTCCGCAATCTCGATGATGGCGTTGAGCTGGGCACCCGCAACATCAAAGTGGCGCTCAAGCGTCTGCGTCGCTGGGCGCGTGATGGCGCGGCTGATGAGCTCGATCTCGACGGGACGATCCGCAAAACCGCGGAGAACGGCTACCTCGACGTGCAGACGCGGCCCGAACGACGCAACGCCGTGAAAGTTCTTCTGTTCCTCGATGTGGGCGGCTCCATGGACCCGCATATCAAAGTCGTGGAGGCGCTGTTCTCGGCCGCGCGGGCGGAGTTCAAGCATCTGGAGTCCTTCTACTTCCACAATTGCCTCTATGAGGGGGTTTGGAAGGACAATCGCCGCCGCTGGAACGCACAGACGCCCACGCATGAGGTACTCCGCACCTATGGGCCGGACTACCGCTGCATCTTCGTGGGTGACGCCTCCATGTCACCTTACGAGATTGCTATGGCCGGCGGTGCCAATGAGCATTGGAACGAGGAAGCGGGCCACGTCTGGCTGGGCCGCGCGCGGGATCAATGGCCCGCGCATCTCTGGATCAATCCAGTGCCGCGCAAATGGTGGGGTTACACGCAGTCAGTGCAAATAGTGCGCGAGATCTTTGACGATCGCATGGTGCCTATGACGCTTGATGGGATCGATGCGGGCATGCGGATGCTTTCGCGCGGCTAAACCGTCACGCCAAAGAGGAAGTCGTCTGTATCGAGGTCAGCGGCCGCCACGCCCTTGAGGTAGAGCATGTCACCTGCGAGCCCGCCGAGCGCCGCCAGATCGATCTTCGTAGCCCAGCCTTGATCCTGCCTTGATCCCGAGAGCGTTGCGAAATTGATGCGGTAGGCTGACAGGTCGACCAGATCGATCCCGAGTTCAAAGTCATGGACGAAGTCCTTCCCGTCACCGGGCGTGTGGACGAATTCATAGGCATGTCCATCAGCGCTCCATGCGCCGCCCCAGAGGTGTTCGGTGCCTTCACCGCCCTCCAGCACGTCTGCCCATTTACCGCCGATCAGCTTGTCGTTGCCGCCATCACCGGAAATCTGGTCGCTGCCTTTTTGACCTTAGAGAGAGTCTGCACCATTGCCGCCAGAAAGCATGTCATCGCCCATACGTCCGTAGAGCGTGTCGGCACCGTCAGCGCCGTTGATCACGTCATCCCAGCGCGACCCGTAGAGGTCTTTGTCCGCGCTCGTGCCGCCGTAGACCTTGCCCGGCGTGAAGGAATTATCGCCTGGGATCGCGGGGTTGCGCGTGGGTTCAGCCGTTTCCTCGTAGACGCGGATGTAGTCGATTTCGAACGCGTCTGAGAAATCGGTGGTGGCATCAGGCGCCCCTGTCCACGTGGTGTCGACGGCCAACGAGACCGCGAGGTACATCTCCTCCGTGATCGCCATCGCATCACTGCGCACTTCGACATCATCTATGAACCACGTGATCTCGGTATCGGTCCAGTGCAGGCCATAGGTATGGAACCCGTCCGAGACATCTGTTGTGGCGATAGCTGCACTATCGCCCACACCATTTTCCCAGACATTGGTGTGGACCGTCTCGGTGTCGTGGCCGAGGATCTCGAAGACGTCGATCGCGGACAACCAATCACCGTCAGCGGGTAAAAGCCACAGCGCGGCAAGAAACCCTTGCTGATCGGGCACCTTGGCTGACATCTCGATATATCCGCCCGCTGCGCCGAAGGTGAGTTCAGTCGTCAGCACGCCTGAGGCGTATTCCTGGTCATCTGCGATCAGCTGCTGCGCGGTGATAGACAGCACGCCGCCTTGCTGGGTGATCGTTGGATCAAGCTCGGGATCGTCAACATCGACGAAATATTGCCCCTCGCCATTGGCATCGATGAAGCGGGAGTCGTCTTCATGGGGCGAGAACGAGGTGTTCCAATGCCCGTCCGAGCCATGCCCCGTCCAGGCATCTACTTTAGTTCCGATGAATTCATCTTGAAAAGTGAGGGAATAGGACGTCCCATCCAGCGTAATCGTCTGTGCAACCATCTATCCAAAAATTTTATGCGCCGCCTGCACCCACAGCCAAGGTGTGCCAAGACCGCGCGCAACGCGAGGTAAGACGCGCGACGCAATGAACAGGAAGTTAATCTTGAGGCGGGGCACCCAGAGGCCCATATCAGGGCCATGGGTTACCTGATACCGATCCTCCTCGCTGTGGCTTATGGCTTTGTGATGATGCGCTTCTCGGCTTGGTCGACGAAGCGACAGCTCACTGAGAAATCTCGCCCTTTGAAGGACGAAGCGCTCGATCCGCTCATCGGGCGCATGGCGGACGCGCTTGATCTCCCCAACATCAAGGTGAACCTCTACGACGTTGAAATGATCAACGGTCTGGCCGCACCGGACGGGCGCATCTTCATCACGCGCGGGTTCTACAACGAATACCGGGACGGCAGTATCAGCGGTGAGGAAATGGCGAGCGTCGTGGCCCACGAGCTTGGCCATGTGGCGCTTGGCCATACCAAACGCCGAATGGTCGACTTCTCCGCACAAAACGCGGCGCGCGCAGCGCTCACCATGATCATCGGGCGGTTTATTCCCTTCGTCGGACCGATGATTGCCAATGCGGTGATCTCTCTCTTCGCGGCGGGCCTGAGCCGGGCTGACGAGTATGAGGCGGACGCCTACGCCTCGGCGCTTCTCCTGAAATCCGGCATCGGCCTCGATGGACAAAAGAGCCTCTTTCGCAAGCTCGATGCGCTCACGAAATCCCGTGCGGGCGCGGCGCCAGCATGGCTCCTAAGCCATCCAAAATCGCGCGAGCGCATCGCCGCGATCGAGGCGAACGCCAAGAAGTGGGGCGTGGACTAACCGCGCCTTTGCTTCGGCAAGCTTTCCCCGCCCCCCTCAAGGCCCTATGTGGAAGCCCACGACAGTCTGCGGGGCCGACGCCATTTTATGAAGAACCTACTAAGCAAAGCCTCGCGCCGACTGGGCTGGAACCTCGTAAAAAAACCGCGATGGGGCCATCACCCGCCACCACTATGCCTTCCAGCTCAACAAGCTCTTTGAACTGACGAATCCCACGATGATCATCGATGTGGGCGGCAACCGGGGACAGTTCTACGATTTCATTCAGCGCTTCACCGATTTCGACGGTGCCTTTGTCACGTTTGAGCCGATCCCGGAGCTTCATCAGTTCCTCGCGAAGAAATCCGACAACGTCCCCAACTGGCAAGTCCACCCGGTGGCCTTGGGATCAGAGGCCGCAGAGCTGAAGCTGAACGTCATGAAGGGCGATGATTTCTCCTCTTTCTTGCCGCCGTCGCAGACGTCCGGCTGGATTGAGGAGCAAAACCAAGTTGCCCGCGAAGTCAGCGTGCCAGTCCACCGTCTCGATGAGATCTTCGAGGAGATCGCCGTCAATGGCGCCGATGAGCGGATCTTTCTGAAGATGGACACTCAGGGCTTTGATCTTGAGGTCTTCAAAGGTGCCGAGGGGATCATGTCGCAAGTGGTGGCACTACAGTCCGAAGTTGCGTTCCAGACGATCTATGATGGCATGCCCGACGTGACAGAGGCTCTGAACACTTTCCGGGCCGCAGGCTTTGGTGTGACGGCGTTCTCCAAAGTCGCTGACTTAAACGACGCGGCTGTGGAGTTTGACTGCCTGATGGTGAACCAGAACCGCGCCTAGCGCGCGTCAGCGTTCTCCAATGCCTTCGCGAGCCGCGGCAAACGGCACTTCTTGAGCATCGCGCGCCGCGTCGGCGGACATCCGTCCATCTTTTGCGCAGCGACCCATGTTTCCTCCACCGCGCCGGAGATGGCTTCCGGGTGCGTCACCCACATCGACGTCAGGAAGTGGTCTGGATTGTCCCGCCTTATGCCTTCTTCGTGCAAAGTACCGCGCGGGAAATCCTTGGCGTTCTCAGTCAGCAGCACCTCGGCCGAGCCTGCAATCGCGGCGGCTAGCACGTGAATATCGTTCTCATCTGGCAGCCAGAGCCGCGCTTCATCTGCTGCCTTCGGGCGCACACTGGCCTCGGGCCAGAAGCTACGGATCAACGCGATTTCGCCTTCGGCTTGCGCATTGGCCACGGGCCCAAGACGCGCGGCCGCCCGGCGCCATTCCTCGAGGATGCGGTCGGACCAAAGCGGCGTGAACACCCCGGCGCGGGCAGACTTCAAGAGGACTTCGCGCTGAACCGTGGGGTAAAGCACGCATGCGTCGAGAAGGACCTTCACGCGAGCCTCAGGAGGAGCGACTTCAGATAGCCGGTCTCCGCGAGTGAGGGATGCTGCGGATGATCTGGCCCGGCATAGCCGGTGTGCAGGATCTGGCCCGCGCGCCCTGCCCGCCCGACACCCCGCAGACTTGAGGTGCGGAACTTGGTGAGATCGGCCGCGTGCGAACACGAACACAGCACAAGGATACCACCGGGCTTGACCAGTGGCGCTGCAAGCTTTGCGATCCTCTCATACGCGCGCAGCCCTGCATCGAGCGCGTTTTTGGAGGGCGCGAATGCAGGCGGATCGCAAATGACGATCTCGAAGCTCTCCGGCTCCTGTGCCTCAAGCGCCGCGAATGCGTCTGATTGCAGGGTCTCGAACCGATCCGAGGCGCCCATACGTTCGGCCCCTTCTGCGGCCAGATTCAACGCAGGTTCCGACCCATCCACAGCCGTGACATGGGCTGCGCCCGCTGCCAAAGCCGCAAGGCCAAAGCCGCCCACATGGGAGAAGACGTCGAGTACACGAGCGTCCTTCGCAAAGCCCTGCAGGAACGCGTGGTTAGGGCGTTGGTCGAAGAAGATGCCTGTCTTTTGACCGCCCATGAGGTCGGCCATATAAGTCGCGCCGTTCATGGGGACTGGGATTACGCCGGCCGGCGCCTCACCGGCAATGGCTACGCGTAGCTCGGGCAGACCTTCGAGGCCTCTAGCGCGTCCGGTGCCATTCAGGATCACATTCGGCATTCCTCGAGCCGCAAGCACACGTGCGAAGCTGTCCTTCATACGGTCCGCCCACGCGGCATTCGCTTGGAAAACGGCGGTGTCGCCGAACCGGTCAATGACGACCCCAGGAAGGCCGTCGCCTTCCGCATGCACCAGCCGATAATAAGGCGCGTCATAAAGCCTCTCGCGCAGTGCCAGAGCGGCGTCGATCTTCGCCCCTAACCATGCCTCGTCAATGACCATATCCGTGTCGCGAGATAGAACCCGCCCCACGATCTTGGAGGCACTGTTAAAGCCCACGAGGGCCAAAGGCTCTCGATCGGAGCCTTCGAGGAGCGCGATCGTTCCGGGTTCGAGCGCCTTCGTACGGCGGTCGAGGACCAGTTCATTAGCAAAGACCCAAGGATGCCCGAAGCGGATGCGGCGGGGGTCCATTTTGGGTTTCAGGCGGACAACGGAAAAAGGGGGTGGCGTCATGCCACCCCCTCTAAGCCCCGTTTCGGGGAATGTGTAGCGCCGATCAGATGTCGGCTTGCTCGACAGGCTGGCCCGATGGCACGAGCGGACGTGTCAGCTCTTGCTGGATTAGGAAGGCCAGGTGGTCGGAGATCCGTTTTTTCTGCGTCTCGCCGGCACGGTCCGCCTCGATGGCCGAACGACCGCCGAGAGCTGCCAGATCTGCGTTAATCGTGCGCGTCGGCACGACAACGTCGCCGGTGGCCGCATCTCGCACCGTCATTTCGAACTTGATGGAATGGACGCCGCCCACCGTATAGCGCGCCTTTTCCGTCAGGGAATGGAAGCGCATGACGTTGATGTCGACCATCACCGGCTGCACGCCCTCAAGCTGAGCAGTGCCACGCTGGAACGCCTCGCCCATCAGATCGCGAACCTGCACATGGCGGTCGCCGATCGCTTCGCCGCGCCAAACGATGTCGGCCAACGGATAATAAACATTTGCCTCTGAGACACGGAGATTACGCGGCACAACCACGCGAAGTTCGGTCACGTCGAAGGACGGTGCCACAGATTGGAAGCTCGGAACTTCCAGCGGCGCATTCCGGGTTGCCGTGTCGATGGTGCTGCAAGCACCCAGTGAGAACGCAACCGAAGAAATAGCAAACAAGCGCATAAACGTGGTCATGTGATGTCCTCTCTTGCCCAATAGCCTGTGGCGGGCACGCGAAGAGATGCTCTCGAATCGAGGCTTAATTTAGGCAAAACCTTGGAAAATCATCTCATTCGCACAGGCATTCCCGGCACAATTGGGAACAATCCGGGGTTCCTTAGGTCAACCTGAGGCGATTTGGTGCGAAGACTTTCCGCGCCATGCGTCGATTGTTAGCGCTATCATCTCACTTGGGAACAGCGTAAATAACGCGCGACTCATCCCAGCGGAGAAGCCAATGCCACTCCATGATACCATCGCCAAAGTCACTGATCGCATCATCGCCCGCTCGCACGAGTGCCGATCCCGATATGAGAGCCGTATGGAGGCCGCCGCTGCCGAAGGCCCCCGCCGCGCACATCTGACCTGCGGCAACCAAGCCCATGCCTACGCCGCCATGGGCGAGGCGCAAAACGATCTCGCCACCGGGCGCGCACCCAACCTCGGCATCGTCACAGCCTACAATGACATGCTCAGCGCCCATCAGCCCTACGAGCGCTTTCCAGACCTTATCCGGGCAACCGCCCGCGCTGTCGGCGCGACAGCCCAAGTTGCAGGCGGTGTGCCTGCCATGTGCGACGGTATCACCCAAGGCCAGGTCGGGATGGAGCTATCGCTCTTCTCGCGCGACGTGATTGCGTTGTCGGCGGGCGTGGCCCTCTCGCACAATTGCTACGATGCGGCCGTGTATCTGGGTGTCTGCGACAAGATCGTCCCGGGCCTCATCATCGGCGCGGCGACCTTCGGCTATATCCCGGGGATTTTCATTCCCGCGGGGCCCATGGTTTCTGGCCTGCCCAATGACGAAAAGGCTGCCATCCGCAAGAAATTCGCCGCCGGTGAGTGCGGGCGGGAGGAGCTGATGGTCGCGGAGATGGCCTCCTACCACGGGCCGGGCACCTGTACGTTCTATGGGACCGCGAACTCCAACCAGATGCTGATGGAGTTCATGGGCCTTCATCTGCCTGCTTCTTCCTTCGTCAATCCGGGCACCGAGCTGCGCGATGCGCTCACAGAAGCTGCGGTGAAACAGGCGCTGAGCATCACGGCGCTCGGCAACGATTATCGCCCTGTCTACCGCGTCCTGAATGAAAAGGCCTTTGTGAACGGCATCGTGGGCCTGATGGCCACGGGCGGGTCTACCAACCTGATCCTGCACCTGCCTGCCATGGCGCGCGCTGCGGGCGTGATCCTCGAGCTTGAGGATTTCGCGGACATCTCTTCCGTCACGCCGCTGATGGCGAAGGTCTATCCAAACGGGCTGGCGGACGTGAACCATTTCCACGCTGCAGGCGGTCTTGGCTACATGATGGGTGAGCTTGTCGATGCAGGTCTTCTGCACGCTGACACGGTCACAGTGATGGGCAACGGGCTCGGCGACTACAGCTCGGAGGCGCAGCTGAAAGACGGGCGCGCTGTCTGGGTCGATGGGCCCCGGCAGTCCCACAACGAAAAGATCCTGCGTCCAGCAGACGATGCATTCCAGCCGCAGGGCGGCCTCAAGCGCCTCTCCGGGCCGCTTGGCACCGGCGTCATGAAAGTGTCCGCTGTCGCTGAGTACCTGCAAGAGATCACCGCCCCTGCCCGCGTCTTCCATGACCAAGAGAGCGTCAAAAAGGCCTTCCAACAGGGCGAGTTCACCGAAGACACCATCGTCGTCGTGCGCTTTCAAGGCCCAAAGGCAAACGGCATGCCTGAGCTTCATAACCTGACGCCTTGTTTGTCGGTCTGTCTCGACCGAGGGCTCAAAATCGCCCTCGTCACCGATGGGCGCATGTCCGGCGCCTCGGGCAAAGTCCCGGCGGCAATCCACGTCTCGCCCGAGGCCGCCGACGGAGGTCCGCTGGCCTATGTCGAAGATGGCGACATGATCCGGGTGGACGCCAAGGCCGGTATCATCGACAACCTGAGCGCGTGGCACGCCCGCGTGCCTGCAGCGCCGGACCTCAGCGATAATGGTCACGGCGTGGGCCGAGAGCTCTTTGAAGTGTTCCGGCAAAATGCGAGCCCGGCCATGTCTGGCGCGCGCGTGGTCTAAAGGAGAAGACGAATATGACCCCCGAACAGCAATCTGAAGCTGCCGAAGCTGTCTGCCGCGCTGCCCCTGTGGTTCCTGTGCTCGTGGTCGAGGATGCTGGATCTGCGGCAGATTTGGCGGCCGCACTCGTGGCCGGAGGTCTGCCTGCGCTTGAAGTGACCCTCCGCACGCCAGCCGCGCTCGATGTCATCCGCGAGATGGCGCAGGTCGAGGGTGGTATTGTTGGTGCAGGCACGCTCCTGAGCGGTCGCGATGTGGAACGGGCCAAAGAGGCGGGTGCGACGTTCGGTGTATCCCCGGGCTCGACCCAAGACATCATCGATGCCTGCCGCCTGAACGAATTGCCGCTGTTGCCCGGTGCGGCCACCGCCACCGAAATGATGGCCCTTCTCGATCACGGCTACACGGTTCAGAAGTTCTTCCCGGCGGAAGCTTCTGGCGGTGCGAAGGCTCTCGGCAGCTTTGCCTCACCGCTGTCCGCGATCCGCTTTTGCCCCACCGGCGGTGTGAGCCTGAAAAACGCCAATGACTATCTGTCGCTTGGTAACGTGATGTGTGTTGGTGGCAGCTGGGTCGCCCCCAAGGACGCCGTGGATGCCGGCGACTGGGGTAAGATCACAGCGCTCGCTGCTGAAGCCGCAGCACTGCGCACGTAAATCTACGAACTCACCCGAGCGGCGCGACCACCGCGGCGCTTGGGGCTTGGCGCATCGTTCAACGCCTCTTTCAGCGTGGCCGTCATCGGATGATCGACAGCTTCGCCATAGGTGCCTAGCAGAAAGCGCACATGATCCTTGGGATCAGCGGCAGCCGGCACACCCAAGGCCCAATCCAGAAAGATCGAACGGCACTCACCCGAGGTGATGCCCTCAATGTTGTAGCTCTCGCGGATGAGGCCCTTTGGATCGACGTCCTTGAGTTCCATAGCGCAGTTTCTCCCTTACTTGGCAGGCAGCTAGCTCTCACCTTGGATTGCGGCAAGGCGGGTTACGACATGCTGTGCCGCTTTGGAACCTTTTGAGGCGAGCTCTGCTTTGAGGGCCTCAAGATCGCTGAGCCCTGTGCCCCGCAGCAGCAGACGTCCCTGACCGGAACCGCTGAGGGCATCTGTTTCTTGGCCGGGTTTCAACACAAGGCGCGTGATGGCGCGGACGTGCCAGAGGAGCGCGGCAAAGGGGATCACCTCCTCCTCTCCGCCGGCTTTCAATTGGGCCGTCAGCTCCCGCGCGTCGCTGCCAGCAAAAAGCGCAACTGTCTGGGCGAAAAGCTCGAGGTCCTGCAGCCGCCCTGCGCCATCCTTAGCGGCAAGTCCGCCTTCGCCGGGGCGGGCCTCCCCAATCCTGCGGCGCATGTCTGCAACGTCTGCGGCGACTTTTGCCGGATCACGCGGGCTCGCAATGATCGCGCAGCGCACCCGTTCCACGGCGGCGCCGACCTCCTCGGCACCGGCCACGACGCGCGCGCGTGTCAGCGCCAAGTGTTCCCACGTCCAAGCTTCACTGCGCTGGTACGTCTCGAAAGCCGACACCGATGTGGCCAGCGGTCCGTTTCGGCCCGAGGGGCGCAGACGCATGTCCACCTCATAGAGCTTGCCTCGCGCTGTGGGGGCCGAAAGCGCGGTGATCAGGGCCTGCGTGAAGCGGGAATAGTATGTCTGCGGCGGAAGCGGGCGCTTCCCGTCGGACGCCTCCGCCCCATCCGCGTCATAGATCAACAAGAGATCGAGGTCAGAGGCCGCATGAAGCCGCCCTGCCCCGAGTGACCCCATTGCCACCACAGCCGCTCCTTTTCCGGGCGCCTCCCCGTGGCGGGATGCGAAATCAGCCGCGACGATGGGAAAAAGCGCCGCCAAGGTGGCTTCGGCGAGCTCGGCATAGTGCCGCCCCGCCGCTTCGGCATCAATGAGACCGCGCAGAAGGTGCACACCGATGCAGAAGTGCCATTCCTTGGCCCACACCCGCGCTTCATCTAGCTGCGTCTCGTAATCTGGATGCGCTGCCAGACGCTCTGCAAGCGCGCCCTCCAGCGCCGTGCGTCCGGGCCACGGCGCAAAGAAACCACCGTCGAGAACTGCATCGAGAACCTGGGCGTTGCGGCCCAAGTACTCCGCCAGTGCGGGCGCGACTGCCGCAATATCTGCCAAGAGGTCGACGAGATCGGGCGTCGCTTCAAAAAGCGAGAAGACCTGCACACCCGCAGGCAGGCCTGACAGGAACGCATCAAAATGCCTAAGCGCACGCTCGGGATCATCCGCGCGGGCCAAACGGCTCAGAATTCGTGGACGCACGCGGTCAAAGACCCGCTGCGCGCGATCGGATCGCAGCGCGGGATAGCTCTGCCAGCGGTCGGTGACCTCTGCCCCGAAGTCTGGCGTGGCTGCCTCCGGCGCGGTGGGCGCAAAGAACGGCACCGTCAGGGCGTGGGTTTCTTCGAGCGTATCCTTCAGATGGGTCTCAAGGGCGGCACGCTCCATCCCCATAAAGGCGGCGAGCCGGTCCATGCCTTCGCTGGATTGCGGCAACGCGTGGGTCTGCGCATCGCGCAGCATCTGAAGCCGGTGCTCAACTTCCCGGTGGCTTTGATAGGCAGCATCGAGCGCTTTGCGGGTGTCTTCCTCTACCCAGCCCGCGCCGGTCAACGCGGTCAGCGCGGCGCGCGTCGCCGGAACACGCAGGTCCTTGTCGCGCCCACCTGCGATCAACTGGCGGGTTTGTGCGAAGAACTCGATCTCCCGAATACCGCCACGCCCCAGCTTCATGTCATGGCCCGGCAGCGTGATGGGCCCCTGCAGGCCTTTGTGGTCACGAATGCGCGTGAGCATGCTGTGCGCATCTTCAATGGCGGCAAAGTCCAGATGCCTGCGCCAGATAAACGGTGTGAGCGCTTCGAGATATGAAGCCCCGGCTCTCATATCACCCACCGCTACACGCGCTTTGATATGGGCGGCCCTTTCCCACGTGCGGCCCACGCTCTCATAATAGGCCTCGGCCGCGGAGGTTGAGAGCACCACAGGCGTCACCGCCGCATCGGGCCTGAGCCTCAGATCGGTTCGGAAGACATATCCGCCCTCCGTCACTTCACTCATCCGCTTCATGGCCGCGCGCACGGCACGGATCAGAGCGCTGCGCCTTTCACCAGCCTCGACGACATCCAAGCCTGCGTCCTCAAAGAGGCAAATGAGATCGATATCCGAGGAGTAGTTGAGCTCCCGCGCGCCCATCTTGCCCATGGCGAGCATGAAGAGCCCGGGCGCGTCTGGGAGCTTTCCCCGCGCCTGAAGCGGCTCGATCTCCCCAGCCAAGGCCACGGCGAGCGCGGCTTCGGCGAAATCGGTTAGCGCCGCGGTCACCTTATTCAGCGACCACACCCCTCCGAGATCACAAAGCGCGACTAGCAGTGCTAGGCGCCCTTTCTCCCTTCGCAGGTTCTCAGGCGCCATAAGCCCCCGCAGCGCGGCCTCGGGGTCGTCAAGAGCGGCTTCAGCCCATTCGTGGTGCCGGGTGAGCAGCGCATGGAGATAGGGGCTCGATCCGCCCGCCCCCGCAATGAGATCTCCAAGGGGCCCGGAAGCGCCATAAAGATCGGCCACTTCACGCGCGCGTTCAGGCTCATAGGCAAAAGGAACGCGCGTTATTCTTGGGCCGAGGGCATTCGTCATGGACGCAGCATGGCGCAGGGGCTGGCGGCGTCAACAGCGCAGGTCTAGTTGTCGCGCGCTAAGCAGGTCGTTAACGTTTGATTATGCTGAAGTATCCAGAGCTCCTTCGCCGATACCCTTTTAGAACGATTTCGGCGACCATGGCTTCTCATCTGTTTGTCTTTTCTGTCTTTATTTTCTTTACAGAGTCGGGTTCTGTAATCCTTGCAGCTCTTCCCGAGATCTTATTCTGGGCGTGGGGAGGCTGGATGTTTTACAGTACCGGCGCGATAATCACGTACTTAGTCAACCGCCACTGGTTCAATTCACGATAGGTGTCCTTACCATCGCAAGGTGACCCAGGTCCGTAATGTCAAAGAGCCTCAAACGTGTGCGCGCGGCCCTCGAAGCGCTGAACCTCGATACCGAAATTGTGGAGGTCGGTCAGGCTCGCACCGCCGCCGAAGCCGCCGAGAGCCTCGGCTGCACCGTCGCACAGATCGCGAACTCCATCATATTGCTTGGCATGGAGACAGGACAGGTGCGCCTCTTTCTGACGAGCGGTGCCGAACGTGTGGACCTGGACAAAGCGGGTGTCGTGGCAGGTGAGGCCTTAGGCAAAGCTGATGCGGCCATCATCCGTGCTCAGACTGGCTTTGCCATTGGCGGCGTGGCACCGGTGGGACATCTCAACCCAATAAGCGCTTGGGTGGACCTGTCTCTCCTCACACATGACCAAATCTTCGCTGCGGCGGGCACACCAAGGCACCTATTTGGGCTCACACCGGGCCAGTTGGTGGAAATTGCGCACGGCGAAGTCGCTGATTTCACGGTATAATTCCGACAAATGTAAAATAGTTTCACATAACCCCTTGTCCGGGGGGCTTGGCATCCGCATATCTTGGATGTGAAGCGAATTCACATCGAACCAAACCCAAGACCGGAGACACACATGACCACCCTCGCCACCCAACCCGCCGCACATGAGACGCACCGTATGGGCATTCTCTCGCGCTCTGAAGCCTGGCTTGACCAGCGCGGCACGGGCGCTTGGATCGCGGCCATGGTTCTCGGCTTCATCTTCTTCTGGCCCATCGGCCTCGCATTGGTGATCTACATGAGCATGACAGGAAAATGGTCCCGCTGGGGCTGCAACAAATCGAGCAAACGCGCACATATGCATTCTGCCGCGATGGCCATGAAGCCTTCTGGCAACAGCGCCTTTGACGCCTACAAGGCCGAAACGCTGCGCCGCCTGGAAGACGAGCAAGGCTCCTTCGAGGCCTTCCTTGAGCGCCTGCGCGCCGCCAAAGACAAGGCTGAGTTCGACCAGTTCATGGACGAGCGGGCGCATGAGGGCACGAAAGAGGCAGCAGAAGACGCAGAACCTGTGGACGGCAAGTAAGCAAGACCGGGGGCGCATCCGACCCATGCGCCCCCACACTTCATTCTGCTAGGATATATGATGACAGCTTCTGCAGCCGCCCCTTCAATCGAGCCATTCATGACCAAAGAACACAAACCCAACGCCTTTTACCTTATCCTCTTCACCGGCTTCGCGATCCCCGTATCCATCGTCGCCATGGTTCAAGTCACGCTGCTGGGTATCCTGCTTGCCGGCTACCTCGGCTACCTCTGGACGCGCCTCGCCGGCCTTCAACACGGCGCCCCTATCGAGCAGGCCGTCGACAAGCTGGCCCATCAAATGGGCCATGAGAATAAACTACGCTCCTCTGGCAACTCGAGCTTTGACGCCTACCGCGAAGATCTGCTGAGCCGTCTCGAGGAAGAGCAGAAGAGCTTTGAGGGTTTCCTGGAGCGCCTCCGTGACGCCAAGGACAAGACCGAGTTCGACGACTTCATGGACAAGCGCGCCAACGCCGCGCGGATGACGATCTCTCAATAACGTCCCCGGCCTCGGACTTTGAAGTTTGGGGCCACCCCCTTCCCCGTACCTCTAAAAGAACGAGACCATGACCCAAGCCGATCCCTACAGCCAATTGCCTGACCCCACGCGCCAAGCGGGTTTTTATGCGGGCGTCCCGGTGAAACGGTTCATCGCGTTCCTACTCGACCTGCTGATCATCTTTGTGATCTCGCTTGTTCCCGTGGTCGCGACGGTGGGTCTTGGGGCCTTCATCTTTCCGGTGATCTTCTTTGTGATCGGTTTCATTTACCGTGTTGTCACTTTGGCAAGCGGTTCCGCGACCTGGGGAATGCGCCTGATGGCCATCGAACTGCGCGGACTCGACGCCAGCCGTTTCAGCTTTGGCGATGCCTTCCTGCACACGCTGGCCTTCTATATCTCGTTGGGTGTTTTCCCGGTGCAGATCATCTCCATCGTGCTCATGTTGACAACCTCGCGTGGTCAGGGCCTGACAGATATGCTCTTTGGCACAGTGGCGCTTAATCGGCGCGCCACAGCCTAAGAACTTTGCCGCCGCGCGGCTAACCAACTGTTTGCAATTTGATCTTTATCCTTGCGCTGTCGGGGGGCATTGTTAGGCTTTCAGTAAGCTTTACGTAAAGAACCATGCGCCACTCACTGCCTCTTGCGCCGCAATTCTATGTGACGGCTCCTCAACCCTGCCCTTACCTTGAGGGTCGGATGGAGAGGAAATTGTTCACTGCGCTGCAGGGGGACACAGCTGAGACGCTGAACGATAGCCTCTCAAAACAAGGGTTTCGCCGCTCGCAGAACGTGCTTTACCGGCCGTCTTGCGCGGATTGTGCGGCCTGCCTGTCGGCGCGGATCAACGTCGCAAACTTCATCCCGACGAAGAGCCAGAAGCGCGTGATGAAGCGCAACGGGCACCTCAAGCGTCGCGCGACTGCCCCTTGGGCAACCGAAGAACAATTCGATCTTTTCCGCCGCTATCTCGATTCGCGTCATGCCGATGGCGGCATGGCGGACATGGATATCTTCGAATTCGCGGCCATGATCGAGGAAACGCCAATCCGGTCCCGTGTGGTGGAATACCACGATGCAAACGAGGGCGGAGGCGAAGATCTGACGGCGGTATGCCTCACAGACGTGCTCGATGACGGCGTGTCGATGGTCTACTCCTTCTACGACCCAACGCTCGAGCGTCAGTCCGTGGGAACGCATATCATCCTCGATCACATCGAGATCGCGCGCGAGGCGGGCCTGCCCTACGTCTACCTGGGCTACTGGGTGCCGGGCTCTGACAAGATGGGCTACAAGGCGCGCTTCTCGGGCCTTGAGGTCTATCGGGGCGGCGACTGGCAAACGTTGCGCGACACAGAAGAATACGCCGCGGATGTCGATCCACTGGCTGTCGAGCCAATTGCCGAGCAAGTAGCGCAGATCAGCTTGCCCGACGTCCGCGCGACCACGCGCATCAAGTAAGGTGACGACCCGGCTCCATGCCATCACCATCGTTGTGCCCGACTATGACGCGGGGATCGCATTCTATGCGGGCAACATGGAATTTGCTGTCACGGCAGACCACGATCTGGGCGGCGGCAAACGTTGGGTCCTCGTTCAGCCACCGGGCGGTGGCGCGCAGCTCCTCCTCGCGAAGGCCTCAGGTGCCGAACAGGAGGCCGCCATCGGCAACCAAACAGGCGGGCGCGTGGGCTTCTTCCTCTACAGCGATGATTTCGATGCCGACCACGCCGCCATGGTCGCCGCAGGCGTGACCTTCGAAGAAGAGCCGCGCACGGAGAGCTATGGCAAAGTCGCCGTCTGGCGTGATCCCTTCGGCAACCGCTGGGACCTCCTGCAGCTCTTCTGAACGAAAACCGGCCCCTCGAGGGGGCCGGCTTCAATGTCTGCAATGTTGCGGGGCTTATCTGCCGATCAGATCCGGCACGATGGTCACGATGCCCGGCACGAAGGCCAGAAGCGCCAGACCAACCACCTGAATGATCACGAATGGAA
Source organism: Paracoccaceae bacterium (assembly GCA_022448245.1). GTDB lineage: Bacteria > Pseudomonadota > Alphaproteobacteria > Rhodobacterales > Rhodobacteraceae > Shimia_B. The sequence continues at coordinate 107,992 of JAKVCO010000008.1, forward strand.
TGATCCCGCGATAGATGTGGCCTGTCGTGACCTCCTTTGGTGCCACGCCGCGCAGGTAAAAGAGCGCGAAGCCAAACGGCGGTGTGAGGAACGAGGTTTGCAGGTTCACCGCGATCATGATCGTCACCCACTTCGGATCGAGCGATCCGCCGTAGATCACGGGGCCCACGATCGGCACCACAATGTAGATGATCTCCAGGAAGTCGAGGACGAAGCCCAAGACGAACATGATCAGCATCACGATGAGGAACACGCGCCATTCCTGGTCAAAGCTGCGCAAGTAATCCTGAATGTAGTGCTCACCGCCGAAGGAGATCACCACGAGGTTCAGAAGCTGCGAGGCGATGAGGATGGTGAAGACCATACTCGTAACTTTCGCCGTCTCTCGCACAACAGGGCTAAGCACCCCGCCGGAAAAAAGCACCCAGCACGCATAGAGCAGACCGAACATGGAGAAGAGATACGTCGCCTGTGCAAAGACATAGGCGATGCGGTTTTCCACGAGGACCAGTTCCTGCCCAAGCCGCAGATCGAAGTTCACGCCGATGAGCAGCATGATCACAAGCGAGAAGGACGCGCCAAGGATTATCTTGGGGCTCTGATGGTTGTCGTTCAGCTTGCGGTAAGCCGCGAGCATGATGGCCCCTGCAGCACCCAGTGCCGCGGCGGGCGTTGGGTTGGTGATGCCGCCGAGGATGGAGCCCAGCACCGCCACGATCAGAACGAGCGGCGGGAAGACCACGCGAATGAGCTCGTTCTCTGCCAGTCGCATCACCCCTTCCCGCGCGCCATAGAGTGCCAGGAGCAACGGGATGGCGAGGATTACAAGGCGAGGACCGGCAGTCATATCAGCGGGCATCAAAACGGCATCCACGATAAATGCCAGCGCCACACCGCCAAGGCCAATAGCCAGCGGCGTGAAGTCCTTCGAGGGTGCAACACCGCGTGCCGTCGTCAGGATTAGGCCTAGGAGCACAAGAGCCGTGGCCAGACCGCCGCCGATTGGGGCGGCGTTGGCGATCTTGAGCTCACGCGCTTCAACCAGCTCTTCCGCTGTCAATTCGCGGCTGTCTTGGATCCCGCCGGCGTCGTCAATGGCCGCCTGCTCGGCGACCGCCGTGTCCCAGGCCTCTTGACCGTGCAGCTCAATCATCGCGGCCTGACAAGCGTCCGAGACATTCGTGCGCAGCGATGCGCCTTCTTGCAGCTCGGTGCGCGAGGAGACGGTAATGTCTTGGCTCCCGATGACCCCAATCTGTCCGAGCACCACGAGACCACCGATCAAAGCGATAGGCGCGGCAAGGAACCAGGAGAGCTTTTCGTTGCGCGTCGTCACCTCGCCACTGCCACCACCCATCTGTACGGCAGGGGCCTTGGAGGGGTTCAAGAGTGCGTAAACGAACGCATAGCCCGCGTAGAGACCCGCAAGTAGGATGCCTGGCAGAAGTGCCGCCTGGAAAAGCGTACCCACAGAGACAACCGCCGGTTCGCCCAGATAGGTAAGCGCGTCGGTGCAGCCCATAGACTGCGCACGGTCTTCCTGCGCGCGGCTGTAGAGGTCACCCGCGAGCGTGCCGAGAAGAACGATCACAATTGAGGGCGGGATGATCTGCCCCAGCGTACCGGAGGCCGCGATGACACCCGTGGAGAGCTGAGGAGAGTAGCCGTTACGAAGCATCGTCGGCAGCGACAGGAGGCCCATGGTCACAACTGTCGCACCCACGATCCCGGTGGATGCCGCAAGAAACGCACCCACAACCACAACCGACACGGCGAGACCGCCCGGAAGCGGGCCAAAGACCTTCGCCATCGTGGTCAGCAGGTCGTTCGCGATCTTCGAACGCTCAAGCGTGATGCCCATAAGAACAAACATCAGAACCGCGAGTAGCGTCTCGATCGACTGGCCCGCGAGCACGCGCTCGTTGATCCGGTTCACGAGGAACGACACGTTGCGATCAAGCGCAGTTTCCCAGCCGGAGACGAACACAGGCTCTGCGATCCGCGGCAATTCCGGGTATCGGAAGACAGATATGCTTTCCCGCGCGATGCCATCGTTGACGAGGGCGAAATACTCCGTCGTCGTCTTGTCGATGGCTTGGTGCACGAGAAGGCGCGATCCGTCTTCATACACAATGCTGTCGAGCACAGCGATGATCCCGAATGAGATCACGGCAGAGCCCGCGATGGCAAAGGCCACCGGGAAGCCCGAAAGGATCGCTCCGAAGAGCGTCAGGAATACGATGAGAAGGCCGACCTCGACGCCGTCTAGTCCAAACATTTGCCCTGCCCCTTAGTGAATTTCTGCGGCGAGCTCGGCTTCTTCGTCGCCAAGCTTGTCTTTGTCGAGATATTTGCCTTCGCTCTCTTCGCCCTCTTTGAACTCGAGGTAAGAGCGATAGAAGAACGCAACCGCCTGCAGGAAGATCATGCCGATGAGCACGACAAGCAGGACTTTGAAGAGGAAGTAGGCGTTAAAGCCGTTGGGACTGAAGCCGATCGTCTCCACGTTCCATTTGAAGGCGCGGGATTTGGCATCAACGAGCCGCTGGAGCGTATCGGAGGCCGACACCTTGGGCGTCACCAGGTGGCGCCACATGAAGTACCACGAATACATCCAGGCGAGTACCGCGAACGGGATCATAAGGAACAGCGACCCAAACATGTCGATGATGCGCTTGGTGCGGTAGCTCACCGCCGAATAGACGAGGTCAACGCGCACATGGCCGCCCTGAACGAATGTGTAGGTGCAACACAGGCATACGATGATGGCGTTAAAGAGTTTAAGTTCCTCAGCGTACCAGCTGATATCCTTGGAAAAAGCGACGCCAGCGCCGAAGGTGATCTGCGCCTCAAGAAAGATCCGTTGGATCACCACGATGACCACCTGTTGTAGCACCATCAGCAAGCCTGCCCAGGCTGCGAAGCGGCCCACGGTGTTGGCAATGCCCTCGGCGCCACGGACGAAGGCCCACATGAAACTGTTCTTCCAAAGGCCAATGGCCGTCACGATCAGGAAGACCGCCAAAACGGCAAAGAAAAACTCTTGGGACCCACCATAGTAGATAAAGCGCATGACAGCTTTGGGATCGCCCCAGTTCAGCCAGGTCATCGGGTGGGTTATGGCGTAAAGAAGGTTGTAGAACCCCATGCCGAGGTTCGTGATGAACCAGCTGAGTGCTTCCATTTTTGTATTCCCCCTGCCGACCATTAATGAGGAAGGTGGCCGGTCTTTGAGCTTTTGCGGAAGGCCCCAAGGCGCGAGACTTGCGGAAAGGCTCAGACGTTATGGTGGTCCCGGGCAGCAGCGCAGCCCGGGACCGAAGGTCGATTACAGGTTTGCCAGCACGCGGTTACGCTGTGCAACGAACTCGCCGTCGGACTTGAGGATCCAGTCGGAGCTCTTTGCGAGCGATGCGTCGAAGGAGTTGCGGATCTTGGCATAGAGCTCGTCGCCCATGTTCTCGTCCAGAACTTCCTTGGAAGCCGCACCGAATGCGTCCCAAACGTCGTCGCCAAACTGCAGCGTCTGCACGCCCTGCGCCTGCAGGCGAGCCAGTGCGCCACCGTTGTTGGCGAGGGTGTTGGACAGCTGCCAATGCGTCGTCGCTTTGGTTGCGTTGTCGATGATTGCCTGGTGCTTCGGCTCGAGGCTTTCCCACACGTCGAGGTTCATGCCGCAAGCAAGACCGGAGCCCGGCTCGTGGAAACCAGCGGTGTAGTAGACTTTCGCAACTTCCTGGAAGCCGGCGCGCTCGTCTGCGAACGGGCCAACCCACTCGAGGCCGTCGAGGGCACCGGAAGACAGAGCCTGGTACAGTTCGCCGCCCGGGATGTTCTGGACGGAGACGCCGAGCTTGCCGAGAACCTGGCCGCCGAGGCCTGGCATACGGAAGCGGAGACCTGCGAGGTCTTCTGCGGAGTTGATCTCCTTGCGGAACCAGCCACCGGACTGGGAACCGGAGTTGCCCGCGAGGAAGGACTTGAGGCCAAAGATGGAACCCAGCTCGTCGTGCAGCTCCTGGCCGCCGTCGTTGTAGTACCAGTTGGTCAGTTCCTGCGCGGTCGCGCCGAAAGGCACGGCCGTGAAGAACGCGTAGCCTGGGTGCTGACCGATGAAGTAGTAGTCAGCGGAGTGATACAGGTCTGCCTGGCCCGAGGACACAGCGTCAAAGACCTCGAATGCGCCGACGAGTTCGCCCGGAGCTTTCTTTTCGATCACCAGCTCGCCGCCAGACATCGCGTTGACGGCTTCGTTGAAGTAGGTTGCGGCATCATCCAGCACCGCGAAGCCGCGGGGCCAGGACGTCACCATCGTCAGCGTGCGGGCGTGACCGCCAGCAATAGCCGGAGCCGCCAGGGCTGCGGTTGCGCCACCGAGGGCAGACGTTTTGAGAAATGAACGACGATCCATAGAGTTCCTCCCGTAGAAACCACGCGCGGTCATAGGCGACCCGCCCGCAGCCGATCGTTGCAAGTGGTTCGACCCTAGCGATGTGCCGTTGCGTCACAATACCCATCACTACGTAGATACGTCGTAAAACCCGCCAAAAAGCGTCGAGCTTGGGTTGAATTTTCGTGGATTACCCGCCGATTGCGCCGCAGCGCGCCTTCGGGCAAATATATGAAATGGCGTCCACGCAGGGGATATTTAGGCTCTCTTACGCTCAGAAATTGGTATTTCTGGCAGCTGCCCCGCTCGTTCTGGCGGTGGCGCTGATGGGCGTGATCGTGACCGATCAATCCCGCCAGCTCGCCGAGCGCGAGATCGCAGCGCTCGAAGAGGAGCTTCTCGCCGCCAAGCAGGCGGAGCTGCAGAACTATGTCACGCTGGCGCGGAACTCCTTCTTTTGGACCTACGGCAACCGGGCACCTGATGACCAAGAAGCCAAGGACCGTGTCACGCAGATCCTCTCCGCGATGATCTACGGGGATGAAGGGTTCTATTTCGTCTATGACTACGACGGCACGATGATCGTCTCCCCCCGGCAGACCGATCTGATTGGCCACAACCTCAGCGGCCAGACCGACAGTGCGGGCACGCCGATCACCGACCTTCTCATTGATGTGGGCCGAACCGGTGCGGGCTATCACACCTTCCTTTGGCCCAAGCCCTCCACCGGCGAAGAGGCCGAGATGATCGCCTACGTCACGGCCCTGCCCTCGTGGCAATGGGTCATGGGCACGGGCATCTTCATCGATGATGTGCTCGAAACGGTGGCTGCCGCGCGTGCGGATATGGAGCAGCGGATTGACCGCACCTTCCTTCAGATCGGCGGCATCACGGCCTTGGCGCTGCTCCTCGTATTCCTCAGCGGCCTCTACATTACCATTCGCGAACGCCGCAAAGCGGATGTGAAGCTCAAAGACCTCACCCAGCGCATCTTTGACACGCAGGAAGAGGAACGTGGCCGCGTGGCGCGCGAGCTTCATGACGGGATCAGCCAGATCCTCGTGTCGGTGCGATATACGCTAGAAGCGGCGCGCAAACGCCTTGAACGCGGGGATGCCCGCGCCTCACAAAACATCGACAGCGGGATTGATGCCCTTGGCGGAGCGATCCAAGAGGTCCGGCGCATCAGCCGCGACCTGCGCCCAGGCGTGCTGGATGATCTGGGACTTGGTCCCGCGCTGAAAGCGCTCATCGAGGACTTTGGCCAGCGCAACAACATCGCCACCGAATTCTCCACCGTCGTCTTCCGCAACCGGCTCGACGAGGAATCCAAGATCGCCCTATACCGCGTGGCTCAAGAGGCGCTGACGAATGTCGAACGGCATGCCGGCGCCTCGCAAGTGACCCTATCGCTTGAAGGCAACCGCCGGGGCGCCAAGATGTGCATCGCCGATGATGGCCGTGGGCTGACCGACCAGCGCAACGGCGATCCGCGTGCTGGCCTCGGGCTACGCAACATGCAAGAGCGCGTTGAGAAGCTAAATGGGACCCTGCGCGTCCTCAGTTCCCGCAAGGGGACAGTTATCGAAGCGCAGGTACCACTGAGCCATATGTTGCGGCCAGCGGCACCAAAGGAGGGAGCAGCATGAATATTCGCGTCTTGATCGTTGATGATCACCCGATGGTCGCCGAAGGCATCGAAGCCATCCTTGAAAGCTATGACGACCTCGAAATTGTGGGCGTGCTCGGTACCGGTCGGGAAGCCGTGGACCAACTGGGCGCCCTCGCCCCGGATGTGATCCTGATGGACCTCAACATGCCCGATCTGAGCGGGCTCGCGGCCACCGAGATGATCCTCGAAAGTCGCCCCGATACCCGCATCCTGATCCTTTCTATGCACGACAGCCCCGAATATATCTCGACAGCGATGAACCACGGCGCGCGGGGATATGTCCTCAAAGACGTCCCAACCGACGAGATCAAGCGGGCCATCGATGCGGTTATGGGTGGTGAGACTTATCTGTGCACCGGAGCCGAAGGCGCAATGGAGCCGAAGACGACGGACGGGCGCGAACCGCTAACCTCCCGCGAGCAGACAATCCTCTTGGAGCTCGCACAGGGAAAATCGAACAAAGGCGTCGCAAACACGCTGGGGATTTCAGTCAGGACAGTCGAAACCCATCGCAAGAACATCAAGCGCAAGCTCGGCATCTCCTCCACAGCGGGGCTGACGCGCTACGCGATGGAACATGGCGTTTTGCAAGGAACTGGCCGCTAACGGGCCATACTCTCGCCAAGGTTGCATTGCATTCCTCGCAGGCGACCGGGCCAATATGCCCGCAGGCAAGGGTAAGATTATGTCAGCGTATCAAAAGCGGACAAACGCAAAATTGATCGGTCTTTTGGGTGGTCTTATATTGGCCGCAGCGGGTGCCTTGTACCTGACGGGCGGGCTTGAGGCGTCGGTCACCGAAGGCAAAATCGCCGAGATCGAGGCTGCCGAAAACGCCAAAGCCACCCCTGTTGCCCAATCTGTTAAGGCCGCCACGGTGGAGCCCAAGCCATCTGCGGCCGCCAAACAAGGTGGCTTCCGCGAGACATATGCCGAGTACATGGCCGCAGGCAGCGGCGCGACCCTAGTGCCCGAACGCTTCAAGGGCCTCAGGCTCCCCGAAGGATGGCGCGTCGTCACCGACCGCAACTTCGGCATCGGCGTTGATATTGAAGCCGGTGACTTTGGCGAGGCTGTGCGCCCGGTCAAAGGTCTGACGCTTGAAATCTCGTATAAGGAATTCGGGGCCAACGATGCCGCTCGTGAGCAAGTCTCACAATGGCTGAGCACGAAGACGCTTTGGTATGCCCACCGCGACACGCGCCCCACCGACGGATTTGCCCGCGCGCATTTCTTCGCGCCCACAGGGGCTGCTTTCGACGTGACGCTTGACGATGTCACGCCCGCAGGCCGTCCCGTGATGCTCGACGGCCGGCTTCTTTACTTTGATGCGAAGGATGTAGAGATCTTTGAGGCCCGCCTGACCGAGAAAACCCAGCAAGGCTGGTCTTTCGTGGTCGATAGCACCGCTGGTGTCCTCACCGTGGAAGGTGCAGGCACAGCTGACGAACTCCGCACCTTCCTGGCAGCGATACCTGCGCGTTAAAACGCCATTACGCTGGCAACCATCTTGAGACGCGTGCCGCCCGAGGACAGATACTGGCCTTCGGCGGTGCGGCTCATGGTGACGCAATTCTCGCCCTGGATAGGGCCTTTCTCAAAATAGAGACACAAGGTGTCGCCCTGCCCGGCCCATTGACCGTGCCATGTCCCGAGTTGCGATTGAATTTCGGCCCGACCATCCGAGTGAAGTGACGTCACTGTTGGAAAAGGCGCAGTCTCAACAGCCAATGCATGGCCAAAGACTTCGCCAGTGAACGCCTCTGCACTCAGGCGCACTGAATCTGCTTTCGCGAGCCCTGCCCCAACGATCATGAGCCCTGCCAGGAGCGGCACGCGACACATCGCGCTTGCCTGTGCCCCGAGACGCATTTTGGTCAATCCTCTGATCATGGCAGCCTCCTATGCTGTAATGTTAGAACCTCTAACACAGCAAAGTTAGAACGCCTAACACTTTCGGCAACGCTTCCTTCCTCGGCTTCTGGAAATCCGGAGAACCCGGACCTTCTCCCCTAATTTATTGGGGAGGATGCCCTTGTGCGATTAGCAAGGTTTTGCCTATAGTGACGCATTGTTGCTGCCGGCGCTTATTTTGGACGCCTCACTTTATCGGATAATCTAGCCTGCGTTGGCTTGTTCCTAGTTCCACCACAGGGGGCTGCCCCCTCTATTTTAGAAAATCTCTCCAGCATTTGAGGAGACACAAAATGAAGCTCTTTAGCTTTCTGCCCGTCGCGCTTTTCGCGGCTTCGCCTGCCCTATCACATCCCAGCTTGGGCCAGGCTCTTGTCCACCAGAAGATCACCCTTACAGAGATCGTGGCCACGACAGACCAGGACGACGGGGGTGGTGAATCAGAGTATTGCGTGCGCGCCAAACTCGTCCACCAGACGCACCCTGCAGCGCAGGTCGATCTGCTGCGCTGTTACGATGTGGACTGGGACGATGAGGTCCCCGGCACCGACGTTGAATACCATGAACAGAAGGACCTACGACTGCCGTTGATGGGACCCAAGGGAGCCGTGGATTCCGAGGTTGTGTTGTCGCGCCATGATAGCTGCACACCCACAGCGCCTTGGGATCTTGAGGTCCAACTATACGAAGTTGACTACAGCCCGGCCGGAGAAATCATCAACGACGTCGCCGATCTGATTGAGAAGCACGCCAAAGAGAACACTAAGGCGTTCGCGTTTCTTGAACCCAAGGCCCTTGCCCTAACGGGCCTAACTGCGGACGCAGCGCGGCTCGCGGGGAAATGGATCGACCGGATCGTCAATGAAACGGAGCTTTTAGGCACCTATACTGCCAACTTTGATCGCGCGGCTTTTGACCCTAAAGGCAGCGGGTCGGCAAAGAACCAAAAGCAGCTCCGCCATTTCAACGCCGATGCCACAAAGACGGTGAGCCCCATTGGCGCATGCGATTTCGGGTTCCTGAAGTTCTTCCTGGATGGGTCCCTTCCCATCATTCTCGACCAGGTGAGCTGCCTGCGGTCCGCTTCGTCGCCGATGTGCATGAACCCGGGTGAAGCGTCTCAGGAACAGTTCCAAGGCCTGGCGGCGAATGCTGCACGCGCCGATGAAATAGCGCCAGAAGACGGGACCGAGGCCACGGAGGCAGGCGCGCTGGAAATGCGTCAGAGCATCCTTGGCCTGACAGCGGCCTATAGCCAAGGTGCCGTTCAGGCGCAGCTCGAACTCCTGTCCGAGATGCCCGAGGGGATCGAGTTGCTCGTGGAACTCTCCGAACCATTGCGAGAGGCTCAACTCTTGCAGGAGGCAGCTTTGGCCGAGGGCTCCGGTGCGCTTATGGCTGAAGCAATCAGCTCGTATGGGGCGCTGCACGAGGCGATGGCGCAGGTTACCCGCGGTCCTGACTTTTTCGAACGCTGGGACACTTCGTTCGCCGACAACGTGACCAACGCCGTGAAGCTTGCGCGCCTCGCCAACGACACGGGCGACGTCGAACTCGCGCAGTCGCGGGTGTCCCAAGCGCTTCTCGCATGGGCTGCACTCGATACTGGTCGCCAGGAGAAGTTCGCGCCGCTCCTGGAGGATCTGATGACGTTGCCGGTTGCCACGATGACGGACATAGAACTCCTGGAAATCAGCTCAATGATTGTCGAGCGTTTCTGACCCGTTCGCCCCGGCGTCGGCTTCGCCGCCGGGGCATCTTTAGAAAGAAAGTTGCGAGAAGTTGCCCTTTTGCGAAATTTCCTGCAGATGGCTGTTGACGCCCCTTTCCCCCCATGACAAAGCTTTGCCCACCAACGGGAGAGAGCGATGACCATCCTCGTCGTACTTGTAAGGAAATGGCGCATGGGCCGGTAACGGTTGACCATAACGATCCCATGCGCCCCCGACTAACCCCGGGGGTTTTTTTATGACTGAATGCCAGAGCGGAGACTGACAATGGCACAGATGACCGGAGCAAAGATGGTGGTTCAAGCCCTGAAGGATCAGGGTGTGGACGTCGTATTTGGATATCCTGGCGGTGCTGTCCTACCGATTTACGACGAGGTCTTTCAGCAGAACGATATCAAGCACATTCTGGTGCGCCACGAACAGGGCGCGGTGCACGCAGCCGAGGGCTATGCACGCTCCACTGGTAAGCCCGGCGTTGTGCTCGTGACCTCTGGCCCCGGCGCGACAAACGCCGTGACCGGCCTGACGGACGCGCTGATGGATTCGATCCCGATCGTGGTTCTCACGGGTCAGGTGCCGACGTTCATGATCGGCTCGGACGCGTTCCAGGAAGCTGACACGGTGGGCATCACGCGCCCCTGCACCAAGCACAACTGGCTGGTGAAAGAGACCGACACCCTGCCCAAAGTCATGCACGAGGCATTCCACGTCGCAACCTCTGGCCGTCCGGGTCCGGTTCTGATCGATATCCCGAAGGACGTGCAGTTTGCGTCCGGCACCTACACCCCGCCGCAGAAAGTGCAGTCGCATTATTCGCCCCAGGTGAAGGGCGACATCGAGGGGATCACGGATCTCGTAGCCGCGATGGAAAAGGCGGAGCGTCCGGTTTTCTACACAGGTGGCGGCGTCATCAACTCGGGCCCCGCGGCGAGCCAGCTCCTGCGTGAGCTGGTGGAGGCCACAGGATTCCCGATCACGTCCACGCTGATGGGCTTGGGCTCCTACCCGGCGTCCGGCGACAAATGGATTGGGATGCTGGGCATGCACGGCCTCTATGAGGCAAACCTCGCGATGCATGACTGCGATCTTATGATCAACATCGGTGCACGCTTCGACGACCGGATCACCGGCCGCCTCGATGCCTTCTCACCCAAGTCGAAAAAAGCGCACATCGATATCGACCCGTCCTCGATCAATAAGGTGATCAAGGTCGATATCCCGATCCTGGGCGATGTGGGCCATGTGCTCGAAGACATCCTGAAGGTCTGGAAGTCGCGCGGTCGCAAGACCAACGTGGAAGGCGTCAAGAAGTGGTGGTCGCAGATCGACGAATGGAAAGCCGTGCGTTGCCTCGACTACGCGCCCGCCAAGGACACGATCAAACCGCAATATGCGTTGGAACGTCTCGAGGCGTTGACGAAGGACCGCAAGGACCGCTTCGTCTGCACCGAGGTGGGCCAGCACCAGATGTGGGCCGCGCAGTACATCGGCTTTGAGAACCCCAACCAGTGGATGACCTCCGGTGGCCTGGGCACGATGGGCTATGGCTTCCCCGCCTCCATCGGCGTGCAGATCGCGCACCCGGACGCGCTCGTCATCAACGTGGCGGGCGAAGCCTCGTGGCTGATGAACATGCAAGAGATGGGCACCGCAGTGCAGTACCGCCTGCCCGTGAAACAGTTCATCTTGAACAACGAACGACTGGGCATGGTGCGCCAGTGGCAGGACCTCCTCCACGGTGGTCGCTTCTCGCATTCGTGGTCCGAGGCACTGCCTGACTTCGTGAAACTCGCCGAGGCCTTCGGCGCCAAAGGCATCATCTGTGATGACCCCGCCGACCTCGACGATGCGATCATGGAGATGCTGAACTACGACGGCCCTGTCATCTTTGACTGCCTCGTCACCAAGCACGAGAACTGTTTCCCCATGATCCCATCGGGCAAGGCGCATAACGAGATGCTCTTGGGCGAAGCCTCCACCGAGGGTGCGATTGATGCGAAAGGGAGTGTGCTGGTATGATGCTCATGTCATCTTTCGTTAGATCAGGGTCCATCCTCTTCGTGTTGGCGCTCGGGATCACTGCTTGTGCCCCTAACTATGATCTAACCTCCCTTTCTCCGAACCCGGAAGCAACAGATACAGCCGAGACAGCGCGTTCGATTTACTCCGACAGAACACTGTTCACTTACAGCAGCGCGCACGGGACTCAGATTACGTACTTGCGGCCGGATGGCGTCAGCTTGCTTTGGTATCCAGGGAACTTCCGTGCGGTTCCGGCACAATGGAAGGTCGAGTTCGATGGTCCTGGGCGCGGGCACGACATTTGTTGGAAATATCCAACCAGATCTTACAACCCCGTCACGCGTGAATTTGGTGGGCAGTTTCGATGCACCCCGGATCGGTTTTTTTTCCCGCGCGTTGAGCAGATCCTACAGGGTGACCCGTCTAATCTGAGCTCAGGCCGTTTGCCGTTTGTCCTACCCAAAGCGAGGCTGTCAGCTGAAGAGCTCGCAGAACAAGCAAAAATCCCGCAATCGAAAATACGAACTGTGTTCAGAGATTAAAGACATGTCCCCACTGAAGATCAAAAAAGGCGCCACCAGCCACTCTGCCTACAACCTCCGCCCCTCCTTCTCGGATGTGGAAGAGCGTCATACGCTGGCAGTGATCGTTGAAAACGAACCGGGTGTGCTTGCTCGCGTGATCGGGCTTTTCTCCGGCCGTGGCTATAACATTGAGAGCCTCACCGTTGCCGAGGTGGATCACACCGGGCACCGGTCGCGGATCACGATCGTCACAGCGGGCACCCCGCAGATCATCACCCAGATCATCGCGCAGCTTGGCCGGATCGTCAGCGTCTACGAGGTCCACGACCTTACCGTCGAAGGCCCTGCGGTGGAACGCGAGCTCGCGCTCTTTAAGGTTTCCGGTCAGGGCGAAAAGCGCGTCGAGGCGCTGCGGCTTGCGGATATCTTCCGCGCGTCCGTGGTGGATTCCACGCTTGAAAGCTTCGTGTTTGAGGTGACGGGCGCGCCCGAAAAGATCGACGCCTTCGCCGATCTCATGCGTCCGCTCGGCCTCGACGAGATCGCGCGCACCGGTGTCGCTGCGCTCGCCCGCGGCAACGCCTAAGGTGCGCCGCCTACGCGCGCGACCGCACTTATCTGTTGATCAATGCAAATGCCCGTGGCCCTAGTCGGTCACGGGCATTCGGTATGAAAAAGGGGGGATCTTCCCCATCGGGATGGGCTGCCAGGCGGCGCATCAGCTCGAAAAGATCAAAGCTCGCATCGACCGGCTTATGGGAGAGGTCGGGACGGTCGAAAGTACGCCGTTTGACTGGTTGATCCTGCCCCCACATGCCGCTGCGAGTATGCTGAATTCAAATGAATTTTTCCCTCAGACAGCCGATGAGCTGGAATACATCGGGAAAGAGCGGCGCTTTTATTGGCCGCGACATGGCATGTGGTTCTGGCACATGATTGGCGGCCTTGAGGCATTTGAAGATCACAAATCGAAGTTCGCTTACATGCAGCGTCGCCCCGAGATTTACCGTGACCTCGAAGTCCTGGCCATTTGGGCAAATACCCAAGCCAACCTTAGTGAAGTACCGCTTGGCCACCCGCTCGATCTGACGGCGCGGAGATCGGTGTTGAACGAGCTCCAAAGCGCCCTCGATCGCTATTTCGCAAAGAGTTCGCTCTTTACGGTGGTCCGCTCAGACAGGCTGAACGCCGAGGACCCTTTGCCTGAGACATCGTTCTCCATCTACGCAGGTGAGGACGCGCCAAAGAACTGGCACGGATCTTCACCTGCCTGGAAACTGGCCATGGCAGAGGCGCTCGAAAAGACAGGCTTTGCGGCCCGCGTTGGCTCGCCGGAGAAGGCGCGGCGCTGAACACTTGTGTGACGAGCTCTATGTTAAGGCGACCGCGCCGGGGGACTCAGACGCGGCCGCCCCCTGCTCGCTTAGCCGTCCGTCACCGGCAGAAGCGCAGCCTCTTCGGCTTGAGCCAGTTCATCTGCATCTATGAGGCCGTCTTCGGTCCGATCGATCAGCAGGAAGAGCTCCTCGGTCAGCTCAGGCATCGCGGCCTGCATCTCATAGAAGCTCAACAGACCGTCGGCATTGGCGTCGGTATCGGCATCGATGGAAAGCGCGAGGGCCGTTGTGCCGATTGCAGCAGCACCGAGGAAAAAGAGCGTACGAAACATGGGTGTCTCTTTTGGGTGGGCAGGCGGTCTTGCCCGCTGAAAGGAGGTTTGCGTTGGGTCAGCCGCACTCGCCACGGGTGACGGCGCAGACAACCTAGAGGCGCGGCTTGCTGCCAAGCTGGGCGGGCCGACCGGAGGGTTTTCCGCCGCTCAAAACGCGCGCCTGCATGCTGCGCAGGCCCTCGCCGACGGCTTTCCGCGCTCTGCGCATGACTTTCCCAACAGCGACCTGCCCGCGTCGCATCGAAGCCTGCCAAGTCGCGCGCGGCCTCCTAGGATCGTCAAAGAATAAAGGGAGCTCTCCATGGCACGCGACATAGATCCCAACGCGCTCGACGCTGTTCGCCGTCCGATTGAAACCGCCAACGGCTTGCCCAATGCGCATTACACCGACCCAGACGTCTTCAAGGCCGAAGCGAAGGCGACATTGCTTGCGACTTGGGCCGGACTAGCGGTTGGGGCTGATGTGCCGGAAAATGGCGATGCCAAACCCATTGAGTTCCTCGGGATCCCGTTCCTCCTGATACGCGACAAGGACGGCGATGTCCGCGTGTTCCAGAATATCTGCCGTCACCGCGGCATGATCCTCGTCAGCGAGCCCAAGAGGATCAAAGGCGCGATCCGCTGCCCCTACCATTCGTGGTGCTACTCCACAAAGGGCGAGTTGAAGAGCACGCCCCATGTTGGCGGTCCGGGCCACAATACGCATGAGGAGATCGATCCCTCGACGCTCGGCCTGATCGAGGTCCGTTCCCACCTGTGGCGTGATGTGGTCTTCGTGAACGTCTCAGGCGATGCCGCCCCGTTTGAGGAAGTGCACGCCGATCTCATGGCGCGGTGGGCGGAATTCGAACAGCCGCACCATCATGGCGGGCCGGAGAGCCAATTCACCCTCGAAGTGGCCACGAACTGGAAACTGGCGGTCGAGAACTACTGCGAGAGCTATCACCTGCCGTGGGTCCATCCCGGCCTGAATTCCTATTCACGTCTCGAAGACCACTACAATATCGAGGAGCGCGGTCTCTACTCTGGTCAGGGAACGCTGGTTTACCGTCAGTTCGAAGACAACGGCAAAGCGGCCTTCCCGGATTTCGCGGGCCTCAGCGAGAAATGGAACACGGGCGCGGAATACATCGCCGTCTATCCCAACGTGCTTCTGGGCGCGCAGCGTGACCATGCCTTTGCGATCGTTCTTGAGCCGGTCGATCAGGGCAACACCCGCGAGCATATCCACCTGTACTACGCCTCTGAGGACACCAAGCTGGGCAACCGCGAAAAGAACGCGACCATGTGGAAAGAGGTTTTCGAAGAAGACATCTTTGTCGTTGAAGGCATGCAGCGCGGCCGCGCTGCGGTCGACTTCGACGGCGGACGGTTCTCCCCGGCCATGGATGGGCCGACGCACTGCTTCCATGACTGGGTTGCTGCAAGGATGCAGGACGCGTGAGCACGCTCCACGCAGCGCTGCTCAGCGCGCATAAAGCGGGCGACGGCGCCGCAATGGTGGGGCTCTACCTGCAAGCCGCAAACGAGACGTCAGAAACGGATGAGGAGATGTTCTTCCTCACACATGCCTACATCTTTGCACTGGAACAGGGGGACGCGAGGGCTCTGGAGATCCACGCGCGCCTAACAGCCGCGGGCCGGATTTAGAGGCGTCTACTTCAACTTCAGCTGAAGCCGGTCCTCGGTGAAAAAGTGATCGACCTTCGCAAATGTCCCAAGGCTCTTGCAGCCTGCCACACTGCGATACAGCGCGTTCTCGACCATAAAGAGGCAACCGCGTCCATACATGCGGGCCACGTCATCGCGTGAGAACGAGATCAAAAGCCGCGCGGCATCAAAGAACGGATTAATGATCAGCGTCACCAAGGTCAGGAGAAGCTTGAGGACGGTATCGGAAAAGAGCGCCGCAATCGCGACCGCGGGCACCACCGGCGTCAACACGGCCTCGATCAAAGACTGAACCTCAAGCCCCACCATCGTCCCAAAGCCCAACAGGGCCGCAAAGCCACCGAGAAGGGAAAAGAGGATCAACCGCACGCGGACAGCGACTACCTGAAGGCCCTCGGGGCGCGGCACCTCTTCGCTCCAATCGAAACAGTCCATGGCTTGCGCCTCAACACCCAATTTGATCGTCCAGACCTGCAGTAGCAGGCCCACCGCCAACAACACGAAGACTGGTGCCCCAAGGGGCCAGATGAAGCTCGCGCCAGCCGCTATCAGCGGAAAGGCGACCGTGCACAGATAGGCCTCAGCCGTTCTGTTTGGCAGTCCGTCCGGCGACCCCAACACTGCTTCGCGAATATATCTGACCATCGGCCCCGCTCCCTATACTTGAGGTCAGATGCTCATAGGAAATGGCCGCGCTGAGAGCTGAATTGAGGAATTCCTACGTCAGGCCCGCAGGCGTTGCCCCGCTGGATCGAAGGGCGGCTTTTCGAGGATCCGCGCGCGGTGCGGCTGGCCGAGGATCATCACGTCGACTTCTTGCCCCGGCGAGGTGTTCTTCAGATAGGCCAAAGCAAGAGAAGCATCGACCGTGAACCCATAAGTGCCGGAGCTAACACGGCCCACACCGTTGCCGTCGAGGTCAAAGATCGGTTCGCCGCCGGACGCATCCGCATCCCGTGTCTCGATCTCGAGAATCTGCAGCGTTTCCCGCGGGGCGTTACCCTTGATGGCCGCGTAACCCGCCTTGTTCAAGAATTCCTTGTCCATCTTGATGAGGCGATCGAGGCCAGCCTCCTGCGGCCAATACTCGGGCGAGTATTCGCGCGACCACGACCCGTAGCCTTTCTCGACCCTCAAGGACATCAACGCGCGCGAGCCTACGGGGCCTGCGCCCACGGCCTCACCCGCCTCGACGAGCGCATCAAAGAGCGCGGCCTGATCTTCCTCAGCACAGTGAACCTCCCACCCCAGATCGCCGGTGAAGGAGACGCGGAGCGCCGTCAGGTTGATGCCCGCAAGCGTGATCTGCTTCGAGCGCATGAACGGAAAATCCTCCGTCTCGAGGCTTTCATTTGTGAGGCGCTGCAGGAGCTCACGGGACCGCGGACCAGCCACGTTAAAGCCGCACATGCTGTCCGTGAGGCTCTCAAACGTGGTGCCCTCGGGCAGCGGGACCTCTTTCCAGAAGCGCTGGTGATAGCGTTCGGCCATGCCGGATCCGATCATGAGGAAGCTCTCATCGGCCGTGCGGGTGATGGTGAAATCGCCTGCGATGCCACCGCGTTTGCCGATGAGCGGCGTGAGGCAAGACCGACCTACGGCCTTCGGCGCATAGTTGGCGAAAACGGCGTTAAGCCAGGCCTCTGCGCCCGGCCCCTCGATGCGGTACTTCGCGAAGTTCGAGATGTCGATGATGCCCGCATTCTCTCGTAGCATCCGACATTCGCGGCCCACGGCGGCGAACCACGGCTGGCGATCGAATCCTGCGCTATCTGGGGTGCCCGCATCGTAATATAGTGGGTGTTCCCAGCCGTAGTTCAGGCCAAATACGGCTCCCATCTCTTTCTGGCGGGCATAGGCGGGGCGCATGCGCATGGGGCGGCCTGCCTCGCGTTCTTCACCGGGGAAGTGGATCGCAAAGCGGTTGGCGTATTGGTCCTTCACGCGGGCCTTGGTGAAGTCGGCCCCGGCCCAGGTGCCGAAGCGCGCCACGTCCCAACCGAACATGTCTTGATGGCTTTCGCCCTCCACCATCCATTGCGCTGCACTCAGGCCAATCCCGCCGGATTGAGAGAATCCGGGGATCATGCCGGTGCAGAGGAAGTAGTTTCTGAGCTCTGGATGCGGACCGTAGAGGGCGCTGGAATCCGGCGACCAGATCATGGGGCCGTTAATGACGCGCTTGATGCCGGCCTCGCCCACGGCAGGCACACGCTCAATCGCGCGCATCATGTTTTCTTCGATCCGGTCTAGGTCATCAGCAAAGAGCTCGTGCCCGAAGCCCTGTGGTGTGCCGTCCTCGGCCCAGATGCGCACGTCTTTTTCATAGGCGCCGACGAGGAGGCCATTACCTTCTTGGCGCAGGTAGTACTCACCGTCGCGGTCCGCGACCGATGGCAGGCGCCGGTCGAGCGCTTCGATCTCGGCGATGGTTTCGGTCACGAAATACTGGTGCTCCGTCGGGAGGAGCGGCAGGTGGATGCCCGCCATCTTGGCCACTTCGCGGCCCCAAAGGCCCGCGGCGTTCACGACCCACTCAGCCTCAACATTTCCTTTGGGCGTCTCCACGCGCCAGCCTTTGGCCGTGGGCACCGTCGCCGTCACAGGCGTAAAGCGGTGAATTTCCGCACCCATGGCGCGCGCACCGGCGGCGTAGGCTGCCGTCACGCCCGAGGGATCCACGTTGCCGCCATCGGGTTCAAACATGATGCAGCGGATGCCGTCGTAGTCGACGAGCGGATGCAGACGCTCCGCCTCGTCGCGGCTTACCTCATGGAAGTTCATGCCATAGAGACGGGCTTTGGCCGCCTGCAGACGCAACTGATGCTCCCGCGCTTCGGTCTGCGCAAGGTAGAGGGAGCCCGGCTGGAACACACCGCACCCCTGCCCCGTCTCGGCTTCAAGCTCCTTATAAAGACCCATCGTATAGTTCTGCAGGCGCGAGATATTGGTGTTGTCATGGAGCCCGTGGATATTGGCAGCGGCGTGCCAGGTGGAACCTGACGTCAGCTCGTCCCGCTCAAGAAGGACCACATCCTGCCATCCCAGCTTGGCCAGATGATAGAGGATGGAGCATCCGATCACTCCGCCTCCGATGACGACGGCCTGTGCGTGGGTTTTCATGAATTCCTCCCTGATCACGCTCACCCTAGCGCGGTGGGCCGAGAGTCATTGCCTTATCGCGACATTTTCACCCCCCAAAATGTCCAATTCTTGCGTCCACAATCCCGCCGCCCGAGGGCATCCTCCGGGCACCAAGTACAAGGGAGTCGGGTTCATGAAGCACCATCACGTCGTCATCATCGGCGGAGGGGTCGTCGGCTGCTCGGTCGCCTATCACCTCACGAAGCTCGGCTGGTCAGATGTGCTCCTACTTGAGCGCTCGGAGCTCACGTCAGGGTCGACATGGCACGCGGCAGGCGGTTTTCACACGCTCAACGGCGACACCAACATGGCCGCGCTTCAGGGCTACACCATCCGCCTCTACCGCGAACTCGAAGAGCTTACAGGCATGTCCTGCGGTCTGCACCATGTGGGCGGCGTAACGCTGGCCGACACGCCCGAACGCTTTGACATGCTCAAGGCCGAGCGGGCCAAGCACCGCTACATGGGCCTCGAGACCGAGATCGTGGGGCCCGACGAGATCGCGAAACTCGCGCCGGTGACGAATGTCGAGGGCATCTTGGGCGGGCTCTACGACCCGCTTGATGGCCACCTCGATCCCTCGGGCACGACGCACGCCTATGCCAAAGCCGCACGGATGGGCGGCGCCACGATCCAGACCCACACGATGGTGAAAGCCACGCGCCCAACCGCTGATGGATGGGAGATCGAGACAGACAAAGGCACAATCGCTTGCGAACACCTCGTTAATGCTGCCGGTCTTTGGGCCCGCGAGGTTGGTCAAATGGCGGGCATCAACCTGCCGCTGCATCCGATGGAGCATCAGTACATCGTCACAGACGACATCGCCGAGATCTATGACCGTAGCGAAGAGCATCCCCACGTGATGGACCCCGCTGGCGAAAGCTATCTGCGCCAGGAAGGACGCGGGCTTTGCATCGGGTTCTACGAACAGGCCGCCAAGCCCTGGGCCGTCGATGGCACGCCGTGGAACTTCGGGCACGAGCTTTTGCCTGACGACTTCGACAAGATCGAAGAAAGCATCGCCTTCGCCTATCGCCGCTTTCCAGTGCTTGAACGCGCGGGCGTGAAATCGGTGATCCACGGGCCCTTCACCTTTGCGCCCGATGGCAACCCCCTCGTGGGGCCAGTGCCGGGGTTGCGCAACTATTGGTCGGCGTGCGGCGTCATGGCGGGCTTCAGCCAAGGCGGCGGCGTGGGCCTCAGCCTCGCGCAGTGGATGATCGAAGGCGAAGCCGAACGCGATGTGACAGCCATGGACGTGGCGCGCTTCCCGCGCTGGCTATCGCCCGGGTTCACGCTGCCCAAGGTGGTGGAGAATTATCAGCGTCGGTTCTCGATCTCCTACCCCAACGAAGAGCTCCCCGCTGGTCGTCCGCTGCGACAGACACCAATGTACGACATCTTTGACAGCATGGGCGCGGTTTGGGGCCAGCAGTTCGGCCTCGAAGTGCCGAACTACTTCGCCGCCTTGGGCGAGCCTCTCTATGAAGCGCCCTCCTTCCGCAGGTCTAACGCTTGGGACGCCACAGCCCGCGAAGTTGCCGCCGTGCGCGAGGCAGTGGGTATCAACGAGGTACACAACTTCGGTAAGTACCGGGTCACCGGCAAAGGCGCCCAGGCGTGGCTGGGCCGGGTCATGGCGGGCCGACTGCCTAAGCCAGGACGCCTTTCGCTGACCCCGATGCTCTCGGAGCAAGGCAAGCTGATCGGCGATTTCACGATTTCTTGCCTCGACCAGGACACCTACCAGCTCACGGCGAGCTATGGTGCGCAGGACATCCACATGCGCTGGTTTGAGCGTCACGCGGCACCCGATGTGAATGTTGAGAACGTTTCAGACACGCTCAACGGGTTCCAGATCGCGGGGCCGATGGCGCGGGAAGTGCTCAGCAAGGTGACGCGCGAGGCCGTAGATCTTCGCTTCCTCGATGTGCGCCGCATGACCATCGGTATGATCGATTGCACCGTCCAACGCGTAAGCTACACCGGCGATCTGGGCTACGAGATCTACTGCCATCCCATGGAGCAGCGCCATCTCTGGACCCTTCTATGGGACGCCGGACAGGAATTCGACATGGCCCCCTTCGGGATGCGCGCGATGATGTCGCTCAGGCTTGACCGTTTCTTTGGGTCGTGGATGTCGGAGTTTTCGCCCGACTACACGCCCGCCGAAACCGGCATGGATCGTTTTATCGATTGGTCCCGCGACTTCATCGGCAAATCCGCCATCGAAGGCGAAGCGCCCATGCGCAAGCTTTGCGCGTTTGAAGTGGAGGCGGATGACGCTGATGTCGTGGGCTATGAGCCCATCTTTGCGGGCGAGGACGTGGTGGGTTTTTGCACCTCCGGCGGCTACTCGCACCACGCGCGCAAAAGCATCGCACAAGGTTTCTTGCCCGTCGCGATGGCCACCGCTGGAAGCGAAGTCGAGATCGAAATTCTGGGCGAATGTCGCAGGGCGCGCGTTATCACAGAGCCGCTCTTTGATGCAGACGGCGCGCGAATGCGGGGCTGAGCTAGGAGAGGAAAAGCAACGGCGCTTCCCTGCCCTGCACGGTGGGACGCGCGGCAGGATAGACCCGCGCCGCAGACCCAACCTTCATGAGCTCGGGGAAGAGCGTGAATATCTCCTCCCGCGTGGCGCTATCCATCCCGGCAAGAGAATGGTGTCCGGGCTGGAAGCTCTCGCTCCACGCGCCGTCGGCCTGGACGATTTCATGGTGATCAAAGAGAAGGTGGATATAGGTCACAGCCTCCGGTTTTACGCGCCGGATGCCCGCCACACAGGTCATATGGCGCGCAGCCACGAGCACCTCATCTGACCCGAAGAGCATTTGCGCGCTTGCCCCCTCGATCAGCATCCTGTGCTGTGGTGACACGCGCATAGCCCGTTCCGGCTGGCCCGGTTGCAGCGCGCCTGCCTCGATTTCAATTGGATTGAATTGAGGCCTTTGGCGCAGATCTGCGCGCGTCAGGTCGCGGCGCCCGATCCAGCGGATCGGCTGGAAGCCATTGTCACGGGTCAGAACGCGGTCACCTACCTTCAGCGACTGCACATCGATTTCGCCACGGAACGTTTTGATCACAGTGCCGGGCGTGAAGCAGGGCACGACGCTCTCCATGTCGGTGAAGGTGAGCGTGCCCGCGGGCGAACCGTCAGCGTTGAAATACGAGACAGTGCCGTCAAAGCCTGTGCCGTCCGCGGATGGCGTTTGGTTGATCTCCAGCCGTCCGCCCTCGGGCACCGTTCCAGTGAGATCAAGCGTATCTTGGTCGTCACCACCAGAGCCGCCGTCGACATTGTCCCCAACGAACCCTCCTGCGCCTGCACTGAAGGTATCGGCATCATCGCCGCCATCGACGCTATCTGCCCCAAGTCCCAGCGTGATGTCATCGGCGCCCTCGCCCGTTTCGATTGTCACGCTGCTGGTCGCGGCAGCCGCGTCAACCACGTCCTCGCCCGAACCCGTGGTGATCGCTTCGATTGCCTCAAAGGCGGCAGTGTCGCTTCCGGCTGCGAGCGTCCCCGCCTCATCGCCGGTAAACGTGACCGTCACATCGTCGGCCAGGCTCGATGCATCGATCTCGTCGCCGCCTGCGACCTCGTCCGTTTCACCGCCAGTGATCGTATCTGCGCCAAAGCCGCTTTCGAGGACGAATGTGTCATCGCCGCCGTCGCCTCCGAGGATATCCGCCCCAGCACCGCCCGAAATAAGGTCGTCGCCCGCGCCACCGGAAACTTCGTCGTCGTCTGCGCCTGAGAACACGGTGTCATCACCGCCGCCTGCCTCAATGACGTCCATGTCACCCGCGTCGCCTGCCAGAACGGCGTCGTCAGCGTCGACCATGTCGCCATCCGGATCGTCTTCATAGGCAGCATCGATTAGATCGGCGCCGGCGGTGCCGCTCACGATGCCGTCGCTCACACCTACAACGGTGATGGTGGAGACGGCGGGTGCGCTTTCCGCGCCAAATCCGTTGGTGACAGTCACCTCAAAGGTGCGGTCCGAGCCAGAGACACCATCGACGAGGTTCTCCGAATTCTCGTAAGCCGTCGCCTCTAGCACCAGTTCGGCGATCTCGTCGCTCACAGGCGTCCCATCGGCCGGAGTGATGACGACCGCGCCGCCGGAGACGGATACGCTAAACTCAACCCCGTCGAAGGACACGCTCTGCGCCCCCGGGTTCGAGCCATCGAGCGGGATCGTCGCCACGGAGCCATCGGTGCCTGAAACTGTGAGCACCTCACCCGCGCCGTCCGGGAAAGCGGAGGTGGGCGTGATCGCGATCTCTGCCGCGCCGCTTGCGCCTGCGTTGACGAGCGATGTGGCAGAGGCAATCTCTGAAGGCGCCTCCCCCTCGGTGAAGGTATCGGCGAAGTCAGCGCTGCCGTCCGGCGCTGAGCCCCCTTCGAAATCTAGGTCCACACTTGGGGCCGCGGCGGGATCCACGACCTCACCGTTTACCTCAAAAAACTCAATTTCCGTAAAGCTCAGCGTGGAGCCGTCGTCGAAGGTGACAATGCCGTTCCAGCCATTCCCGTTTAGGTCAGGTTCCAGATCCGTGATGCCCGTGACACCGTCCGCAATAAGCGTGTCGCTGTCATAGCCGCCACTGCCGCCATCCACGATATCGCCGCCGTCGGCGCTGATCGTGTCGGCGTCATCACCGCCCTCGACGACATCGGCGCCAGAGCCCGCGTCATCGCCATCAGTGGCCGAGGCCGCATCGATAACGTCGTCTCCTTCGCCGCCGATGATCGTATCGTCCCCGCTTCCCCCGACGAGAGTGTCATCAGCGGGAAGGTCAATCGCGCCGGTCTGGTCGCCCGCACCCGCCGCACCGTAGACCCAAGCGTTGCCATTCGTGCTGCCGGGCTGAAGCGACCAGTCCAAAGGTTCGGCATCGAGCGGGGTGGCATGGATTTCGCCTGAGCCTTCAAAGGCAAAGAGCTCCCCATCCTCAATGGCGATGCCCCATGTGTCGGTCTGCCCGTTGATTTGACCGAGGTCCTCGGTGCTCTGGATCGTGTCGTCGAAATCGAGCGTGATTTTGTAGACGGTGCCCCGCGCGAGGGCAAAGATCGTCTCATCATCGGCAAAGACGATATCGGTCGTCCCTGATGGCAGGGCGCCGAGCGTCTCCTCCGCCCCGAAGGAGCCATCGGCATTGACCGGCAAAACCTGCAGCGTGCTGCCTGTGCTGTAGAACAGGTCACCGCCCGAATTCGTGGCCAGTGACGCGTGATAGCCCGGGCTGATGGCATCGGTGATAAGCGTCTCTTCCCCGGTATCGGGGTTGATGCTGTAGACGCCCGTTTCGCCGGACGCCCATGGGATCCCGATGAGCCCTCCTTCGGGCGTGACGGCAATGTCGCCATAGGTCTGCAGCCCGGTCTGGATCGTCTGCTCGCTGTCCGTTTCGGGATCATAGACGCGGAGTTGCCCGTCAGAGGTCACCGAGTAGAGGAGCCCCGTCGTCACGAGGCCGGGACCAAGGTCGATCCCGGCGGACGCATCGCCGCCATCTCCAGTGATCAAATCGTCGCCTGAACCACCTTCGATGCTGTCGTCACCCAATCCACCCGTCAGCGTGACGTCTGCAGAGGTCGCACTCGCATCCGCGACATCGTCGCCCGTGCCGAGGGTAATCTCCTCAATCTCGGAGAAGATTGCGCTGGAGCCCCCATCGCTGATGGTGCCCGCCTCATCGCCGGTAAAGGTGACGGTGAGATCGCCTGTCACGGCGGAGGCATCGACCTCATCGCCGCCTGCGTCTTCGTCGAGCTCGCCCCCCACGATGGTGTCGTCACCAAAATTGTCGTTGAGGACGAAGGTATCGTCGCCGCCCTCGGCATCGGGCTCATGAGGTGCGCTTAGGCCGGAATAATTTTCCAGATCAACGGCCGCGCCCCCGGTATCGGGACCTGCCACCTGTGCTTCGAGCACATTACCGCCGTTGTTTTCGTAGAAAATGATCTCGATCGTGTAGGTGCCCGGCGGCAGCTCAACCGTGCCAGTCTTGAGCACTGGCGCGTGGTGGCCGTCGTTGTTGACGACCGTCTCACCATCGATGAAGAGCTTTGAGCCGTCGTCGGAATTCACGCCGAAGGTGTAGGTTCCGCCCTCGGTAATGGTGATCTCGGTCGTGAACTTCAGCGCGTAATCGTTTGCCCTGTCATAATCTTGCGCGGCAATGGTTGTGCCATAGCCGGTTTCTGTAGGCTCCGCCTCATGGTCGCGCCCCCCATTCTCGGTGAAACCGGCAGCTTCGAGATTGCGCGGATCGCCTCGAGGATCGAGGTCGTAATACTCATAGAGCCACGGGCCTGCGTCCGGCAGCGTCGTGCCCTGATCGCCCTCCATCAGGTCGGCACCGGTACCACCTTCGATCGTGTCATCCCCGACGCCTGCTGTGATCGTGTCGTCGCCCGCCCCGGCCTTGATCACGTCATCATCGCCGTCCGGGCCGTCAACACGGTCTCCCTCAGGATCAGCGACGTAATCCGTATCGATGACATCAGCCCCTGCCGTGCCTTCGACGATCCCATCGGGGGGCGCGCCAGCACGCGCAGGGCCCTGATAACCGGACCATGTCTCGGACACGTCGACGTCGTTTGAATACCCGCCACCGGTGCCTTGGTTATAGGTGGCGTCTTGCACGAAGGCGTTCCACGTGGGCGTGTTGGAAATCGGATCAGGATCAACCAGCTCCAGGCTGACCCCGTCAGCGTAGGATCCTCCTGAGACAACGGCCCCGGCACCATCATCCAGGGTGGCATCGAAGGGCCGCGAGATCGTTGCCCCCACTGCCTGCCCGTCAATCGTCACATGACTTAGGACATAGTAGTGGCCGGAGGATGGGTCCTGCACGACGACGGAGTAATCCGTCTCAACCCGACTACCGGCATCATAGGTAACGTTATCGATCGTGACCGGGGCGCTCAGCGTATTGCCGATATCGGCAGGCGACGCTGCGCCCGCGTTGAAATCATCCTCCAGCACATCCTGATCAATCGTCAGCGTCTGGGAGGCACTGATAGTGCCGGACCAAGTGCTGCCTATCGTGGCGAGGCCACCATCGTTGAATTCACCTGTTCCGGCCGATCCGGAATGCATGATCTGCGTGGGGTCATCGGTATTTCCGAGTGAAATCAGCGCAAAGGAAAACGCCATCAGCCTGCCCTCCGCCCGAGATGCGGCGCGATCGCCGTTGCGCACTCCACCCCTGAGAAGGTCACCACCCTCACCCGCTCAAAACTCATCACGTATCCACCTTTGCCTACGCCGATCGCCGCCCTTCCTCGGAGCGGTGCCGCGCCTGTGTCGGCGATGGATGTTTAGATTTTGGAAATGACAGCCGCAAAATCCGTCAAATTTGAGCGATGAGATCAGGCACTTTCGTGCATGCGATTGCCAAGACCTGAAAAAGTACAAAGCCCGAAACCAGCGCACCACACGGTCCGGTTCCGGGCTTTGATGCCACAACGCGCCCCCAGTGATGCGTTGATGGCTATTCGTAGCTAACTAACCAGTCCCGGAACGGGCGGCAGAGACTGCCGCTGGTAAAGTCCGGGATGCTGCTAAGTTTAGCGCGCGACGAGAAGGCTCGCTTCGTGACGCTTTAGCGCTTTACGTGCGGAGACGTAGTCCTTCAGACCTGCATGTGTGGCGAGTTCGGGGAAGAGCGCGAGGATCTCCTTGCGCGCTGCTCCGTCCATGCCAGCAAGCGTGTAGTCGCCCGGCTGGAACGTTTCCGTCCATGCGCCGCCAGACAGGACCACCTCGTGCTTTTCGCACATGAAGTGGACGTAGGTCGTATCGACGTCACCCATCCGCGTGATGCCTTTCATGCCCACCAGATGCTTGGCTGCCACGAGGACCTCACGCTCTTCGAAGTAGAGCTGCGTGCGGTCGTTGGCGAGGAGCACACGATGCTGCGGCGAGACCATCATGTCTCGCTCAGGCAGGTTTGGCCCGAGGGCACCTGCCTTGATCATGACAGGACGCAGATCCTGAGCTGCGGCCACTTCAGCCGAGGACAGATCACGGGCGCCGGTCCACGCGATCTCTTGGATGCCGTTGTCGCGCGTCATGACCTTGTCGCCCGGACGCAGCGTCTCAACGGCCATTTCACCTTTCGGGGTCGCGATGGTCGTGCCTGGCGTGAAGCAGACGATGACTTTCTCGATCTCGGTGAATTCGAGCGTGCCGAGCAGGTTGTCGTCGCCGTAGAAGTACTCAACGAAGCCATTGACGCCGTTGCCGTTGCTGTCGGGCCCGGTCTCCGTCACTGCAAGGCGGCCACCCTCGGTGACAGTGCCACGCAGATCGAGCGTGTCGTGGTCAACGCCACCAGCGCCACCGTCGACCGTGTCACCGATGAAGGAGCCTGCGCCGTCGTCGTCAGTCTGGAACGTGTCCTGATCCGCGCCGCCGGAGAGGTTATCTTCGCCTTCGCCACCTTCGATCGTGTCGTCGCCCGCGCCACCGCGGATCACGTCGTCGTCGACGCCACCGTTGATGAAGTCGTCGCCGTCGCCGCCTTCGAGCGTGTCGTCATCGTCCTGACCGAGAATGACGTCATTGCCGGCGCCACCGTCGACGAAGTCCTTGCCGTTCTCGGGCTGCAGATCGCCTGCGTCGTCAGGGATATCGAGGTTGTCTGGCAAACCCAGCGCCGGGTCGATGCCCGCGAAGATCGTGTCGTTACCTTCACCGCCGAGGATGGAGTCAGACCCTTCGCCGCCAACGATACGGTCATCGCCTTCACCTGCGTCGATCGTGTCCTTGTCGAAGCCGCCGTCGATCACGTCGTCGCCAGTGCCACCGGTGATCAGGTCATCATCGTCGCCGGTGAAGATCGTGTCATTGCCGGAGCCACCGTCCACGGTGTCCTTGTCGTTGTCAGGATCGCTGTCGCCCGGGAAGAGACCCGGATAGCCGAGGTCTGGTTTGCCCTTCGGACCGGAGATGATCAGATCATCGCCCTGCTCACCATCGATGGAGTCGTTGCCGTCGCCACCGGTGACCGTGTCGCCGCGGGAGCCCGCAGTGATCGTGTCATCGCCTGCGCCGCCGTCGATGACGTCGACATTGTTGCCGCCTGCGATATGGTCATCGCCGCCCTGACCGTCGATGGTGTCATCGCCGCCGCCGCCAACGAGCTTGTCGTCGCCGTCACCGCCGAGAATCTCGTCATCGCCAGAGAAGCCGTCGATCGTGTCGTTGCCGTCACCACCGTGGAGCAGATCTCCATCTTGGCCGCCGATCAGGCTGTCATTGCCGTCGCCGCCGATCAGGCTGTCATTGCCGTCCTGACCGAAGAGCGTGTCGTCGCCGTCGGCGCCATCGATGAGGTCGTTACCCTGATTGCCGCCGATGCTGTCGTTGCCATCTTCGCCGAAGATTTCGTCGTCACCTGCGCCGCCGTGGATCTCGTCATCGCCTTCGCCAGCGAAGACAGTGTCGTCGCCGTCGCCTGCGCGGATGATGTCATCCTGGGGGGCTTCGCCCGGCAGGAGTGCGTCGTCGTTGTCAACGAAGTCACCATTCGGGTCACCGTCATAGTCGACGTCGATCAGGTCATCGCCATCGGTGCCGTCGACATAGCCGTCCGGGGTCGGCTCTGGATCGCCGATGATCGTTTCGATCTCGGTGAAGACGAAGCGGCTTATCTCGTTGCCCTCGTCGTCGAGCAGCACAACCGTGCCGTCCTGGCCATTGCCATTTGAGTCAGGGCGCAAGTCCTCGAGTCGGAATTTGCCAACGCCGGAGAGGTCCAGCGTGTCGTGATCATCACCACCGGCGCCGCCGTCGATCTCGTCACCATGGGTGCCGCCGAGGATCGTGTCACGTCCGCCGGCGCCTTTGATCAGGTCTGCGCCTGCGCCGCCGTCGAGGAGGTCATTGCCGTCACCACCGTCGAGAAGATCGTTGCCGCCGTCGCCGTGGATCGTGTCGTTGCCGCCTTCACCGAAGACCGTGTCGTCACCGCTGCCAGCGTGGATGAGGTCATTGCCAGGCGCGCCTTTGACGGCTTCCAGCACACCGTGCTCCACCAGAAGGCCCGAACCATTGGGCGACAGCATCACGTCGATGACGACATCGTTGAAGTCTCCGTCGCCGAGGCCCGCGAGGTCCTCGAAGTTCAGACGTGCCGTGTCATCAGAAATCATCGTGCCCTGAGCGTTCACGCTGTCGGAGGCAAAGGTGCCTTCGGGGCTGGTGATGGAGACGCGCAGGTCCTGGTCTGCGTCGAGCTCGACCGTCCAGGAATTGCCGATGTTGGCGTCATAGCTTGGCGTCAGCGTCACGGTGTCCGCAACCGTGCCGTCGGCATTCACAATCTCGATGATCAGCGCGCCGTCGTAGTCGCCGTTCTGGCTGACCAGCGTGACCACCTGCGTGGAGGATGCGACGCCGTGGCCGTCATCACCAAAGATCAGGTCGTGGCCGTTGTTGCCTTCAAGTGTGTCGTTGCCCGCCCCGCCCAGCATCGTGTCGTTGCCGGAGCCGCCCTTGAGCATGTCGTGACCTGCGCCACCGCTCAGCTCGTCATTGCCGGCCTCACCGAAGAGCTTGTCATTGCCCGTGCCACCAAAGAGCGTGTCGTCACCGTCCTGGCCGTGCATCCAGTCGTTGCCGGCCTGGCCTTTGACCAGGTCGTTGTCGTCACCGGCCCAGATTTCTTCATTGCCGCCGCCGCCAAAGATCTGGTCGTCGCCCGCGCCGGAGATTATCGTGTCGTTGCCGTCGCCCGCTTTGATGATGTCGTCGTTGGCCGCTTCGCCGGGCAGGATCGCGTCTCCCGCGTCCACACGGTCGCCATCGGGATCGCCCAGATAGTTTACATCGATGCGGTCGCCGCCATCGGTGCCTTCGACGATACCGTCGAGAGCGACCACAGGCTCCATCGCGTATTTGAGATCGTCGATCGCGCCCGAGCCCTTGAGCGTCACAACCATCGCGGACACGTCACCCACGTGGAAGTTCGCGATCACCTGCTCGTTGTCGCCGCCGGGCTTGACCCAGATCGACTTGATGCAGTTGCCATGCTCGTCAAAGAAGCTGATCTTGGCGCCTTCCTCGATGTCGAGGAAGGTGAGAGACGTGACTTCAGCAGGGTTATCAAACTTGAAGAGGAACTTGCCGCCATGTGCCTCATCATCAGGATCGATTGAATCGCCATCCTCCGAGATGATGAGCACATTGCCCAGGTTGTCCGTTTCAAGATCATGGTCGCCGCCCGTAGGATTGGCGGTGTCGAAGATCATCGCCTCCTTGGGATGATGACCCAGCGTATACGCCGAAACTTCCAGACCCTGAGCCTTAAGCTCATCGTCGATTACCGTGCCCGCTTGGAACTCGTTAAAATCGGTGTGGAAGTTCTGCTTCGTCATCGCACTCTCTCCTTACACTCGAGCCGACCGGGCGCCATCCGTCGGCCCAAGCTCGTAACCATTACACTCTTCAAAGACTGGAAAGACCGGCTGCATGCGTGCGGAAGACGCGAGCGCCCCCTCTACAAACCTGACGATGTCATACACTTATTCACCTGTCACATCCTCACACGACCACATCCGCCCTCTCACCCACGAGAGATGCCTCCCCTGATGCGATCACGCACAGTGTTCGGCTGAGTGTCGCTCGATGCTCAGGCGTGACGCGATCCCACCTCGCGCTGCACTTGAGACGCGTCGCGTCCGTGGTGCTCACCCTATGCATCACGACGTGGCAGCGTCATGACCTGTGTGCGACCGCCCCCACGGTCTGCAACCCTCGCCCCCAAAAGGGGGCTGGACCGTGATACCCACGCTTGATCCGGCAACAAAGGGTAAAATGAGGCAAAAATGCGTGTAAATTGCCCCAAAGCGGGTGTTTTCGGCGTTACCAGAGGCGCAATTGTGTCTCGTTTGAGGTAAAATTTACCACCTTTCCGCCACATTCGGGGGCCGAAAAACCGCAGATTACCGGCGTTTGATCCTGACTCCCGGTACAATTCTGGGCGGCCAAGCGGGATTGCAGCGCGGTTCGTTTCCAATTCGTACCAGAATGGCATTCGGACATCTTGGACCGGCGACGGGCACCAGCACGCGAACGCGATTGTCTCGCAGTCTTCCACGTCATCGCGGCCCTCGCGTGAATTGTGCACGCTCAAGCGACAGTCACCCGGACGAATCAACCCAGACGCACAGCGGCAGGAATATCCATTCTGGTACTCTCCCCGACGCGCCCTGCCCTCTGGTCTTGCCCAGCCTTCCGCCTTGCGGCACATCTCGCCCATGGAGATTTTCCGCCAAGACCCGACCGATCCCGACTTCGTTCAGAACCCCTATCCCGCCTATGACCGCGCGCGTGCACAGGCAGGCGTTGTGTGGTGGGAAGACTATGGCATGGCGGCCGCCGTCAGCCACGGGGCGGTCTCTGCGGTCCTGAAATCGCGCAACATGGGGCGGGTACCGCTGGAGCCGGTTCCCGTTGCCCCTCACACCCGCGCTTTCTACGACATTGAATCCCATTCGATGCTGGAGCTTGAGCCACCACGGCATACGCGGCTCCGATCCCTCGTGCTGCGCGCATTTACGGGCCGCCGCATTCGGGAACTCGAACCCGAAATCCGCGCCCTCAGCGAGGAGCTGGTGGCGGCCCTGCCCACGGGCCGTGCCTTCAACCTGCTCACCGAATTCGCCCAACCACTGCCTGTGCGTATCATCGCGCGGCTCCTGGGCGTCCCGGAAGAGATGGCGCCAGAGCTCCTCGCGTGGTCGAATCGCATGGTGGCCATGTACCAAAGCGCCCGTTCCCGCGAAGTGGAAGACACCGCCAACCAAGCGGCATCCGAATTCGCAGACTTCCTGCGCGGCTATATCGAGCAGCGCCGCTCCCGCCCCGCCGACGATCTAATCACCCATCTCATTACCGCCGAGGAAGAAGGTGAGAAGCTCTCCACAGATGAGCTGATCTCCACCTGCATCTTGCTGCTCAATGCGGGCCATGAGGCGACGGTGCACACCTTGGGCAACGGTGTAGCGGCGATGCTGAGCAATGGCGTGACGGACGTGACCGAGCCGCTGGTGGAAGAGATCATGCGCTATGACCCGCCGCTCCACCTTTTCACGCGCTGGGTCTACGAGGACACCGAAATCGAAGGCGTACCCCTGCCCCGTGGCACTCAGATCGCCTGCCTTCTGGGTGCGGCCAACCGCGACCCAGCTGCCTATGACAACCCGCATGTCTTTGATCCATCGCGTGGCTCAAAGACCCACGTCGCCTTCGGCGCAGGTCTTCATTTCTGCGTAGGCGCCCCACTTGCACGGCTGGAGCTGCGGATCGGGCTGGAGGAGCTGATGCGTAATCCACCCAAGCTCGCCGAGGCGCCGCGCTACGGCGACACCTACCATTTCCACGGTCTCGAAGCGTTGATGGTGACGCGCTAGAGCGGCAGCGCGGAGGTGGCCTTAAGCTCCTCCATGCTCAAAAGCGCAGTCACGTTGTAGACGCGCACTTCCGAGATCAGCGCCTGATAGAACGCATCATAGGCCCGCGCATTCTGCACGCGAACCTTGAGGATGTAATCGATATCGCCCGCCAGACGGTGCGCTTCCTGCACCTCAGGGCGCGCCTGAAGCGTACGCAGGAACGCCTCCTGCCAGCTCGCCTCATGCTCGGACGTGCGGATCAAGACGAAAAAGCAGGCCTCGAACCCCAGCGCCTCGGCATCAAGCTCCACCACCTGGTTCTTCACGATGCCCGCCTCGCGCATCTTCTTGATGCGGTTCCAGACGGGTGTCTTGGACGAGCCCACAACGCGCGCGATCTCATCGAGCGAACGCGACGCATCCTGCTGAAGCTCGCTCAGGATCTTGCGGTCGAGCGCATCGATCCGAAGCTTGGGTTTTTCGTCGACAGCCATGGAATATTCCCCCAACTCGCCGCCCATCTAGAGAATACCCTTGTGCCTTAGCAAGACTTTGCAGCCGCAAGGCAGAATATTCTCCTACGCTTGACAGGCCCATGCTGCAGGCGCAAACGTTTGGGGTCGGCCATTATGCTGACCACGTACTATCGAGGCTTTCTCCATCATGCCCCCTTTGCCAGACGCGCAAACAGTCACCGAAGTCGAACACTACACTGACCGGCTCTTCCGCTTCAAAACCACACGGCCCGCCTCGCTGCGCTTTCGCTCGGGCGAGTTCGTGATGATAGGGCTCATGGGCGATGAAGATCCGGCCACGTGTAAGTCGAAACCGATCCTGCGCGCCTACTCGATTGCCTCCCCTTCCTGGGATGAAGAGCTCGAGTTCTATTCGATTAAGGTGCAGGACGGCCCGCTGACCTCGAAGCTTCAGCACATCAAAGCAGGCCAGGAGGTGATCTTGCGCCCGAAGCCTGTGGGCACCCTCGTCCATGATGCGCTTTTGCCGGGCAAGCGGCTTTGGCTCTTTTCGACGGGCACAGGCTTTGCGCCCTTCTCCTCGCTACTGCGCGATCCGGAGACCTACAAGAAGTTCGAACAGGTCATCATCACGCATACCTGTCGTGAGGTGGCCGAGCTGACCTATTCCAAGCAAATCATCGATGCGATCCACGGCAATGAGATGCTTGTGGAGCTCATCGGGGCCGAGAACCTCGAAAAGCTGACGTACTATCCCACCACGACGCGTGAGGAGAGCCCGAAAATTGGCCGCATCACCACGCTGCTCGAAGACGGCACGGTCTTTGGTGAGCTTGGGATTGAGGGCATGAACCCCGAGGAAGATCGCGCGATGATTTGTGGCTCCATGGGCCTGAACACCGATCTCAAGGCGATCCTTGAAGGCTATGGTCTTGAGGAAGGTGCGAATTCTCAGCCCCGGCACTTCGTGGTTGAGAAAGCCTTCGTCGGCTGAGCCGCCTCCCAAACAAGAAAAGGGTCCGGGAACAGATGTCCCCGAGCCCTTTTTGTTTCAGCAGTCCCTTAGTTCAGGAACTGAGCTTTCAGCTGCTCTATGAGGCCGCTGACAAGCTCAGGGTTGTCGCGCGCCTGATCGATAGCGGTGTTGAGCGCGGTCTTGGCGATGCCGCCCAGCTCGCTGTTGTCGACGTAGGCCTGCACGGCGTCGAAATCGAAGCTTTCGGCGTTGAAAAGACTCTCGATGCCATCGGCGCTCGCGGGCTCGGCTGCTTCCGTTGCGGTTTCAGTCGCCGTGTCTGCTGCTTCGGTTGCAGTCTCAACTGCCTCGGTTGCCGTCTCCGTCGCAGCATCAGCTGCCTCGGTCGCGGTCTCCGTTGCAGCCTCTAAAGCTTCACCAGCCGCCTCAGTGGCCGCTTCTGTCGCGTCGGTCACAGCGTCGGTCGCGCCCTCGACCACGTCAGATGCGCCGTCCAGAAGGCCGTCTGCGGCCTCACCCAGCGCATCAGAGGCTTCCTCAAGTGCCCCTTCAACCGTCTCAGTGGCTGCTTCTATGGCACCACTTGCGGCTTCCTGGACGGCCTCTTCGACAGCTTCAACAGCCTCGTTCACGGTCTCTTCGACCGCGTCCGCTGCGTTCTCAAGCGCCTTGCCTGCGCCTTCCACGAGGTCTGCTGCGGCCTCCTCGGCGCTTTCCGTGGCCTCTTCTACCAAAGGCGCTTCGGCTGCAGGCTCTTCATCGCCGCCGAAACCGCCGGTCGCGAACACATACGCGCCCCCCGCAACCACAGCGGCCAAAACGATCCAGATCAAATTGCGCATCGGAATTCCTTTCATTCTTGCCGGCCCCATATCGGGCAAGCAGGTCGATGTCATGGATCTCAGATGGCCGCTCTGAGGGATAGCAGACAGGGGGAAAGATCATCCAATCGGCCCCGCTTTGCCAAAATCGCCGTGCGCGGTGGCGGGAATTTCCGAGCAATTGGTCCATTACGTCAACTACGCCTTGAATGCCAGCCTATGGAGGGTTACCGTCCGGCCCCGAAGTTTGCTCAACAATGCAAGGACAAAGACCATAGCCCGCAGACCCCACAACGCGCCCCCGCAGCGCGACACCGGCCCCCGCGTAAACGACCGCATTCGCGCACCGGAACTCCGCCTGATCGACGAAAATGGTGACAATGTGGGAGTGGTCACACCCAGTCGGGCGCTCCAGATGGCCGAAGATGCGGGGCTCGACCTCGTGGAAATCTCGCCCAATGCGAACCCGCCCGTGGCCAAGATCATGGACTTCGGCAAGTTCAAGTATGAACAGCAGAAGCGCGAGAGCGAGGCCCGCAAGAAGCAGAAGACGATCGAGGTGAAGGAGGTGAAGTTCCGCCCCAACACCGACACGCATGACTACGACGTCAAAATGCGCAATGTTTTCAAATTCCTCGAGAACGGGGACAAGGTAAAAGTAACTCTCAGGTTCCGGGGGCGCGAGATGGCGCACCAGGAGCTCGGCCGTGATCTCCTGTTGCGTGTGGCTGAAGACACTAAGGAGCTTGGTAAGGTCGAAAACATGCCCAAGATGGAAGGCCGTCAAATGATCATGATGATCGGGCCCCTTCCAAAATAATACTTGTCCGCTTCGCGCCACATCCATGACCTCGGCACTGCGGGCTATGCACGCTTTGCCGAGGCAGACCTTCACCCCGGCCATCCAAACGAAGTCATATGGCGCAATCTATGCGACCTGGTGGATGTCTACATCAGCACCCGATACGAGCTCGCGACACGCTTTATCGTGATCTTCTTGGGGGCCGTCGTCATCTATTGGCTCATGCGCGATCCCATGGGAATTGCTTGGGCGCTGGCCTACTCTCTGTGGACTGCCGGGACGGGCTTCTACATGGGCCGTATCAAGGCGCCCGGCTCAAAAAGAGTGCTCGCGGCTGCGCTCTTCCTTAGCATGGGGCAATCTGCTCTTTTCATTTCCATCGTCATTTACGGGGCCTGGGTGGCGCCTCCGAGCGGGGTCATGGGCGCCTTTGCCACCATCGCGGGCTTTGCCCATTACAACCTGTTCAAAAGCAAGGAAATTCCGGTGCTGGTGATCTGGGAAGGCTTATTGATGCTAACCGCGACAATCTGGGCATCGTGGATCTACATCGATCGCATGAGCGGCGCGCAGGGCGCATACGCGGCGGTCGTCGTCGCCATTCTTGTGTCAGTTTACACGGCGTTCGCGGCATGGGACAGTGTGCGCATGAAGCGACAGGAGCGCGAACTGGAGCGGCGCACAATCGCCGCGCAACGTGTCGAGGCCGTTGGTCAGGTCTCGGCCGGAATGGCGCATGAGTTCAACAATATTCTGGCAGGCATCCAAGGCCATCTGGAGCTGGCTGAAATCGACCCGGACGGAAAGAGCCGAGCCAAGAGCTTGAAAGAAGCCCGCGCCGGCACTGCCCGTGCGGCCCGTCACCTCAAGCAGCTTCTAAGTTTTGCGCGTAAAGCGCCCGTTCGCCCGCAGACGACCAACATGGCGGGGATGTTGCGCGGCTGCGAACAGCTCTTTACGGGTCTGCTCGGATCTGGACATGTGCTGTCCCTTGAGGCTCCGTCACAGGCCCTCTTCGCGGTTGTAGACCCCACCGCAGTTGAGGGTGCGCTGGCCAACTTGGTCCTCAATGCGCGCGATGCGGGGGCGACCCGCGTAGCGATCACCCTGACGCGGGAAGAGCTTTCGAAGCCCGTGCGTCTTTCCACGCAAGAGATCCTGATGCCCGGCGCCTACGCCGTCCTTTCCGTCGAGGACAACGGCTCGGGCATTCCGGTAAATGACAGAGGCCGCGTGACCGAGCCGTTCTTTACAACAAAGCCCGTGGGCAACGGGACGGGATTGGGTCTTTCCATGGCTCGCGGCACTGCCGAGCAATTGGGCGGCGGCCTCAGGATCGAAGACGGCGCGGACGGCGGCACGCAGGTTTCGCTCATCCTGCCTGAGGCCCAGCCGGAAAGCGAGGCAAGACCCATGTCGCCAGCTCCCGAAGCCTCCCCAGTTCAAGGCCAAGACGACGGCCAGGAAGTACGTTCAAACTGACCGATCAGGCGCCGTCGACGAGGCACCCAATCTCGATAATGTTTGCGTCGAGATCGTTGAAGTAGTGGCTGATGTTCTTGCCCATAGCTCCGGACTTTTCGACAGGACCTCCGAGGATGTCGATCCCGAGCCCGCGCAAATGCGCCGCAACGTCTTCGGGCCTCCAAGGGCTCAGAAATCAAACATCGCCTGATCCGACGCGCGCGCGGTTGTGCACCTCCTGCCCCAGCGTTTGCAGGTTGATCTTTCGGGCCCCTACCTTCACGGCCCGACGTCCGCCTGCGAAGGTGATTGCCTCCCCCCTTCAGAGCGGCAGCAAGAAATGCCGTCCTCGCTTCGATGTCGTGCACAATCAGCACGATGTGGTCAATTCCGGTGATCATGCGGAAAACTGCCCCGAACGTCAAAAGATCACAAAGTGTTAGCGTCGTGTTTACCGCCTTCCGGGAAGCAGAGGCAGGAGGCTTTGCCAATGGGTGACTACGGCTTTGTTACACAAATGGCCTGAGGTGTGGACTTCCCCTTTCCCCGGACAGACTTAGGCCACGGGCTCTGTGACGGGTGTGCCAAGAGCGGTGTAGCGGTTAAGGACGGCGATGCGGAGTTGGATTTCTGCGACCTGCCTGTCGAACTCCCTCGCCATGAGGCTCTGCCCCAACAGCTTCACACAATGCATCTTCGTTTCGACGCGGCTTCGGCGGTGGTATCCGCTCCATCGTCGCCATAGGGCGCGGCCCAAATATCTTGATGCGTTCACGGCTTCGTTTCTGGCGATAGCCCCAGGGCTTGTGGGTGTCCACGGCTTAGCATTCTTGCGCGGCGGAATGACTGCGTGAGCGCCACGGGCGGCAATCGCGTCGTGGCACTTGCGCGTGTCGTAGGCCCCGTCTCCGGTCACCGATCCAATCTCCTGATCGGACGGGATTTGGCTCAGCAGTTCCGGGAGCATGGGCGCATCGCCGATATTGCTGGTCGTGACCTCGACAGCGCGAACCTCCAGGGTTTCCTCGTCGATCCCGATATGTATCTTGCGCCAAATCCGGCGTTTGGGACCGCCGTGCTTGCGCGCGTTCCACTCGCCTTCACCCTCGGCCTTGATGCCGGTGCTATCGATCAAAAGGTTCAGCGGGCCGTTTCCCTCGCGATAGGGCAAACTCACGTTCAATGCCTTCTGACGACGGCACAAGGTGCTGAAATCGGGCACCGCCCAATCTAGCCCGACCATCTTCAACAAGCTCTCAACAAAGCCTGTCGTCTGCCGAAGCGGCAAGCCAAACAACACCTTCATCGTCAAGCAAGTCTGGATGGCAGCATCGCTGAACTGGCGCTGTCGCCCGCGCTTGCCGCTTGGCGACGGGGTCCACGTCATCTCAGGATCAAACCAGATTGAGAGCGATCCGCGATGCTTCAACGCTTCATGGTAAGCAGAACAGTTCTTGGTCTTGTACTTCGTAGGGGCCCAACTGCTCATAGCCTCGAGCTATCATACTGGATTCACGAGATGAATCCCCTCAAGCCATTTGTGCAACAAAGCCCCCACGATGCACTAACAATCAATCCGGACCACCCGATGGGGGCACGCCACTCGCGCCGTGGCACTATTACCCCAGTCTCGTGGCTTGAGCATGCCGTCCTCGACACCTAAGAAGCGCGTAAGCGGATGTGGGGGATGAAGAATGAAGATCGGGGTTTTGGGCGCAGGCAGCGCAGGGTCTATGATCGCAATTCGCTTGGCCAATCTCGGATATCAGGTCGACCTCATTGATCGTCAGCCCTTCCCAATCACCGAAGCGAGCCTCCACAACGAGGGAAAGCTGCATTTCGGTTACGTATACGCGGCCGACACCACAAAGAAGACTGCAATGGGTGTCGCGGAAGGTTCGCTCAGCTTCCTAGACACTTTGAGTAAGGAGCTCGAGGTGCCAAGCGCGACATTCAGCAAATCTCAGCCCTTTTACTACGGGGTACCGCACGATTCGCTATTAAGCCCGGAAGACATCGCAGACCACTTTTCATATGTAGACACTCTCATTGAAGGGCACTTGGCTGCCAGCAAACCCGTGGCCGCAACAGACTACAACGCCATCGGCTTTGACCCGGATCAGTTTCAGCTGGTCATGCAGACACAGGAAATCAGCGTCGACACTGCACAAGTAGGTCGTTTGATCGCTGGCTGCGTGGGCTCCCACCCTAACATCAACTTTCGCTCGCGGACGCAGGTCCAAAACGCTGCGACGTCGGGGGACAAGTATCGCGTCAAACTCGCTCAGGTCGGGGGAGACGAGGGTTACGAAGACTACGATGCAGTGTTCAACTGCCTTTGGGGAGGGCGCCTGCAGCTTGATCGACATCTCGGGCTCGACATCAGCAGACCACACCTCATGAGATACAAAGTTGCCATCAAGTTTGACGGCATACGGGACTTAGCGCGCATCCCATCCGTCACACTAATGCTGGGTGAATACGGCGATGTCGTAAATCACGGAAACGGGTCCTACTATCTGTCTTGGTATCCGGTGTGCAAAATCGCAGAAACGGTTGGAGACAACCCTGATGAGCTTTTCGCGGCATTTGACGCATGCGACAAAGAAGGCGTCGTGAGGCGCAGCATTGATGCGCTGGCGCAGTTCATTCCCAGCATTCAAGAGTTCCATAAGCACCTCAACCGCGCCAGCGTTCACGGCGGGATCATTTGTTCCTGGGGCCACGAGCCGATCCCGGATCTGGACGCTGAGATCCATCAGCGGTTCGATGTTGGCGTC
This sequence comes from Paracoccaceae bacterium, assembly GCA_022448245.1. Lineage (GTDB taxonomy): Bacteria > Pseudomonadota > Alphaproteobacteria > Rhodobacterales > Rhodobacteraceae > Shimia_B. Next base: position 147,473 of record JAKVCO010000008.1, read on the forward strand.
AATCGATCCGGGAACTGGTTCTCGATCGATACTGGCAAGTATTGCATGGGCCCCAACATGGCGCTGGAGGCCGTTGATCGACTGCTGGCATGAACAACCTCACCATCATAATTCCACTCTATAAGTCGAAAAGATGGGCAAGTAGCCTTCGTGAGAATATCGCTAGCCACTTAGATGCGGGCTGCCAGGTTCTATTGTCAGACAAACACGGCCTCGATGACACTCTCACCGTTCTGGAGCGTGAATTCGCCAGTGACCGCCTGAAAGCCTTCCGAGACAACAGCGAAGAAGGCTGGGTCGAGAATATCAATCTTCTTATCAGCCGCGTCGAAACCGACTTTTTTCGAATTCTGCCTCATGACGACTCATCTACAGCCGAGCAATCGGGCTACCTGTTGGATGCGCTCGTGGCTGCGCCCCAGGCGGTTGCCAGCTACGGGATCGTCAGGAACCTTCAGATGGATACAGGGGAAAGCCGTTTCACCCAACCTAAGGCTGTGGAAGAAGACGGGCCCAACATTCCATGGGGAATAGCAGCCTTCTATACAGCGGCTTATTCCGGCGCCTTCAAAGGTGTGGTGCGCACCGAACTTCCCAATGCGGGGCGCTTGTTCATCAAGCGAACCCAGACCAGCACAGACTCCGAGAGGCTTTGGCTTTCGGCGCTACGAATGCACGGCAAAATCATGCTTGTAGAGCGCGAGGTCCTTCTGAAAAGATACTATGAAGAGAGCACACACCAACAATGGAAGAGGGAAGCTTGGGAACGGGCTGACTACGCCTCAGTACTTTGTGACTACATCAAAGACATGGATGTGCCCGAAGACCTAGCGCGAGGCTATTGCCGCGAGATCTGGGAAAACGAATATCATCGCTATCGTAGGACACTAAGAAGGCAGGAAAGCCTCTCCTGACAGCACCCTCATCCCGGCGGTAAATGGTGGGCGCTGCTGGCGCATCCAGCTTGCTGATCCTGCAATCCTCCGTATTCTTCCAGTATGACGGATTCCGCTGACACCATACTGCACACCCTGCCTGCCCGGCTGAAAGAAGCGCGCAAGTCGCAAGGCTTGTCCCTGGAGGCCGTGGCCAATTTGAGCGGCGTCTCCCGCTCCATGGTCAGCCAGATCGAACGTGGCGAGAGCAGCCCGACAATTGCCACGCTTTGGAACCTGACGCGGGCGCTCAACGTGGATTTTGCCGGGTTGATGGATCAACGCGCGCTCACCGACGTCATCGAAACCACGCGGGCGAGCGAAGTTCCCACCATCGACAACATAGGCGCAGGCTGCCGCATCCAGATCCTGTCATCACCGGATCAGGCAGGCGAACACGAGGTCTACGATATCCACTTCACAGCCGATGGTCGCCTAAGCAGCAAACCCCATGCGCGCGGCGCGGTGGAGATGCTCACCGTCCTCGAAGGCCGCGTTCACGTGACCTCAGGCTCCGCTACCTCCGAGCTCCGCGTGGGCGATACGGCCCGCTACGCCGCTGATGTCCCTCATGAGATTGCCGCCATGGCTGCCAATGCACGCATATTCCTCATCGTGAAATCAGCACAATAACAGAATTTTGTCCGATTTAACGGATTTTTTTATTGCGGAAATTCCTCCGTTAAGCCAGAAAAATGGCGTGATGACGGAGGCGATTCATGTCCATTTCATTCCTTTCCCAGATCCAAGACACCCTCGCCCAGATCGAGACTGAAGGGCTTACCAAGCGTGAAAGGCAGATCACCTCGCAGCAAGCGGGGTCGGTGATGGTAGGCGACGACGCGGTCATCAATCTGTGCGCGAACAACTATCTCGGCCTCGCGAACCACCCCGATTTGATCCGCGCAGCACAGACTGCGATGGGTGAGCATGGATATGGCATGGCGAGCGTGCGCTTCATCTGCGGCACCCAAGACCTCCATCGGGAACTGGAAACCAGACTGGCGCGTTTTTTGGGCAAGGATGATGCCATCCTTTTTGCCGCCTGTTTTGACGCCAATGGCGGCCTGTTCGAGCCGCTCCTCGGGCCGGAGGATGCCATTGTCTCTGACGGTCTAAACCACGCCTCAATCATCGACGGTATCCGCCTGTGCAAAGCCCAGCGCTACCGCTACGCCAACAACGACATGGACGATCTGGAGGCGCGCTTGAAACAAGCGCGGGCTGACGGCGCACGGCAGATCATGATCGCGACGGACGGCGTTTTCTCGATGGATGGCTATCTTGCGAACCTCCCCCAAATCACACGGCTGGCGCAGGTTTATGACGCTGTGGTTATGGTCGATGATTGCCATGCCACAGGGTTCATGGGCCCCAAAGGGGCAGGAACCCCAGATCATTTCGGTGTTGATGTGGACATCCTCACCGGCACATTGGGAAAGGCACTCGGTGGGGCGATCGGCGGCTATGTTGCAGGCCCGCAGCCTGTCATTGACCTTCTTCGGCAGCGCGCGCGCCCTTACCTTTTCTCCAACTCTCTCCCACCGGCGGTTGTCGCGGCAGGAATTGAGGCCATCCGGCTTGTGGAGGGAGGTGACGCCCTGCGCGCGCAGCTTTTCGACAACGCAGCCTACTGGCGGGCGGGGTTGGAACGCCTTGGCTTCGCGGTTCTTCCTGGAGCGCATCCCATCATCCCGGTGATGCTGGGCGAGGCGCAGGTGGCGCAAGACATGGCGACAAAGCTGTTTGCTGAGGGTGTCTATGTCTCCGGCTTCTTTTTTCCGGTTGTCCCGCGTGGGCAAGCGCGCATCCGTACCCAGATGAACGCGGCCCACAGCCGGGACGAGCTGGACCGCGCACTCACCGCCTTTGAGAAAGTGGGACGCGAGCTGGGGGTGATCCAATGATCGCCAACACCATGACGGCGCTGGCCAAAACCCAGCCACGAGAGGGGCTTTGGCAGGTGCAGGCCCCCGTTCCCGAGATCGGCCCTGACGATGTGCTGATCCGAGTGAAAGCCACCGGGATTTGCGGGACCGATATCCATATCTGGAGCTGGGACGATTGGGCCGCCTCGACCGTGCCGCTACCTTTGATCACCGGCCATGAGTTCGCCGGGGAGATCGTAGAGATTGGGCGCAACGTGCAGGGCCTGACGCTTGGGCAGCGCTGCTCTGGCGAGGGACACCTGATTGGGAGCGACAGCCGCCAGTCGCGGTCTGGCAAATTCCACCTAGACCCGGGCACACGCGGCATCGGGGTCAACGTTCAAGGCGCCTTTGCTCAGTACCTCAAGCTTCCAGCCTTCAACGTGGTGCCATTGCCTGACGATATTCCAGACCACATTGGGGCAATCCTCGATCCCCTCGGCAACGCAGTGCACACAGCGCTGAGCTTTGACCTCTTAGGGGAAGACGTTCTGATCACCGGCGCTGGTCCCATTGGCATCATGGCAGCAGCCGTGGCGCGCCACGCCGGCGCCCGCAATGTGGTTCTGACCGACGTAAATGACTACCGCCTGGCCCTAGCTGAAAAGGTCGTTCCGGCTGTGCGAACAGTGAATGTCGCCAAGGAAGATCTCAACGACGTCTGTGCCGAGCTCGGCCTCAAGGAAGGCTTTGACGTGGGCCTCGAGATGTCGGGGAACCAAGCTGCGCTCGATCAGATGGTGGAGGCGCTCGTGATGGGCGGCAAGATCGCTCTGCTGGGCATCCCGCCCGGCCAATCCCCCGTCGATTGGAGCCGCATCGTCTTCAAGGCGATCACCATTAAGGGCGTCTACGGGCGTGAGATGTTTGAGACCTGGTACAAGATGATCGCAATGCTGCAGAACGGGCTCGATGTGAGCCGCGTGATCACGCACGAATACGAGGCCGCAGACTTCACTAAGGGATTTGCGGCGATGCGATCGGGGCGGTCCGGCAAAGTGGTGCTGAACTGGTCTTGAGCGGCGCCGTGCGGCCTAGCAGTCTCAGCGGCCGCGCCAGACGGGTTTTCGTTTCTCGAGAAACGCCAGCGCCCCTTCAAGGCTATCCTGAGTTTGCCCCAACGCGCGCAGCTCCGCGTCATTGGCGGGCCAGTCTTCCTGAGCCCTGAAGGCCGCTTCGGAGAGAGCCATAGTCGACGCGACCGGCATAGGCGCATTGCTTGCCACACGGGCGGCAAGCTCCAACGCCCGCCCCCGAAGTGCATCTGCGGCCACGACATCGTTTAGGAGGCCATATTCAACGGCCTTGGCCGCCGAAAAGGGCTGACCTGTCAGCAAGATTTCGTTGGCATGAACGCGGGGAATTCGCTGAGCAAGGCGCAGCGCACCCCCGGCCCCTGCCACGAGGCCCAGCTTGGCCTCTGGCAAACCGAAGGTCGCGTCTTCGGTCGCGATTACGAGGTCACAGGCGAGCATCAGCTCAAAGCCACCGGCAAGCGCTGCGCCCGCGACGGCCGCAATCACCGGTTTCGTTCGCTTTCTTTTGACGAAACCTCCGAAGCCGTGGGCACCAAAGAGGATGCCCCACCCATCGCCCGCGGCAAAGGCCTTGAGGTCCATGCCCGCGCAAAAAGTACCGCCTGCCCCCATCAACACCGCGACGCGGATCCGGCCGTCGTTTTCCACACGGTCGAACGCTGCCCGCATCGCTTCGCAAAGCTCAAGATTGACGGCGTTTCGCTGCTGGGGGCGGTTCAGCGTGATGACCGCCACGCCGTCTGCTTCTTCAAAAAGCACGAGCTCAGACATGACACATCTCTCTCAATTCGCGGCGGATGATCTTGCCCGTCGTCGTCGTGGGCATGGCGCTGAGGAACCGAACCTCACGCGGGTATTCGTAGGCAGCCAGACGAGATTTCACATGCGCCGCGATCTCGGCAGCGAGCGCATCACTGGGCGCGGCTCCGTCTGAGAGGGTCACGAAGGCCACGACAACTTCACCGCGCAACGCATCGGGCTTACCGACAACGCCCGCAAACTCGACAGCCGGATGCGTGAGAAGGCAGTCTTCGATTTCCGCAGGGCCAATCCGGTACCCGCCCGAGCTGATGATGTCATCGTCGCGCCCTACAAACCGGATCCGCCCGCTTTCGGTGACGACACCCATGTCGCCCGTCAAAAGCCAGTCTTCCCCGTCGACACGGACGAACTTCTTCGCCGTTGCTTCAGGATTTCCCCAGTACCTCAGGAACATGACCGGATCGGGCGCACGGACGGCGATCGGGCCCGTGGCGTCACCTACGCTTGCAAGAACCCTGACCTCGTGTCCGGGCACCGCAAACCCCATGACGCCCGGCTCTGCAGGCGACAGCGCCGCACAAGACGACACGATCATGTTGCATTCAGTCTGGCCGTAGAATTCGTTGATCGTGGTTCCGAACACCTCCTGCCCCCAGCTGATAAGCTCGGCGCCCAGAGTTTCCCCACCTGAGGCGACGGACCGCAAGTTGAGCTGCGGTGGGCTTTCGACCTGCCGCATCAGTTTCAGCGCCGTGGGCGGCAAAAAGGCGTTTCGCACCTTGTGCTCGGCCATCAGCGCGAAGGCGGCTTTCGCGTCGAACTTCGCAAATCGGTGCGCCACGACCGGCACCCCGTGATAGAGCGCAGGCATCAGCACATCGAGGAGCCCACCGATCCATGCCCAATCCGCCGGTGTCCAAATGCAATCCCCGGGCTCGGGGAAGTAGTTGTGCGACATTTCCACCCCCGGAAGATGCCCCAGCAAAACACGGTGCGCGTGCAGTGCACCTTTCGGATTGCCGGTGGTCCCCGACGTGTAGATCAGGAGCGCTGGGTCTTCGGCAGCCGTATCGACCGGCGTGTACGCGTCCGACGCACCGTTGAGCGCCGCATAGAGAGAACATGTAGTCTCAGTCGCCTCATCGATGGAAAAAACCGCCCTCAGGTCAGGCAGCTGATCCCGGATACCATCGATCACTGCAGCGCTTTCTGCATTGGTAATCAGGGCGCAGGTGCCTGAGTCTTTCAATCGATGCAGCAGCGCATCCGGGCCAAACAACGTGAAAAGCGGAATCGAGATCGCACCCATTTTGAGGATCGCGATATGAGCAGCGGCGGTCTCAACGCATTGCGGCAGAAGTACAGCCACCCGATCACCGCGCCCCGCGATCGGAGCCAGGACGTTTGCGATGCGATTGCTGAGGCTCTTCAAGTCACTGAAAGAATAGACCGCGCCCCGGTCGAGGATCGCCGTCGCGGCTGGGCGCTCGGCAGCGATGCGATCACAGATATCAACGCCGATGTTGTATCGCTCAGGAATTTCCCACGCGAACGCATCGCGGGTTGCATCAATCGTCGGTAAACGCTCCAGCACAGCGCCCTCCCAAAATGAACGAACGTTCAATTACTGCCAGCATTACGTCACTTGGAGCCACATGAAAAGTGCGCCTCAGAGGCACTAATCGGCACCGCGATTTCTGCTGCAAGACGCTGCAAGACATCGTGAAAGAGTGACCGCGTATTTCTTCGAAATTTCAAGCCCAGCGAGCTAAGATAGACCTAGGCAGGTCTGCAACGCCTTGCTTTGTTATCTATTATTTATAATACCTTGTATATTCTTTCTTACATATCGAAGCATCGACTAGAATCAGAGCCCGCCGTAAAGGCAGGTGCGAAGTTTGAATCTCCGCACGGCTAAGCGCCGGTCTTCTCACCTAAAGAAAGAAGAGTGCGGACATGTCCGACGATCCAGACAAGGCATCGCCGACCGGCCTCAGCCTGAAAGAAGCGGAGGAAGTTCATAGCTACCTCATTGATGGCACAAGGGTCTTTGGCCTTCTGGCCCTGATTGCACACGTTCTCGTGGCGCTCTCGACGCCCTGGCTCGGGTAAGGAAGTCACGTTATGAATAATGCAAAAATGTGGCTCGTACTGGCCCCATCCTTTAGTGTCCCAGTTTTCCTTGGCGCGGTCGCCGTTGGATCCTTCTCGGTCCACGTCGCTGTTCTGAGCAACACGTCCCGCGTTTCTGATTTCCTTTCCGGTCAGCCTCTCGGGACCGGCGACGAAATGGCATTGATGGAGCTAATCCAAGAGGATCTCGACACCGCCAAAGCCTCTTACGTCCTCAAGAACCTCAACGGCACGCAAGAAATCCGGGTGCTTTTGCCTGATGGCACAGTGGCGACCGCCTTTCTTAAGGGAGAAGAAATTCTCGCTTCGGCAGACGGTGCGCTACACTAGTCGCGCTCGAATAGCGGTGCGCCTTTTTGCGCAAGCCTCGCTGGCTTGCGCAAAACACCTCCAGGAGTGACGGCCGGCCTGCCTAGGTATGGCCGGCCGACGCGTTCCAAGCCTCGAGACCGATTATGCAGACGCTACGCCTTGCGATGCTGCGCCGACATTCTCAGCTCGCGCCCACTTACTTACCCTTCGCAGACGTCGCCACCGATGACGTCCCGCTCTCGCGTCTCTTGAGGCTTTCTCTCTTCCAAGTCACCGTAGGCATGGCCCTCGTGCTGCTGGTCGGCACGCTCAACCGCGTCAGGATCATAGAACTTTCCGTTCCAGCGACGCTGGTGGCGGGCATGCTGGCGCTGCCTTTGTTGTTCGCGCCGTTCCAAGACGCTTGGAAATCGCTCCTTGATCGCTCCGCCCTCAAAACCCTCATGATCGTCATGGCTTTAGGCACCTTTGGGTTCAGCATGGCCGACGTCCTGCTAGATCCCTACGGCGCCGTCGCCTTGGGGCTAAGCGTGGCAGATACGACCAAGCTCACCGCCCTCCTCGCTGGCGGCACCCTCGTTGGCTTCGGGATCGCTTCGCGCACTTTGGGCACCGCGGGCGAACCTTCTCATCTGGCGATCTTGGGCGCGCTTATCGTGATCCCCGGTTTTCTGGCGATTATCGGTGCCTCCTACATCTTTGGCGCGATCCTCTTTGTTGCTGGCACCGCGATTACCGGCCTTGGCGCGGGGCTTTTCGGCCATGTGACCCTGACCGCGACACTCAGAAGAACGCCTGAGGGACAGGTCGGTTTGTCCATCGGGACGTGGGGCGCCGTGCAGGCAACTTGCGCTGGCATTAGCGTGGCGATGGCAGGAGTAATTCGCGATATCCTCGTCCGCGGCGTCGATTTCTCGGGAAATCCGGCGTCTGGGCCCTGCAATTTCGTCTTCATGCTTGAGATTGCATTCCTTGTCCTGGCCATCGGCATGGCCATTCAATTGGGGAAGCGCGGCCGTAGTTCGTCCGCACAGAGCGCTTCGGCCCAGCAAACTAACCCGGTGCAGGTCACATGACTAATATCATCACTCGCTACTACGATTGCGTTGAGCAAGCGTACGACGTGGTGCACGAACTCGTTCACTATCATCGAGTCTCCCCTCAGATCATCGACGTCTACGAACAGTCCGAGGGGCTGCTCGATCGTTTGGCGTTGCACGGCGTGGCTGGAGAAACAGCTCAGGCCTATCAGCAAAAGCTGGGCTCCGGCGGCGCGGTTCTATTGGTCCGCGCAGGCAAGCGGCCTCTCGCCGTGGCCAAAATCGTGCGCAATTTGGTCGATGACTTGGGCGCCGCAGACATGGGCGCGCTTACCGAAGCAGTCACTGTCGCAGACGAGCACCGTTCAACAATCAGCGTGCTGACCGACCACCGACACGTGCTGTCGCGGCCGCTCGGGTATATGAAGCGCAATTACTACATGGCGGACTGGCCCATCGGCCACATCAGCCGCCGCAAACCCAACAAGATCGCGACCGTGCAGCGCGATGTGAGCCATGCCAAATGGCCTATCGCGCATCTTCTGCCGGGCACGACCAGCTACACGAAGATCCCGTTCGGACACCTGATCCCGGGTCACAAGTTCCAAGCGAACTTCCCCTTCGGCCACCTGGTCCCCCACGAGACGCGATACGGGAAGTTCCCGTTCGGCCTCCTAGCGCCGCACAAGGTGCGTTAAGGGCGCTTCCCCTTCGCCCTTTTGGCGCCGCACCGCGTCCGGTTCGGCAAGTTCCCGTTCGGCCTCTTGGTGCCGGAGCACAAGTTCATGGCCAAGTTCCCGATCGATCACCTCGTACCGGGCAACAAGTACATGGCGAACTTCATCATGCCCCATACCAAGACCTAAGCGTCATGCGTGGCTGGCCTGAGCCGCCTCCACAGCTAGTAACAGCTTTCGGGGCCGCGATTAATTCGCGGCCCCTTAGCTTTGAGACCTGTCGCGCACAGCGGTGCTGCCGTGGGTGATGCTTAACGGCAGTCGTCTATCCCAAAGAGTATGTTCGTTATCCTCCTGCGCTTCCCGGCAGCTCTGCGCGCCATGTTTTACCGGCGCTACGGAGGGAAGCCCGGCATGATGATGAAAAGCGCACTGACCGCCACGGCGATTGCGAGCCTCGCAACCGCTGCCTTCGCGGAAAAGGAAGACGGCCTGTATGGCGCAGCCCTGCCGAAGGATGCGATCTTTGTGCGTGCCATCGATCTAGCCGAGCCGAGCTACTATCTCTTCGGTCGGACCATACCGGGCGACAAGCTGCCAGACGGTACCTTTGTCGCTTTCGCGCCCGAGCTGCTGCCCGAGGCAACGCCAGGCGCCCACTACAGCCTCGTGGCAGGCGAAAATGCCCTGCCCTTTGTTATCGAGGAGGGGCCGCGCGACAACCCCGCCAAGGTTCAGCTCTCACTCCTGAATATCGACGCATCAAACGCCACGCTCGCGGTCGCAGGCGGCGGCCCTGAGGTTGTTGCCGACGTGACAGAAGGGTCCGTGGGGGCGCGCTGGGTCAACCCGGTCTCCGTCACGCTTGAGGCCCGCATCGATGATGCCGAGACGGCTCAGATCGACGTAACGCTGCGCCGCAAGCAGCACATGACAATCCTTGCCCGGGCAGATGGGTCGGTTGAGCTTCTTGAGGACACCTACGGTCCTATCTTCGACGGCGCCTCAGATTGATCTTCGCCTCTCACATATTCATCTTCGGCTTTTTGCCGCTCTTTCTGGCGACCTATTATCTGGCGCCCGCCCGAGCGCGCTCCGCGCTGATCTTGCTGGCAAGCTATGGCTTTTACGGTTGGTGGCGCGTTGACTACCTAGGACTTGTGATTGCCATCTCGCTGGTGAGCTACGTCGCGGCCGCAGCGGCCGCACGCGCGGCGTCCCCCCGCGCACGAAAATGCGCTGTTACCACGGGCGTTGTGCTGATCCTCGGCGCGTTGGGCTACTTCAAATACGCCACCTTCGTCGTGGGTTTGACCAGCGACCTTGGCGTGGCGCTCGGGGGACCCGGCTTTGCCATCGATGCGATCATCTTGCCCATCGGCATCTCGTTCCTCAGCTTTCAGGCGATCAGCTACATCATCGACGTGGCCCGCAAGGACGCGCCCCCGGCCCGCAACCTGATCGACTATCTGGCGTTTGTATCGCTCTTCCCTCAGCTCATCGCTGGCCCGGTGCTGCGCTATAAGGACCTTGCAGACCAGTTCGTTCAGCGCACCCATTCGATGGAAAAGTTCGGGCTGGGCGTGAGGCGCTTTGTCGAAGGCCTCGCCATGAAGCTCCTGATCGCGGACACGGTCGCACCCCTTGCAGACCGCGCCTTTGCCCTCACGGACCCCACCATGGCCGAGGCGTGGCTGGGCACCCTCGCTTATTCGATCCAGCTCCTTTTCGACTTTGCGGGGTATTCGTCCATGGCGATCGGGCTTGGCCTGATGGTGGGCTTCACCTTCACCGAGAACTTCAACGCCCCATACACGAGCACATCGATCACCGAGTTTTGGCGCCGCTGGCACATCAGCCTGTCTGCTTGGCTGCGTGACTATCTCTACGTCCCGCTTGGCGGAAACCGTGGCGGGGCGATTGCGACCTATCGCAACCTGCTTTTGACGATGGTTTTGGGCGGCTTGTGGCACGGAGCGAATGTGACGTTCATCCTCTGGGGCGCGTTGCACGGTGCCGCCCTCGCCGTCGAAAAACTTCTCGGGGTTCGCGCTGGTCAGTCGCGGCTACCATTCGGGATCTCTTGGGTCACGACCATGGTGATTGTTATGATCGGTTGGGTCCTTTTCCGCGCACCGACCCTTGCAGACGCCCTGGCGATGTATCGCGGCATGCTTGGCCTCAACGACGTCGCGCTGTCGTCCAGCTTTCTCTACGCCACGCAATCCGTCGAGCTGCTGGCTCTGTGCATCGGTGGCACGCTTGCGACGCTGGGGCCGCGCCTGAAGGCCATGTCCGTGACGCCTCCGCAGCGCGGACTCACCACCACAGCTTGTCTGATGATCGCCTCGACCCTCGTGTTGAGCGCGCGTCTCAACAGTCCCTTCCTCTACTTCCAGTTCTGAAGCCCGCCATGTTCAACGATGTTCAAAACAGCCTCCTGCCCACGTCCTTTGCCCTGGCCATCGCGGTTCCAGCGGCACTGGGGCTTGCAACGACAGAGCTGCCGCGCGCTGATCTGAGCGTAATGTCAGGCACCTATCAGCGCGCCTATGAGGACCGCTTTGTGGATGGCTTCCCGCTAACCGAGATTTCGCGCGAGGCCTACACCGCCCTGAACCTCGCCCTGTTCAACCAGACCGACCCGGAGGTGGTGATTGGCGCGGACGATTGGCTCTTCACGACTGAGGAATTCCGCGCGCCCTCTGCATCAGTAGATTTCGCTGCCGAGATACGCGCCACGGCCGACGAGCTTGCCCAGCACGGCATCCGGCTGGTGCCGATCATCATCCCGGATAAGGCCCGTATCTACGCCGACAAGCTTCCCCGCGCTCGTGATGCGGAACTTTCGGTGCGCTACGACGCGGCTCTGGACGTATTGGCGACCGAAGGGTTCGAGGGGCTCGATCCTGCCACTTGGCTCACAGCGGCCCGCGCTGAAGGAGCAACCTTCATGCGCACCGACACTCATTGGAGCCCGTTCGGCGCAGAGCAAGTAGCCAACCGCATTTCTGATGCTTTGGGCGCGCGCGGTTCGCTGAACTTTGAGACGCAAACCTTAGCTGCCCAAGACTTTGACGGTGATCTCATGCCCTTCGTGGACACGGGCCGCTTCGCGCCATGGGTGGGCATCCCTCAGGAGCATGTCGACCTCTCCCAAACCACCAAGCGCGACGACGACGGCCTGGGTCTGTTTGGCGATGAGGAAATCGGGATCGTCCTTGTCGGCACCAGCTTTTCTGCCCGCGCAGAATTCAACTTTGACGGCGCACTGAAAGCCGCCACAGGCTTTGACGTCGTGAATCTAGCCGTCGAAGGACAAGGCCCCTTTGCGCCAATGTCCGAGGCGCTCGCGGACGGCGTTCTCACTGAAATCGCACCACAATTTGTCATCTGGGAAATCCCAGAACGCTACATTCAACCTTGGAGACTGAAATGAATATGCGCCGCATACTGTCCGCTGTTTGCCTAGCCGCGCTGGCGCAAACCGCTGCCGCCAATCCCTTTTGCGCCCAGATGCTGACGGCAGATGGGCTTGAGAAAAAGTATCAGCGCATCGCGCCGATCTACAACTCCACGGAGACGGGATGGTTCTTTGGCTCAGATCAGTTCGATGCGGCCTATGCCCTCGGCGATGAGCAGCAAGACCTTGTGGCGCAAATCGTGACCGAACTCGCCTCTCAAGGGACCGAGCTGGCCATGGTCGTCGCCCCCCCACGACCTGTGATCGCGGGTCAGGCGACGGTTGATGCAACCACAGGCACGCCCGGCCTGTACGATGTCGCGGCCCAAGCTACTTCCTTCCAAACCATGATCGCCCAGCTCGGTGAAGCGGGCGTCATCGCCCCTGATCTGCTGGCTTTGGCCACTTCCAATGAAGCGATCCGATCGACCTACTACTTTGCCCGCGACACGCATTGGACCACCGTCGGGGCGGCCCAGTCTGCCCTTGCACTGGCGGCGGCATTCGATCCCGAGGCGGTACCGCTCTTCGAGACGGAGAACCTGCCCAGCNCAGAGACGTTTGGCGAACGCGGATCCCTGGCTGATATCGCCAGAGCNACCTGCGACGCCGACCCCGCGAAGGAGCCTACGCCCGTCTACGATTACACGGCGCTCATGCCCTCCGCTGGCGGTCTCCTCGACGTGACCGAAGTCGAGGCGGTTCTCGTCGGCACNAGCTTCTCGGATCGCTACAANCGCGATCAGTATCAAGNGGCTGATGCGATGTCGGCAGCGCTGGGGATNTCTGTCGTCAACCGCTCCGTTTCGGGCGGTGGGATGATCGGACCTTTTGAAAGCTATGTTCTGACGGGCGCTTTGGCTGACGAGGCGCCACGCCTTTTGATTTGGGAGTTCCCCGCAACCTACGACCTTAAGGCCACGCAGCTTCGTCAGGTGCTCGGTTCGCTGAGGGCGGCAGGAAAGCCTGTCCAAAGCGAAACGCTCGCGCTTGACGGCCAGAAGGTGACCCTGCCGCTTGCGTTGGGCGATGACCTCATCGGTATCGCTCCGGGCACGGGCGGGCTCTTCAAGATCAACATGAAGCTGCGCCAGGCCGATGGGACCGTCACGAAACTGCGTCTCGACCGAAAGCGCCGGATGGCCGAAATCGCCGAGCTAGAGACCTGGTGGATCGACTTGTCGGGTCTTGAGCTCGAAGGCGCTCGGCTGGAGATCGACATGAAAGGCGCCAAAGACGCGGTGACAGTGGATGTCTTGAAACTGTCCAGCCAAAGCTGATTGGCCAGCGGATCAGGGCCCTCGCCGGGCTCTGATCTTCTTTCGTGACCTTGCCCCAGCTAGTGCGCGCTTTCCCGCCACCGCTTTCGCGGAAGCATGATCAAAGCGACAAGAAGGAAGCCCGCCAGCACAAACCTAAAGAAGTTGCTGAGCAGCGTGACGACCTGCTCAAGCTGCGATGCAAAGACTGCCCCAAGCCCCAAGAAAGCCGCCGTCCAGATGGCCGCTCACGGCACGGCGGCGAGCGTGAAATTCCGCCACGCGAGCCCGCCCGCGCCCGAGACATAGGTGATCTAGGGACATGTCGGGCTGGCCACAGTGTGGCTGAGCAAAACGGCGACGGAGCCGCGACGCTCCGGCAGAGCCTCACTTTTCTCCAGCACATGAGCAGTCGATGAGCGGCCCTTCAGCCTCTCGATCAGCGGTCGGCCTGCGCGCGCCGCAATCCAGAATGCGACCTGATCGCCAGCGACAAAGGCCGTGAAAACGCCGATTGATACCGCTGCAAGTGACAGATCGCCCGCGGCCGCGAAGCTGCCGCGGTCAGGACGATGACCGATTCAGGCAACGGGACCGCAAGGCAGGCCAGAAAGACCACGGCCGCCACGATGTAGGTGCCATAATCGGGGACGAGCGCCAGAAACGTCTCGGTTACGGGTTCTCGGCCCGGTACTGGGCTGCGGCCTCGCGCACGCGGGTTGTCAGCTCATCAAATGTCAGGCCCAGGTTCTCAGCGATGATGGCGAGGCGTATGCCACCCTGCCCTTCAGCAGAAAGCTCCAACAGGTCGCGCACGAAAGGGCGCGGTAGATCGTAGGTCAGAACGATATAGCGCGGCGTCATCCATCCTTTCAGAGCGACATCCACGTTCCTGGGGTCGTTGAAGTAGAGGAAATCGAGGAGGAACTGCACACCGAACCAGCCGACGGCAATCACCACGGCCACGGTGACAGACACCAAGAGCCAATTCTGTCGCAGGAACCCTGCCAATCTCGGGCTGATCACGTCACAGCACCTCTACCACTTGCATCATACCTCGGTCTTCATGCCGCAAGACATGGCAATGCATGACGAACTTGCCGCGGAAGGTCTCAAAGCGGGTTTTGTAGGTGATCTTACCCGGTCCGCTATTCGTACTGAAAGGGAGAGCCACGGTATCCTGCCAACGGCGCAGCAGATCGCGCACTGCCAGTTCCACACCGTTGATATGCGTCACGAGGAACGGGTTGACGTGAATGTGGTGGGCGTGAGCCGCGTTGGTGTTGTTCTCGATCGTCCATTCCTCGGAGGTGCCCAGCTCAACCACGCGCTTGGTTTCACCGGAATACTGCTCGCCATCGATCTGGAAACCGCCTTGGAAATTGATCACACGCTGCCTGAGCGGCGCGTCGTCAAAGGGCGCGAGCGGTGCTGCTGGCAAGGCCGGGTCGTCAGACCAAGCGGCGTCCAAGGTATCGCCACTGATGGCGATCTTCAGCGCAATTCGTTCCGTCGACGATCCTAAGTCGAGGCCTCACAAAACCGAGGCGCCGAACTCCACCGCAAAGTTGCGGGCTTTCGCCCAGACAGGAACGCGCATCATCAGATCCATGCGATTACCGGGGGCCATCGCCGCCGGATTCTAGCCACAGCTCGTCACCGTCAAACTGGTCGATGGGAAACCGCCGCGGCAACGTCAGCCCGTCAAAGGCGATCTGGTACATTTCCAGATCAGGCACATTGGTCGAGAGGCGCGCAAAGTCGCCGCCGCCCACGCCTGAGGCCTGCGCGTTGATAATGCGCCATCTCTGCACCTCACCCGGCCGCATTGCCAGCGTTGGGTTCAGCGCACCACCGCCATCCGGGTCCACGAGGATCAATCCCTCGTTGACGATCATCATGATCTTCTCCGCCGCCTGAGCAATGTAGTCCGGCATCGTCCCGGGCATGTCCGGCACAATCAGAGGTCCGGCGAGGCCAGCTGCGACTTGCGATTGCGTCGCGCCGTGCTTGTGGGCGTGGTACCAGAAGGTGCCGGAGAGATGATCTGGACCGATCTCGAACCGGACCTGTGTGCGGTGGCTTCGAAGGGTCTCTGCCACGGACGTACCGCAGATTTCTTCTCCTGGAACGAACTGGCCCTTGGGCGTGACGCTGACGAAATCGTTGTCGGCGTCGAATTCCCCACTGCTGTCGGTCGTGGGTGAAACATGCAGACCATGGGTATGCAGATTGGTGGTGTGGAGCCGGTGGAACTGGTTCACGTCTTGCGCGCAATCGTCATGCAGTGGCTCAAGATCGTTGATCAGCTCAATATCAAGCACGCCCCCCGTTCCACGACTAGCGTGGGACCAGGTGACTTGCCGTTGTAGGTAAAGCGCCCGTCGGCCCCCGCGACGACCAAGGTACTCGAATTGGATTGAGCATTGGCTCGCAAGGCGGTGCCTCCCGCGATAGAAGCACAGGCCAACCCCGCCGCTGAACCAGCCAGCACTGCCCTTCGGCTGAGCCGCTTCATGGTAGAACGACCCAAGTCTTAAGAGCCCCCGCAGCTTCCGCGTAAGGCGCCAGGCTGAGGGGACGGGACACAAAGGGCCCTGCTGACCTGCTTTCCTCGCCCACCGTCAGGCACTGATCCGCATCACTCCGCAGGACGATCTCGCCAGACGTCTCTTTGAAGTCGAAGGCCTGAGCTGGAACAGCGCGGTCGCACATGGCCAAACGCAGGAGCGATGCCGCGCCTGAGTCATAGGCCATGCATTACTCGGGAAAGGCCACAGACCGCGCGAAGCCGCTCTCCTCCTCCCACGAAAACTGCACGTCTCCCCCCCTCGGCTTGCACGAATGTGCATGAAGGAATTCGCCAAACCGCGCCGTTGCGTATCGATGCACCAACCAAGCTGATCTGGCTCGTCCAAGTTGTCGGCAAGGTAAATCACCGGCTCCGGTGTGCCCACACTCGGAGCCTCAGCAAGGGCTGCGGCTGGGACGGATAGAAGGCACATGAGGCCTAGCAATCGGGCAAGCATATCTCCGCCTTTCTTGAGCGCTTAGTCTGTACTTCTACGGCGCCATCGGTCCTTTCCGTCGAAGTTCTTTGGCAGGTGTAGGTACGGGCCAGAGGCGCAAGTGCGCACCATTGCAAACCCATACACCTTTGGCTGCGGCAATGGGCCGCCTCGGTCAAGATGCTCAAAAATCTCGCTTCTTTCCTTTCTCAGGTCCCTCGCACCTTGCCGCTTTTCGAAATTGTTGACTTTCAAAGGGATCGCGCGGAGCATCGGATCTCTCGCTCAATTTCATTGGGATCCGCTGTGATGAACAGACTTGCGACGACATTTACAGGCCTTGAGTTTGAAAACCCATTCGTTCTGGCCTCGGCTCCGCCGACGGAAAGTAAGCGTAAAATCCTGCGTGCTTTTGAGGCGGGATGGGGCGGTGTTGTAACCAAGACGATCGGCCTGCATCACGTCGAAAACGTCGCCGGCCCGAAGACGATCTTTCAGCGCGCAAGCGACGTGGCGCCCTACGTTTCGCGCAACAAGCGGCCCGATACTGTCTCCCATTCCTCGTGGAACTGGGAGCTGATTTCAGACCAGCCACTCGACCTCTGGCTCCCCGATCTGGAGGAGATCAAGAAGACCTATCCCACTCGCATGCTCATCGCCTCGATCATGGCGGGCGCTGACGGGGATGACGAGATGGCGAACTGGCAAAAGCTCGCCCGGGCCGTTGTGGACGTGGGCTGCGACGCGATCGAGCTGAACCTTTCGTGCCCGCACATGGACCGCAAGGACATGGGCGCCAACATCGCCAATGACGAAGATGTTGTCCGCCGCATCCTGAAAGCGGTGAAAGAGGCCGTGGATGTCCCGATCTGGGTCAAGCTGACGCCCGCAACTTCGAGCCTCGTGGAAGGTGCAGGCGCGGCTTACGAGGCCGGTGCAGCCTCGATTTCGCTCTGCAACACGTTCCCTTCCCTGCCGCTCATGGACCCTGAGACCATGAAGTTTGAGGTGGAGGTCGATGGCCTTGTCACCTCTGGCGGCCTCGGCGGCCTGGCCATCCTGCATCAGGCGCTGCAGCGGGTCTCCGACATCTCCAAAGTCTATCCGGACGGCGCAATCTCCGGCATCGGCGGCATCCGTGGGTTCCGCGAAGCGTTCAACTTCATCGTCCATGGCGCGGGCAACCTGCAGGTCTGCACAGCGGCCATGGAAGAGAAGGGCAGCGGCGGCGTGGGTGTCCAACTGATCGAGGAGCTCAAGAGCGATCTGAACGACTACCTTGAGCGCAAGGGGCACAATTCAATTGAGGAATTCCGCGGCCTCGCCCGCGAGCGGATCGTGGAGCACAATCAGGTTCGCCGGAAGAGTGAAAACTACAACGGCGGCTACGACATCGCCTCCTAAGACACGGGCGGCCACATCGATTTCAGGCCGAACTCTGCCTGCTCGATCGCCAATTTGGCGAGGCAGAAAGCCTGCCCGCGTAGCTTTTGAGCAAAGACGAAGACTGCCCGTATTCGACGCCCGACCACGGCGAAAAACGTTGACCGGCTCGGCGGTTACGCCCCAACCTTCGGTGAATTGGTAGAATCGATAGGGCGTCCGGGGGGGAAAAGAGATGGATGGTGGGCAGAATTTTCGCGTAGATCCCGACCGGCTCTGGGACACCTTGATGGAGATGGCCAAGATCGGCCCGGGTGTTGCGGGCGGCAACAATCGCCAGACCCTGACCGACGAAGATGCCGAAGGCCGCGCGCTCTTCCAGACGTGGTGCGAAGCGGCAGGCATGTCGATGGGCGTCGACACGATGGGCAACATGTTTGCCACCCGTGAGGGCACGGACCCAGACGCGCTGCCGGTCTACATGGGCTCCCACCTCGATACGCAGCCCACGGGAGGCAAGTACGACGGGGTGCTCGGCGTGCTCGGTGGCCTCGAGGTTATCCGCACGCTCAACGACCTCGACATCAAAACGAAGCACCCGATCGTCATCGCCAACTGGACGAACGAGGAAGGCACCCGCTTTGCGCCTGCGATGCTGTCATCCGGTGTCTTCAGCGGAAAACACACGCAAGACTGGGCCTATGACCGCGTCGACGCGGACGGCAAACGCTTTGGAGATGAACTCAAGCGCATCGGCTGGGTGGGCGACGAAGAGGTCGGCGCCCGCAAGATGCACGCGATGTTCGAGCTCCATATCGAACAAGGCCCGATCCTCGAGGCCGAGAACAAGGATGTCGGTGTCGTGACCCATGGCCAGGGCCTGCGCTGGATCGAATGCACCGTGACCGGCAAAGAGAGCCATACAGGCTCCACCCCCATGGCCATGCGCAAGAACGCGGGCCGCGGGCTCGCGCTGGTGACAGAGCTCGTCCACGAGATCGCCATGAAAAACCAGCCCAACGCCGTGGGCGCCATCGGCCATATCGACGTCTACCCGAACTCCCGCAACATCATTCCGGGCAAGGTGGTCTTCACCGTCGACATGCGCACGCACCTCCTCGACAAGCTCGAGGCGATGGTGGCCGAATTCAACGAAAAGGCCCCGAAGCTCTGCGAAGAGATCGGTGTCGAGTTCGAATGCCACATCGTCGGCCAATTCAACCCGCCCGCCTTTGATGAGACCTGCGTGGCCGCCGTCCGAGATGCCGCCGAGGAGCTCGGCTATACCCACATGGACATCGTCTCAGGCGCGGGCCACGACGCATGCTGGATCAACGACGTCGCACCCACCGCCATGATCATGTGCCCCTGCGTTGACGGCCTCAGCCACAACGAGGCCGAGGACATCAGCAAGGAATGGGCGCAAGCAGGCACGGACGTGCTGCTCCATGCGGTGCTGAACACTGCGGAGATTGTGGAGTGATCCTTCAATTTTTCGATGATTTCGGCGGCATTTTGGAAGTCGCTGGAATCTGGTTTACCGGTATCGCCACATTTACGGCGGCTTACGTTGCCCTTCGCGTAGCAAATCGCGCAAACCGCCAAACCATCTCGGTTTGGGCCAGACCCATGATTGAAGTTACTAGGGGCGTAAGCGGCTCAAAGGTGGATGTTTTTGTTCTGTCAGCAACCAATTTGGGACTTAGACCAGTTACGATCCGCTCCCTTGCTATTCGGTCACGCCTGCCGAGGTACGACGCCATTCTAATGGAGGGCATGGCGGGAAGCTCACCACTACCAATAACTCTCCAAGACGGCGAAACGGCAACTTGGAGGTTCCAGGAAATCACTCCTGAGAGCACAAATTGGTATCGTGACTTAGCTGAGCACTTTGCCGAGCTTGGCAGTCCCTGGAAATGGTTGGCAGCGCGGAACGTACGATTTTTCGTTGTCACAAGCCTGGGCAACGAGTTTTTCGCTCCGAAAGAAAGGGGCCTTCGTAAAAAGATTCTGGAACAGCTGGCTGCCATTGGAGAGACAAAATGACCACCACAATCATCAAGAACGGCACCATCGTCACCCACGATCTCACCTACGAGGCGGACGTGGCTATCGAGAACGGCGTCATCACGGAGATCGGCCCGAACCTGTCCGGCGATGAAGTGCTCGACGCCACCGGCTGCTACGTGATGCCCGGCGGGATTGACCCGCATGTGCATCTCGAGATGCCTTTCATGGGTACCTATTCCTCCGACGATTTCGAATCCGGCACCCGCGCGGCGCTGGCGGGGGGCACGACGATGGTCGTGGACTTCTGCCTGCCCAACCAGGGCGAAAGCCTCCTCGACGCGATCAAGCGCTGGGACAACAAATCGACCCGCGCGAACTGCGACTACTCCTTCCACATGGCCGTCACCTGGTGGGGGGAGCAGGTCTTCAACGACATGAAAACCGTGATCGAGCAGCGCGGGATCAACACGTTCAAACACTTCCTCGCCTACAAAGGCGCGCTCATGGTCAACGACGATGAGCTCTTCTCCAGCTTCAACCGCCTGGCGGAGCTCGGCGGGATCGCCATGGTCCATGCGGAGAATGGCGATGTGGTGGCGGAGCTTTCCGCCAAGCTGCTCGCAGAGGGCAACACGGGCCCCGAGGCCCACGCCTATTCTCGCCCCTCCCAAGTCGAAGGCGAGGCCACGAACCGCGCGATCATGATCGCCGATATGGCGGGCGTCCCGCTTTATGTCGTCCATACCTCCTGCGAGGAGGCGCACGAGGCCATCCGCCGTGCGCGTCAGCAGGGCAAGCGCGTCTGGGGGGAGCCTCTGATCCAGCACCTGACCCTCGATGAGCGTGAGTATTTCGTCGACGATTGGGACCACGCCGCGCGCCGTGTGATGTCCCCGCCATTCCGCGACGCGGGGCATCAGCAGTCGCTTTGGGCGGGTCTGCAGGCGGGATCGCTGTCTGTCGTGGCAACTGATCATTGCGCCTTCACGACAGAACAAAAGCGCTACGGCGTGGGCGATTTCACCAAGATCCCCAACGGCACCGGCGGGCTTGAGGACCGAATGCCCATGCTCTGGACCCACGGTGTGGAGACGGGCCGCTTGACCCCCAATGAGTTCGTGGCCGTCACCTCCACCAACATCGCCAAAATCTTGAACTGCTACCCAAAGAAGGGCGCGGTGCTCGTGGGTGCGGATGCCGACCTCGTGGTGTGGGACTCGAAGAAATCAAAGACCATCACCGCAGGAACGCAGCAGTCAGCCATCGATTACAACGTCTTCGAGGGCAAAGAAGTCACCGGCCTGCCCCGCTTCACGCTGACCCGCGGCCAAGTGGCGATCAGCGACGGCGAGGTGAAGACGCAAGAGGGTCACGGCAACTTCGTCAAACGCCCCGGCAACGGCGCCACCAACAAAGCGCTCAGCACTTGGAAGGAGCTCACCCAGCCCCGCCCGGTCCAGCGCTCCGGCATCCCGGCGACGGGGGTGTAAACATTGGCAGCAAGGATTGAGCCTGAGATTTCTAGGAAGACACTCGAGGGCCCCGAGGAAGCGGCGGGCAGAGCGGCGATCTCCGCTGCCCGTATAAACAAAGCTGTTCGCGTCAGTTTCGCTGGGGGCCTGCTAGGTGTTCTCTTCGGAAGCTCCGTTGGACGCGTTGATCGAGCGCTTTCAACGCACAACGCTGAGGGATGGAACCTTGCTGAGGTTATCGCCGACAATCCGAACCTCGCCATTTGGATTGTGCGCTTGCTTTTGTTGATTTTGACGCTGGGGCTTTGGACAATTTCCACAGGTTACATTTTCATCTTCGAGAAGCCTCGTTGAGTTCATGACGGTCATCTCCGCACAAAACCTCAATCTCACGTTCCAAACGAACGATGGGCCGGTCCATGCGCTCAGCGACGTGGGGCTCGAGATCGGCAAAGGCGATTTCGTCTCCTTCATCGGCCCTTCGGGCTGCGGCAAGACCACCTTCCTGCGCTGTGTGGCAGCGCTCGAGACGCCGACCTCGGGCACGCTCACCGTCAACGGGCTCAGCCCCGATGAGGCGCGCAAGAGCCGGGCCTATGGCTACGTCTTCCAGCACGCAGGCCTCTACCCGTGGCGCACCATTGGCGCCAACATCCGGCTGCCGCTGGAGATCATGGGCTACGCCAAAAGCGATATGGCGGGCCGAGTGGAGAAGGTGCTCAAGCTCGTCGATCTGGAAGGGTTTGAGAACAAATACCCCTGGCAGCTGTCAGGCGGCATGCAGCAGCGCGCCTCCATCGCGCGGGCGCTGGCGTTTGACGCCGATCTTTTGCTCATGGACGAACCCTTCGGCGCGCTTGATGAGATCGTGCGTGACCACCTGAACGAACAGCTCCTTAAGCTCTGGGACCAGACAGGCAAGACCATCGCCTTCGTCACCCACTCGATCCCCGAGGCGGTGTATCTGTCGACCAAGATCGTCGTCATGTCCCCCCGCCCCGGCCGCATCACCGATGTGATTGAGAGCGATCTGCCGCGCGAACGCCCCCTTGATATCCGCGAGACGCCGGAGTTTCTGGCGCTCGCCCATCGCGTCCGAGAAGGCCTCCGCGCGGGGCATTCCTATGAGTGACGCGGGCACGCTCCGCCTGGCCCATGAGGCCGATGCCGCCGCCTGCGCGGGCATCGTGCGGGGCTGGCTGGAGAGCGTGCCTTGGATGGAAGAAGCCCAGCCCAGCAAGGAAAAGCTCACCGAAATCCTCGCCAAGGGCATTCCGCTGCGGGAGTTCTGGGTGATCGGCGATCCCATCGCGGGCTACCTGTCCTTCAATGTCGAAGAGAGCCTGATCGGCGGGCTCTACACCGCCTCACCGGGCTCCGGCGCTGGTAAACAGCTCCTCGACCGCGTGCGCGCGGGCCGCGACTACGTGCAGCTCTGGACGCACGAGCCTAACACCGCCGCGCACCGCTTCTACCACCGCGAGGGGTTTGAGACCGTCGAACGCAAGGCTGAGGGCCGCGGCGACGGCGTCCCGGAGCTCCGCATGGAGTGGCACTCATGAGGTCCATTTTCCCGGTCATAAGTGTGCTTCTGGTGATCGTGGGCCTCTGGTGGGTGGCCGTGGCGCCAATGAACGTGCGCCCCGCGCTCGACATGGCCGAACGCAGCGGGGCGGAGGTGATCCCCGAAGGCCCCGTGGCTAGGCGCGACGTCTCCGTCTGGCGGCTGATGCTCGATAACAGTGACTACGTGGCCGTGGGCTATGCCCTTGATCGACCACGGCTTCCCACGCCCACGCAGGTGGGTCAGGAACTTTGGAAGACCACCGGCGCCATGGTCATGAAGGGCCGTGCGTGGTCCAAACGATCACTCATCTACCACGGCTGGATCACGCTTCAGTCCACGCTCTGGGGCTTCCTGCTGGGCACGAGCCTTGGCATCATCGGGGCCGTCGCCATCGTCTATTCACGCACCGCGCAGCTGAGCCTTCTGCCCTGGGCCATCATCAGCCAGACCATCCCCATCGTGGCCATTGCGCCGATGATCATCGTCTTGTCCTCGCAAGTGGGGGTGGAGGGGCGCGGGCTGCCGAAGGCCATCATCTCGGCCTACCTCTGCTACTTCCCGGTACTGGTGGGCATGGTGAAGGGGCTCAAAGCGCCGGAGACCTCGCAACTTGATCTTTTGAAGACCTACGACGCGACAGGTGTCCAGAGCTTCCTGAAACTCAGGCTCCCCGCCTCGCTGCCATTCCTTTTCACCTCCCTCAAGGTGGGGATCGCTGCAGCCCTCGTGGGCACCATCGTGGGGGAACTGCCCACTGGCGCCATTAGCGGCCTCGGCGCGCGGATCCTGATCGGGGATCAGTTCGGCACGCCACTCGCTATCTGGTCGGCGCTCTTCACGGCTGCCGTTCTTGCAGGGCTTCTCGTCACGCTCATTGACCTTATCCAGAGGCTGTCGCTTAGACGGATGGGAGGGCAGGCATGAGCGCGCTTCTGATCGCAATCGTCTTCTGGGTCGCGGCCTGGGGCGCCAACATTTGGCTCAGCAATTCACGCTGGAGCGAGACGATCCCCGTCCGTATCGCGGTGCCCGTCCTCTTCGGCGTCACGCTCCTTGTGCTTTGGGAAGGAACCGTCCGGAGCCTCGGCGTGAGCCCAGTAATCTTGCCCCCACCCTCCATGGTAGGCGCAACCTTCGCGGCCTCGCTAGAGGTACTCTGGATCGACTTCGTACAGACCGTCGTCAAAGGCGCCTTCCGAGGCTTCGCCATTGGCGCCGCTGCCGCGTTCATCTGCGCCGTCCTCATCGACCGCTCCGCCTTCCTCACGAGGGGGCTTTTGCCTATCGGCAACTTCTTCGCCGCGCTGCCCATCGTGGGGATCGCGCCCATCATGGTGAATTGGTTCGGATTTGACTGGCAGTCGAAGGCGGCCGTCGTTGTCGTGATGGTCTTCTTCCCGATCCTCGTGAACACCGTCGAAGGCCTGCGGGCGAGCGACACGCTCCAACGCGACCTCATGCGCACCTACGCGGCGAGCTACGGCCATACACTGCTGAAGCTGCGCCTTCCCGCAGCCATGCCCTTCATCTTCAACGGGCTGAAAGTGGCCACAACCCTGGCGTTAATCGGCGCCATCGTCGCTGAATATTTTGGCTCTCCCACGCGCGGGATGGGCTTTCGGATCTCGACAGGCGTGGGCAGCTTGTCAATCGACCTTGTCTGGGCTGAGATCGCTGTCGCAGCGATGGTCGGCACCAGCATTTTCGGGCTCATGGCCTGGATCGAGAGACGGGTCACCTTCTGGCACCCGTCCCATCGCAACCGATAATCAA
Organism: Paracoccaceae bacterium; assembly: GCA_022448245.1. Lineage (GTDB taxonomy): Bacteria > Pseudomonadota > Alphaproteobacteria > Rhodobacterales > Rhodobacteraceae > Shimia_B. The sequence continues at coordinate 172,232 of JAKVCO010000008.1, forward strand.
CACGTCAATCAACACGGAGGACTTCCCATGGATATCAAACTCACTTGCAAGGCTGCGGCGCTCTCGCTGCTGGCGATGCCGGCGCTCGCGGCCGACGACGTGACGCTGCAGCTCAAATGGGTCACCCAGGCGCAGTTCGCGGGCTACTATGTGGCGCTCGAGAACGGCTATTACTCGGATGCTGATCTGAACGTGACGATCAAGCCGGGCGGCCCAGACATCGCGCCGACGCAGGTTCTCGCCGGTGGCGGGGCGGACGTAACGGTCGAATGGATGCCCGCAGCTCTTGCCGCACGCGAAAAGGGCCTGCCGATGGTCAACATCGCCCAGCCGTTCAAGTCGTCGGGCATGATGTTGACCTGCCGCAAGGACGCGGGCGTGGCCACCACCGATGATTTCGCGGGCAAGACCCTCGGCGTCTGGTTCTTCGGTAACGAATTCCCGTTCCTGAGCTGGATGAGCCAACTTGAGATCCCCACCGATGGCTCCGACGCCGGTGTTGAGGTGCTCAAGCAGGGATTCAACGTGGACCCGATCCTGAACGGACAGGCCGCGTGCATCTCCACGATGACCTATAACGAGTACTGGCAGGTGATCGACGCAGGGCTGTCGCCCGATGATCTCGTGACCTTCAAGTACGAAGATCAAGGTGTCGCGACGCTCGAGGACGGCCTCTATGTGCTTGAAGAGAACCTTGAGGACACGGCATTCGTCGACAAGATGACCCGCTTCGTTGCTGCCTCCATGGAAGGCTGGAAATGGGCCGAAGCGAACCCTGAAGAGGCCGCGCTTATCGTGCTCGACTATGACGAGACCGGCGCACAGACCGAAGGGCATCAGGTGCGCATGATGGGCGAGGTCGCCAAGCTCACCGCTGGTTCGAACGGCTCGCTCGACCCTGCGGATTATGACCGCACGGTCGCATCGCTTCTGGCAGGTGGCTCGGATCCCGTGATCACCAAGGCACCTGAGGGCGCCTGGACCCACGTCATCACCGATGCTGCACTGAATTGATAAGACAAAGGGGCCGGAGCACATCGCCCCGGCCCCCTCACAACGGAGGACGCCGCCCATGCCCAAAGCTTACTGGATTGCCCATGTCACGGTCACCGACCCGGAGCGTTACGCGCTCTATGCCCAAGGCACGGCGGAACCGTTCAAGAAATACGGCGCAAAAGTTCTTGCGCGTGGTGGCACCTATCACGCGCTTGAGGGTGCAGATCACCCCCGCAACGTGGTGATCGAATTCGCCTCGATGGAAGATGCCCTTGCCTGCTACCACTCGCCGGAATACCAAGCTGCGCGGGAACATCGCATCGGCGCAGGCATCCCCAACATCACCATCGTGGAAGGTGTCGATCCGTAAGGGACGGCCCAACCTGCCTCTGGTTCCCCTGCTGTCGGTCACGCTCCTTGGCGCGGTGGGTTTGGAGAGCTTGCTCAACCAACAGTTCCGGGTGCCGGCCCTCATCGCCGGGCTCGTAAGCTTGAGCGCCATCGTGCTGTAAGAGACCTGGACCGAAGCCGCCTACATCGCGAACCTAGATGACGCGATCGTTGACGCCTTCACTGCGCAGATGTCCCCGAAACGCTAGCGCCACGCTGCCTGAGATCGGCGTGTCTGATTTCTACAATCGCTGTGCATGCGCCTCCTTTACCAGCTTTTGGCAATGGACTCCCGCAACACCGGATCTCTTGGCTCTCAGAGCCCGCGTCCCGAAGCCAAAACGCTACGAATAAGAAGAACATGGCGCGCCCTCTGACCTACCTTCTGGCCGTCTCGATCTGCGTCCCTTCTTGGGCCAGCGCAGAAGATCAAGCGCCCCGCCCTGTCTTCTCAGAGCCCTATACCGTCTCAGATGCAAGCGCGGCCTACGACGCAATCGACAGCCGTTGGGATCAGACGCAAATCGAACAGCAAGAGCGCTATTCCAAGCATGAAGGCGACTACACGACGTTCGTGCGCTCGGATCCGATCCTGCAAAGCGTAAGCTGGCCTTATGAGACTTGCACCGACCTGATCAGCCTTATCCCACCGCCTGTTGAAGACTGGGGTATTTCAAGCGACGCCTCCTTCGTGGAGAACCCGGTCAAAGAAGACCGTGCAGAGCTGATCTATGTCCGCTTTGACCCCGAACTTCAGTCGGATGATGAAGCGTTCTTCCAGACCGAGGAATACCTGACCATCATGATCGCGCGGTCACCCGAGACCGTTCAAGCCTTTGAAATGATGTACGAACAAGAAGCCCTGCGAAGCGTGATATTTACCGCTGGGCCCTACAACTACCCGCTCATGAACCAGACCAACGCCACCATCTTTGGCAATATCAGCGTGGGCGTGACCTCTAACCGCGAGGAGGTCGCCACCCAGTACCTGACCGAGATCATCGGCTGCGCCATCAAAGGCGGGCTCGTGGCGGATATCATAGATCCAGCCTCCCTCGATCCAGTACCGTAAGGCCAAGGCCGAAAAGAAAACGCCCCTCCGCATCGCGTTGGGGCGTTTGACATTCAGACCTTGGAGGTCGGTTCTATCCGTCAGCCATGACCACGGCCATAAAGGCTTCCATCATGCCGCTTTCCGTCAGCGCCCGCATGTTGAGCTCTTGGACGCCGCAGTCGCTGCTGACCTCGACGAGGTTATCACTGGGCAACATCAACTCGAGCAACGTGTCGTCGTTTTCGAGCGAGGCAAAATTGACTTCCTCTGACGACATGATGTAGCCGACCAAGAGGATTGTCTTGTCGCGGATCTGGTTCACATCGCCAAGCGCATCGCGATCAGATAGGCCCTGGTAAACGCAGCCGTAGGCATCATCGAATTCGGACGACCACGGATACTCTGGCACCAGCTCTGCTAGCGAGGGGTCCAAGCGGCCATAGAGGGCCATCATCGGCTCCCAGGAAGCCTCGCCCATGGCGCGCATCTCTTTCACAAACCCGGACTTGTTGAGCCGGGTGAAATCCACATCAGGATCAATGTCTTGGGCCTGTGCCGTGATCGGCAATGCGGCCAGACCTAGGACTGCAAAGAAGGTTTTCATACTTTTCCTCATTCTAAGGACAGACGGGGGCCATCGGATCGTTACCGCGCGCACAAATCGAGCGCTCCCCAAGGGCATCAAGGCGCCAGCCAACAGGATCGCCTGACACATCCCAAACATACACGGCCCGCGTGAGCATCGCGCTAATGGCATCGTCTTCGACCGGTTGGCGAAAATCCACGACCATGTCCTGAATGCCGATGTGGCAATAGCTCTTGGTGAGCCCACGAAGCCCATTGGCAATCGCGGCGTCCACGAAGGACTGTTCTAGCGCAGCCGTCACGCGGACGGTGTCTTGGTCAGGGAGGTCGAGAAACATGAGAGGGTCGAGCGGCACAAAACCGTCGAGGACGTCCGGCTTAACTAGCGAGCAGGCCAATACGCTGCTCCCTCCAAACGCAAGGACACTTACGCTTGCAACCATAGTCCAAAATGAAGGCAATGCGCCGCTACTCCACTCAATGCCCGAAACTTAGGATGAAACCGTCCGACCGGGATTGTAAAAAACGGACGTGAGCGGCGATTAGGCGCCCGCGACGATGCTTTGCAAAACCCCGTCATCATCAAAGCGCAGCTTGCCGGGTGTGGCGCGCATATAGAGCTGGAAGACCTTGGTCAGATGCGCCTGATCGTAAAAGCCGGAGCTATAGGCGAGCTCCGCCAGATCAGCACTGGGATCGGCGCCAAGTGCCTGAAGTGTCGCGAGAACTTTCTTGATCGTCGCGAAGGCTTTGGGGGCAATACCAACGCGCGACGTAAATTCCCGCCGCAGGTGACGTTCGCTGACGCAAAGCTCAGCTGCGAGATCCGCAATACGAAGATCGCCGCGGCTCGCCTCGATCTTGGCGGCGGCGGCCTCCACCATGTCGTCTCCGGGCCCTGCCTCTTTAGCAAAACCCATCAAAATCTCTGTAAAGGTCTCAAGCGTGGCGGGGCCCTTGAGCTCGGTCGTGAAGAACTCGCAACGGTTCACCAATGGACCCATGTCTCGCTTCATCAGCCGGCTCGCCCCGATGGGCGTGCACTCAGCGAGGAAGTGCTGGAACGGCCCCTCAATCGAGTATTCGGCATCGAAGGTCGTCAGCTGGCCCGACAGATGGCAGCAGCCGGGCTCTAGCGGGAAATCCACGCCCTGGGCAGAAGCAACGCCGTTTCCACGCGGGACCCAACCGAGATAGATGTGGCCGGTGGGCCGGGCAGGTACGGTGACTTTCTCTGCTTGCTCGAAATTGAGCGCCAGAAATCTCGTCACCAGCCCCTCCAGAGCGTTGGGGACGGCATGTTCCTGATAGCTAGGAATATTCGACACGTACTTCTCTCCTGACGCGGGGCTGGGTTGCGGACCTTACGGACCCTGCTAATACCCAATCCGGTCAGGCAGCACTAGCCACGAAGGAGGTGCGTCTATTGGTGGATGAGAACGTTGAAACCTTCGTCCGGCGTAGGCGCGTGGAAGTGTTTTGAGACGCGGTGAAACTGCTCCTCGATCGCCGCGAAGGGATGATCGGCCTCAGCGTTGCGCGCTTTGAGGCGGGCAAGACAAGCCTCGTCAGGCGTATCGAGCACATGCAGCAGGTGGGGCACGTCCGCTTCTTCGAAGATGCCGCGCATCCAAGCGCGGACCTCCACGATGTTGGCTTGGAAATCGAGCATGACGGAAACGCCCGCCCGCAACAGCCCCACGATATGCGGCGCCACGGCTGCCCGCAGTTTGTGCGAGCAGCGGACAAAATCAGCAAGCGTGGTCATCTCATCCCGAAGAGCGCCTTGAGCCAGTCGTCTTCTGAGATCACCACCACACGCGGCTCGCGGCCCAGACGCGCCGTAAGTGTTGATTTTCCGGAGGCGATCTTGCCACAGATCATATGCAGTGGTGGGGGGGCTTTCGCAGTCTTGGTCTAAAACCTTCATTCAGCCGGCGTCACCGTCGCGCCCGCAGGTGCCGCACGCGTCGCGCGCCGCTCGGTCAGCATCAGCATCGCCGGGGTCACGATCAGCGTCAGCACCGTCGCCACAACGAGGCCGCCTGCAATGGCGCTCGACAGCTCGGTCCACAACTGGGTCGAGGGCGCACCATAGACAATCTCACGCGTGAAGAAGTCGATGTTGAGCCCGATGACCATGGGCATCAGGCCAAGCGCCGTTGTCACCGACGTCAGCACCACCGGGCGCAATCGCTGGGCGCCCGTGCGCAGCACCGCTTCGAGCGGTGACTGACCGGAGGCTTTCAGCTGGTTGTAGGTATCGATCAGAACGATGTTGTTGTTCACAACGATGCCCGCCAACGCGATCACACCGATACCGCCCATGACGACACCAAAGGGACGGCCCGTCACCAAAAGCCCCAGCAACACGCCTGCAATCGAGAAAACGATCGCGCTCATCACGATCAGCGCCTGATCGAAGCGGTTGAACTGCAGTAGTAGGATCATGTACATCAACAGGATCGCGGAGGCAAAGGCCCCCAACAGGAAAGTCATCGCTTCGTTCTGATCCTCGGCCTCGCCGGAGAAGCTGTAGGTCACGGACGACGGCAGCTCCTCGTCCATGAAGGCAGTGAGCTTTTCGACCTGCTCGTTGAGCAGCACACCGGGCGCGAGGTTGGCCTCGATCGTCACGACACGCCGCTCGTCGATGCGGGTGATGGTGCCCACACGCTCGGTCGGTTGGAAGCTTACGAAATTCGAGATCGGCACAAGGCCCGAGGACGTCGGCACCCGCAGATTGCCAAGTTCCGCCAGAGAGCGCTCCTGATGCGGGAACCGCACCCGGATATCTAGCGTCCCATCCACGTCACCAGGACGGTAGCTCGCCACTTCGATGCCTTGTGTAAGGAGCTGAACCGCCTGCCCAAGAAGGCTCACATCGGCGCCAAAGCGCGCAGCCTCTACCCTGTCCACGATGATCGACAGCTCCACACCCGGCAGCGGGCGCGTGTCGGTGATATCGGTGAAGCCCCCGATCGTGGCCATGGCTTCGCGCACCCCTTCCACCGCAGCGGCCTGCGCGGCCGCGTCGTTCCCGAGCAGCTTGAGGTTGATCGGTTTGCCCCCCGCAGGCCCCCCATCATCGGTGAGCACTTGGACGTCGATGCCAGCGATGTCGGAAACCTCTTCGCGGATTTCGGCGCCGATTTCGGCGGCGGTGCGGCGCTTGTCCCAATCGATCAGATCGAGCTGGAGGGTGCCAATCGTCTCTTCATCACCCTGCCCCGCGCTGAGAACCGAGCGCGCGTAAAGCGTCTCCACCTCGGCGGCCCCAAGAAGGCGGTTCTCCACCAGTCGCACAAGGCGGTCGCGCTCGTAGATCGAGATGTTGTCGCGCGTGCGGATCTGCACGGACATGAATTCAGGCTCAACAGACGGGAATAAGTTCACACCGTTGCCCAGCTGACCATAGGCGCCAAACGCACCGAGGAGCATCGCCACCGCCAGCATAACCGTCGCCCCCGGGCGCAGAATTGCCCATTCGAGCGCGCGCACATAGGCGCCGGTCAGGCCGCCAATCGCGCGCGGGTCGCCTGTTTCGGCATGGTGAAGCGTGGCTTTGGAGGCCGCCGATTGCGGCTGCCTGCGCCCAATCCAGCCACCAACGACAGGAATGAAAAGTAGCGCCATGAAGAGCGAAGCAAAGAGCGTGAAAATCACCGTGATCGGCAGGAACTTCATGAACTCGCCCAACATGCCCGTCCAGAAAAGCAGCGGGAAGAACACGCTAAGCGTCGTCGCCGTCGAAGCGATAATCGGCCAAGCCATCCGTTTGGCCGCATAGGAATAAGCCTCTTTCGGGCTGGCTCCTTCTTGGAGCTTCCGGTCCGCAAGCTCCGTGGTCACGATGGCGCCATCCACGAGCATGCCCACAACGAGGATGAGTGAGAAAAGGACGACGATGTTCATCGTAAAGCCAAAGAGCCAAAGCGCTGTAACGCCCGCGAGGAACGCGCCCGGGATCGCAAGGCCCACAAGGATCGCCGAGCGAAAGCCCATAGCAAAGACGATGACGATCATCACAAGGATCACCGCAGCAATCACATTGGCCTCCAGATCGGAAAGGAAGTCTTCGACCTGCTCGGATTGGTCTTGCAAGAAGTCCACGCGCACCGTGTCCGGCCAGTTTTCCTGGAGCTCGGCCACGCGGGCCTTCACGTCATCAACGGTGACGATGATGTTGGCGCCAGAGCGCTTCGTGACTTCAAGCGACAGCGCCGGTTGACCATTGATCCGCGCAAAGCCCGTGGGGGCATCGAAGGCCCGGTGAATAGTGGCCACATCGCTGAAAGTGACGACGGTGCCGTCGCGCACCTTCACCGGCATGCTCAGGACGTCTTCGAGGTCTTCGATCAGGCCGGGCACTTTGAGCATAACGCGCCCGGCGCCAGCCTCGATCGCGCCTGCGGCGATCAATTGGTTGTTCCGCTGGATCTGGCCAATGACCTCCTCGAACGAAAGATTGTATGTCTGAAAGACGGTCGGATCTATGAGTACTTCGAGGAACTCATCCCGCTTCCCACCGATTTCAGCCTCAAGCACACCTGGAAGCCCCTCAACGGCCTCCTGCACCTCATCTGCAAGCTCATTGAGCGTCCGCTCCGGGACAGGGCCGGAAAGAAGGATCGTGATGATCGGGAAGAGCGCCGTGTTAATCTCGGTGATCGTAATGTCATAGGCGTCTTCGGGCAACTCACCTTCGGCGCGGTCTGCGGCCTCGCGCACTTTATCGAGCGCTTCATCGATGTCGCCCCCGGGCAAGAAGTCGAGCTGCACTGCGGCAAAGCCCTCAGAGGCATGGCTCTCCATCCGGTCGAGCCCGGTGATAGAAGCAAACTCCGTTTCAAGTGGTTCGATCAGCAGACGTTCCGCATCGGAAGGGCTAATCCCATCAAGGCCCGTAGAGACGTATACAAGAGGCAGCGGGATTTCAGGGTTAGCTTCCTTCGGGATCGCGGAGTAGGCCAGCGCGCCCAGGCTGAGCACCATGATCAGCAGCAGGACGACAAGCTTGCTGCGGGAGAATGCGGCAGAGATCAGTGCGTTCATTGCCCGCCCTCCTCATTTTGCGGACGCACGGTTTCCCCCTCGCCCACAAAGCCTTGGCCGATGGTGATAATCTGGGCCTCCTTCGGCAGGCCTTGAACCCAGATGCCTTCGATCTGTGCGCGCACAACATCGATTTCGTGAAAACGGACCACGTTTTCGGCATCCACCACTTTCACGCCGAGCGCACCGAGTTCGTTCAGCGAAACAGTCGAGGGCGATAGAAAATGCGCCTCGACCTGCCCGACCGGAATCCGCACCTCGGCAGAGATCCCCGCCGGGATGAGACCATCAGAGTTAGGCACATCGACTTCGACCAGGAAGGTGCGCGTATCAGTGGCTGCAGAAGTCCCTACGAAAGATACGGTGCCTGCGCGTTGCTCACCAGTAATGAAAAGCACCTGCGCTGGCTGGAGGTTCTTGAGCTGGCGGAGCGCCTGCTGGGGCACCTGAATGGATACCGTCAGCGGAGCGTTGTCGACGATCCGGCCAACTTCGCTGCCCGTCTGGATAAACTCGCCCACGTCGAGATCGAGCGTCTCGATCCGGCCGCCAAAGGGCGCCGTGATCTCGGTGTTTCGTAGGTTTTCCTGCGCCACCGCCAATTGGGCGCGCGCGCTGGCAAGAGCGGCATCAGCTTGGACCACGCGGTCCGCAGTCGCGACGCCGCGCCTCTGAAGGGCGGCTGCATTCTCGGCCTCTCGCTCGGCGCGATCGAGTTCCGCCAAGACCCGGGTCAGATCTGCCTCCCGCTCCTTTGTCTCGAGCCGAGCCACGACAGCATTTGCCTCGATATCATCTCCTTTGCTGACGAAGACTTCTGCGATCTGGCCTGAGGCTTGTGCGCGGATCACCGTATCGCGGTCGGGCTGCGCTTGCCCCTCGGCCTGAAAGAACTGGGTCACAGGTTGAGCAAATGAAGTTCGCACCGTTACGGCAACAGGCTGCACCTCCACAGCGGCGACTTCCTCGGATGTTCCTTCGCTTGGAAAGACAAATCCACTCCCCATCCACGCGACGATCGCAATCGTAAGCGCCAGTGCGATCCAAAAAGAGCGCGAAGACGCCCGGTCGCTTTCAAATCTGAGGGGCTTGGCCTTATCCTCGATCGTCGCTGTTTCGGTCATGGCCAAACTCCCAAAATTCTGTTCCTGCAAAGGATCTTGCAATACAAACGGAGCATTACCTACGCTCGCCAAACCGACCACCTGCGATACGATCCATGCCCGCTATTTGCATTGGTTTACACTAATTATGCGTTCAAGTTGATTGTCCGCCAATGATCAAAATTGTCTCGGCTTACAGCGCCTCCTAGAAAGGACAAGCAAAAAGCGGCCAGCGCACGAAGGCACTGGCCGCACAGACAACGACTGGCAACAAGTAGAAGGGCAGGTCAGCCGCGACCGATCCTATCCACTGGTGCCACATTCCTGGCATTTCGTTGACCGAAAGCGACGGCCCCGTTTGGATCACGTTGTTGAACCAAAAGGTGGCCGTGTATTTCTCCTGCGCATCCGCTTTGGACAACGCCTACAAGCTGTCTTTCGAGTGCCTGTGATCGGCACCCAGCGGATTAAAATCGCCGGGGTTTGGAGCCGAAATGCGGCCAAGGCTCGAGACCGTCGGCCTCGGGTCAGTGGCGCGTGTGCGCGCTAGTCGCTACTGGCAAAAACGGTTCTCCACAGGATTAAGCGGGGAAGCCTCGTTGCAGGCGGGCTCCGTCTTGGGGCCCAAGTCAAGAAATCTGCCCGTCGTCTCCAGCATGCGGTCCGCGGTCAACCAATCTATATCGCGCCGAATTTCGGTGAGCTGCGCCTCGATCGTGGCGATCTCGGAGATGCCAAAGCTCTCACGAGGCGGACCTCCGTCCAAAAACGTCTGCTTGATGGTTCGGGACATCAGGGTCGAAAGCAAGAGACCGTTCGAGATCACCAGCGCGACAAGCACGATTATAGCCAAATGTTCCATGGTCACTCTCCCGTCATCGCGCCGATGTCGCGGAAGAAGGTTTCTGCGAGCTTCTGGGAATCAAGGGGATAGGCCCCTTCAAGGATCTGCGCCTTCACGATGGCCAGGCGCGCCGCGTCCATCGGAGGCTCCAGATCAGAGAGCCGCTCAATCGCAACTGCCATGTCATTGGTCAATGCGACCGTATCAGCGGCGGGCGTCGGGCTCTTCACCTCCGCAGGTGATGCCGCCGCGCCCCCGGTCCTGGAGGCGGCGGTATCCGTCGGACGAAGCCGCGACAGATTTGATATGTTGATCGGGTCAACCACGGGTCATCCCCCTTTGCAAAGTGTTTCTCTACCGTCGCAGTCTTTAACGGCACTTATCAGGCGCATGTTAGCCGGCACCGAAACAAAATTTTTACCCGTCACCACGGCGTGCAGCACACGACCGCTCGACAGGTTCAAGATCGGGACGACCTCGCCCAGTTGGCCATTGGCCTGCGGCTCACCTTTCATCTCGATCCGGATGCCCTGACGCTCGATGGAAATCGTGACGGGTGTTTCTAGCGTAACGAACCAGGCCTGTTCCAGATGTCGTGCCAGAAGCGGCTGACCGGCCCCAAGGTTGACGCGCAGTGTGCGCCCCAGCGCAGTCTCAACCACGCCGATCGCTGCATGGGAGAGACGCCCCTGCGCCGAGACAGTTTGTAGGTGCGCGCTTTGGAGGACGGTACCCCGTGGCAGACTTTCGCGTAGGATCACCATATGGGCCTCACCAGCAACATCGGACGCGTAACGCTCGGTCCCGACCTTCGGGCTGACCCTGAAATCTCGGGTCCAGCCAGTCTGCGCACAGCGCACGCGCACTCGCGCCTCGAGCGCAACATCGATGTCTAGCGGCACGGAGCAGGCGGGAAACATCCGGTTGGGCGAAATCTCCGCCCGGGCCCGGATTCTTGCCTTCTCCAGCGCGCTGTCGATCTGCGCGGCCAGGGCCTCCCCCGTCAGCACGTTCGCCGCTGCAGGAAACGACAATGCCGTTAGACAGGCCGCCAGCAGGATGGCGTACCGCGTCATCTTCCTGTTTCCACGAAGTAGACGCGCCTGCCAACAAAGCTCTGCGACGCGCGCGTTGGATCGAGCGGTCGGAGCCGCGCGGACGTGTTCGTCAGCTCGACGACCTCGAGGAGTCCGAAGCTGGAGCGCGGATCGTCGATGAACGCGAGGCTCGTTCGGGTGAGACCCTGACGGCGACCGATCCCAACGGTGAGCGCGCTGCCGCGCGCCTCGATGCGGGTCTCGGGTGGCTTGCAGACAAGCGTATCGAAGAAGGTCTCCACACCGCGCAGGAGGCCCGCGACGAGCTCGCGCTCGGCCTTGGGCCGCCGCTGACCCGTCGCGAGGGCGAAAAGACCATCGGCACGCGCGGCGGCAGTCCGGGTCAGTGTCGTGCGCGTGACGCGTCCCTCAGCGCCTGTCACGGCCAGAGTCATCGTCAGCTGGGCACGCGGCCCCTGCCCGCGCACCTCGATGGAAAGTTCAAGCTGCTCATTCCCCGGTCGCTTGGTGATTTCGCCCCGGGTAAGCGTCGTGTAATCCAGCGTCGCGGCGACCCGGCGCCTGGGTCGCGGGGCCACGGTCTCAAGCGTCACAGCAGGGTGCCTCGCGACCGTGGACATGACGTCCCGCGCCAATTGCTGCGCGACGGGCTGCGCCCAAGCACCGGCATTGGGGTTGATTTGGATGCGCGGTGGCGTGGCGTCGATGTTTAGACGTCGCTTGCCGCCACAGCTTTGCGGGGTGGCAGGCCCGACCAACGCCCGGACGCGTACCCGCCAGTGACCGGATTCCACATGCGCCGCGATGATATCGTGCCGCAACACGCGCCCCGTTGCCCGCAGCACCGCTACGTCCGAGACGAGGCGCGCGTTGTGCAGGACGGAGTGGCCCTGAAGGCTGGCCCCTCCAGCCAGCGCGGCGGAGATCAGCGCCTCTCCCAAGGCCCGTTGGCGCGCTGCATCTCTATCGGCGCCGTTGTTGATGTAGGCAAGACCCTCCGACTCCACCCAGCGGGCGGACTGATCGGCCAGAAGCGCAAGCGGAAGCAGCCAGATAACAAGGCTCAGAATGAGGGCGCGCACCTTAAACACCCAGCGCCGCGGCGCGCATGATGTAGGCCACCACGTCGGAATCGAGGCTCAGCACAACCTCGTAGGAATCGGAGCCCTTCGGGGTAATCCGCTCCGTGCGCGCCCCGCGGATTTCCCCCGCCACGAGAGCCTTTATCTGGTCATTCTGCACAACGGTATCGCGCACGGAGGTCACGGAGCTCAGTTGAATACCGTACACCTGTTCCGTCAGATCGCGGATCGCATCAAGTCGCGCGGCTCGGATTGCCAGCAGTCTCTTTTCATTCAATGATCCTCCAGGCTGGCGGGATACCTGCGCCATGCCGAGCCCGGTGATCAGCGGCCGAACGACCGCCACCGCGACGGGCCGCTCAGCGGGCTGCGCCATGCCGGACAGGTCGTCCTTAATGGAAGCGAGGGCCATCGTGCGGGGCATGGGATCCGCCGGTAGCGCATCCTCAGCGCTCAATGCCATGGAGCAGCCGGAAACGAGAGCAGTCAGCAGTAGAAGAAGGATGGCGGGTATCGGGGCATTCATCATAGCAGGGCCTTTGCGACAGGGGAACGGGTTTGCTTCGAACCGGGCTGCAAGACCCGTGCCAGCGTCGCCCATTGCACCTGATACAGCGGGGCATATCGCCTGGCTGCGCGGATGGCACGGCACTTGCTCGACAGAAGGCAATCGCAACCCGCACGAGGCATCATGTCCGACACCAGCACAACTTCGCCAAGACTTCCCGGCGTGACCTTCATTGCCTCAAGCCTGTTCCCGATCGGGATCCTCGCTATCGTGGCGATGATGCTGCTGCCGCTGCCGCTTGCGATCCTAGATGCATTCTTTGTCATCAACATCCTGCTGTCTTTGCTCGTGTTGATGGTCGCGCTCTACAGTTTCCGGCCGCTCGATTTCTCCTCTTTCCCCTCGGTCCTCTTGATCGCGACCGTGTTGCGGCTAGCGCTCAATGTCGCGTCCACGCGCGTAGTTCTGACGGACGGACACCAGGGCAGCCATGCCGCCGGGCGTGTGATCGAAGCGTTCGGCAACTTCGTCATCGCCGGCAATTTCGCAGTGGGCCTTGTCGTCTTCATCATCCTCGTCATTATCAACCTCGTGGTCATCACCAAAGGCGCGGGCCGTGTCTCGGAGGTATCGGCGCGCTTCACGCTCGATGCGATGCCGGGCAAGCAGATGGCCATCGACGCGGACCTCAATGCGGGGCTCCTGACGCCTGAACAGGCGCGTGCGCGGCGGGCGGAAGTCAGCGAAGAGGCAGATTTCTACGGGGCTATGGACGGTGCTTCGAAATTCGTCAAAGGCGATGCCATCGCCGGCATCCTGATCCTCTTGGCCAACATCATCGGCGGGATCGCCATAGGCACGTCCCAGCACGGGCTCGGCTTCGGCCAGGCGGCTGAGACCTATATTCTGCTGTCCATCGGCGATGGGCTCGTGGCGCAGATTCCGACGCTGCTGCTGTCCATCGCGACCGCCGTCATCGTCACGCGGGTGACGTCCACCAATGATATGGCCGTTCATATAGGCTCCCAAATCGGGCTCCACCGGGCATGGGTGCCTGTGGCAGCGGTGCTCGGGATCATAGGGATGATCCCAGGTATGCCGAACCTGCTGTTCCTGACGGCCGCTGCCGTAGCGACAGCGGTCGCGCATCTGACGCGCGCGACGCCGGAAAACGCGGGGATCACCAGCACCTCGTTGCTTGCAGGCCCGGGCGGCACCGGCGCAGCCTTACCTTCACCAACGCCCGGAGCTCCTGCAGGGACTGACACACCCGGCGAGGATGGCGGCATTCGAGCGGGCGACGTGACAGACTATGCGCGTATCGTGATCGGCCTCGGCGTGGGCCTCGTGCCATTGATCGAAGAGGGCGCAGGCGGCGGGCTGCTGGCGCGGGTCACGGCGATGCGTCGCGACGCCTCCCGCGATATGGGTTTCGTTATCCCCGGCGTGCGCATCCGTGACGATGTGAAATTGTCGCCCAACAGCTATTCCATCCGCATCCGGCAGGCCGCAGTGGCTGAGGATGTCGTCTATCCCGACCGCAAACTGGCGCTGCCGGGGGCCAATACGCAGGGCGCACCACGAGGCATCAAAGTCAAAGACCCCTCTTTCGGCCTTGAGGCGATATGGATCCAACCCCATCAGGTGGCGGAGACGGAGGCCGACGACCACGTCGTCGTTGAACCCGACTCCGTTATCGCCACCCACCTTGGACAGGTGCTATACGCCCATGCGGGGGAGCTTCTCGGCGCCGATGACGTCCAAGACCTGCTTGACAACCTGGAAACGACCTCTCCCACGCTGGTGTCGTCCGTGGTGCCCAATCTGGTGCCGCTGCACCTGCTGACGGCGGTTCTGCGCGAGCTTCTGAAGGAACGGATGCCAGTGTCGGACCTGCCTCGCATCCTGGAGGAACTTTCGGCCATTTCCGGCCCGCTGACCGATCCGGTGGAGCTGGCAGAAAAGGTGCGCCCGGCGCTGGCCCCACACCTTCTCGAACAGATCGCGCCCGTGCGCGATACCCTGCCCATAATCACGCTCTCGTCGGCGCTCGAAGAGCTACTCACGCGCTCACTCCACGACCGCGCAGGGCTCGTAATGGATCCGTCGCTGGCGAATCACATTCAGGCCGATATTGCCGCCGCTCAGGACACGCTAGCCGGGAAGGGACGCCGCGGGGTCGTTGTCGTCTCCGCCCCGTTGCGCCGCCACTTCTCCAGCTTCCTGCGCAGTCATAATGGCGACGCCATCGTGATCTCCGTCGCTGAAATTCCCGACCATAGACGCCTCGAAATCGTGGCGAGCGTGTCCGCGCAAAGCGCGACCGGACAGGAGCCCCAGTCATGACCCTCGAATATTTCCGCGCCCCGGATACCTTGCAAGCCTTGATGCTCGTCGAAGAGCGGCTCGGATCGGACGCGTTGATCCATGCGATTGACTCTGATGGTCCCTCCGTGATCGTGAAAGCCACGGCAGCGTCGGTCCCGGCACCCGTGCCTGACGCGCCGCGAAAGCCTCCGTCACCGATGCGGCCGAGCTTTCTCGACCCGGATCGGCCCAAACCGTTCGAAGAGCCAGGCGCAGACCAGTGGATCGATGCGCCGGCGGCTTCTCCCGCCTTTGCCGAACGGTCACACGTGTCCGCCAGCGCGGCCCGCGACACCGTATCCCGCGCCCGTTTCATCGTGCTTGCAACCCTCGGGCTAAAGGCACCGTTCAGTGTCCCGGTAGAGTTTCTGCACCTGTTTCCCCAATCGCGCCTCGTTCATTGGGCGGACGGGGATGATCTCCCCTGGCTCGCCCCACCAAAGCCACTCCAACCGCACCAGGAGATGCCGCCGTCAACGCTGATCCTGACGCGCGCCTCGGGGGCAGAGCTTGCGCGGCTCCTGATGGCAGCTCAACGAGAGGCGGAGGTGGCTTTCCTCGTCGTGCTTCCTGCCGAAATTCAGCCCCGCCACATCGCCTCCCTCGGAAGCATCCTTAGTAGGCGAGTGGACGGCACAATCGTGTGCGGCATGGCCCACAATGACAGCCTTGGCTCCCTTCCGGCGCTGGCAGGGGCCGGGCTCAGACCTCTCTGGCAGCTTGAAGACGGCGAACTCGTCCCCTGCCCCGACATTGAGCCCGCCAGCCTAACCTTCCGCCGCAGCACGACGCTCCCCGCCGTCGACCCGCTAACCGAGGTTGCATGATCACGCCCCGAACATACCGAGAAGCCTGCCCGCCACCCGAGGAGCTTGTGCAGAGCAATATGGGTATCGTGCAGCGTCTTGCCTGGCTCTATCACGGGCGGGTGGGCCGTTTCGTTGAAATCGAGGACATCATGCAGGCGGGCTATATCGGCCTCGTGGAAGCGGCCCAGCGTTACGTTCCACAGGAGGATGCCAGTTTCGCAACCTATGCCGCGCAGCGGGTACGCGGAGCGATCCTGGACATGCTGCGTCGCAATTCAAACTTGAGCCGCAAGGCGGTGTCGCTGCGCCAGGCGACGATGCGCGTACGGAGCGCCCTCTCACAAAAGCTGGGCCGAGAACCCAACGCCGCAGAAATGGCAGAGGCGCTCGGCATGTCGGTCACGGACCTGCAGGAATGGCAAAACCAGTTCCAGGCCAATGAGCTGGCCTCCCTAGACGAGGTTTACACAGATCATTCGCTGGTCTTTCGCGACGGGACGTTGGGCCCCGAGCGCGTCCTCGAACTCTCCGAACTCAAGGCGCTGTTGGCTGAGTCGATCACCGAATTGCCAGAGCGTCATGCTCTCGTGCTCCAGCTATGCTACGTGGAGGAATTCAACGTCCACGAGATGGCGCAGATCCTCGACGTGACGCCGGGGCGTATCTCCCAGATCAAAAAAGCTGCGCTCCTGCGGCTGCGCGATCTGATGGAAGAAAAGACCGGCGATTGCTAGCCTAGGTCAGCTATCCGGGTTGAGGCTGTCGAGAAGGTTGTCAAGAAAATCCCCAACCGAGTTCAGTTCGGAGATGATCTGCTCCATCTGGGTAAAGCGGGCGAGATATCGCGCCTCAATCTCCTCCTCACGCAGGTCGAGGGCAGCGAGAGCGCTCGCCTGGTCGTCGAGCGTCCTTTTGAGCGCGTCGTCTCGAGACGATAGCGCCCCGTTCGATCCCAAGAGGTCTGACACGTCGGTCTGAAGCGCGCTCACCATGCTGGTAGCGAACTCCACAGTGGCTGATTGCGCGTCTGCTTCGACCGTCAGGGAGATCCCGCGCAAGGTCTCGCTTGTGACGGTGTAAATCCAAGTCCCGTCCGCCTGCTCAACACCGGAGACAGGTCGCCCGGCGAGGGTCGCAGCCCCAGTCACGACATCGCGTTCAAAGGCGTAGCTCCCCGTTGGCGTGCCAGTAAGAGGTGTGCCAGTCACACTCGCACCGTCGGCTATCAGCGTATCGCGCAAGAGACCGTTCAGGCGCGCGGGATTGGCTTCTATTGCGGCTGTGAAACGAGCCGCATCAAAGCTAAATGTGCCGTCCCGTTCCGTCAAGATGCCGAGATCGCTGAGGAAGGTGCTGGCGCGGCCATCGCTTGAGCCATAGCCGCGCGCAAGGCTGCGCTCAAAGCCGCTCAGGAACTGCTCTGCGATTGTGCGATCGCTCGCCAAGGCTCCGGCGTCACCGCCCGACAAACCGGTACGGGTCAGGCCATCAATCAGGCGCGTGGTGGCGTTCAGGATATCCACAAAGCCCTGCATGACCTCGAGCGCACCTTCGGTGTTGGCGCGAGAGGTCAGTGTAACCGGGCCGTTTGTTAATTCGGTGAGCGTCATCAGTACGCCGGGGATGAGATCGTCGACCTCATTGCCGTCGCGGGTCACAGCGATCCCGTTGATGGTAAGCGCGGCGCTCTGCGCGGCCTGGGCCTGCGCTGGCGACGGGTCATCGCTGATATCGAACACTGCAAGCTGGCTGGGGTCCGGCGGTGGTTTGAAGGCGATGCTCAACGCATTGTTGGCACCGGCGTCCGAGATCAAGCCGATGCTGTATGTCCCGTCACCTACATCAACGACCTGCGCAGACACGCCTTCAAGGGACGAAAACGCCGTCGCAAGCTCATTCAGTGTTGCTTCGGGTGAAAGCGTCAGCACCTGGTCGGTGCGACCATTGCCCGCAAACGCTGGCGGATTATCCGTCGACCAAGACCCGAAGCTGACGGTAAGGCTCCCCCCGCCGAGCGCCGCGGTGGGGTCCGTGAACCCGCCAAAATTGAGGATCTGCGCCTTCGCGAGCGCCGACACCTCAATGGTCGAAGACGTGGATTGTGCCAGGGTCGGGTCGATGATCGTGGAGGTTATCGCGGGATCGCTGCTAGAAATCGCGAAGGGCGATAGGCCCGAGATCAGGCCGAGCGCTTCGTCCACCTGTTCGGCCTGACTGCGCAATTGGGCATTCCCAGACAACTGAAGCTCCGCCTGGTCGATACGATCCATTGTAAGGGACCTGCGCGGGCTAATCTCCGCCTCCGCGAGCGACGACGACAGCTCCCGGATGTTCAGACCGCTTCCGTTGGCGTTGAGGCTAGTGAGAAAATCTGTCGGCATGTTGTTCTCCTGGCCCTCATCAACGGCAGGGCGGAAGCCCATTTTAGATTCAGACGCTAGTACTGAAATTCGATTTCGATACGGCGGTTTCTTGCGCGGCCCTGGGCGGTGGCATTATCGGCCACCGGTACGGTTTCGCCACGGCTGAGCGCGCTCATCCTCCCCGGCGCAACCCCGCGCCCGTCTTCTAGTTCGCGCACGACGGCGGAGGCGCGCGCGGCCGCTAGGCCCCAGTTGTCCCGGAACTGCGAGCTGCCGGAGATCGGGATGGAGTCGGTGTGACCGGTCACGACGATGTCGCTGGCGTCATCCATCGCATTGACCGCGATGCGCGACATGATTTCTCGCGCTTGATCGGTCAGTTCGGCCCGGCCAGAGGGAAAGGACCCGCCTGCCCCGACGGTGACCACGACCTTGTCCTCGCGCGTTTCTACGCTCACGAGGCCCTCACTGATTTCGCGGCGCAGCGCAACAGTAAGTTCCGCGGCGGCGATGGCCGCGTTGCGACGGGAAGCCGCGTCTTCGGCGGCGGCGCGGTCTTGAGCGAGGGCGGCTTCCGCAAGGCGATCAAGCTGACGATCAAGGCCCCGCAAAACCACATCAAGCTCTGGCGCGATTTCCTCGGTTTCCGCGGACGCGAGCGCGCGGGCGGCATCGATGAGCCGTTCGGGCAGCTCATCCTCGGGGACCTCCCCGAAATCGACGACAAGGGTTTCATCCTCGGCGGTCACGCGCACTTCCTGCGTGAAGCGACGGGCGCTGATGGCGGCCTCCAGTGCATCGGCGAGAACCGCGATCTCGCGCGCTACCTCGGAGGCACCCTGCCCAAGGGCCTCTTCGTCGCTGTCCCGGTCGCCCTCCTCGCCTGTCCCCTCCTCCTCGCTTTCGGCGGCCTCCACAATCTCGGGCTGGCTCGTATCCGTAGTGTCCTGAATGATCTCCTCAGTAATCGCGATATCCGGAGAGGGGCTAAAGTTCAGCTCAAGGATCGTCGTCCCCTTCGGCTGCTCAAGCACGGGCACGTCGCGCTGAATACCGAAAGCTTGACGCAATGAGCCCGCCACCTGCTTGAACTTCGGATGATTGAACTCCGCAAACGAGAGGATCAGTACAAAGAACGCCATGAGCAGGATGGCGATATCCGCGAAGGTTGCCATCCACGCCGGTGCTCCGCGCGGCGGGCATTTCTTCGGCTCCTCTTCGACATAGACGGGCTGCGGCAGAGGGATCGGTTTGCGTGCCATCTGGCGGCTCCCGCTATGCTACTACGAGCTTGTCCTGGACCTTTGGTGGCATGGACGAGATCATTTTTTCCTGAACCGCGCGGGACGGCTCCCCCCGGGCAATGTTGCGCAACCCCTCGATCACCAGCTCCCGATAGTTTGCTTCGCTCTCGGTCGAGGATTCCAGCTTCGACAGAAGTGGCCCGAAGATCACATTAGCCAGGAAGGCTCCATAAAGCGTTGTCAGAAGCGCCACCGCCATGGCGGGACCGATGGCTTTGGGGTCGTCCATGTTGCCCAGCATCTGGACCAGACCGATGAGCGTTCCGATCATGCCCATGGCAGGCGCGATATCGACCCAGCCTCGCAGCACGTCGTGGATCTCGTTATGGCGCGTTCTCATCCCGCGGATTTCCTGCTTGAGCTGAGAGATGAGATGCCCTTCATCGGTGCCGTCCACCAGAAGCTGGAGACCGCGTGACAGAAATCGCTCGTGCACTTCGGCACCTTCGAGGGCCATCAGCCCGTTCTTGCGGGCCTTATCGGACAGGTCGCCCATGGTCTCGATCAGCTCCTCGAGATTGGCCTTCTTAGCGAAGAAGGCCTTGCCCATCGCGCCGAAGCTCTTGAGGAAAACGTCCAGCTTTGACTTCAACATGACCGCAAAAAAGGAGCCACCCACCACGATCAAGAGGGACGACACCTCTATAAATGGCGCGAGCCCGCCCGCGGCGAGCATTGCGCCCGCGATCATGCCGATCGCACCGATTATTCCGATGATTGACGCAAGATCCACCGTTCACCCGTTCCTTTCCTGCGCATGGCCAGCATCGCCCGCGCTTGTCCTGGTAGTGGCAAGAACCGTGCCAACCTCTAGTCTGCGCCGGTGTCGCTAATTGTAGGTGAATCCGACGGCATCTTTTTGATGGGGCGGCTAAAAAGTCAGGGAAAGGGTCGTTCATTACCCCGAGCGCCAGCTGCGCCAACAAGCATCAGGAGAACTACGATGAACGTCATCAATACCAACATCGGGGCCATCACCGCCCAAGCCAACATGAACAAGATCAACCAGGACATGAACCAGGCGATGAGTCGCTTGTCCTCGGGCCTGCGAATCAACTCCGCCGCGGATGACGCCGCGGGCATGGCCATCTCCGAGAAGATGACATCCCAGATCCAGGGCCTCAATCAGGCCATCCGCAACGCCACCGACAGCAAGAACCTGATCGACACTTCCGAGGGCGCGCATCAGGAAATCCAAAGCATGCTACAGCGTCTGCGCGAACTCTCAATCCAGTCCGCGAACGACACCAACACGTCTTCGGACCGCGCCGTACTGAATGCGGAGACGGCGCAGCTCGTCACGGAAATCAACCGCGTGGCGGAGACGACGACCTTCAACGGCATGAACATCCTCGACGGCTCCTTCGTGGGCAAACGCTTCCAGATCGGCGCGGATGCAGGACAGACGATTGAGGTGGGCATCGATAGCGCCGCCGCGCGCGACATCGGTGCCAACACAGTCCGTTCCACCGCCGGCGGCGTCGCAGGGGCGGCCTTGACCGACACCACGATCGCTGCTGGCACAACTATCGATATCGCGAGCACCTTGGGCACCGCCCAGTTCACTACGACCTCTGGTCAGTCGGCTGAGGAACTAGTCAATGCAATCAATGGCACAAGCGCGTCGACCGGCGTGAGCGGAACCGCGACAACGAAGGTCGCCCTGTCTGGCATGTCTGCGGCGGCGACCGTATCGATGACGCTTAATGGTACGGGTATCTCGGCCGTGGGCATCACCGACACCGCTGACCTCACCGCACTTGCGGATGCGATCAACGATCAGTCCGGTGTTACCGGCGTGGTCGCCACCATGGGCAACACGAACGCCGAAATCATCCTCACTGACGACAGCGGTGCCGACATCATCTTCAACAATGTCGTGCTGAGCGGCACTGGCGATACGCTGGACATGCAGGCGCTGAACGCAGACGGCTCGAACGCGGGCGCGTCTGATCAGTTCACCGATACTGACGTCACGGGTGCCGTGACCGGCCAGGTCGAGCTGACGTCGGCACAGTCGTTCTCGGTTGGATCATCTGTTACCAATACGACCGCGGCCTTCCAGGCAACGACCACCGGATCCTCGCTGGAATCGGTGGCGTCCATCGATCTGTCCACACAACAAGGGGCAGAGGCCGCGATCGGGATCCTCGATGTGGCCCTCGAAAAGATCAGCCAGTCGCGGTCCGAACTGGGTGCCGTGTCGAACCGGCTCGACAGCACGATCTCCAACCTCACCAACATCACGGTGAACGTGGAAGCCGCACGATCGGGCATCATGGATGCCGATTTCGCCAAGGAGTCCTCATCCCTGTCGAAGGCCAACATCCTCTCGCAGGCGAGTACGGCAATGCTCGCGCAGGCCAACGCTAACAGCCAGAACGTGCTGCAGCTTATCCAGTAGGCGCCCTTTCTCACCAAAGATGAACGCCCCGGGGAAACCCGGGGCTTTCGCGTGCCTGAGTCGCAGCCGTGACCACGCGCCGGCCGGACAAGGCGCGGCTTAAGCCTTTCGTAACTGTTCCCCCCTTAGTGGTGTGTAAATCGTGAGAAGAGGACCGCGCCATGAACATGCAGCTTGCCCCCCGGATGCGCCAGGCAACGACGATGACCGGACAGATGCAGCACGCGATTTCCTTGCTCCAGCTCACCAACACCGAATTGCAAAGCCACATCGACAAAGAGGCGGAAGAAAACCCGTTCATCGAGTTTTCCGGCACCGCTTCGGCGTCAAAGGCGAACACCAGCCTGGGCGACGCCGAAAGCGCTATCTCCCGATTGCCCGAAAGGCCAAAATCGCTTTACGCGCATGTCGGGGCACAGCTCGACATCCTCTTCACCGATGCCAGAGACCGCGCTCTTGCAGAGAGGTTCCTCGAAGCCCTTGATCCCAACGGCTGGCTCGATGAGACACTCCCCGACATTGCCGCCGCCTGCGGTTTGAGCGCGGAGGAGGCGGAGAGTTTCCTCACCTCCCTCCAGCAAGTGGAACCCACCGGCCTCTTCTCCCGAAACCTCGCGGAGTGCCTGCGCTTGCAGGTCGAGGCCCAGGGTCGCATGACTCCGGTAGTCGACAAAATACTGAAAAACCTTGACATTCTCGGCTCCGCTCGGCTTCCGGCCATGCTGCGCGCCTGCGCCTGTTCGATGCCTGAGCTGAGCGAGGGCCTGAAGGTCATCCGAGCGCTGGATCCCAAGCCCGGGACCGCCTTCGACACGAGTCAGCAAAAGGTGAGAGAACCCGACGTCATCGTCCGCAAGACCGCGAAAGGCTGGGTCGTACAGCACAACAAGTCCACGCTGCCGTCGGTGCGAGTCGATCTGACGTCCGCGAAACTTTTCAAGCAGGATCACCGCGCCCGGGACTACGCGGGAGAGCGACTGCGCATGGCGAAATGGCTGCATCGCGCGGTGGAACACCGCAATCACACGACGCTCGACGTGGCCACCGAAATCGTTCGCCGCCAAACAGCCTTCCTCGACCATGGGGAGCAGAAACTCGCCCCCCTGACGCTCGCCGAGGTGGCAGACAGCATCGGCGTCCATGAAAGCACGGTCAGTCGCGTCACCACGGGCACCCTCATGGCCACTCCCCATGGCGCGCTGCCGCTCAAACGCTTTTTCAGCACCGCGCTCTCTGCTGCCACCGATGGCGACGGGGAAGGCATGTCAGCAGCCGCCGTCCGCTTCCGTATCCAACAACTCGTCGCCGCCGAAGACCCCGTCGCACCACTCAGCGACGATACCCTTGCCCGCCTCATCGGCGAAAAGGGTCCCGATCTTGCCCGGCGGACCGTTGCGAAATACCGCGGTCAGCTCAAGATTCCGTCATCATTCGCTCGCAAGCGCAACGCAGCGATCGGGAGAGTATGAGCGACGACCTAGGTCGCCGCAGGCGTCGAGACAGGCCCGTAACGGCTCGTCAAGTCGGGCGCGATGGTCCCGACAGCGCGATGGGCGGCCTGCTCTGACCGCGCAGCCAAAACGTGGCTGACATGCATGCCCTGCAACAACCATTCGCGACGAACAAGATCCGGTGCCATCCGCCAGAAATAGACCCACGAGATCACCTGCAGGCCGATCCCGAGCACGCCGCCCAGCATCACTGACACGACAAGGAGAGTGCTCCAGAGGGCACACGCCTCCCATAGGCGCATCTTGATCAAGACGTAGGGGACGAGCGCGTCTTCAAGGCCGGGTGTCGCGCGGCACAAGTCGTATGTGCCCGCATCCGTGCACCAGACTTCCCAGTTGCGCGCAAGCGTCGGAGCCTGAGGCAGCGCTGGCGCAGGATCGGCGTGTTCCACCATAGCCCAGGCACCAAGACTTGCGACATTTGAAAACACGAACCAAACCGCCTTCCCGCGCGCCAATCCGAGGAGCGCTCGCGTGTTCCCTGCTACGGTCTCGCCCCGCCCCCGGCTGGCCTTAGCGCCCGCTCGGCGACCGTCGATCGTCAACAAGAGATCGCCGGGGCGAAGGCCCATGACCTGCCCGTACCGACTGATCCGCTCAAGCCGCATGACCGTCTGCGCCGATTTCTCGGTGTCGTTTGCCTCTACCACGGTAGGTCCTCACGGATATTGAAATGGGTTGAGCTCAGACGGACGCGCCGCGCGCCTCGTGCGTGCCACGGGCGGTGGCGGCGCGGATGGCGCAACACGCACCGTCTCAGCCGCCCGTGCCTGTGGTCTGAGCCGTGGCCGCGCCGGCACAAGTGCTGCCTCATCCTCGCGATTGGAGGCCATGAAGGGCTCCGAGGCCAGCACCTCCGTGAGCGCGAGCTGAAGCTCAGACAAAGCAAGGCTCACCGTCTCGCGTGTTTCATCGTGCAGCGTTTGGTTGAGATCAGCCAACGCCGCGAGCATCTGAGACATTTCGCGCGAATCGAGAGCAAGTGCCCCGCCCTCCGGGGACACTGAGAGCGCCGCGAAGCCGGTCTCTATGGTCGCAAGAACGCGCTCCTCACTGGACGTGTTCGCCGCTGACAACTGCTCAAGCGCCGCGGCAGAGAGAGCCCGGTCGCCTTCGAGCATCGCAACGGCCTCTTCCACGCGGGCGAGCGTTTCTTCATTGGCCTCTCGTGCCACCCGCAGGTGTGAGACAGCAATCACGACAACGGCCCCCGCTAGGACGGCGGCGAGACCGATGCCCAACACAGCGCCGAGCGCCAGAGGCCGTGCCATCTTTATGCTTTGTTCAAGGCTTTCGGCGGCGAGCTCAGTCTTGTCTTTGAGCCGCACGAGATCGGCTGTCGCATCATTGGCTGCCGTCGCGGCATCGATAGCGAGCTGGATGTTGTCCTCAAGTGTTGCGGGCTTCTCGGCCATGTCAGTCTCCTTCGACCCCTATGTGCAAGGGGCATGCTTGAGAGATGCAGACTTCGTGCCAATCTGGACCGCAGCGATGATCATCTGCGCGCGTCTGGTACGAAATCGGGCACCTTTCCCGCGCCGAGGGCGGACGACATCCAGTAGGTCGCAGCTGGCAGCGTCGCGACGAGCGGGGTCTGCGCGTCAAAGCGGCGATCCTGTCGGCTCAGCGCCCGGGATGGAACGTAGTTACGCGGCGCAGGGGCCACGGCAAGAGTGACTTCGGGCAGCACCGACAGATTGCTCAGGATGTCGCGGACCCGCGCGGCATAGGACCGTCCTCGATCAGGGTCGCGGGAATGGTAGAGCCTGACGGCCGCCTCCCAGCTTCCCGCCTCAACCCGAAGCTCTGACAAGAACTGAGCGGCATAGGCGACATTGCGGGCGGGCTCGAAGAGCGCATCTAGACTCTCAAAGTGATCGCCGTGCCAATACCAGTTTATCTGCATGCACCCGATGTCAAAGGACTCCTCCCCGCTGTCCAGCGTTCTGGTGAGGTGCTCAAGGGCCTCTATCCGCGTCTCATAGTAGCGGCCCGCGCCCCGAATGTTCGACGTCCAGGGCCAGGCTTCCACCGGGCCCGCACCGTCCGGTCGACCACTTTCCGCTCGCGCGATCGCGATCAACAGTCCCGGCGGGATGCCATGTTTGACCTCGGCCTCACGGGCCAAGGTTTCACAGGTTGACGCCCAGATGGCAGGGGCAGCGACCAAAACGAAAAACAGACAGCTCAGAAAGATCCTCATGCCGCCCTACTTGCAAGTATCGCGCCAACCGCGCGCCCAGCTTAGCGAAGATAATCGAACAGCGACCTCTGCGCGACCTGCGCATAGGTCTGCTGCGCGGCGTCGCGCGCGAGCATGGCTTCCTGAAGGCGCAGGATCGTGTCGGCGAGATCGAGGTCTTTCAACCCGGAGATGGTGGCCGCAAGGTCCGTGCGCTGCGACGCGAGAAACTCACTTTGCTGCTGCGCGCTGGCCGAAAGCACGCCTATATGGGTGCGTTGCGCGATGAAGCTGTCGGTAGCGGCGGCAAGGCCATCGAGGACGCCGTCGCGGGTGAGACCGGAGACCGTGCCGCCTTCAAGGAGGGCGATCAAGTCGTCAAGCGCCTCGAATGCGCCGTTTGGCGTGCCTGTACCGAACACCTGCTGGCCCGAGACGCCCGTCTCGATCGATCTCGATTCTGAGATCGCGAGGCGCGGCACTCCAGTATCGCCCTGGAACGTCATGACGCCGCCCACGTCGGCGAAGGGCTCGGTTTGCGTTTGAAAGCCGCCAAACAGCATTCGGCCCTGATCGTCGCGCGTATTGCCGATACTCATCAGCCCATCGCGCAGAATTTTCAACTCCGCGGTGATCCTCTCGCGCAGCTCGGGCGAGGCTGTATCGCTGAGCGATTGCAACGCGAGATCCCGCGCGCGCCGCATGACGTTGGTCGCCTCCTCAACGACGATATCGGCCTGATCGAGCCGGGACGCGGCGCGGGCGGCGTTCTCCTCGAAACCGGACAGAGCTGTGTCCCGTTCCTCGGCGGCCGAAAGTCTCATCGCACCAAGAAGGTCGGTCGACGGGCGCGGGTCCTGCTTGCCTGTAGCGATCCTACCCTGAAGCTCCACGATTTCTGCATTCAACGTGTTGAGGTCTGACCGGGAGAGGCCATGGAACATCGCCGTGCTTGTCGGTGTCAACGTCATCAGAGGGATCCCAAGAGAGTTTCAAAGATATTGCGGCCCACGCTAATGACCTGGGCGTTGGCCTGATAGGCTTGTTGCTGCGCGATCAGGCGCGCGGCCTCCTCGTCGAGGTTCACGCCTCCCGCGCTAGCGATCGCGCCGCTTGACGCATTCAGGGCCGCTTCTGCAGTTGCGAGCCGGACGCTGCCGCTGGCGACGGAGGCCCCCACATCCAGCCGAATCTCTGCAAACGATAGACCGTACCCGCCGGTGCCGACGGGCGGAGAGGACTGCCGGAGGTCGGCGAGAGCAACCGCGACTCTGTTGTCGCCCGGCGCACCCGTGCTGGCTTCAAGCGCGAAGGATTCTCCGGTTGTGAGCGTGCCAGTTAGGGTCAGCGTATAACCCTCGAAACTGACCTGTCTCGCGGCATCGAGCGTCCCGGCCCCAATCTGCGTGCCGGTGGCCGAATCGAAGAAGCCGACCGCCCCTGTTGTGGCGTCCAACATGCGTATTTCCCGCGCGGCGGGCGGCGCCGTGCCGGAGACCGTCACCGCCATGTCACTTGTATTCGCCGGATCCGGCGTGACGAGGAAGCGTCCGCCCGCGGCGATCTCTCCCGGCTCGTTCAGGGCGAAGCGGAGGGCCCCTGCATCGACATCCGCTCGGATCAAGTCAATCCGATCGGCGTCGAGTGCCTTACCTGACAGTGCGATCCGAAGGCCCGGCAGCACGATTTCGCTATTGCCCACGCCAAGGAGCGCGCCACCCGCGTCAAAAGTCTGCCACTGCGAGCTCGCGTCATCGCGGATCAGTGTCAGGGGTCCCGTAGGCATCGCGGCCTCGTCCAGGATTTCCACATGCGCCGTCGTATCGCCGCGCTGAAGCGGGCCGGGCGTCCCTGTCCAGCCCGCCGTCAGGAAGAGCGCGCCGCCATCTGCGCCAGCGGGCGTGACCCCTTCGCTGTGGACGGCATTCATCTCCTGGGCGACCCGCGCTGACCAAGCATCAAGCGCGCCGCGGGTATCAGACACCACCATCACGGCATCTGCGAGGCCTCCCATGACGCCGCCTCCCGGACGCCACAGGGCCGGAGCGGCAGGAGCGTCAGGTGCGAATGCTCGCACCCGCCCGTCCGGCGCGGCCTCTATGCGACCAGCCTCTCCCTTGGTCATTAGGATGGTGCCGCCCGCATCGGTGCCCAGCCGGATGGTGAGGTTCCCGGCGGCGTTCTTGGAAGTGTGGATCGGCACGATCTCGGCTAGCTCCGCTAGCGTCGCTTCTCGCAGATCAAGAAGGGGATTGCGCGCCACAGCGCTCGTCGCGTTCGAAAGCTCATTCTCGATCCGCGCCAGCGCGTCGAGCTTTTGGGTTGCCTGCTCGGCGAGGACCTCCCTCTCCGCCTCAATGTCGGCTGCGCGGGCATCGATGGCATCGGCCAGTCCGCGCACCTGCATACCCAGATCTTCACCGGCCTGCAGGAACCCGCGGCGCAGCCCCGGATCCTCGGGCGATCGCGCAAGCGCATCGACCCCGTCGAAAAGATCGGTAAGCGCCGCGTCGATACCGTTCTGATCGGCGAGCATTAGGGTCTCCAGCTCCCGTACATGAACGTCGAAGGCCTGCGCCGCACCGTTGGCGGAGCTTGCCTCTAGAAACCGGGCATTGAGTAGCTCATCGAAGGCGCGGCGGATGTCGCGCACCTCCACCCCGTCGCTTTGTATCGCCTCGCGTGTCACGACCTCCCGGCGCAGATACCCTTCGGTTCCCGCGTTTGCGATGTTCTGGCCCGTGGTTTCGAGACCCGTCTGCGCGGCGAGCAGCCCGGACTTCCCGATATTGATTATATGCGTCATGACCTAACGCTCTCCTCCCCTGGCCGTCGCAGAGAACTGCCGGAACACCGCCTCCGCGATGCCGAGCCCGCCGCGCGATGCCCCGGCATCGGCGAGCGAGGTGTCGAGCAGGGAACGGGTTGTCTGCATCGCGGAACTTTCTCCTAACCCCTCTCCCAACGACGCGGCCCGCGCGGATTTTAGGACCTGGCTGATGAAAAGCGCCTCGAAACCCTCCGCGGCCTGGCGCAGTTGTGCCTCCTGCGAGGAAGGCATTCGCGCGGTCACCGACGGGGCAACGCGGCCGGCGTGCATGGGAAATACCTGATCCGCCATCGTCAGATCACGATCAGGTCGGCGCGCAGGGCACCCGCGCGGTGGAGCGCCTCGAGGATGGCCACGAGGTCCGCTGCGCTTGCACCCACTGCGTTAATCGCGTCGACAAGCGAGGAAAGTGACACGCCGCCGTCGAAAAGGAAGGCAGGCGCAGCTTCCTGTTCAATGGTGATTTCGCTGTCGGGCGTTACGACCACGTCGCCAGGGACCGCCACGTTGCCGTCGCGCCCGGTCACCACGGTGGTGCCCTGGTTGACCTCAAAGTCCTCGTTGACCCGTACCGTCAACGAGCCGTGCGACACCGCCGCTGGGGTCACGCGAACATTGCCGCCGATCACGACGGTGCCGGTGCGAGCATTCACGATGACCTGAGCCGTAGGTGGAGCGGGCTCCACCTCAATCTGTTCGAGCACGCTCAGGAATGGGACGCGGTGCGCGGGCTCAACGGGCGGGCGGACTCGCACTGAGCTTCCGTCGATCGCAACCGCGACATGATCTCCGAAGCGACGATTGATCGCCGAGGCGACCGCGTCGGCGGTGGAGAAATCGGGGCGTTTGAGGTTCAGCACGAAGAAGTCCGTCTCCAGAAGAGCGGTTTCGACGTGACGCTCCACCGTCGCCCCGCCTGGGATGCGCCCCACGGTGGGGATATTGACCACGAGGGAGGAGCCGTCCCTGCCCTCGACCCCGAGACCACCGACGACGAGGTTGCCCTGAGCGATGGCATAAACCTCCCCATCAGCGCCCATGAGAGGCGTCATGAGCAAAAGCCCTCCCTGAAGGGATTTGGCGCGCCCCACCGTCGAGACGGTAACATCGAGGGTCTGACCGGCCTTGAGAAAAGGGCCGAGTTCGGCGGTAACGATGACGGCGGCGGTGTTGCGCGCATCGAGGTTTTGTGCTTCCGTCTCCAACCCAAGGCGCGAGACGATGGACCGGATCGACTGTCGCGTAAAGGCGCTGTTTCCGTCACCGCTCCCCGCGAGACCGACGACGAGGCCGTACCCCACCAGGGGGTTCGTGCGGACGCCAGCGACGTCCGCCAGATCCTTGAGGCGATCGGCCTTAGCCGCGCCGGACCCAAGGACCACCGCAAGCACCAGCAGAAAAAGGTGCAGCCTCATAGCGGTGACACCGTGTCGATGCCCCGGCGCAGCCAGCCCTTCTTCGCGGTATCGGCTACGTCGCCTGCGCCCACATACTTGATGTCGGCATGGGCTATCCGGTCCGAGAGAACGATATTGTCGGCACTGATATCGGTCGCGCGAACGATGCCGCGGACGCGGATGTATTCGTGACCGTTGTTCAGCGTCAGCTTCTTCTGGCCCATGATCTCCAGATTGCCGCCGGGCAGCACGCGCACCACCGACACCGACACCCGGCCCGTGAAGCTGTTGGACTGCGACGCCGACCCGTCACCTGAGAAATCGCGCGTCGTCGATCCGGTCAGATCGTCGGGACTGATCGGAATGAAGGCGGGAGGGTTGATCTCAAAGCTGTCGGAGCGGCTCGTGGCGGTGCCCTGCGACTTACGGGCCGAGAATCGCTCCTGAAAATCGACCATGAGGATATCGCCCACGCCGCGCGCGCGGCGGTCGGCGGCAAAAAGGCCCGCCGCTTTCGGCGAATAGATCGCGCCCGAGGGCATCAGTGCCGCCTCGGGCTCCGGCGCGACGGGGAAGATGGGCGCATAAAATTCGCTTTCGGCCTCCTCAATGGCGGTGGAGCAGCCCATCGCCGCGATAAGAGCGCAGAGCGCGAGGCTTCGGAAGATCATGAAGGGCCTCACAACTGGTTGGTCAGGTAGCTCATCATCTCATCGGAGGCGGAGATGGAGCGGGAATTGATCTCGTAGGCGCGCTGCGCCTCGATCATCTCGACGAGTTCCTGGACGACATTCACATTAGATATTTCGAGCGCCCCCTGCATGAGATCGCCCGCCCCATCCTGAAGGGGCGGGCTCACAATGGGGGCTCCGCTCGCGCCAGTCTGGCCAAGAAAGTTCTCGCCCAGAGGGTCAAGACCGCGCGGGTTGACGAATTGTGCCAGCGTTACCTGCCCGATCTCCTGGGGGTCGACGTCGCCGGAGACCGTGGCGCTCACGATCCCGTCGCGGGAGACGGTCACGCTCGTCGCGCCGTCAGGCACCTGAATCTCAGGCTGGAGGACGTACCCGCTCATCGTGGTCACGATCCCTTCGGCGTTCTGCGAAAAGATGCCGTTGCGGGTGTAGCCGATCTGCCCGTCGGGCAGGAGCACCTGAAAGAATCCATCGCCCTGGATGGCGAGGTCAAGTGCGTTGCCGGTCGTCTGGAGCGCGCCCTGGGTGTGGATCTTGTCCGTGCTCACCAGCCGCACGCCGGTGCCCAGATTGGTGGGAGCGACGGCCTGCGTGGCCTCAGATGTCTGCGCCCCAGCGGGACGTTGGGTCTGGTAGAGAAGGGATTCGAAGTTCGGACGATCCCGCTTGAAACCCATTGTGTTAACGTTTGCCAGATTGTTGGAGATCACCTGGATGCGAAGTTGCTGAGCATTTAGGCCGGTCTTGGCCACGTGCATGACGTTTGAGGACATGAGTTACCCCCGCCTTTCGTTGTTGCGCTGCTTTGGTGGTGCAAGAGGCGTGCCAGCCGCACGCTACGCTTCGGGCGCAGACAAAAGTCGCGATCCACGCTCATCGATCTCCTGCGCCGAGGCGACGAGCTTTAGCGCGCGCTCATAGCTGCGCTGGATCTCCATGGTCGCCAGCAGTTCCTCGACCGGATTGACGTTGCTGGCCTCGAGCATCCCCTGCTGCACGCGGGCAAGCTGGTTGGGCTCCGGCACCGTGCCGTCGGCAGCCCGGATATGGCCATCTTCGCCTTTCAGAAGCCGCACGTCCTCTTCGGGAACCACAGTGGCCAGAACGCCAGCGGGCAGGCGCAATCCGTCCGCGGCACCGGCGGGCACAATGAAAATCTCCCCTATGTCGGTGATCTCGATCTGCTGGTATTCTGCGACCTGAATGGGCGCGAGATCGGGCCCCAAAATCGCCTCGCCCGCTGCATTTCGCAGCGTCCCTTCAGGCCCGCGCGTTAGATCCCCGCGCCTTGTGAGGGCGGGCTCGCCGCTCGCGGGCTCTACGTAAAGATAGCCCTCCCCCTTCACCGCGAGATCAAGCTCCTGGCCCGTATTAGTCATCATGCCCGGCGCGTCCGAGAACCCCGCCGGGCCGGTTTCGAGCTGGTAGGCCCGCGTGGTCAGCGTGTCCATCTGCTCGAGAAACCGCGCCGCGCCGTCGTTGGGTAGATCGCGTCGGTATCCCGGCACGTTCTGATTGGCGAGGTTCTGGGCGGCGTTCAACTGTTCATTGCGGGCCACGCTGATTGCATTGAGCGCCGTGTAGATCATGCGGTCCATGGCCGCCCCCTTTCACCGCGACCCTGTTAGGTGCGGATGTTGATGATGGTGTCGGTTATTGTGCCGTTCGTCTCGATCGCTTTCGCGGACGCCTGGTAGTTGCGCTGCGCGATGATGAGCTGGACGAGTTCTTGGGTCAGGTCGACATTCGATTGCTCCACCGCGCCCGCCTGAACCGCGCCAAAGCCGGTATCGAGGGGGGCACCGAGGCGCATTTCACCGGCATCGCGGGAGGCGAGGTAAGTCGCATCGCCAATCCGGTTCAGCGCCTGCAGGTTCGGGAAGGTGGCAAGGGCAATCTGCCCCACGGCGATAGACCGGTCCGCCCCAAAATTGGCGAATACCGTGCCATCATCGGTCACATCAACCGACGACAGATTGATGGGGCTTTCGCCATCGTTCGAGATCGAGAGGACAGCAAAGCTATCGCGGCTGGTCTGCGACCCGCTCAAATCAAAGCTGTAGGAGGTCCCCGCGGCATCGGTGAAGGCCTGCGGGCCAGCAGCCCCCGTCTGCATGCCATTGCCGTCAAAGGTCAGCTCTTCGGCGCCCGCAGGTGGCGCAAGGACCTCTCCATCCCGGACGAACTGCAGAGAGTAGGAAATGCCCGGCGTAAGCGCGGAAGGCGCCTGTTCGAGGACGAAAAAGGCTTGCGCGGGAATCGCGTTGCCAAGGTCATCTAGCATCGGAATTTCCGTGGAGAACGAAAAGGTCGCAGGGTCCATAGGATCGAAGGCCGCTGGGGGGACGGCCGCCTGGCTCCCCAGCCCGCCATTGTCGGTGAGCGAGATCTGAACGCCAAGATCTACGGTCGTCGTCGCCTCCGGCACGCCAACGCTCTGCGGGATCCGGAGCTTTTCGGTCTGCGAAGTGCTGAGCACCAAGCCATCCGGGCTTGTCGGGAAGACGTTCAGATAGTGTCCGGAGGCATTGACTACGAAGCCCTCCCCGTTCATCCCGAAGGCCCCTGCGCGAGTAAAGCCCATATCCGTTCCCTCATCGGGCCCGATCTCCGTCATGAAGAAGCCGGGCCCTAGGATCGCGAAATCGAAGCCATTGCCCGTCGCCAGAGTCGTTCCCTGAGTGAAGTCAAGCGCCATGCGGCTGATGTCGACGCCCGCGCCGATCTGGCGCGACGGCGCAAGCTGCGAATTGTTGAAGTAGATGTCGGAGAACTCCGCCCGGCTCTGATGGAAGCCGAAGGTCGACACGTTGGCGATGTTGTTGGACGTCACGGAGATGTCCTGCTGGGCGGCGTTCAGGCCCGAAAGGGCGGTGTAAAAGCTCATATCGTTACTCTTTCGTTGGGGAGTTTCTGGGGGTCAGCGGATCGCCGCGACCTCAAGTTCACCGAGCATGCCATAATCTTCGATCTCGAAGATCAGGTCGCCCGCGTTCGTACCGCCAAGGGTGACCCCCTCGACGCGGGCGTAGACGTAGGTATCGACCTCAACATCTGCACCCGCCTGGACGTTGATCCGGATCTCTTTGCGACCGGCGCTGAGCTCCAGTGGGACCTCATTCCAGGAGAACTCTAAGGAGCCCGCCGGGCGCGCGCCGAGATCCTGCACATGGAGCACCTCGGAGGTCACAGGGTCGGTATAGGTGATGGTCACGCCACCCGAGGGCGCGCTCAGATTGGCGAAGCCGGCGAGCGTGCCACTCTCATCCGGGCGCATCTTCGTGCCGGGAACGAGGACCGAGCGGCCCAGCATCGAGGACGCATCCGTCAGCTTGGAGGTGCCGCTGTCGCTTGCCATCGCTGCCAGCGTTTCGTTCATTTGATCGATGCCAGAGACCGTGGAGAATTGCGCTAACTGACCAAGGAAGGCGTCATTATCCATAGGCTCGAGCGGGTCCTGGTTTTGAAGCTGAGTTGTCATCAGAATCAGGAATTCATCTTGGCCCAGATCGGAGGAATTGGACGACGAGGTCTGCGTCGTATTGGACTGTGTCGGAGCGGCGAGCGTGGAAATCGTTGTCATCGCAGTAGCCCTCAGCCCTGGCCCATCTTGACCGTGCGCGCCATGAGCGTGCGCATGGTAGAGACCGTTTCGAGAATGTTCTGATAATGGCGATTGGTCTCCAGCATCTCGACCATCTCCTCCTCCGTGTTCACGGCGGCGGTGAAGACATACCCCTCCTCATTGGCCAGCGGGTGGTCGGGGCGGTACTGCCGGATCGGTTCGCGATCGAGCGTCACAACCTCCCGCGCGCGTGTCGTGGAACGGCCCACCTTGGCGTCGTAGACCGTCTCGAAGACCGGGCGCATCGGCTGGTAGGCAGTCTCCCGCGTCGGGCTTACTGAGGTTGCATTGGCGATGTTGGACGATATCGTGTTCAGCCGCACCACCTGCGCGGACAGGGCGTGGCGTGCCACGTCGAAAACGGAGTTCAGTTCCAAGGTCTAGTCCTCCCGCATGGCGCCCATGGCGCTAGAGATTCGTCGGTTCAGAAAGTTCAGGCTCATCTGGTAGCGCAACGAATTCTCCGCGAATTCCATCTGCTCCACCGAAAGATCGACAGTGTTGCCGTCCAATGAGGGCGTCACCGGTACCCGGTAGGCGGCCTGGGTGGGATCGCCAGCGTCCGCGTGGGAAAAGTGGCGCGCGTCACTTGTCGCAAGCGCCCCCTGCCCGGTGCGCGCCGCAAACGTTGCGTCGAAGTCGAGGTCGCGCGCTTTGTAGCCCGGCGTCGCGGCATTCGCGATGTTGGAAGCGATCAGCTCGCCCCGTTGCTGACGTAGCGACAGCGCATGCGCGAAATGTCCGATCTGCTGGCGAAACATCCCCTCCATGGAAACCTCCTTTTTTGGCTTAGGCACCGGGCCGATTGGCGCGATCCTTGCAGACATGGTGTTGCAGGTACCGTGCCAAGCCATGTTCAGAGGTATCGCAAGTCCAGTCCAACTTAGTCGGCGAGGAGAAAATCTTGGATAAATTCACGATACGCGTGGGCCGCGCCAAGTTGGCCGCCGACACGCGCAGGCGGGTGCGTAAAGGCCTCAAGAAACTGTCGGCCGCCAAGGCGGAGACGGTCTTGAAAGCGGTCTACGACAACCAGGACGACACGGCGCAGCGGGCAGCCGCGCTGGACCTGCGCCTCACGGTGCTCGCCGATAGGCTGCGGCAGGGATTGAGCTCCCGAAACGAGGGTATCGCGAAGCAGGAAGCCGCAGACTCGGAAGCTGCGGACAACTAGCCGTCCGTCGCCATGGCTGGTGCGGGGCACGTCACCGGGCGGGCCGGGCTCGTCAGCCGGTCGCACCAGACTGTGAACGCCTCGCCCGCGCGGGCCTCCATCGACAGTCGCCGAGCATCCGTCACCCCCGCGATAAGCCGGTCGCGCATGCGCCGCGCCTGCGAAACCTCGAAGGCGGCCGCGAGCATGAGCCAGACCCCGGCGTCGTCGAGGCGGGGCGGGGTACGGACCTCCGCCTCAAGGCGACCGAGTGCCAGAAACGCCTGAAACGCACCCGCCGCCGCGAGCGCCTCGAGGTCTTCCCTCAGACGGTCGGCGACGACATTGCGGGACCTCGCCGGCAACGCCTCGAGCAAGGCATCGCTCAACGATGCCGCCCGCCGATCCCCCATGAGGCGCGCGCGCCAGGCCCATCTCGTCGCCGCCAACCTATCCGACGGGACGCCCTCCCCCCGCGTGTAGAGGATGGCCAAGTTTATCTGCGCCGCACTGTGCCCGTTCACCGCCAGATGTCGGAAAGAGTCGACAGCTTCCGCCGCCTCACCGCGGTGCAGATGATCCATCGCGGCCTTGAACGCGACCTCCTCCGCCGCGCGTTGATCCCACGCCGTCTCAGGTGGCATGGCGGATGCGGCCATTGCCAACGAAACAGCAAAGAGGAGCGTGAGAACGCTGAGAGCCCTCATCTCCCCGCGACCATCACGAGCTGGAGATACATCAGCCGCCGGGGGCGAAACCCGCGCCCCACTTCGGACACCACGATACGCGGGCGTGCACCCTCGCGGCCTTCAATGCGCAGTTCGACGGAACGCGGCAGCGTTACACCATACGCCTGCAACAGACGTTTCGGATCCCTTTGCAGCGCTTTCGAGAAACCGGCATCTATCCAGCTTCGCGCCAGTGCGCGGCCCAGGATTTCCGGCAAGTGGCGCTCCACTCGTTCAAGGTCTTCGAGGCAGGTCGGAGCGGCAACGAGACCCCACGCGACCCCGTCTGCCGTGGCGCCACGCCCCTGTTCCCAGTCCTGCGATGATGTCATCTCGTCAAGCATAGTGCACTCCCCGCGCCTTGCCCTGCCCGCCGGACGGGCAACTCTTGTTTCCCACTGGGATCTTTAACGACCCATCTGCGCCTCGGTTTAGCGGATGGCACCGTTTTTGCTCCTCCTCTCGTATGGATAGTCCTCGCACAGCCAACCGCACCTTCTTCGCAGTCTTGCTCGTCCCCGCCATCGCGCTTCCCGCCCTTTTCGGCGTCGCGCTGCTTTTGGCCTCCGGCCCAAGTCGGCCCGATCCCGTGAATGAGGTCGTCGACCCCGCGGAGCTCGTCTACGAGACCATCAGCCGCGAGGTGGACATCCCGCTGCCCGGAGATCGCGGCCGTCTGCGCGTAGATCTGGTGGCCGTCTTCAATGATCAGGAGGAGGTACGTATCCGCCAAAAAGTCGGCCCGAACCTGATCCCGGTGACGCGCACCATTACTGAGGACTCCCTTCGCCTTGTAGAGGATCTCGAGGCGCGTGGTCAGCTCTCCGACGACCTCCAAGCCTTGCGCCAGGCGTTGCCCGAAGTCTTGCGGGCCAGCATCAACAGTGAGCTGGAGCGAGAGGGGCTCGCCCCGGCAGTGCTGGAGATACTGATCTCAAAATGGGCCGTGGCCACCGGCGGTGCGCCTAACTGATCGTTCCCCCAACTGCGGCATCAGCCCCGCGAGCCCTCAACATCCACGCGCCGCTCGCGAATGATCCGAAGGCCCAGTCCGACGACGGAGGTGGCGCACAAGCCCGACCCGATCCAGATCGGGGACGGCATCAGCTGTGCTACCGCCACCGCCCATGTCGGCTGCAGATAGATCGCTGCGATCAGCCCCGAGCCGACGACCATGAACGTTCGCAAGCGTCCACATGTCTCGCACGGTGCTGCTCTGCCGCCCATCGGCCTACCCTACCGCCGCCGTCACACGCGTGTATCGAGCGCGCCGGGCATGGTCGCGCGCCGCATGCGCAGATTGGCCTCGCAGCACACTTACACGATCGCGCAAGCGGCTGGACGCAGCTCTCAGCGGGCGGACCCAATTTATAGCGTCTTTGCCTGCCAACCCAGCAGGAGTGTCCCACACCTCAACCATCCCCCCGGCAAGCAGATGTTGGACGGACGCCGCGACACGCCTAACCTCTCGGAGGTCTCCCTGCGTTGCCGCTTGTTCAAGCTCTTCGATCAGGCTGGTCAGACGGCTCTCGCGCGCTCGCCCCTCCATCTCGGGAATAATGGTGTGCCTCATGCGAACTGCCGGGCCTGCGTTCCGATGCCCTCCCAGGCGTCGAATATCTCCGACATGGCGAAAACCGCTTCCGCCAACCGGGTGTCAGCCTCCCCCTTCCACGCTTTGCAGACTTGGTACCTGCAAAACTCGTAGAGCTGGAAGAGCTCCTGCGCGATGTTCTCGCCCTTGTCAAAGTCGAGGCTGGACTGGAGAATAAAGATCGTCGTGAGCGCCCGATTGAGCACCTCGCTCTGATAGGGTCTGCCCTGCCGTTGCGCTGCCTCAAGCACCTCCAGCGAGCGGACCAACTGCCTGAGCGTCGCGGAGACGATTTCATGCGGGGTCGCGGCGCCAGTCACGACGGGACACGCGGTGCGGCGGTATGCCCCCTGAGCAAGGTTCATGTTAAATTTCCTCCGTTGCGTTCAAGCCATTCAACGGCGGACGGGCCAGTCGTTTTACCGTGCGGCCTCAAAAAAACACCCCCGGAAGACGGCAGCACTGCGCAGAAAAAGTGTTCAATTTTAATTGGTAAGCGGAAGTTCCAGAAAGTCGGCAGCACGTAAGACTTCTTTAACCGATTCACTCCAAAACGGGTTGGTGATCCCGACGCGTGGCGTGATTGTGCGCACTCGCGCCCACGCGGATGACACGGAAGAAGGAGACAAGCCCATGACTCATATCGCGTTCTCAACAGACGCGCCGCGCGTCGAAGGTTTGCGCTATCTTTTGGAGGCTCAGGGAGTGTCGATTGTGGATGACGGTCCCTGTCATACGCTGATCGTCGGGGCCATCACTGGCCCGCACGCAAAGGTCGTTGCTGAGGCGAAAGAGTTGGGTGCCAAGCGCATCATCGCTATCGATGATGCCGCGCCCGCTTGGGCTATCCGTGAAGAGCTCGGCGGGCGTCTCTTGCACGCAGCCCTCCCGGCGGAGGCAGGGAAGCCGGACCGCGACGGCGCGCACCTTCTTCTGGCGCATCTCATCGCTGCGCCGTTCGGGCGCTTCATGGCCGCCGACCCGGCCAGCACGGAGCTGCGCCGCCTCTCTGAACGGGTGGCCCTCCACGACGTCTCTGTCTTCATCAACGGGCCCACGGGCAGCGGTAAGGAAGTGCTGTCGCGCTTCATCCATGAGACCTCGCCGCGCGCGAAGGCACCGTTCATCGCGCTCAACTGCGCCGCCATCCCCGAAAACATGCTCGAAGCGATGCTCTTTGGCCATGAGAAGGGGGCCTTCACGGGCGCGACCGGTGTCAACAAGGGCCATGTGCGCGCTGCAGATGGCGGCACACTGCTGCTCGACGAAGTGTCGGAGATGCCGCCGGCACTGCAGGCCAAACTTCTGCGCGTCATTCAGGAGAAGACAGTCACGCCCATCGGGTCGCAAAGCGATATCCCTGTGGATGTCCGATTCATCGCCACCTCGAACCGCGACATGGTTGCGGAAGTGCGGCGCGGCACATTCCGCGAGGATCTCTACTACCGGCTCAACGTATTTCCGCTCACCACGCTGCCGCTGGCCAAGAGGCCGCGCGATATTCCAGTCCTCGCCCAAGCGCTCCTCGTACGGCACGCACCTGCGGCCCCCCCCCTCCTGACGGCGGCTGCCCTCGATGCGCTCGGGGCCCATGACTGGCCCGGCAACGTTCGGGAGCTGGAGAATGTCCTGCAACGCGCCCTTGTCCTCACAAACACCGCGACGATCGACGCGGGCGATGTGGCGCTGACACCGAGCAGTGCGCGACTGCTCTCAGTCCCCGGCGCAGATGACCGCCGCGCGGCCTGAGGAGAGTGCAATGTCGATCACTGCCACACCTCCCCTAAGCTCCCCGCTCCAGCAGGTTCAGCGCACCGAGCCCGCGGCCATACAGCGGCCCATGGCGCGCGCATCTGAGGCCACGGAGGACACCTTCGGCAACCGCGTCTCGGAGGCGCTGCAAAGCGTGAACGACCAGCAGCAAAAAGCCGCCCAGGCCGCGCGAGACTTCAGCGCCGGGCGCACGGATGACCTCGTAGGCGTCATGGTCGAGCAGCAGCTTTCGTCGTTCGGTTTTGAGATGACGAAACAGGTGCGCAACCGCGCGCTGACGGCCTACCGCGATATCATGAACATGCCGGTCTGACCGGCCCCATGCCCTGATGCCCCGCGCGGCGTCAAGAAAGGCACTGCCAAATGGATACCCCGAGCCCTCTTCCCCCTGCCGCGGGCCAGACCTCAGTTATCGCGCGCCTGCGCCACGCGCTAACGCGGGCCGACGGGTTCGCCCAGCAACCGGCGTTGCGGCGGGCGCTTCCGGCGATCGGGGTGCTGTTCCTTACGATGGCCGGGCTAGCGATCTGGCTCCTCGTGGCACCTGCGGACCGCGCGCAGGTTCAGCCGGGCCTGCCGCCTGCAGAGAAGGGCCGCGCGCTCGAGGCGCTTTCCACGGCGGGCTTCGATGCGCAGCTAGACCCCGCAAGCGGGGCATTGACGGTGCCCGCGGCGGACTACCACCGAGCCCGCATGACGCTCGCAGGCGAAGGGATGCCGCTAGCCGGAGGCGGCCTCGGCCCCGACGGCATGAGCGCGCTCGAAAACATGCCCATGGGCACCTCGCGCCAAGTGGAGGCCGCGCGCCTACGCCGCATGCAGGAGCTCGATCTCGCCCGCACCATCGCGGAGCTGCGTCCGGTCCGCGCCGCGCGCGTCCACCTCGCTTTGCCGGAACGCACGGCCTTCGTCCGCGATCTGGATCCACCCCGCGCCTCCGTCGTGCTCGATCTCGCGCCGGGGATGTCGCTCAACGCCGCGCAGGTCCGCGCGGTCGTGAGTATGGTGGCCGCCGCGGTGCCCGATATGCCCCGTGGACAGGTCTCCGTCGTCGATCAGACCGGCGCGCTCCTGACTGCGGAGGAAAGCGATCCCCTTCAGGCGGAGACGGACCGCCAGCTCGCCCATCAGCGCCGCATGGAGCGACTATACCGTGAACGGGTGATGGCGCTTCTGACACCCATGGTCGGAGCCGGGAACGCCGCCGTCGAGATCACGCTCGACATGGATTTCACCCGCTCGGAGATCACTAGCGAGGAGTTTTCCCCCGATACCGCGCTGCGCAGCGAGCAGAGCACCCAGCAAGTCGGCGGCGGCGATGTCACAAGCGGCATCCCAGGGGCCGTCAGTAACCTGCCGCCTCAGGAAGCCCAGCTCAACGCAACTGCCGAGGGCGCAGAGGCGGACGCCCAGACCGACCCGAAAGCTGGGATCACCCGCCACGCGCGGCAAAGCTCCTTCGCGACAACGCGCAACTATGAGGTTAGCCGACGAGTAGAGACCCGCCAGCCGCAAATGGCCCAAGTCACGCAGGTTTTCGCGGCGGTGCTGATCCACGAGCTGCCCGCCACGGAGGCGGATGCGGAGCTTGGCGAGACCGATTCCGCCACCGAGATGATCGCCAAGGTCGACGCGCTGACCCGGTCCGCGATCGGGTTCGACGAGGCCCGCGGCGACCTCGTCACTGTGACCACCGCTCCCTTCGTGGCAGCCACGCCCCTGGTCGCGGCCCCAGCCTGGCACGAAGCGGCGTGGCTCCCCACCGTCGGACGCACCCTCGCGCAGCTTCTGATCATGGCGATCATCGTCCTGGGCATCATCCGCCCGCTCCTTCAACGCATACTGCCGCCGCCCGACGGGCAGATGGCCTTAGATGGAGCCTTCCCCGGTGCTGTAGAAGTTCATCGGGGAGAGTCGTTTTCGGCTCTGCGTAACAGGCTCCAGACGGACACGCCCACCCTTCAGGACCTCGACGGCTCCCTGAGCTACGAGGAAAAGATCGACTTGGTCCGTCAGCTCGCTGATGGCGATAGCAAGCGCGTCGCGGGCGTCTTCAAGGACATGCTCAAAGCTGGGGGCTCCTGACAATGACAACAGCGCTTGCTCGCACCGATACCGCCCGCGAAATGGCAGAGCTCACGCCCCTGCAGAAGGCGGCCATAGTGATGATGGTGGTGGGGGAGAAGACCGCCGCACAGATCCTCTCCACGCTCATGCCCGGCGAAGTCCACGAACTGGGCGAGGCGATGTTTCTTGTTGAGGGCACGAGCCACGGTGTCGTCCATGCTGTCCTCGACGAATTCCTGATGTCTGTGGGCACCGAAAGCGGGCTCGCGATCGGGCGCGGGGCCTATGTCCGGCGCGTCCTTGATACTGCCCTCGGCCAGCAGAAGGCACAATCGGTCTTCTCGCGCATCGTGCCTGCCGACAGCGAACGGCCCATCGACATCCTCGACTGGATGGAACCCGAAAGCATCGCGGAACTCGTGGAGGTCGAACATCCCCAGATCGCGGCGCTAGCGATCGCGTCTCTTGATTATGAACGCGCGGCCAAAGTGCTGATGCTCCTCGACCAAGAAACGCAGGCCGACGTCGTGCGTCGCATCGCGAGCCTGCAGACCGTCCCGCCCGCCGCGCTCCAGGAGCTGACGGAGATCATGCAGGGCAAGTTCAAGACGACGAACTCCATCCGGTCTGCGCAGATCGGCGGGGTCAAGGCCGCCGCGCGGATCATCAACCTGACCGAGCAGAGCATCGAGGACCGGATCCTCAAGCGGATCAAGAAGGACGACAAGACGCTATCGCAGGACCTCGAGGACAACCTTTTCGTCTTCGAATACCTCATCAAGTCGGACGACCGCGCGATCCAGACTGTGCTGCGCAAGGTCGACCCTTCCGTGCTCACGCTCGCGCTCAAGGGCACGACGCGCGATCTGCACGACAAGCTCTTGCGCTGCGTGTCCCAACGGGCCGCAGCCAATATCGCCGACGAAATGGAGGCGCTCGGTCCGGTCCGGCTCAGCTCCGTTTTGCGGGCACAGAGGGAAATCATCACCGTTGCGCGAAAACTGGCCGATGCCGGCGCAATCACGCTTGCGGGCCGCGGCAACGAGAAGATGGTTTAGGAGGACGATTAAATGACGGATGCAAGAGTACTCGACGATGTCGAGCTCGCCACGCTGAGCCACCGCCAGCACCGCAGCTTCGCGCGCGACGAAGCGCTGGCGCGGCAATTCGGTGCGCTGGAATTCATTGCGAGGAACCTTGGCCCCGTGCCAGACACCCCGGAGGCGGAGGCCGATGCACCCTTGGAAACCGCAGTTATGGAGACCGGATTTTCACCGAGCAACCCGCCGCCTGCCATCGATATCGCGGCGGAGAAACGGGCCGCCTTCGAGGCCGGGAGGGCTAAGGCCGCGCAGGAACACGAAGCCGCCCTCGAAGAGATGCGCAAGAATGCCGAGGAGATCGCGAAATGGGAGGCTGACCAGCAGATCAACGAAACCTGCGCGCCGCTCATCCGGCTGATCGAAAAGCTCACCTCGTCGGCAGATGCGCTGGAAAGCGCGCTGGCCGCTCGCCTCGATGAGGCCGTCCGGGCCCTCGCGAGCGCGCGGGCGGGCCTCGCCATTGATGACGTTCCCGCCGCGTTTCGCGCCCGCATAGAGGAGCTCGCGCGCGCAACGGCACTTGAGAGCGTGCCCCGGCGTATCTCGCTCAACCCCGACGATCTCGGCGCGCTGTCTTTTGAGGCAGATGCGCTCGGGGGCCGCCTCGTGGCCGATGAGACGCTCGCGCGCGGCGATGTCATCCTAGATTTCGGCGATATGGAGGTCGGGGACGTTCTCGCAGACGCCCGTCTCGCGGCCCCGTGACCCACATCCTTGAGGGCCTTACCTATCGCGCCTCCCTAATGGCGGAGCCGGCACCACCCGCCATCAGCGCCCGTGTCCTGCGCTTTGACGGGCTCATCGTGGAGTGCGTGGCCTTCAGCGCCAGCCCCGGCACACGCTGCAGGATCGACACGGAGGACGGCGCAGCTGTCCATGGGGAGGTCGTAGGCTTTGATCGGGGCCGGACGCTCCTTCTGCTTGAGGAGACCGGTGCCCGTGTCGGGGCGACCTGTCGGGTTCATCGGCTGGGCGGCTCACACGAGGTGGCCGTGGGCGACGATGTTCTGGGCCGCGTAATCGATGCCGATGGCGCGCCGCTGGACGCGCGCCCTGCCCCGCGCGCGACCGAGATCCGCCCCCTTGCGGGCACCCCCCTTAACCCCCTCGAACGCCAGAGCGTGCGCGCACCGCTCGACGTGGGCGTTCGCCTAATCAACGCGGCACTGACAGTGGGATGTGGTCAGCGTCTGGGGATCGTGGCCGGATCGGGCGTGGGAAAATCCGTCCTCATGGACATGATGGCCCGCTTCACCGATGCTGACGTCACCGTCGTGGGCCTTATCGGGGAGCGGGCGCGCGAGGTTGCCGATTTCGTCGAACAGGTCATGCACGGCCCCGCTCGCGACCGCACGGTGATCGTCGCGGTGCCCGCCGATCGCTCCCCCCTTCTGAGGTTACGCGCCGCGCAGCGGGTTCATGCCGTGGCCGAGTACTTCCGCGATCAGAAC
The DNA here is from genome assembly GCA_022448245.1 of Paracoccaceae bacterium. GTDB lineage: Bacteria > Pseudomonadota > Alphaproteobacteria > Rhodobacterales > Rhodobacteraceae > Shimia_B. The sequence continues at coordinate 216,263 of JAKVCO010000008.1, forward strand.
AAGCAGGTGATGCTCATCATGGACAGTCTAACCCGCGTGGCCCATGCGCGCCGCGAGGTAGGCCTTGCCTTGGGGGAGCCGCCGACCGCGAAGGGCTACCCGCCCTCAGCGCTTGCGCTCATCCCGAGTCTTCTGGAACGGGCTGGCCCCGGGCGCGCAGGCGGGGGCGCAATCACCGCCTTCTACACGATCCTCGCCGATGGGGACGATACGGTGAACGACCCAGTCGTCGACACAGCCCGCGCGATCCTTGACGGGCATATCGTGCTCTCGCGTGCGCAGGCGCAGGCCGGGCTCTTCCCTGCGATCGACCTCGCTGCCTCCGTGAGCCGCGTGATGAAGGACATTGTGCCGCCCGCACAGGTCACCGCCGCCACCAAGCTGCGCCGCCTGATGGCGAGCTACCGGGAAAACCGCGACATGATGCTACTTGGGGCCTATGCGCCGGGTCAGGACAGGACGCTTGATGAAGCCGTGTCGCTTTGGTCCAGGATCGAAGCCCTCGTCAGTCAGGGTAGCGACGTCCGCGCGAGCTATGACGAGAGCGTCGCGGATCTGACGGCCCTCATGGGGCTAGGCGATGCATGATCAGCGCGCCCGGGCGGTGGCCCTTCTGAAACTAAACGCACGTCGCGAGGCGGCGGGCCACGCGCGGGAGCTGCGCGCCCTCGCCACGCAGGAGCTCGCCGCGTTCGACCACTTGTCGCGGCTTGAGGCGCTGCTCGACGGAGCGCAGGTGTTGGAGAGCGACGCGGCTAGCAAGGGGGCACTCACCGCGAGCATGACCCTACTGACCGCTCTGGGGGAGCAACGCAAAGCCGCGGAGGCCCAATTGCACGACATCACCGCCCGTCGCCCGCCGATACAGTCAAAGCTGAACACGGCCTCGCTGCGCCAGCAGGTGCTGGGGGATCAGGAGGCCCACCTCCGCGCCCGTGCCGCCTCGGAGCGGGTTGAGAAGGCCGAAGCGCGCGCCGCGGAATGCCACGCCACAGCCCGGTTTCGCACTTTGTCCAACGCCGACTAAGTGTTCAGTCCCGGCATCTGGTGGATCGGTTTGAGGATGAATCGCTCTGCCTGTGAAGTCCAGATTTTGCAGATGTAT
>JAKVCO010000080.1 GCA_022448245.1 Paracoccaceae bacterium
ACGGACGTGACGGGCGTCTTCACGACTGACCCACGGGTGGTTGGCAACGCGAGACGACTGGAGCAGGTGACCTTCGAAGAAATGCTCGAGCTCGCCTCGCTGGGATCAAAGGTTCTGCATCCGCGATCCGTGGAGTTTGCAGGGAAGTACGGCGTGCCGCTCAGGGTGCTGTCGAGTTTCGAGGACGGTGAAGGCACGTTGATCGTGCCGGAAGGAGAGGGTGCGATGGAGAAGCCTGTCATTTCTGGCATCGCGTTCGCGCGCGACGAAGCGAAGATCAACGTTCAGGGCGTACCAGACCTCCCCGGTATCGCGTCGCGCGTACTGGGGCCGGTCAGTGCACGAGGCGTTGAGGTCGACATGATCGTCCAGAACATAGGTGAAAGCGGAAACACCGATTTCACTTTTACCGTGAAGCGCGCCGACTACGCAGCTGCGATGGCAGTCGTGGAGGCGGCTGCGGTTGAGATGGGTGCAGCGGGCGTGCGAGGCGACGATCGCATCGTCAAGGTATCTGCCGTTGGGGTTGGCATGCGCTCGCACGCAGGCGTTGCAACACGGATGTTCGACGCGCTCGCGGCTGAGGGCATCAACATTCAGATGATCTCGACGTCAGAGATCAAGATATCCGTCGTACTTGACGAGAAGTATCTGGAACTTGCGGTGCGTGCGATCCACGACGCTTTCGACCTCGAAAAAGAGCCCGAGGAAGAAGGCTGACCGTGCAGATTCCGACGATGTGCATGGACTATGGGCGCCGGGCGCGTCAACATGCAGTTAACAACTATTAGCGTATACGATTGGAACGCTTATGAGCGTTTACAGTTCGCGTGCGGCGGCAGAGGCCGCTTTGGATGAGTGAAGCGGAGATAAAGCCATGCTGATTCTTACGCGGCGCGTTGGCGAAACACTCATGATCGGGGATGAGATCACCGTCACAGTGCTCGGCGTAAAGGGCAACCAGGTACGCGTTGGCGTGAACGCTCCTCGGGACGTGGCGGTGCATCGCGAAGAAATCTATCAGCGGATTCAGGTGGAAGACGAAGCCCCCGCGGCCGCTTCGAGCGCAGGCCACGGAGAGGGTTGAGCGCGGTTACTGTTCGGCCGCTGTCCTGCGGTCTTCATTCCAGTACGACTGACACGGCACCTTCGAGCGATCGCAGCGGTCCGCGTAGCGACGTGCAATCTCCGACACTTCCATCATCAGGCCGCCTTCCAGCGTAGTCGGCTCCAGCCCCAGTTCCAGAAAGCAGTTGTTCTCGACGTAAAGATCGTTTTCATCGGCTTCGTGGCGAGGATTGGTAACGTTCGAACAGGGCGTACCGGTCATGTCGGAAACCATCGCCGCCAGGTCACGCACGCGATGCGTTTCTGTCATTTGATTGAAGATTTTCACCTTGTCTCCCGCATCTGGCGGGTTCGTCAGCGCCAGTTCCACGCACTTGACCGTGTCAGTGATATGGATGAAGGCGCGCGTTTGGCCTCCCGTTCCATGCACGGTCAAGGGGATCTCGAGCGCGGCCTGCATCAGGAAGCGATTCAGCACGGTGCCGTAGTCGCCGTCGTAATCGAAGCGATTCAGCAGGCGCTCGTCTCGTGAGGTTTCGGGGGTGTTGGTGCCCCACACGATGCCTTGGTGCAGGTCCGTGACGCGGATGCCGTCGTTCTTGTTGAAGTACGCGAAGAAGAGCTGATCTTGTGTCTTGGTCAGGTGATAGATACTGCCAGGGTTCACCG
>JAKVCO010000081.1 GCA_022448245.1 Paracoccaceae bacterium
GCACCCAGAGACAATCGTATTGATCCCTGTCCAGCCCAGCAAAGGCCAGAGCCTCAAATAGCTCAATGGCCTCTTGCTGGGCGGCGGGACTGGGATCGTCGCTGTCGGCAAAGCTGATCACACCTGCCGTGTAGCTCCATTTGTTGGAGCTCGCATCGATAAGGTCGCGGGTTTGGTCGGGGTTACCGTGCAGCACCTCAGGCAACGGGTCGCGGATCTTGGTTTGCGGTTTACTGGTGTCGTCGCGGATGAGGCGGCGGTTCTCGTCATAGGCAAGAACTTCACGCGCTGTCAGGTAGTCGACGGGTGCGGCTCCGCCGCCTGTGCCGGTGGAAAAGAACGAGATGATCATTCGCCACCGCCCGTGTGTGCCGCCACGATCTGCGCCATCTGTCGTTCGATGACCACTAGCTGCACCACGATCTTGAGCGCGTCGATCTGGTTCGCGCGGCCGGATTTGACCGCGCCGTTGATCCAGCGGGAGAGCTGATTGAGGTTGCCGCCGACACGGGCAACCGCAAAGGTCAGCTTCGGATCAACTTGGGGGACGGGCTTGCGCCGACGCGCCTCGGTCAGCCCCAAGGCCTCGCGCATCAGCGTGGCATTGGGCAGGCCAGCGGCGCGCGCCTTGGCCACAAGCGCTTCCTTTTCCGACGGTGTGCATCGAAAGATCACGCTCTCGGAAAGGCCCTCTTTGACGCCGCTTGCGTGCGTCTGGTTAGGGTTTGAAGGGGAGGCTTGCCGCCCCTCACAAGTCCCGCCGATGTAATCGGTGGGTAACCTTGCTGTTCGCTCTTCGGTTGGATCGGTTGCGGTCATGCTCTGAGCCCCGCCGCTTCGATTTCAGCTGAGCTGACTAGGTTCGCGGCTAGCAAAGCGGTCACTTGGCCGGGTGTTATGTGGCGGCAAAGGGGATGCTTGTCCGTGACCCAGTCGGCCAAACCTTTCAGCAATTCCACCTCTTTGGCTTTGCCCGCTTCTCGCGCCTCCTCAACCTCCTGAAGGTATTTCAACCAACGGCCAGAGGAGAACCAATTGTCGGAGAAGCACACCTTGGAGCGGGTGAAGCCTTCGCTCTCGGTCGCATAGGTCCGCACGGCGTCCTCGAGGTCTTTGGCGTCCACTCCGTCGGCCAGCGCTTGGCGGATCTGCGAGTTACAAACCGCTTTGCCGCGAACGCGATCCTCGGGATAGGCGGACAAAATCTTTTCTGAAACCTCATCCTCCACCGCTACCTTCGCGTGCGAAAGATTTGGTTTTTGATATGGTTTATATCTGTTCTTATAGGATTTGCCCTCTGGGGCAGATGGCTTGCCCTCAGGGGCAAATGCATCATTTTCCCTTTCGGTCGGATCGATTTGCCCATTTGGGCAAATGGAGTTGCCCAGGGCATACCAACAGGTCCGGTCATAGCGATCATCGCTGAAATTGCCCTTGATGATCAGCTCTGCACTGACCAGCTTTTCGAGCGCTGTTCGGATCTGCTTTTCGCTCAGATAGGGGAACAACTCACTAAAGGCCGAGATCGAATTGTAAGTCCAATACCGCCCGTCTCGATGGTTGCGGCGATTGGCTTGGTTCTTCTCGATCCAGAAGGTGATGTTCTGGAAAATCACCGCCGCGTTCAGGCCAACACGTCCCGCGATTTCGGGATCAAAGCTATGGCGGCTCATGATTGGCCCCCGAAATACGCACAAACGTGCGAATTTTGTACAGGTTTTGTACGAGA
>JAKVCO010000082.1 GCA_022448245.1 Paracoccaceae bacterium
GGGAGGCAGGGCCGTATCCCCTTGTCTTTCAACGCTTTTCTGAACCAGTCTGCATCGTACCCTCGATCCCCGAGTAGCCATTCAACCTTTGGCAAACTACCGACCAAAGCGCGGGCACCGATGTCGTCGCTGACCTGCCCGGCGGTGACGAACAGGTTCAGCGGACGCCCTTGGCTGTCGCAGATTGCATGTAATTTGGTGTTCATACCGCCTTTGGTGCGCCCGATCAGGCGTCCACGCCCCCCTTTTTGACGCCCATGCTGGTCGCGGTGCGGTGGGCCTTCAAGTAAGTCGCGTCGATCATCACAGTCTTTTCCTCGCCGTGTTCGGCGGCCAAACCTATCATCATCTGCGCAAAAATGCCCTTGTCACTCCACCGCTTCCAACGGTTGTAGAGCGTCTTATGCGGACCATAAGCAGGGGGTGCGTCGCGCCACCGTAAGCCATTGCGATTGATGAAGATAATTCCACTCAATACACGCCTGTCATCGACGCGAGGCTTACCGTGCGACCTTGGGAAGAAGGGCTCGAGACGCGCCATCTGCGCATCCGTCAACCAGAATAAATTAGAGCGCGTCGCGTTTAATCGGTTTTGTATCCGGCTGCCTTGAAGAAGTTGTAGGATTCCTCGTCGGTGAAGAGGTCGCACACGTGACCGACAGCCTGCCAAAGTTCATGGTAGGTTGGGGCTGCAGCCTTTCGGATCAGGGCTTTGAGCTTCGAGAAGGCCATCTCGATCGGGTTGAGATCGGGGCTGTAGGGAGGCAAGAACAGGAACCATGCGCCGATATCGCGCATGGCTTTAGCTGCGCCGGGGCTCTTGTGGCTCGATAAGTTGTCGAGGATGACCACGTCGCCCGGACGCAGGGTCGGCGCCAGCTGGGTCTCGACATAGAGGTCGAACGTCTCGCCGTTCATTGCGCCATCGATCACCCACGGGGCATCGAGGCGGTCATGGCGCAGGGCACCGATGAATGTTTGGGTGCGCCAATGCCCGAACGGCGCGTGATCGACCAGGCGCTGCCCGCGCGGGGCCCAGCCAGTGGTCTTGGCCATGTTCGTCTTGAGCGATGTCTCGTCGATGAAGGCCAGCCTTTCCAAATGCCTAGCCATGAAGGGTTGGCGCTTGCCGATCCAGATGCGGCGCAGGTCGGTAACGTCTTGGCGCTTCTGCTCAAGCGCTTGAAGGTCTTTTTTTGTGTGATAGCCCTAGCCTGAGCAGAAGCCGACCGACTGACGAGCGATGCACCTTCACTCCGTGCTCCGCGGCCAGTTCCGCGGTCAGTTCGTCAATCGTCAGATCGGGTTGCGCCGTGATCCGGCTCTCCACCCAGCCTTTTACGCCGGTCAGTTTACCGCGCCCGGGATTGCCCTGAGGCTTCGGCGCCAGCGAGCCGGTCTCGCGCTTGAGACGAACCATGTCGTTGACGAACTTGATCGAAACGCACAACCGTCGCGCCGCCTCTGTGTGCGTACTGCCCTGCTCAACAAGCCGCACGGCACGTTCACGCAACTCAACAGGATGCGGTTTACCCATCTCAGACCCCCATATCTGACTGAAAGATATGGAAGCACAGGACCACCATCAGGGGAATCCTGAATCTGTTCAGAAGCGACATGCTCTAAACGCTTCGGCACGTTCCATTTTTGCCTTCAGGATCCGAACCTGGTAGATCTGCTGGAGAAAATC
>JAKVCO010000083.1 GCA_022448245.1 Paracoccaceae bacterium
GTGTCCGGCGTATAGAGGCGGGCGTGACCACCGATGATGGTGGCCCGCGCCCGTCCCTTGGGAACCGGCTTTCCTTTTATGAGGAAAGACAACGGCATCAGGCAGCCTCAAGCTCTTGATCAGCATCATTGGCTGCGTTGTTGTCGGCACCCGGCTCCACCTCATCGCCTGGGCCATCCATGGCCATGAAGCCGTTGCAGGCTTGCTGGTGTGCCTCGGTGAACCCTCGGTCCCAATGTGCCCGACCCGTGTCACCCGCTGCGTGCGGATTATCCTCTAGGGCCTGCCCCGTCAGATAGGCGTTGAAGCCCTGCTGATACCAGCGTTCGTCCTGGGGGGTTTTGTCGGTGTCCGCGAACAAATCGAACTGATGGCCCAGGGGAGATTTCATGGCGGTCAGATAGCGACCACGCTCAGCAAGCTCAGCGCGGACCTCATCCTCATCTTTGAGGAGGTCTTTGCGGGCCTGATCAAAGACGCCCAACGTGATGCCATAGCCTTTGAACTCGTTACGCATATTCTTCTTGCGATCACGAACACCCTTGAGAACGCCCTTGGCCTTCTCTTCCTCGGCTTCGATGTCGGACATGCGGCGGTGACAGGCGATAATCACATCATCAGTGATGCTTGATAACGCGCCCCCGTCCTGCATTTCTTCGGTCATCTCAGACCTCCCTCGTTTGGAGCTTACGCAGCGTTATCGTCGGCCTGCTGCGTGTCGGCCGGCAGCAGCCCGGCATTGCGGGCATGCTTGGTTCTGATGGCTTCGAGAATGCGAATCGCGTCATCCACCTCTCGAATGATTTCGACGCTTTCGTTCCGGCTTGGCGCGGCCCCTGCTTCGCTCTCCTCGCTCATCGCGCGAGCGATTGCCTGGACCACATCATTCGCCTCCTTGGAAAGGTTCGCGATATTCTCGTGCGGTGCGCCTGCGACCGGCATTTGCCGGGTCTGTTCGGCGAACTGGCGCTGATACGCAGATAGGATCGGCCCAGGACGCCCAGTCAGTCGCGTGTACCAAACGTCCAAAGTCAAACAGCGATGAACCGCGAGCGGCGTATAGGTCGGCTGATCAGCGTCACAAGCGTGATTGATCGCCGTTGTGCTGACCCCGACCCGAACGCCCATTTCATCTGCGCCAAGCAGATCTCGCATCTTCGTGACGGCTTCCTCGAAGGAGCCAGGCTTACGCGGCTTGTAGGCGGTCATGGAATTTCACTCGTTCTGATTTCATGGACGACAGACCAGCACCCGACCGATGTTCCCCGCAGGCGTAGCAAGTGGAGAACGAACGATGTTCGGTGAGCTGGTGGAAAAACTGGAAGACAGGTCTGCGGCGTTGAGAGAATTGGCGCAGTGCCGGATTGTGCAGCCCAAATACCGGGAGGCGCTCAACGCGGCCGCAGACCTCTATGACGCGCGAGCGGCGAACATGAGCCGGAAGAAATCGGCTTAGACGCGAATTACGGCGATGGGAGGCTGATATGCCCCTACTTTTTTCGCTATGTTCCGGCGCAAACGTGACGGCGGTCACGCTACCTTTGTGGGCGTCACGCGTATACTGCCCGCATGGATGCACAGGTGCGTTTAAACGAACTGTCTCGGCGGGTGTTGCTGTTGCGCGAAGCCCTGGACGAAGTTC
>JAKVCO010000084.1 GCA_022448245.1 Paracoccaceae bacterium
GCTCAGATCGCGTACCATAACTTCACACGTTTGAACGAGCTCTTGCCGGGGGGCTACGCTGCTACCGCCGCGTAGCGCCAGACCTGTGCCAGAGCACCTTCACCGGACGGTCACGCACATTGTGGCATCGTCTTTTTGCACTTCCCTGCTTACACCGGTTTTGACTTTCTTCCGGTTCTACGCTGCTGAAGCCAATGCCGGATCTCTATCTACCTGGAAGCTGGACACCTCCGGAAACCTCTGGTGGCTTGGCAGTAAGCGTGATTCACTGCCTGCGACGAGTGGAGGGGATCATGGCGAAGCAAGCAGGGTTCTGGAGTGTCGATGACCGACTGGCGGAGATCTCGGCGGGAGGCGATCCGCTGGAGGCCCTGAACGCGACTGTGGATTTCGAACGTTTTCGGCCGATCTTGGAACGCGCGGCAGGCAACTCGCGCGGCCCGAAGGGCGGGCGCCCCTCGCTGGACGTGGTTTTGAAGTTCCGAATGCTGGTGCTGCAAAGCCTGCATGGCCTGAGCCTTGAGGCGACCGAACGGATGGTTCGGGACCGGCTCAGCTGGATGCGGTTCTGTGGGCTCGGGATCGCGGACACCGTGCCTGACGCAAATACCCTGTGGGATTTCCGCGAGGCGTTGATCAATGCTGATGCGCTCGATGCGCTGTTCCAAGAGCTTGATCGCGTGATCAACCAGGCGGGGTTCATTCCGCGCGCCGGGCAGATCATAGATGCCAGCCTCATCGCAGCGCCGCGGCAGCGCAACTCTGATGGCGAGAAGTCGGCCATCAAAGCGGGGAAGACCGCGCGGGAAATCTGGCCGGACAAGCCTGCCAAGGCAGCGCAGAAGGACACGAACGCGCGCTGGACCGTCAAGTATTCAAAGGCCAAGACGCGTGCGGACGGCAGCAAGCCGGTCGACCTCGCGATCCCGACCTTTGGCTACAAGAGCCATATCTCCATCGATCGCCAGAACGGCATCATCCGCCGCCAAATCATCACTGATGCGGCCCAACATGATGGTGCTCGCCTGCGCGAAGGCCTTGTTCAGACGGCGAATACCGGGCGTAAAGTCTGGGCTGATACCGCCTATCGATCCGCCGAGAACGAAGCGTGGCTTGCCGCCAACGGTATGGTGAGCGAGATCCACCGCAAGAAGCCCCGAGGGCGCCCCATGTCAAAACGCACGTCCAAGGCAAACGGCCGGAAGTCGGTTGTCCGGTCCAAGGTCGAGCACGTCTTCGGCCACCAGAAGGATCGGATGGGACTGATCATCCGGACCATCGGCTTGGCGCGCGCCAAGGCCGCGATCACGATGGCCAACATGGTCTACAACATGGGCCGATTGCGATGGCTTCTCAGCCGAGGTGCGCCCGCCTGACGCCAGCGCGGACCGAAAACCAACCCATCAACCCTAAACTGCCGCGGTAGCGGGCGCAAAAAGCTGTTCGCCAGGGCGACCGTGGGCGGCAGAGCAGGTTATCGGAGGTGTCCAACTGCCGAGATTGTAGGCCAGTGCGTGAAGCTGAAGCCTGACCTCATTGTCACGGAACCGCTTGCAGGACAGCCGCGTCCAGTGGCTCGCATATTTGCCCTCCTTGATGTGCTGTTCTGCGGTG
>JAKVCO010000085.1 GCA_022448245.1 Paracoccaceae bacterium
TTTGAGCAGAAGACGACCATGACCGACCAACATACCCATAACAAACAGGCCCTCGCGCCGCTACGCGCGGCGATGGTGGATTTTGATGCCCGGACCGTCCGCGCGGCGCTGCGCGACGTGATCGCCAAAGACGCGGTCATCCACATGCCGCACCCTTTCGGCGACTTCACCGGGCCGTCCGCGTTCTATGACGCCTGCTATGCGCCTCTCTTCGATGCCATGCCGGACATCGAACGCCGCGACTGGATCGTCATGGGCGGACCGGACGAACATGGTGGCAACTGGGTTGGCTGCGGCGGGCACTATGTCGGGACCTTCGTCGGTCCTTGGCTGGACATTCCGCCGACCGGGCACCTGACGCACATGCGGTTCCACGAGTTTTACCGGCTTGAAGAAGGCCAGGTGGTCGAAATCCAGACGCTCTGGGACATTCCCGAGGTGATGATGCAGGCGGGTGCATGGCCGATGGCTCCGAGCCTCGGGCTTGAGTTCTGCATCCCTGGTCCCGCGACTCTGGACGGGATCGTTCCAGGACCTTGGGACGCGGAAAAATCCCACGCATCGCAGCAACATATCATCGACATGCTGACCCACCTCAAGAAACACCCGAGCCAAGGTGGGCCGGAAGTGATGGAGATGGAGCGTTTCTGGCACAAACGGATGAACTGGTACGGCCCGGCGGGGATCGGCACCGGGCGCGGCATCGCTGGTTTCCGCAACTGGCACCAAATCCCATTCCTGAGTGGCATGCCCGATCGCGGGCAGTATCTGGATGAGATCACCTATCACTTCTTTGGTGATGGCGATTATGCCGCCGTCACCGGTTGGCCGAACATGATCCAGACGGTCACCCATGACGGTTGGATGGGGATCGCACCCTCAGGCAAGAAGATCACGATGAGGTCGCTGGATTTCTGGCGGTTGGAGAACGGCAAGATCCGCGAGAACTGGGTCATGGTCGACATACTGGACGCCTATCGCCAGCTAGGGGTCGACGTCTTTGCCCGGCTACGCGAATTCAACAAGGTGCGCGTGCAAGGCCGCCTGCCGTTCCCGGTTGGAGCCGCCTGATGGAGTTGCCGCGCACCCCTTCGTTCCGGTTGGACGGCAAGCGCGCGCTTGTCGCCGGTGCCTCTTCGGGCATCGGGTTGGCCTGTGCCGTGGCGCTGGCAGAGGCCGGCGCAGAGGTGGTGTTGGCAGCTCGATCGGCCAGCAAGCTGTCCGCGTTGGCCGACGCGCTGACAGCTGCGGGCCACGCGGCCAAGGTGCTTTCGCTCGACGTCTCTGACGTCACAAAGACGGAACGCGCCGTGGCTGCGAACGGCCCCTTTGACATTCTCATCAATTCCGCCGGGTTGGCACGTCACTCCCCGGCACTGGAAACGACGGAGGCCGATTTCGACTCCGTGAGCGACCTTAACGTGAAAGGCGCCTATTTCCTGACCCGTGCCGTCGCCAAGGGGTTGGCGGACGCGGGCAAGCCTGGCTCGCTGATCAACATATCCAGCCAGATGGCCAAGGTCGGCGGCGTTGATCGCGCCGTCTATGCCGCCACCAAGCACGCCGTCGAGGGCTTCACCAAGTCGATGGCGATCGAGTGGGGGCCCCG
>JAKVCO010000009.1 GCA_022448245.1 Paracoccaceae bacterium
CTATCCGCTTTACGATCCAAAACGTCACGAATCTCACCGTCAGCGGTGGCGAGCGCGTCTGTGACGGTGCTATCAGCCGTGATGGGCCAGCCGTTCGGCACGATCTGAGCCACAACAAAACCGAGCGCGGCCGCGAGGACACCGCCTAGGAGCGTCGTCATACCGCCGGCCTTTGGGGGCGGTGGCGAAGCAGCGGGTTCAGCTGTGGTGGTTTCTTCTACGACGGGGTCATCTTCGGGGGCCGGGGCGTGGGCGTCGGCGTCGGCGGCGGCTGGGGCTGGGGCTGCGGCTGCGGCTGCGGCTGCGGCTTCGGCTTCGGCTTCGGCTTCGGCTGCGGCTTCGGCTTCGGCTTCGGCTTCGAAGGCATCCTCGTCGGGGTTGTAAACCTCAGCAACTTCGTCAGCTGAATTTTCGACCTCGGCGTCTACAATTTCAGCTTCTTCAACTGCGTTTTCGTTCTGGTCGGACCCACGTTTGGCAGCCACGCGTTACCCCCGTCATTGCACCTGCGACTGTCGCAGAACCCTATCAGTTTAGCTTTGCCGGTCGGCCTTCTCAACCCACGCCCGCATCGGCGGAACAGAGGCGATTGCATCCATCATGGCAGCCTCTGTTGGAGACGCTGAAATGATGGCGGGCGGCGCACCCGGTATCTCCACCTCCATAGCGACAGCAGCGCTCATCGCAACGGGCCAAATATACCCTGAATTCCCCATCCGAGCGGAGACCAGTCGCGCGCTGCGCGGCGAAAACAGAGGGAGTATTAGAGGACGTTGCGCGGAAATTGAGGATTGCACCTCATCATTCCAAACGCGCTCAACCTGTTGATAAACAATAATTTCCTCACAATACAGGCCTAAAGATGTCAGTCGCGAAGCTATGTCGCCGCGACTATGCTCCCCCCGCAGGTGCACCAAGGGTGCTGCGGGGCCAAGTTTAGTCAGTTCAGCGATCAATCCTTCGGCATCTCCGCCCATGGCGATAGCGGAATAGCCTAAAGATTGGGCAACGCTCGCGGTTTTCTCACCAACTGCAAAACAGGGCATCTCTTGCGCGACCGAAAGACGCTCCAAGCTGCGCGCCGCATTGACAGAAGTGAGAATCATTCCCTCAAATATGTCTAATTTAGCTGACACTTTTCTGACACCAATCTCGAGCACTGGCGCAACGATCACTCCGACCTCGAAACGAGCCCTAAGAGCGTCAGCAAAACGGCTGGCTTCGGGCTCGGGGCGGGTGACAAGGCAAAGAGGCGCGGCTTGTGTCATCGTGGGCGCCAGAGTAGTGCGCGGTGGCAATGGGAGCAACGTAATGAGCCTTATCCTCGGAATCGAGAGTAGCTGCGATGATACCGCAGCCGCCGTCGTGCGCATGGGCGGGTCTTCGGAAGTGCTCTCGAACGTGGTGTATGGTCAGAACGCGCTCCACGCGGATTTCGGCGGTGTCGTGCCCGAGATTGCCGCGCGCGCCCATGCCGAGAAGCTCGACGTCGCAGTAGCAGCGGCCCTTGCAGAGGCGCAGGTCGCGCTGAACGAGTGTGACGCCATCGCCGTGACGGCAGGGCCCGGTCTGATCGGCGGCGTGATGGCTGGCGTGATGTGCGCCAAGGGGCTGTCGGTGGCGAGCGGTATCCCACTCGTGGGCGTGAACCACCTTGCCGGGCACGCGCTTACCCCAGTGCTGACGGACGGTTTGATCTTTCCCTATCTGATGCTCCTTGTCAGCGGCGGGCACTGCCAGTTCCTGATTGCGCATTCTCCGACCAAGTTCACACGGCTAGGCGGCACCATTGATGACGCGCCTGGCGAGGCCTTTGACAAGGTGGCCCGGTTGCTCGGCTTGCCACAGCCCGGCGGCCCATCGGTGGAAGCCTGCGCAAAGGGTGGCGAGGCCCGGATCCCACTACCTCGCCCGCTGATGGATCGTGCGGATTGCAACATGTCCTTCTCGGGACTGAAGACCGCGGTCCTTCGCGCAAGAGATCATGCAATGGCCGCAGCCGGGGGGCTGAAACGCCAAGATCAGGCTGACCTCTGCGCGAGCTTTCAGGCCTCTGTTGTAGACGTCCTCGTTGGCAAATCGAAGCGGGCCATCGATGCATACCTTGCGCATGCGCCGGAAAGGCCCGCCCTCGCTGTTGCGGGCGGGGTTGCCGCGAACGGCCCTATCCGTGCGGACCTGAAGGCGTTATGTGCAGAGAGGGGGCTGAAGTTCACCGCGCCCCCGCTTGCGCTTTGCACCGACAACGCGGCGATGATCGCCCACGCGGGCGGGCTTTTGTTTGCTGGGGGCCAACGTGACGGGCTCGACCTCGCCGCGCGCCCGCGCTGGCCGCTCGATCAGACGCAAGCGCCCTTGATTGGCTCCGGCAAGAAAGGGGCGAAGGCATGATCGCAATCCTCGGTGCAGGCGCATTCGGATCGGCGCTGGCCATGGCGCTGCCGGGGCCAACCAAGATCTGGGGCCGGGGCCTCACGTGCCGTGCGCCTGCGCGATTGCCGGGCCACAGCTTTCCCGATGACGTCGAAATCGCCCCCTCCATCCAGGAGGCAACCCGAAGGGCAGAAATCGCTTTGATCGCAACGCCCATGAAAGCGCTCCGCGACATCGCCGCAGAGCTTCACACCAGCGCGCCGCTCATTGCCTGCTGCAAAGGGATCGATCCGGAGACCGGCCTTGGTGCCGCAAGCCTGCTGGAAAGCCTCACGGGCAGGCCTGCAGGCATCCTCACCGGACCTAGCTTCGCGGCAGATATCGCGCGGGGGCTGCCGACAGCCCTGACATTGGCGATGGAGACCGGCAGTTCTGAGGTGCAAGCACGATTGAGCGGCCCTGTTATCCGGCTCTATACCAGCGCGGACGTCCGCGGGGCGGAGCTCGGTGGAGCGCTCAAGAACGTGCTGGCCATAGCCGCCGGCGCCGTCATGGGCGCAGGGCTGGGCCAAAGCGCGCAGGCAGCGCTGCTCACACGGGGGTTTGCTGAAATCACCACTCTGGCCCGCTGCGAGGGCGCGCGTACAGAGACGCTTATGGGCCTCTCGGGCGTCGGGGATATGATGCTGACGGCTTTCTCTGAGGGATCGCGCAACTATCGCTACGGCCTTGCCCTAGGTCGCGGGCAGGACTTTGGCGAAGACACCACCGTTGAAGGCATCACCACGGCCGCAGCCATTGCACAGCTCGCCGAAAAACACGGGCTCGACCTGCCCGTGCTCGCCACCACCCAGCGCTTGCTTTCGGGCGAGCTGACGATCAATACCGCAGTGCAGGCGCTCATGTCCCGCCCGCTGAAGGAGGAATAAATGCTCGTAGCCCTCACAGCCCGCGACAAGGCGGGTGCACTGAATGTCAGAATGGAAAACCGCCCAAAGCACGTGGAGTACCTTAAGGGATCGGGCGTGGTTCGCATGGCTGGCCCCCTTCTCAACGACGCGGGCGATATGTGCGGATCGCTCATCATCCTTGAAGTTGAAGATATGGCGGAGGCCAAAGCCTGGGCGGCGTCTGACCCCTATGCGCTGGCAGGCCTCTTTGAGAGCGTGTCGCTGGATCCTTGGAACAAGGTCATCGGTTGATGGCGTATTGGCTCTTCAAATCTGAGCCCTCGACTTGGAGCTGGGACCAACAGGTGGCCAAAGGCGACGCGGGCGAGGAATGGGACGGGGTCCGAAACTATCAGGCCCGCAACTTCATGCGCGCCATGAAAGTGGGCGACCAAGGGTTCTTCTACCACTCCCAAACCGAGAAAGCCGTGGTCGGCATCGTCGAGGTCATCGCTGAAAGCCACCCCGATTCCACGACCGACGACGAGCGCTGGGATTGCGTGGATATCAAGGCAGTCCGCCCCCTCTCCTCTGTCACGCTCGACCAGATCAAAGCCGACGAACGACTGGCTGAAATGGTGCTGGTGAAGAATTCGCGCCTGTCGGTTCAACCGGTCACGGACGCAGAATGGGAAATCATCGTCGCGCTCGGCGCGGGTTGATCGAAAAACAAGCTCCGAGAATGCTTCTCCCAAAAGGGAGGCTAACATGGAGTTCATCAACGTCATCGCCGCAGGCGTCGCCGCCTGGATGTTCGGAGCGATCTGGTACAGCGTCTTTGCCAAACCGTGGATGGCAAGCTCGGGCGTGGAGGTCGTAGACGGCAAACCCGCCAATCAGAGCAATGCGTTGCCCTACATCATTTCGATCGTCGGGGCTGTCATCGTCGCAGGCATGATGCGCCACATCTTCGAAGGATCGGGCGTTACCGGCCTCGGGCGCGGGCTGCTCTACGGCGCAGGTCTCGGCGCGTTCATCTCGGTCCCATGGCTCTCAGCCAACTACGGCTTTGCGGGGCGTCCCCTCATGCATTGGGCCATCGACGCAGGCTATGCGATCGGCGGCTGTGCGGCCATCGGACTAGTTCTGAACGCTTTCTGAAAATGCGTGAGCCGAATCCCTTAAAGACTCCGCTCATCACCCATCTCGTACGCCATCTGCAAGGCGTCCCATGATGCTACGGCCTCCTGCCCTTCAAGGCAAAGGAAATGCCCGTAGGATTTGATCCAAGCTTGAGTAGACAACTAAAAAAGGGCGCCGACTGGGGCGCCCTTTTTCATGATCTCGCTTGGCTGGATCAGCCGTAAACGGACTCTCTTCCGAAATGCTTGGTCAGCATGTAGTAGACCACGGCGCGGTACTTGTTGCGCTCCGACTTGCCGTAAGTCTCAACCACCTGGTTGATCGCCGCCATGAGGTCGGGGCTGTCCGCAAGGCCGAGCTTCTTCATGAGGAAGTTCTCTTTGACCGTCTCAAGCTCGCTCTCCTGGCTGCTCGCTACGGTGGACGCGTCCGCGTTGTAGATCGCTGGGCCACAGCCGATGGTCACTTTGGTGAGCAGATCCATGTCCGGCTCCATACCGCACTTGTTGCGCAGGTCGTCCGCATATTGGGCGATCAGATCGTCGCGTTTTCCCATTAGTCCCTCCTGTCCAATGTTGGACGTCATCTCATTATATCTGTGTGCGCTTGACCGCGCTTTGCGCAGCTAAGCATAGCCATCCCACGCGACAAAGGATTTTCCACGGAGAATTTCAGCGGCACCCCGTCCAATCGAGCTGGATGTGGAAGTGATCGGCGTGCAGAGCGTTGTATTCTGGGCCCAGAACGAGGCCGAAGACCTCGCAGGCGGTTTCTTGCGCATGTCTGAGAAACGCAGCCTTCGGGCCGGTTTCATCCCAGTGTACCCGCAAATCCACAACTTCGCCGTCGTCCAGCACGAAGCCAGAGACATCGACCGCCCGCGCCGTGGCGTGGGTAGACCAGCGGTTGCTTTCGCCACTTGGGGTGCGGATGCGACGGCAATTGTAGCTGGAATAGTGCCTGATCTCCCGCACGCCCTGGCCGAGGATGTCCTGCGAACCGGGTTGTAGACCGTAGCGCTCCCATAGCGCGGTGCGCAGCGCGATCTCGCAGGTCGTCTCGAAGGGACGCATACTGGCCTGCCCCACGCCCGCGACGGAGACGCGCTGGGCGATCCCGCACGTCTCGTACGTCTCGAGCGGTGGCATCGGCGTGATGTTTGCCGCCACCTGCAAAACGGCGGCACAGGCGCCGGGTTGCGCCATCAGGCCCCTGATCTTCCAATCTGTGAGCGGGGACGGCGCATGGGCCACGTCAAATGGCTCCAGCGGGTTCCATTCCGGCGGCAGCGGTGTGTCGGGATGGATCAGGGCTTGGTTCACACCCAGCCCCGCCCCAACAAGCACCAACAAAAAAAGCCGCCCGTCGCAAAAACGGGCGGCTCTTTTTGGTTGGCTCGGACACGGCGCTTAGTAGCGGTAGTGTTCCGGCTTGAACGGGCCCTCGACGGTCACGCCGATGTAGTCCGCCTGATCCTTCTTCAGCTCGGTCAGTTTCACGCCGATCCGTTTGAGGTGCAGACGTGCCACTTTCTCATCGAGATGCTTGGGCAGGATGTAGACCTCGTTTTTGTAGTCGCCGCCGTTCTTCCAGAGCTCGATCTGAGCGAGCACCTGGTTGGTGAAGGAGGCAGACATCACGAAGGACGGGTGGCCCGTCGCGTTGCCAAGGTTCAGCAGACGACCTTCGGAGAGAAGGATGATGCGGTTGCCCGAAGGCATCTCGATCATGTCCACCTGCTCTTTGATGTTGGTCCACTTGTGGTTCTTGAGTGCGGCAACTTGGATCTCGTTGTCGAAGTGACCGATGTTGCCGACGATCGCCATGTCCTTCATCTCGCGCATGTGCTCGATGCGGATGACGTCCTTGTTGCCGGTGGTGGTGATGAAGACGTCTGCCGTGGAAATCTCGTCCTCCAGCAGCGTCACCTCAAAGCCGTCCATGGCCGCCTGCAGTGCGCAGATCGGGTCGACCTCGGTCACCTTCACGCGGGCGCCTGCGCCGCGCAGCGAGGCCGCAGAACCTTTGCCCACATCGCCGTAGCCCATCACGACGGCGACCTTACCGGCCATCATCGTGTCGGTAGCGCGGCGGATGCCGTCCACGAGGCTCTCTTTACAGCCGTACTTGTTGTCGAACTTCGACTTGGTGACGGAGTCGTTCACGTTGATCGCAGGGAACGGCAGCTGGCCGTTTTTGACGAGTTCATAGAGGCGGTGAACGCCGGTCGTCGTTTCCTCGGACACGCCTTTGATCTGGTCGCGCATCTTGGTGAACCAACCGGGGGAGGCCGCCATGCGCTTCTTGATCTGCTCTTTGATGACCGCTTCTTCTTCGGACTCCGGCACGGGGATGATCTCCTCCCCGGCTTCGGCACGGGCGCCGAGCAGGATGTAGAGCGTCGCGTCGCCACCATCGTCGAGGATCATGTTCGGGCCGTCCGCGAACTGGAACGACATGTCGAGGTAATCCCAGTGCTCCTCAAGAGACTGGCCTTTGATCGCAAAGACCGGAACGCCGGCTTCGGCGATGGCCGCGGCAGCGTGGTCTTGGGTGGAGAAGATGTTGCAAGACGCCCAGCGCACATCTGCGCCTAGGGCTGTCAGGGTCTCGATCAGAACTGCCGTCTGGATCGTCATGTGCAGGGAACCAACGATCCGCGCACCGGCCAGCGGCTTCTCTTCGCCGTACTCTTCTCGCAGAGCCATCAGGCCCGGCATTTCGGTTTCAGCGATGTTGAGTTCTTTGCGCCCGAATCCGGCGAGCGCGATGTCTTTGACGACGTAGTCTTTAGCCATTGGGGGCCTCTCTCAAATGATCTTGAGGCGCCCTAACACCGCCCTGCGGTTGTCGCAAGTCAGGCTGGCCTTTAGCCGGGGATACCGGCGGGAAGCAGGCTCTCTTGAGCCCAGTTCGTTCCAGCCGCAACAATGCAAGATTTCCCGCTCGTTTCCGTGACGAGGATCGTCCAGGTGTTGTCCTCGGGGCTTACAAAGACCTCGACGATGCGGTCATCGCCCTGCAGGCCGCCGCTGATGGGTGTTTCACCGTAGTTGAGCGAGAGTGCAGTCGCGATTGCGTCGCGGTTCGCGCAGTTCATGGCCGAGGCGCTGGATGCAGCGATGCATAAGACACCGATCAGCGCAGACGTGAGTGCTCTTGTCATTCTTAGGCTCCGTTCCGATTGGCCCACCGCCTAGGCGATGAACTTGGTTACGTTTGCCTCCCTGCGCAGGAGCATAGCCTTGCATTTGTTAAGGTCGCGTTCAGCAAACCGGATATTCGCGTTCTGTGAAGGCATATGATGAAAAAATGAGCGCTCAGCGCCGATCGAGAGCGCGAGATGAGCGCCCCTGGGACCCCGCAAGGCAGTGTTCAGCACAGCCCGAGACCCGGGAAGTTAACTCTCCGACAGACCCACGCGGCGCCCGAAAGCGCGGCGTTGAAGCCATGAACCGAGGATGCTAGCCCGCTAGAAAGGAGACTTTCAGATGCCGCAGGCCCCACGCGCATGGCAACGGATGTTGTCGGGACGCAGGCTCGATCTGCTCGACCCAACGCCCGTCGATATTGAGATCGAGGACATCGCCCATGGCCTCGCTTTCGTGGCGCGTTGGAACGGCCAAACCGTGGGCGATTTCGCCTATTCGGTCGCCGAGCACTCCATCCTCGTTGAGGAAATCTACGGCCGCATTCAGCCTGACGCGCCGGTGAAGTGGCGTTTGGCGGCATTGCTCCATGATGCCCCGGAATACGTGATTGGCGACATGATCTCTCCCGTGAAAGCGGCGGTGGGGCCGGGCTATGGCGCGCTCGATGACAGGCTTACGGCGGCGATTCACATTCGCTTTGGCCTGCCCGCGGCCATACCGGCGACGGTGAAAAAGCAGATCAAAAAAGCCGACAAGATCAGCGCCTATCTGGAGGCCACCCAGATCGCGGGATTTGATGAGCCCGAGGCCGCCAAGTTCTTTGGCCGCCCCAAGGGGGAGGTCATCGACGGTCTCCGTCTCGATCTGCGTCCACCGGTGGAAGTTCGCGCCGCCTTCGTTGCGCGGCACGAGGCGCTCATCGCTCAGCTCTGACGAGTGTCGAGCGGTAAATCGTCGGCGATATAGGTCTCGATAATCTCGCGGAAACTGCCCTCGGCCGTGAAGCCCAGCGCCCTGGCGCGGGCAGGGTCGAAGGCCGTGGGCCAGCCCTTCACGATATTCATGATGCGGTCATCAAGCAGCGGTTTGATCCGCGCCGCCACATCCGCACCCGCCACGTCACGCAGCGCCTCAATCTGTTCGGCGACGGTGCAGGAGATTCCCGGCAGGTTCAGGGCCGTCCGCCCTTCAAGCTGCGCATGATCGAGCGTTGCCGCATGGCGCAAGAAGCCAGCCGCAGAGCGCGGCGAGGCATGCCAGTGACGAACCCAGTCGGGCACGGGCAACTGGGCGTCTTCCCCATTCAAAGGATCCCGAATGATGCCCGAGAAGAACGACGACGACGCGAGGTTGGGTTTGCCCGGACGCACGCAAATCGTGGGCAGCCGAAGCGACATCCCCTCGATAAAGCCCTTGCGAGAGAAGTCCTGCACCAGCAGCTCGCACGCCGCCTTCTGCGCGCCATAGGAGGTCTGCGGCGAGGTGGCGAAATCGTCGGGGATGATCTCCGGATAGGGCCCGCCGAAGACCGCAATAGATGAGGTGAAGATAACCTTCGGACGATAGCTGCCGCCCGAGGCGCGGTGCTGCGCGCGCAAAGCCTCAAGGAAGTGCCACATGGGCCAGAGGTTCGTTTGCCAGCCTTTGTCAAAATCCATCTCCGCCTCTCCGGAGACGACAGAGGCGAGCTGGTAAATCACATCGAACCGCTCTGCCGCGAGGGCCGCGCCTTCGGCGATGTTAGCAAGGTTCCCTACCCGCTTGTCGGGGATGTCGGCGCCCTCCTCCGGGAAGCCCAGATCATGAAGCGTGATGACCAGTGGCTCCGCCCCCGGCAGCCCTTCGTCCATCAGCGCATGGGCGAGCTTTTGGCCCACCATGCCGCCGCCGCCGAGTATCAAAACACGCGTCATAGGCCGTTCCTCCGCATCAGTTCGAGGAAGAGGCCGGAGTGATCCTGATCGCCGCCCTCCATCTCGGTGCAAAACGTCTCGAACCTGTCCCGAATGGCCTGAACTGTCGGTAGCGAGATGCCCGCGCCCTCGGCCTCGTTCAGGACGTTATCGAGGTCCTTGAGTTGAAACTTCGACAGCCCGCCGGGCACGAAATCGCGCCGCGACATGCGCGCTCCGTGCTGTTGGAGGATCGTTGAATCCGCGAAGCCGCCCTTCAGTGCATCCCGAACAGCATTTGCGTCTGCCCCGCCCTGTTCGAGCAAAAGCGTCGCTTCAGCCACTGCCCCGATCGTCACCGCGACGATGGCCTGATTGGCGAGCTTAGAAAGCTGCCCAGCGCCGGACGGGCCCACAAGCACCGGGCGACCCATCGCCTCGAGCACCGGCACCGCGCGGTCAAAGGTGGCCTGATCGCCGCCAACCATGATCGCCAGCGTGGCCCCTTCGGCGCCCTTCGTGCCACCGGAGACGGGCGCATCCAGATGCGCCACGCCACGCTCTGCCAAAGCACTGGCATGGTCGCGCGACTCCCCCGGCTTGGCCGAAGACATATCGATCCAGAGCGCACCCTCTTTCAGCTGAGCCTCATCCAGAAGCGCCGAGACCGCGGATCCATCGGCCACTATGGAGATCACCACCTCCGCTCCTGCCGTTGCATCGGCCACGCCCGCAGCCACGTGCGCTCCATGATCAGCCAGAGGCTGAGCCTTCGGTATCGTTCTGTTCCAAACCGTCAGCGAAAACCCCGCCTTCAGGAGGTTCAGCGACATGGGAAAACCCATGAGTCCCGTACCAATCAGCGTCACCTGCATAGGCGTCCCCCCTTTTACCTTCCGCCGCGTCCGTTTACGCTAACGGTGGCTTGGGAGCGTTCCAAGCCGAAAGGGAGGATACATGGGACGTCTGCAAGGTAAGCGGGCCCTCGTCACTGCGGCGGGCCAAGGCATCGGACGCGCGTCAGCACTCGCAATGGCGGCCGAGGGCGCTCAGGTTTTTGCGACCGACGTGAACGAAGAAGCGCTGAGTTCGCTGGAGGGCGTTGAGGCCTTCGTGATGGACGTCCGCGACGACGCCAGCGTGCGAGCAGGTATCGAACGGGCCGCGCCCAATGTCCTCGTGAACTGCGCGGGTTTCGTGCACCACGGCACCGTGCTCGATGCCACCGATGACGAATGGAACTTTGCCTTCGACCTCAACGTGTCGTCGATGTACCGCACGATCCGCGCCGCGTTGCCTGGCATGCTCGAAGGAGGCAGCGGGTCGATCATCAATATGTCGAGCGCGCTTGGCTCCAAAATGGCCGCACCTAACCGCTTCATCTACGGTGCCACCAAGGCTGCCGTGAACGGTCTGACAAAGTCGGTGGCCGCCGACTTCATCAAGCAAGGCATCCGCTGCAACTGCATCTGCCCCGGCACCGTCGAAAGCCCCTCGTGGCACGACCGCGTAAAGGCGCTGGGCGAACAGATGGGCAGCTATAAGGCCGCCCTCGAGGCCTTCGTATCGCGCCAGCCCATGGGCCGCGTTGCCTCCCCCGAAGAAATCGCCGCGCTCGTCGTCTACCTCGCAAGTGACGAAAGCGCCTTCACCACCGGACAGCCCTTCATCATCGATGGTGGCTGGTCCGGCTGAGCCCCAGGACATTCCGAGGAAACTCATGACTAAACGCATCACGAAAGAAGATCTGCGCTCGCGCAAGTGGTTCAACAATCCCGATAACCTCGAGATGACGGCGCTCTATCTGGAGCGCTACCTGAACTACGGCATGACCCGAGAGGAGCTGCAGTCCGGCAAGCCCATCATCGGCATCGCCCAGACAGGCAGCGATCTGAGCCCCTGCAACCGCCACCATATCGAGCTCGCCAAGCGGGTCCGGGACGGCGTGATCTCCATGGGCGGCACGGTGATCGAGATCCCGGTGCATCCGATCCAGGAAACGGGTAAGCGGCCTACCGCGTCGCTCGATCGCAACCTCGCATATCTGTCGCTGGTGGAGAGCCTTTATGGCTACCCGCTCGACGGGGTCGTGCTGACGATCGGCTGTGACAAGACAACGCCCGCCCTGCTGATGGCGGCGGCAACGGTGAACATCCCGGCCATCGCCTTGTCCGTGGGACCGATGCTCAACGGCTGGTGGAAGGGCGAACGCGCAGGCTCCGGCACGGTGATCTGGAAAGCGCGGGAGCTGATGGCCGAGGGCAAGATCGACGCCGAAGAATTTCAGGAGATCGCCGCGTCTTCCGCGCCGTCCGTGGGCTATTGCAACACGATGGGCACGGCCACGACCATGAACTCCCTCGCCGAGGGTCTGGGCATGCAGCTGCCGGGCTCCGCTGCGATCCCTGCACCCTACCGCGAGCGTGGGCAGATGGCCTACAACACCGGCAAGCGCATCGTCGACATGGTGTGGGAGGATCTGCGTCCATCCGACATCATGACCCGCGAGGCATTCGAAAACGCGATCGTCCTGAATTCCGCCATCGGCGGGTCCACGAATGCGCCGATCCACCTCAATGGTGTGGCGCGCCACCTTGGCATCAAGCTCACCAACGACGATTGGCAGCGCTTGGGCCATGAGGTGCCCCTCCTCGTAAACCTTCAGCCTGCGGGCAAATATCTGGGCGAAGACTTCCAGCAGGCCGGCGGTGTCCCTGCCGTCTTTGCAGAGCTCTTGGCGGAAGGCCTTCTGCCCCATCCAGACGCGCTTACGGCCAACGGTCAGAGCATCAAGGCCAACTGTGAAGGCCAGATGTCGAAGAATTCCGACGTCATCATGCCCGTGGCAAAGCCGCTCGTGGAAGAGGCGGGCTTCATCAACCTTAAGGGCAACCTCTTTGACTCCGCGATCATGAAGACCTCTGTCATTTCGGAGGAGTTCCGGACGCGTTACCTTTCGAACCCCGATGACCCCATGGCCTTTGAGGGCCGCGCCGTCGTCTTTGATGGACCCGAAGACTATCACCACCGCATCGACGACCCAGCGGAAGCAATCGACGAAAGCTGCATTCTTTTCATGCGCGGGGCGGGCCCCAAGGGCTATCCCGGCGGCGCCGAAGTCGTGAACATGCGGGCGCCTGCTTATCTTTTGACGAAGGGCGTGCACGCCTTGCCTTGCATCGGTGACGGTCGCCAATCCGGCACGTCCGGCTCCCCTTCGATCCTCAATGCCTCACCCGAAGCGGCGGACAATGGCGGGCTCGCGCTACTGAAGACAAACGACCGCGTTCGCATCGATCTCAAGAAGTGCACCGCGGACATGCTTGTCAGCGAGGAGGAGCTCAGGGAGCGCCATGCAGCGCTGATGGCCGCTGGCGGATACCAGTACCCGGAAAGCCAAACGCCCTGGCAGCAGATCTTCCGCGAAAAGGTGGAGCCACTCAGCGAGGGTATGACCCTTCGCGATGCCACCAGCTATCAAGACATCAGCCGCAAAGGCCTTCCCCGCGACAGCCACTAAGAGGACAAACCGATGAAACTCGTACGATACGGCGCCCCCGGGGCGGAAAAGCCTGGACTCATCGATAGTGAAGGCACGCTTCGCGATCTGTCGGGTCACGTGGACGACATCAACGGCGCCATGCTTGGCGATGCGAGCCTTGATGCCCTTCGCGCCCTCGATCCGGCCTCACTGCCCGCCGTCGACGGCGATCCACGCATGGGCGCTTGCGTGACGGACTTCGGCAAGTTCCTGTGCATTGGCCTCAACTACTCCGACCACGCAGCGGAGACTGGCGCGGCGATCCCTGAGCATCCGATCCTCTTCTTCAAGGCAAACTCCGCCATTGTGGGCCCGAACGACGATGTGGTGATGCCGCGCGGCTCCACCCACACTGATTGGGAGGTCGAGCTTGGCGTCGTCATCGGGAAGGAGGCGAAATACGTCTCTAAAGAAAACGCACTGGACTACGTGGCGGGCTACTGCGTGGTGAACGACGTGTCCGAGCGCCACTTCCAGACCCAGCTGACCGGCCAATGGACCAAAGGCAAAAGCTGCGACACGTTCGGGCCCACCGGCCCCTACCTCGTGACGCGCGATGAGGTGCCTGATCCGCAAGCGCTCGCCATGCGTCTCGACGTGAACGGGGAGCGGATGCAGACCGGCAATACCGCCACCATGATCTTCACCGTGGCTGAGATCATCGAGCACCTCAGCGGCCTGATGACCCTGCACCCCGGCGATGTGATCACCACCGGCACGCCTCCGGGCGTCGGCATGGGCATTAAGCCCGAACCCAAGTACCTTAAAGTCGGCGACGTCATGGAGCTCGAGATCGAGGGCCTCGGCGTGCAGCGCCAAGAAGTGAAGATGGATGCGTGATCTCCTCGTCATTGGCGGGATCACGGACCCCATGCGCGCGGCGCTCGCGCCGCATTTCGCCTTCGTGCGAGAGGCCAACAGCGGCATCGAATACGTCCTCACGAACGGCCATGACGGCATCCCCACCGACGAAATGGATAAGATGCCGAACCTAAAGCTGATCTCTAACTATGGGGTGGGCTATGACGCGATCGACGCAAAGTCTGCCGCACGTCGAGGTGTGTTAGTCACACATACGCCTGATGTGCTGAACGCGGAGGTCGCCAACACGACCCTCCTTTTGATGCTGGCTTGCTACCGCGAAATCTTGCGTGACGACGCCCACGCACGCTCCGGCGCGTGGGAAGAGACGGGCAACGCGCCCCTCACTCGTTCGCCTGAAGGAGCGAAGATCGGCATCCTCGGCATGGGACGTATCGGGCAGGAGATCGCACGACGGCTTGAAATTTTCTCGCCCGAGATCCGCTATCACGCGCGCACGCCCAAGGACGTGCCCTACCCGCACGAGCCCAGTCTGCTGGAGATGGCGCGGAAGGTGGACTGCCTTATCGTCATCACGCCCGGCGGCGCGGCGACAAAGCATCTGGTGAACCGCGAAGTGCTGGAGGCCTTGGGGCCGCAAGGCACGGTTATCAACATCGCGAGGGGCTCCGTCATTGATGAGGCCGCGATGGTGGCGTGCCTCAAAGAAGGGAAGCTCGGCTGGGCAGGTCTCGATGTGTTCGAGGCGGAGCCCAAGATTCCCGATGCGCTGAAGGCGATGCCGAACGTGGTGCTTCTGCCCCACGTTGGATCAGCCACGGTAGAGACGCGCGGCGCCATGGGGCAGCTTGTCGTCGACAATCTGATTGATCACCTGACCAAAGGCACCGTGCGCACGCCGGTGCCGGAATGCGCGTCATTAACGGGGTGAGCGTTTGGCCAGAATGCGTTGTAGCGTGCGGCGGTGCATGTTGAGCCGCCGTGCCGTCTCAGAGACATTGCGATCGCACAGCTCATAGACCCGCTGGATATGCTCCCAACGCACGCGGTCCGCGCTCATGGGGTTTTCCGGCGGCGGGGGAAGCTCATCCCCTTTGGCGAGCAAGGCGTTCGTGATGTCGGACGCGTCCGCTGGCTTTGACAAGTAGTCCGTCGCACCGATCTTCACAGCCGCCACAGCCGTGGCAATGGCACCGTAACCCGTGAGAACCACAACGCGGCTGTCGGGGCGGCGTTCACGCAGCACTTCGACCACATCGAGCCCGTTGCCATCCTCAAGCCGGAGATCGACCACCGCATAGGCAGGTGGGCGGGCTGTCGCGATGGCACGGCCAGCGGCGACAGATGTCGCTTGCTCCACGGCAAAGCCGCGCTTTTCCATGGCTTTCGCCAATCGCTTCAGAAAGGGTTCATCATCATCCACCAGCAGCAGGGTGGCATCTGGGCCTAGGTCAGCCTGGGCGGTCTCGGGCATCCGCATCTCACGATCATTGCGCATATTTTCTTTATGAACTTCAATATGCTTCAAAAGGCAGAGGCGTCAAACGATGGCTTACGCGTCAAGCGCCTCAACGATGCAGCCGATCTGCTCTGCAAGGACTTCGGGCTGCAGGTCACGACGGAAGAAAGTGATCATCTCACCGCCGGGATTCATCAGATAAGTCAGCGTGGAGTGATCCATTAGATAATAGTCGGGGTCATCGCTATCCACCTTGCGATAGAAGGCGCGGTATTCCCCGGCGGCTGCGGCGACTTGCTCCTCGCTGCCGGTCAATCCGGTCAGGTTCGGGTGCAGATACTCCGTAAACTCCGCAAGGTATTCAGGCGTGTCACGTTCCGGGTCGATCGTGATGAAGAGCCCCGGCACCTCGTGGCCCTTCTCCTCTTCGAGAATTTCCATCGCCTCTGCCATGCGTGCCATATCAAGAGGGCAGACATCCGGGCAGAAGGTGTAGCCAAAGTAAACCAGCGTTGGCTCGGTAATCACGTCCACGTCCGTGACCGTCTCGCCCGTTTCTGAAACCAGCGTGAAGGGCCCGCCAATGTCGCCGCCGGCCACAGCTGAACCGATGCAGGCCTGCAGATTATTGGATGGTGCGAACGTCGTGACCGCGAGAAAGGCCCCACCTACGCCGACGAAAACAACTCCTGCCGCGATGGCTGCGATCTTGCCACTCATGTCGTAGGCTCCCATACTTGCGTTGACGGCTATGTAGTCCGTTCTGGCCCCCTTTGGCGTGGGCCTCTTCGTCACATCTGCTTGAGGAGCCTCATGGCCGATCTCACCGCCGCAGACCAGATACCCGAGCGCGAAGCTGAGGCCGTCCAAACGGATCAGAAGCAGCTCGTCACACGCAGCGACACCCGGGCGAACTGGATCCGGCTTCGGACGCTTGTCTACCTGCGATGGGTGGCAATCGCGGGGCAGCTGGTGGCGCTCAATGTGGCCCAACGCATCTACGATCTGCAGCTTGAGATGGCGCTTTGCTATCTGGCGATCGGTATCTCGGTGGTGGCCAATCTTATGGCCATCTGGCTCTACCCCGAAAACAAGCGTTTGAGTGAAACAGAGACGTTTTTCTTTCTGCTCTTCGACCTCATGCAGCTGGGTTTCCTGCTCGCGCTGACAGGCGGGCTGAACAACCCCTTCTCGCTGCTGGTTCTCGCGCCAGTGACGATTTCCGCCACAGTGCTTCCCACAGCGCCCACCATGCTTTTGGGAGCTGTTGCGCTCGCCGTGGTGAGCTTCACAGGCCTCTTTCACGTACCGCTGCGAACCTCCGACGGGTTCGTCCTGCAGAACTCCTACCTCTTCGCGCTGGGGTTCTGGGCGGCCATCGTCGTCGGCTGCACCTTCATCGCAATCTACGCCCGCCGCGTGACGGAGGAGATGCACGCCATGTCGCGCGCCCTCCTTGCCACACAGATGGCGCTGGCGCGCGAGCAGAAACTGACTGATCTGGGTGGCGTGGTCGCTGCAGCGGCGCATGAGCTCGGCACGCCACTAGCCACGATCAAGCTCGTATCGGGCGAGCTCATGGATGAACTGCCCGAAGGCGATTTGCGTGAGGATGCGGTGCTGATCCGATCTCAGGCCGACCGGTGCCGCGATATCCTGCGCTCTATGGGCCGGGCGGGAAAGGACGACCTGCATCTGCGTTACGCGCCTTTCGAGACGGTTGTGCGTGAAGCGGCCGAACCTCATATGAACCGCGGGAAGGAGATCACGATCCACTTTGCCCCGGGCGAGGATGGCTCAAAGGGCCAACCACAGATCAGGCGCCATCCGGAAGTCATCCACGGCCTCCGCAACCTCGTGCAAAACGCCGTCGACTTCGCAAAAACCGAAGTCTGTATCGAGCTCAGCTGGAACGGCCGAAACATCTCGGTCGAGATTGCCGACGATGGCCGCGGTTTCTCGGCAGCAGTGATCGGACGTTTGGGCGATCCTTTCATGCGCTCGCGGCGACGCAGTACCAGCGGGCAACGCCCGGGGTACGAGGGCATGGGGCTTGGCCTTTTCATCGCCAAAACCCTGTTGGAGCGCACCGGGGCGGACATACGTTTTGCCAACGGTCCCATGGGGGGAAGGCTCTCAGGAGCGCGGGTCAGCGTGATCTGGCCTCATGGCAAGATCACCGGCGGCGACGGTGAAAAGCCCAGCCCAATGGGCCAAAACGAGCGCATCACCTGAGCGGGTAACGCCCTATAAACGGAAATTAACCGGTAATTAACCAGACTCACCGATCCTTCACCCTAGGTTTGAAGGGATTTTGGTTTGGCGGATTTGTCCTTCGCGCTCGTTGTTGCGCTGATGATCGCCTCCGGTGGCGTTAGCGTGGTCGCACTTGTTGTATGGGCCCGGATGTCTCCGGATCCGGACCAAGCGGCGCACGCTATGATCAGCCGCGCGGGGGGAGAGACCGTTTTTCTCTTCGATGGCCTCGACCTCGTGGATTGCACCCAACCCGCTCGACGCATCATGGATGAACTCGCCCAGGGTGCGAGCGATCTTCACAGATTATTCCGCGCACTCAGCGCCCGCTTTGGCACCCTTCCGGACGCCGAAAAGGTGGGCGACATCAATTTCCAAGGCGAATACGCGCCGGGCGATCCGCTCGACGGGCTGCGACTGCACATTGAAGGTTGGGACGGCTTTCTGCGCATCACATTACGCAACGAGGAAGAAGAAGTTGCCACCGCCTTCGCCCGCCCTGATGCGGGGGAAGAGGTGGTCACGCTGCGCGCTGTCAGTGATGAGGCGCCCTTCCCGATCTGGAAGACCGACAAAGACGGGACGATCGATTGGATTAATGAGGCCTATCTCAAACATCTCAACACCGATGTTGATGACGACGAAGATGCCGCTCTTGAATGGCCGCCAGCGGCGCTGTTTGAGGATCACAATCCACAGATCAGCCCGAAACAGAGACTGAAGATTAAAGATACCGGCGGCACCTTTGACATTGAAAGCATCAAGCACCGCGATGGCTGGTTGCACTTCGCCACCTCCGCTGAAGATGCCGTGCGGGCGGAGACGGCCCAGAAAGAGTTCGTGCAAACGCTAACGAATACATTCGGCCACCTTTCGATCGGCCTCGCCATCTTCGACAAGGAAAGACGTCTGGCGCTTTTTAACCCCGCGCTGACGGACATGATGCCGGTGCCTTTCGCGTTTCTGAGCCAACGGCCCGCGCTACAGGACTTTCTCGACCGCCTCCGCGAAGAAAGGCTCATGGGCGAGCCGCGCAACTACAAAGCCTGGCGCAAGCAAATCGTGGAGCTGGAGGCGCAAGCAGAAGACGGGACCTATTGCGAGCACTGGGCGCTGCCGAACGGCGTCACCTTCCGGGTCACCGGGCGGCCACATCTAGGGGGCGCGATTGCCTTCCTCTTTGAAGACATCAGCGCCGAGATGTCCCTGACGCGGCGCTTCCATTCGGAGATCGAGCTCGGCCATGCAGCGCTCGATGCCATGGACGAAGCGATCATGCTCGTTGGTGAAAGTGGCATCGTTCAGTTCACGAACGCGGCGTATCGGAAGATGTGGCACGTAGACGGCGCTGATAGCGAAGGGCTCAGCACGCCGCATTACCGCGAAGCGATCGTCACGTGGCGCAAGGAGAGCGAAAAGGACGATCCCCACTGGCAGGATATGATAGCTGCCATGGGTCGACAGGACGACAGCACAGGTTGGACAGGTCAGACCAAACTTGTGACGGGCGAGGATCTTTTCTGTCGCACGCAGCGACTGCCCGGCGGGGCCACTCTGATCGGCTTCCGGACATCAGCCCCCGTTGAGAACGCGATCTCGCGGTTCAAGACACGGCGAGACCCGCACGCCAAGGCACCCAAGCCCGCCATCGCCACGAAGAAGGCCGGCTGATCTTGCGCTTGGAGGGGCGGCAGGTAATGTCGGGCCATGCCCGCCTCCCACATTCTATTATTGCCAGACTTGGACCGCACGCAAAGGCTTGCCGCCGAGGCTGCCAAGACTGCTGTCGCAGGTGATTGTTTTCTTCTTGAAGGGCCCGTGGGCGCCGGCAAAACTGCCTTCTCGCGGGCGTTTGTCCAAGCCGCATTGGGCCGCGCGGAAGATGTCCCCTCGCCGACCTTCACCCTTGTCCAAACCTACGAGACACCCACGTTCGAGATTTGGCATTGCGACCTGTATCGCTTGACCAGCGCCGATGAACTGATCGAGCTTGGCCTCGAAGACGCCTTCACCTCTGCGGTGACCTTGATCGAGTGGCCCGATCGCTTGGGCGACATGGCGCCCACAAATGCCCAGCGCTTGTCATTCGAGGTCGTCGATGAGGATGTCCGGCGGTTGTCGATCCACGGCGATGCGCGTTGGGCCAAAAGAGGTGCCACTGCATGAGCCAGCGCGCCGACCTCGCCGCAGCCTTTGTTGCAACCACGGACTGGGCAGGAGCACTGCTCCGCCCCCTCGCCAGCGACGCAGGAAAAAGAGCCTACTTCCGCCTCATATCTCCGGCTGGGCACAAAGCAGTGCTGATGGATGCCTCCCCCGAGAAAGGCGAAGACGTTCGGCCTTTCTTGACGATTGATCGATGGCTCACAGGCCAAGGGCTCAGCGCCCCGGAGATCTACGCCGAAGACACCGCGAACGGCTTTCTGCTGATCGAGGATTTAGGCGACGGGCTCTACGCGCGTCTCGCTGATCAGGATGCCGCGCTCGAACAGCCGATCTATGAAGCCGCCATCGATGCCCTACTTGAAATCACCACGGCGGAGCCCCCGACCGTCGATCCATATGATGCGGAAACCATGGCGCCGCTCGCGGGTTTGGCGGGTTCTTGGTATGCGGGCGATGCGGCCCTCGCCGAGGAAATCGCGCGCGCCACAGGACGGGCACTTGCTTCGCTTGCGCCCGCGCCGCCCACGCTAGCGCTGAGGGATTTTCACGCTGAAAATTTGCTGTGGCTCCCCGATCGTAAGGGCGCGGCGCGGGTCGGGCTTCTCGATTTTCAGGACGCGCGGCGCGGGCATCCTGCCTATGATGTGGCCTCATTGCTGCGAGATGCGCGCCGGGACGTACCACAGCGCCTGCAGACGATCCTGGCTGATCGGTTTGGAGCCGGATTGGGCTGGGATAGAGACGAAACAACGCGCGCATTGGCGGTGCAAGGAGCACAGCGGAATCTGCGCATCCTCGGCGTCTTCGCACGGCTTAGCCTTCACTTTTCCAAGCCGCATTACGTTGATCTGATCCCGCGTGTCTGGCAAAATTTACAAACAGAGCTTTCGCATCCCGACCTGACTGAGCTGCGCCAGGTGGCCTCTCAACTTCCGACGCCTTCCACCCCTCACCTTCAGGACCTCAAGGACAGATGCGGCACGATCCCCACGCTTGCATGATCTTCGCGGCTGGTTTTGGCACGCGAATGGCGCCTCTCACCGAGAGCAGGCCCAAGCCGTTGATCGGTGTCGCCGGGAAGAGCCTTCTGTCCCACGCGTTGGACCCTGCCCGCGAAGCTGATCTGAACCCAATCGTGATCAACGCTCACTACCGGGCCGATCAAATCGCTGAAGCTGTCGAAGATGAGCCGGAGGTCATTCTACAGAGGGAGGAGCCAGAGATCCTCGACACCGGCGGGGGGCTCAAAGCGGCCCTCCCTTCCCTTTCGGGCGACGCGGTCTTCACCATGAATTCGGACGCTGTTTGGGCCGGGCCGAACCCTTTTGAGACTCTGCGGACATACTGGACCGAGACCATGGAGGCCCTGGTGCTCTGCGTGCCCATGGGCCGTGCGGAAGGACGCACCGACGCCGGGGATTTCTCCATCGATGCAGACGGGCGAGTCAGCCGTGGGCCCGGCTATGTCTACACCGGGGCGCAAATCATCTGCGCAGCACCTGTCGCGGCTCACGACGAAGCCGTGTTCTCCTTCAATGTGCTTTGGAACGAAATGATCGCTCGCGGCACCCTCTTTGCGGCGGTTTATTCCGGCGCGTGGTGCGATGTCGGTCACCCGAGCTCGATCCCGCTGGCGGAAGCGATGCTCGATGTTTGAGCCTGCGTCGAAACCACGCCTGTTCTACGTGCCGCCTGGCGCTGACTTTCCGCGAGAAGTCGTGCGTGGTCTTGAGGCGCGTTTGAAAGACCACGCCGCATGGGCGCGGATGAGGCTGCTGGTGAATGCTGCCCGTATGAAAACGCGGCTTGAAGCCGTCTTCGGTAAAGGCCCAGCGCGATTATTGCCGCAGATGTCCCTGATCACCGATCTGGGCGCTTTGGACCCGAGTCTGACGTTGGGAGAAGGTGCAACAGCCGGCCTGAGACGGCAGCTCGACCTGGCGGCCAACCTGAAATCTGTGCCCGGCCTAACCGCATATCTCGACGTGGCGCGATCGCTGGCAACGCTCATTGACGAGATGGATGGCGAGGGTGTGAGCCTTGAGACGCTAAATGCGCTCAACGTGGCGGATCACGGTGGCCATTGGGAACGGGCGCTTGCCATCGTAAAGGTCGCCGCGTTGCACAAACCGGGCCTCGGTCCGGAGGCTGTGGCCCGTGCCCGCACCTTGGCCCTTATCGAAAACTGGCAGACATCAGCGCCAGAAAGCCCCCTACTCGTCGCGGGTTCAACAGGTTCGCGAGGAACGACATCGCTCTTGATGGAGGCTGTGTCCAAGCTCCCTCAAGGCGCACTGATTTTGCCAGGATTCGACCCTAACACACCGCAAAACGTGTGGGACACGCTGCAATCATCCCGCGAAGAAGATCATCCGCAGTACCGCTACGCTGACCTCCTCAAGCGGCTCGAGTGCACGCCCGAAGACGTTGTGCCTTGGTCTGACGCGCCGACACCCAATTGGGGCCGAACGCGGCTGATTTCCCTGTCGCTTCGCCCCGCGCCAGTAACACACCATTGGCTTGAGGAGGGTCCAAAGCTAGGCGACCTCTCCCCCGCAACGCAGGACGTCACGCTGATTGAGGCCAAAGACCAGAGCTCCGAGGCCGCTGCGATCGCGCTCCGTTTGCGACAAGCCGCAGAAGATGGGATCAGCGCGGCGCTGATCTCGCCCGATCGTGGGCTGACACGGCGGGTGACGGCAGCGCTAGCACGGTGGAGCATCACGCCTGACGATTCAGCCGGCGCGCCCTTGTCTCTGACCCCACCGGGGCGGCTTCTCCTCCAGATCGCGGCGCTTGGGGCGAAAGGCGTCGCAGCAGATACGCTTATTGCGCTCCTGAAACATCCGTTGGTCGCAACCGGCGGCGCACGCGGTGAGCACCTGCAACAAACGCGTGCGCTGGAACTTCATTTGCGCCGTCGAGGCCCGCCGTTCCCAACCGAAGCTGACATCCTGGATTGGGCCGCACAGGATGACACCCGCGGCGAATGGAGTGCATGGCTTGCCCCTCTCTTGGCTCCGAACCCAGCTGAAAACCTCGCAGATCACCTCGCGTGGCTCCGGCAGGCGGCCGAAGCGATATGCGCCGGTCCGGGTGGAGAGAATGCCGGAGAATTGTGGGAGGAAGCGCCCGGCCGCAAAACCAAAGATGTCTACGCTGGCATGGAGGACGTCGCCACCGATGATGACACCCTCACCGCCGCGGAATTAGTTACTATTCTTGCCCAAACCTTCGCTGGCGAGAGCGTCACAGTCGTCAATGATGCGCA
The DNA here is from genome assembly GCA_022448245.1 of Paracoccaceae bacterium. Taxonomy (GTDB): domain Bacteria; phylum Pseudomonadota; class Alphaproteobacteria; order Rhodobacterales; family Rhodobacteraceae; genus Shimia_B. The sequence goes on from JAKVCO010000009.1 coordinate 22,966, forward strand.
TCCTTACATCATGATTTGGGGCACCCTCGAAGCGCGCGCGCAAGGCGCAGACATCGTGATCCTCGCAGGGCTCAATGACGGCGTTTGGCCAGGCGCCGCCGCGCCAGACCCATGGATGAACAGGGCCATGCGTCATGATGCAGGCCTCCTGTCGCCCGAGCGGCAGATCGGGCTTTCGGCTCACGATTACCAACAAGCTGCTTGCGCCCGTGAGATTTGGCTGACACGGGCAACCAAGTCAGATGACGCGGAAACTGTACCCTCGCGCTGGCTCAACCGCCTCATGACGCTGCTCGAAGGCCTCCCCGATCAAGGGGGGCGCGATGCGCTGGACGAAATGAGGGGGCGCGGGCAAGTCTGGCTCGATTTGGCGGCGCGACTCGATTTGGCTGGGCAAACACGTCCTGCCCTCCGTCCTTCTCCCATCCCGCCGAACACGGCACGTCCCCGGAAGCTCTCCGTGACGGAGATCCGAACGTTGATCCGCGACCCTTATGCAATCTACGCCAAACACGTGTTGCGATTGCGCGAGCTTGACCCCCTCGCCCAGACGCCAGACGCACGCCTGAGGGGGATCGTGCTCCATGATGTGATGCAAGCCCTCTCAGAAGGCTTGCCGGAAGACGCGGACGAAGCGCTCACCCAGGTGGAGGCGACGGCCGACAAGATCCTCAGCCGTACGGTGCCATGGCCCGCTGCCCGCAAACTCTGGAAAGCACGGTTCATGCGCGCAGCGCCGTGGTTTGTGGAAACAGAAGCGTCTCGTCGTGAAGGCCTCGCGCATGTCGCCGCCGAAAAGAGCGGCGCCTACACCCTCCGCGATCAAAACTTCACGCTGACGGGAAAAGCAGACCGCATCGATGTGACGAACGACGGGCACGCGCGCATCTATGACTACAAGACAGGCAACCCGCCCTCCCCCGAGGAGCAAAAGTACTTCGACAAACAGCTTCCCCTCGAAGCGCTGATGATCGCCGCAGGGGCATTCCCCGATGTTGGCGCCCTGCCCGTTGATAAAGCAGCTTACATCGGGCTTGGGTCCAAACCCCAGGAGCAGGATGTCGATCTGAGCCCAGACTACCAAGCGGAGTTCGTGGCCCTGATCACCGCCATGCTTGATCCCGAGCACGGCTTTACCGCGCGTCGGGCCATGCAAAAAGACACCGACGCGAGCCCCTACGACCTGTTGTCCCGATTTGGGGAATGGGGCCCGACAGATGATCCGAAGAAGGTGCGGGTATGAGCCTCGATGATTCCACCCGCGCCCAGCGTCGCGCCGCGCGTCCGGGGTATTCCACATGGCTGGTCGCGAACGCGGGATCGGGCAAAACGAAGGTTCTGACGGAGCGGGTCGCGCGTCTTCTTTTGGCAGGTGTGCAGCCGCAGCGCATCCTGTGCCTGACCTATACTAAAGCCGCCGCGAGCGAGATGCAGAACCGATTGTTCCGCACTCTGGGCAGCTGGACAATGCTTTCAAACGGCCGGCTCGCGGAGGAGCTCGCCGGACTTGGAGAGCCCGGCCCGTTTCCTGATGATCTTCTTGCACAGGCGCGCACGCTTTTTGCCCGCGCTGTAGAAACTCCCGGCGGCCTGAAGATCCAAACGATCCACTCTTTCTGCTCGACCGTGCTGCGGCGCTTCCCGCTTGAGGCAGGCGTCAGCCCAGACTTCAAAGAGATTGACGACCGCCTCGCCAAGCTCCTTCAGCGGGAGGTTCTGGAGGAGCTAGCACTGGCCGATGATCCCGGCATGGTCGCCATGGCGCGCTACCAGACCGGGGAGGAGCTGGACAAATGGTTGGGGCAAGTCATCAGGTGGAAAGAGGCACTAACTCAGCCCAAAACGAAGAAAGAAATCTTCGATGACTTCGAGGTTCCAGATGGCTTCGACCTGAACGCTTACAGCGCGCGCTACCTGTCAGACGCCGACGAAGACGTGATCGAGGCGGTGATGAAGCTTTTGTCGGGTGGTGGGAAGAACGATAATTCCCTTGCGCAGAAACTTCGAAACGTGAGCCTTAGGAATCTCACAATGAACGGCATTGCGGTGTTGGAGGACGCGTTGGTTTTTGGCAGCACGACCAAGAACCCTTTCACGGCAAAGTCCAAAACCCTCCCGACCAAGGCAGGCAAGGGAGCGCTTGGTCCTGAACTTACGTCTGCGCTCCACGATCTGATGTCACGAGTTGCCGAAGGGCTCTCTCTTCGGCGCGCTCTGGCGGCGGCTGAAAAGACAGTCGCGTTGCACCAATTCGCCGCGTCGTTCCTGCCCGCCTACGAGGCACGCAAGTCCGAAGGGGGGTGGCTCGACTTCGACGACCTCATCAGCCGGACGCGCGCATTGCTGAGCCATGGGCCCAGCGCGGCGTGGGTGCTCTACAAACTCGACGGCGGGATCGACCACATCCTCGTGGACGAAGCGCAGGACACGAGCCCCGAGCAATGGGAAGTGATCCGCACGCTCGCTGAGGAATTCCTAGCTGGCGAAGGTGCCAGCGATGCGGGGCGCACGATCTTCGTCGTGGGCGACAAGAAACAGTCGATCTATTCCTTCCAAGGCGCCGACCCCCACGCGTTTGATGACATGCGCGCGCACTTTGAGCGGATGCTCGCGGAGGCGCCGGAGCCACTGCAAGATGCGGAGCTGCTCCACTCCTTCCGATCGTCACCTGCCATCTTGAAAGTTGTCGATACCGTCTTCGAACAATCGGGGCATGACGGGCTCGGCCAGCAAAGTCAGCACAAGGCATTCAAGGATCAGCTTCCGGGGCGGGTGGATTTGCTAGACCCTTGGGAAAAGGTGGGTTCTGCGAAGGGTGCTTGGCACGAAGCCGTGGATCGGCTGGGTGACACGGACCACCGCCGCCAGATGGCCGAAGCCCTCGCGGACCGCATCAGCGCCATGATCGGGTCGGAGCGCATCCCCATTGTCGACCGCAAAGGGCGCCACGACAAAGTGGTGGAGCCGAAGGACATCCTGATCCTCGTTCAGCGCCGATCAGAAGTGTTCAACGAGATCATTCGGGCCTGCAAAGCCCGAGGTATCCCGATGGCGGGTGCGGATCAGCTCAACGTCGCGCAAGAGCTCGCCGTGCGCGATATCACGGCCATCTTGTCCTTCTTGGCCACGCCCGAGGATGATCTGGCCCTCGCATCGACGCTGAAATCGCCGTTCTTCGGCTGGGACGACGCCGCTTTGTTCGAATTGGCCCATAACCGCAGCGGCGCGTACCTTTGGCAAGCGTTGCGCGAAAGACAAGCCGAGTACCCTAAAACCTTCGCTGTCCTGCGCGACATGCGTGACCGGGCCGATTTCCTGCGGCCCTACGAGCTGATCGAACGCCTTCTCACGTGGCATGACGGCCGCCACCTGATCCGGGCGCGACTTGGCGCCGAAGCAGACGACGCGATTGATGCGCTGCTGGCTCAGGCATTAGCCTATGAGCAGTCGGAAACGCCGAGCCTCACCGGCTTCCTCACATGGCTCGGCGCTGATGATGTGAAGATCAAACGCGCGATCGATTCCGCGGCCAATGTGGTGCGGGTGATGACGGTTCACGGCTCCAAGGGCCTCGAGGCACCCATCGTGATCATGCCGGACACGGCCCTACGCCGCGCACCGACGACCGATGATATCGCCGTCGAAGATGATCTCGTCGTGTGGCGTGGACCAAAAGCCGATGCACCACCGGATCGGATCGGCGCCTGCGACGAGGAGGTGGCCAAGCGCAAGGAAGAAGCACAGCGCCTGCTTTACGTCGCGATGACACGCGCTGAGTGCTGGCTGATCGTGGCTGCGGCTGGCGAGATCGAGAACAAGACATCGCGAGGGTGGTACGCGCAGATTTCGCAGGCTTTGGGTGAGTTAGAGACAGATTTCATCGACGGAGGTCGACGATACGAGCCCCTTCCTTGGCCCGATCCCGCCGATGAAGAAGAGAGTCAGATATCCGCTGAGCCCGATCGCCTTTCGTTACCTGCGCCTGCCTCGCCTGTGACTCATGAGACCATCGCCGCCACCGATCTTGGTGGCGCAAAGACGGTTCTCGGCACGGAAGAGGATGAGGACGCGCTGGAACGCGGAACAGCCATCCACGCATTGTTGGAAAATCTTCCGAACATGCCTCGCGACCTTTGGTCGGACTACGCGGCAGAGCTCGGAGCAGCTGAGCATCTGGCGGAGGCGCGAGGGATCTTTGAGTCGCCTGAACTTCAGATTCTTTTCGCCCCCGGCACCTTGGCGGAAGTGCCGCTTACAGCAGAGCTCGGCGGGCGAAGGCTTCATGGCATAATCGACCGGCTGGTCTTCGACGGCGAGCAGATCCTCGCTGTGGACTTCAAATCGAACCGCAAAGAACCGGGTTCGGCGGCGGACGTTCCAGAAGGGCTTTTACGGCAGATGGGGGCCTATTCGGCTGCTCTGGGGCAGATCTTCCCTGACAAGAACATCCGCCTCGCGATCCTCTGGACCCACAGCGCACGGCTGATGGAGCTCACGCAAGCTTCCGTGATGGAAGCGTTACAGCGGTCGGGCAAAGCTTGACGACTTAGGGGGCGACCCATAAGTCTCGGCTCCAACATATAGTGCTAAGGAGAGCTGCTATGGCTACCGTTGCTGCCACTGATGACACGTTCGACGCGGAAGTCCGCCAGTCCGACGTGCCTGTCGTCGTCGATTTCTGGGCCGAATGGTGCGGCCCTTGCAAACAAATCGGTCCGGCTCTGGAAGAGCTGTCCGAAGAGATGGCCGGCAAGGTCAAAGTGGTGAAGGTGGACGTCGATTCCAACCCGAACACCGCAGCACAACTCGGCGTTCGCGGCATCCCGGCGCTCTTCATGTTCAAGGACGGTGAAGTGATCTCCAACCGTGCCGGCGCTGCCCCGAAGGCCGCCCTGCAGGACTGGATCAACGGCAGCATCTAAAGCCTACGCCAGATACGATCAGAGGGCGGCCATTGAGCCGCCCTTTTTCATGCGCGAACAATGTTTTCGAGAACGGCCTTAGCCCGCGCGAACCGGATTTGCTGGGCAATGGGCTGTTTGACGCGCGAGGCCGGGAACCGCACCCAATCATTGACGAGCCGCGCCCTCAGAATCGTTTGGATTGACGGGTCGTTTGGTCCCGTCAGGTCATATCCCTCGAAAAAAGCCTCCGCAGCGGCACGCGGCACAGCTTCACCCGGTCGCAACTTCGAGTGATCTGCCAAATTCACCGCGTAGTGGAGCAGGGCCCGCGCGACGTCGTATCCAATCGGCGCCACATCTGGGTTAGTGAAATCGATGCCCCAGAGCGCGCCCCCATCCCAAATGAAATTGTGCAGGTTGGCGTCGCCATGTTGGGCGGCTGCGATGGTCGGTTGCCCGGCAAAAGCGGGCAGGGCGCTTAGCACCGATTTCGAGCAGATCTCGAACGCTTTGCGCTGGTGAATGTTCTTACCCGCTGAGAGTTGTTTCTCGATGTATTTGATGTTGTAGGCCGGCTTGAACTGCCTCTCCTCAACGAGTGTCGCGCGGTGAAACGCAGCGACCCACGCCCCAAGGCGCGTCAGCCAGGGGCGATGATCGTCCGCCGCTTCCATCAGATGAAAGAGCCGGTCTCCTTCCGCCTCTGCCATCAAAACCGCCTGCGCTTCCCGGTCATGGGCCAAAACGCGTGGCGCGCGGCACGTGCCGCCCAGTACATCGGCCGCACGCGCTTGCAGTGCCTGCAAGGCTTCCACGCGCAACGGATCATCCGGTTTTGTTACGATTTTCAGGATCACCGCGTCGTCGTCTGAATGAAATCGTTCGATCATGGCGGAAGGGCGCTCGCCTCGCTGGGACCACCCTTCATCGAGCCGATATGCAGCAGGATTGAGGCCCGCGCGACCAGCCAAAATGGGCCAAAGCCACTGAATGTCGGTCTTTCCTTGGGCCATCCCGGCTTGCATTGCCTCCGTCTCGCGCAGATATGTCTACCGGAAAGGACACGGGCGATGACAGACGAGAAATTTCCAGGCTGGCACGGAACCACGATCATCGGGGTGCGCAAAGGCGGCAAAGTTGTAATCGCAGGCGACGGCCAGGTGAGCCTTGGTCAAACGGTGATCAAAGGCACAGCGCGCAAAGTGCGGCGTCTGAAGCCGGGCGGCATGGATGTGATCGCGGGCTTTGCTGGATCGACGGCTGACGCGTTCACGCTTCTCGAACGCCTCGAAGCAAAACTTGAAAGCACACCGGGCCAGCTGGCCCGCGCGGCGGTAGAGCTCGCCAAAGACTGGCGCACCGACAAGTATCTGCAAAAGCTTGAGGCGATGCTGATCGTGTCCGATGGCACCGACCTCTTCGTCATCACCGGCGCAGGCGACGTGCTAGAGCCTGAGCATGACGTCACCGCCATTGGCTCTGGCGGAAACTATGCGCTCGCCGCCGGGCGCGCCCTCATGGGCACCGACAAAGACGCCGAAACCATCGCGCGCGAGGCCATGGCCATCGCCGCCGACATTTGCGTCTACACCAACGGCAATCTGACAGTGGAAACCCTGTGACTGATCTGACCCCCCGCGAAATCGTTAGCGAGCTCGACCGTTTCATCATCGGCCAAAAGGACGCCAAGCGCGCCGTGGCCGTGGCCCTGCGCAACCGTTGGCGCCGCAAGCAGTTGAGCGATGACCTCCGTGATGAGGTCTATCCCAAGAACATCCTGATGATCGGACCCACCGGCGTCGGTAAGACCGAGATCAGCCGCCGTCTGGCCAAGCTCGCCAAAGCGCCGTTCCTAAAAGTGGAGGCCACGAAGTTCACTGAAGTTGGCTATGTCGGCCGCGACGTGGAACAGATCATCCGTGATCTAGTGGAAGCCGCTATCACCATGACACGCGAGACGATGCGCGACGACGTGAAGGCCCGCGCACATCAAGCCGCCGAGGACCGCGTAATTGAGGCAATCGCAGGCACCGATGCGCGCGAGCAAACGCGCGAGATGTTCCGCAAGAAGCTGAAAACGGGTGAGCTTGATAGCCAGAAGATCACGCTGGAGCTCGCCGACAATAGCAACCCCATGGGTTTCGAGGTTCCCGGCCAGCCCGGCGTAGGTCAGATGATGAACCTGGGCGAGATGTTCGGCAAAGCCTTCCAACGCACGACCCGTAAAGAGATGACCGTGGCTGAAAGCTACGAAATCCTCATCGGGGAAGAAGCCGATAAGCTTCTCGACGACGAAACCGTCCGCGTCGCCGCTGTTGAGGCGGTTGAGCAGAACGGGATCGTCTTCCTTGACGAGATCGATAAAGTCGCCGCCAAGAACGAAGGCCGTGGTGGCGAGGTAAGCCGCGAGGGCGTGCAGCGCGATCTGCTGCCGCTCATTGAAGGTACCACCGTTTCGACAAAGCATGGTCCGGTGAAAACCGACCACATCCTCTTTATCGCGTCGGGTGCGTTCCACGTGGCTAAACCCTCGGATCTATTGCCAGAATTGCAGGGCCGTCTGCCCATCCGGGTGGAGCTTCGTGCCCTGACCGAGGCCGATTTCGTCCGCATCCTGACAGAGACAGACAACGCGCTGACCCGCCAGTACACTGCGCTCATGGGCACGGAGGATGTAACGGTATCTTTCACTGAAGATGGCATCGCGGCGCTCGCGAAAGTCGCCGCCGAAGTAAACGAGCACGTGGAAAACATCGGGGCGCGCAGGCTCTACACCGTGATGGAGCGTGTGTTTGAGGAGCTCTCCTTCACCGCGCCGGATCAAGGTGGGGCGGAGATCACCGTGGACGCTTCCTTCGTGCAAACGAACCTCGGTGAGCTGACGAAGAGCATGGATGTAAGCCGCTACATGCTCTAACGCGGAAGCATGATCCGCTTTGTCCGGGAGAACGCCGCCTTTTTGGCGGCGGGTTTCCTCCTCACCTTTTCATCCTCTTGGGGGCAGACCTATTTCATCTCGCTCTTTGCCGGGCAGATCATGGAAGAGGTGGGTCTAACCGACGCCGAATGGGGGCTAACCTACATGATGGCCACTACCGGTTCGGCTGTGGTGATGATTTTCGCAGGCGTTCTCACTGACCGCTTCCGCGCGCGAACGCTTCTGATGGTGGTGCTGCCGGGCTTGGCCCTAGCTTGCGTGGGAATGGCGGTGAATTCCTCCATCGCGGGGCTGATTGTTGTGATCTTCGCGCTCCGGTTCTTCGGGCAGGGGATGGCATCGCAGTTAGCAATCGTGTCGATGGCGCGCTGGTTCGTCGCCTCGCGCGGGAAAGCGCTGTCGATTGCGACGATGGGCTTCTCGGTCAGCAATGCGGTGCTGCCTTTCATTTTCGTTTCGCTTCTCGCGGTGATCACCTGGCGGCAAAGCTGGATTCTCGCCGCTGTTTTGTGCCTCGCTGCCGTGCCGGTATTGGTTCGACTCCTACGCCTCGAACGTACCCCGCAATCTGTGGCTTCGGAAAACGAGGTGGCCGGGATGGAAGGGCGGCACTGGTCCCGCATGGATATGCTACGGCATCCGTTGTTTTGGATGGCGATTCCCATGCTGCTCGCGCCACCGGCCTGGGGCACCGCGCTCTTCTTCCAGCAAGTCCATTTCGTTGAGGTGAAGGGGTGGACGCTGGCGGGGTATACGGCGCTTTTCCCGATCTACATATCCGCTCTCATCGCCATGACTTTCATTTCGGGCGAGCTGATCGATCGGCTTGGATCTGCCATGATGATGCGGGCGTGGCCTATCCCTTGGGCGCTGGGATTTGTCGTTCTCGCAGCGGCGCCAACGCTCGGATGGGCTCTCGTCGGACTGATCTTCTGCGCGATCGGTCAGGGGATCCAATCGAACGCCCCGACCTCTTTTTTCAGCGAGTACTACGGCACCCGCCATCTTGGGGCGATCAAGGCCGTAGCGACGGCAATCATGGTTTTGGGGTCAGCGCTGGGGCCGGGGATCACAGGCACTTTGATCACCGCCGGCGTGGGTATCGAAGATCAGTTCCGCTGGATTAGTGTCTATTTCGTGGTCGCCGCCACGTTCCTTTGGATAGGCCTCAGCCGCTCCAAACTACCGACGGCGTCGTAGATAGACGTAGAGCGCGCCTTCACCGCCGTGGCGCAAGCTCGCGGTTCGCGTTTCAAGCACCAATGGCGCCACCGGGTTCTGTTGCAGCCAGTGGGGTACCTGCCGCCGCAAAATCCCGCGCTGATACGGCAACGGCCCCTGAGGCCCGGACCCCGTACCTTTACCCGTAATCACCAAAACCAACCGGCGACCTTTCGTATGGCTGCGGAGAATGAAGTTGATCAGCTCCGCGTAAGCCTCGTCCACCCGCATGCCATGAAGGTCGATCCGGCCTTCGGGTTCCAACTTGCCCTGGCTCAGCTTGCGAAACGCTTTGGCGTCCATGCGCGGGGCAGGGGTCGTCGGAGCGAGGATACGCGTTTCCTGACGCGGTTTCGATCCCACTTTGAAAGCCGGAATTGGTTCGCGCTTGGGGGGCTGTTTCTTTTCTTTCGCGGGCGCCTCGGGTTCGGCGACCAAAGGAGCTTCTTTTTTACGTTTGGAGTGCATTGGCACGGTTGATCGCGCCACCTGCTCCCAAAGCTCCCGCTCGTCCGCTCTTAGCCGGCGCTTGCTCATTGCAGCTCCTCCGGGAAGAGGGCAAAGGCCATTTGACGGGGCAAGAGGGTGACCATCCGCCCGCCGTCCCTCACGCGCCCGGCAGCTTTGCCCGCGGCGGAGCCTGTCCCGAAAAAGATATCCGCGCGCTGCGCGCCCTTGATGGCGGATCCCGTGTCTTGGGCAATCATGAGCCGGTTCATCGGCTCGATTCCTGCCCGCTCGATCCAGACTGGCGCGCCGAGCGGCGTGAAGGTGGGATCAACGGCAATCGACCGAAGCGGGGTGACAGGTCGGTTCATCGCCCCCAAGGGCCCGCGCGAGGCGGGCATATCCGTCAACTCGCGGAAGAAGACGAAAGACGGATTGTGTTGGAGCAACGCCCGGCCATCGTCGCCCCGGGACCTCACCCAATTGCGGATGACATCAGCCGAGACTTCATGCGCCTCATATTCCCCACGGCGCACAAGTTCGCGCCCGATGGAGCGGTATTCGTGGCCATTCTTGCCCGCATACCCAAGCCGCAACGTCGATCCATCAGTCAACGAAACCCGGCCAGACCCCTGAACCTGCAAAAAGAAGGCATCCACGGGATCGTCGACCCAGGCAATCTCGAGCCCTCGACCTTCGAGAAGTTCACCTTCCTCGATATCGGCGCGCGTGGCGTAACGGCCTTCAGAGCCATCCGGTGGCAGCGCATATAACGGTGTAGAGTAACGATCGGTGCGCGTTCTCGACCCCTGCAATTCCGGCTCAAAGTAACCGGTGAAGAGCATGTCTGACCCATCGGTGATCAAAACCGGCTGAAAGAACGCCTCAAAGAAGGTTTGAGGATCCGGGCGCTGCGTTGCGACCGCGCAGATCTTGGCCCAGTCAGGATCTGTCAGGTCCGGACAGGTTTCGAGAAACGTCTGAAAGGCCGCTTCGTGGCGGTCCTCAGACCAACCATCCAGATCGTCAAAGGAAAGAAGGCTGTAGCTGGGAGATTCGGCCATGGCCGCGCCTGCGGTCAGAAGTGCCGCGCAAACATATGCGATTGAGTGGCGCACAGCACCGATCAGCCACCAGTGGCCACAAGCATCCAGTTCGGATCATCGCCGCCCATGGTGCGCGCGAAGGTCCAGCTATCTTTGGTCTTCTTGAGCGGGCTGGATTCAGCTTCGATGACGTCGCCGCCTTTGTCGCGGACGGTGGACGACAGCTCACCCACGAAGCGCATCGTGATTTCGCCTTCGTTGGTGTTCGTGTTGAACGTCACTTCTTCGATCGTACGCTCGCGCAGGCCAATGAACTCAGCCTCGATCGAGATCCCGGCGTCGCGGCGGCTTTCAACGGCTTCGGCAAAGGCATCGTAAATTTCTGAGTCAACGAAATCGCGGATCTGAGACAGCTCGCCTTTTTCGTAAGCCATCAGGATCATCTCATATGCCTGACCGGCACCGGACATGAACTCGCTCACGCTGAAGCCGGGCTCGACGCGTTTCATTGCCGTCAGCGCCTGCGCTTCATCTGAATCTTCTCCGACATGATCGGTGATATCGCGGTCAGAACCACCTTCAATCACTTCAAACTCGGGGGCGGGCGCAGAATTCTGCCCCTCTGGCTGGGGGCGGGTCATGTCCTGCTCAAACCCGTCGCGTGTGCCCAAGACCGAGCGCAAGCGCAGGATCAAAAACACCGCAATCCCAGCGAGAATGAGGAGCTGTATAATCGGGTTGTTCATTTCCAGACCTTTGGTTCCGTAGCATTGGGAGCCGTGGGGCCTTATGTAGGGGCGTGTCGGGGATTAGTCCACCAATGGGCGGGTCTGCCGCAGGAAAGGAATGCATGCCATGTGGCTCTTGATCGCTTTTATCGCGGTTCCGTTGATCGAAATCGCGCTTTTTATCCAAGTGGGCGGCTTCATTGGCCTTTGGCTGACGCTCGCAATTGTGGTGCTGACAGCCATTCTCGGCACGATGCTCGTACGATCTCAGGGCGCGCGCGCTATGGGCGATCTTCGCGGGAGTTTCGAAAAACTCGATGATCCCACTGAACCCTTGGCGCATGGCGCAATGATCCTTGTTTCGGCCGCGCTGCTTCTGACGCCGGGCTTCTTCACCGATGCGGTTGGCTTTTCCCTGCTGATCCCACCTGTTCGCCAAGCGATCCTGGTACAGGTGCGCAAACGCGTGAAAGTCGCGCGTTTCGAGATGGGCCCTCAGCCGGGCCATCGCCCACCATCTTCGCGCGATACCATCGACGGGGAGTTCGAAGACGTCACACCCGGTCCGAAACCGGGCGGAGATGGGGCCTCTGGCTGGACGCGCGACTGACCCCCTGATAGGGGCCATTCCGACAGTTTTTGGAGATCCACATGGCAGAGAACGGCGCAGAGAACGGCGCGCAGGCAGCAACTGCGACGCCCGGCACGGAACAGCAACCCAAAGTGAACATGCGTGTGCTCGCGCAATATGTCCGCGATCTCTCTTTCGAGAACGTCCTGGCGCAGAAGGGCACCAGCGGTGGCGAGCAGCAGCCGAACGTCAGCGTTCAGGTCAGCCTCGACGGTCGCAAGCGCGGCGGCGACAACCAATACGAAGTGATCATAAAGCTCAAAGTCGAATCCAAGACGAAAGACGCGGGCGAACCCCTCTTCGTTCTCGAAATGGATTACGCGGGCCTCTTCTTCATCGACGGCGTTCCTAACGAGCAGATGCATCCGTTCCTTCTGATCGAATGCCCGCGAATGATCTTCCCGTTCATGCGCCGTGTCGTTTCCGACGTGACGCGCGACGGCGGCTTCCCACCGCTGAACCTCGAGAACATCGATTTCATGGGCCTCTACCGAAACGAACTTCAGCGCCGTGTCGAAGCGCAGAAGGCAGAAAGCGGCGAGACGCCGAGCGCCTAATTGGCTTTCCAGAGTGCGCCGTCCCCGAGCTTTTCAACGAAGGCCTCGTGGGCGGCGCGTTCTTTTTGTGAAATGCGCGATGGAAGCTTGTTCGGACGCGGCTGCGGTCGCCATGTCCCAGCACCTGACGCGGCTGACGCTTGGGTCGATGTGGCCAGCGCAAAATCGGGCTGCTTGCCGCCAATTAGCTCCAGATAGACTTCCGCCAAAATCTCAGAGTCGAGCAACGCCCCGTGCAATGTCCGCGCGGAGTTGTCGATGTTGAAGCGCCGGCACAGCGCGTCGAGCGACGAGGGCGAACCCGGGAATTTCTTGCGAGCAATCGCCAAGGTGTCAATCGCTTGATCCCAGGGCAGGGCGGTGCGGTTTACCCAGCCGAGCTCTGCATTGATAAAGCGCATGTCGAAGGCAGCGTTGTGGATCACGAGCTTCGCATCACCGACGAACTTCAGGAAATCATCCACGATGGCTGAGAAAATCGGTTTGTCGGCGAGGAATTCATCGCCAAGACCGTGAACTTCGAAAGCTTCCTGCGCCATTGCGCGTTCCGGGTTGATGTACTGGTGATACGTATTGCCCGTCGGCACATGGTTCCAAAGCTCAACCGCACCGATTTCGACGATCCGGTCGCCTGAGTTGGGATCAAGGCCCGTGGTTTCCGTGTCGAGGACGATCTCTCTCATGGTTTTATCGCTTCTACGATCCGCTCGATGTCATCGCGTGCGGTTTGAGGGGACGTTGTATTGATCTCGTAGTTGGCGGCCGCGCGTTTTTTGTCCTGCGGCCAGTGATGCTTGAGGATGAACTCGAAGTGCTCTTTTGTCATTCCAGGACGCTCCAACACGCGCGTCTTTTGAGTTTCAGCGTCGACCCACGTGCAGGCTGTCACATCGAGATCCTGATCGAGCTTTTTTTCGAAAAGCAAAGGTATTTCAAGGACTAAGATCCACGCGGCTGCTACCTTTATAGCCTCAGCGCGGTCTTCGGCGACAAGCGGATGCACGAGCGCTTCGAGCTTCGGAAGAAGCGTTTTGTCTGCACGAAGCTCCCGCGCGAGAAGGGGTCTGCTGACGTGATCTTCAACAATGGCCGCGGGCGCGATCTTTGCGATTTCAAGCACTGCTTTGCCGCCGGGTGCGTAAAGCCGGTGAACCGCGGCATCTGCGGACCAAATCATCGCGCCATGCTCCTCGAAGAGCTGGCACGTGGTTGATTTGCCTGTGCCGATCGATCCGGTGAGACCAAGTGTGATAGCCATCAGAGAACCGCCAGCCGTGTATCTTCGGTCACTTCGGGGCGCTGACCAAACCAACGCTCAAAACCAGGCACCGCCTGATGCAATAGCATGCCCAGGCCGTCGATGACTGTGCAGCCTGCTGCGCGCGCCGTTGCGAGGAGCCCGGTTTCAAGCGGTGCATAAACCAGATCAGTGACGACATCGCCGGGGGCTAGCCCATCGAGAGGTACGCGGAGCTCCGGCTGACCGACCATGCCCAGCGACGTGGTGTTCACGATGGTCTTTGCTTCTTCGATCGCGTCGCCTGCTTCGATCCAATCGACGACTGTGACGCGCGATCCAAAATCGCTGCGCAACGTGTCTGCTTTACCTTTCGTCCGGTTGGACAACAGGATTTCCTGCACGCCCGCCTCGAGGAGCGAGGAAATCACCGCACGTGCGGCCCCGCCTGCGCCTAGAACAGCAGCGCTTCCCCAAAAAGGATCCCAGTTGGGGGCACCAGCTTTCAGGTTAGCGATGAAGCCGTAGCCATCAGTGTTGTCTGCATGGATGAGACCGTCACGGCGGAAAATGAGCGTGTTGGCAGCGCCAATCATGATGGCGCGATCCGTGGTCTTGTCCGCAATGGCGAGAGCCGCTGTCTTGTGTGGAAGCGTCACGTTTAGCCCTACGAACCCCGCCTTTGGCAGCGCCCTGATGACCTGTTCGAAATTCTCAGCGGCAATGGGCATCGGGATATAATGGCCCGCAATGCCGTACCTCTTGAGCCAGTGCCTAAAGAGCAGCGGAGATTTCGAGTGTGAAATCGGATCCCCAACGACCCCGGCCAATGGGACAGATGGCTTCATGCGCTGATCGCTCCTTCGTCGGCGAAGAAATTCAGTAGTGGCAGGAGTGGTAGACCAAGAACAGTGAAATAGTCACCGTCAATTTCGCGGAAAAGCCGGCCTCCTTCTTCCTCGAGCATGTAGCCCCCGACAGCGTAGGAGATTTCGGGCCAGTTTCGGTCCAGGTATTCGTCTAGAAAGCCGTCGCTGAAGGCACGCATGGTGAGTGTCACAGTAGCCACGTGATGAAAGGCTTGTTTGTGATCTCGGACCACGGCGACTGCTGAGTGAAGCTTGTGCGTCTGACCACGCAAGATCAGCAGGTGTTTCTTCGCTTCAGCACGGTCTTTGGGCTTTGATAAAATGGTGCTGTCGAAATCGAGGACTTGATCCGCGCCGATGACATAACCATCTGCCTCAAGAGCGAGAGCCTTTTCTTGGGCGAGCCTCAGAGCGATTTCCTCGGGTGAGGATCCCGCTTGGAGAAGACGGCTCTTGATCGAATCCTCATCCACGTCCACCGCTTTTGCTGCGATCTCGATCCCTGCATTCCTTAGGAGCTGAGCCCGGATCTGACTCCCTGATGCCAAATGAATGTGGATATCTTGGCGCATAAGGCTGGGATCTAAACTGGGACAGAAAGAGACAAATCGCGGTCTGGAGGGGCATAAGCCTCAGGTCTGGTGACAAGTGGTGTTTCAGTCCACCTGCACAGGGAGTGTATCCAGTTGGGGATGGGATAAAAACCCTGCTGAGGACAACTCAACCATCCTGGACTTGTCCTGACACTTTTCCACATGAAATCTTTGATTTATCAAGTAAGTTCAATGGGTTGTATACTTAATGCCTGAAGCGGCAGGATAATCTGCACAAGTGGATAAAGCCGAGCATAACTCGGAAATCCACAGGATTGCTGTTCCCAACAAAATACAACAACCTTTCTTTTCTTCTTTTATTCTTACTTATTGCCCAGCGCTTGACCCGAGACACGGCGTTTGACTCCGAAATGGGAAGTGCTTAAGCGAAGGACAGCCTCGTCCGGGGTGATGTCATCCTTGATACAACTTATTCTAACCTGATGCGGGGGGTGTGCGCCCCTTTGGGAGCGTCCATGATAGAGAAACTGAATCTTGCCGATCTGAAAGCCCAGAGCCCAAAGGACCTTTTGTCCATGGCGGAGGAGCTGGAGATCGAGAACGCCTCGACCATGCGCAAGGGCGACATGATGTTCGCGATCCTCAAGGAACGCGCTGAGGACGGGTGGGAGATTTCGGGAGATGGCTCTCTTGAGGTTTTGCAGGATGGCTTTGGTTTCTTACGGAGCCCGGAAGCAAATTACCTGCCGGGCCCTGACGATATCTACGTGTCGCCTGACATGATTCGTCAGTTCTCTCTGCGGACGGGTGATACCGTGGAAGGTGTCATTCAAGCGCCTGGCGAGAATGAGCGCTACTTCGGCATGACGTCGGTGACGAAGATCAACTTCGAAGATCCGGAGCGTGCCCGTCACAAGGTCAACTTCGATAACCTGACGCCGCTTTATCCTGATGAGCGTCTGACGATGGAAATCGATGATCCGACGACGAAGGACCGTTCGGCACGCATCATCGATCTGGTGGCGCCTATTGGTAAGGGTCAGCGTTCGCTGATCGTTGCACCGCCGCGGACGGGTAAGACGGTTCTCTTGCAGAACATCGCCAGCTCGATCGAGAAGAACCATCCTGAGTGCTATCTGATTGTCCTTCTGATCGACGAACGCCCAGAAGAAGTAACGGACATGCAGCGGTCGGTGCGTGGTGAGGTGATCTCGTCCACGTTTGACGAACCTGCGACGCGGCACGTGGCTGTCTCGGAGATGGTCATCGAGAAGGCGAAGCGTCTTGTTGAGCATAAGCGAGACGTTGTGATCCTGCTGGATTCCATCACGCGCCTTGGCCGGGCATTTAACACGACGGTGCCGTCTTCGGGTAAAGTCCTGACCGGTGGTGTTGATGCGAACGCTCTGCAGCGTCCGAAGCGTTTCTTTGGTGCTGCGCGGAATATTGAAGAGGGCGGCTCGCTGACGATCATCGCCACGGCCCTGATCGATACAGGTTCGCGTATGGACGAGGTGATCTTCGAGGAATTCAAAGGTACGGGTAACTCCGAAATCGTGCTGGATCGTAAGGTTGCGGATAAACGCGTGTTCCCGGCGATGGATATTTTGAAGTCTGGTACGCGGAAGGAAGACCTTCTGGTCGACAAGATCGATCTGCAGAAGACTTACGTTCTGCGGCGGATTTTGAACCCGATGGGTACGACCGATGCGATCGAATTCCTTATCTCGAAGCTCAAACAGACGAAGACGAATTCGGAGTTCTTCGACTCAATGAATACCTGATCCCATGCCTGACGGGGCAGGAAATGAGACAGTATTCGCGCTGGCCTCGGCCGAAGGGCGTGCCGGCGTCGCGGTCGTTAGGGTATCAGGAGCTAAGGCCTTTGATGCGGTAGAAACGCTGTGCGGCGCTGTGCCTGCGCCTCGGACCACCAGTTTGCGGATCTTGTGTGACGCAGATGGGTCGATCATCGACGAAGCTTTGGTCTTGACGTTTGCAGCTGGCGCAAGCTTCACCGGTGAAGCTGTCGCTGAATTCCACTGTCACGGTAGTCCTGCGGTCATTCGGCGGCTACTCGGGCGTTTGGGTGATATGCCTGGTCTTTGCATGGCTGCGCCTGGGGAGTTTACACGGCGGGCTTTTGAGAACGGCAATCTTGATCTCACACGTGTGGAAGGGCTCGGCGATCTTATTGACGCGGAGACGGAAGCTCAGCGTAAGCAGGCGATGGCGATCTATGATGGACAGCTGAGCAAGGCGCTGGAGAGCGTTAGGGGGCATCTGCTCCGTGGTGCGGCGCTCTGCGAGGCGGGGATCGACTTTGCTGACGAAGAAGTTCCAGAGGATGTAGATGGACCCACGAGAGATGCTTTGGAGGCGGTTTCTGGTGAGATAGAGACGATACTGCGAGGTCACGAGCAAGCCAGACTCATCACAAATGGGCTGGAAGTTGCGATTATCGGCGCGCCAAATGTCGGCAAGTCGACGTTGCTGAATGCGATCGCCGGGGACGATATTGCGATCGTGACCGAGGTTGCGGGGACAACACGTGATGTTATCGAATGTAGGGTGAATCTTGGCGGTCGGCTGGTTACATTCCTCGACACGGCCGGGCTACGTGATACGGATGATATCGTTGAGCGCGAAGGGATCCGCCGCGCTGAAATTAGGGCTCAGCGGGCGGATATGCGGCTGTTTCTGTCGATGGTGCCGGAAGAGGACCACCCGTTGTTGCAGGCCGGGGATATCAAAGTACTGACGAAGTCGGACGTTTCCGGTTCTCCTGACGGGATCTCTGCAAAGACTGGGGCAGGGGTCGCAGAGCTACTCGAGGAAATTGAGAAGAGCGTTGCTTTGCGCACAAAGGGTGCGGGCTTGGTGTCGTCGGAGCGGCAGGCTTACCTTCTAAAGCAGGCAGCAAGCCATACGGATAGCGCTTTGGCGACCTTGGTAACCGGGGTGGGGAGTGAATTGGTGGCGCATCATATCCGCGATGCGCTTCGGTCCGTTGAGGAGATTGTTGGACGGGTTGGTGTTGAAGAGGTATTGGGAGAAATCTTCTCATCCTTCTGCATCGGAAAGTAGGAGTGTTTCACGTGAAACATCCGGATTTTGACGTGATTGTAATTGGTGGTGGCCACGCAGGTTGCGAGGCAGCAGCGGCTTCCGCACGAGCGGGTGCGGCTACAGCGCTTGTCACTCTGAAGGTTGCTGCCATTGGTGTGATGTCTTGCAATCCGGCCATTGGCGGACTGGGAAAAGGCCACCTCGTCCGAGAGATCGACGCTTTGGGCGGCTTGATGGGGAAGGTTGCTGATCTGGCAGGGATCCAGTTCCGACTTCTCAACCGGAAGAAGGGACCTGCTGTCCAAGGGCCCCGGGCGCAGAGTGATCGGGCGATCTATCGGTCTGAGATGCAGGCAGCCATAAGCGCAGTGCAAGGCTTGACCGTGATTGAGGGAGAGGCTTCGTCCTTCATCATGTCTGGTCAGCGTGTTCTTGGAATACGGCTCACTGACGGAACTGATTTGTTGGCGTCCCGCGTCGTGCTAACGACAGGGACGTTCCTTGGCGGCGTCATTCACATCGGTGGGGAGCAGATCTCCGGCGGGCGTATGGGTGAGAGCGCGGCTAATGAAATGGGGTTAGCTCTTCGCGAGCTTGAACTCCCTATGGGGCGTCTGAAAACCGGAACGCCACCACGGCTGAATGGTAGAACGATTGCTTGGGATCAGTTGGAAAGCCAGCCCGGTGATGAAGACCCAACACTGTTCTCCTTCCTTTCGACGGCGCCAACTGCTGCTCAGATTAGTTGCGGGATTACGCATACAAACGAGCGGACGCACGAGATCATTCAGAATAATCTCTCTAAGTCAGCGATGTACGGCGGGCATATCGAAGGCGTGGGTCCTCGCTATTGTCCGTCTATCGAAGACAAGATCGTGCGGTTCGCGGACAAGTCATCCCATCAGGTGTTTCTGGAGCCGGAGAGTCTGACGACCGACACCGTCTACCCAAACGGCATTTCAACCTCTCTGCCGGTCGATGTTCAGGAAGCCTATGTCAAATCGATCGTCGGCTTGGAAGACACCGAAATTTTGCAGCCCGGCTACGCCATCGAGTACGATTATCTCGACCCAAGGGCTCTTTCCGTGTCCCTTGAGCTCCGGGAGCTCGAAGGGCTTTTCCTCGCTGGTCAGATTAATGGAACGACAGGATACGAGGAAGCGGCGGCTCAAGGTCTTGTTGCCGGGCTGAACGCTGCCCGTGCGGCGCTTGGGCAAGATACGGTCAGCTTCCGGCGCGATGAGGCGTATATCGGGGTCATGATCGATGATCTCACGACGCGCGGTGTGGCGGAACCCTATCGCATGTTTACGTCGCGGGCTGAGTATCGCCTGTCCCTGCGTGCGGACAACGCGGATCAGCGGCTCACCCCGCGCGGTCGCGAGCTTGGTCTTGTGGATGACGCGCGATGGAGCGCCTTTTCAACGAAAGCAGATGCGCTTGAAGACGTTCGGCAAAAGCTTGTTTCTATGGCAGTCTCGCCAAAAGTAGCGCGCGCAGCAGGCTTGACGGTCAATGACGATGGCAAAAAGCGAAACGGCTTCGACCTGCTGGCCTTTCCGGGCGTCGAGCTATCGGATCTCGTCGGGTTGGAGCCAGCTCTTGGAGACGTTAATCGCATTGTCTCAGAACAGATCGAGCGTGAAGCTCTTTATAAGAACTACATCGATCGCCAAAAGCAGGACATCGAGACGCTTCGTCGTGACGAAGCCTGGCAGATACCCGTACACTTCGACTACGGGTGCATTGTTGGGCTGAGCAATGAGCTGCGCTCAAAGTTGGAAAGATCCCGCCCGGAGACGCTTGCGCAGGCGGGTCGCGTTGATGGAATGACGCCTGCAGCCCTCATGCTGATCCTCGCGCAGCTCAAGAGGACCGATAGGCAAGCCGGATGACCGAACTTCTCACAGGCCTGGATGTTTCACGTGAAACACTGGTTGATCTCAAGGCATACGAAGCGCTTGTGCAGAAGTGGTCTCCTAAGATCAATCTGGTAAGCAAGTCCGCGCTCAATGACCTTTGGGCGCGTCATATCGTAGATAGCGCCCAAGTTTGGCCGCTCCTTCCGTCCACCAAGACCTATGTCGATCTCGGCTCAGGTGGAGGCTTTCCTAGTATCGTAATTGCGATATTTCTCAAGCACCTGAACACAGATGCCAGCCTCACGATGATTGAATCCGATGTGAGGAAAACAGTGTTCCTTCAGACAGTTATTCGCGAGCTCGAGCTTCCCGCAACGACCCTTCCTATGAGAATTGAGAAAGCCCCCTCACAGCAAGCGTCCGTGTTGACGGCCCGCGCATTGGCATCCTGTGACAAACTTTTCGGCTTTGCACATCAGCACCTTGTGCCAGACGGCACCGCATTCTTCCTAAAGGGACAGAAGGCGGAAGACGAGCTCGCTGAAGCGCGACAGAATTGGGACTTCTCGGTAAAATACCACCCAAGTAAAACGGATACTAACGCCGTGATTCTGGAAATTGGAGAACTCCACCGTGTCTGACCCCCTTCTCCGAAGCCAGTCGCGCATCATTGCGATTTCCAATCAGAAGGGGGGCGTTGGCAAGACAACGACCACGATCAACCTTGGGGCCGCCCTTGCTTTAGCAGGCCACCGGATTCTTTTGATTGATCTCGACCCTCAGGGAAATGCGTCGACGGGTCTGGGCCTTATGCCGGAGGACCGCACAAGCACGGCTTACGACGTACTCTTAGAGGACAAAGCCGTCGAAGACGCGACCTTCGTGACCGAGATCGAGAGCCTTCATTTGGTGCCAAGCACGGTCGACCTGAGCTCCGCTGATATTGAGCTCATGTCCAATGAAAAAAGGTCATTTCTTCTCGCAGACGCGCTGCGGCCTATCGCGGCCCAGGGTCGATATGATTTTATCCTGATTGATTGCCCACCATCCCTCAACTTGTTGACTATCAACGCAATGGTCGCAGCGGATTCCGTACTGGTGCCGCTTCAAAGCGAGTTCTTTGCGTTGGAAGGTCTTTCGCAGCTTATGCTCACGATCCGCGAGATCCGCGGGACCGCAAATCCATCCCTTCGCATTGAAGGCGTAGTCCTGACGATGTTTGATCGCCGGAACAACCTTTCCCAACAGGTTGAAGCCGATGCACGCGAGAATTTGGGCGATTTGGTGTTCCAAACCATTATTCCGCGGAACGTAAGGGTAAGTGAAGCGCCGTCTTTTGCGCTTTCGGTTCTTCAATACGATCCGAACTCGACCGGAGCGCGCGCTTACACCGCGCTTGCGGATGAAGTCTTGCAACGACACAAGAAGAAAGCTGCATAGGGGGCGACCATGGCACAGGACAAGAAAAGAGGCCTCGGGCGCGGTCTGTCAGCACTCATGGCCGATGTTGAGCAAGCTCCGGCGACCGAAAGCCAAACGGCCAAGTCGGCTGATATTATTGTTCCGATCGAGCTCGTCCATCCCAACCCAGATCAGCCGCGCCGTCAGTTCAAACAGGAAGACCTAGATGATCTTGCCCGCTCCATAGCGGAAAAAGGTGTCATTCAGCCCCTGATCGTTCGACGCCATCCTTCGCTCGACAACGCCTATGAGATCGTTGCCGGCGAAAGACGCTGGCGGGCTTCTCAAATGGCCAAGCTGCATGAAGTGCCCATCCTCATTCGAGAATTCTCCGATACTGAGGTACTGGAGGTCGCCATCATTGAGAATATTCAGCGCGCGAACCTCAATCCAATCGAAGAAGCTGTTGGATTTCAACAGCTTATGGATAAGTTCCAGCGCACA
Organism: Paracoccaceae bacterium; assembly: GCA_022448245.1. Lineage (GTDB taxonomy): Bacteria > Pseudomonadota > Alphaproteobacteria > Rhodobacterales > Rhodobacteraceae > Shimia_B. The sequence goes on from JAKVCO010000009.1 coordinate 44,934, forward strand.
CAGGAACAGATGGCAACGGCACTTGGTAAAAGTCGCTCCTACATCGCCAACAACCTTCGCCTGCTGACGCTGCCAGAAGATGTCCGCGCGCTGTTGGTCGACGGCAAGCTTTCCGCAGGCCATGCGCGTGCGCTGATTACCACACTAAACCCGTCTGAGCTTGCCTGCCAAGTTGTCGCCAAAGGTCTCTCCGTGCGCGAGACTGAGCGTTTGGCAAAACGAGGCCCCGCGCCAGAAAAGCAATCCCGCCCTGTCGCTGAGAAAGACGCGGATACCAAGGCGCTAGAAGGTGATTTGTCTGCCGCTCTCAAGATGCACGTGACTTTGAATCATCATGAAGGCAACGAGGGTGGGACGTTGACGATCCGCTATAAGGATCTCGATCAATTGGACGATCTCTGCCGAATTCTTGCGGGCTAAGGCTCACGTCAACAGCTTCGATATCACCGAATTCAGAAGCGGCCGCCCCGTTTCCGTAGCCTTGAGTACGTCACCTTCAACAGTAAGCAAACCCATGTCGCTGAGTTCCGCGACAGTCTCAGGATCAGGCCGACACTCCATACCGTGCAGGTCGACGCCATCGCGAAGGCGAAGGCCCATGATCACGCGCTCTTCAAAGACCTCATCTAGGGAAAGCGCCTCTCTCACCGTTTCGCCACTCTGCAGCTTTTCAACGGCATTAAGCCAAGCGCCCGGTATCAGCTCCGTTTCTGTCGCCAAACGCGTTCCTGCGACGGTCAAGCGACCGTGGGCGCCCGGACCAATTCCACCCCAATCGCCACCCGTCCAATAGATTTGGTTGTGGCGCGACTCGGCGCCTGAGCGCGCGTGGTTGGAGATTTCATAGGCCGGCATACCCGCAGACGTGGTCAACTCTTGTGTCATGTCCCACATCTCGATGGACATATCCTCCCCTGGCAAGCCACGCAGTTTTCCAGCGGCATGGCGTTTGCCAAAGTCAGTGCCCTGCTCAATCGTCAGTTGGTAAAGAGAGAGGTGATCCAACCCCAGTCCCAAAGCCTCACTCAGCTCAGCTTCCCAAGCCGATGGCGTTTGATCTTGGCGCGCATAGATCAGATCAATGCTCACCCGATCGAAAGTATTCCTCGCTATATCAAGCGCTTGCATGGCTTCGACGGTGCTGTGCATCCTGCCAAGCTTCCGCAAATCGCGATCATTAAGCGCCTGAACCCCCATGGAAACACGATTGACCCCTGCGGCCCGGAATTCTCTCAGGCGATCGGTCTCAACCGATGTTGGATTTGCTTCCAGAGTGACCTCTACCTCATTGCCTTGCCGCCAAAGACCAAAAGCGTCTTCGATCAAGTGCTCCACAATCGAAGGGGCCATCAAGCTTGGGGTGCCACCGCCGAAGAAGATCGTCGAAAGGACGTGATCCGGCGTTTCTTCCGCGACGCGCTTCAGCTCATGGCGCAGCGCCGCATCCCAACGATCGACGTCCACATTCTTGGTGACGTGCGAGTTGAAATCGCAATAGGGGCACTTCGCCGCGCAAAAGGGCCAGTGAATATAGAGGCCAAACCGAGGTGCCATGGCTCACAGACCAAGCGCCGCCGAGGTGAATTTCGCGAATGCATCCGCACGGTGAGAGATTGGCGCCTTCTCTTCGTAAGGCATTTCACCAAACGTACGCTCATGCCCGTTCGGGATGAACATGGGGTCGAAACCAAACCCCTGATCTCCACGCATCGGCCAGGTGAGGCGGCCGTTCACTTCGCCCGGATAAATTTCGTCATGCCCGTCCGGCCAAGCAAGGCACAGCGTGCAGTGGAAAGTTGCAAACCAAGGCTCTGCCAAGTCTTTCTCGGTCAACTCTCGCCAAACGCGCGTCATCGCCATTGGGAAATCGCGGCCCGAACCCGTTTCCGCCCAATCAGCGGTATAAACCCCCGGCGCCCCATCCAATCCAACCACCGAAAGCCCGCTGTCATCGGACAATGCGGGCAGGCTTGACGCTTTCGCCGCAAAGTGCGCCTTCAGACGTGCATTCCCAGCAAACGTATTTTCCGTTTCATCTGGTTCAGCCAAGCCAAGCGACCCAGCCGACACCACTTCGATCCCGTGCGGGGCCAACAGATCACCGATTTCACGCAGTTTGCCCGCGTTGTGCGAGGCAAGAACGATCTTCTCTTCCGTTAGCCGCCGCATTACTCAGCTCACAGCCGCCAACTGCGCTTGGACAAGCTTGTTCACGCCCTGAGTTGCCAGGTCGATCAGATCATCCATTTGCGAGCGTGAGAACGTCGCGCCTTCCGCGGACATCTGCAGTTCGACAAACTTGCCAGAGCCCGTCAGCACAAAATTCCCATCCACACCGGCTTCACTGTCTTCAAGATAGTCGAGATCAAGCAGCGGCTGACCGGCGTAGATTCCGCAGCTCACAGCCGCCACCGGATCTACCAGCGGATCGCTCACGATGTCGCCGGCCTTCATTAGCTTGTCCACGGCAAGCTTCAGCGCAACCCATGCACCGGTGATCGACGCACAGCGGGTACCGCCGTCAGCCTGGATCACGTCACAATCGATGCTGATCTGACGCTCACCCAGCGCAACACGGTCAACACCCGCCCGCAGCGAACGCCCGATCAGGCGCTGAATTTCCTGCGTCCGGCCTGATTGACCGTTCTTTGCTTCGCGGCGCATGCGGGTGTGCGTTGCACGTGGCAGCATCCCGTATTCCGCAGTCACCCAGCCCAGTCCCGAACCTTTCAAAAAGGGAGGAACCCGCTCTTCCAACGACGCCGTACACAACACATGGGTGTCACCCATTTGGATCAAGCAGCTACCCTCCGCATGCTTGGTCACATTGGTCTCAATCTTCACCGAGCGAAGCTCGTTAGTCTCGCGGCCAGATGGTCTCATAGTCTTTTTCCTTATGTGCCGGCTCGTCTAAATCCCGGCACCCCGTGAAAAGCAAGCTGATTGACCCAAATAACAGAGGAGGATTAAATCCAAGTTCACTGCACCAGAGCCGTAATGTCAGATCGCAACCCACTCTTCGACGATATGAATGACCGCACACGCGAAGTGTTTCGCCGCGTGGTCGAAGGCTATCTGCAATCGGGAGATCCGATGGGATCCCGCACGCTTACCCGGCACCTCGAAGAGAAAGTCTCAGCTGCCACTATCCGCAACGTTATGCAGGATCTGGAGTTCATGGGCCTCCTGGAAAGCCCGCACATTTCTGCTGGGCGGATCCCCACCGAACTGGGCCTACGTCTCTTCGTGGATGGCGTGCTCGAGGTGGGCCAACTGGGTGACGACGACAAAAACAAGCTTGAGGCGACGCTTGGCACCAACAGCAACGATGTCTCAACTGTTCTTGATCGCATTGGGGGTGCTCTGTCGGGTCTGACCCAGGGCGCGAGCCTCGTACTGGCGCCCAAACAAGAAGCCGAAATAAAGCATATCGAATTCGTTTCCCTCGCCCCTGATCGCGCCCTCGTAGTGCTTGTCTTCGCAAACGGTGAGGTTGAAAACCGCGTGTTCACGCCGCCCACCGGCCAGACGCCGTCTTCTATGCGTGAAGCAGCAAACTTCCTGAACGCTCTCGCCCAAGGCCGTACCCTCAGCGAGTTGCAATCGATCATGGGCGCGGAGATCACGTCGCGCCGGCAGGACATCGATACGCTCGCTCAAGCTCTCATCGAAAAGGGTTTGGCCACTTGGGAATCAGACGGTGGTCAGCACGACCGCCTGATCGTGCGGGGTCGCTCCAACCTGCTCGCCGACGGGGATGCGAACGATCTTTCGCGCATTCGCACGCTCTTTGATGACCTCGAACGCAAGCGCGATATCGCTGAATTTCTGGAGCTTACCGACGAAGGCCAAGGCGTTCGCATTTTCATTGGCTCAGAGAACAAACTCTTTTCACTTTCGGGTTCCTCTTTGGTCGTCTCTCCCTATATGAACGCGGACCGTAAGGTAGTGGGAGCGGTCGGGGTGATCGGACCCACTCGCCTCAACTATGGGCGCATCGTGCCCATCGTGAATTATACGGCAGAGCTTGTGGGCCGCGCGCTCACGAACCGAAGCTGAGGGATTAGCATGACCAAGAAAGACAGCTTGGACGATTTTCTGGACGACATCGACGAGGCTGAAGCAGAAGAGCTCGCCGAAGAAAATGCCGAGATCACGGATGAAGAGGCCGAGCTCGACTCGCTCCGTGCGGAGCGTGATGCGCTGCAGGACAAGTTCATGCGCGCCATTGCGGATGCCGAGAACGCGCGCAAGCGTTCAGACCGTGATCGTCGCGAGGCCGAGAACTACGGGGGCTCCAAGCTCGCCCGGGATCTGCTGCCGGTCTACGACAACATGAAGCGCGCACTGGCGGCCTCAGCTGAGGCTGAAGGCGATGCGAATGCCGCGCTGCTTGAGGGTGTGGAGCTCACCATGCGGGAGCTCGTCAACACGTTCAAAAAGCACGGGATCGAACCTATTTCTCCTGAAGTCGGCGATAAATTCGATCCGCAACTGCATCAGGCGATGTTCGAGGCGCCTGTGCCGGGCACCAAAACCGGTGACATCATCCAGGTCGCGGCCGAGGGCTTTACGCTTTACGACCGACTGCTGCGCCCCGCGCAGGTCGGTGTGTCATCAATGCCCGCGTCCTAAGAGCGACTTCAGCTCGTAAATCAGATCAAGGGCCTCTTTGGCCGTAAGCTCGTCCGGATGTATCTGGGCGAGCTTTTCTTCGACATCTGACGTTTCCAGCGCGGCAACAGGCGCTGGGGCAGGGCTCGCTGCAAAAAGCGGAAGGTCGTCGATCAGCGCAGTACGCGTTCCGCCACCTTCACGTTCACCTTTCTCAAGCGCTTCAAGCACAACCCGCGCGCGGTCGATCACGCGCGTCGGCAAACCTGCAAGTTTTGCCACCTGCACCCCGTAGCTGCGATCCGCCGCCCCTTGGCGCACTTCATGAAGGAAAATCACCTCTCCCTCATGTTCCTTCACCGCAACCGTCGCGTTGTCCACGTGATCGAGTTTGGCGGATAGGGCCGTCATTTCGTGATAATGGGTGGCGAAAAGGGCGCGGCAGCCATTCACGTCGTGCAGATGCTCAAGCGACGCCCAAGCGATGGACAGCCCGTCATAGGTGCTCGTCCCGCGCCCGATTTCATCGAGGATCACCAGCGCGCGGTCGTCAGCTTGGTTCAGGATCGCAGCGGTCTCCACCATCTCAACCATGAAGGTCGACCGGCCTCGTGCCAGATCATCGGAGGCACCGACACGGCTGAAAACTTGGCTCACAAGGCCAAGCTTCGCACGGCGCGCTGGAACGAACCCACCCATCTGCGCGAGAACGGCGATCAGCGCGTTCTGGCGCAGGAACGTTGATTTACCGGCCATGTTCGGCCCGGTGATGAGCCACATTCGCGTTTCACCGAGGTGACAATCATTGGCGACGAACGGTTCGCCAGAAGCATCGAGCGCAGCCTCAACCACCGGGTGACGCCCGCCCTCGATCTCGAACTCCCTTCCTTCAGTCAGTTCCGGACGGCTCCATCCGGACCGGGCTGCAAGATCGGCCTGAGATGCTGCCACATCAATCGCGGCCATGGCGTCAGACAGCGCACCCAGTGCCTCCGCTTGTGCAAGGATTTTGTTTCTAAGCTCGCCAAAAACGCCCAATTCGATTGCGGTGGCATCCGCACCGGCGCTCAGGATTTTCGTCTCAAGCTTTGACAGTTCCACCGTCGTGAAGCGCACAGCATTCGCGGTGGTCTGGCGGTGAATGAACGTCTCCGACAGCGGTGCGCCCAGCATCTTTTCTGCGTGCGTGGCGGTCGTTTCAATGAAGTAGCCCAGGACGTTGTTGTGCTTGATCTTTAGCGTCGTGACGCCCGCAAGCTCCGCATAGGTCGCCTGCATGCTCGCGACTACGCCGCGCCCTTCATCGCGAAGTTTGCGCAGCTCATCGAGTTCTTCCGAATACCCCGTTGCGACGAACCCGCCGTCCCGTGCAAGGAGAGGCGGTTCCGCGACAAGCGCATCGTCCAAAAGGGTGGCCAGATCGCCCAAAGCCGTCAGTGCGGGCGCGTAATCAGCCAAAGCGCCCTGCAGTAGGCCTGCGACGCGCTCCGCAGCTGCAATTGCCCGTCCGATCATGCCCAAATCACGCGGTCCGCCACGCTCGAGCGCCAAACGCGACAACGCACGATCGAGATCCGGATAATCGCGCAGGGCGGTCCGCAGATCCTTGCGCAGCATCCCGTGGTCAAAGAGCGTCCCCGTCTCGTCCTGCCGCTGGCGGATTACGTCGAGGTCGCGCGACGGCGCTGACAAGCGACGCTCGAGCAGGCGCGCGCCGCAGGCTGTGACCGAACGGTCAATCACGGAAAGCAACGTCCCAGATTTCTCACCCGACAGGGATCGCGTCAGCTCCAAGTTCCGGCGGGTGGCGGCGTCTATCTCCACCGTCCCGCGCTGAAGCTCCCGCACGGGCGGGCGCAGCAGGGGCAGTTTCCCCTTCTGCGTCAGCTCCAAGTAATTCAGCAGCGCCCCAAGCGCCCCGGTCTCTGCACGGGTAAAGGGCGCAAAGACATCGAGCGACGCCACACCAAAGATCCGCTTACCCAATTGAGCCGCCTGATCGCTGTCAAAAGCCCCACGCACCATTTCGGTCGCTGCGGCGCCGATTTCGCTCACAACAGGCTCTAACTCACCGTAAGTGGTTTCACTCAGCAGCACTTCCGCCGGCGCTAGACGGGCGAGTTCTGGCCCCAGTTTCACGCGCGGGCAGGGGGAAACGCGCAGCTCCCCTGTGGAGACATCCGCCCATGCCAACGCACCTTCATCACGCACCAAGGCGTAGGCGCAGAGGAAGTTATTGCGCCGCGCCTCAAGCAGCGTGTCCTCGGTCAGCGTGCCGGGTGTCACCAACCGGACCACGCCCCGCTTCACGACCGCTTTGTACCCCCGCTTCTTGGCTTCTTCCGGGCTCTCCAACTGTTCACCCACCGCCACGCGGAAACCTTTGCGGATCAGCGTCAGCAAATACCCTTCGGCCGCATGCACCGGCACGCCGCACATGGCGATGTCTTCGCCCAGGTGCTTCCCGCGTTTCGTCAGCGCGATATCGAGCGCTGCCGCCGCCGCGACCGCATCATCGAAAAAGAGCTCATAGAAATCGCCCATCCGGTAAAAAAGCAGAGCATCGGGGTACTCCGCCTTAATCTCCAGATATTGCGCCATCATTGGCGTCACTGCGGCTTTGCTGCTCATCTCGCGCCCCCCGTGGTGCACAGTATCGTCGCTAACATCGGGCTGCCAGAGCAGCTTTTGTTGAAGCGCCATGAAACGCCCGATATTGGTTCGCGACCATCAGGGAGGACGGCATGGCCAAAACTAAGGTCACAGAGGAAGACGCACTGGCGTTTCACATGGAGCCCACGCCGGGCAAATTCGAGATCCAGGCGACGGTTCCCATGGCCACGCAGCGCGATCTGTCGCTGGCGTATAGCCCGGGCGTCGCGCATCCCTGTCTTGCCATCGCGGACAATCCGGAGACGGCGTATGATTACACCAACAAGGGCAACCTCGTTGCGGTGATCTCCAACGGCACGGCGGTTCTGGGTCTCGGCAACCTCGGCGCGCTGGGCTCGAAGCCGGTGATGGAAGGGAAGTCTGTCCTCTTCAAACGCTTCGCGGATGTGAACTCCATCGATTTGGAGCTCGATACCGAGGACGTGGATGCCTTCGTGAACGCGGTCAAACTGATGGGACCGTCGTTCGGGGGCATCAACCTTGAGGACATCAAGGCGCCGGAGTGTTTCATCATCGAGCAAACGCTCAAGGAAGAGATGGATATTCCCGTCTTCCACGATGACCAGCATGGTACGGCCGTTATCTGTGCGGCGGGTCTCCTGAACGCGCTGCATCTCAGCGGCAAGAAGATCGAGGACGTGAAGATCGTACTCAACGGCGCGGGCGCAGCGGGCATCGCCTGTATCGAGCTTCTGAAGTCCATGGGCGCCAAGCATGAAAACTGCATCTGCTGTGACACAAAAGGTGTGATCTATCAGGGCCGCACCGAAGGCATGAACCAGTGGAAGTCGGCCCACGCGGTAAAAACCGATCTGCGGTCGCTCAAGGACGCGATGGTAGGGGCGGACGTCTTCCTTGGCGTGTCCGTCAAAGGCGCGGTGACGGATGCGATGGTCGAAAGCATGGCGTCCGATCCGGTGATCTTTGCCATGGCAAACCCCGATCCGGAGATCACGCCGGAAGAGGCACAGGCCATTCGCCCCGACGCTATCGTCGCCACCGGGCGCAGCGACTATCCGAACCAGGTCAATAACGTGCTTGGCTTCCCGTACCTCTTCCGCGGTGCCCTCGACATTCACGCCCGGGCCATCAATGACGAGATGAAGATTGCTTGCGCCCGCGCTTTGGCTGCGCTCGCCCGCGAAGATGTGCCGGATGAGGTGGGCATGGCTTACGGGCGGGAGCTCTCTTTCGGGCGCGATTACATCATCCCCACGCCGTTTGATCCGCGTCTCATCCACCGTGTTCCGCCTGCAGTGGCGAAGGCGGGGATGGATACCGGAGTGGCGCGACGCCCGTTGGTGGACATGGAAGCCTATGAGCTGAAGCTCAAAACACGCATGGATCCGACCGCCTCGATCCTCTCGGGCATCAACGACCGCGCGCGGGCCGCGCAAGCGCGCATGATCTTTGCCGAGGGTGACGATCCCCGCGTGCTCCGCGCCGCTGTTCAGTACCAGCGCCAAGGCCTCGGCCAGGCGGTGGTGATCGGGCGCGATTTCGAGGTGAAGTCTGATCTTGAGGCGCTGGGCCTCGGCGATGCGATCGGCGAGATCGAAGTGATGAACGCGGCCAAGACCGAGCATCTCGATCGCTATAAGGAGTTCCTTTACAGCCGCCTTCAGCGCAAGGGCTTCGACAGCCAGGACATCCATCGCCTCGCTGCACGCGACCGGCACGTATTTGCCGCGCTCATGGCAGCGCATGGACATGGCGACGGTGTGGTGACCGGCGCGACCCGCAAAAGCGCGCATATCCTTGAGCTCATCAACCACGTCTTCGATGCGGAACCGCACAACGGCGCCGTAGGCGTGACGGCGCTGATCAATCGGGGCCGGATCGTGCTGATCTCCGACACGTTGGTGAATGAATGGCCGGATGAAGAAGACCTTGCCGATATCGCAGAACGCGGGGCTGGCGTGGCCCGCGCGCTGGGCCTTGAGCCACGCGTGGCATTCGTCAGCTTCTCCACCTTCGGTTATCCCGTCTCTGAACGCGCCGAGAAAATGAACCGCGCGCCCGAAGTGCTCGATCAGCGCAATGTGGACTTCGAATACGAAGGCGAAATGACGGTAGATGTGGCGCTGAATGAACAAGCGCAGGCGCAGTATCCGTTCTCGCGTCTGACCGGGCCGGCAAACGTGCTGGTGGTGCCGGCGCGCCACTCCGCCTCGATCTCCGTCAAGCTGATGCAGGAGATGGCCGGCGCCACGGTGATCGGGCCGATCCTTACCGGTATCGACAAGCCCATCCAGCTTTGTTCGACGGTGTCGACGGCCAATGATATCCTGACCATGGCGGTCATTGCCGCCTGCAACATCAGGTGACCTCGTGACGATCTACTGCGTCGGCTCCATCAATGCGGATCACTTCTACGACGTGCCGCATATCCCCGCCCCGGGGGAAACTCTTGCCGGGGCGAACTTTCGCATCGGTCTGGGCGGGAAAGGGGCCAACCAGTCGGTGGCTGCAGCTAAGGCAGGCGCCGAGGTTGTCCATATCGGCGCCGTCGGGGCTGACGGCGCCTGGGCAGTGGAACGGCTGAGCGCCCTCGGCGTGGGCACGGATCACATCCTCACCGTGGAGGAACCCACCGCGCACGCGATCATCAATGTCGCAGCCGATGGGGAGAATGCGATCGTCATCTACTCTGGTGCGAACCTGTGCCAGTCCGAAGATGAAATCGCAGCGGCTTTGAAATCAGCCAAACCTGGCGACCGACTGATCCTGCAAAACGAGGCCTCGCTTCAGGTGGAGGCCGCGCAAATGGCAAAAGCGGCGGGGTTGGAGGTGATCTATTCCGCCGCACCGTTCTCGACTGAGGCGGTGGAGGCAATTTTGCCCCACACGGATATCCTCGTCGTCAACGATGTGGAGGCTGCTCAGCTTTCGGAGTCGCTGAACGTCGATGTGGCGGATCTACCGGTGAAGGGCATGCTCGTGACACGTGGCGCCGATGGCGCGGATTTCATCGCGCCGGGGGATGTGACCCATGTGGACGCGCATCAGGTAACGCCGGTCGATACCACGGGCGCGGGCGACACGTTCCTTGGATACTTCGTGGCGGGACTCGATCAGGGGATGTCGGTGGCCGATGCCATGGGCCTCGCTTCGGCAGCGGGGGCCCTGAAAGTAACACGGCCCGGAACAGCTGATGCCATTCCGAGCCGCAAAGACGTGGAAGCGTTTAGAGCTTAGCTCGCGAAAGGCGCAGCAGAGCCCCAGAGTTCGCGGACCCGAGCATCCCGACCGCAAGCTGCACGGTAGCGCTTGTAAGCTTCAGCTTTGGAGCGCGGCCCAAAGCGCGTCAGGATGATGTCGCGGCCTTTGTAGTAGTCCTGGTGATAGGCATCCGCAGCGTAGAACGGGCCTGCTTTCAGGATCGGCGTCACAATTGTTCGGCCAAGCGCGGCTTGAGCGTCTGCTTTGGCAGCCTCGGCCACGCGCTTCTCGGCGTTGTTGGAGTAGAAGATCGCGGTGCGGTAGCTCTCACCACGGTCACAAAACTGGCCGCCTGCGTCTGTCGGATCGACCGAGCGGAAGAAAGCTTCGAGCAGCGTGTCAAGCGACACAACATCCGCGTCATAGCGGATTTTGACCGCCTCATAGTGGCCGGTGCCACCTGCAGTCACCTGCTTGTAGGTCGGGTTGGCAACACTGCCGCCCATGAACCCGCTTTGCGCACCGATCACGCCTTTGACGCTCTCAAAGTCGCTTTCCACGCACCAGAAACAGCCGCCTGCCACTGTGACCGTCTGGACGTCACGGGCATGGGCCTGCGTTGTGCACTGGATCAAGATCGCCACCGCCATCGCAAGGGCGGTGAGGAACGGGCGGGGTTTGTGGATCGAGTTCAGCATGGGTGCCTCCTATCGTTGAGCATGGTTTGACAGGAGCGGGCTAAAACTTGAATTCACGCAAGCGGGAGGTCACGCCCTAGTTACTGCTTGAAAAGAACCTGCGCTTCGGGATTGGCTGCGACTTATGGAAAAACAAACGACCCACCAGGCGGAAGAAGACGCCCGCAACGAGGCCATCCAGATCTATGTGGATGGTGAGATTGTCCCCAAGGATCAGGCGAAAATCTCAGTATTTGATAGTGGTTTCATGCTGGGCGACGGCGTGTGGGAGGGGCTGAGGCTCTACGACGGGCGCTGGGCTTTCGTGGATGAACACATCGATCGGCTCTTTGAAGCGGCGCTGGCGATTGATCTAAAATTGCCACTGGATCGGGACGGAATGTTTCAAGCCCTTGAAGCAACCCGGACAGCAAACGGTATGGAATCTGATGCTCACGCCCGCCTAATGGTCACGCGTGGTGTGAAGGTGCGACCGTTTCAGCACCCGTCGCTCAGCCGGTCCGGGCCCACCATGGTCATCATCATGGAGCATTCGCGACCCAAGATCCCGCGCCCGATTCGTCTGGCAACAGTGCCGCACCAGCGCGGGCTGCCCATGACGCAGGATCCCAAGCTGAACTCTCATTCCAAGCTCAATTGCATCCTCGCCTGCATCGCGGCTGACAAAGCGGGCGCAGACGAGGCGTTGATGCTCGATGTCCATGGGTTCGTGAACACGACAAACGCCTGCAACTTCTTCATCGTGCGGAAGGGGGAGGTTTGGACCTCCACCGGGGACTACTGCATGAACGGTATCACGCGCCAGAAGGTGATCGACCTGTGCCGCGCGAATGACATCCCTGTCTTTGAGCGCAACTTCTCCCTCGTCGACACCTACGGCGCGGATGAGGCATTCCTCACCGGAACCTTCGGCGCGCAAACTCCGGTCAGCGAGATCGACGGTCGCACCATCGGTACGGGCGAACTCGGCCCCGTCACCGCCCGACTGCGGGATCTTTATAAGGAGCTCGTTGCGCAATGAGGATCGCCATGTGGTCTGGGCCGCGCAATCTGTCGACGGCGATGATGTATTCCTTCGGTAACCGCGCCGATATGACTGCGCTGGACGAACCGTTCTACGGCGCTTTCCTTGCTGAGAGCGGGATCGAACATCCTATGGGCGCCGAGACAATGGCCGTGATGGAGATGGATCCTTCTCGCGTGCCCGGCCAACTGAGTACGTTCAACACACCGCACCAATATGAAAAGCACATGGCGCATCACATGCTGCCCGACTTTCCGCTGGAATGGATGGAGGAGGTGCGGAACGTCTTCCTCCTCCGCCACCCTGCGCGCGTCTTGGCGAGCTACTTGCGTAAGCGCGAGGCACCCACGGCGGACGACCTCGGATTCACGCAGCTCGATACGCTCTTTCAGCGGGCGAAAGACCCCATCGTGATCGACAGCGCCGACATCCGCCGCGATCCACGTGGTAGCCTTTCAGCCCTTTGCGCGGCGCTGGGCCTCCCGTTTGACAAAGCGATGCTGTCCTGGCCTGCCGGTCCCAAGCCTTTCGACGGCGCCTGGGCGCCCCATTGGTACGACGCCGTGCATCGCTCAACCGCCTTCGAGGCCGCCGAGGGCCTGCTTCCCCCGGTTGATCCCGCTTACGGCGCCATTATCGACGAGGCGCTGGGCCAGTACGAACGCATGTCGGTCCATGCTCTTAAACCTTGATCAACCCGCCTCCGTAAAAGGCGTGCTGGCTGAATTCCCCGCCAGGCGCCGCAAGCGCGTGCTTGTCTGTCTTGGCCTTTGTGCTGCCGCGCTTGTTGCAGGTTTTTCAATTTCGTCCACGGCTGTCGGGTTATCCATCATGGTCGCCATGGTGATCTTTCTGGGAGGCGACACTGACGCGCGGCGTGGGGCGGAGCAAAACAGTGGTGTTTCGCGGCCAGCTCATTGACGTGACTGTGGATGCTACCTGCTACCTGCTCTTGCGTCCTCGAAGAGGGGTGATTGAAGAAGCATGGTTCGCCCAGAAAGACCCCATCCGACCCGCTGATGCGGACCGATATGGGATCAGGGTTGGGTTCGAGACCTTTGACGTCTGGAAGCAAGAGGGCGCTTGGAATCATACCGCGCTGGAAGCCTATTTGACCGAGCTACTCGGGGTTTTGCCGCCCTACATGCATTTCGCAGGCCTACTGCATGCAGAGGGCCGCGTGTTGATTGCGCTCGGCACAAACCAAGAATTGTTCAGGTTCGGCAGGCTGATGACCTTGAAGCTCAACGCACAGCTTGAGATCGACCGGGCGTTCAATGACCTCGCTATCGCGCCCGCGGTGGCCGCGCATTGGATCGGCGCAGCAAATCTGCCGCGTGAGGCACTCAAAGGCTGAAGTCCCGAGCATTCCGGGGGAAAGTCCTGCGCTTTTGCCCCGCGAAACGCATGAGGCGTCTGCCCATGTCCACCCCATGCAACGACGTGATTTCTTGAGGTCCGGCACCGCTGCTGTGTGCGTTTAAGCTGTCCCCGTGGTGCCCGTTGCTGCCTCCACTTCGACAGCGGTTGTCCGGCCAGGTTTGTTTGCCTGGGCCGTGGCAGCCGCTCGCGCACGGGACATCGTGACGGAGGGGGTACTGGCCGACAGCCTGAAAGTGCCAATGGGAGTGGCATGTGTTTTGATGGCTCGGCTGGCAGCGCAGGGTGCCGTCTACGGGGCGGTAAATGGGTCCGCCCACGTTGTGGCACCTGTGTTTCGCGCTTCAAGGTGGACGGGCAGCGGTGTGAGTTTGGCCCAAGCCAAAGCTGCCCGTTCATCTGCACAAATCAAGGATGTACGGAAGAGGGTCGCCGGTCGCGACCCTCTCAAAGAGATCACTTCTTCAGGCGACGATCCCGCGCGGCCAGAAGCTTCAGACGAAGTGCGTTCAGCTGAATGAAGCCTTTGGCGTCTTCCTGATTGTAGGCGCCGGCGTCCTCTTCAAAGGTCACGTGGGCCTCGGAGTAGAGCGAGTGGTCAGACCACCGCGCCACCGTCCGAGCGGAACCCTTGTAGAGTTTCAGGCGGACGGTGCCGCTGACGTGTTCCTGCGACTTGTCGATCAGCGCCTGCAGCATCTCGCGCTCTGGCGAGAACCAGAAGCCGTTGTAGATCAGCTCCGCATAGCGCGGCATGATCGAATCCTTCAGGTGGCCCGCACCTGAATCGAGCGTAATCTGTTCGATACCGCGGTGCGCTTCGAGCAAGATCGTGCCGCCGGGCGTCTCGTAGATGCCGCGGGACTTCATGCCCACGAAGCGATTCTCCACCAGATCGAGGATGCCGATGCCATGCTTCCCGCCGAGCTCGTTGAGCTTGGTTAGGATCGTGGCCGGGCTCATCGCCTCGCCGTTGATGGCCACGGCGTCACCTTTTTCGAAGGTGATTTCGATCATTTCAGGCGTATCGGGCGCGTCTTCGGGGCGCGTGATGCGCTGAAGGACGTAATCGGGTGCTTCATCTTCCGGGCGCTCCAGAACTTTGCCCTCGGAGGAGGTGTGCAGCAGGTTCGCATCCACCGAGAACGGTGCCTCACCGCGCTTGTCCTTAGCGATCGGAATCTGGTTTTTCTCAGCGAAATCAATGAGCTTGGTGCGGGATGTAAGATCCCACTCCCGCCATGGGGCGATGACTTTGATGTCAGGGTTCAGCGCGTAGGCGGCAAGCTCGAACCGCACCTGGTCGTTGCCTTTACCTGTTGCACCGTGTGCCACGGCGTCTGCGCCCTCTGCAGCGGCGATTTCCACCAAACGCTTGGAGATCAGCGGACGCGCAATCGAGGTACCCAGCAAATAAAGGCCTTCATACAGGGCGTTAGCCCGGAACATCGGGAAAACGAAGTCGCGCACGAACTCTTCGCGGACGTCTTCGATGTAGATGCTGCTCGCACCCATCATCTCCGCTTTGGCGCGGGCGGGCTCAAGCTCCTCCCCCTGTCCGAGATCGGCGGTGAAGGTGACCACTTCGCAGTCGTACTCCGTCTGTAGCCACTTGAG
This sequence comes from Paracoccaceae bacterium, assembly GCA_022448245.1. Lineage (GTDB taxonomy): Bacteria > Pseudomonadota > Alphaproteobacteria > Rhodobacterales > Rhodobacteraceae > Shimia_B. The sequence continues at coordinate 60,102 of JAKVCO010000009.1, forward strand.
GATGATGGACGTATCGAGACCGCCGGAATAGGCCAGAACAACCTTCTTAGGTGCAGACATGGAAAGCCCCCGTTATTAGCATTCGTGCGGCGGTTATCCCCTTTTGAGAAACGCGACAAGCCGCAGGGTAAGAGGAGTTGCCAGATGGCGTTTACAATGATGTCTCACGCGGTGCGAATGCTGTGGGCCAATCTTGGAAATGCAGCCCGTGTCAGCGTGGTGCCGCTGCTCCTGATGTACGTCTTCATTTTCGTCGTGCTGACCTTCTACGTGCTGACCGATCCGACGATTGTGGCCTTCCTTGAGGGCTTCGCTGAGGCCGGTGGCCTTGATCCCTCGAACCCACCGCCCGAGATCACCGCGCCGGAGCTTCCAGGCCTCACTGTGATGATGGTCTTCATCGGGTTCCTCTTCATGTTCATCGTCATGGCTTTCATGGCGTGGATCGCGATCGGTTGGCACCGGTTCATCCTGCTTGAGGAATATCCCGAGGGCTGGCTGCCGACGTTCCGCTGGGACGACATCGTCGAATATGTCTGGAAGCTGATCTTGCTGTCGTTCGTTTACGCGTTCATCGCGTTGGTGCCTCTGGTGACCTTTGCGATCATCGGCGCGGGGATGGGCGGGGCCGGGGTCGGCCTTTCCGCGATCAGCGTTGTGCTTCTTATGCCCGTGTTCATGTGGCTGTCGTTTCGCCTGTCGATCGTGCTGCCGTCGGCGGCTGTGTCACGCCGCATGGCGCTCGGCGAAGCGTGGCGCGTGACCGAGCCCTATTCCGGCACCATCTTCTGGTTCGGCGTCGTCTATCTGGGCGTCATCATTGTCATCCAGCTCGCGCTTGGGCTTTTGGGAATCATCCCCGTCGTCGGGGCCATCGCCTCCCTCTTTGGCAGCTGGTTCACGACAATCCTCGGATTTAGCGCTTTGACGACGGTTTATGGCGTCGCAGTTGAGGGCCGTGAGCCGACTTGAGCCTTGCTTAGGCCCTTCGGCTGAGGCACTCCAACGCCCATGAGTGAATTTGCCCCCAAAGTCCGCGCCGCCGCTGAGGCTATGCGAGAGCTCTTTGAGCCTACGCCGCTTCAGCGAAATGAGCATCTCAGCGCGAAGTTCGGGGCCGACATTTGGCTTAAGCGTGAAGATCTGTCGCCGGTGCGCAGCTACAAGCTGCGAGGTGCGTTCAATGCGATGTCCAAGGCTGTCGCCGCGAACCCCGATCAAAAGCTCTTTGTTTGCGCATCTGCTGGCAACCATGCGCAGGGCGTGGCGTTCAACTGCGCCAACCTGGAACGGAACGGCGTGATCTTCATGCCCGTCACGACACCCCAGCAGAAGATCGACAAGACCCGCATGTTTGGCGTCGATTGGGTCGAGGTACGCCTCGTGGGTGACTACTTCGATGACTGCCTCCGTGCGGCTCAAGCGTTTTGCGAGGCCGAGGGCGGGCACTTCTTGTCCCCCTTCGACGACCCCGACGTGATCGAGGGTCAGGCATCCGTGACGCTCGAGATGCTCGAACAGCTCGGGCGTGAACCCGATATCATGGTGCTGCCCGTGGGCGGCGGCGGCCTGTCGTCGGGCGCGCGCAAGCTGATCCTCGATTTGGAAGCGAAGACCGAGCTCTTCTTTGTGGAGCCCACCGGCGGGGCGAGCCTGACTGCCGCCGTGAAGGCAGGGCAACCAACGACGCTCAACGGTATCGATACCTTCGTAGATGGTGCGGCCGTGGCGCGGATCGGGTCCAAGACCTACGCTGAGCTCCACGGGACTGAGGCTGATCACGTCCTGCTCGCGCCTGAAAACCGCATCTGCACAACCATCATCGAGATGCTCAATATCGAGGGCATTGTGTTGGAACCAGCGGGTGCGCTGGCCATCGACGTGCTCGAAGACTTGCGTGAGCACATTGCAGGTAAAACGGTGGTCTGCGTGACCTCCGGTGGTAATTTCGATTTCGAACGTTTGCCCGAGGTGAAAGAGCGCGCGCAGAAATATCAGGGCCTCAAGAAGTACATGATCCTGCGGCTACCGCAGCGTCCGGGCGCCCTGAAGGACTTTTTGGGCATGCTTGGCCCCGACGACGACGTCGCGCGGTTTGAGTACCTGAAAAAGTCGGCGCGGAACTTTGGTTCGATCCTCTTGGGCATAGAAACAAGGGACGCGAGCAATTTTGACCGCCTTTTTGCTAAGCTCGATGAGGCGGGTTTCGTCTTCGAAGACATAACCGATAACGAGACGGTCGCGAATTTCGTAATCTGATTTCACGGCCCGTTAACAGCTTTTGGGGCAGGGTGCCCCGAAGGCAGAAGCGGGTTTTCCGGGTGATTCAGAACACAGCATTCAAGACGACGAGGGCGCTCCTCGGGATCGAGCGGGTTCTCCTTGCTGGGCAACCCAGCTCTGAGGCGGGGGCGCTGGAAGGTGTGTTTCGGGCCCGGGGTATTACCGTCAGCCGCGCGCGGACAGCTCGGGATGCGCTGGTGGCGGCGGACACTTTCGAACCCGATGTCATGGTCATTCACTGGTCAGCGCTTGATGTCGTCGGTCCCAAGTTTATTGGGATGATGGGCGATCTGAACCTGGCATACCTGCCGTTTCTTATTGCCAATGCGGCGCCGTTTGATCTGCCCAGCGGCGATCGCGATGAGGCCCTGATCGCGGGTGCCGATATGGTCATGGCCGGCGCCCCGAAAGGGGTGGAACTTGATGCGATCCTGTCGGTGGCCCAGCGCCGTCGGCTGCGGGACCGGGCCATGGGCGACAGCATGAAGCGCGTCATCACGCGACTTGAAGATCTCCAGAAGCGGTTCGATTCGCTCGATAGTGACCTGTCTGAGGCCAAGAAGTTGCAGCAGGGGCTCATGCGTGACCGCCATCTGCACTTTGGATCAGGCGATGTGTCTTTGATCCTGCGGTCGAGCGGGCATGTCGGCGGCGACCTCGTAGGTCACTTCCCAATCAATGACGACGCTGTGGGCTTCTTTGCACTCGACGTCTCAGGCCACGGGGTGTCTTCAGCACTGATGACGGCACGGTTGGCGGGGTATCTGTCTGCAACGAACCCGCGCCAGAACATCGCTATTGAGACGCTCGACGGCGCATTCGTACCCCGATCACCTGCTGCGGCAGTCGCCGATCTGAACACGCTGGTGATGGAGGATCTCGATACCGACCATTACTTCACCATGATCCTTGGCTACTTCGAGCCTGAGATCGGGAAGGTCACCTTTGCTCAGGCTGGTCATCCGCATCCATTGCGGCAGGAAGCAGATGGCACTCAGGAGTACGTGACGGTCGGCGGGCTGCCCGTGGGGCTCATACCGGGGGCTGACTATGAGGATACGGTGGTGACTTTGGCGCCCGGAGACCGGCTGCTCCTTTTGTCCGACGGCTTTACCGAAGCCACCATTTCGGACGGCTCTTTCCTTGGCGAAGATGGGCTTTCCCGACTTCTGGAGGCGTCACGCCATCAGGTTGGCCCGGCCCTTCTTGAAACACTGGTTTGGGATTTGAGCGCGGCGCTGGGCGAAGCGGCCTTTCAGGACGATCTCAGCGGCGTCCTGCTGGAACGTCTATCCAACCCAAAGACCTGACGCACGAAGTGGCTGTCGCCATCGACCGCAAGCTCTTCCGCAGCAACTTCGGCTGGCATCCAAACAGCGGTGTGACCTTCTTCCAAGGGTGGCCCCAAGCGCCGCACTGGCCGCGCAAGGTAGATGGTGCAAAGCTTCTCGGCCCAGAGCTCATATTCCGGCATGTAGGTGAAACGGCGAAACGCGCCGAGCCGCACGGGCCGTGTGATCGACCATCCGGTTTCTTCCAAACACTCTCGCATCAGCGCAGGCACAGGCTGTTCGCCCGGATCAACGCCGCCACCGGGAAGCTGAAACTCCGGCCAAGGCGCCATTTGATGCGTGACGAGCATCTCGGATCCCTGGGCGAGGATCGCATAGGCGCCGGGCCTAAGCTTGTAGCGGCGCCCCTTTTCGGGCGAGCGTCCAAATCTACGCATAGCGGGTCCTCACTTGGCAGTACGCTTGCCGTGCCTATATGGGCGCGATATGCCAAATCCAACGCCCCATAAGGGGCCCGAGGGCGAATCCATGACACTCAGTTCCAAAATCGCGTGGGACGACACGGTCCTACCGTTCCAACTTGATCGCTCCGACATCCGTGGCCGCGTGGCCCGACTCGACGGTGTGCTCGATGAAATTCTAGCTCAACACGATTACCCGCCGGTAATCGAATCTCTCGTGGCGGAGATGGCGCTGCTGACGGCGCTCATCGGGCAAACGATCGATCTGCGCTGGAAGCTTTCGCTCCAGGTGCGCGGTGATGGTCCGGCACGGCTGATCGCGACCGACTACTACGCGCCCACCGCAGAAGGTGAGCTCGGCCGTATTCGGGCCTATGCGAGCTATGATGCAGAGCGCCTCAACGAGACGGGCGATCCGTTCGCGCAGATCGGCAAAGGCTACTTCGCCATCCTAATCGACCAAGGTTCGGACATGACCCCCTATCAGGGGATCACGCCGATCGCTGGTGGATCGCTGACGAGCTGTGCTCAGACCTACTTTGCGCAGTCCGAACAGCTGCCTACGCGTTTCGCGCTGGCCTATGGCCGCAGCCAAGCGCCAGGTGAGGCGGAAAGCTGGCGTGCAGGCGGCGTGATGCTCCAGCACATGCCCAAGGCGTCGCCCTTCGCAGCGGCGGGCGAGGGCACCGGCGATGGTGGTCTGCTCGAGGCGGGCGACATCCTCGACGGTGACGAAGGCGAGAACTGGAACCGCGTGAACCTTCTCCTCGACACTGTTGAGGAGCTGGAGATGGTGGGCCCTTCCGTTCAGCCGACGGAATTGCTGACCCGTCTTTTCCACGAGGAAGAGCCGCGGGTTTACGATGCCCAGTCGGTGAAATTCGGGTGCACCTGTTCGTCTGACCGGGTGCGGCAAAGCCTTTCGATCTATTCGGCCAAGGACATCGCAACGATGACCCGAGACGATGGCACGGTCACGGCGGATTGCCAATTCTGCGGAGCTCATTACAGCTTTGATCCCAAGACGCTTGGGTTTGAGGCTGAGGAGCACCGTGAGTGACCTGATTGAAAAAGTGCGGCGTGCGCTGGATAGGCCCGCGCCGCCCTCTTCAGATTTCGATCTGAATGCAGACGTTGTGCTGCCCGAGGGGCGAAAGCTTCGGCCTGCTGCGGTGCTTATGCTGTTGACGCCCGAGGGGCGTGTGATCCTCACCAAGCGGGCCGCTCAGCTGAAGCATCATCCCGGCCAGATCGCCTTTCCCGGCGGCAAGCAGGACGAGGCGGACGCCAGCCTATGGGCCTGCGCGGTGCGCGAGGCCGAGGAAGAGATCGGGCTTGATGCCGCGAATGTCGAATTCATTGGCGCGCTGCCTCTCCATGAAACAGTGACGAGCTTTGTCGTCTCTCCCCAGATTGCTTTGCTGAACAAGCCACAGACGTTCACGCCGAATGAGGGTGAGGTGGCCGAGGTCTTTGAAGTGCCGCTGGCCCATACGCTTGATACCGCGCGATATCTCGTTGAGGGACGCATGTGGCAAGGTGCGATCCGCAAGTACTACACCGTGCCTTACGGGCCCTATTACATCTGGGGCGCGACGGCCCGTATGCTTCATGGCTTGGCCGAGAGGGTGCAGCCGTGATCGACGCTAAATGGCTCCGCAACGCGACCAGCCAAGCTGTGATGTCGATGCTCACGGAAGCCGGTCACGAGGCGTGGTTCGTGGGCGGCTGCGTGCGCAACGCCCTCCTGGGTGAACCGGTAAGCGATCTCGATATCTCCACGAATGCCCGACCAGAGGTGGTGATAGCGCTGGCCGAGGCAGCAGGGCTCAAGGCTGTGCCCACTGGCATCGAGCATGGGACAATCACAGTGGTCAGTGGCGGCCAGCCCTTCGAGATCACCACCTTCCGCAGGGACGTTGAAACCGATGGCAGGCGTGCTGTCGTGGCCTTCGCCGATACGCTGGAAGAAGATGCGCAGCGCCGCGATTTCACGATGAACGCGCTTTACGCAAATGCGGCGGGCGAGGTGTCTGACCCGGTTGGTGGTCTACCCGATCTCCATGCGCGGCATTTCCGGTTCATCGGGGATGCCAAGGCGCGCATCCGCGAGGATTACCTACGTATCCTGCGCTTCTTCCGGTTCTTTGCGTGGTACGGCTCCGATCTTGATACAGACGGACTTTCAGCCTGTGCAGCGTTGGCTGACGGGATCGAGACGCTTTCTGCCGAACGGGTGACTTCTGAGATGCTCAAGCTCCTGTCTGCGCCCGACCCGCTGCGCGCCGTGGGCGCGATGGAGCAGACTGGCATCTTGGCGCAGGTGTTGCCTGGCGCCACGGGTCGGATGTTGGGGCCGTTCATCTTGCTCGACTTCACGAACTCAGATGATCCGATTGCGCGGTTGGCAGCGCTGGGCGGAGACGCCGGGACGCTCAGGCTTAGCAAGGCCGATTCGCGGGCATTGGACACTTATCGAAACGCATGCGAGGCGCCTTTGTCCGCGGCGGAGTTCGGGTATCGCTTGGGTCAAGAAACGGGCCTCAAGGCGCTGGCCCTGTCCGCCGCCACTTTGGAGCGTCCGCTCACCCCGGAGGAGGTTGAGGCTGCAGCGACAGGCGCGGCGGCAGTCTTTCCTGTGAAAGCCGCCGATCTGCCGGCCATGCTCCAAGGGCGTGAGATCGGCGCTGCATTGAAACGGCTGGAGGCCGCTTGGATCGCAGCGGGCTTTGCTCCAACCAAGGCGGAGCTCTTGGCAAAGCTATGATCGGACCCCTCCACTTCTTCGTTTTCGCAGGCCTCTTTTCGCCCGGCCCAAACGTGATCTTGCTGACGGCGTCTGGGGCACGCTTCGGGTTTCAACGGTCTTTGCCGCATGTCTTTGGCGTGGCCGTGGGCGTCGGCATCACGGCGGGCCTCACCGGTTTCGGGATAGGCGCGCTTTTGCAGGCTGCACCGCCGCTCGAGCTTGGGCTTAAGATCATCGCGTCAGCGTGGATCCTCTACATGGCCTACAAGCTATGGGTCGCGCAGGCTTCCACCCAGTCGGAGGATCGCGACCGGCCCTTCACCTTTATCGAGGCCGTCCTTTTTCAGTGGGTGAACCCGAAGGTTTGGGCCATCGCAGTGGCGGCCACCGCCTATACCGAGGGCGCCCCGCCGCTCAATGCAGCCTTCCAGCTGGCCACGGCTTTCAGCGGCATCAATCTGTGTGTTTGCTTGTTTTGGAGCTTCGCTGGCTCACTGCTCACATATCTGCTGAAAACACCGACAGCGTTTCGCATTTTCATGCGTGTCATGGCCGCTCTGCTCGCCTTCTCGGCTCTGCTGGTTTTCCTCTAGGGCAAGCGGCCTTATATCTGGTTTCATTACCCGAGGCCTCTCAGTGTTTCGCTTTTTTGAAAACCTCAACGATCCCTACGCCCCCTATGAGGCACAGGACCGTCCCCCGACGCGGCTTTGGCCGTTCGTTTGGAGCTATTTGAACGGCTTCAAAGCGCTATTCCTATGGTCGGGCGTATTATCGGTGTTCGTGGCGGCGATCGAGCTTTGGCTGATCTACTATCTGGGTCGCCTGATCGATGATCTTGTGACGACGGGGCCGGCGGACTTCTGGCAGGTGCATGCCGTCGAGCTTGTGCTCGTGACCGTTTTCATCCTTTTCGCGCGTCCCCTTATCCAAGCTCTCGATACAGCGCTGCTCAATAACTCGATCATCCCCAACGTGGGCACGACCGTCCGCTGGCGTGCGCATCGGCACGTGCTGCGCCAGTCGGTCAATTGGTTTGAGAATGATTTTGCAGGCCGCATCGCCAACCGCATCATGCAGACGCCCCCCGCTGTGGGCGAGGCGACGTTCCAGGCCTTTGATGCGATGGCCTATGCGTTTGCCTATTTTATCGGCGCCATCTTGTTGATGAGCTCCACCGACCCGCGTCTCATGATCCCGCTGATCCTCTGGCTTGGTCTCTATTTCTGGCTGGTGCGCTGGACGGTGGCCCGTGTGACGCCCGCCTCGCAAGCTGCCTCTGATGCACGCTCGGCGATTACCGGTCGCGTCGTTGACAGCTATACCAACATCCACGCCGTGAAGATGTTCACCCACCACGAGCGAGAGGAGCTCTTCGCCAAAGAGGCCATCGAAGAAGCGCGCCGCACCTTTCAGGTGGAGATGCGGATTTTCACACGCATGGACGCGATGCTCGTTTTCCTGAACGGTCTCTTGATCGTGTCTGTCGTGGGCTGGGGTCTCTACCTCTGGACGGCTGGAACTGCGACTGTGGGCGTTGTTGCTGCGGCTTCGGCTCTGGTGCTCCGGCTGAACGCTATGACTGGCTGGATCATGTGGGCGCTGACCTCATTCTTCCAGAACGTCGGCGTCATCCGCGAGGGGATGGAGACGATCGCGCAGCCGATCGAACTGCTCGATAATCTCGGCGCGACGGAGCTGCAGCTGAGCGCCGGTAAAATCGAAGTGCAGGGTCTGACCCACCACTATGGACGTGGCAAGGGTGGTCTCGACCGGATCGATCTGACGATTGAACCGGGCCAGAAGGTCGGCCTCGTTGGCCGTTCCGGGGCGGGAAAATCGACCCTCGTAAAGCTGCTGCTCCGGTTCTACGACACTGAGAGCGGGCGCATCCTCGTCGACGGGCAAGATATCAGCGATGTGACGCAATCGAGCCTGCGCCGCCAGATCGGCATGGTGCAGCAGGACACCGCGCTGCTGCATCGCTCCGTGCGTGACAACATCCTCTATGGCGACCCGAGCGCGTCAGAGGCGCAGATGGAGAAAGCCGCCGCCCAAGCTGCCGCGGACTTCATTCCGGAACTTGAGGATAAGGACGGCAACAAAGGCTACGAGGCGCAGGTGGGCGAACGCGGCGTGAAGCTCTCAGGCGGGCAGCGCCAGCGTATAGCGCTGGCCCGTGTGATCCTGAAGAATGCACCGATCCTTCTGCTGGACGAAGCGACCTCGGCCCTTGACAGCGAGGTGGAGGCCGCGATTCAGGAAACCCTCTCGGATATGATGGAGGGTAAGACCGTCGTCGCCATCGCGCATCGGCTGTCGACCATCGCGCAGATGGACCGGATCATCGTCATGGATGAGGGCCGGATCGTCGAAGATGGCGGCCATGCAGAGCTTTTGGAGAAGAAGGGCCTATATGCCTCCTTCTGGGCGCGCCAATCGGGCGGGTTCATCCTGACGGAAGAGGCTGCTGAGTGAACGCTCTCATACAAAGACTAGCTGATCTGATTGGCCCCTTTGAGGCTGCCGAGGGCCCGCCGCCGCAAACGTTGATGGCGTTTCTGAGGTGGTGCCTGAAGGGCGCGTGGCCGATGTTCTTTCTGGCCTTCGCCATGTCGGCCATCGCGGGCACGTCGGAGGTTGTGGCGGCCATCATCCTCGGTAGCGTGATCGATTCCACGACCGGTGATCCAGCCACGTGGTTTGATACGAACACATTGCTGCTGGCGGGGTTCTTGGGTTTCTTCGTGGTGCTGCGCCCGATCGCGTTCGGCGCCTCGGCGGCGCTAAACTCCATCATGTTCGCGCCCAATGTGAACACGCTCGTGCAGTCGCGCCTGCACCGCTGGGTGCTCGGTCATGCCACGCAATTCTTTGACGACGATTTCGCGGGCCGCATAGCGCAAAAGCAGATGCAGACAGGTGCGGCGGTGACGAACGTGCTCGTTGAACTGATCTCTGTTGTGGCTTTCGCGGCGGCCTCGGTGGTCGGGTCGATCCTGCTCCTTTTCACCATCGATTGGAAAATCGCGCTCATCGTGATCGTCTGGTTTTCGGTCTATCTGAAGCTGATTTCGTGGTTCATGCCCCGCATCCGTGTGCGCTCAAAAGATCGGGCGGCGAAGCGGTCTAACGTGAGCGGCCAGATCGTGGACACGGTGGGCAATATCAAGACGGTGAAGCTCTTCGCCAATTCCCAGCACGAGGATGAGGCCGCGCTCGATGCGATGCGGGGCTATCGCGCGTCAGCGATTGAGTTCGGCAAGATTAGCGCCCTCTTCCGGCTGGCGCTGATGTCGATTGCGGGGATCTTGCCGATTGTGTTGATCCTCTCGGCCATCTCGCTCTGGACCCAAGGCGCGGCGAGCGCGGGCGACATTGCGGCGGCGGGCGTCATCTCCATCCGGCTGAGCCAGATGACGGGCTGGGTGAGCTTCGCGCTCATGGGCCTTTACGCCAACGTGGGTGAGATTGAGGACGGCGTGCGCACGCTTACCCCGCCGCACACGGTCACCGATCGTCCTGACGCGCCGAACTTCGCGCCACGCCAAGGCGAGATCAGCTTTGAAGGTTTGGAGTTCACCTATGGCGGTGGTCCGGGCGGGGTGCATGGCCTCGATCTGACCGTGGCGCCGGGTGAGAAGGTGGGAGTTGTGGGCGCCTCGGGTGCGGGCAAGTCGACGCTCGTGTCACTGTTGCTCAGGCTATACGATACCGAGAAGGGACGCGTGTTGGTCGATGGACAGGACGTTTCTTCCGTCACCCAAGAAAGCCTGCGCCGTTACATCGCCATGGTCACGCAGGACACGGCGATGTTCAACCGCTCCGCCCGCGACAACATCCTCTACGGCCGCCCTGATGCTACAGAGGAGGAGATGATTGCCGCCTCCCGCCAGGCGTCGGCCCATGAGTTTATCCAAGACCTCGCCGATGCGAAGGACCGCACAGGCTATGGAGCGCATCTGGGTGAACGGGGTGTGAAGCTCTCAGGTGGTCAACGGCAGCGGATTGCCCTGGCCCGCGCTATCCTGAAAGACGCGCCGATTCTGATCCTCGACGAAGCGACGAGCGCGCTGGACAGTGAGGTTGAGGCCGAGATCCAAGATGCGCTGGCAGAGGTGATGGAGGGAAAGACCGTGCTTGCCATCGCGCACCGCCTGTCCACGCTCGCCAATATGGACCGGATCATCGTCATGGATCAGGGCCGCATCGTCGAAGAAGGCACTCACCGCGATCTCATGGCCCGCGACGGCCTTTATGCGCGCTATTGGAATAGGCAGTCGGGCGGTTTTCTTGGTTACGAAGACGCCGCCGAGTAATGGCGAGTTGACCGCGCGGCATCGCGCCCTCATTTGAGGCGCGAAAGGCAGGCATATGACGCGTATCAGAGACTTTATAGAAGCACCCCGGGTGAGCAACCTCATCATGGGCGTGATCATCTTCAATGCGATCCTTCTGGGGCTCGAGACCTCGAAGACCGTGATGGCCATGTTCGGGCCGCTGATCCTGATGCTCGATGCGATCTGTCTGGGCATCTTCGTCACCGAGCTGATGCTGAAATTCATCGCCTACCGCTTCTCGTTCTTCAAAAGCGGCTGGAACATCTTCGACTTCATCGTGGTGGCCATTGCCTTGATGCCGTCGACGGGCGGGCTCAGCGTGCTTCGGGCGCTGCGTATCCTGCGTGTGCTGCGCCTGATCTCGGTCGCGCCACAGCTCAGGCGCGTTGTCGAAGGCTTTGTCAGCGCGCTGCCGGGCATGGGTTCCGTCTTCTTGCTGATGGGCATGATGTTCTACATCGGCGCGGTCATGGCCACGAAGCTCTTCGGGGCAGGGTGCGAGCTTTGCACGCCCGAGCAAGCCGCGCAGTTCGATGAATGGTTCGGAACGCTGGGCCGGTCGCTTTATTCCCTCTTCCAGATCATGACGCTGGAGAGCTGGTCCATGGGCATCGTGCGCCCGGTGCTCGAGGTCTATCCCTACGCTTGGATGTTCTTCGTGCCTTTCATCATGGTCACGACCTTCGCGGTGGTGAACTTGCTGGTTGGTCTCATCGTGAACTCGATGCAAGACGCCCATGCGGCCGAGGCCAATGCCGCCACCGATGACTACCGGGGCGAGGTGCTGCAGCGTCTTACCGAAATCGAGAAAAAGCTCAGCGAGAAGTAACGCAGTTGCGAGTATCGGGGCCTGCAAAAGTGCTGTAATGTCCCGCAAAACAAATGAGAGAACTCATGCGGTCAGTGACGATTTTCCTCCTTTTGGGTGCGACCTTTGTGCTGAGCGGCTGCGCGTCCAAATTCCGGTCCTACAATGGGCCGGAGGTCACCCACATCGTAGCGTACAAAGACGCGCGCCGGATGTTCCTCATGCACGAGGGCGAGATCCTCACGACATTTGATTTCGAGCTGGGATTTGCGCCGACGGGCGACAAGGAGATCTCAGGCGACGGGCGCACTCCCGAGGGCCGGTATTTCATCGACCGCAAGAACCCCAACAGCCAGTTCCATCTATCGCTCGGGATCAGCTACCCGAATGCAGCCGACCGAGCGTATGCCGCAGCGCTGGGCGAAAGCCCGGGCGGTGACATCTTTATCCACGGCACGCCGCGCCGTTTCCGTGGCACCGATGATTGGACATGGGGATGTCTCGCCGTGACCGACCGCGAGATGGAAGAGATCTATGCCATGGTCGAGGTCGGAACCCCGATCATGATCCTGCCTTAGGCGGGTGTCGGCGTGTTGCCGACTTCGTCCTGAGTGCCCAGAACCATCGTCCACCAGATCTTGCCGGAATCTTCCTGGAACCAGGAGAAGCCCAGATCGCGGGCGCGCGGGTCCAAGATAACTTCGCGCGTGGTAAGCTGTTCCATCCATGCAGCGAGCGTTTCGAGCTCGGTCTCGTAGGTTTCAGAGATCGTTTCACCGAGCAGAAGGCCAGCATACCCCACTCGCGATACCCGATCGATTGGCGAAGAACCGTCGGACCCGAAGTGCCAAGGGCGGTTCTGCAGGGCCATATCGCGCGAATGCGTTGCAGCTGCTGCGTTGAGCTCGGCGTTCAGGTTTACCGGGATCAACCCACGCGCGCCGCGCAGGGCATTCACTCCGTCAAGCATCCGGAACTGGATGTCGCCGGTTTCGGAAGCCCGAATGCGATAAACGCGCTGCAGTGGATTTCCGTTGGCATCCACAGGAATCGACCCGGTGGAGCACGCTGCCAGAAGCGCTGGCAGACTAAGCAGAAACAAGCGGCGATCGAACATGGAACCCCCAAAGACCCTTTTTCGTTCTCCTTCCATACGCTTGAACCGATGCATAGCAACCCCACTTTCGCGCAAGTGGGCAACGTCACGCCGGTTTGAATTGCGACTGCGACTTTCACGCAATAACGTCGCCCCAACCAAAAACGGAGGCAGTCATGACCACCAATAAGCTCGCGCGCCGCAGTTTCATCGCCGGCGCCTCAACGCTTCTGGCAGCGCCCGCTGTCGCACAGCTGGCTGGCGACACTACGGAATTCGAAGGTGATATCGAAGGCAGCACACGCAGAAACGTGTCCAGCTTCCGCACGCTGGATTGGCGTCCGTACTTCAATAACACCCGCGGCGGCGCGATTCTCGTCGATATCGACAGCCGCGCGCTGCACTTCTGGTCGGAGGATCAGAGCGTCTACAAACTGTACCCGACGTCAGTGCCGCTGAGCGAAGACCTCACGCGCCGTGGCCGGACACAGGTTGTGCGCAAAGTGGAAGGCCCGTCCTGGCGCCCCACGCCAAACATGCTCAAGCGGAACCCGGATTGGCCTGAGTTCGTCGGTCCTGGCCCGGATAACCCGCTGGGGACGCATGCGCTCTATCTCAGCTGGACGTACTATCGCATCCACGGCACCCACGACACGCGCAAGATCGGCCGTCGCTCATCCAATGGCTGCATAGGCCTCTACAATGAGCACATCGCCGAACTCTTTGGGCTGACTGACAAAGGTGCGCAGGTGTTGCTTATTTGACGACATTGCGGCTGAGCGCCGCTATGGCGCGAAAAGCAGCATTTGCAATTGTTAGTCTTTGCTGATTTACCCACATAACGAGGTTAGTCTTGGGTGTGTGCCGTTTTCTGAACACTTTGCGGCACGCGGATTACTGGAGGATACTATGAAGAAACTCGTTCTTGCTGCCGCACTGTCCGGCGTTGCATCGTTCGCCGCTGCCGGCAACATGGAAGAACCAATTATGGAGCCAGTTGTGGTCATCGAAACCGTGGAAGAGGCTTCCTCCTCCGCAGGTCTCGTGATCCCGCTGGTGATCATCGCTCTGATCGCAGCTGCTGCTTCCTAAGCGCAACTGTACAGACTCAAAAAGAGCGGTACTTCGGTGCCGCTCTTTTTCTTTGTCCGAATGGTTTTTGAGATCAGAGCCAACCGCGTAGGTTGGTGTGAATGATTTTGCTCAGCGATGCGATATGCGCGTCATCGTCATTGAGGCAGGGAATATAGGTGAATTCCTCACCGCCCGCTTCCTCGAAGCTCTCTTTAATCTCTTCGTTGATCTCTTCGAGCGTCTCGATGCAATCCGCTGAGAATGCAGGCGCCATGACGGCGATGTTCTTCTTGCCTTCTTCCTCGGCAAGCCGCGCGACTTCTTCCACTGTGTAAGGCTTTAGCCATTCCTCTGGGCCGAAGCGGCTTTGGAAGGTGGTGACGATCTCGGTGTCGTCCCAACCCAGCCGCTCTTTCAGCAGGCGCGTCGTCTTCTGACACTGGCAATGGTAGGGATCGCCCTCCATCAGGTAGCGCTTCGGCACACCGTGATAGGAGCACACGAGGATGTCGGGGCGCTTCTCCAGCCCGGCATAGGCACGCTCCACCGATTGCGCTAGCGCGTCGATATAAGCGGGGTCTTCGTAGTAAGGCTCCACCACGCGGGCAGGCGGCTGCCACTTCTCTTCCATCAAAACGCGGAAGAACTGATCGCAGGCCGTGGCCGACGTCGCACCCGCATAGTGCGGATAGAGCGGGAAGAAGAGGATCTTGCGGCACCCGGCATCGATCATCTCCCGCACCTTTGATTTGGTGGAGGGGTTGCCGTAGCGCATGCAGAAATCGACCATCACTTGGTTGCCGTATTCGGCCTCCAGCTGGTCCTTGATCTTGGTGGTCTGCGCTTTGGTGATCGTCATGAGGGGGCTTTCGCCGTCTTCCTCATTCCAGATGCTCTTGTACGCCGCACCGGACGAAAACGGCCGCTTCGACAAAATCACCAACTGCAAGAGCGGCTGCCAGATCCACGGGCTATAGTCGATGACGCGGCGATCACTCAGGAATTCGCTCAGGTAGCGACGCATCGACCAATAGTCGTAATTGTCGGGGGTGCCGAGGTTGGCCAGCAGGATGCCAACCTTCGCCGGCTTCACAGGAGGATGATCCCCCGGTGCTTGGCGAGGGACGGCAGCAGTTTGGTCCTGCATCTTTGCGTCAAACATCTGAATTTTCCGGCTTCCTTGTTGCTGGAAGACATAAGCGGCGCGGTCAATTCGTCAATCCGTGCTGGGGTGCACCATACGCCGCAGTTTCGGCGGCTGAAAGCAAGGTTTCGTTAACCAAGTTGAGTCCAATATGAATCCGGGAGGATCGTCATGAACGCAGCACTTGCTTACCTTTACCCGTCTCAATGCGTCGGCTGTGGAGAGTTCGTAGATTCTGAGAACGGATTATGCGCCTCATGCTGGGGCGAGACGCCCTTTGTGGCCGGCGCCGTCTGCGACTGTTGCGGCGCGCCTCTTGTAGGCGGCGACGAGATGGACCGGGACACTTGCGATGATTGCCTGAAGACGCCGCGCCCTTGGTCGCAGGGCCGCACAGCACTGATCTACGCGCGCCGCGGGCGGCGCTTGGCGCTGTCGCTCAAACATGGTGGCCGCGAGGATATCGCTGAAACGGCGGGCCTGTGGATGGCACGCGCCGCCAGCGAGATCACACATGACAATACTGTGCTGGTCCCAGTGCCGCTCCATTGGTTGCGCCTTATCGGTCGACGGTACAACCAATCTGCATTGCTGGCGGACGCGGTGGCCAGAAACATCGGGCGCCCCGTGATCCATGACGCGCTCAAACGTCCGGTAGCGACGCGAAAGCTCGATCACTTGTCCCCGGGAGAGCGATTTGGCGTGTTGGCGAAGGCGATCTCACCCAACCCAAAGCGCGATATCGCTGGTAAGGCGGTGCTTTTGGTGGATGACGTGATGACCTCGGGCGCGACGCTAGCGGCTTCAACACACGCAGCTTTGAAGGCAGGGGCGGCCAGAGTTGACGTTCTAACACTGGCGCGGGCAGTGCGAGATGCCTAGGTAAGCGTGACTGCCTGCCAAAGGACGCTGCTATGCAACCCGTTGAAATCTACACGACCCAAATCTGTGGCTTTTGCCATGCCGCGAAAAAGCTGCTCACCCGCAAGGGCGTGTCGTTCTCCGAGATCGACGTGGGCCGGCATCCCGAAAAACGCGCCGAGATGACTCAGCGCGCCAATGGCGGGCGCACCGTTCCGCAGATCTTTATCGCTGGAAAGCACGTGGGCGGTTGTGACGACCTCTACGATCTTGAGCGTCGTGGAAAGCTCGACGGGCTGCTGGCTGGATGAAGGCTGCTCTTCTTCAGATGACTGCTGGGCCGGACGTGGGCGCCAATGCGGAGGCCCTCGTCACGGCTGTCCGCGATGCCGCGACCAGTGGGGCAGACATGCTCTTTACGCCGGAGGTCTCCAACTGCATGGGCGCAAGCCGCAAGCTGCAGCAGGAGATTTTGCATCTCGAGGAAGACGATTCCACGCTGGCCGCGCTGTGCGAAGCGGCGGCCAAGGCCGGGGTCTGGGTGTCGGTCGGATCTCTCGCGCTGAAGACCGAGGATACCGATGGCCGTTTCGCCAACCGCTCCTTCCTGATCAATGGCGCAGGCGACATCGTCTCGCGCTATGACAAAATTCACATGTTCGACGTGGACCTGAGCGAGAGCGAGACCTATCGGGAATCCTCTGCGTACCGTCCGGGCGATAGGGCAGTGATTGCCAAAACCCCTTGGGGCAAGATCGGGCATTCCATCTGCTATGACCTGCGCTTTGCGCATCTCTATCGTGATTTGGCGCAGGCTGGTGCGGACATCCTGATCGTACCCTCCGCCTTCGCGCGTCCCACGGGCGAAGCGCATTGGCATACGCTCCTGCGCGCCCGCGCCATTGAGACGGGCTGTTTCGTCCTCGCTTCCGCCCAGACAGGCGTTCATGGCGAAAGCCGCTCAGGCCCGCGCGCAACCTTTGGCCATTCGCTCGCTGTGGGCCCTTGGGGCGGCGTTTTGCATGATGCGGGCACCGAGCCCGGCCTTTCCTTTGTCGACCTTGATCTGGCCGACGTCGCCAAGGCGCGCGGAAAAATTGCTTCACTGACCCATGACAGGCCATACGCCAAGCCTTAGAAGGCGGCATGGCCGAGCAAAACGATCCACTTCCGGTCGCGGTGTTTTCCGAGATCCTTGTTATTGAACAGATGGTCCGGAACCGCGTGTCCAAAGCTCTCCCCAAGGGGATGGAGCTTAGTCATTTCTCAGTGCTCAATCATCTTGCTCACGCCGGGGACGAGCGAAGCCCAGCGCAGCTTGCCAAGGCGTTCCACGTCACGCGTGGCGCTATGACAAACACGCTCAGCCGGCTGGAATGGGCAGGTTACGTTCACATTCGCCCCGATTGGGAAGACGCGCGGCGCAAGAAGATCGCCATCTCGCCCGCTGGCCGTCAGGCGCGCGATGCGGCCATGGCTGCCATCGGGCCGATTATCTCGGATGCGGTGGCGAAAGCTGGTTCCGAGGACGTGCGTCGCCTGTTGCCCGTGTTGCGGGAAATGCGGCGCGGCCTGATCGACGACTAACCTTTGCGCGCGGTGGTGACGTAGTTCACCGACAGATCGTTCGTAGAGAAAGACCAGCCCCAAGTGATTGGGTTGAAGATCATGCCCGTGCGGTCCAACGGCTCAAGCTCAGCAGTTTCGATCAGTGAAAAGAGCTCATCAGGCGTGATGAACTTCGACCATTCGTGGGTACCCTTCGGCAACCAGCGCATGATGTGTTCTGCCCCGATGATCGCGGCCAGATAGCTCCGCGCTGTGCGGTTGAGGGTGGAGCAGATGTGGATCCCGCCCGATTCTACCAACGCCGCGCAGGCGTTCATGTAGGCGTGCGGGTCGGCGACGTGCTCAATCACTTCCATATTGAGGACAACGTCGAACTGCTCACCCGCTTCTGCGAGAGCTTCGGCCGTCGTAGCCCGGTAGTCGATGTCGAGGCCCGATTGCTCCGCGTGGATGCTGGCGACAGAGATATTGAGTTCCGCCGCATCGGCGCCCACCACCGTCGCGCCAAGGCGCGTCATGGGTTCGCACAACAGGCCACCGCCGCAGCCGATATCAAGAAGTCTGAGCCCCTCGAATGGCCGCTGATCAGCAAGATCGAGCCCGAATTCACCCGCGATCTGGCGCGTGATGTAGTCCAGCCGAATCGGGTTCATCATGTGCAACGGTTTGAACTTCCCGCCTTCGTCCCACCATTCGGCGGCCATGGCCTCGAATTTTGCGATCTCGGCGGCATCGACTGTTGTGGCGTTCCCTTGCATTCCGGGCTCCGTTGCGATCATAGAAATTGGGCTCGCGGCCCTTTAGCCGCTATATAGGACTATTATGGACAAAGAGGCAGGCCCCAAGCGCACGGCGCAATATCTCTACCCGCCGCGAGACCCATTCGATCAACGGGTTTTGGACGTGGGAGAGGGCCACCGGGTTTATGTGGAGCAATGCGGACGCCCCGATGGCATCCCTGTCGTTGTGCTCCATGGCGGGCCCGGCGGTGGCTGCAGCCCGGCCATGCGACGCTACTTTGATCCCGCCAAATATCGCGTGGTGCTCTTTGACCAACGCGGCTGCGGGCGGTCTCGCCCCCATGCCAGCGTCGAGAACAATACGACGTGGCACCTCGTGCGCGATATCGAGCTAATCCGTGAGACCCTTGGCATCGACCGTTGGATCGTCTTCGGCGGCAGCTGGGGCGCCACGCTTTCGCTGATCTACGCTCAGGCCCATCCTGACCGTGCCGCAGCGCTGGTGCTGCGCGGCGTCTTCCTGATGACCAAGCCCGAGCTTGATTGGTTCTATGGCGGCGGGGCGGGCAAGTTCTGGCCTGATGTCTGGGAGAAGTTCACCAAGCTTGTACCGGCCGATGAACAAGATGATTTCATCGCGGCCTATCACCGGCGCCTCTTCTCGGGCGATGTGATGATCGAGACCCGCTATGCCCGTGCGTGGTCGGCGTGGGAAAACGCTTTGGCGTCTATGGCCTCTGATGGATCCACCGGGGAAAGCCCCGCTGAATACGCCCGCGCCTTTGCCCGGCTCGAGAACCACTATTTCCGCGCAATGGGTTTCCTGAACGAAGATCAGGCGATCCTGCATTGCATGGAAAAGATCCAGCACATCCCAGGGTATATCGTTCAAGGTCGCTACGACATGATCTGCCCGCCCACTTCGGCCTATCAGCTGTCGAAGGCGTGGCCGAAGTCAAAGCTGCAAATGGTGTCTCGCGCGGGCCATGCGCTCTCTGAACCGGGAATTTCGTCCGCTTTGGTCCATATAATGGACGGACTGACCCAGAGTTCTCAAGAATTGGGACTGTAGCTCTCACTTTTTGTCAAAGCGCTTTACAGCTGAGTTTCAGTGGATAACCTTTGGTTAAAGGGAACGGCTAGGGACACCCGTCACTGTGGGATCAATACTGCGCATTATTGCGCAGCGGTTAGCATTAGGTTTGCTGACGCTGCTCATCGTGTCGATCGTTATCTTCGTATCGGTCAACGCACTTCCGGGGGACTTCGCGCAGGCGATCTTGGGACAGGGGGCTACTCCGGAAGCGGTTGAAGCCTTCCGAGAGGATCTCGGGCTTAATCGCCCCTTCCTTGAGAGATACTTCACTTGGCTTTGGGATGCTGTCCGGCTCGATTTCGGCACGGCGTTCTCGCAGGCGCAGTTCGCTGAATTCGCGGGCGGTGCGGCAGGTACGGGCCTTGGCACCGTGGCCGAGATGCTCGGGCCGCGGTTCTCCAACACCATGTTTCTCGCCGGTGTGACCGCCGTTATCGCGGTTCCGCTGTCGCTGATGATCGGGGTTTTGGCGGCTCTCTTCCGGAACTCGATCTTTGACCGCGCGGCCAACATCACCACGCTGACGTCGATCTCCTCGCCGGAGTTCTTCCTCGCTTACGTGCTCATCCTGCTCTTGGCGGTGATGAACCCGCTGCTGCCGTCGCTCTCGGTGATCAATAATGACATGAGCTTTAGCGAAGCCCTGAAGGTTACACTGCTTCCGGCGCTGACGCTGACCTTGGTCGTTACGGCGCATATGATGCGCATGACGCGTGCGGCGATCATCAACTTGCTCGCCTCGCCCTATATCGAGATGGCACGTCTGAAGGGTGTATCGCCCATGAGAGTGATCGTGAAGCACGCGCTGCCTAACGCGCTGGCGCCGATCATCAACGTGATCGCGCTGAACCTAGCCTACCTGATCACCGGCGTTGTCGTGATCGAGGTGGTCTTTGTTTACCCCGGCATCGGACAGCTCTTCGTGGACGCGGTGAAGAACCGTGACATCCCCGTGGTGCAGGCCTGCTGCCTGATCTTCGCCGCTGCCTACATTCTTCTGAACCTGACAGCGGACATCATGTCGATCATCTCGAACCCGCGCCTGAGGCATCCGAAATGAACACCTTCCTCACTCTCCTTATTGCTGTGGCGGTGTGTGTGCCTTTGGGCTGGGTCTTCCGCGCGGGCATGCAATCGGTCACCAGCAACGCTCAGAAATGGCGTGACATGCCGCTTAGTGTGGCTTGGGGCTATGTGCTCGGCGCGGGAATTCTCGCTTGGCTGGCATATACCTACTACCTCGCCGTCACGGCAGAGCGGACGCCCGTCGACACTTACTTCTTCTTCCGAAATGCGGTGCATGGTTTCGTGATCTTCGCGGTTGCGGCTTGGGCCTTCCGGCTTCTGGGCCGGCACGTGGGCACCGAGGGCACCAAGAAGTTGTTCCGGAGCATGCCGGTCACGGCGTCCTTCGGCATCCTTGTGATCTTGCTCTACGCGATCGTTTCGATCTTTGCGGGCGCCATCGCGCCCTTT
This sequence comes from Paracoccaceae bacterium, assembly GCA_022448245.1. Classification (GTDB taxonomy): domain Bacteria; phylum Pseudomonadota; class Alphaproteobacteria; order Rhodobacterales; family Rhodobacteraceae; genus Shimia_B. Next base: position 81,091 of record JAKVCO010000009.1, read on the forward strand.
GGTCAGGAAGAGGTTCTGGCGAACGCGAACGTCGTGCCGGGCGGCAACCCAGCCGTGGGCGGCGATCCGGCTTATCCGTTGGGGACCGACCAGATTGGCCGAGATATCCTCAGCCGCTTGATCTACGGTGCGCAGAACACGGTGGGCATCGCCTTTGTGACGACGCTTCTGGCGTTCTTCATCGGGGGCTCGCTGGGCTTTCTGGCCGCCACGCTCCAAGGCACGCTTGATCAAGTGATCTCTCGCGGTGTGGACGTGCTGATGGCCATCCCGGCACTGATCTTCGCGCTTTTGCTTATGACAATCGCGACCGTCTGGGCGAACGAGCTTGGTGTCAACCGAACGTACTTCATGGTCGTCATCATCGCGGTGATCGACTCGACGCGCGTCTTCCGACTAGCGCGGGCCGTGGGCCTCAACATCGTGGTAATGGACTACATCGAAGCTGCAAAGCTCCGTGGTGAGGGGTTGGGCTATCTGATCTTCAAAGAGATCCTGCCCAACGCGACTGCGCCGCTTCTCGCGGAATTTGGTCTGCGTTTCTGCTTCGTGTTCCTGACGATCGCCTCGCTCAGCTTCCTGGGTGTTGGTATCCAGCCGCCGCTGGCGGACTGGGGTACGATGGTGAAAGACCTCGCGCAGTTTATCAACTTTGCAGCCTTTGCCCCGCAGGTGGCGTCGGCACCTCTCCTCGCAGCAGGCGCGATTGCCCTGCTGACGGTGGCGGTGAACTTCGTCGTCGACTGGATGCTGCACAAGTCCTCGGGCCTGAAAGAATGATCGCAGTCCAAAGCACCCGGCCCGCAAGGGCCATGCCCGACCTCCCCCCCGGGAGGGCATGCGTGGGCATCTCGAACAAAACTGAGCTTGGTTTCGGGGAGCCAGCGCGCGCTGCATGGCTATTGGGAGCCCTCCCGAGGTCGTGTATGACCCTTCCGCGCCTCGGAGAGGACTGACACATGGCGAAATCCAACGAAACCCTCCTGAAAGTCCGTGGTCTCAAGATTGAGGGCCGCAGCGACGAGACCTGGAACCAGATCGTCAATGGCGTGGACATCGACCTGAACAAGGGTGAAGTCCTCGGCCTGATCGGTGAATCCGGTGCAGGCAAGTCCACGGTGGGCCTCGCCTCCATGGGCTTCACGCGCGACGGTTGCCGCATCAGCGATGGTTCGGTCGAATTTGATGGCATCGACCTTGTTGGCGCCTCTGCAGCGGTAAAGCGCGGCCTGCTGGGCAAGCGCATCGCTTATGTCGCGCAGTCGGCGGCGGCGTCCTTCAACCCGGCGCACAAGCTGATCGACCAGCACAGTGAGGGCCCCACGCAGCACCGCGTGATGTCCAAGGCCGAGTCCGAGAAAGATGGGATGGAGCTCTATCGCAAGCTGCGTCTGCCCGATCCCGACAACATCGGCTTCCGCTATCCGCACCAGGTCTCAGGTGGTCAGCTTCAGCGGGCAATGACGGCGATGGCCATGGCCTGCCGTCCAGACCTCATAATCTTTGACGAACCGACGACCGCGCTCGACGTTACAACGCAGATCGAAGTTCTCGCCTCCATCCGCGAGATCGTGGAGGAGTATGACACCGCCGCGATCTACATTACTCACGACCTCGCCGTCGTGGCGCAGATGGCTGACAAGATCAAAGTGCTCCTGAAGGGTGACGAGGTCGAAGAGGCCGACACCCGCACGATGCTCTCTGATCCGCAGAAGGACTACACGAAGTCCCTTTGGGCGGTGCGCAGCTTCCAACGTCCGCAAAAGCCCCATGTGGCGACCGACGCGACACCCGTGATCTCCGTCCAGAACGTGACGGCGGCCTACGGAGTCGTGCCCGTGCTCCATGATGTGAGCTTTGATATTCACCAGGGCCGCACCGTGGCTGTGGTGGGTGAATCGGGCTCTGGCAAATCGACAACGGCACGCTGCATCACGGGCCTTTTGCCGCCCAAACAGGGCCATATCGAGTTCGACGGCAAAGCCATGCCGCTCGACTACCGCAAGCGCTCCAAGGATCAGCTGCGTCAGGCGCAGATGATCTATCAGATGGCTGACACGGCGCTTAACCCGCGCAAGAGTATTGGTGAGATCATCGGCCGCCCGGTGGAATTCTACATGGGGCTGAAAGGCGCTGAGAAACGCCGCCGCGTGGACGAGCTGCTCGAGCAGATCGAGCTTGAACCCAGCCAGTACTATAACCGCCTGCCGTCCGAGCTCTCGGGTGGTCAAAAACAGCGGATCGGGATCGCGCGTGCGCTGGCCGCGGAACCCAAGTTTATCATTTGCGACGAAGTGACGAGTGCCTTGGACCAGCTGGTCGCCGAGGGCATCCTCAAGCTTCTCGCCAAGCTACAAGATGAACTGAAACTATCTTATATGTTCATCACACATGACCTCGCGACGGTGCGTTCCATTGCCGATGAGGTCGTCGTCATGAAGGACGGTGAAGTCGTGGAGCAGGGGCCCAAGAACGATATGTTCCAGCCGCCGCACCACCCCTACACTGATCTTCTGCTCAGTTCGGTTCCCGAAATGGACCCGGATTGGCTCACTAATCTGCTCAATGAACGCGGAGTCGATAACATCGGCGACGCTGCAGTTGGTAAGATGTCATGAGAATCGCCCCATAACGGGGCCAATAATGTTCAACAGGGAGAGTCGAACATGACCAACTTTTCTCGTCGTGGCCTTCTGAAAACCGGCGCTGCTGCCGGTGTTCTGGCCGCAACAGGTGCCTCCGCAGACGGCCATGGCCCGAAGCGTGGCGGTACTGCCAAGATCGGTCTCGCAGGTGCAAACACCTCCGATAGCTGGGACGGCCGTACGCATTCTGACAGCTACATGATCGTCACCGCGCACGGCTGTGTCTTTGACTGCCTCACCGAGGTGGCTGCAGACGGTACGCTCGTGGGCGAACTCGCAGAGAGCTGGGAAGCATCTGCAGACGCAAAGACCTGGACGTTCAAGCTGCGTTCCGGCGTGACGTTCCACAACGGCAAAGCCTTCGGCGCAGACGACGTGATCGCGTCGCTCCAGCTGCACACGGCAGAAGGCGCGAAATCCGCAGCCAAGCCGATCGTGGCAGCCATCAACGAAATGAAGAAGGTCGACGACTTGACTGTTGAGTTCACGCTCGCGGCTGGTAACGCTGACTTCCCGTTCCTGATGTCCGACTATCACCTCCTGATGTACCCGGCGGGTATGGAAGACGAGGCGATTGCAAACGGCATCGGCACCGGCCTCTACAAGGTCGAAGTGTTCGAACCTGGCGTGCGCACGGTCGTGTCCCGCGTGGACAGCCACTACAAGGACGGTTCCGCCGGCTGGTTCGACTCGATCGAATTCACCGCGATCAACGACAGCTCCGCGCGTATGAACGCGCTGATGACTGGCCAGATCGACGCGGCAAACCGCGTGGACTTCAAGACCGAGCCGCTCATGCGTGCGAACCCGAACATCACAGTCTTCGAGGTGACGGGTAACCAGCACTACACATTCCCGATGCTGACGAATGTCGCACCGTTTGATCAGCTTGCCGTCCGCAAGGCGCTCAAGCACGCGATCAACCGTCAGGAAATGGTCGACAAGATTCTTCTCGGCCACGGTGCCGTGGGTAACGACCACCCGATCGGCCCTGCAAACCAGTACTATGCCGCGGACCTTCCGCAGCTGGATTACGATCCCGACATGGCCAAGAAGATCCTGGCCGACGCTGGTTTGAGCGACGTGTCCGTGCAGCTTTCTGCATCTGACGCTGCCTTCTCCGGCGCCGTCGACGCAGCTCAGCTCTATCAGGCGTCCGCTGCAGCAGCTGGCATCAACATCGAAGTCGTTCAGGAGCCCGCAGACGGCTACTGGTCCAACGTCTGGCTCAAGAAGCCATGGTGTGCCTGCTACTGGTCCGGTCGTGCGACCGAGGACTGGATGTTCTCCACTGCATACGAATCCGGTGTTCCGTGGAACGACACTGCTTGGGAAAACGCACGCTTCCAGGAGCTGCTGCTTTCCGGCCGTGCGGAGCTCGACACCGCCAAGCGCGGCGAGATCTACGGCGAGATGCAGGGCATCATGTCCGCAGAAGGCGGCACGATCGTTCCGATGTACGCGAACTACGTGGACGCACACTCGTCCAAGCTCGCCAACTCCGGCACCATCGGCAACCTGTGGCAGATGGACAGCTCTCGCATCGCCGAGCGCTGGTGGATGGCCTAAGGCGCTCTTCGGCCGCGCTTGTTGCGCGGCCGAGACATGCACAAAAAAGAACGCCCCGCTGGTTCAGCGGGGCGTTTCTTTGTTCCGGTCTCGTGGACGCGCTTAATGCGCGCCTTCCAGCCTGTCCGACAGGCTGTGGTTCACGCGCTCGATGATGCCCCAAAGAACCTCAAGCTCTTCTTCGGTGGCATGCTGCGTGATGAGTTCTGCGCGGTCCTGAAAGGCTTCGCGCAGCTCACCGTAGCGGGCGTGGCCTTCTTCGGTCAGCATCAGAAGTTTCTTGAGCTTGTTGGACTTGTCGGCCTTCGATGTCAGCAAGCCTTGCTTGGTCATCTCGGTCGCCAAGCGGCTTACCTGTGCGCGGTCGATGACCATCAGCCGGGCCAGATCGCTGACGGTGATCTCCTCAAAGATCGAGACGACGAGCATGATCCGGTAGGATGTCAGGTTCACACCGGTTCCCTTCAGCCGCAGTATCGCCTCGGCTTCGAGAAGCTTGGATAGCTTGGTAATCCGATAGGTCAGATGCCCGTTCAGCTGCGAAAGCTTCTGCATCTGATCGCGTAGTTGTTGAGTTGAGAAATTCATGGTTTTTTTCTTCGTTGTCTGCGCAACACAGTACTTGTGAAAGTCAATGTAGGGCGCGTTTTCACGCCTCTAGTTGAATAAGTAACATTATTGGTGGGGAAAAGTTCCATGGAAAATCGCGGGAACGTCCTTGTCATATGTTCTGACGAGGATCGGGCGCTTGCCATGGTCTGCGCGGGACACCCTTTTGTGCAGACGCCGAACCTCGATCGACTGGCCGCGCGCGGGGTCCGTTTCACCAATGCCTACACGCCGTCGCCCATCTGCGTTCCTGCGCGCGCTTCCATGGCGACAGGCCGCTATGCGCACGAAACAGGCTATTGGGATAACGCCATGGTCTATGACGGCGCGTCTGGTCCTCGGGCCATGCCTTGGGTGATGCGGGCGTTGAATGTTTCTCCATCGGCAAGCTCCACTATCGCAAGGAGGCGGACGACACCGGATTTGCCCAATAGATCCGGCCCATGCACATCAAGGACGGGATCGGGATGGTGTGGGGGTCGGTGCGAAACCCGCTGCTGTCAGAGGCTCGCACCAATGACATGCTCGGCCCCATTGGGCCCGGGATGTCGCCCTACAACCGATATGACCGCGCTGTGGCGGAGGACACCGTCGCGTGGCTGCGCAATGCGCCTGAAGGGCCGTGGTGCCTGTTCTCCTCTTTCGTCGCTCCGAACTTTCCGCTGACCGTCCCGGAGGAATTCCTCGCGCTCTATGACGAGGTGCCCTTGCCAGAGCTTCACCCTGACCGTGGGTATGAGCGGCACCCATGGCTCGCGCGCCAATATGAGTAATTCTTGCACGACCAGCAGCTTGGAACTGATGACGCCCGCCGCGCGGCGATCCAGACCTACTACGGCCTGATCAGTTTCCTCGACGATCATGTGGGCCAAATCCTCAATGCGCTGGAGGAGACAGGCGCGGTTGAAGACACACTGATTATCTACAGGTCAGACCATGGGGAGTGCCTGGGCAATCGTGGCGCGTGGGGAAAGTCCGTCGTCTATATAGAGGCCTCCCGCGTGCCCATGATCGTCGCTGGTCGCGGCCTGAAGCCCGGTGTGTCCACCACGCCCGTCAGCCTGATCAACCTTCCGGCCACGCTCTGCGCGCATTTCAATGTGACGTGGGAAGGGGGGCGCCGACCTCGTGAGCACAGCGGCCGCGCCTGACGTTGAAAGCCGCATCGTCTTTTTGGAACACCATGCAGTCGGGGCACCGTCGGGGGCCTTCATGGTTGCCGGTGCCGCTTGGGCCTACCACCAATACGAAGGATACGCGCCTGAACTCTTTGATCTGACCCACGATCCCGGTCAGGTCGTGAACCTTGCGGGCCAGCCGCAGGTTGAAGAGGTGCAGGCCCACATGCATACGGCGCTCTTGAAGATTTGCGATCCCGCTGTTGTGGACGCTCAGGCCCGCGCGGATCAGGAGGCTCTCGTGGCCGCGTGGGGCGGGCGCGAGGCTGCAATGGGCGCGGGGCCTGCGGGGGCCAAGCCCGCACCTGAAGCCTGAGCGCGCACCGCGCGGGGTGTCATGCCCGTCCAGCCCTGAAACGCGCGGTAGAAACTGTTGGGGTCGCGAAATCCCAGCAGCAGGGCGATTTCTTCGATCCGAAGATCCTGCTGCGACAGGTAGATATGCGCCAGCTCCTGACGCAGTTTCTCAAGCTCTGCCCCGAAGGAGGTGCCTTCGCCCTGTAGGCGCCGCTGAAGCGATCGTTTCGTCGTGTTGAGGCGTGCGGCCACTGCACCTGCGTCTGCACGCCCGCCGGGAAGCACAGATTTCAGCGCCGATCTCAGTTGTTCAGAGACGGTTGCCCCAAGATAAGCCCTTTCGACAGGTTGCCCTGTTACAGGATCGAGCGAGACCCAACGGGTGCCTTCAAACCCGATAAGCTGGCGCTGGGCATCCTCGGCCGACAGCTCGATCCGGGGCGGCCCGTCCTCGATGGAGCAGGCAACGAACTCAGTAAGCGATCGGCGTGCATTGCCTGCATCAGGCACAGCGATGCAGATGGGCCGCACGTAGCTTTCAGTGCCGAGCCGGATCAGCTCGATAATCTGTATGACGACGACCGCCGCCTGCTGCGGTGACACGGGTGCCTTCGCATCGCGGCTTTCGATGACGACGCGCAGAGTGTCGCCCTTTGTGACCCTCAGCTTCAGCGGCGAAGTCAGCGGCAGGAACAGAGAGAGCCGGCTCAGCCCAAGGCCCACATCGTCGCAGGAACAAAACGCCATGGTTTGCGCGTTGTCGGGGCTGCGCACGTAGTCTTGGACATCTTCTACGCGCACGCCATCGGGCAGCAGGGCGTCAACGGTCTCCCAAATGCGCAGGTATTGCTGAGCTGTGACGGAGAGGTACGCATCATCGTCGGTTGCGCGGGGCAGGCCTGCCGCGTCGCTGAGCTCCATGAGCGTCATTCCTAACCTTGGTGCCAGTCGCCTTAGCAATGGGCGTGGCCGATACCGGGCAACAGGTGTCGGTGGCATGGGTGCTGCGTCCCTTGATCGGCGCGATATGTATGAAATGGGTCGAGGCCTGCGGCAGACAAGGTTCTGCGCTTGCCCCTTGCAGAATCCACATAACGAGCGTATCTGCCTTGCAACAGCGGCGCTTCGGCTTCCAAACCCGAAGCTCCACCGGATACACCAACGGGCCCGCTGGCCCGTTTTTTTGTTTTTGGAGAGCCCCAATGGCGGACATGATCGCCAAAGCAGCCATGGATCGACGCATTCGCGAGATCATCGAGCCCACCATCGAAGGCATGGGCTTTGAACTCGTGCGCATCAGGCTCCAGGGCGGCAACAACCCGATCCTTCAGATCATGGCGCAAAAGCCTGACGGGACGATCGAGGTCGACGATTGCGCCGATATCTCGAACGCAGTGAGCGCAGTCATGGATGTCGAGGACCCGATCCTTGATGCCTACACGCTCGAAGTGTCGAGCCCTGGCATCGACCGACCGCTCACGCGGCTCAAGGATTTTGATCTTTGGAAGGGCTACGTCGCCAAGATCGAAACCGAGGAGCTTATCGATGGGCGCCGCCGGTTCAAAGGTGTGATCGAAGGTACAGAGAATGATGAAGTCCTCATCGAGATCGATGAGGGCACGATCGGTTTGAAATTCGATTGGCTGGCAGATGCCAAGCTGATCCTGACAGATGATCTGATCCGCGATGTGCTCAAAGGGCGCAAAGATTCGGGTCAGGTGGATGAAAAGCAATTTGATGCGGTCGAACGCATCGTTGAAGGAACGGAGGAGTCCTGATGGCCATTACTTCGGCAAACCAGCTCGAGCTTTTGCAAACCGCAGAAGCAGTCGCGCGGGAGAAGATGATTGACCCCGGTCTCGTGGTGGAAGCGATGGAAGAGTCGCTCGCACGGGCCGCAAAGTCCCGCTACGGCGCCGAGATGGACATTCGCGTGAAGATCGATCGCAAGACGGGTCGTGCGACGTTCACCCGTGTCCGCACGGTGACCGCGCAGGAGGAAATCGAAAGCTTCCAGTCCGACATGACGCCGGATCAGGCCGCTGACGTAATGCGCGCGCAAGGTAATGAGTTCTTCGCGATCTCTGGCACGAAGACGGTTTTCGACCCCGAAACCGAAGAGAGCGAGACGTTCAAGGTTCGCCAGATCTACCTGCGCCACCCGAACGAGATCGAAAAAGCGCTGATGGAAGACGTCGACCAGTCGTCCGAAGTTCAGCTGACCGACGAGCTCATCGACGAGGTACCGCCCGTTGACATGGGCCGTATCGCCGCGCAATCCGCCAAGCAGGTGATCCTGCAGAAGGTGCGCGAAGCCGAACGTGATCGTCAGTACGAGGAGTTCAAGGACCGTGCCGGCACGATCATCAACGGCATCGTTAAGCGCGAAGAATACGGCAACGTCATCGTCGATGTGGGTCGTGGCGAAGCAACGCTGCGCCGCAACGAAAAGATCGGTCGAGAGGCATACCGCCCGAACGACCGCATCCGCTGCTACATCAAGGATGTGCGTCGCGAACAGCGGGGCCCACAGATCTTCCTGAGCCGCACGGCGCCTGAGTTCATGAAAGAGCTCTTCAAGATGGAAGTGCCTGAAATCTACGACGGCATCATTGAGATCAAGGCATGTGCCCGTGATCCGGGGTCCCGCGCGAAGATCGCCGTGATCTCCTACGATGGGTCCATCGATCCCGTGGGTGCTTGCGTTGGTATGCGTGGTTCGCGCGTGCAGGCCGTTGTGAACGAGCTGCAGGGCGAAAAGATCGACATCATTCCGTGGAATGAAGATCAGCCGACGTTCCTCGTGAACGCGCTGCAGCCGGCCGAGGTCACCAAGGTGGTTCTCGATGACGAAGCAGAGCGCATCGAGGTTGTGGTGCCCGAAGAGCAGCTGTCGCTCGCCATCGGCCGCCGTGGTCAGAATGTGCGTCTGGCCTCGCAGCTGACGAACCTCGACATCGACATCATGACGGAGGAGGAAGAATCCCGCCGCCGTCAGGCCGAGTTCGAAGAGCGTACGAAGCTGTTCATGGACACACTCGATCTGGACGAATTCTTCGCTCAGCTTCTCGTGTCCGAAGGCTTCACGAACCTTGAAGAGGTGGCCTACGTCGAGCTCGACGAACTTCTCGTCATCGATGGTGTGGACGAAGGTACGGCTGAAGAACTTCAGGCCCGCGCCCGCGATTATATCGACGAGCAGAACAAAAAGGCCCTCGAAAACGCGGTTGCCATGGGTGTTGAGCAGCAGCTCATTGATTTTGAGGGCCTGAGCCCCCAAATGGTGGAAGCCCTTGCGCAAGACGATGTGAAGACGCTCGAAGACTTCGCGACCTGCGCTGACTGGGAACTCGCTGGCGGCTGGACGACAGTCGATGGCGAGCGCGTCAAAGACGACGGCATTCTTGAGAAGTTCGATGTCTCCCTCGAAGAGGCACAGGATCTCGTGATGACGGCACGCGTGCTGCTCGGCTGGGTCGACCCGGAAGAGCTCGTGTCCTCTGAGGCTGCCGAAGAAGCAGAAGACACCGAGGAGGCTGAAGCCTGACCCGAGGCGGAGCAACCAAGACGCGCGAGGCACCTGAGCGTAAGTGCCTCGTGACAGGTCAGTCCGGCGACAAGGCCGGGCTCATCCGTTTCGTGACCGGGCCGGAGGGGCAAGTCGTGCCTGACTTGCTCGGTAAACTGCCGGGTCGGGGTTACTATGTGACGGCCGATCGTGCCACATTGGAAGAAGCGGTGAAAAAGCGTATCTTCTCTGAGGGGGCGAAGACGCAGGTCACCGTCCCGGAGGGGTTCGTAACATCGCTCGAAGCAGGCATGGCACGGCGCGTCGTCGATCTTATTGCCATGGCTCGCAAAGCGGGGCTCGCCATTGCAGGGTACGAGAAAGTTCGTTCTGCTTTGGCCAATCAGAACGTGAAAGTTCTCTTTCAGGCCTCTGACGGGTCTGAGAGAGGGAAGGGCAAGCTCTGGACCCCCGAAGGTGCTCGGTGGTTCGGAATTCTCACAGCTGATGAGCTGGGGATGGCCTTCGGACGCACCCGCGTGATACATGGCGCGATCTTAGCTGGCGGACTCACCCCACGTGTTGTAGAGGAAGCCGCGAAACTGAAGGGCCTGAGGATAACTGGGCCAGGCGCATCCGGCGCTGGAAAGGAATAATTGCTTAATGAGCGATAGTGACGGCAAAAAAACGCTGGGGCTTGGTGGTGGTCGTGGAGGCCGCCCCGGGAACGTAAAGCAGAGTTTCAGCCATGGCCGGACCAAGAATGTCGTGGTCGAGACGAAGCGCAAACGCGTTGTCGTCCCCAAACCCGGCACGCCTAAGGGATCGGCAACGGCTGCGCCTGCTGGCGACCCCACCCGCCGCCCGGCAGGTATCTCCGATGCTGAGATGGAACGCCGGATGAAAGCACTCCAGGCCGCCAAGGCCCGGGAAGCGGAAGACGCTGCCAAGCGTAAGGCCGACGAAGAGGCGCGCGCCGCAGACCGTCAGCGCCGCCGCGAGGAAGCCGAAGCCAAAGAGCGTGCTGAAAAAGAACGCGTGGAAGCCCTCAAGGCGAAGGCCGAAGAGGACGAGCGCAAGAAGCGCGAGGCAGAGATTGCCGCGCGCCGCGCTGCTGAGCCTGCTCCGGCCCCTGCTGCTGACGATCGCAAGACGTCCGGCCGCAAAGAGCCCGCACGCGAAGCGCCTCGCCGCCAGGAAGAACAGCGCCCCTCCAAGGGTCGCGGTGATGATGGTGGCCGCCGCGGTGGCAAGCTGACGCTGAACCAGGCCCTGTCTGGTGGCGACGGTGGACGCCAACGTTCCATGGCAGCCATGAAGCGTAAGCAGGAGCGTGCGCGTCAGAAAGCCATGGGTGGTTCGGTCGAGCGTGAGAAGGTTGTTCGCGACGTTCAGGTGCCTGAAGCCATTCTGGTGAGCGAGCTCGCCAACCGTATGGCTGAGCGTGTGCCTGACGTGGTGAAGTCGCTCATGCAGATGGGCATGATGGTCAACCAGAACCAGTCCATCGATCAGGACACGGCAGAACTGATCGTCGAAGAATTCGGCCACAAGATCGTGCGCGTTTCCGACGCTGACGTGGAACAGGCCATCGACCAGGTCGAGGACAAGGACGAAGATCTCAAGGATCGCGCCCCTGTCATCACCATCATGGGTCACGTTGACCACGGTAAGACGTCGCTTCTCGACGCCATCCGCAACGCACGCGTTGTGGCAGGCGAGGCTGGCGGCATCACCCAGCACATCGGCGCCTATCAGGTCGAACAGGACGGCAAGAAGCTGACCTTCCTCGACACGCCGGGCCACGCGGCCTTCACCTCCATGCGTGCCCGTGGTGCGCAGGTGACGGACATCGTGGTTCTCGTGGTTGCTGCCGACGACGCGGTCATGCCGCAGACGATCGAAGCGATTAACCACGCGAAGGCGGCCGAAGTGCCGATGATCGTGGCGATCAACAAGATCGACCTGCCTGCCGCGGATCCGACCAAGGTCCGCACCGACCTGCTGCAGCACGAAGTGATCGTGGAGCAGATGTCTGGTGAAGTGCAGGACGTGGAAGTCTCCGCCCAGTCGGGCCAAGGCCTCGACACACTGCTCGAATCCATTGCGCTGCAGGCCGAGATCCTCGAACTCAAAGCAAACCCCGATCGTGCCGCTTCCGGCGCCGTGATCGAGGCACAGCTCGACGTGGGCCGTGGCCCGGTCGCGACGGTTCTCGTTCAGAACGGTACGCTCAAGCAAGGCGACATCTTCGTTGTGGGTGAGCAGTGGGGTAAGGTCCGCGCTCTCGTCAACGACCAGGGTGATCGCGTGAAAGAAGCGGGCCCGTCCGTGCCGGTCGAGGTTCTTGGCCTCAACGGTACGCCGGAAGCCGGTGACGTACTCAACGTCGTTAAGACCGAAGCTGAAGCGCGCGAGATCGCCGATTACCGGATCCAAGCCGCCAAGGATAAGCGCGCCGCCGCGGGTGCCGCGACGACCCTCGAACAGCTGATGCAGAAGGCCAAGGAAGACGAGAATGTGGAAGAGCTTCCCATCCTCGTGAAGGCCGACGTTCAGGGTTCTGCCGAAGCCATCGTTCAGGCGATGGAAAAGATCGGCAACGACGAGGTGCGCGTGCGCGTGCTGCACTCCGGTGTGGGCGCGATCACGGAAACGGACATCGGCCTTGCCGAAGCGTCCGGCGCACCGGTCATGGGCTTTAATGTTCGTGCGAACGCCTCGGCGCGGAACACGGCGAACCAGAAAGGCGTGGAGATCCGCTACTACTCGGTGATCTATGACCTCGTGGACGATGTGCGCGATGCGGCCTCTGGCCTGTTGTCCGCCGAAATCCGCGAAAAGTTCATCGGCTACGCCGAGATCCGGGAGGTCTTCAAGGTCTCCGGTGTCGGCAAGGTCGCGGGCTGCCTGGTTACCGAGGGTGTGGCGCGTCGTTCGGCAGGTGTCCGCCTGCTACGCGACAACGTCGTGATCCACGAAGGTACGCTCAAGACGCTCAAGCGCTTCAAGGACGAAGTTGCCGAAGTGCAGTCTGGCCAGGAATGCGGTATGGCGTTCGAGAACTACGACGATATCCGCCCCGCGGACGTCATCGAGATCTTCGAGCGGGAGGAAGTCGAGCGGACGCTCGACTAATCCCCACCTCAGAACACAAAAAGGCCCGGGAATTCCCCGGGCCTTTTTAGTTGCAAGTCCGTGAGTGTGACTACGAAGCTTTCGAAACCGGTGGTCCGGTAAACGTCTGCTGTCCAACGCGTACTTCGATGTGCCCGTTGCCGATATTCCTCACGAAGGTCCCTTGGATCGAAACTGTCGATCCCACCGTGATGGTTCTGATCATGCTACCGCCCCCAGGTGCAAGATTATTTCATGTCGCATAAATAACAGGCGACGACCGTTAATCGCTGATTAACAATAAGTCCGTTTGATAAGTATTCCAGAAATATTCGAAAAGCACTCACAAAATTTCGCGAAGGTGCGGAATGAGCGGAATATCGGCAGCCGGCATCGGATAGTCGCGTAAATCCGCTCCCCGGGCCCATTTGAGACGCTGATTTTCACGTGACGTAGGAATGCCTTCCCACTTGCGACATACAAAAAGCGGCATGAGCAAATGAAAATCGTCATAGCTGTGGCTGGCGAAGGTGAGCGGCGCCAAACAGCTCTCCCACGTGTTGATTCCCAGCTCTTCCTCAAGCTCGCGGATCAGCGCGACTTCGGGCGTCTCGCCTTCTTCGACCTTGCCGCCCGGAAACTCCCACAGGCCGGCCATACTTTTGCCTTCGGGGCGCTGGGCGAGCAGCACGCGCCCGTCGACATCTACGAGCGCCACCGCTGAGACGAGCACGATCTTCATGAGCGATAGTCCGCGTTGATCGTGATGTACTGGTGGGTCAGATCGCAGGTCCAAACCGTGGCGCTTGCCGTGCCGACGCCTAGACTGACGGAGATCTGGATTTCCTCCTGCTTCATGTAGGCGGCGCCGTCTTCCTCGCGGTAGGAGGCGGCCACCCAGCCTTCTTCGGCCACGAGCGTGTCCCCAAACCTGATGGAAAGCGCATCACGGTCCGCTGCCGCGCCGGATTTGCCGATGGCCATCACGATGCGGCCCCAGTTTGGGTCTTCGCCAGCAATCGCCGTCTTCACGAGCGGGGAGTTGGCAATCGCGAGGGCGGCCTTCTTGGCATCCGCCTCGGTCGCGGCCTCGGTGCAGGTGATCTCCACGAACTTGGTGGCGCCTTCGCCGTCACGGACGACCTGATGTGCGAGGTCACGCATGACACCTTCCAGCGCTGTGGCGAAACCGGCGTCGCCGGTGGCATCCACGCCCGCTGCACCCGTGGCGGCCAGCAGCAGAGAATCCGAGGTTGAGGTGTCGCTGTCCACGGTGATCGCGTTGAAGGTGCCATCGGTCAGCGTGCCCAGAAGGTCCTGCAAGGCAGCGCCGTCGTGGCTTGCGTCTGTGAAGATGTAGACCAGCATCGTCGCCATATCTGGCGCGATCATGCCCGATCCCTTGGCGATCCCCGCGATGGTCACGGGCGTACCGCCAACCTCGATGGTCTGGAACGCGCCTTTGGCGAAGGTGTCCGTTGTGCGGATCGCCTCGGCAGCGGCCTCGATCCCGTCGGCTGACAGCCCGTCAGACAACCCGCCCAAACAGGCCTCGATCTTTCCATGGGGCAGCCGTTCGCCGATCACCCCGGTCGAGGCCGTATAGATGCGCCCCTCCGGGACCGATGTGGCAGCCGCGACTGCGCTGCAAAGCGCCTTCACCGAACCTTCGCCCGCCTTGCCCGTAAACGCATTGGCATTGCCGGAGTTCACGAGGAATGCCGCAGGCCCGCGTGCCGCGCTCAGCTTTGCCTGACAATCAAGGACAGGCGCCGATCGCGTGGCCGATCGCGTGAAGACCCCGGCAACGGCGGCATCCTCCATCACCGCGAGCATCACGTCATCGCGGCCTCGGTACTTCACCCCAGCCGCGGCCGTCGCGAAACGGACGCCAGCCACGGCGGGAATGTCCGGAAAAGCTTCCGGCGCGAGGGTGGAGACAGGCAGGCTCATTCGCTGTCGAGCGTCAGCTCGTTGATGAGGTTCGGGTCAATGCCTTCAGGACGCGTGATCTCCGCGACTTCGAGCAGCCCCGTCAGAGCTGCTTCCAAAGCGACGGTCTGCAACTGACTCGTGAGATCGCCCTGGACCTCCTCAAAGGAGGGTGGCTCGGTCGTGCGCAGATCGTTGAGCGTCACAATATGCCAGCCGAACTGCGTCTGCACCGGGGCGGAGACGCCGCCCACTTCGAGTTCCATTACGGCGGCTTCAAAGGACGGTACCATCATGCCTTGCCCAAACCAGCCAAGCTGGCCGCCATTGGGGCCGGAAGGGCCCGTCGAAAACTCCTGCGCGAGGGCCGCAAAGTCTGCACCACCTTCGAGCTGTTCGATCAGCGACTGGGCTTCTTCTTCGGTTTCCACGAGAATGTGAGAAGCGTTGAACTCCGACGCGCCCTCGAACTCACCGAACTGTTCATCATAGGCGGCGCGCACCGCCTCCTCGGACACGGCGACTTCGCCGAGTGCCTCCAGCGCGACCTGCGCGAGGATCGAGGCGCGCGTGGTTTCAAGGGTCGCCTCAACCCACTCTGGCTCGTTCTCAACTGATTCAGCCAGGACGCGTTGCTGCACCAGCTGATCGACAATGCTTTCAAACAGGACTTCTGCATCGAGGGAGCGATACTGTTCGGGCAGCTGCCGCTGCACGTCGATGACATGGGTCATCGTGATGTCTGTGCCGTTGACGGTCGCCACGACCATATCGAGGCCTGTATCCTGTGCGGAGACCGGCAGTGCCGTGGCGGCTAAAAGGGCCGCAGAAATCAGGTGGGGTTTCATATGTTAATCCTCTCTTGCCGCATGTGTCGGGCAGGGGGTCCGTGCCGTTGACACTACTACATGCGGCCCTTACATCGCTGAGTGGTCCCGAGGGGGCTCTGAGCGCCCTGGCTTCCCGCCAATTATCGGGATCGTGCCTGAGGCGCAAGCTGACCTCCCTCACAATACGTTGCCATATACGAGAGGCAGAACATGCTCGGATTGGGTGCTCTTTCAAAGAAGGTCTTCGGGACCGCAGACGACCGGAAGGTCAAAGCGATCCGGCCGCTGGTGCAGAAGATCAACGCTTTGGAGCCGGAGTTCGAGGCGCTGTCTGACGAGGGCCTCAAACAGAAGACCGAAGAACTGGCCAAACGCGCCATGGACGGGGAGAGCCTCGATGCGCTGATCCCCGAAGCTTTCGCCAACTGTCGCGAGGGCGCACGGCGCGCGCTGGGCCTGCGTGCCTTTGATGTGCAGCTGATGGGCGGGATCTTCCTGCATCAGGGCAACATCGCTGAAATGAAGACGGGTGAGGGCAAAACCCTCGTGGCGACCTTCCCGGCGTATCTGAATGCGCTGACGGGCAAGGGCGTGCACATTGTCACCGTCAACGACTACCTCGTGCGTCGCGATGCTGAATGGATGGGCAAGGTCTTTGCCCAGCTCGGCCTGACGACGGGCGCGGTCTACCCGGATCAGGACCCGACCGAAAAGATGGAGGCCTACCGCGCCGACATCACCTACGCCACGAACAACGAGCTTGGCTTCGACTACCTGCGCGACAACATGGAGACGGATGTCAAAAACATGCGTCAGCGCGGGCACAACTTCGCCATCGTGGACGAAGTGGATTCGATCCTGATCGACGAAGCGCGGACGCCGCTTGTGATCTCTGGTCCTGCCGAGGACCGTTCCGAGCTCTACACCACCATCGACCGCATCATTCCCGAGATCGCGGACGAGCACTTCACCCTCGACGAGAAGACCCGCCAGGTCACCTTCACCGACGAAGGTAACGAGTGGTTGGAAGAGAATCTCTCCGCGCGCGGCATCCTGCCCGAAGGCCAGTCGCTTTATGATCCGGAAAGCACGACCATCGTGCACCACGTGAACCAGGGCCTGCGGGCCCACAAGCTCTTCACGCGGGACAAAGACTATATCGTTCGCAACGACGACGTGGTTCTGATCGACGAATTCACCGGCCGCATGATGACGGGCCGTCGCCTGTCCGAGGGTCTGCACCAGGCGATCGAGGCGAAAGAGAACGTCTCCATCAAGCCTGAGAACGTGACGCTCGCGTCCGTGACTTTCCAGAACTACTTCCGCCTCTATGGCAAGCTCGGCGGCATGACCGGTACGGCCAAGACAGAAGAAGAAGAATTTGGCACGATCTACGGTCTTGGCGTGGTGGAGGTTCCCACGAACCGCCCTGTCGCCCGCGAAGACGAGAACGACCAAGTCTATCGCAGCCAAGCCGAGAAGTTTTCAGCCATCACGGCTTCGATCAAGGAAGCCAACGCCAAGGGCCAGCCGGTCCTCGTCGGCACGACGTCCATCGAGAAATCCGAGACACTGTCGGCCCTGCTCAAGCAGGAAGGGATCGAGCACGCCGTGCTCAACGCCCGCCAACACGAGCAAGAGGCCCAGATCGTCGCTGACGCCGGCAAGCCCGGCGCCGTGACCATCGCCACTAACATGGCGGGCCGCGGGACTGACATTAAGCTCGGCGGCAACGTCGAGTTCAAAGTGATGGAAGCGATCGCTGCTGACCCCGAAGGCGACGTGGACGCGATCCGCACGCGTATCGAGGAAGAAACGAAGGTCGCTGAAGAGCAGGTAAAAAACGCCGGTGGTCTCTACGTCCTCGCGACCGAGCGCCACGAGAGCCGCCGCATCGACAACCAGCTGCGCGGCCGTTCCGGCCGTCAGGGTGACCCGGGCCGATCCTCGTTCTTCCTGTCGCTGGATGACGACCTCATGCGCATCTTTGGCTCTGAGCGCCTCGAGAAGGTGCTGAGCGGTCTTGGCATGAAAGAAGGCGAGGCGATTGTGCACCCGTGGGTGAACAAGTCCCTCGAGCGCGCACAGGCGAAGGTCGAAGGCCGCAACTTCGATATCCGCAAGCAGCTCCTCAAATTCGACGACGTGATGAACGATCAGCGTAAGGTGATCTTCGGCCAGCGTCTGGAGATCATGGAAGCCGAAGACCTGAGCGAGATCACCTCCGACATGCGTCACCAGGTGATCGACGACATGGTTGCCGAATACATGCCCAAGGGCGCCTATGCCGACCAGTGGGAGACCGAGCAGCTCTACGCCGATGTTATCGAAAAGCTTGGCATCGATGTGCCGGTGATCGAATGGGCCGATGAGGATGGGGTCGATGATGATGTCGTGCTCGAGCGCCTTGAGAAGGCGACAGACGAATTCATGGCCAAGAAGGCCGTGGACTTTGGCCCTGAGAACATGCGCGCGATCGAAAAGCAGGTTCTGCTGAACACGATCGACCGTAAGTGGCGTGAGCACCTGCTGACGCTCGAACACCTGCGCTCTGTCGTTGGTTTCCGCGGCTACGCGCAGCGTGACCCGCTCAATGAATATAAGTCCGAGGCGTTCCAGCTCTTTGAATCGCTGCTTGATAGCCTGCGGGAAGATGTGACCCAGCAGCTGTCCCGTGCACGTCCGATGACGGAAGAGGAACAGCGCGCCTTGATCGAACAGTTCCAGGCACGCCAGCGTCAGATGCAGGAAGCTGCTGCCGCTGCTGCTGGTCAGCCAGCCGCTGCTGGTGCCGCCGCCGCTGCCGGTGCAACGGTCGCTGCTGTAGGCACTCCGGCGGAAGGTTTCGTCGAAGATGATCCCAGCACCTGGGGCAACCCAGGCCGCAACGATCTGTGCCCCTGTGGCTCTGGCAAGAAGTTCAAACATTGCCACGGCGCGTTCTAACGCCCTAATTCCGCCCTGATGCTGCCGTCCTCGCGCCGCGCGGGCGGCACGAAGACTCCCCGTCTTCGCCCATGTCCCGCCCGAGGTGTGCCCGATTCAGCCGCCAGTAAGGTTGGTGACGAGAAAGGGGCAATGAGATGGGTATCAGCACGAATTTTCCGGGGGCAGGAGCCGCCCGCAAGGTCGCTATGGCCGGCGGAACGTTCGCGGTTGCCATGGGCATCGGCTTTTTTATGCAGAACGAAAACGCGGAGGCAGCGCTGACGTCGCCGTCCACGCTTCCGATGCCGCAACAGGCACCGGCGCAAGACGCACTGCCAAACGAGCTTCCGCAACCACTGACGACATCCTCGGCAATTGCCGTACCGTCGGCAGACACGGCGATTGCAACGGTCATCGAGGCGTCTACCTCTCCGGCTCTTGAGCCAGAAGAAGAGGCCGCACCTGAAGAAGAGGTTCTCGCAGTCGCTCCTGATGAGCCTGTGTGTGACGTGATGATGTCCGCTGAGGTGCAGGACGCAGCTCTTGTGAAGCTGAGCGTCGAGACACCTTGTGCAGCCTCCGAGGCCTTCACCGTGCACCACGAGGGCATGATGTTCTCTGGCATGACGGATGCAGACGGCAAAGCCACGATCTTTGCACCTGCGCTGAACGAAGCCGCACTCTTTATCGCGGCCTTTGATGCAGGCCTCGGCGCCCTTGCCGAAGCCAGTGTTCCCGAGCTCGCGGATTACGACCGTGTCGTGCTGCAGTGGAAAGGCGAAGGCGCTTTCGAAATTCACGCGATGGAATACGGCGCATCCTACGGTGATGCTGGCCACGTGTGGTACGCCGCTCCGCGCAACGCAGCATCCGCTGAACTTGGTGACGGTGGCTTCCTTCTGGCGCTGGGCGATGGCCGCGTCGAGGACCCTCGTTTCGCGCAGGTCTACACCTTCCCAAGCGGCAATGCCCTTCAGCCGGGCAATATCGAACTCTCCGTTGAGGCCGAGATCACTGCCGAAAACTGCAATTCCCAGGTGGAAGCGCAGACGTTGGAGGCCAATCGCGGAGATTCTGTGCGCATCGTGGACCTCACATTGGCGGTTCCCGCCTGTGAAGCGGTCGGAGATTTTCTTGTGTTGAAAAACCTCCTCGCTGACCTGACACTCCAGGCAGGATAGGGGCCAAACGCCCCAAGATGGGGGTGTCCGTGCTGGATGTCATACGCAACATGCGACGGGCGGCAGTATTTGCCGCCCTTTGTCTGTGCGGGCCTGTGGCCGCGCAGGACGTCACGCTGCGCTTTCCTGATGGCTCGTTCGAGGCCTCCGGGCCCCTTCTCGGGTTCGACGGTGAGGCCTATCGCATCGACAGCCGCTTTGGCGTTCTGACAATCGCCGCAAGTGCCGTGACCTGCGAGGGCGCCTGCCCTGCGCAGGCGGATCCGCCGGTCCTTCGCCTCGATGGAACGCCGATCATGACCGAGGTCCTGGTTCCGGCGCTCGTTGATGCCTTTGCACGGTCGCTTGGCCTTCGCACGCGACCTGTTTCGGTTGAGGATAGCGTTGGCCTGCTGCTCACCACGCCAGATGAACAGACGGTCGCCCAGTTCAATATCGCGACCAGCAGCACGACGACGGGCTTTGAGCGCCTCGTCGCCAGTCGCGCCGATATCGTATTCGCCGACCGTTGGATGACAGAGGAAGAGCGCGCCACTTTTCGGCAGCGCGGGCTTGGTGATCTGAGCAATCCCCTCCGCAAGCGTCTGATCGCGCGGCAGGCGATGAAGCTTTTTGCCGGGAAGGATGTGCCGCTTGCGTCGGTCTCGCCACGCGAGCTGGTAAAGCTTACCTCACCCGGGCTTGGGTCAGAAGACGTGGGCCTCGTCGTGCCTGCCGTGGAGGTTGAGGCCTTCGCAGACCGCCTTCGCATCCTGCAGCGGCGATCCGCACCGGGCGATATCGCTGAACAAAGCTTTGAGACAACAGAGACCCTGCAAGGTGCGGGCGAGGCATCTACATCGGGGCCGGGTAGTATCGTCGTCACTGCCCAAACCCCGGCGCCAGAAGGGATGCGTCAGGTGCCGCTATCCCACGGCTGCGACGCGGCCTCGGCAGAGGATGCCTCGGGCGATGCCTATCCCCTCATGATCCATCTATGGGCCTATACTGCCGAGCCTCGTTTGCCCGAACTTGGTCGCACGTTCCTTGCGTTCGCCGCTGGATCCGAGGCACAGCGCGTCATCGATCGGGCGGGGTTCATCGATCAGCGCCCACGCCCCATTGCGCTTGGCGCGCAGGGGGAACGTATCGCGCGCGCCGTGGCGGACCTCAGCGACGAGCTGACCTTGCCTGACCTGCAAAAGGCGATTGAGCGCCTGAAGGGGTTCGACCGCCTGTCGACGGTGTTTCGGTTCTCCGCAGATGGCACGGGGCTCACCCGCGCCAGTGCGAGCGAGGCGCAAAGCCTTGCGTCCCTCCTCGATTCGGGCCGCTACGACGGGCGTCAGCTTCTGTTTCTGGGAATGACCGGTAGCGTGGGCTCTGCTGCTGAGAACCAGCAGATCGGCCATCGCGACTCGCAGATGGTGATGGACGTTGTGCGCCGTGCGATGGTGACGCGGAACGACAGGTTACCCATGGTGCATATCGGCTTGGGGGAGCTCTTCCCTCTTGCCTGCGACAAGACTGCATGGGGCCAGTTCGTCAATCACCGCGTCGAAGTCTGGTTGGGCCCGCCACCCTAGATGTAGCCTTCCGCGCGAAAGCTAAGCTCGGTGCTTTGCCCGATGATGATGTGATCGTGCAGCACGATACCTAAGGTGCGCGCGGCGTCTTCAATCTGGTGGGTCATGGTGATGTCAGCCTCTGACGGCGTCGGGTCGCCAGACGGGTGATTGTGGACGAGGATCAGTGCCGAGGCATTGATCTCAAGCGCGCGTTTCACCACCTCGCGCGGGTAGACGGGCACGTGATCCACTGTGCCTTCGCCCTGGGCTTCATCGGCGATCAAATTGTTCTTCCGGTCGAGATAAAGGATGCGAAATTGCTCCGTCGCGCGGTGCGCCATGGCGGTGTGGCAATAATCGACGAGCTGATCCCAGCTTGAGAGCACCGGCCGCTGCATGACCTTGGCGCGCGCGAGCCGGTGGGCCGCGGCTTCCACGATCTTGAGCTCGGTAATAACGGCGTCGCCGACGCCTTTGACCGCCGACAGCCGGGCAGGCGGGGCAGAGACCACGCGATTGAAGTCGCCGAAGGTCTCCAGCAATGCGCGGGCCAGCGGTTTGACGTCCTGGCGCGGGATCGCGCGGAACAGGACAAGTTCGAGCAGCTCGTAATCCGGCAATGCCTCTGCGCCGCCCGCCATGAAGCGTTCCCGCAACCGCGCGCGATGATCCTTGATGTAGGACGGCTGCTTGCCAGGCGCGGGCTTTGCCTCGTCAAAGGCAAAGAGCGTCGGTTTTTCCGAGAAGTTACCCATGTCTGAACCACAGCGGAATTTGGTTAACATGTGTTTAACCGTCGACCGCTGTGGCCGAAAAAGAGAGGAGGCCGGGCGGGCCTACCCCTTCATCTTTTCCCAGAAACCCCGCACCGAATTGAGGAAGCTGGAGCTCTCTGGGTTGTTCTCTTCGCTCAGCTCCTCGAACTCACGCAGAAGCTCTTTCTGCCGGGAGGTGAGGTTGACCGGCGTCTCCACCGCAAGCTCGATGAACATGTCGCCGGTGCCGGCACCACGCAGGGCCGGCATGCCCTTGCCGCGCAGACGCATTTGGCGACCGGATTGAGAGCCCGCTGGGATCTTTACGCGCGAGCGGCCCCCGTCGATGGTGGGAACCTCGATGTCACCGCCCATGGCCGCCGACGTCATGGAGACGGGCACGCGGCAGTAAAGATCGGTGCTGTCACGCCCGAAAATGGCGTGATCGGCCACTTCGATGAAGATGTAGAGGTCACCGGATGGACCGCCGCGCATCCCGGCCTCACCCTCGCCAGCAAGGCGAATGCGGGTGCCAGTTTCAACACCGGCTGGGATGTTCACGGACAGCGCGCGGTCTTTCTCCACACGGCCTTGGCCGCCACAAACGCGGCAGGGGTTCTGGATGATCTGACCCGTGCCCGAACACGTGGGACAGGTGCGTTCGACCGTGAAAAAGCCTTGCTGCGCGCGAACCTTGCCCATGCCCGAACAGGTCGGGCAGGTGGTGGGCTCAGTCCCACCCTCAGCGCCGGTTCCGTTACAGGCGCCACAGGCCACGGAGGTCGGAACGTTGATCGTCTTAGCCGCGCCCTCATAGGCTTCTTCGAGGTCGATGCGCATGTTGTAGCGCAGGTCGGAGCCTCGCGCCGCGCGGCGACCACCGCTACGTCCGCCGCCCATGAAGTCGCCGAAGAGGTCGTCAAAGACGTCAGAGAACGCGCTGGCGAAATCGCCTTGGCCGCCACCGGGGCGCGGGCCACCGCCTATACCGCCCTCGAAAGCTGCATGACCAAAGCGGTCATAGGCCGCCTTCTTGTCGGCGTCCTTCAGAACTTCATACGCCTCGTTTGCTTCCTTGAACTGAGCTTCCGCTTCCGGGTTGTCAGCATTCCGATCGGGGTGAAGTTCTTTCGCCTTCCGGCGGTAGGCCTTCTTGATCTCGTCAGCGTCAGCGCCTTTCGAGACCCCGAGCGTTTCGTAGTAGTCACGTTTGGACATTGTCTTGCCCCCTTAAGGAACTTGGGGCAGCCCTTGGAGCTGCCCCTCGTGTTCCTGCCGTTGAGCTTAGCGCTTGTCGTCGCCGAGGTCTTCGAAGTCAGCGTCAACGATGTCTTCGTCTACGCCGCGGCCGCCATCTTCCGGCTCTTCGCCGTCACCAGCGGCTTCACCCTCTTGCGAGGCCTTGTAGATCGCCTCGCCGAGCTTCATCGCGGCTTCCGTCACGTTCTGGATGCCACCTTTGATCTTGCCGGCGTCTTCGCCTTCCAGATCGTCCTTGAGCGCTGCGATTGCGAGCTCGATGGCTTCGATCGTCGTCGGATCCACCTTGTCGCTATGCTCTTCCATGGATTTCTCCGTGGAGTGGATGAGGCTCTCGGCCTGATTCTTGGCTTCGACGAGCTCGCGACGGTTCTTGTCCGCCTCAGCGTTGTCTTCAGCGTCCTTGACCATTTGCTCGATGTCATCGTCGCTGAGACCACCGGAAGCTTGGATGGTGATCTTCTGTTCTTTTCCGGTGCCCTTGTCTGCGGCGCCCACGGACACGATGCCGTTGGCGTCGATGTCGAAGGTCACTTCGATCTGCGGTATACCGCGCGGTGCAGGCGGGATATCTTCAAGGTTGAAGGCGCCCAGCATCTTGTTGTCCTGAGCCATCTCACGTTCGCCCTGGAAGACGCGGATCGTCACGGCGTTCTGATTGTCTTCAGCCGTAGAGAAGATCTGCGACTTCTTCGTCGGGATCGTGGTGTTTCGGTCGATGAGGCGGGTGAAGACACCGCCCAGCGTCTCAATGCCCAGCGACAGCGGCGTCACGTCGAGAAGGACCACGTCCTTGACGTCGCCCTGCAGAACGCCAGCCTGAATGGCCGCGCCCATGGCAACGACTTCGTCCGGGTTCACGCCTTTGTTCGGCTCTTTACCGAAGAACTTCGTCACCTCTTCGATGACCTTGGGCATCCGCGTCATACCACCCACGAGGACAACCTCGTCGATGTCGTTCACGTTCAGTCCCGCGTC
Source organism: Paracoccaceae bacterium (assembly GCA_022448245.1). Classification (GTDB taxonomy): domain Bacteria; phylum Pseudomonadota; class Alphaproteobacteria; order Rhodobacterales; family Rhodobacteraceae; genus Shimia_B. Next base: position 105,425 of record JAKVCO010000009.1, read on the forward strand.
CTTCAGCGCTGCTTGGCAGGGCTTGATGGACTGCTTGATGAGGTCGTTGACGAGGCTCTCGAGCTTTGCACGGGTCAGCTTGACCACCATGTGCAGCGGCGTGCCGGTCTTGGCGTCCATAGAGATGAACGGCTGGTTGATCTCTGTCTGGCTGGAGGAGGAAAGCTCGATTTTCGCCTTTTCGGCAGCTTCCTTCAGACGCTGAAGCGCCATCTTGTCCGCCGTCAGATCGACACCGTTTTCCTTTTTGAACTCGTCAGCAAGGTAGTTGACGATGCGCATGTCGAAGTCTTCACCGCCGAGGAACGTGTCACCGTTGGTGGATTTCACTTCGAAGAGTCCGTCGTCGATCTCGAGGATGGTCACGTCGAACGTGCCGCCGCCGAGGTCATAAACCGCGATCGTCTGCGTCTCTTGCTTGTCGAGACCGTAGGCCAGTGCGGCGGCCGTCGGCTCGTTGATGATGCGCAGCACTTCAAGGCCCGCGATCTTGCCGGCGTCTTTCGTTGCCTGACGCTGGGCGTCGTTGAAGTATGCGGGGACAGTGATAACGGCCTGTTCGACCTTCTCGCCGAGATAGCTTTCAGCCGTCTCTTTCATCTTCTGCAGGATGAAGGCGGAAATCTGAGACGGGGAGTACTTCTCACCCTTCGCTTCGACCCATGCATCGCCCTGGCCGCCATTGATGACGTCAAACGGCATGTTCTTTTTGTCTTTGGCCAGATCGGCGTCGTCGAACCGGCGACCGATGAGACGCTTCACACCAAAGATCGTGTTGGAGGGGTTGGTGACGGCCTGGCGCTTGGCAGGCTGGCCGACGAGGCGCTCGTCATCCGTGAAAGCCACGATGGACGGCGTGGTGCGTGCACCTTCAGAGTTTTCGATGACCCGCGGCTGAGACCCGTCCATGATCGCGATACAGGAGTTCGTCGTTCCGAGGTCGATGCCAATGACTTTTACCATGCTCTCTCATCCCTTTCTGGCGATGTGTGCTGGGCCCGCCTTGCGCGGCACCCGTATTCATAAGGATTTGAAGCGGCCCCCTTCGAGACCGCTCCGCTGGGGGGTATATAGGAGCGGCCCTTAGGCCCTGCAAGCATTCAGAGCCTTATTTCCCGGGCTCTACCAGCTGCCCGAAGAACCGCCCCCGCCAGAGGAACCGCCGCCAAAGCCGCCACGTGAAGAGCTGCTGGAGCTCGATGCCGCTACGATCTGCGCGATGACGTACGAATTCTGGTCGGCAAAGCCACAGTTCGTGCAATTGCGGTACTTGATTCCATTGCCCGATGACATTCTCGTCGCCTTCCGCGTCGTGACGCGTTCCACGCTCAATGCGACCTGGCCACAGCTAGGGCATGTGCGCTCCTTCCGTCTGATACGGAAGAAAAGGTAGCTGATCCCTGCGGGGATCGAGACGAAGACTGCAGCGAAGATCGCCAAGAAAATCTGCCCTGCGTTCGACCCTTCCGGGGCGTCTTCACCCGCACGGAAAGGCGTTACGATCTGCGAGATGATGGCCGCGGACCCGTCGCTGATCCCTGCGTCGTAGTTGTCGTTCCTGAAGTTGGGGAGAAAGCGCTCCTGAATGATCGACGAGGCAACGCTGTCCCAATCGCGCGCGTAGGCGGCGCCCAGCTCGATCCGCATCTTTCGGTCCTCGCGCAGCACTAGGAAAAGGACGCCGTCGTTGGTGCTCGCATCGCCAATGCCCCAATGATTGAAGAGGGCCGTCGCATAGGGTTCCATCTCCATGCCGTCGGACCAATCCGAGAGCCGCTCCAGCGTCAGCACCGTCATCTCAACGCCCGTTTCGGTGCGAAGGTCGCTTAGCCACGTCGCAAGAGAGGCCTCGACCTCCTCGCTGATCAGATCAGCATAGTCGTTGACCGTCAGCCGGTCGGCCGTGGGGAAGGTTTGCGCGTGTAGCGAGCTGGCGAAAAGAGCGAAAATGAGTGCGATGAAACGGGCGATGTTAGCGATCCTCCTATGAAAGTCCTTGTGATGCCTCGCGGTCGCGAGGGTTGCACAGCGGGGCGATAATCCCACGATGATGACAGATATATCGGGTCGCTGTCATGCTGCTTTGAGGGGAAAGCAGGGCCGAATTCCCGTTGTGCCGCTCGCTGATCTTGAGGTTTTGAGATGCAACCAACGCTGACGATCCGGGATTTCGAGCTTTACAAGGGTCATCTGTCGCCGGATGCGCAATGCGCCGTCGTCGACGACATTCGCGAGGTATTGCGGGCGGCGCCGTTGGTTCAGCCGGTGACCCCGTCTGGCAAACCGATGAGCGTTCGGATGTCCGCGGCCGGGCGCCTCGGTTGGATCACCGATCGCAAAGGGTATCGCTATGCGCCTTTGCATCCCAACGGGTCGCCTTGGCCCGCGATCCCGCAGAGCATCGCCAAGATCTGGAAGGAGGTTACGGGCCTCAGCCGGATGCCCGATTGTTGCTTGATCAACTGGTATGGCGAGGACGCCAAAATGGGCATGCATCAGGATGCCGACGAGGGCGATTTCTCTTGGCCTGTCCTGTCGATTTCTCTGGGGGATGAAGCGCTCTTCCGGATGGGCAACACCGAGCGTGGCGGCAAAACGGAGAGCGTTTGGCTGACCTCAGGCGATGTGCTCGTCATGGGGGGTGAGGCGCGGTTAAAATACCATGGGGTGGACCGGGTGAAGCATGGGTCCTCCACGCTCCTCAAGAACGGTGGACGTATCAACCTGACGCTCAGGGTCGTCGATCTAGCGGAGTGAACAACACCCAGCCAACGCGCTGCTTTCCTCCCCATCCTGCACCGAAAGAAGGGCGCTGAGGCCGTAGAGGATGTCGCTCATCCCGTCGCTGCAAAGGCTGCGACTCACGCTGAGCGAAAGGTTCGGCGCCTCGGCAGGGCCCCTGCGGCCCATCGCGCCGAACTGAGTCAGGTTGTTGGGGGCCACAGCGAAGGGATCGAAAACGATACTGGAGCTTACCGCGTCGGGTGTGCTGTAGGAGGCAACGTTGCCTTCCACTTGGAGCGACCAGAAGGGTTCGGTTCCGATGCAGGTGAAGGCTTCGGGTGCCTGCCAGTCCTGCCCGGGGTGGCGCGCCATGTAGCGCAGGGAAACCCAGCCCATGCTTTCGCCCTGCCGCACCAGCCCCCAGTCTGCATCAGGTTCGCGCCGCACGACTTCAACGAAAGCGGCATCGGGGGCGAGGGCGCCCAGCACGGGGGAGGCCGCCGACGGGTCTTGCCGGATATTGAGGACATCCCCCTCAGCGACGCCGGTGACGTCATAGAATGCTGGAAAAGGCTCCGCGCTGACCGCAGAGACCCAAAGCAGGGTGAGGAGGGCGCTAAGCGCGCGCACCCCAGCTCTCCGACGCATGCTTGCGGGTGTAGAACTCCAGCATCAGGCCGATCATGACCAGAACGAGGGCCACATATATCGGGTAGTCGATGGAGGAATTCCGGGGCGAATAATTGATAAACGCGAACCCACGCGCCTGGTCGATGGCGTGGAAGAGCGGGTTCCAATCGAACATCGCGAGCATCATCGGCGGCAGCTGGTTGGCCACGAACATCTTGCCCGAGGCGATCATGTTTGCGCGGGCATAGAGCGATGACAGCACGTTCACTGCACCCGGTGCCCAAGGCTTGATCGCCAAGAAAACAAGGCCCACGGCGGCGCCAGTCCCCCACGCAATCAGGAACATGCCATAGGTCGCCAACGGTCGGTCGATATGCACCGGCTCCACAATCGCGCTGTAGCACAAGAGCACCACGATGGCCGTCAGCGTTTGCAGATAGAGCTGCGCAAAGGCCGCGCCGAGAATCGAGATGATCGTGTTCATCGGCGCGTGTTTCATCATCGGGCTGGCGGGCCCCTCAGAGCTTACAACCGCGCTCATCGTCTTGGTGTGCGTCAGGAAGAGGAAGATGCCCGACATGATGTAAACGAGGAAGTCACCCCGGATCGCCATGCCGCGCAGGCCAAGCAGCGTGAACATCACGTAGAAGGCGGCCACGAACATCACCGCCTGCGACATGTTCATCATCAGGCCGATCAACGCATTTTCATGCGTCTTGCGGATGTTGCGCACGATCGTGTGGTAGATCAGCTCAAGGATATTCGCCGCAGCAGAGCGACGCGTGCGCAGACGTTGTGTCTCAAACATGGTGGTGCCAGCCTCTCGGTCGCAGGCCTCTGTTTGGACCTGCCTTATATGTGAGACCTTGCCGATCCCTTACCGCGCAACGATAAGGCGAAAGAGTAAATCGATCAAGAAAACCGGGAGCTCGCACCGCCATGGACTATAACTCGCTCACCGAGATCATGCGGACGCTCGCGCTCGAAGCTGGCGCCAAGATCATGGAGATCTACGACGCTGATGATTTCGATGTGAAGGTGAAGTCGGACGACAGCCCGGTGACTGAGGCGGATGAGGCGGCAGATGCCATCATCGCAGCAGGCTTGCGCGCGGCCTTCCCGGACGTGACGTTGATCACCGAGGAACAGGCGGCCTCGCATTCCGAGAAAGCCTCCACCTTCCTGATCGTCGACCCGCTCGACGGCACGAAGGAGTTCATCAACCGCCGCGGCGATTTCACAGTGAACATCGCCTATGTCGAGGATGGCACGCCCACACGCGGGGTCGTTTATGCGCCCGCGAAGGGGCGTCTTTTCTACACCGACGCTGCCGGCCAGACCGTTGAAGAAGAAGGCCCGTTCGGGGCGGAAGCTGGCGCCACGCGGGCGCTTTCTGTGCGTGCGCCAGACAATGGCGCGCTGAACGTAGTGGCTTCCAAGTCGCACCGGTCGCCCGAGCTTGAGGACTACATCTCCAAATACAGCGTGGCCGACAGCAAGGCGGCGGGCTCCTCGATGAAGTTCTGCCTGATCGCCAGCGGCGAGGCAGACCTTTATCCGCGTCTCGGGCGCACGATGGAGTGGGACACCGCCGCTGCCCACGCGGTTCTTTCCGGCGCAGGTGGGCACGTCGTGCGCTTTGATGATCTGACGCCGCTGACCTACGGCAAAGAAGACTACGCGAACCCCTATTTCATCGCCTACGCGCCGGGTGTGGAGCTGAAATCTGCATGAAAACCGTCATCGTCATCCCCGCGCGCTACGCCTCTACGCGTTACCCCGGTAAACCGCTGGTTTCCCTGACGGGGGCCAAGGGCGAAGCCCGCACGCTCCTTGAACGTTCTTGGCGGGCCGCCCTTGCCGTGGATGGGATCGACCGCGTGGTGATTGCCACCGATGACGAACGGATCGAGGCGGCAGGCCAAGCGCTGGGCGCCGAGGTGGTGATGACCTCGCCAGAGGCCGCCAACGGGACGGAGCGTGTCTCTGAGGCCCATGAGAAGCTCGGCGGGGATTTCGACATTGTTGTGAACTTGCAAGGCGACGCGCCGCTGACGCCTGCGTGGTTTGTCGAAGATCTCGTGGCCGCGATGAAGGCGAACCCCGAAGCGGATATCGCGACGCCCGTGCTGCGCTGCGATGGGCGCGCGCTGAACGGCTTTCTGGAGGACCGGCGCGAAGGCCGCGTGGGGGGCACGACGGCCGTCTTCGGCGCGGGGAATCGCGGGCTCTATTTCTCCAAGGAAGTGATTCCGTTCACGTCTGCGACATACGTAGATGAGGACGAGACACCCGTTTTCCACCATGTGGGCGTCTATGCCTACCGTCCGGCTGCTTTGGCTGACTATCCGTCTTGGCCTGTAGGGCCCTTGGAGACGCTCGAAGGCCTTGAACAGCTTAGGTTTTTGGAACAGGGCCGCGATGTTTTGTGCGTCGAGGTCCAATCCCGCGGGCAAGAGTTCTGGGAATTGAACAATCCCGGCGATGTTGCGCGCATAGAGGCCATCTTCGCCCGCCATGGCCTTGCGTGACTAGCGTCACCGACGTACCGATAAATGGTTAATAGAAGTATTTGACACTGGCACAGGCAATTTCCCCGCCAATGTTGGTGAAAAGTCATATTTTGAACAAATCAGTTGCTGATTAAGCAAACTGTAACGAATGCGCTGAAAGGGTTGGGGCATGACACGCAGAGTAACCAAAGCAATTTTCCCGGTCGCCGGACAAGGCACCCGTTTTCTTCCTGCTACGAAGTCTGTCCCGAAAGAGATCATGACCCTCGTGGATCGCCCGCTGATCCAATACGCAATTGATGAGGCGCGCGCCGCCGGCATCAAGGAATTCATCTTTGTGACGTCACGCGGCAAGTCTGCCCTCGAAGACTACTTCGACCACGCGCCTGAGCTTGAGAGCTCGCTGGAGAAGAAGGGCAAGACCGAGCTTCTTGAGACGCTGAAGTCGACCAACATGGATTCCGGCGCCATCGCCTACATCCGTCAGCACATGGCCCTGGGCCTTGGCCACGCCGTGTGGTGCGCCCGTCGCCTTATCGGGGACGAACCCTTTGCCGTGATCCTGCCGGACGACGTGATTTCCGGCGAAGTGTCCTGCCTCAAGCAGATGGTCGACGCCTATGAGGAAACCGGCGGCAACATCGTGGCCGCGATGGAAGTGCCCCAGTCCAAAGTATCGTCCTACGGTGTCCTCGACGTGAAGGACGACATGGGCCACATCGTCTCCACCAAGGGGATGGTCGAAAAGCCCGACGCCGCCGACGCACCGTCGAACCTCGCCGTGATCGGCCGCTACATCCTGAATCCATCCGTCATGAACCATCTCAACCAGATGAAGCAGGGCGCAGGTGGGGAAATTCAGCTGACCGACGCTATCGCGCATGAGCTAACTGAGGGCCGCGATGTCTACGGTCTGCGTTTCCGCGGCCAGCGTTTTGACTGCGGCTCGAAGGCGGGCTTCCTGCAGGCCACCGTGGCCTTTGGCCTGGCGCGCGACGACCTGCGCGACGAATTCAGCGCCTATCTCGACGACGTGCAGAGCATCCGGCGGGCAGCCGAATAACACATGGCTGGCGCCGGGGAGCTTTGGCTGGCCTATAAGCTCCGCTGGCGCCGTCGTCGCTACCTTGCACGCGCCTTTCGAAAACGGCGGGAGTTGACAGCTGTCAACCTCAGGTTGCTCGGCATGCCGCGCAACCAAATCCTGTGTTTCTCGACCGTTCGAAATGAGGCTGCGCGCCTCCCCTACTTTCTGGACCATCACCGCGCGCTGGGCGTCGACCACTTCCTGATGGTCGACAATGGCTCGGACGACGGCACGGCGGCCTATCTCGCTCAGCAGCCAGACGTCAGCACATGGCGCGCTGACGGCAGCTACAAGGCCTCGCGCTTCGGGGTCGATTGGCTGAACCGACTCCAGAGCATCTACGCACCCGGCAACTGGGCCCTGACGCTCGATGCCGACGAGATCCTGACCTACCCGGATAGCGATAAACGCGATCTGAAGGCGCTGTCGGCTTGGTTGGCCCAGCGCGGCGTGGACAGCTTCGGCGCCATGATGCTCGACCTCTATCCGGACGGGCCCATAGGCGCCGCAAGCTACACCCCCGGCCAGCCCATCACCGACGTGCTGACCCACTTCGACGCCTGGGACTACACGTGGGAATGGCAGCCGAAGTTCCAGAACATCTCCATCCGTGGTGGGCCCCGGAAACGCACGTTCTTTGCCGATGCACCGGACCACGCGCCCCATCTGCACAAGGTGCCGCTGGTGCGGTGGCGCCGGGGGATGGCCTACGCAAGCTCCGCACATCTCGCGCTCCCAAGGCGCCTGAACAATGCCTTCGACGCGCGAAAGGAGCTTCCCACGGGGGTCCTGCTTCACTCCAAATTCCTGCCCGAAGTCGTGGCGAAATCGGCCGAGGAAAAGACCCGTGCGGAGCACTTCACGCACCCCGATCGCTACGGCGACTATTACGACCGCCTCGTGCAGGGCCCGAACCTCATGGGGCCGCCATCGCAGCGATATGAGGGCCCAGCCCAGTTGGAGGCCCTTGGTCTGATGCAAAGAGGTCGCTGGTAGCCGGGAAACAATGCCCGCTCCCTGCCATTCTATAGACAATTCATTTGCCTGACCCCCCGCAACGCCCTATCACGAACGAAACCCTGCAAAGACAGGGGATGGGGCGGGCAGTTTATGGGGGTGAGTTAACCCGTCGTTGAGCTTCCGGGTCGTATGTAAAAGTACAGGCAAGAGGTCAGGCTTGGGCGTATTGGGAACATACCGTCTGCGGCTCCGCCGTAAGCGTTACATCGCCCGGGCGATCCGAAAGCGTCGTGAGCTGCGCAGCGTCGTCAATCGCACCGTCGACATCAAGCCCGGCCAGATCCTCCTGTTCTCGACCCAGCGCAACGAGAAGATCCGTCTCCCCTACTTCCTGAAGTACTACCGCGACCTCGGCGTCGACCACTTCCTGATCGTCGACAACGACAGCGATGACGGGTCGGTCCCCTATCTGGCGTCTCAGCCGGACGTCAGCGTCTGGCACACCAAGGCCTCGTACAAACGCGCGCGTTTCGGGGTGGATTGGCTCAATTATCTGCAATGGAAATACGCCCACGATCACTGGTCGCTGGTCGTCGACCCGGATGAGTTTCTGGTCTACCCGTTCTCCGACACGCGGCCTCTGCCGGCGCTGTGCGACTGGCTTGATGCGTCCGAGATCCGCTCCTTCGGTGCGATGCTTTTGGACATGTATCCGAAAGGCCGGATCGATGGGCAGCCCTACCGCGAGGGGCAGAACCCGCTCGAAATCGCCAGCTGGTTCGACAGTGGCAACTATTCGGTCAAACATAACTCGACCTATCAGAACCTCTGGATTCAGGGTGGCCCGCGGGCGCGCGCGTTCTTCGGCGACAACCCCGGCCGCGCGCCTGCGTTGAACAAGACCCCGCTGGTGAAGTGGCACCGCAGCTACGTCTACGTCAGCTCAACGCACATGCTTCTCCCACGGAAGTTGAACAAAACCTATGACACGACGGGGGGCGAGAAAGCCTCCGGCGTGTTGCTGCACACCAAGTTCCTCGACACCTTCACGCAGAAGGCGCTGGAGGAGCTGAAGCGCAAGCAGCACTACAGCGGGTCGGTCGAATACAAGGCCTATGCCGAGGCGCTGAGCCAAGACCCCGACCTCTGGTGCAAGTGGTCGGAGAAATACATCAACTGGCGCCAGCTCGAGATCCTTGGCCTCATGTCGAAAGGCAATTGGGCATGACGGGCACGCCCGACCTCGGGCCGGAGACGGTCAAGGCACTGGCCCGCGCGACGACCTCACTTGGCATCGTGATGCTGGTGCACAACGCCTTCAATCGGGCCGAGCAAGCAGCGCGTCACTGGGCGGCGTCCGGCTGTCCGGTGGTGATCCATGTGGACCGGAACGTGCCCAGCGCCGAATACCGCGCCTTTGTCGAGGCGCTGTCGGACGAGCCCCTCGTCATGTTCTCCACCCGTCATCGGTGTGAGTGGGGCAATTGGGGCATCGTGGCCGGCACGCAGGCCGCGTCAGAGCTGTTGCTCGCCACCTTCCGGGATGTGCGCCACGTGTATCTAGCCTCTGGCTCGTGCCTGCCGCTGCGCCCGGTGCAGGAGCTGATCGATTATCTGGCGGAGCGTCCGCGTACCGACTTCATCGAAAGCGCGACCACCGCGGATGTGCCCTGGACGATCGGTGGCCTCGATGAGGAGCGTTTCACGCTGCGCTTCCCGTTTTCGTGGAAGAAGAGCCGCAAGCTCTTTGACCGCTACGTGCAGCTTCAGCGCAAACTGAAGATGAAGCGGAAGATCCCGCTGGGGCTCGTCCCGCATATGGGATCGCAATGGTGGTGCCTGACACGTCGCACGCTTAGCGCCATCCTGCAGGACCCTGATCGCGACACCTATGATCGCTATTTCCGCAAGGTTTGGATCCCGGATGAGAGCTATTTCCAGACGCTCTGCCGGCTCTATTCGACGGATGTGCAATCGCGGTCACTGACGCTGTCGAAGTTCGACCATCAGGGCAAACCGCACATTTTCTACGACGATCACTTGCAGCTGCTGCGCCGCTCGGACTGCTTTGTGGCGCGTAAGATCTGGCCCAAGGCTGATCTGCTCTATGAGAGCTTCCTGACCGACGAAGAGCACGCGATGAAGAAGGCGGAGCCCAATCGCGGGAAGATCGACCGCGTATTCTCGCGTGCGACGGATCTGCGCATGCGGGGGCGACCGGGCCTTTATATGCAATCGCGCTTTCCCTTTGATCAGTGGAACGACGGACGCACCTGCGCGCCGTATTCGGTGTTCGAAGGGTTCATGGACATCTTCGAGAACTGGGAAGAATGGCTGGCCGCCAACACCGGCGCGCGCGTGCACGGGCACCTTTTCAGCGAGAACTGGGTGCAGTTTGCAGGCCGGGAGACGACGTTTGCAGGCGCGCTCACAGATAGCGCTCAGATGCGGGATTATAACTCCCGCTCGTTCCTGACGAACCTCTTGTGGAACACCCGGGGTGAGCATCAATGCTTCCAGTTTGGCCCGTGGGACAGCCAGTACATCTCTTGGGATTTGGCGACCGATCCCAATGCGCGGATCTACGTGATCACGGGCGCATGGGCGCTGCAGCACTTCCGCTCCAACGCGGATTTCAGTGACATTCGGCGCGATGCGGCTTGGCGCCAGAAGGTGGAGGCCGAGCACCTCCTTGCCCTGCAGAGCCAGTGGGCCAAGGGCAAGATTCGCCTCCTGTCGATGACCGAGTTTATCGAGAGCCCGATGGAGCATCTGCAGACCATCATTGATGACATCGTAGGTGACGGCGCCCGCCGCCTCACCGAGGCGCCGCGGATGCACAATCTCAAGGGCTTCGGGAAGTTCCTGCAGACACTCAAGAACGAGGGCATGCACCCCTATCTTATGGGCGATTATCCGATGGACGACTTGCCCGAGCGCCCGCGCCAGCGGATGCGCAAACCCTATCTGGTGAAGAAGTAACGCATGGCGCGCTTTGACTATTTCGTCCTCTTTGCGGAGATGCGCACGGGCTCGAATTTCCTTGAGGCGAATATCGACCTTTACCCCGATCTGGCTTGTCTGGGTGAGGTCTTTAACCCTCATTTCCTCGCCTATCCTGACACGCAGGAGTTGCTGGGATTTTCCCAGGCCGACCGGGACGCAAACCCGATGGCGCTGGTCGAGAAGATCCGCGAGCAGGACGGCATTCAGGGCTTTCGCTTCTTTCATGACCACCATGGCGCGATCCTCGACGACATCATCGCCGATCCCCGCTGCGCGAAGATCGTGCTGACGCGGAACCCGGTGGAAAGCTACGTCAGCTGGAAGATCGCGCAGGCCACTGGCCAGTGGAAACTGACAAACGCTACCCATCACAAGGCTAGCCAAGCTGAGTTCGACCGCGATGAGTTCGAGCAGCATCTGGGCAACCTGCAGGCTTTCCAGATCGAGCTTTTGAACAGCCTTCAGAAGTCCGGCCAGACGGCATTCTATGTCGCCTATGAGGATATCCAGGACGTCGAGATCATGAACGGCCTCGCGGCGTTTCTGGGGTCTGAGACGCGGCTCGAGGGGCTGTCGAAGAAGCTCAAAAAGCAGAACCCCGCGCCGATGTCAGAGAAGGTCGCGAACTTTGAGGAGATGGAGGCCTCGCTCGCCTCGCTCGACCGGTTCGACCTCACCCGCACCCCGAATTTTGAGCCGCGCCGGGGGGCCGTGATCCCGACTTATGTGGCAGCCGCTGAGGCGCCTTTGCTTTACATGCCCATGCGCTCCGGCCCCGTGGCGCAGGTGAAGGAATGGCTATCTGGCTTTGGTGGGCTGGAGGAGAACTTCACCCAAAAGACTCTGCGCCAATGGAAGCGCGGCCATAAGGGTCACCGGACGTTCACCGTTGTGCGCCACCCGGTGCCACGCGCCTACGAGGCGTTCCAACGCCACATCGTGGGCACCGGCAAGGGCGCGTATCTGGAGATCCGGAAGACCCTGTCAAAGGTCTATAACGTGCCGCTCCAGCTCGACGGGCCGGATGAGACATGGGGCTATGAGGAACAGCGCGCGGCCTTCCTCGCCTTCCTAGCGTTCCTCAAGATGAACCTTGATGGGCAGACGGCGGTGCGCGTGGATGCGGTCTGGGCCAGCCAGAACGCCATTCTGTCAGGCTTTGCCGACTTCGCGCTGCCGGACGCGGTGGTGCGAGAAGAGAACATGGCCGCAGAGCTCACCATGCTTTGCGAGATGGTGGGGGTCGAGGCGCCCGGTCTGCCGCCGATCGCGCTGGACGAGATCCCGCTCACCGACATCTATGACGAAGAGGTCGAGGCCGCCGTGCGCGACGTCTATCAGCGGGACTACATGGCTTTCGGCTATGGGCCCTACGCCAATTACGCCGCGAGCAGCGTCGCCTCGTAAGCGCGAAGGATCGGGCGCGCGGGCAAGTAGGCCGGACGCGTCTTGAGGATCTGGCGCACTTCTTCCTGAGACGCCTCGGACAACTGGGCGAGGCCGTATTCGGTGGGCAGAAGGGTCTCAGTGGCCATGCCTGCGCAATCGATCACCTCGTGATCTGCAAGCAGCAGGTGATGAAAGTTCACCCGGTTGCCGCTGACGAGCTGAATGCCCGGTTTGCCAAGCAGCGCGTGGGCAGGGACGAGGACCTCGTCCTCCCCAAAGAACAGCTGCGCCTCAGCGCCGCCGATCAGGATGCGGTGCTGTTGAGATACACGCAGCGTGCGGTCGTTACCCAGCACGCCAGCTTCGATTTCGACAGGGGCAAAGCGGGCGATGCCGAACGCCTTGCGGGAGCCAGCCCAAAGGATTGTCTGGGCGCCGTTGTCAGCAGTCATGACCTCATCGCCAGCGCGCAGGTCTTCGACCATGCGGTAGCCTTGCGGTGTCAGGATCGGGCAGCCGGTGTCAAAACAGATGGGCGTGGAATAGCCCGTCGCGGCGTAGCTTGGCCCTTCTTGCGCGTTGCTGATCGACAGCACGACATTCGGGGGCGGGAAGTCACCGGGCCCACCGATCACGGCGAGGCCTTCAATGGTGCCATAGGAACTGCCGCCGCCCGGTTCGCGGACGTTGAAGGCGATCATCGTCCAGGTGTCGCCGTTGTAGCTCACGTCAAAAGAGAACTCCGCCTCCAGCCGCGTGCCGCTGGCGTAGGTGGTTCCGTCAATCTCCTGCGCGCCATCGAGCGTCTGCGAGCTGTCGTTGTCCGAAAAATTCAGATCGTTGTCGTTGATCGCGATGGGCGTCCACACCGGATTGGCAATGGTCATGGTCTGGCCATTCAGATGGCTACCATCCCCCTGGGTTACACCGTCCAGCCCCGTAGGCGACGTCACTGTCAGATCGCTCTCATCGAGCACGTAAATAGTATAAGCCATAAGCCTCTCAACCCACCCATTACGCGACTAAGGTTAAGAGGCGATTAGGGCCGTCTTTGGGCTGAAAGATGGTTTATTGCCCACCTTGCGGCATCCGACACAACCGGGGAGGGATCGTTCGCGAGGGTCTCGGCGGCGCTGCGCAGGCGCGTCGATCCGCTGTTGCCGATGGCGTAGAGCACGTTGCGCACGAAGCGGTCGCGCCCGATGCGTTTGATGGGCGACCCGGAGAAACGTTCGCGAAAGGCCGTGTCGTCGAGGGCTGCGAGATCGGCCAGATCAGGGAACTCCATCCCGTCCCTCGCGGAATAGCGCATCTCTTGCGCGTCGGAGGCGAACTTGTTCCAGGGGCAGACCGCAAGGCAATCATCGCAGCCGTAGATGCGGTTGCCGAGAAGCGGGCGCAGTTCTTCGTCGACGGGGCCTTTGTGCTCGATCGTGAGGTAGGAGATGCAGCGCCGAGCATCGAGCTGGTAGGGCGCGGGGAAGGCGTCGGTTGGGCAGGCATCGAGGCAGCGCGTGCAGCTGCCGCAATGGTCGATCTCTGCGGCGTCGGTGGGCAGTTCGGCGGTGGTGAAGATCGAGCCGATGAAGAACCAGTTCCCCAGCTCGCGCCCCACGAGGTTGGTGTGCTTTCCCTGCCAGCCGAGGCCCGCCGCTGCGGCCAAGGGTTTCTCGGCCACGGGCGCGGTATCGACGAAGACTTTCACCTCACAGCCGATCTCGGCCACCATCCAGCGGGCCAGGCGCTTCAGGCGCTTTTTGACGAGGTCGTGGTAGTCTTTGCCGCGGGAATAGACGCTGATGTTACCGGTCTCGGGGCGTTCCAACCCGGCGAGGGCATCCGTGCCGTCATAGGCCTCGGCCAGCATCACGATGGATTTCGCTTCGGGCCACAGCACCTGCGGATCGCCGCGCCAGGAAACGCGATCTTCCATCCAGCTCATGGAGCCGTGGTAGCCCTCCGCCAGCGCTTCGTTCAGGCGGGCGGGCACCTGTGGAATGGCGTCAGGGCGCGTGATGCGGCAGGCGGTGAAGCCCACGTCCGCGGCCTCGGCAAGGAGGCGGGCGCGGGCGTCCTCAGAAGTCGAGGTCGGCATAGTGCCTTGGCGGCGGGAAGCCGGGCACGACGTCGGCCAGGATCGACCGGAACGCGGGCCGTGATTTGATCTTGGCGTACCAGTCTTTGACAGCCTCGGACCGGTTCCAATCCACGTCCGAGATATAATCGAGCGACGACAGATGAGCGGCGGCGGCGAAATCCGCCAGTGTCATCACATCGCCTGCCAGCCAGCGGCGATGATCGAGGAGCCACGTCATGTAATCGAGGTGGTACTTGATGGCCTTGGCGCCCGCTTTGACGTTGGTGCTGTCAGGATACCCTTGGCCCATGAGCTTCTTGTTCACCCGCTCGTAGAGCAGCTTGGCCGTCACCTCGTGGTGAAACTTGTCATCGAACCAAGCCACGAGGCGGCGCACCTCGTAACGGGCGTCCCGCGCTTTGGGCAGCAGCGGCGGGGCCGGGTACGCCTCTTCAAGGTATTCGCAGATGGCCGCGCTTTCGGACATGGTCTGCCCGTCTACTTTCAGCACAGGCACCTTGCCGCCGGGGTTGCGGCGCATGAAGTCCGGGGATTGCTCCCAATAGCGTTCCTCGACGAGCTCCACCTCTACGCGTTTCTCCGCAAGTGAGAGCCGCACCTTGCGGCAGAAGGGCGAAAGCGGCGCGTGATAGAGCGTGTTCATCGTTCGGGAGGCCTGCTGCGGTTTTGCCAATCTCCATGCCCGACGCCCCGTCTCAATTCAAGTTTCCTCGAAGCAGTCGGATCGGCCATCGGCAGCGATTGTGTCGGCACCGGCGAGGATTTGCCGGGCACGGTTGCGGACGAAATCGGAAGGTTTGGAGGCGGAGCGCCCCTTGGGGTCGGGCAAAATGGCCGCAAGGCGCGCGGCTTGGGTGCGGTTAAGCTCTTCCGGGCCCACGCCGAAGTAGTGACGTGAAGCGGCTTCGACCCCGAAGATGCCTTCATCGAATTCGGCCACGTTCAGGTAAACCTCGATGATGCGGCGCTTGGACCAGGTGAGCTCTACAAAGGGCGTGATCAACGCCTCGAGCGCTTTGCGCATGTAACTGCGCCCGTGCCAGAGGTAGACGTTCTTTACGACCTGCTGCGAGATCGTGGAGCCGCCCCGGAGCGCGCCTTCTTCAAGCGCTTGCTGGATCGCGGTCGTATCGAGGCCCCAATGCAGGCAGTAATTGGCATCTTCGGCGGCCACGGCGGCGCGCGCCATGATCGGCGCGATCTCCTCCAGCGGGACCCAGTTGTGATCCACCCCGCCGAGCCTGCTGGCTTCTTGCACGCGGTAAGGCCAGGTGGGTGGGTTGATGATCGATCCCAGCGCAATGACCAGCAATGCCACGCCCAGCGCAATGAGCGCATAGCGCGTCAACCGCCGACGCAGCTGTTTGAAGAACGGCAACCTGTCCTTCTTCGTGATCTTTTTCGTCTTACGTGCCATCTGCTCGCACTTGGCCTGCCGGGGTGGGGCTTTGACGCCCTCTTTGAGGCGAGGTGATACCTCAGATCAGGGCGCGATCATAGCAACAACGCACGGCAGTTGTACTCAGGCTCCAGCGCGAGGAAGCCCGGGTCGCCAGGGAAGTGGAACTCCACCGGTTCGTCTTCGTCTTGGAAGCTGCCGTCTGGGGTGCGGGTCACGGATTGGCCTGCGAGGAAGAGACGCCAATCGAGATGGATGTATTCGTTGCCGCGGCTTTCCCAGACGAGGGTGCCATCGGGCCGTGTGGCGCGGGCATAGGTGTCGGTGCGCAAAAGGGGCACATCATCAATGATCACCGTCTCGCCCGTCAGCAGGTCGCGGCCTTGGTAGATGATCGTCTCACCCACCTCGGAGGTGGTGGAAAAATTGAAATCATCGCGGCCCTTGCGTGCGAGATCGGTGAAGCTCGCGGGATTCTCAGGCGCGGGATCGAGCGTGTCGAGGATGTTGCTGCGCACGTCGAGGCTTTCGATCCACTGCGCTTCGCTGTCGATGGTGCTGACAAAGAACGGGCCATCATCGTCCAGATCAACGCGGTGCTGGATACCCTCAGGGTCGCCTTCGCAGGTGTAGTGATGCGTCACCTGGCAAAGCTTGTACTGGACGGTGACAAAACCGGTGCAGCCTTCCGGAAGACCAAAACGCTCAACCTCGTCGGGTGCGGTGATTTGGGCCTGCACAGCCCCTGAAAGGCCAAGAGCCATCATGACGATGCAGCGGGTGATCCAGCCTGTGCTTTTCATCCAAGGTTCCTTTACGGGGTCGCGGGGCGTAGCCCGTGCCTTACTGCGACAAGGGGCATTTTGTCTGCCCTTTTGGGCTATACTGAGGCGCGCGAGCCTGTTTATGAACATCCGCACGTAAACAGGGCCGGGCATGCCGCTTTTCCATTTAATCCTCGTTGCCCTGATACAAGGCATCACCGAGTTTCTGCCCGTCTCGTCGTCGGGGCACTTGGTGCTGTTGCCGATGCTGAGCGGCTATGAAGATCAGGGGCTGGCCATCGACATCGCCGCCCATGTGGGCACACTCTTTGCGGTGGTTCTCTACTTCTGGTCGGATGTGCGGCTGGCGCTGGGCGGCTTCGGCCGGATGCTTCGCGGCAAGATCGACACGCAGGGCGCTTGGCTTGCCCTGTGTCTGACGATTGCCACGGTGCCGGTGATGGTGGTGGGCTTGATCTTCAAGCTCACTGGTTTGGCCGATGCGCTGAGGTCAGCTGAGGTGATCGCGTGGACGATGATCCTCTTTGGCGTCTTGCTCTACGTGGCCGACCAGCGGGCGAGCCTGACGCGAACGCAAGCGCAACTGAGCCTAAATGACGCGCTGAAGCTGGGGCTTTGGCAGGCTGTGGCGCTGGTGCCGGGCACATCGCGGTCGGGGGTGACGATCACCGGTGCGTTGATGCTGGGATACACGCGCGAAGACGGGGCGCGCATCGCGATGCTGATGTCGATCCCGACGATCATAGCCTCAGGCATTCTTGCAGGTGCGGACGCTATCGGCAGCGACGTCGCACTGCGCGACGTCTCGATCGTGATCGGGTTGAGCTTCGTTGCGGCCTTGGCGGCGCTTTCCCTGATGATGCGCCTTTTGAAGACCGTCAGCTTTACGCCCTACGTAATCTACCGCTTGCTCGTTGGCGTGGCGCTCCTGATGCTCGTCTACTCAGGCGCTCTTAGCTGAGGTAGGTCGGCATGACGTCGGCCATGGGGGTCGGCGTGACACCCAGTGCCTCAAGGCCCGGAAATGCGCCTGAGACAACGTTATCCTCACCGAGGTTCTTCACCTGATCCCGCGTGATCTGAGGCTCAAGCGCGCCACCCGTCAGGGCCGAGAGCGTCTCGAACGAGGCGCCCATGACCATGCCGATGGGCGTCGGCAGCGACAGGACAAGACGCTTGCGCTCCAACACGCCAAGCATCCGGTGCATGAGGTCTGCAAAGCTCTCGACCTCTGGCCCGCCAAGCTCGTGGACGCCCTCGGCACCCTGGGCGATGCCCGCGATAACGGCGGCGGCGATGTCCCCCACGAAGATGGGCTGAAACCGCGTCCCGGCGCCCACGACGGGCACGACGGGCGATAGTTTGGACATGCCAGCGAAGCGGTTGAAGAAGCTGTCACCGGGTCCAAAAACGATGGAGGGGCGCAGGATCAGCGCGTTTGGCATATGGGCGAGAACGCCCGCTTCACCCTTCGCCTTGGTGCGCTGGTAGAGACTATCCGAGCCGGCATCAGCGCCGATGGCCGAGACCTGCACCATGCGGTTGACCCCGGCGGCTGCTGAGAGGCGCGCAATGCGTTCGGCACCTTCGGCCTGGAGGGCTTCAAACCCGTTGCCGCCTTTGCCGGGTGCGAGGATACCCACGCAATTGACCGCGACTGTGGCTCCCTCAAGCGCTGCGGCGACCTGAGCTTCATCGGTGATGTTGCAAACGACACCTTTGGCGCCCGCAAAGCTTTCGCCGGACCGTGAGGCAAGGCGAACCTCGAAACCCGTGCCCAACGCGGCTTCCGCGATTGAGCGCCCGACGAATCCTGTTCCGCCAAAAATCACCATCTGGTCCGCCATGAGTGCCTCCTTTGCTCCCGCAGAGAGCTAGACCAGCGTTCAAACTGCTCAACCCCCCATTCTTTCCGAAGAAAATAGTCAGCTCTGAGCTCTTTGCCGTCTTAACCCGCGTTGACACCCGCTTTTTGCGCGCTTACACGCACGTCTCACCAACCCGTGCCCAGATGGCGGAATTGGTAGACGCGCCAGCTTCAGGTGCTGGTGTCCGTATGGACGTGGAGGTTCGAGTCCTCTTCTGGGCACCATTTCTTTTCAAATTTCATTTATATATCAAATGCTTAGAGAATTATCTCGCGCGCGTACCCACCCTTCTGACCACCTATGTTAGTCAGAGAACAGCTCAATGTATGGGTCATAGCGATAGATGCGGTTTCGGCGATTGCCGGTTATTTCGCGAACAAGTCCGAGCTTCTCCATTCTCTCTGTAAGGCTGTTTGATGCTTGCGGAGATAGGTCCAAGAAGTCCGCCACAATATTCACCGTGAAAATTGGCCTTTGGTAAAGAGACTCGAGCAGCTTCAAACCGTTTGCAGCACCTTTTCCAAGATTTTCGATCAGGATCGAACGGTGCTCCTCACGCAACTGTACTATCTTGCGCGCTGTTTCGGTGGCCTCGTTCGCCACAATGCTCACCCCCCTC